>NZ_VFIA01000026.1 GCF_014282275.1 Spirosoma utsteinense
TTGCCATTGAGAGTCCGTTAGTGCTTGAAACGATTCGTTCATGATCTTGGAGCTTGGTAACTACAAGATAAGACGGACTCTCATTTTTAGACTATCCAAAACATACTCTAAGTACCTCTATGAAAAAAATCAGTTTACTATGTATACTATTGGGCCTTTGTGCCAGCCTGTCCGTTCAGGCACAATCTTTCTCACTAGAGTCAATAAAAAGCTACCCTTTTCCAACCGGACTCACCAGTTCGGCGCAGGGGGCGAAGCTGGCATGGGCCTTTGATGAGCAGGGCAAACGAAATGTCTATGTCGCCGAAGGACCGGACTTTACGCCCCGAAAACTAACGAACTACACCGAAGACGACGGCCAGGAGTTGACCAGCCTGTCGATTTCAGATGATGGCAAGTGGGTCGTTTATGTTCGCGGTGGTGACCACGGCTCCAACTGGGACGATGAGCTACCCGTCAATACACTGTCGAGTCCAACTCCGCCTAAAGTGCAGATATGGAGCGTCCCGTTTGCGGGTGGCGAGCCCAGGGCCATAGCTGAAGGCGATGCGCCCGTCTTTTCACCGGGGAGCGATGGGGGAACGCCAGCCCGGGGCACGTCAGCCCGGGGCACGCCAGCCCGGATCGCGTTTGTCAAAGCTGGTCAGGTCTGGATAGCACCTGCCGACGGATCATCGGCCGCTAAAATTTTGTTTACCGCCCGGGGTACCAACGGCTCCCTGGCCTGGTCGCCCGATGGGTCGAAACTGGCCTTTGTCTGCGACCGAAAGGATCACGCTTTCGTGGGGGTTTTCACCAGCGAAGCGGCCCCCATCACCTGGATTGCCCCCACCTTCGCCAAAGACGGCTCCCCGCGCTGGTCGCCCGATGGCAAGCGGCTGGTGTTTGTTCGTACACAGGGTTCCGGTGGCGCTCCCGATTCGATTTTAACACCTAAACACCGCCCGTGGTCCATCTGGACGGCCGATGCTGTATCAGGTAGGGCGGCTCAACTCTGGCAGGCACCCAAAACGCTGGCCGGTTCGGTACCCACCACCCATGGCGGATTTAACCTGAACTGGGCCGCCAACGACCGCATCGTATTCCTGTCCTACCAGGATAACTGGCCACATCTGTACTCCATCGCATCGTCGGGGGGCGCTCCCCTCCTGCTGACGCCCACGCCGTTCATGGCCGAACATATCACCATGAGCCACGATCGCAAATGGTTGCTATTCAGCGGCAACACCGGCCCCGACAAGCTGGACATCGACCGACGGCATGTCGTACGGGTACCTGTCGATAAAGCCACCATGGAAGTGCTCACGCCCGGAACCGGACTCGAATGGACACCGGTCGTAACAGGTGACGGGGCCACCATCGCCCTGATCAGCGCAACGGCACAACGCCCGCCCCTGCCCGCCGTGATGGCATTCACCAAAGGCACGCCCAAACTACTGGGTCAGAACCTGATACCGGCCAGCTTTCCCCAGGGCCAGCTGGTTACGCCCAGACAGGTAACGTTCACCTCGCCCGATGGCGTGACCGTTCACGGTCAGTTGTTCGAACCGGCGGGTGGTTCATCGAAGAAATTGGCAGAGCGTAGCCCGGCCCTCATTTACGTGCATGGTGGCCCGCCCCGCCAGATGCTGCTGGGCTGGAACTACTCGGATTATTACGCCAACGCCTACGCTATGAATCAGTACCTGGCCAGCCAGGGCTTCGTGGTGCTGTCGGTGAACTACCGCCTGGGTATTGGCTACGGCTATGCCTTTCACAAACCCGCCAACGGTGGCGAACTGGGTGCGTCGGAGTACCAGGACGTGCGGGCTGCGGCCGTGTGGCTCACGAAACAAACGCAGGTCGATCCCGCCCGAATTGGCATCTACGGCGGCTCCTACGGGGGCTACCTGACCGCACTGGCCCTTGCCCGCGACTCCAAACTGTTTGCGGCCGGGGTCGACATTCACGGTGTTCATGACTGGAGCCAGGCGGGAGAAGGCAATAAACCGGGCGACCGTTACGAGAAGGTCCCCGACCTGGAGAAAGCCGCTAAAATTGAATGGGAAGCCTCGCCTGTTTCGTCGGTGAGCAGCTGGACATCGCCCGTACTGATCATTCATGGCGACGACGACCGGAACGTCCGGTTCAACCAGAGCACCGACCTGGTCCGGCGGCTCGACAAGCAGGGCGTCGCCATGGAAACGCTGGTCATCGTCGACGATACCCACCACTGGATGAAGCACAGCAACGCCCTGAAAATGGGAGCCGCCACCGCCGATTATTTCAAGCGAAAGCTGATGAAAGCGAAGCAGTAAATGTAGTGTGTGGATGTGGGGGTGCCGTTGATTCCTGTGCTGTCTAAAGGTGTCGGGATCCAGATCCGACACCTTTAGAATCAACGCTTAAATTGCGCCAGCAGATAGTCATAAAAATAGGTCGTATTGACCCCGGTAGCGATGGTGAGCGGGTAGCCCGATTCATCCAGACAGGTCTGTCCGGCATTAGGCGGACGGGTGCTGACGGTTGCTTTTACCACTTCGGTCGTGAACTGACCGGGCATAGCCAGATAGCTCGTGGCCAGAATATCCCACATGAAATAGGTGTAGTGGTAGCTCGGTATGGTGTCGATCGTCAGTGCCCAGAGCTGGCCCGTCAGGTTGGATAATGTATAGTCGATTTGCGTTGCCAGCCGCGACAGAAACGCCTTCGTTACCGGCACCTGGTTCGTTACGTCCAGCGGAATCAGCGTTAACGGTAGCTCGTAAGACAGCAGCTTTTGTGAACTGATCGGGTCCCAGAACACATTCCATTCGGCCGTGCCGTCGTGCTGAAACGTCTGCACGTTGCCTTGCGTCCGAAACGCCCCCGCCATCCAGATAACCTCGTCAATTTTACCCTTCAGTTCGGGTGCTTTCTCCAGGGCCAGCACCAGGTTGGAACAGGGACCGGTCATCAGAACGGTAACTTGATCGGCAGCGCCGGAAAGTTTCTCAATGATCAGATCCGGGGCGCTCAGGCAGGCATACGGATCGGGCGAGGGGGGCAGGTTGATCAACAGCGGCAGGGCGTTGATGATTTCGGGGCGCGCCCGCCACTCGTTCGGGAAGGCGTTGATACCGTTGTAATCACCTCGTCCGATCGGAATATCCTCCCGGCCCATTAACTGGAGCAGTTTGTAGGTCGATTCGAGCGCGGGCTCAATATAGCAGTCGGCAGGGGTAACGGTAATACCGATCAGGTCGACATCGGGCATTGTCAGCACGAGCAATTGAGATAACAGATCGTCAATCGCACCGTCGTGATCCATTAAAAGAAATTTCGGCATTATCGGTTAGCGTAGCAGGTTGTCGTACTCATTTTTTGGCGGCTGTGTATTTGGTTACCAGTTGCAGGGTATGTTCCAGCGCCTTAGCGTCGCTCACATCCTCATGGCCGGGCACCACGACCCGGGCCGTACCAAACTGGCTCATCAGCTTCCGGATGGAGCCTGCCCAGGCGTTTACGTTGGCGTCGGCGAGGTTACCCATGCCAAAAACAGCTACACTCTTCACCAGACATCCCCCGAACAGGACCTGATGCTTCGGCAGCCAGACGACAATGTTATCGCTCGTATGCCCTTCTCCGGGGAAGAAGCAGCGGATGGATTCCTGACCAATCGAGAAGGTGGTGTCGCCGGGCAAAATAGCGTCGGGCGACTGGAAACCCCGCTCAACGGACTTCCGGGCGGTTGCCGGGGTGCTGATAACGCGCACACCCGCCTTGCGGAGTTCACTGATTCCTGCCACCCGATCATCGTGCGCGTGGGTGACGATACACAGTCGAACCGGCTTGTGCAGGTTCGTAGAGACCCATTGCAGGACCTGGCGCGTGTTATCGGTACTGGTATCACTGTCCCAGCCCGTGTCCACCAGCACGACCCCGTCTTTGGTGTCGATGATCAATCCGTTGGATGGGTAAGGTTTACCACCGTACATACCGTAGGTTATGTGAACAAACACCCTGTCGCTGATGGGCGTCACCGAAATTGGGGGTGTCGGTACAGTTTGGGCCTGCATACGGCTAGCAAGCAGCAGGCCCATTAAAATGGTCAATAGAATGCGCATGAATGGTTTTGGGTTAACTCGTTTATACGATCCTAATCGATCACTGTGCCAATACGCCAACTTTCAGGAAGCTGGCACCCGTCTTACTGTGATATACCCGATGGTTCGCTTTCCGGTAATCGGCCGGTTTTGCGCTGAAGATGGGCACGAACGTTTGCGGATTGAGGTCGCTGAACGGGAAGCACGAACTCTGGATCTGGACCATAAGCCGGTGGCCCTTTTTGATCGTATGCAGCACGTCCTGCAACTCAACGGCTACAGGTGTGGGGGTATTGGGTGTAAACGCTTCGGGCTTGCCGGGGTTGTTGCGATACCGCCCCCGGATGATCTCGCTTCGGATCAACTGCTGGTAGTTTCCAAACACTACGTCGGGCTTTTTAGGGTCCTGCGGAGCATCGGGCGGGTAGACGTCGATGACTTTCACGACCCAGTCGGCATCGGTGCCGGTTGTCGAGACGGTGAGTTGCGCCAGGATGGGCCCGGCCAGCGTCAGGTCCTCGGTGAGGGCATCGGTCTGGAAGGTCAGCACGTCGGGCCGGGACGCGGCAAACCGCTGATCTTCGACCATGTACTCTGCCGAAAAGCCATCGTTGATCTTGCTGGAAAACGGTACCGGATGGGCGGGGTCCGACAGAAATTCAGAGAAGGCAGCCCCCGTAGCCGACGGTGTAAAGCCCAGTGTTCCGTTGCTTCCCAAAAACAACTGCTTCGATACGGTTCCCTTGGGTGGGTAGGTATCGAAGGTGCGCCAGCGGTTGGTTCCCGTTTCGAACAACGTAGCTTCGGGCAGGTCAAGTGGCGTGGCGGTCTGGCGATTCGGTTCGCTGAAGAGGTAATGTTTGAAAAATTTAGCTTCGATCGTTTCCTGATAATAAGGCGCGGTTTTCGAGCCGAAGTCAAGATCGGCCAGCGTCTGTCCCGACGGGCCCGCCCAGCCGCCATGAACCCACGGTCCCACAACGAAGACATTCTGGATACCCGGGTTCTGTTTCTCGATCGCCTTGTAGGTGTTGAACGTACCGAACAGGTCCTGCTCGTCGTACCAGCCGCCCACGACCATGACAGCGTGTTTGATGCCGTTGAGATGCGGCAAAATGTTGCGCTTCTTCCAGTGGTCATCGTAGCTGGGGTGATCGAAGTTTTCGTGGTAGTACTTGTTGCGGCCTTTGTAATACTGGCTTTCCGAATTTGCCGTTGGCCCCATGTTCAGGTAGAAATGATAGCCATCGGGGTCGTTGACCTCAAAGAGGGCTGGTGGGTTTTGCTTCGTAGGCTGCTTGTGTTCCTGAAAAAAGGTATAAAACGAGAAGTTGCCCGCGATCATGAATGCGCCATTATGGAAAGCATCGTCGCGCCAGAGGTCGGCCATAGGTGCCTGTGGGGAGGACGCTTTCAGGGCTGGATGCTCCGAAACCGCGCCCGCCGACGCGTAGAAGCCGGGGTAACTGATTCCCCACTGCCCCACGTTACCGTTGTTGGCAGGAATGTTCTTTAGCAGCCAGTCGATCGTGTCATACGTATCCGATGCTTCGTCGTGGTCGGCCTTCCCTTTTTTAGCGTCGATATGCGGAGTCATTTCCACGAACGTCCCTTCCGATGCCCAGCGTCCCCGCACATCCTGGTAGACGACAATGTAGTTATCGCGCAGCATGAAGGCGTTGGGGCCTACCCGCCGACGGATGCGGTCGACGCCGTACGGCTGGCAGCTATAGGGCGTTCGCTGCATGATAATCGGGTGTTTGGTCGCCTGGTCTTTTGGCGCGTAGACCTGCGTAAAGAGCTTGGTGCCGTCGCGCATGGGCACCATGTATTCAAGCTTCTGGTAGTTCTCACGCACGTAGACCGAGTCCTGGGCGGGGGTGAACGGGTATGGATTGGTCGATGGGGTCGATTGTGCAGCCGCACTAAACGGAATCAGCAACAGCAGATAGCGGAGTGTTTTCAAAGCAAATAGAGGAATGATGTTGATCGTTTTATTTGAGTAATAAAATTTGTTCAGGTTTATGTTGTATCCTGGCCGGGCTGGCGTATCCTGGACGGCCACGTCCGGGTAAAAATAGATTTTATTCTCGCCCGGACGTGGCCGTCCAGGATACGCCAGCCCGGCTAGGATACAACATAAACCTGAAGAGCTTTATATCTTAAAAAATAAGCATTGCGTTTTGCGTTACTGGTGCTCCAGCTCGATCAGATCCAGAAACAGCCGGGCAGCCGGTTCGATCAGGGCATCATTGAAATCATAGTCGTTGTTGTGCAGCGCCGGGGAGTCGATTCCGTTACCGATGCCAAACATAGCGCCTTTATAGGTTTGGGTGAACAGGCCAAAATCCTCTCCCCATTTGAACGGCTCCTGCTTTTCGATAAAGTCATACCCGCGCATCCGGGCACTTGCTCTGATCTGTTCAACGGCTTTTTCGTCATTTTCATTGGCAAAGAAAGCATCGGTGTAGCTAACCGCAACAACAAGACCGCTCTCTGCCGACAACTTCGATACTATGGCCAGCAGGTCGGTAGTCAGCGCGTCCATCCGGCCGGCATTTTGGGTTCGGAGCGTGAGGTGTACTTCGCCGTACCCGGCCGATATGCCGTACGACCGCTCGCCCATAGTGGTGTACACGGGGGTGATCAGCGCAAAGTCATCGGATGCCGGATCGGGCTGCTGGGCCTGTCTGGCCTTCAGCATGAAATCGGCCATAGCGTAAGCCGGGTTCAGTCCGTTCTCCGGTTCAGCCGAGTGCGATACGTAACCGGTAAATGTAACGATCATGCTCAGCACCGACGGCGTGAACGGGCCGGGTTTACAGACAATAACGCCTTGTTCGTAGCCCGGCAGATTATGCAGCGCAAAAGCCCGGTCAGGTCGGATTTCGGCAAAAGCCGGGTCGTTCAGCACCGCTGCGGCACCCTGCCCCGTTTCTTCGGCGGGCTGGAATACCAGGTATACCCGCCCTTTCATAATCGGATTTTCGGCCAGCAGCGACGCCAGCCGGGCCAGGATAGCCGCGTGGCCGTCGTGACCGCATTTGTGCGAAACCCCTTCGTATTGCGACCGGTGAGCAAAGGTGTTGACTTCCTGTATCGGCAGGGCGTCGATATCGGCCCGGATCAGCGTGACCGGCCCCGGCGCGTCCTGGCCGTATTGCAGCAGCAGTCCGGTACCGGCAACGTCGGTCATCCGGCTGGGCGCAAACTGACTGACGAAGGCTTTGATCCGGTGGCGCGTGTCAACTTCCTGACCGGACAGGTCGGGAAATTGGTGAAGTTCCCGCCGGAACTGGATAAACCGATCGGGTTCGTACCGTGTCATATAGCTATTCGTTTACCGTGCCTTGTGGGGAACATTCTTAATACCCTAGTGGCCATCATACGTTTTACCCGGACGATCAACTCCGTTGGGGTGTCCTGTTCATCCCATCTCAGCTTCGTAGGGGCGACCCAATTCGTAGACAAACTATGGGGCCGCCCCTAACGGGGCTGGAATTAACTAAGCAGACTATTTTCTATTGACAGGACACCCCTAGCGTGGTTGAACAGCGCCATAGCTCACCTTACTTTATCGCTTTAGCCATTGCCGGAACGTAGCGGGGCGGTTGCCGATACAACTGTACAGCACTGCCAGCCCGCCGTTGATCAGCAGGCAGATCGCTACCGTCGCCCACTGTCCCCGACTGCTTTCCATAGGTATGAGCATGGCGAACATGACAAACCAAACAACCACCATCACGACGGTTACCGCTATTTTCCTGAGCTTCGCCATGAGGGTGGTTGTTCAGAACTACACGGGCTGTTTCAACACTACCGGCTTCCCGAATACTTGGCGGGTTCGCTGTTTTTGGGCGTGCTCTTCTGGATAAACTTCCGCAGGTGCTCGTTGCTGGTAGCGAGGTCTTCCTTGCGGAGGTACATCATGTGGCCGCTCCGGTAACCTTCCCAATCGATCCGGTCTTTCAGCTTGCCGCTGGCGTCCATCTGCCACATGTTGTATTTGGCGTTGAAGTAGTCGCAGGCTCCGTCGTAGTAGCCCGACTGTACCAGCACGTGCAGGTACGGGTTCTGGGCCATGGCCTGACGCAGGTTTTCGCCGGTCTTGTTGTTGCTGTTGTCCCACGGAAAGGTCGGGCCGAACATGTAGTATTTAAGGTCGGTTTTGTAGTTCAGTTCTTCGCGCATGAACATGTTGATGGCGGGTGTAAACGAGTGCAGCCAGGAGGTCAGCTCCGCGTTATAATCGGGGGCAACACCCGCGTCTTTGCTGTCCATACCGAGGTAGCGCGAATCCAGCCGGCCTACCGTCTGGCTCTTGCTGCGCAGGAGTTCCTTCCAGAAATAGTTGGCAGGCACGTCCAGGTTTTGCTGCATCACCGCCGTTTCCGTCAGCCCCGAATAGCGGGCCACCTTAGCCGCAATCTCCTTCCGTTTCTGGTCGGTGAGCGAGCCGCCCAACGCCAGCGCGGGCAGGTATTCCTGGATCGTGAACGCTTCCACTTCAGGCAGCACGTCGGTCAGGTCCTTCTTTTGCAGATCGGCGGGAAGGGCTTTGTGGTACCAGGCCGTAGCGGCAAAGTACGGTAATTTCAAGGCCCCTTTGGCCGGTCCGTCGCGCTCGATACCCAGGTCGGTAGGCGATACCAGAATAACCCCGTTCAGGTACATCCAGTGCGCGTTTTGCAGTTCCAGCGCCAGCCCCGACACCCGCGTCGTCCCGTAGCTCTCGCCGATCAGGTACTTCGGCGACGCCCAGCGGTTGTTACGGCTTACGAAGGTGTTGAGCCAGTCGGCCAGGTATTTGATGTCCTGATTGACGCCGAAGAACAGTTTCGCAGCGGGTACGTCTTTATTGGCAGGCCGCGAGAAACCCGTGTTGACCGGATCGACATAAACGATATCGGCCACATCCAGAATAGAGTTCGGGTTGTCTTTGATCCCGTAAGGTTGCACAGGGTATCCTTCGTCATCGATTTTCAGGATGCGCGGACCAGTGTAGCCAATCATCATCCAGACCGAGGCCGTACCCGGACCGCCATTGAACGAGATCACCAGCGGGCGCGCCGACCGGTCGGTTATGTCGGAGCGCTCGAAATAGGTAAAAAAGACGCCTGCTACGGGTTTGCCTTCTTCGTCCCAGACGGGAATCGTGCCAACCGTCGATTTATACAGCACTTTCTGCCCTTTGATGGTGACCTGACCGCTGGTCACCACCTGCGAATCCATATTCAGGGTGCGGGGGCTGGTTTTGTCGACGGCGGTTGCTTTTTCGTCTTTGGCGGCTTGCTTCTCGGCAGAGGCTGGTTTCTGCGCCTGTGCGCCGATGAGTGTAGAAACCCCGATAAGTACGGTGAGGAAAACGTGTTTCATGAATAGGAAGATGAGTGATACGAACAGGGTTGGGTGACAGGGGACAGTAGCCCGTTTTTCGGTCGAAGATAGAAAGAAACGCAGAATACTATTTGGTGCTACCGCAGAAAGCCGCTCATTTTACGGATCAGTAGACCTCAGCAAAGGATAAGTTGCACTTAACCGAACCAGTCGAAAGCCCCTGCCCAAGTTTCCGTATTTTAGCCCGATCGCCTAACTAAATCACCATCATGAACTACCTATACGTCCTGCTTCTATTGAGTCCCGCCGTTCTGGCTCAGTCGCTCACCAAACCCGAGAAAGCCGTTCTAGCCACCGTTCAAAAACAGATGCCCGAGACCGAGGCCTTTCTCGAAAAAGTTGTCAACATCAACAGCGGTTCACTCAATAAAGAAGGGGTGCGGACAGTGGGTAAATTGATGTCGGATGAACTCGACAAACTGGGGTTCAAAACCGAATGGATCACCCTCCCCGACTCGCTCAACCGGGCCGGTCATCTGGTGGCCACGCGGCAGGGCAAAAAAGGCAAGAAACTATTCCTGATCGGACACCTCGATACGGTCTTCGAGAAGAGCCTGCCGATGGAGCCGTTCACCCGCGTCAACGACTCTACGGCCGCTGGTCAGGGTGTCAACGACATTAAAGGGGGCGACGTGCTGGTGATTGCGGCCCTCAAAGCCCTGCACGCCCAGAAACTGCTCGACGATACGTCCATTACGGTCTATTTCACAGGCGACGAAGAGAGCGGTGGCGGGGCCGCCAGCCGGATCGACTTCGTGGACCGGGCCAGAAAATGCGATGTAGCGCTGGCCTTCGAAACGGCGCAGGGCCTGCACAGCGTCACCACCGGTCGGCGGGGGTCGAGCAGCTGGACGCTCAACGTAAAAGCCCGTACCGGCCATTCTTCCCGCATTTTCAGCGACCTCGGCTACGGCGCTATTTACGAAGCCGTCCGGATTCTGAACGAATTCCGTCGCACGCTGGGTCAGGAACAATACCTGACGTTCAATCCCGGCCTGATCGTGGGCGGTTCGGAAGTGCATTACGACGACAAAACCGCCAAAGCTGAAACCATCGGCAAAACGAACATTGTGGCGGGTACCGCGCTGGTCAAAGGTGATCTGCGGTTCCTGACCGAAGCCCAGAAGGAAAGCGCCCGCAGCCGGATGCGCGAAATCGTCGAGAAAAACCTGCCCCTGACCAAAGCCACCATCTCGTTCTCCGACGGCATTCCCGGCATGGAGCCCTCGGCGGCCAACGACGAACTACGCAAACAACTTGACAAACTCAGTCAGGATATGGGTCTGGGGCCGGTTCAGGCGGGTGATCCAGGTTCGCGCGGGGCGGGCGATGTATCGTTCGTGGCGCAGTACATGCCCTGCCTCGATGGACTGGGTGCTTCGGGCAAGGGCGCGCACAGCATCGAGGAAACCATGAACACGAAAGAATATCCGTTGCTGATTCAGCGCGCGGCTTTGTTCATGTACCGGCTGACGCGATAGAAAGCTGATTGGTAGGGCAGTAATTTTCTAATAACCGTTTCAAATAACCACTATCAAATAACCACTACCAAATAACCGCTATCAAATAACCACTACCAGGGGCTACGCCCACTGGCAGGGTTAAGTTCGCACCCTGCCAGTGGGCGTAGCCCCTGGTAGTGGTTATTTGATAGCGGTTATTAGAAAAGGTAACCTTTTTAGGCTTCGTAACCGAACCTAATCATCATACCCAATCCTAAAAATCAGCGTTCTCTTCACATATACGCTTCATCGCGGCCAACGCGTAGTTTTACGATGTGGAGCGCGTTGAGGAGTTTCAGCAACGGATAGGCCGGGTCGAACTCGTGCCAGCGGAAACCACCGAAGTTGGGTCGGCCACCGTATTTGTGGTGGTTATTGTGGTAGGATTCGCCCATCATCAGGAAATCGAAGGGCAGCAGATTCCGGGCGGTGTCGTTAACAACAAAGTTGATATACCCATACCGGTGTGCATACCAGTTAATGATGGCACCGTGAACCGGTCCCATAAAAAAATGGATGGGCAGGAGCAGAAACAGCCAGGGCGAGGTTGCAAACTGGATGTAGAACAGTGTATAGGCCGTTCCCCACGCCAGCCGCACTGGCCACCGGTCGCCCAGCCGCTCCATCCACGGCCAGTTGGGTACGCCTTTCTTGAACTTTGCCGGTATCGAATCCCGGTCGTTGAGGATGTCGTTATAGTAGGTACGCGTCTTCCACATCATATCGAACAGATTTTTGGAGAAGTCCGGCGAGTGCGGGTCCTGATCGGTGTCGGCATGGGCGTGATGCAGGCGGTGCATGATCCCGTAAGCACGGGGGCTCAGAAATGAAGAACCCTGCCCAATAAACGTAAGGATGTAGAATACTTTTTCCCAGCCTTTGCTCATCGTGAACATCTGGTGGGCGGCATAGCGGTGAAGAAATAGCGTTTGCATTAGTACCGACAGGTACCAGTGGGCGAGAAAAAAAGCGAGAATGATCATTAAGAGACAGAGGTCCGGCATGAACCGGAACGGCGAGTGAATAAATAAAACGAATTTAAAGGTGGTGAAACTGCTGGCATCCGGCTTTGACCTGATTCAGTTCATCGGACAGTCTGTGGAGTTCGGCAGTAATGGCCATACTTGTGTACAAACCGGTGTTCGGTTTACAACAGAATGTTCGATCGGTTGGGGTGCAGGACGAACGTTCGCAAACCATATTCAGCCGCAAGCGCTGACAATTGGTTTCTATGCGCTTCAGATGGCTATAGTATAGAATAGCCTCATGACTCAGTCGGGAGAGATTTTGCTTTTTCGGCAAGTTGGTCAGCCACAGCAGGAGTTGACCGGCTTCGGCTTCGTTTCGACTAATGAGCGTGATCCAGTACAGGTGTTGGCTCTGGCAGGTCTGAGCGACTAAGGGATCACCACCCTGGGGCAAATCGATCGGTATCTCGGGCATAAGAAGCGGTGAAGAACTTTCGGCAGTAAAAGTAGACCTCCCGCAAAACGCCCTTCCTGACACTCGTCACGTCGATAAATGAGTTTGGTTAGGCCTGTCGTGACAGGTCAGGCGTACCGGCCGACAAAAAAAGTACCGCCCGGCTAAACCTTTCCCAGGTTGACCGGGTTATTATATTGTACACAATTTAATTGTAGACAATGGATAAGTTATTGCTCGCTAATCAAGTCTGTTTCCCTCTCTACGCCTTATCGCGTCAGGTAACGGCACTCTACCGGCCGTTGCTGGAGAAACTTGACCTGACCTATCCGCAGTATCTGGTGCTGTTGCTGCTCTGGGAAACGGATCGTGTTTCGGTAAGCGACATCGGCGATCGGCTCCTGCTGGATTCCGGTACGCTCACCCCTCTGCTGAAACGAATGGAGCAGAAAGGGCTCATCAGCCGTACCCGTAACCCGGCCGACGAGCGCCAGGTCACCATTCAGCTTACCGAAAGCGGGCGGGCGCTACAGGAGCAGGCACTCAACGTACCAACTGATCTGCAGGCCAGTCTGAACCTGGGCAATGAGCCGTTGATTGCGCTGCGTGTGCAGCTACAAACCTTACTGGATCAAATTTCTGTCATAAAATAAATCAATACACCATGTTACAAGCACTGTATACGGCTCATGCCACCGCTACCGGCGGACGCGATGGCCATGTCACTTCATCCGATCAGGTTCTGAACCTCGACGTTCGTACGCCCCGTGAATTAGGGGGCGGTGGTGGTGCCTTCACCAATCCCGAGCAACTTTTCGCGGCTGGTTATGCCGCCTGTTTCGATAGCGCCCTGAACCTGGTTATCCGGATGGGAAAAGTGAAAACGGGGACGACCACCGTAGACTCCGCAGTAAGCATCGGCAAGCTGGAAGCGGGTGGCTTCGGTTTGGCCGTGACGCTGGCCGTGAACGTGCCGGGTGTCGATCAGGCAACGGCCGAAGAACTCGTTGCCAAAGCCCACCAGGTGTGCCCCTATTCGAACGCCACCCGTGGCAACATCGACGTAACGCTGGCAGTGACCAGCCTGGATCAAACAAACGCAGTAGCATGAATAATCAACAAATAGTGCTGGCATCGCGCCCTAAGGGGATGCCGGATACGGCAACGTTTCAATTTGAAGACGTTCAACTCTCCCCGCTCAAGCCGGGTGAGGTACTGGTTGAACCCACTTACTTCTCCGTTGACCCTTACATGCGCGGTCGCATGAATGATGCGAAATCGTATGTTCCACCGTTTGTCGTTGGCGAACCTCTCGCGGGTGGTGCCGTCGGTAACGTGATCGAAAGCCAGGCCGAAGGCTTTGCCCCCGGCGATCTGGTGACGGGTACCCTCCCCTGGGCAACGCAGGCAGTCGTTCCGGGCAACAGCCTGAAGAAACTGGACCCCAGTCTGGCACCCGCCAGCTATTACCTGGGTATCCTGGGTATGCCGGGCCTGACCGCCTATTTCGGTCTGCTGGACATTGGCAAGCCTAAAGCGGGTGAAACCGTAGTGGTGTCGGGCTCAGCCGGTGCTGTAGGCATCATTGTCGGGCAGATTGCCAAAATCCAGGGATGTCGCGTTGTGGGCATTGCCGGATCGGACGACAAGGTTACCCTCCTCCAAAACGAATTCGGGTTCGACGCGGTCGTCAACTACAAGACCGCACCAGACCTGACCAAAGCAATAGCCGAAGCCTGCCCGGACGGTGTCGATGTCTATTTCGATAACGTCGGTGGTGAGGTATCGGATGCGGTGATCAGAAACTTGAACTTCCATGCCCGTATTCCGCTGTGCGGACAGATTGCCTTATACAACACAACCGAGATACCAACCGGACCCCGTATCCAGCCGATGCTGCTCACCCGCAGCGTGCTCATGCAGGGGTTCATCGTCAGTAATTATCAGAATCGTTTTGGCGAAGGTGTTCGTCAGCTGGCGGCCTGGGTTACAGAAGGTAAGCTCAAGTATACCGAGACGACCCTGAACGGATTCGACAAACTTCCCGAAGCCATGCTGGGCCTGTTTACCGGTCAGAATACGGGTAAAATGATCGTAGAGGTCTAGACGCTGACCAACAGGGCACCCTCCAAAAGGAACTGTTTATGGACTTGGGCTGCGGTCTAAGCCCGTAAACAGTTCCTTTTGTCTGGTAGTATTACGTATAGCGACGTTACAACCCGATAGACACTATGGAACCATCCACGCTGGAACCCCACAAAGCAAGACGGGGCGAAAAAACCACTCTTGTCGGTATTGCCGTCAATATTGGATTGGTACTGGTCAAGGGAACTGCTGGCTGGCTGGGAAATTCGTATGCCCTCATCGCCGACGCCCTCGAATCGGCGACCGACATTGTCACCTCTATTTTTGTCTGGTTCGGCCTACGGACAGCCTCGAAAGCACCCGACCGGAACCACCCCTACGGGCATGGCAAAGCCGAACCCCTGGCGGCTATGGTTGTGGCGCTGGCGCTGGTGGGCGCGGCCGTACTGATTGCCGTACAGAGCGTACAGAATATCCAGACCCCACACGAGATACCCAAGCCGTTTACGCTGGCGGTACTGGCGGGAGTGGTGGTGATAAAGGAAATACTGTTTCGGCGTATTGCTAAAGTTGGAGCCGAAGTGGAAAGCAGCGCGGTTAAAGCCGATGCCTGGCACCACCGCAGCGACGCCATCACCTCGTTAACCGCTTTCATAGGCATTGGCGTTGCCCTGATTGGCGGTCCTGGCTACGAAAGCGCCGACGACTGGGCGGCCCTCCTGGCGTCAGGATTCATCATCTACAACGCGTATCACATCTTCCGGCCCTCGTTCGGCGAGATCATGGACGAAACGCCGGCGGGCGACTGGCAACCGGAACTGGAGGCCATTGCCCGCCAGATTCCTCACGTAAAAGGCATCGACAAATACCGCGTTCGCAAGACCGGGTTCGAGTATTTCGTCGACCTCCACGTGCTGGTGCCGGGCGAACTGAGCGTTAGTGAAGGTCATACCATCGCGCATGCCGTTAAAGCCGCCATCATCGCCGAGAAACCCGCCGTTTACGACGTGCTGGTGCATATCGAACCTGTTTGACCCAGGCGGGTCAACGGGGTTTCAGGCGGCCTTCAGGTGGCTGAACCAGCGTGGATTTTGTGCAACTGGCTGGCCGATGAATAGCACCGACCGGGTCACTAAAAGACCTGACCACCTAAACACCTTCGTTAAAAATAGAGTTAAACTCTAGGAATACTTCCTGATAAAATCGGACCAGGTTGGCCAGCGCGCTTTGCTATTGGTCTGACATACAATTACCTGTATGCGTGTTTGCCTTACTGCTATTCGTCTATTGATTCAACCCCACAGACATACCTCGCTCATACACAGACTGATTTGCCTGTGCATGAGTTTATACGTCCTTACACTCAGCGTTCATTCACCAGACCAATACCGCGGTTGGGTAGCGCAGGGGGAGCAGCGGCAGGATTTAGCGCTCAACGACACCGAGACCCTGCCTGAACCGGTTCTGGAAGATTGCCTGGATCTGGAAGACCCGATTCCTGAACCGGATGAACCGGAAGAAGAAGTGGAGCAAACGCTGTTGGAAAAAGACTATGTCTTTACCCCGTCGTTTTCCCTGCACACGCCCACATTTCCAGGTTTGCCCCTTTTAACCACGCTGATACCGTTCCAACCGGCATTTGTAGCTGGTCTGGTTTCCGACATCAACTCCCCGCCCCCGCAACGCCAGGCCTGTTAGCCAATGGCCATCGGTTGATAATCGTCTGCCTGTTCTTTCTTGAAAAAGAGGGTGGCTTGTCGTGACTATCACCCTGGCACGATCCGTATCCAGGGCTACCTACCCCCGACCTTTTGTGAGTCGTCACAATAACCGTTTATCATTTATGCTACTCGACAAATCAATCCCATTAACGTTTTATGTCCGCGAAATACGCCGGGAGGCTTTGTTCGTCTTCCTGTTTGCCAATCTGGTCGTTCTGATCAAATTATATTTCAGCCTGTGGACGCTGACGATCCCCGTTGCCATTCCTACCCTGCTCGGTACCTGTATATCGCTGCTGCTCGCTTTCCGCACCAATCAGGCTTATGATCGCTGGTGGGAGGCCCGGATCGTGTGGGGGGCTATCGTCAATGACAGCCGCAGCTTCATCCGGCAGCTTCAGATGTTCCTGGGCGACGAAACGCCCGATCGGCAGGCGGTGATCCAGTCGTTCGTCATGCGCCAGTGTGCGTGGTGCTACGTGCTGGGCGATTCGTTACGGGAACAGGGTGTGAATGAGCGCCTGCACCAATTTCTGTCTCCGGCCGATGCGGAACGAATCGCGCAGTCTGACAATAAACCGAACGCCCTGCTGACGGAGCATGGTATGGCCATCCGCCAGCTCTACGACGCAAAACTACTGACCGACTTTCAGATGAATCACCTCAGCACTACGCTCAATAGTCTGACCGATTCGATGGGGCGGTGTGAGCGCATCAAAAGAACGATCTTCCCCCAAACCTACACCTTCAACATGCGGGTGTTCATCTATCTTTTTGCCGCCATCCTCCCTTTCTGTTTCGAAGCGGCTATTTATTTCCTCGATGTGCCGCTCGTTACCGTGATTGCTTCGGCGTTTATTCTGATCGAAAAAAGTGCGCTTCAGCTCCAGAATCCTTTCAACAATAAACCCACCGACACACCCGTCACCACCATTGCCCGCTCGATCGAGATCACCCTCAAGACGATCACGGGGTTTCATTCCATTCCACCACCCCTACCAGCAGAGCCCTATTACGCCCTGTAGCGTTCGCTCTCTTTAGCTGATCGTAGCTGATAACCTGCGCTTTGACTGATTTATGAAAAAGACAACGTTTTCTTTTGATACCGATCGCTATAAGTCCCGCGGTCATGGTTCCCTGTATAGTACCGTTCAGGCCTTCACGTATGCCAGCGACGGCCTGGAGGATTGCCATTTTACCATCAATACGTTCGACAACACAGCAATCGGTCATTTTCCGGTTGAGTCGGCTACGATAACGCTTTCGAAGCGTCAGGCCATTAAATTTGCCCGGGATATCCTTACACTTTACGCACCGGTTGTTTAAACCGGTAAGGGCTATTGCCTGAAAACCGTAGTTACCCCTCCTACCGATACGCTATGATTCCAACGTCGTCCCGGCTACAGCTAGCCTCTAAACTCCCCAGCGTAGGCACTACTATTTTTACCGTTATGTCCAAACTGGCGACTGATGTGGGGGCTATCAATCTGGCGCAGGGCTTTCCTGGTTTCAACTGCGATCCGGTACTGGTATCGCTGGTGGAAAAGTATCTTCGAAGCAACCTTAACCAGTATGCGCCCATGGCGGGTGTGCCGGTGCTGCGCGATGCCATCGCCCGCAAAACGCTCGCCTGCTACGGCGTCGGATATGATCCCGACACGGAAATCACGATCACTTCGGGTGCCAGTGAAGCCATTTTCGATGCCGTAACGGCGGTCGTTCGTCCGGGCGACGAAGTAATTGTGTTCGAACCGGCCTACGATTGCTATGTACCGGCTATTGACCTGAACGGCGGGGTGCCGGTCTATGTGGCCCTGTCGGCACCCGATTACAGCATCGACTGGCCGACGGTAGCCGACGCGATTACCGACCGGACGCGGCTCATGATCGTGAATACGCCCCATAACCCCAGCGGGCGGGTCTGGACAGCCGACGACCTGACGCAGCTGGCTCGTCTTGTGCGGGATCGCGACATCTGGATCGTAAGCGATGAAGTCTACGAGCATATTCTCTTCGACCAGCGTATACACCATTCCCTGATGACCCATCCTACCCTCCGCGAACGAACGTTTGTGGTAGGATCTTTTGGCAAGACGTTCCATGTTACGGGCTGGAAAATAGGCTACTGCCTTGCTCCGGCTGCCTTCACCACCGAATTTCGCAAGGTCCATCAATACCTGACATTCAGCACGGTCACCCCCATTCAATACGCCCTCGCCGATTACCTCAGTCAGCCCGATCATTACCGGGCACTACCTGATTTCTACCAGCGCAAACGCGACCTGTTTCTGGATAGCCTGCGTGACTCCCGCTTTACCTTTACACCGACCGAAGGGAGCTTTTTCCAGACCGTCTCCTATGCCGCCATTACGACCGAGCCCGACTATGACCTCGCCGTGCGGCTGACCCATGAAATTGGTGTTGCGTCGATCCCGGTATCGGTATTTTACCACCAGCGTACCGATAATAAAATCCTTCGGTTCTGCTTCGCCAAAGAGGATGCTGATCTGCTCAGAGCTGCCGAACGCTTGTGCTCCCTGTAGGCTTATCGACCTTATTAAAAACTCATTAAACAGCTACACTTTAAACCGGGTTATTAGATCGAACCAAGTCTGTTCCGTTAAGAATAACTATCACCTACTGTCAACATTATGGATCGCTATCAACAGGTATTTGAAAACAACAAACAGTGGATTTCCGAAAAAACAACGTCTGATCCTGACTTCTTCGCTCGCTTATCCAAGGATCAGCAACCGGATTTCCTGTATATCGGCTGTTCCGACAGCCGGGTGCCAGCCAACGAAATTATGGGACTTGGACCCGGCGAGGTTTTCGTACACCGGAATGTGGCGAACATCGTCGACAACAACGACATGAATGTTCAGGCCGTCATTCAGTATGCGGTCGAATACCTGGAAGTTAAATACATCGTCGTTTGTGGTCATTATGGCTGCGGAGGCATCAAAGCAGCCATGAATCCTACCGACATGGGCCTGCTCAGCGGCTGGCTACATAACGTGACGGACGTATACCGGCTGCATTATGATGAACTAACGGCCCTTACCGATGAGACCCAGCGCTACCGCCGGTTGGTTGAGCTGAACGTAGCTGAACAATGCCTGAATGTGATCAAGGCCGCTTATGTTCAGAAAAGTATCCTGGAGAATAAGCTCATTGGTATCTATGGGTGGGTATACGATCTGCACGACGGTCAATTGATTGACCTGGAAGTAGACGTCAAATCGATGGTCACCAAGAATAAAGATATCCTGGCCAAGCAAAGTTTTCTGTACTAATTAACCTTGCCTGAACAGACCGCCGGCGAGCGTATTGCGATTGACGTCAATACCTCGTCCGGCTTAAGTAATTGCGCAGAATTAAATTTCATTATTTTCAATCGGTGATTTGTCATTCCGAGGAACGAGGAATCTTCGGATAAGTGCGGTTTTACAAGTCATCTCCGAAGATTCCTCGTCCCTCGGAATGACAAACATACTTCAGTTTAATTTTGCTTGATTGCTTAGTACCCCTTTTCTTTCGTTAGCGCTTACATCCAGACTTACGGTTCAGCCAGCCTCTTCGCATCACCTGGCGCGTCGATCTTACACGGATTAAAAACACGCCCTTTCCCCTTAAGTCTGCCGGACCCCTTCAATCGAGAACATCAGTGATGAGTACAATCGTCAACCGTACTGCCTGATGTTGTACATGCCGTGCTTTTAGAATGCTGATGCCCATATATATACAAAGCCGTTAGGGGAGCAGCAAAACGAGACCTACCGGCTGAAAACGCGGCTAAATCGATAAGAAGATTGTAGATACGATCTGGAGATCGGTAGAATATTATTGCGCCCTACCGCCAATTAATAAAATTTATTAAAGTATACTTGGCATTCCATCTATAAAAATGCCTTCTCTGGTGAGACCTTTCGCTCTCAAATTGCACCGAAGCCCGATTAGTTGTTTTTTTATCAGCATTGCGGGTCATTTACTGCCTGTCTTACATGAACCCGGATCGTATCATCGCAACCTAACGTCACAACAACCCTAACTCACTTTCTTAACAATGCGCTATTTCTCCAGCATACTATTTGTTGCCCTGCTGCTGAGCCTGACCACGGGCTGGACGCAATCAATTCCCTCACCGAAGGAGCACTTCGGCTTCAATATCGGCGACGACTATAAACTCGCCACCTACACCCAAACCGAAGCGTACTTCAAGAAAATAGCCGCGGCCTCGGATCGGGTAAAACTGGTTGATATCGGCCTGACCGAAGAAGGCCGCCACCAGTACATGCTGATCGTTTCGTCGCCGGAGAACATCAAAAAGCTGGATCGCTACAAGGAGATATCCCAGAAACTCGCCCGGGCCGAAAACCTGACCGACGAGCAGGCCCACGCCCTGGCCGACGAAGGTAAAGCCGTTGTCTGGATCGACGGGGGCCTCCACGCAACGGAAACCGTTGGCACCCACCAGTTGATCGAAACGATCTACCAGTTGGTGAGCCGCAAAGACCCCGAAACGATGCGCATCCTGGATAAGGACGTTATCCTGCTTACCCACGCCAACCCCGACGGTCAGGAGATCGTGACCAACTGGTACATGCGGGAGCCAACCCCCGAAAAGCGATTGCTGGATAACCTGCCCCGGCTGTACCAGAAATATGCGGGACACGATAACAACCGCGATTTCTTCATGCTCAACATGAAGGAAACCCAGAACATCGGCCGCCAGCTGTTTGTGGAGTGGATCCCTCAGATCATGTACAACCACCACCAGCGTGGCCCGGCGGGATCGGTGCTGGCGGGTCCCCCCTACCGCGACCCCTTCAACTACGTCTTCGACCCAATGATGATTACGGGTATCGACGCCCTGGGAGCCGCCATGATCAACCGCCTGAATGGCGAGAACAAACCGGGCTTTACCCGCCTGGGCGGTTCGGTTTTCTCGACCTGGTATAACGGCGGTCTGCGCACGACGACCCACTTCCACAATATGATCGGTTTGCTGACCGAAATCATTGGCGACCCAACGCCGGAAGATGTGCCGCTGGTGCCGAAACGGCTCATTCCCAATGGCAATACCCCGTTCCCGGTTACGCCCCAGAAATGGCACTTCAAACAGTCCATCGATTACTCGCTATCGCTCAACTACGCCGTGCTGGACTATGCCGCCCGCCAGTCAGATCAGTTGCTATACAATATCTACCGCATGGGTAAGAACTCCATCGAGCGGGGCAGTAAAGATTACTGGGCCCTGTCGCCCAAGCGGATCGACGCCATTGAAGAAGCGTTTAAGAACGACCCGAAAAAAGCGACGCCCCCTACCAACGCAGCGCTGGCCCAGTATGGCATGATCCCCCGGGGCGGTGGTATGCCGGTCAAGTATTATGACACCATCATGAAAGCGCCCGTCCTGCGCGACCCGCGGGGGTTCATCATTCCCCAGAACCAGCCTGATTTCGCTACCGCCGTCAAGTTCATCAACGCCCTGATCCGAACCGGCATTCAGGTGCAGCAGGCCACCGCCGACTTCAGCGTGGCCGGCAAAAAATACCCGGCGGGCTCGTTCGTCGTTAAAACCGATCAGTCGTTCCGGCCCCACGTGCTGGATATGTTCGAGCCCCAGGATCACCCCAACGATTTTCAGTATCCGGGTGGCCCACCGGTTCGCCCCTACGATGCGGCTGGCTGGACGCTGGCTTACCTGATGAATGTGAAGTTCGACCGTATCCTGGACGGCTTCGACGGTCCATTCCGGAAACTACCGTATGGCGAACTTCAGTCGCCCGAGGGGCATATCACAGGAACCCCAACGGCCGGTTACCTGCTGAGCGCCAAATCGAATAACTCCTTCATTGCCGTCAATGACCTGCTGGCTTCCGGTATCGACGTGTATCGTATGCCCAACGGCATGGGGGGCAAATCGACCGTTGAGTCGGGCGTGTTCTTCGTCCCGGCCTCTGCCAAAGCAAAAGGGCTGTTGGACAAGTCGGCTAAAGAGTTTGGGCTGGAGATCACAGGGCTGGCCAAACGGCCGACGACGTCCCTGGCCAAGGTGTCGCCCATGCGCATTGCGCTCTGGGATACCTATGGCGGGTCGATGCCATCGGGCTGGATCCGCTGGATGATGGAACAGTATCACTTCCCGATGAAGATTATTTACCCGGGCGACATCGATGCCGGTGATTTGCGAAAGAAGTATGACCTGATCGTTTTTGTCAGCCGCGCCATTCCACCCGTTGGTGGCAAGGAAGAGGATGTGTTCAGCGCCTTAAGCAGAGAGCCCAAACCAGAGAACACCCCCGCCGAATACCAGCCCCGACTGGGTAAGATCACGGCCACCAAATCGATTCCGTCCCTGAAAGCCTTCCTCGAAGCAGGCGGTACGGTGGTAACCATCGGGAGCAGCACCAACCTGGCCTACCACCTGGGCCTACCGGTAAAAAATGCGCTTACGGAGATGACGGCCAGCGGCCAGGACAAACCGCTTCCCAATGAAAAATACTACATTCCGGGTAGTGTGCTCCGCGTCAATCTGGACTCTACCCAACACGCCACCTGGGGAATGGCAAACCAGACGGATGTGTATTTCGACGCAAGTCCGGTATTCAAAATAGCGCCCGACGCTATTGCCAGGGGGTTGGTAAAACCGCTGGCGTGGTTCGACAGCCCCAAGCCGTTACGCAGTGGCTGGGCCTGGGGACAGGCGTATCTACAGGATGGCGTAGCCGCTTTTGTAGCTCCCGTTGGCTCCGGAAAGCTGTATGCCTTCGGGCCCGAAATCACCTTCCGGGCACAGGCGCATGGCACCTTTAAACTGCTGTTCAACCAGTTGTATATGGTTGGTACGGGCAGCCAGACAGACAGCGATCACGCTGCCGGAGAATAGTCCGGAAAACGGCTTGAACCAGGGGGACCAACTGCGGGAAACCAGTCTCAACAGGCTGGTTTCCCGCAGTTGGTCCCCCTGCCATATAATAAACTTTGAATTGGCCGCTTAATCACTCTAAACATTCACTGGTTGTATCAACATACAACCGAAAAAACCACTAGTATCTATGGAAGTGAATGGTCCCATTGTCTTCATTGACGATGATGAAGACGATCAATTATTGTTCAAACCGCTCCTGGAGGAAATTGCCCCATTGAGTCCTATTCTGTTTTTTACCAGCGGCCAGCGGGCTGTGGATTACCTGCGTACAACCGACCAGCGGCCTTTCCTTATCATTTCCGAGGTGAGCATGCAGGTGATGAACGGGCTGGAGCTGCGCCGTCAGATTGAAGCAGATGAGGAATTGAAAAAGCGGGCGATCCCGTTTATCTTTCTAACTCATCCTGTCTATAAACATCTGGTCGAAGGTGCGTATGAACTGACGATACAGGGATTTTTTGAAAAGAAGCAAAGTATCCCGGAGATGCGGATTCAGCTACAGGCCATTGTCGATTACTGGTCGAACTGCCTCCACCCAAACCGGTTTACCGGCGACGAGTAGTACATCCATAAAGAGGTCTTCTGCGTATATAGGTAATGGCACGAAAAAGGAACTCCCAACCGTGTAATTGAGTTGAAACCTAGAAAGCAACATATATAACGAATGGCTCGAAGCAATACCAATTGGGTGTTCATCGTAGATGATGATGAAGATGACCGATTTTTGGTTCAGCAGGTCTTTAACCAGCAGAGTCCTGATTCTCAACTCAAGACCCTGAGCAACGGTGCCGAACTGCTTGAAACCCTGGCCGAATCGGTACGCTTACCAAATTTGATACTGCTGGACTTAAACATGCCCGTTATGAGCGGCCTGGAAACCCTCGAACGGGTTCGCCAGAACCCCGCTTATGAATCGGTGCCGATCGTTATTCTGACCACCTCCGATCAGGCAATCGATCGGCAAGTGGCGAGCCGACTGAGGGCCAACGGATTCATTACCAAACCCCCAACCATCAAGCAGTATAACGAGGTCGTTCTCAATTTACAACGGGAGTGGTTATCAGACACCAATAGACTAGCCCAATCAGGCAACGCCTGACACGGTCATACTTTTAACAAAAACACCCGGTCTCTATGGAAGAGGCCGGGTGTTTTTTATTGTCCGTATATAAATAAGTCCGGCACTTCTGCTACACAACTTTCTCCTGTTCAGCAACATTTTAAACTACCCATAGATTTACCCGCACCAGCCTGGCTTAGGAAATGGTAGAAGCGGCCCATAGGCACTAAGACCGCAAAACCGGTCTGTCGGGCACACCCCCACGCGCCAATCCAAATTGTGCCCATTGAGGATACCTCACGGGCAGGACATTTGCAGAACTGCCCCTGGTTGACGAACAGGATGGCCGTGTAATAGTTGCTTGTATACTACTATCCCATTCAGCACGGTGCACATACTTTGGAAATACCTGAAACCGTATCGATGGCTGGCGGTACTGGCTTTGTTGCTGGCGGGCGTAGCGCAGGTGCTCGCCCTGGTCGATCCCGTTATCTTCGGGAAGCTCATCGACAACTACACCACCAAGCCCATCGCTCAGACAGAGTCAGAGCAGGTAAAAGGGGTATTACGCCTGCTGGCACTAGCCATTGGCGTGGCGCTGTTGTCGAACATCACCAAAGCCTTTCAGGAGTACTTTACCCGGCTGGTGGTCCAGAAATTCGGTACCGATATTTTCAACGACGGCCTTAAACAGACGCTGCGGCTGTCGTATCAGGAATTTGGCGATCAGAGCAGTGGCGTCACCCTGT
The DNA here is from genome assembly GCF_014282275.1 of Spirosoma utsteinense. Taxonomy (GTDB): domain Bacteria; phylum Bacteroidota; class Bacteroidia; order Cytophagales; family Spirosomataceae; genus Spirosoma; species Spirosoma utsteinense. The sequence goes on from NZ_VFIA01000026.1 coordinate 24,935, forward strand.
CTGTTCTGCAAAAGGTCAGGACCGACACCGAGAAGTTCATCAACGCGTTTGTCAACGTCCTGTTTTCATCCGTGGTGGGCACCGGCTTCCTCATTTTCTACGCCATCACCAAGCACTGGGCGCTGGTACCGGTCTTCCTGATCGGGGTTCTGGTACTGGGTGGACTGACGGGCCTGCTCAGCAAACAGATCAAAACCACCCAGCGATCGATAAACCGCGAAACGGCCCTGCTCTCCGGCGTCATCACCGAATCGCTCCGCAACATCGAGCTGATCAAAAGCCTTGGCCTGACATTTCCGGAAATACGCCGGTTGACTACCCAGACCCGCCGGATTTTCGAGCTGGAGATGTATAAAGTCAAACGGGTACGGCTGCTGACTTTCTGGCAAAGTACGACCCTCAACGTGCTCAAGCAGTCGGTGCTGTTCACGTTATTGTGGCTCATTTTCCGGAAGGTGCTCAGCACGGGCGAGCTGATCTCGATGCAGTTTATTTCGGTCGCCATCTTCAATCCGTTACAGGAGCTGGGCAACATCATTCTGGCCTACCGGGAGGCCGAAGCCGGTCTGAACAGCTTCGACAAGCTGATGCAGAAACCCATCGAACGCAATCCCGAATCGCCCGTAGAGGTGGGGCCCATTGAGCGCCTTCGCTTCACCGATGTGATCTTCCGTCACCAGGGAGCGGGTCAGAACGCCATTGACGGGGTGTCGTTCGAAGCCGGGCTGGGCGACACTATTGCCTTCGTGGGACCGTCGGGGTCGGGAAAATCCACGATGGTAAAACTGCTGGTCGGCTTGTATCGTCCCGTTGGCGGCACCATTTCCTACAACGACATCTCGACCAACGATCTGCGGTTCAATCCCATGCGTCGGCAAATTGGCTTCGTCACCCAGGATACGCACCTGTTTGCGGGTACCATCCGGGAGAACCTGCAACTGGTCAAAGCCGATGCTACGGATGCCCAGATGCTCGAAGCCCTGGATCAGGCAGCCTGCACGAACCTCCTTGCCCGCTCGGCAGCGGGTCTCGACACCCAGATCGGTGAAGGTGGGCTGAAAATGTCGGGGGGCGAAAAACAGCGGCTGTCCATTGCCAGGGCGTTGGTGCGCCACCCCCGGCTGCTTATTTTCGACGAGGCAACCTCAGCGCTCGATTCGCTCACCGAAGAAGAGATCACGGATACCGTCCGGGAGGTATCGGCGAAGAACGAGCAGATCACAATTCTGATTGCACACCGGCTCTCCACGATCCTGCACGCCAACACCATCTTCGTACTCGAAAAAGGTAAGATTGTCGAAACGGGTAACCACGATGAACTGGTGGCGGCAAAAGGACTATACTACGCCATGTGGCGGCAGCAGATCGGCGAACGCCCAACTGGAGTACCCGATACAGCACTCTATGCGGCAGAGTAGCTACGCCTTGCGTATCATCCGGTCGAAAACGGCACGCTGCGTGTTCATCGACGCCACCTTATCGGCCGGATTGGTGTGGCATTCGAGGAGTACCCAGCCTTTGTACTTCATCGTTACCAGATTGGTCAGCAGGTCCTGATACGGATAGTCGGTTCGGTCCAGTTCCCGAACATGACAAGTGGCACCGAACCGGCTTTTGACCAGGTCGAAGTTGGCCTGAAATCCGTTGCCGTTCAGGTCCTGCGGGTTGCAGTTCCAGCAAATGGCCGCATTAGGGTGGGCGGCCACATCCATGATCCGTTTCGTCATGGGTAGTTCCTGCGTTTCTTCACCGTGAACTTCCAGCCGGATCTGCTGGCCCAGTTCAGCACCATAGCGGGCCAGTTCATTCAGCGACTCGCCAATTTGAGCGACTGTTTTCTCTGTCGGCACCTCCTTGTGCAGGGCGTTGGGCTTTACCTTCACCCCCGACCCGCCCACATCGGCACTCAAGCGGATAAATTCTTTGGCTCGGTCAATGGACGCTTTCAATTTGGCTTGATCGACAAAATCAAACTGCTGGTTTGTTCCAAGTCCAACCAGTTGAACCGGGCTGTCGGCAAACCGCTTTCTAACCTCCAGCCGCTGGGCCGCATTCAGATCCGGCATCACGTTATGGGCGTGCTCTACCCGTAGTTCCACCCCCAGAATGCCGGTATCGGCGCAATTCTTGATCAGCGTCGGTAACGCCCAGTCCTTGCCCCACAAATAGGTTACAAACCCCAGTTTAACACCTGACTTTTTCCACGCCAGTTCAGTAGCCATGGCCGGTCCCGCCACCAGAGCGGTTCCGGCCATCAGCGACATGTTTCTGAGAAATGTTTTTCTGTCAATAACAGCCATTGCCATTCGGTTTACTGATTGAAGAAGCCCTGCTCAGCGAGTGGGCTGTACAACCGGTAAAGTGTAGCGCTTCACGTAATTACTTACCGGGAGGTTCTGGCAGGTCAGTCGAAGCCCAGTACCGGATGCGGCTGATAGGCGGCCTCCAGTTGCCGGATCTCATCGTCCGACAAGGTGATGGACAGCGCCCCGACGGCGTCTTCCAGATGGCCGGGTTTGCTGGCACCAATGATGGGGGCTGTAACGACGGGCTTAGAAAACAGCCAGGCCAGAGCAATTTGCGTAGCGGGAATGCCGCGGGCTTCGCCCAGCTTCGTAACCAGATCGGCAATGTCAAAATCATCGTCGCGACTATAGAGTGATTTGCCGAAAGCGTCGGTCTTAGCCCGTTCGGTTTCGTTGCGTTCCCGGCTGCGTTTGCCCGTCAGCAGGCCCCGCGCCAGGGGCGACCAGGGAATGACGGCTATTTTCTGATCCCGGCAAAAGGGCAGCATCTCCCGTTCTTCTTCGCGATAGACCAGATTGTATTGAGGCTGCATGGATACAAAACGGGTCCACCCGTTCAGATCGGCCGTATACTGGGCCTTGGCAAACTGCCAGGCATGCATGGACGATGCACCGATGTACCGCGCCTTTCCGGCTTTAACCACATCGTGAAGCGCTTCCATCGTTTCTTCGACAGGCGTGTTGTAATCCCAGCGGTGAATCTGGTACAGGTCGACATAGTCTGTCCCCAGCCGTTTCAGGCTCGCGTCGATGGCCTGCATGATGTGCTTGCGCGATAGGCCCCCGTCGTTTGGGCCGGGGCCCATGGGGTTGAATACCTTCGTGGCCAGCACCACCTCATCGCGGCTGGCAAAATCGCGCAGGGCCCGGCCAACGACTTCTTCGCTGGCACCCGCCGAGTACACATCGGCCGTATCGAAAAAGTTGATACCCATTTCCAGCGCCTGCTGAACGAACGGACGACTTTTCTCCTCGTCCAGTGCCCAGGGCCAGCGGTCTGTCGGGCGGCCATAGGTCATACAACCCAGGCAAAGTTTTGAGACCATCAGGCCCGTATTTCCAAAGCGAACGTATTCCATAGTAATTGAGTAGACTATACTGACTACTGTAACCCATCCGGGCAGGTATGGTTTGTCTGGATGGGACAACCGGCGAACAAAAGCAATTTATCAGCTATATTTTGCCGGGAGATGAAGACGGCTCTGCTGAATCGGTTAAATTGTGGGCATGAAACATATCTTTCTGGGGCTTTCAGCCTGGTTTTTCAGCATCATTCCCGGCCTGGCCCAACAAGCAACGAACGCCGGGACAACCAATCTCCCCCGTATTGGCATAGCGGGTTTAGGGATCGAATCCAGTACGTTTTCACCGGCCGTCACGCAGGAGGAAGCGTTCCATGCCCGGTACGGGGCGGCTGTTTTTGCCCCCTACCCCTTTCTGAGCGCTACCTCTCCCCTGCGCCAGCAGGCAACCTGGCTCCCTGCCCTGGTAGGAAAATCACTTCCCGGAGGAGCCGTAACCCGGGAAGCCTACGAGTCACTGGTGACCAAAACGCTGGATTCACTTCGGAAAAATGGCCCCTACGATGGCTTGTTCTTCGATATCCACGGTGCCATGAGCGTCGTCGGGCTGGACGATCCGGAAGGTGATTTCATTACCCGAATCAGAAAGGTGATCGGCGATAAAACCCTCATTTCCACCTCCATGGATTTACACGGCAACGTATCCTGGCGGCTGGCACAGCAGTCGGACCTGATCACCTGCTACCGGATGGCACCCCACGAAGATGCCTTGCAAAGTAAAGAGCGGGCCGTAGTCAATCTGCTGACGCGCATCCGGACCGGGAAGGGAAAGCCTGCCTACAAAGCCTGGATACCCATCCCGATTCTGCTGCCCGGCGAACAGACCAGTACCCGCATCGAACCGGGCAAGAGCCTGTATCAGCAGGTAGAACCAATGGCTGCCCAACCCGGCATTGTCGATGCGGCTATCTGGATTGGCTACGCCTGGGCCGATGAGCCTCGCAACCACGCCGTGGTTATGGTCACCGGAGACGACAAGCAGAAAGTGACGCAGGCCGCCGAGAAACTGGCCCTCGATTTCTGGAACGTGCGCACCCAGTTCGACTTCGTAGCGCCTACCGGTACGCTGGAGAAATGCCTGACCAACGCGCTTGCCAGCAAAAAACAGCCTTTTTTCATCAGCGATACCGGCGATAATCCTACGGCCGGCGGTGCGGGTGATGTGACCTGGACACTCACGCAGTTACTGGCCCGCCCCGAATTCAGGCGTGCCGACGGCCCATCGCTGATTTACGCGTCTATCCCCGACCCGGATCTGGTAAAGAAAGCCATCGCGGCTGGCGTTGGCGGCCACGTTGAGGGAACCGCCGGCGCACGGGTAGACGCCCGTTTTGCCCCGCCGGTTCCGCTGAACGGCACCGTAGAATCGATCGTGAAAGGGGATAAAGATGCCGAAGTGGAAGTAGTCGTGAAAGTAGGCAGTATACACGTTATCGTTACCCAGAAACGTAAGCCTTACCACAAAGAGAACGATTTTACCCGGCTCGGTCTCAAGCCGCGCCAATCGGCTATTGTGGTCGTGAAAATCGGATACCTCGAACCGGAGCTGTACGCTATGCAGGCCGACTGGATCATGGCCCTGACACCCGGGGGCGTCAACCAGGATCTGGCCCGCCTGCCGTACAAACGGATTCAACGGCCTATGTTCCCGTTCGACAAAGACATGAAAAAACCTGACCTGTCGGCCAAATTTGTGCCCCTGTCCGGTAGCGTCCGGTAGCCTGGACTGCCAATCGACGTATCCCTATTCAGTCCGGCGATGGCGTCGGGGCCCTTACGTTTCTGGCTACCAGAACGTACTCGATAAGGCTATTGTCAAGTCCTAAGCTGACTGTCACTAAAGCACTCTCATTCGTATAGCCATAGCCTTCGTAAACGGGTATGGCTATACGAATGAGTGAACACATCCAACCGGGCGGCAAGGCCACTGTTGAATGCATCAGGTTTACTACGGTTCAGGTTACAGCCGTTTTGGTGGGGCCGTATGCGATGGACCTACTGGCTCACACCCGCCGGGCTAGTTTCGTTTGCAGGTACTGATACCCACCAGGGTATAGAGCGGGCAAAAACTCACCAGACTCGTCAGCAGGAAAATTCCTGAAGCAACGATCAAAACAATACCGGGCGTGCCCGTTACCACACCCGTTGCGTACAGCGTAATGGCACCAATAGCCAGCAGTGTCCGGATAACCCGATCGGTCATACCCATGTTCTTTTTCATACAGCAATAATCGTTAGTTGGTGAATACCGGAATCAGCGCTTAGCCCGCCCTGAGATCCGGGCAGAACCGGTTTATGGCAGGCAGGTCGGCTGCTGAAACAAAGGACGACGTTCCTGCTGCCAATGTCAGTAACCGATGTTACAGCCTAACTTCTATACCATCGGGATGCTGCGTAATTTTCTTTTCGTGTTCCAGCTTTTTCGTAACCCGGCTTATAGCCTCCCGGGATGTTCCCAGCGCGTCGGCTATTTCGCGGTGCCGGATACGAATGAATGGATTACCGGTCAGGCGGGCTTTCTCACGCAGAAAATTCAGGATACGGACGTCCAGGTGTTCGAACAGAACTTCGTGAATAGTATCCAGCAGATCGAGGTAGCGCAGGTTGTTGAGCTGGTGAAAGAAGAGATGCAAGGCCGGGAAATTAAGGAGCCATTCCCGAACCATGTCTGATGGCAGCAACAGGAGTTCGCTGTCAGCTTCTGTTCGGGCAGTGATCCGGCTGGTTTCATCCCGCAGCACACTGAAGAAAGACATGATACAACTTTCTTCGGGCCGAATGTAATAGAGCAGAAGTTCCCGGTCTTCGTAGCGGGTCAGCACCTTGACCAGCCCCGTCAGCACCAGGGGAACAACCTGAATGAACTGCCCCTCCCGGATAAGCTCAACACCTTTCGGAACAGCTTTCACGACTCCTTTTCTCAGAATATCATCTTTCAGCTCCTGAGGGAAGGCATTGAACGAACCGGGAAGTCGTGTCATGCTACGGGAAGGCCAGGATTTTAAAGGGACTTGGTTGCCAGGTAAAAATCCATCATCTCCAGACCGCTGTTTACGCGCTCATCGAGGGCTTCCAGCGTCTTTGGAGCAGGCAGGATCACGTTGTCGCCCGGCTGCCAGTTGAGCGGCATCGAGCAACTGTTCTCGGCCGATGTTTGCAGCGCGGTCAGGCACCGTTTTATTTCGTCCATACTACGGCCTACATTCATGGGGTAGTACATAATCAGCCGGATGACACCCATAGGATCGACAATAAAGACGGCTCTGACAGCCGCGGTTTCGCTTTCGCCGGGCTGAAGCATACCCCACAGCTTGGATACGCTCATGTCGATATCGGCTACGATGGGGAATTTGAACAGCACACCCGTGTTCTTCCGTACGTTTTCTACCCAGGCAATGTGTGAGTGAATGCTATCGATGCTCAGGCCCAGCAGTTTTGCATTTCGGGTAGCAAAGAAGCTGTCCTGTTCTTTCGCAAAGCCGCTCATCTCGGTTGTGCAGACCGGCGTAAAATCGGCGGGATGGGAGAAAAAGACGACCCAGCTACCCTGGTTGTAATCAGAAAAGTTAAGTTTCCCGGTTGTTGTTACGGCGTTAAAATCAGGGGCCTTATCGCCAATGCGGGGCATGCCTGTCAGTTCGTTGTTCATTGTCGTTCGCTCGCTTTCACGAGTCGTTTGGGCTACGGCTAATCCGTAAAATGTAGATGTATGGTATGTGTATAGTCACTTAAACGAGTGGCCGCAAAGAAGCTCAGTACACCGCAGCCTCTGCCGTTCCGGTTAAAACAGGATTTCCTTTGGCAACCCATTCGTTCATTCCCGCCGAGTAGTTTACCACGTTATCGAACCCGTTTCTGACCAGTATCGAGTAGCCAATAGCAGCCCGATCGCCCCCCTGACAATGAATCACGACGGGCTTGTCCCGGCTGATCTTGTCAAGGTTTTTGTCGAGGGTGCCGATAAAGATATTTTCTGCCCCTTCGATATGGCCGGCGGCATATTCGGAAGCACCCCGTAAGTCGATGACCTGCACATCGGTTCGGCCCAGATAGGACCGGAACGTTTCCTGATCGATAACGCGGGCCGGAACCAGGTCGACGCCGGGCGTGGTCACATCCTCGATGTAGCCATACATGTTGTCCAGACCAATCCGCATGAGTTTACGGGTAAGCTCCTCGATCTGCTGATCCGTTGCGAGTAGCATAAACGGTTCCTCATAACTCATAAACCAGCCCATCCAGGTCGAAAACGCGTTGTTATCCTGAATAGTAAGGCTTCCCGGAATGAAGCCCCCGGCCACCTCGGCTTTATCCCGTGTATCGATCAGCTTTATCCCGCTGGCCAGGGCGGCCTTTACTTCGGCCGGACTGAGTTTTTTCTGGGATGGCACCTGGGTCAGCAGCCGACGATCGACTTTGTTGAGCTTTTTCATCATCGCGAAATACCGGGGCGGCTCAGGCTGATCGGTCAAAAGATAATGAACGAAACCCTCCTCATCGTCTTCATACTGCAGTGCCCAGTTCCTGATCTTCTCGTAACCAACGGTTGTGCTGGGTACAGCACCTAACGCTTTGCCGCAGGCCGATCCGGCACCGTGACCCGGCCAAACCTGAAGGTAGTCGGGCAGGCCGCTGAACGTTTGAATAGACTGGAACATCTGGTGAGCACCCAGCTCCTGCGTGCCGATAAGACCAGCCGCTTTCTCCAGCAAATCGGGGCGGCCGATATCGCCTACGAACACAAAATCGCCGGTAAACAGCATAACTGGCTGCGCCGATGCGGGCTTGTCGGTCAGCAGGAAGCTGATGCTTTCGGGGGTGTGACCCGGCGTATGAATTACGTCAAGAACGAGGTTACCCACGCTGATCACGTCTCCGTTTTTCAATCCCTCGTGTTCAAAGGCGTAGGCCCAGTCGGGGCCACCTTCGTCAGAAAGAAACAGCCGGGCACCGGTCAGAGCGGCCAGTTCCCGCGAACCGGCCAGGAAATCGGCGTGAATGTGTGTTTCGGTGATGTGGGTGATACGCAACCCGTTCTCTTCGGCAATAGCGAGGTAGGTATCGACATCCCGTTTAGGGTCAATGACGATAGCCTCCCCTGTTTTCTGGCAGCCAACGAGGTAACTTCCCTGCGCCAGACTCTTATCGTATATGTGTTGGAAAAACATGCGTGTACGTTTTTACTGGTAGTTGAATGTCTGAATCAAAAGTACAGGTCCGGCACTACGGAATCAGTGACTTTTATCACTCAGAACAGGCAATTAGATCAGCAATTCCCGACCGATCATATAAACCGGAATGGGCAACGTAAAAGCCAAAAGAGCCCGGAGGGATTACAGAATCTCTATTTTGTTGCGCATGAGCTGGATCTGTCCGTTTTTCTCCAATTGCTTGAGCAGGCGGGAAATAACCTCGCGGGAGGTGGCCATTTCCTGAGCGATCTCTTCGTGGGTGACCGTCAGCACCCGGCACTGGCAGCTTTCTGTTTTTTTGTGGAGGTACGTCAGCAGCCGCTCATCCAGCTTGTGAAAAACCACCTCGTCGATGGTAGCCAGCAAATTGTCGAACCGCTTTTGGTAGGTCTGAAAAACGAACTGCTTCCAGGTCGGGAACCGACACATCCATTCATCAACTTTTTCAACCGGAATGGCGATCAGTTCAGTCTCTTCTTCGGCAATGGCCGTCACTTCACTCTGTTTGCTCCCCAGGCAACAGGTCAGCGACATGGCGCAGGTATCGAGTTCCCCCAGGTAATACAACAGCACCTCCCGGCCTTCCTTATCGGGCCGCATGATTTTCACCGATCCATTCAGGATGAACGGAACCGACCGGATGTATTCGCCCGGCCGGATCAGGTAAGCGCCGACCGGCACTTGCTTGAACTGGCTATAACGAACCAGTTCGTCCAGCAGCGCCAGTTCAAACTTGCCCGAAAGTGCTTTCTGTAAATAGTCTATGGTGAGGTTCATAATTGAATGTCAACGCAGGTTAGGTTATCAGCAAGACACAATGTCCCAGCTTCTTTAACAGTCGTTTCAGCGTTGCAGTTGCCTTAACCAGCCCTATTGGCCGACCAACACTGGCATGGATCAACGAATTGTCGGTACAGATCAACGGTTACCAGTGCGCGTAGACAGAGGGGCCGGGCCCGGCTTACTCTAACTTCGAAAAGGGGAGCAGCATAGGTACCTGTTTTTGGTACTGCCGGTACTGATGCCCGAAGACCGTTAGCAGTTTCTGCTCTTCAAAATAGATTCCGATCCGGATATAGAGAAAGGCAAATCCATCGAAAAGCAAATTGGTCAAGGTTGGCTGTCGTACCAACAGGCCAGCCAGTACGATCAGGAGCGCTACGTAAAGTGGATGCCGTACATACCGCAGCAGCCCCTGCCGACGCAACGTTTCTGGTTTCGCGGCCGTTTGCCGGGGTGGCCAGCCGGCAAATTCGGCCAGGTCATAACCGCGTAACGCTGTCACCCCCAGTACTACCCCCAAAACGATCAGCCCCAGACCGATCATTTCAGACCCGGTCCATACCAGGATAGTCTGGCGCGGGGCCGCCCCATAGGCCAACAGAACAGGCAGGAACGTGACTAGGGCAACGGCATTATAGACCAGCCGGTAGTACCGAAAGAATCGGGCTCCAGCTTTGACCGCCCATTGCTTGAATGCCGTGGCCGCCGTCAGGCTATGCAACGCCCCAAAGAGTAACCAGGCCAGAAAAAGCGGAACGTAGGCAGACATCGTATGTTGGCGTTTTCTTAGGCAAGAACCGGATGCCGGTGAAAGGGCTTCTGCCGGTCGAACAGGTACCGGTAGGTAACCAGCACCCGGCTTTGCTCGGCACCTAAGTTACGGGATATGTTCAGCATTTTGGGATTGAAGTCGCCGTTCCACTGCAACTCAACATCTTTATAGGAAGTCGCTGATTTTATGACCTTCTCCGCTTCCACGATCATAAAGTAATCGATACCGGTACCCTGAAATTCGGGTACGATGCCATAGGCAATGCCAACAAAACGGGTACAGACGCCCAATAGCTTAAGGACAAAAAACTTCACTTTCGCCCAGGCATTGAACTGGCCGTCCAGACGGCTGACAATCTGGTTGATGTCGGGTATATTCAGCCACATGGCCACCGGCTCATCTTTGTGATAGGCAAACCAGATAAGCTTCTCGTCCAGGATGGGTGCCATGGATTTAAACAGCCGAACCGCCTGCTCAACCCCCATTTCCTTGTTGCCTTCGTGCTTCGACCAGGCTTTATTGTACACGGTACTGAAGTCGCTGGCGTATTTGCGCGATTCCGATTTCAGCAGGTGTTTGACCTTGAAATCGGGATTGCCGGTAAAATGCGCGTGAGCGGTATAGAACTTGGGGTGCAGTTGAGACGACTCGGACGCTACCGTCATCCGAAAGCAGAGCTGGTTATAGAAATTCTGAAAGCCGTAGGTTTCAAATAACGCCTGGTAATAGGGAGGATTGTAGTTCATGGTATAGAGCGGTGGCTCGAAACCCGATACCAGCAGCCCCCACCACTTATCCCGTTCACCAAAATTAATAGGGCCATCCATAGCCTCCACCCCGCGCGTTTGCAGCCATCCTCTGGCTTCATCGAAGAGCCGACTGGCGGCCCGCTGATCATCGATGCAGTCGAAGAAACCCACTCCGCCCACCTTCACATCATCGCCTTTGTTCTTATAGCGCTTGCTGATGAAGGCCGCAATTCGGCCAATCAGTTGCCCTTCCTCATTTTTGAGTATCCATCGAACCACCTCACCGTCCCGAAATGATTTGTTCTTTTTCGGGTCGAAGACCTCAAGCACATCCTTATCCAACGGCCTGATCCAGTTTGGATTCTCCCGGTTGAGTTGGATATGAACGGTCAGGAAATCAATTTCCCGTTCCCGGTTGTCAACGTCAATAAGTACCATTGGTGTATCGCGTTTTTCTGAGGAACACTATAATCGGCGGTCAAAGGTCAGCGGTCGACGCTGCTTTCGGGCACTGGCGCAACAGGGGGCTTGCCTGACGTAATCACACCGGCTTTGCCCTTGCCGGACAACGATAGCGGCAAACTATCAGGCGTTGAGTGCTATATAGCTCAGCGCTCCCGCCCCATACCCCAGCAGGGCAAGCCAGCCCGTTTGCCGAATATAGCCAAAAAAGGTCAGGCGCTCCATACCCATGACCGCTACGCCTGCAGCCGACCCGATAACCAGCAGGCTCCCGCCCGTACCGGCACAGAAGGCCAGCAGCTCCCATAGCCGGTGATCGGCCGGAAACAGTTGCAAATCATACATACCCATGGCCGCTGCCACCAGCGGTACGTTATCGACCACGGCCGACGCCGTACCGATCAACAGCACCGTCAGGTCCATATTGCCGACCGTTTCGTTCAGCCAGCCCGCCACCCCCGACAACATATGTGTTGCTTCCAGCGCACCAACGGCCAGCAGGATACCCACAAAAAAGAGCAGACTGCTGGTATCGGTTTTGCTCAGTGCGTAGGCTGCCGACGATCACAAACATAGCAATACCTACCACCAGCATGGTATTCCGCTGAAAAGCAGTCGAGTCGCGGGCAGTAGCCAGCGCCGGGGCCGGTTTGTTTAAATGAACAACTTCTTCGAGTGTTATCAGCAGATAACCAACCACGAAGACAATAGGTAATGCAGTCAACATAAGAGCAGGGAAACAAAATAGCCATTTGCCCACGACAAATGGCTATTTACTTAGAGCGTTTGGCACAACGCTTAACCAGGCACAAGGTGGCAGGACGATTGCCGTCCCACCTTGTGCCTGTTGATGAAAACCTTAATACTCAGGGCAAATATCGTCTGTTCGGCGAAGGACAGGTGCTACGTATAAGCGATTCGGGACACATCCGATAAACCGGGCCGGGTCCACACCGGTCGCAGCCGCGCTACCGCCTGAACGGCTTCCCGATGGGTGCCGGGCAGCCGCATACAGTGAGTAGCCCCCAGCTGGTAGCTCCAGTTGACATTGGTTCCCGGTCTGGCCACCCCCAGCATAACGACTGGCGTCGAACGCCTGCGCGCTTCGGCCAGCAGCTGCGGCATCGTTCCCCGGTATGTCGTTGAGGTAAGGGAATTCACCAGAATCAGGTGGGGCCGGTCTTCTGTATTCGTCAGGTGTTCGAGCAGTTCTTCACCCGTCGTAAATTCATACAGCAAACAGTCGGGCTGCGTCATACTGAAGGCGCGCCAGAGCCGGAGCTGCGTATCTTCGTCATCATCCACTACGTAAATCAGGTAAGGTTTCAGGTTCATGGCAGTACTGTTTTTTGACTGATGTATCGATGACGTTTCTTAACACGAGATAGCCCCCATCCATAGGAATAGGGGCTATCTTACACTTGCATTGTTCCAACCCTAAATTTGACCCAAAGCCACTTTACTCAGCCATTGGTATTCCATTTGGCAAAACACACCCAATCGGGTTACCCACGTTGACTGTTTATCTATCTTTCCTCAAACAAACCAGAACTAACCAACAACAGCCTGAGCATCGACCGACGACCGTTTCAGCCGTAATCGGCACCACGTCAATAACTGAATTTGCTCGGTAGGCGTAAGCAGTCGTAAAAACTTGCGCAACTCTTTTCGGAATAAGCGCCGGTCGAAACCAACCTTGTCCAGTACGCACTGACTATACTCTAACCACGACATAGCGGTAGCGATTTAATGTTGAACAAATTTGATAATAATTTTAACAATACCACGTGAAAATGTGGTTAGAAATTTATTAGAAATCAAACCGGCACCGGCTGCTCTGTTGCGCTGCTGCCCGTTACCGTAGCCCGACGGTTAAACACAATGGGACTTGATTTCATACAATCGTTCATCAAGTAAATCGTCTCAATTACGTAAATGAGTTCTTCGTAAGCCCCCACACAGTCGGCTTTCAGGTGGTTGAACTGACGAACGCTCTCCTTATACGTCTCCACAAAATCCAGCAGGCTGATGTTACCTTTCTGAAAGCTGGTGATTATCCTCTACAGCCGTTCGAACTATTCCCTAAACCGGCCATCGACCGACTGTGCCATGCGCTGGACCTCGCGAACTTTTTGCACGGCCGTCACCACCTCGTTGCCTATCTGCATCACCTGCTGTTGCTGGAGGTGCCGGTTCGTTTTCAGGAGACGGGCATGACGCGCTGCGTCTCATTACTGGCCAACACCAGGTCAATGATGCAGGCGAGTTGCTGAATATCGGTCGGCGTGACAGCGGGTTCGGCTCCGTTCACCAGCGCGTCGTAGAGGTTATCGTAAAACGGACTGTAATTGCCCCGTTCGCTTTCGACCGGTTCAGCGCGCCCGGCCTGATACAGGGTACCCCAGCGGTCCGGCGGTTCGGTACCCCAGCCGGACTCGTTGGGAAGCCGATCGACTCGTAACTGCTCCTCCTGAACATCCAGCCCTCCTTTCGTAAAGGAGCCCTCGGTTCCGTGCAGGCAGTAACGTAACTGATTCTGATAAGCCATCAGGCTCGATTTCAGCCTGACCACTTTATCGGTGTAGCCCAGCCGGATGTCGAAGTAATCGGTAACCTGACTATGGGGGCGAATGATCCGGACGGAAGCCTGTACGGTATCGGGTTTACCAAACAGGTGCAGGGCCTGGTCGATCAGGTGCGGCCCCAGGTTGTAAAGACTTCCCCGGCCTGGACCCGGCTGCTCTTTCCAACTCCGCGTGGCCGGGTCTACGGGCGAGAAGCGGTCATATCGATTTTCGTACTCCACCAGTTTCCCCAGCGCGCCACCGGCCAGCAGGCGTTTGACGGTCAGAAAATCCGAATCCCACCGCCGGTTCTGATAGGCCGTGACGAGAAGGCCCTGCCGCTGCGCCAGCGCCAGCACCTGTGCAGCCTCCCGCTCCGACAGGGCGAACGGTTTTTCAACCACCACGTGCTTGCCTTTTTCCAGCCCTTTGCGCGCGTAGTCTGTATGGGTCTCGTTAGGCGAACAGATGAAGACCAGATCGATCGATGGATCATCGAAGAGTTCATCGGCCGTAGCGACCCACTCGACCGATGCGTCGAACTGTCGGACAGCCTCCGGACGGCTGCTGGCAATTTTCTTTAAACGAAAGCGTGGATTAACCGACAGAAAGGGCGCGTGGAAGTACCGTCCCGACAAACCAAATCCCACTAAACCAACCTGAATAACGGTAGACATAAAACGAACGAAAAACGAATGGGCAAAAGCCCGGCTGGCCGCGAACGACCCTGTATAAATCACCAGTCGTAGCCGGGAAGTAACTAACTATACCAGGGCCAGTTTCAAGCCCTGAATCCATGTTTGCTCTGCATCATCTGAATGAAGCTGAGTCCATTTTCGGCGATATCCCAGGGGTCGTTGTATTCGCGCCAGACGTTGATCGAGTTGGCAAAATCGATGTCGTTCCGCGTAAACGCTTCGATGGTCATCCAGCCCGTATAATTCAGCTCGGCCAGCGTCCGGAACGTATCATCCCAGGGAATATGTCCGTCGCCGGGTGTTCCGCGGTCGTTCTCGCTGATGTGGACGTGCGCCAGCACCGGCGCTATAGTCCGTATCGCTTCGGGAAATCGTTTCTCCTCGATGTTGGCATGGTGGGTGTCGAACATGGCCCGCACGTTCGGGTGGTCGGCCTGGCGGATCAGCGTCGATAGCTGGCTCATCGTGTTGCAGAGATAACACTCGAACCGGTTCAAGGCCTCTACAGCCAGCACGATACCGGCCTGCCTGGCATAGTCGCCCACGGCATGAAGTACCTCGGCACTATGGGCGTATTCAGCTGGTTGTGGCTCCCGTCGGCTGAATGTGGCAAAGGCGGAGTGAATAGGCCCACAAATAACGCTGGCGTTCATGGCCTGTGCCCGGTCGATGGCTCCTTTCAAAAAGTCGACGGCCTGAGCCCGGACGCTGGCCGATTCGCTGGCCGGATTCTGGTCGGGGCCAACCACCGTCACGCAGGTGCTCTGGAGACCGAGCTGCGCCAGATGCTCACCAAACTGCCGATAGGCAGCAACGGGCTGATTGTCGATGAAACATTCGACGCCATCGTAGCCGATCGTTTTCAGGCGGTCGGCTATCGGGTTCAGCTGCTCCGACATAACGGCCGACCAGGCCAGTACGTTGAAGCCGACAGGTGTACTGCTCGGTTGAGTTGGTTCGGTTTTGGTGGTCATTGTTGATACAGACATAGAAGGATAAAAAGAACAGTTTTTCCGGCTGAGTCCAGGTGCTTCTCAGGCGCAGGAAACGATTAATGCGCGATCAGCCAGTTGCGAACGCGGGGGTTGAAATCGTCGATACATTCCCAATGGAAAGCGTGTCCGGCTTCGTCATAAAGGTATAACTCGCTGGCAGGGATGGCACCGGCAACCTCTTCACTCATCCACGCAGGCGTAAACATATCATTTCGACCACCAATGACCAGGCAGGGGGTATCGATCGTACCCAGGTCGGCGAGGGTGTCGTGGGTGATGCACGCATCGGCTTGCCCTTCAAGTCCATGCAGGGGCTGGGGAGACGGGTCGATGGCAGCCTGCTGGCGACCGGCCTGAAAGTCAGCGAACACAGCCTCGTCGTCCCAGCTTCGCTTGGCGTAGATCAGCAACTGGATATAAGCGGCAAACTCCTCCGGTCTGAGCCGCGCTTTGATGGTGACCATATGCCGAAAAATAGCTTCGGCCATCCGGTCGCACCGTGCCCAGGGACACATCAGCACCAGCGAACGCACTTTATCGGGATGCCGCAGGGCTAACTGCTGGGCAATGGTACTTCCCATCGAAACACCTACCACCCGCACGGCACCCAACCCCAGCTGGTCGATCAGGCCAGCGTAATCATCAGCCATCTGGGCGGTCGTATACGGTCCGGCGGGTTTGTCGGACCGGCCCACCCCCCGGTTGTCGCCCAGGATACAGCGAAAGGAATGCTGCCAGTCGTCGGCGTGTTTTTCCCAGACCGCGCCGGGCGCTGTAATACCCATAATGAGCAGAAGGGGCTCGCCTGAGCCCCTCTCTTCGTAGTACAGGTTGATGCCGTTGGTTTCAACAAAAGGCATAGTGTTAGTAGTTATACGTTGCTAACGGCCGGCAACAGGGTTTCATATACCCAGCGGCCATCGTGGAGCGTCACCCCATCCGGGTCGTCCATGGCTTCGGGGCCTTCGTCTTCGCAGATGATCCAGCCGCTGTACTGCTGCTCGATCAGCCATTGGGTGATGCCGACAAAATCGACTTTTCCCCGCCCCAGCAAGGCGAATTCAGGATCGCCATTCCAGTCTTTGAAATGAACCAGGTTGATGAGCGACGCATACTCTTTCATCTTCGTCAGCGGGTCCATGCCGCCATTGATGAGGTGGCCCACATCGGGCGTCCAGCCCGTTACCGATGCGTCGAGGGATTCGATAATTACCCGGTAATCGTCTTCCGTGCGGGTGATGGACGAGTGTGGGGAGTTGGGGTGAAAACTACAGGGCACGCCCTGCTCTACGGCCCGGCGCGACACCCGGTTGACGATGTTCACCAGATTCTGTCGGCGAACTTCCAGGTCGTGCCGCCCGGTTGGCTTCTGCACGGTACAAAGCAGGGCACCCGGAAAATGTTTCAGCAGCGCAATGGCGCGGTCGGCTTCGTACCCCTCCTGCTCGGTTTCGTCGGTCCCGTTCCAGTCCAGGGCCAGCGCAATAGCGGCCAGTTCCACGCCCTGCTCGTTGAGTTTCTGGCCCAGATGCTCGGGATCGGGCAGATCGCCCATCCAGTTGAAGATGGGTTCGATGCCGGCGAAACCCGCCTGTGCCGTAATATCGATCATGTGCCCCAGGCGATTGGCGTGGGTCTGACCATTGTTGTTCATGAACCAGGTGTAGGCTTCGGCACCGAAGCGAAACGGGACGGGTGATGTCATACAAAAAATTCAGCGTTCCTTTAAATGATTACTTTTCCATCGGATGCTCTTTGAGCAACTGGGTCGGCGAATAAAAGTCGGTCTTGCGTTCGGTAGCTGCCCTCACTTTCTTCACCTGATCGGGAGAAACCGCCGGGGCCGTATTGCCAAACGAATTTCGGACATAGGTCAGCACAGCGGCTACCTCATCGTCTTTGAGGAGCCCACCAAACGGGGTCATCGGCACCTGACCGGGATAGGTTTTGCCTACCACTTCAATAGGGCCCATAACCCCTTTCAGCACTATTTTTATCAGCCGTTCTTCGTTGCCCGACACCCAGTTGGTACCCGTCAGGGGTGGAAAACCGGAAGCGGCCAGCCCTTTCCCATCGGCCTGATGGCAGGTTGTGCAGTAGCCTTCTTTGGCATAAATCTGTTTACCCATCGTATACAGAGCCAGCTCCTCGCCCTTCAGCGTCGACTTCACTACTTTTTCCGCCACCTTTTTTACCGGTACCCCGTTCAGGTGGGCAACGGCCGTTTCATGGGCATGTACCATCCACTCGTCGAGGGGCTTTTTAGCCGCTTCAGCCAGGACAGGCAACCCTTTTTCTTTGCCGATCCAGGAAGCCGCCACGATGGCCGCGAGCCGAACCCGGCTGTTGTCGTCCCGTGCCGCCTGCATCAGCAGATCGGCCTGGTTGGGAACCTGATGACCCGTATAACGCACCACCTGAACGGCAGCCGCCCGGGCGTGGTAGTCTTTGGCGTTGAGAACCTGTTTCAGCAACTTCTGGTCAACTTTATTCATACCCCAGCTCACCCATAATCCTTCCAGCAGGTGATGCTCGTAGCGGGGATCGGTCTTGTCCAGACTGGCCACCCAGGTATTCAGTCTGGCCAGCACCTGCGACGCATCCCGTCCGCGCAGTTCGCGCCGGGTCCGGTACCGGGTCCTGTATTCGGGCAGTTTCAGGTTGTTCAGCAGTTCGTCGATGCTGGCTCCGTCGATTTTAGCGGGTGTCACCAATGGCCTCGACGGGTAGGTAATCCGATATACCCGGCCATGCGAATGATCGCGCAGGGGGTCGCGGGCGTTGTGCTGCATGTGACCGATCAGGATGTTGTGCCAGTCGATCAGGTACAGCGACCCGTCCGGGGCGAACTCCATATCGACGGGCCGGAAGTTCCGGTCTTCACTCACGACCAGGTCGGCCCGGTGGCGGCTTTTGTAGCCGGTGCCGTCATCGACCAGGGTGTGTTCTTTCATGCCCAGAAACCCAATGGTGTTGTTGATCAGGAAGTCGCCCTGAATATCGTCGGGGAAGTGGCGGCTCGACACAAACTCCAGACCGGAGGTAGGCCGCACCCGATGCGCTTCTTCCACTAACTGAACCGATTTGTGGGTAGCTTCGCCATAGCGCGGCAATACCGAACCGGGCATCATCCAGCGCACATCCGGGCTGGATGTCTCGGCAAAGAAGGGCTGCCCCCAATCATCGAACGCAATACCCCACGGATTTGGAATAGACAGTTGCGCCGTCCGCTCCAGTTTATGAAGCTGGGGGCTATAGCGGTAAAATCCGCCGTTGGTAGCCCGAACGGGACCGTAGGACGTTTCTACGTTGGTGTGCAGAAATACGCCTTCGCCCGAGTAGATAGCACCGGAGGGGTCGACGCAAAAGGCGTGGCTATTGTGGTGGGTGTCGTGATCGTCGTACCCGCTCAGGAGGATCTCCCGTTTGTCGGCCCGGTCGTCGCCGTTGGTGTCGGTCAGCAGCTTCAGGTTGGTACCCTGCGAGACGTACACGCCTTCTTTCGCAATTTCGAAACCAAGTGGCAGGTGAAGACCATCGGCAAAAACGGTTTGCTTGTCGGCTTTGCCGTCGTTGTTGGTATCTTCCAGAATAAGGATTTTGTCGTTCGGCTTGGCATCACCCGGTTTGTAATGCGGGTAGCTGGGCATGACCGCCACCCACAGCCGGCCTTTGCCATCGAACGACATCTGCATGGGTTTGGCCAGATCCGGAAACTCTTCTTCCGACGCAAACAGCTCGATTTTATACCCCTGCGGCACCTTTAGCTTGCTCAGGGCTTCCTGCCCGTACAGGTACTGCAGGCTACCGTTCTTCTCCGGGTTGAAATTGGTTTTTACCGGCGGGAGTGGCCTCGTCCGCTTGTCGGCAGCGGCCAGATCCATTTTTTCGCCTTTCGAAGCCGCCAGCCAAACCGCCGTATCCCGGATGGCAGTCAACTCACGGATCTTTTCAATTTCGGCCGGGTAGTTGTCCGGCCCGAAGGGATTGTACCGCCGGCCGTACACATGAACGCCATTGGGAACTTTAATATCGTTATGCCACATCCAGTTCTTTTCCAGCACGGCCGCCTGCACCAGTTCCCGGTTAGTCCCGGCTTTGGGGGCGGTCTTGCCAAACACCTGATCGGCCAGCAGTACCCCTAGTTTTTTATACCCTTCTTCGTTCAGTTGAGAGCCGTCGATGGTAAGCGGTTCGGCACTGCTTTCGTACCACTGCTGAGACGGCGTAAAGGCGTCGACGAAGAGCACCTTGTTCTGTTCGGCAACCTCCTGCATCACCTTCGTGTAGAGCGACAGGTTCTGGTTCTCTTTTTTACCGTTCGGCAGATCATACAGGGACGAAAGGTCCTCGAAGGCAATAGGTGATACGATGGCCAGTTGCGGAGCGGTAGTCCCGTTGTATTTCTGGCTCAGCGTCCATTTGATAAAGGCATCCAGTTCAGCCTTGTAATTGGCAAGTCCTTCCCGGCCCTGGAACGACTCATTATACCCGAAGAACGCCACGATCACATCGGGTTTCAGGCGGGCAAGCCACTGGTCGGGCGTATCGAAATGACCTTCGCTCTCGGAGTTTTTGGCCAGCTCGGTCTGAAATTTCTCGGCACCGGGAAACGCCCACGGCAGGTTGCGGCTGGCGTGGGGTCTGAATCCCGGCGTATCGCCCCCGTCGCACATGTTGCGGATGAAGAGCGACTGCTCAGGATAGCGCACCTGCATTTCGGTTTCGAAATGGCCGTAGTTCATCATCCTCGATCCCAGGTTGTTGCCCAGCAGAACGATGCGCGACCCCTTGGACAGGGGCAGCGATTGAAATTCATTTACCTGAAAAGCACTCCCGGCAATAAGCAGAAATCCCGCTGCGAGGAGCCACCCTCCAAATCTGTTTCTCTTCGGCTGAATCATGACGATTGGTAAGAATAGTAGCTGAAATAGGTGAGCGGTCCACCAATCCGGTCAGGACTTGCTGGGGTGGCCATAGGGAACGTTGATCGCCAGCGGCCCTTTCCAGCGGTCGGCACCGCGGCTTTTGGGAACCGGCTTACCCAGTTCCCAGTGAATGGCATTGATCACGAGCCGCTGAAACGACTCTACCCGAAAATCTTCCGGATGGCCCAGCGTGGTCATGAAGGCTTTGCCGCCCCACTGGTTCTGCCACGTCCAGGCTACCGGGTTGTCGATAGCGGGCTTATCGGGATTGACCGATTTGCCCATCAGCAGCGGCACAGCCCCTTTGGCCGGGTAGTCGGGCAGGACGCGGTACAGCCACGACGACGCGTGAAAACTCGGCTCCACGCCCGTCAGGATGGGGTGTTTGGCCGCTTCGGGAATGACCGTAACGTCGGTGGTGCTTTTGTGGCCGTAGTGCGTATGTTTGGCGTCGCCACCCCAGCCCGGCGGGGCACCAAACGCGAACTCCCCAAACGCATTCCACCGTTTACGCTCGTCGCCGTCGGGGAAGTTAAACGCGTGGGTAGTGGTGCGAAAGCCCATAACGGGTTTACCCGACTTGAGGTATTCGTCGATGAACGTGAGCTGCTCCTGCGGCAGCAGCCGCCAGCGGAGATAAAACACGGCCAGATCAGCCTCTTTGAGAACTTCCAGACCAGGAATATCTTTCTCGCCATTGTAGTCGGGAGCGGCTTTCAGGACCTTCGTGCGCATACCGTAGTTCTTTTCCAGCTCGGCGGCAATCAGCGGCAGGGTCAGCTCACCACTGTATTCATGGTCGCCGGTGACGAAGACAACATAGGGTTTATTGACACCCGTAGTCGCTGTGTGGGCTAGCCGGGCAAAGGCATCGGTCCAGTTTAGGGAGATGGGAGCCAGCAGGGCGGCCGCCTGTTGAAGAAAAACTCGGCGTTTAGTTCTCATGAAGGGCAGTTCGATACAGTTGACGCGTACTTCCAGGGTAAGGCAATTTCGGGCAGAATTTACTTAATTGATGAGAACAGCCCCCAATCCGCTACCCGCTGAGCACCAAACACCCGCGTGTAACGAACCGGGAGCGCCCCTTCAGTAGCCTGTATTCTGCTTTAGCCTGCTGTTATTTCGGATTTCGGCCGTTGGTATGGGAAACAACAGTTCCCGCTCTTTCAGGACAGGCCCATAGGAGAATTTATGGCCAACAAAGCTGTCGAACCCTTTGGTCGACACGTTAAACGCTTTCCGGAGCCTCGCCATATCGAACCAGGTCTTGTTCTCGAAACTCAGTTCATACCAGCGTTCTTTCCAGATCGACTCCCTCAACTGCTCTTTCGTCAAACCCACCAGATCGGGCAATTTGGCCCGTTTTCTAATGGCGTTAACGGCGGCATACCCATCGGCCGTTGGTCCCGACACTTCGTTGGCCGCTTCGGCATAGGTAAGCAACACCTCGGCATAGCGGATCAACGGCCAGTTCAAATCGCTGTTCGCCGTAGTCAGGTGTGCCTGCGTATCGAAGTGCTTGTAGATATAATACCCACCCAGGTCGACCAGGGCTGCGCGGTCGCTGCTGAGCGAATAGTTCCGGTAGTAGAACTGCTTCTCCTGCGCCCGCAGATCCCCTTTTTCGTATGACTCGACAAACTCTTTGTTGGCAAAAATAGCCCCCGTCTCGTCCGAGTAAGCCGATATGCCCTGGTTATAGGGGATGATGGACGTCTGCCAGCCCGACGGCTGAATGTTGGTAGCAAACTGAACCATGAAGATGTTTTCCCCTACGTTCTTTTTCGCCGGACTGTGCAGGTCGTCGTAGGTTGGGAACAGGCTGTACTGGTTAGCGGCTATGACCTCGCTGGCCTTGTCGGCGGCTTTCTTGAAATACTCAGCCCCTTTTTGCAGGGGGTAGCCTGCCATCGTCAGGTACACACTGGCGAGTAGGGACTTTACGGCCCCGGTAGAAACCCGGCCGGATGGGTCGGCAAACGGCAACCCGGCCGATTCGGCCGCTGTCAGGTCATCGACAATTAGTTTGTAGACGTCTTCCTCGGCTGCCTGGTCGGGATAGAGCGTCGTCGATGCCAGTTCGACCGGCTCCGTAATAAGGGGGACTTTCCCGAATATCCGGACGAGATTAAAGTAGTAGTGAGCACGCAGGAACCGGGCTTCGCCGAGCGACTTCTTTTTGGCCACTTCATCCATGGCGATGCCCGGCAGTCTGGCGATGACCAGGTTGGCGTTGCCAATCCCTTTGTAGCTGGCCACCCAGTATACCCGGCTATATTCATTGTCGGAGGTGTTGACCAGGTTCCTGACGAAGATACTGTTCTGGGCCTGCCCCAACTCGGTATTGGCCAGTCCGGTCCCGAATTCAAGCATCATCCAGGGCGCTCCACCGAAGCCGCCCCCCGTCGTTGTTTTCAGGTTTTCGTAAATGGAGTTGACGGCACTAGTCGCGTGTTCGGGTTTCGTGAAGTAATTATCTACGGTGAAATTCGATTTGTCGGTTTCTTCCAGGAAGTCGGAACAGCCCGATCCGCCCGTAACCAGTGCCGCCACGAGCAGCCACTTCATCGTGATGTGTATCGTCGTTTTCATAGTACCAGTTTTGAATGGGTTAAAGACCAATGTTCAGACCAACCATAAAGACCCGGGGCTTGGGATAATCGTAGAGTGCTACGCCCTGATCGAAGGCGCTACCCGACGTAGATACTTCCGGATCGTAGCCTACGTATTTTGTTGACAGGAAGAAATTCTGCACCGACGCATAGGCCCGTAGCCGGCTCAGCTGGAGCTTGTTGATCACGTTGGGTGAGAAGTTATAGGCCAGCAGCAGGTTCCTGCCCCGGATGAACGACCCGTCCTGCACCCGGTGGGTGTCTTCGTTGGTGTTATAACCCGCCGAAACTGGTCTGAACTGGGCAATAGGGGTATTTTGGTTCTCCGGCGTCCAGGCGTTCAGCACGGTTTTGAAACTGTTGGCGATTCCCTGACGATCTTCGGCCGAGTGCTGGCTTCTGAACAGCACGTCGTTGCCATACATGAACTGCAAATCGAGGGTGAGGTCGAAGTTTTTGTATTTGAAGGTGTTCAGCAGAGTGCCAAATCCGTCGGGAATTCCTTTTCCGATGATGACCCGGTCTTTGTCGTTGATGACCCCGTCCTGGTTGACATCCTGATACTTTACGTCGCCCGGCTTTTTCAGGTATTTGGCGGCTTCCGTTTCTTCGGCCGTTCCCCAGGTTCCCTGATGTACAAATCCAAAGAAAGAACCAACCGGCTCCTGCTCACGCACCACCGTGTAGCCAACGAAGATGTCGGAGCCACCGGTCAGGGCGATGACTTTGTTTTTGTTGAACGATATATTGAAGGTGGTATTCCAGGAGAACCCGCCCCGGTTGACGTTGACGCTGTTGATAGCCAGCTCAAGGCCCCGGTTTTCCATACTGCCTACATTCTTGGAAACCGTCTCATACCCGCTGCTATACGGAACCGGGGCGCTCAGCAGCATATCCGTAGTCAGCTTGCGATACAGATCCATCTCCAGCGACAGCCGGTTCTGAAACAGACCGAGTTCGATACCGGCATCGACCTGATGCGTTTTCTCCCAGCGCAGGTCCGGATTGGCCAGCCGCCCGGTTCCGACGCCAATGGCCCGCGAGCCCCCAAAAATTACCGAGTAGTTGCTCATGCCGGCCAGCGCCTGATAGGCGGTTATTTCCGAGTTGCCGGTTACGCCGTAGCTGGTGCGTATTTTCAGGTTCGAGACCGGCCGCACGTTTTTCATGAAGTCCTCCTCGATTACGCGCCACGCCAGCGCAGCCGACGGGAAGAACGCATACCGGTTGGCCGACCCGAACTTCGACGATCCATCGACGCGCCCGGTCAGCGTCAGCAGGTATTTATCCTTTAGCCCGTAGTTTACCCGGCCGAAGTATGAGTTCAACCCGTAGCCAACGGCCGACGAGGTAGGTGCCTGAGGAACCGACCCTGCGCCCAGGTTATTGTAGCGAAAATAGTCATCCTGAAAATTCTGGGTAGCAGCCCGGCTCATAAACCGGTCGACATGCTGCCAGGCCAGGCCCAGCAGACCCGTAACCGAATGCTGCTGCGCAAATCGTTTGTTATAGGTCAGGTAGTTCTCGAACTGCCAGGAGTTATGCCGCTCGTTGGTGACGCTGGCCGTACCGCCCTGGTTGCGGGATATGTAGTTGAGCGTACGACCCGCATATTCATCCGTCTCCTGATTGATCACGTTGGTGCCGAGGGTCGTGCGCAGTTCGAGGTCTTTGGTCAGGTTGATGTTGGCATACACGTTTCCCAGCATGGTTTGGGTCTTCACGTAGAAAAAGCGCTCCTTCAAAATATTGATCGGATTACCGCCCCCTTCCATACCGGGGTAGTCTTCATTACCAGCCCACCGGCCGTCGGGGTACTTCACCGGAATGATGGGCAGCGCTTCCAGCACCTGCCGCATTGCAATGATCCCACCGGCTCCCAGCGGATCGACCTGATTCTCGTTCTGATCGTTATAGCTGAGCGTTCCGCCTACCTTGATCCAGTTTTTGATCTGGCTGTCGAACACGAACCGGCCGGCATAACGCTTCAGGTACGACTCCTTAACCAGCCCATTCTCATTCCGGTAGCCGAGGTATACGCCGTAGCTATCCTTGGCATTGCCGCCCGAAAAAGACAGCTGATGGTTCTGGGTAAAGGCTCTCTGAAACGTTTCGTCCTGCCAGTCGGTATCGTAGAGCGGATTGCCACTGGCATCGAACAGCAGCGGGTTGGTCCGCTTGGTTCGAGGATCTTTGTACTTGCCCCCGGCCCACCCGACAGGATCATACTTCTGGGCATTCTGATAGGCAATGTCTTCTACCTGCAGGAATTCCCGGGAGTTCAGCAGGGGAATTTTGCGGGGCAGTACCCCAACGCTGAAGTCGGTATCGTACGTGATACGCCCGCCCGTTTGGCTGCCCCGCTTGGTCGTTACCAGAATAACGCCGTTAGCACCCCGGGCACCGTAAATGGCCGTTGCCGATGCATCTTTCAGCACTTCGATACTGGCAATGTCATTCGGGTTGATGAAATCAATGGGCGTACTGCCATTGGTCAGTCCGGACGCGTTCAGGATAACCCCATCGATAACATACAGCGGGTTGTTGGCAACGCTCACGGATGTATTTCCCCGGATGCGAATGTTCGACCGCCCTCCGGGCCGGCCCGAGTTGACTGACACGTTGACCCCCGTGATGCGGCCGGCCAGTCCCTGGTTGAGCGAAGCGGCCGGCCGCTCCATCAGGACGTCGGCTTTTACCGTACCCACCGCTCCCGTCAAATCCGATTTCTTCTGAACCCCGTAGCCCACGACGACAACTTCGTTCAACGTTTTATCGTCGGGAGCCAGCTGCACATCTACCGTCGTACGATTGCCGACGGTGACTTCCTGGTTAAGGTATCCTACAAATGAAAAAACCAGTATGGTAGCCGCAGCGCCCGCTTCATCGGGAATGGTCATCTTGTAGCCACCCCCGGCGTCGGTGGTGGTGCCCCGCGTGGTGCCTTTGATCACCACACTCACCCCCGGCAGTACCTCGTCGGTTTCACTTTTTACGGTACCCGTAATGCTTCGATCGGCCACCACAGTGATAGCGGGTCTAACCTCTTTCAGGCTTCGGTCGGCCAGTAAAGACTGGCGGCTATCGGGCATCGGCAGTTCTGGTTCTGGTAGCCGTTCATCGGTATCCGCTACTTTTCTGGGTTTTTTACTGCCAACGATCAGGTATGAGTTCGTATTTACTTTTTTGTAGCGCAGCCCCAGCGGGCTCAGTACGTTATCCAGATTTTTTTCGAGCGATGCCTTCACGTTGACCGTCTCGATCGGCACCGGCAGTCCTTCTACTGCACGGAGTTCGAAGAGGATATTGACACCATACCGGCTGTTGAGATCGGCTAGCACATCTTTAAGCTGACGAACGTTTGCATTGACAGGCTGAGACGGGTTTTGCCGCACGTTACTGGCCAGGATAACTGACTGGGACCAGCCTGGCTGTATACCTAAAAGCAATAGCAGGAGAGAGACCCCTGCTTTCAGGGATCTGAGTAGATACTTTTCCATACAAGATAAAAGGTTGAATTAGTGAGGGTTAATGACTAATCAGTTGCACCCGGTTTTCCTGCCGGATGACGTTAACATTGAGGAGCTGGGAGATAGATTGTAGAAGCTGATCGGCATTTTCGGCTCGTAGCGAGCCGACCAGTACCCGTTGAGCCAGTTCGGGATCGTTGATCTCAACCTGTAGCCCATAGCTTTCTTCCAGCATATAAGCCACTTCGCGCAGGGGGGTCTCATCGAAAACAAAGCGTTTCTCACTCCAGGATGGCCGCCGTTCCGGTCGTTTGATGGTGTTAAGGGCGATGTGATTTTGCCGGTCGAGGGTGGCCAGTTGTCCCGGCTTCATCAACAACTGCCGGTGGGTAGCTCCTTCCTGATACTGGAGCCTGACGCGGCCTTTGTTCAACGCAACCCGAACACCCCGCTCGCGCGAAAAAACCGTAAAATCCGTGCCCAGCACAATCACATGCAGCCCTTTCTGCGTTTTAACGACAAATTTCTGATGGCTGGCTGTGTGTCTGACATCGAAGTTAGCCTCTCCCCTGAGCTTCACTTCCCGGGTGCTGTTTCCAAATCCCCAGCGCGGCACCCGCAGGCGGGAGTTGGCGTTCAGGCTTACCCGGCTTCCATCAGGCAGCTGCACCGATCGGGTTTCGCCATAAGCAGTCTCATAAGTGCGGTAGAGGAGCTGGTTGCGTCCCAGAAAAGCACAGATACCGAGCAGGAACAGGACCGATGCTGCCATGAGCCACGACCTACTGAACCACTTCCGCCAATTCGACGTGAGCGGTACCGATTCGATATCCGATTCGTCAGCAGGGTTCCTGACCAGAAAATCAGCGTACCGTTGATAAGCGACTTCTGTCTGAGCAACGTACTGGGGGTGTTTGTTCTCCCACTCTTCCAGCCACTCATAATAGGTCTCTTCGTTCGCTGTATGGCGCAGCCACTGGGCAATCCGTTCGCGCTGCAAGGGCGACGTTTTCCGGGCGAAGTGACTGAATATAAAGTCTTTGTCGATTTCTGATTCCATGTTCTGTTGATGTGGTTTCCAGCCGCTATCCTCCCGGTGACTTCCTGACTACTGATTTGCCGCTACGACATCAGCCCGCGAACACATACCCGATCATGCCGACCGCGGTGAGCCAGTGATCTTTCAGCCCTTTTCGGACAATACTCAGCGCTTTGACGATGTGGACTTCGACGGTCTTGATCGAAAGCCCTAGTTCGGTGGCGATATCCTGGTACTTTTTCCCTTCAAATCGGCTGAGCAGAAATACTTTTCGACACTGGGGCGGCAGTCGTTCAACCAGGTCTTCTACGGTATGCAGGACCTCTTCGAACTGCATGATCTGGTCGGGTCGCTGGCAGAAAGATGCTTCCTGGATCAGAGCCGTTTCGATATCTTCCAGTTTGTGAAATTCCAGACGCAGGTAGTTGAAGGCTTCGTTGCGAACACTGCGGAACAGGTAATAGCGGTATGATGAGGTGATATTTTCGTAGGCTTTCGTCTTCCAGAACTTGCAGAACACCTCACTCACGAGATCTTCTGCCGTCTCTTTGGAGTAGACATACCGCACCGCATGACTGCATAAAGCCTGGTGGTACCGCCGGAAGAGCAGTTCACACCCTTTTTGGGGGCTGTCCTGAAAGGCCAGCCGTGTAAAGAATTCCGTATCGCGGGTTGCGGGCATTTCAGGCGTTGTCTCGCTATCGGGACCCGGTAGAACCACTTCCTCGACATTCACCGGACGCCTTTGACGTTCTGACTCGATCAGCTGACGTTGCATAGTCTACCGCTTTCTAAATGATGCCTATAAAAAGTTCAATCCTATATAAGTAAAGACAACATTTGAGTAAAAACCCCTTAGCTGTTTCGTATAATTTCTAAAATAAAGACAAAAAATAGGGGAAATTGCTACTTCCCCGTCCTGTAAGGCCCTGGATGAGAGTGTGATGCCGCCGACACCAAATGGCTTACAAAAGAAATGTGGGGTATGGTTGATGGCTAGGGTGCGGTTAGATTCCTGACCGCACTCTTGCCATCAACCATACCCCACCTACAGTACCGTTTGCTACGGCTTGAGGAAGGTTGCTACATTCGCAGTGGTGACCAGCTGAAATGGAATAAGGGTCTGTTTCTCGAACGCCTGTCTTTTGGCTGCTTTGAGGGCCGTTTCAATAGCTTTCGACCCCTGCTGTTCGGCATTCTGAAAAACCGTGGCGTCCAGCGTACCTTTTTTCACCGCCTGCAGCGCGTCGGGGATGGCGTCGATGCTGACGACGATAACCTTGCTTTTCAAGCCCGCATCCTCCAGCGCTTTTACCGCACCCAGGCCCATCTCGTCGTTATGGGCAAAGACCGCGTTGATCTGCGGGCCATAGGACTGAATCCAGTTTTCCATCAGCGACATGGCCTTCGCCCGGTCCCACTCGCCGGTCTGCTGGGCCAGCAGTTTCAGGTTAGGGTACTGCTTCAGGATTTCGCGGGCACCCTGTTCCCGTTTTATCTGAGCAGCCTGACCCATGTAGCCGTGCATCATCACGACATTCCCTTTCCCGCCCAGTTTTTCGGCAATGAATTTCATCGCGATTCTCGCCGACTCTACATCGTCGGAACCCACAAAGGCCGATGGTTTGGTGCTGGTTTCTGAATTGACGTTGATAATCGGAATCCCGGCGGCCAGGGCCTTCGTCACGGCGGGTGAACTGGCTTCCACTTCGCACGGATTCATGATGATGGCGTCAACTTTTTGGGCAATGAAGCTCTCGACCTGTTCCACCTGTTTCAGGGGCGACCGCTCCGCATCGACGGTGATCAGGTCAACGCCCTCGGCTTCCGCTTTTTTGGCCATCTCGTCGTGGACATTGACGATGAACTCGTTTTGCATACTGAGCATAGTGACGCCCACAACCAGTTTTTTACTGCCGCCACCCGCTCCTTTCTCGCTACTTGTCGACTGGTTACAGCCCACCAGTAGAAGAACAGCGAAAAGGACATGACTCAGGGTGGCTATGCGTATACGTTTCATATCAGGGTGGTTTTAGGGCGGGTTACGCGTTGGTCTTGTTATGTAAACTATCGAGCACAACGGCCCCAATGATGATAATGCCCATTACGACCTGCTGATAATAGGAGGTCACGTTGAGCAGGTCCAGCCCGTTGCTGATGACGCCGATCAGGAGGGCACCGATAAGGGTTCCGGTCATGGTTCCGCTACCACCCGACGTGCTGGTGCCGCCAATGATAGCAGCCGCAATGGCGTCCAGTTCAAACCCGGCTCCGGCATTGGGCTGGCCAGTCGTGATGCGCGATGTCAGGAGTATACCCGCCAGTGCCGCCAGGCCGCCACAGAGGGTATAAACGGCCATTTTAACGGCCCCGACCCGGATACCCGACGCTCTGGCAGCCTGCTCGTTTCCCCCAACGGCATACATGTATCGCCCCAACACTGTTTTTCTCAGGACGATGGTGCAGCTAATGAAAGCAACGATGAGGAGGATGATCAGCGTAGGAACGCCCAGCACTTTGCCCCCGCCAATGAAGTTGAACGAGTCGGAGAGATTGGAAACGGGGCGGCCGTTGCTCAGGATCAGGGCCAGCCCCCGGCCGATGGTCATGGTGCCGAGCGTGACAATGAAAGGCGGCACGTTGCTGCGGGTAACGACAAAGCCGTTGAAGGCACCGAAAGCTACCCCGGCCAGCAGGCCCATCAGCAACGGAACCGCAACGGGAAACGTATCGGGGTGGGCGAAAGAGGCCGCTACGACGCCCGTTACGGCCACCATAGAGCCAATGGACAGGTCGATGCCGCCGGTGATGATAACGAACGTGACCCCAAAGGCCAGCAAGGCGTTTATGGACACCTGGGTTACAATGATCATCAGGTTCTGGACCGTCAGAAAACGGGGCGTCAGGACCGACAGGGCGATACAGATGAGGAGGAAGGCAGCCAGTAACCCGTACTTGCCAATACCCTGAACGCGTGTTTTGTATGACGTGCTAACCTGATTGAAGGAGGTTGTAAAGCCGTTTTTCATGCCTGATTTTAAACGTTAATCCCGTGGAGAGACGGATACCGCCGTGATTCTCTAAGTGTTGCGCGCATCTCTTTTACTCGCCAGTCGGCCCCGTATCCCGGTCTCTGTGCATGGCATACCGCATGATCGTTTCCTGCGATGCCTCGTGCCGGGATAGCATCGTCGTTTGTTTCCCCTGCGCCAGCACCATAATCCGATCGCTCATGCCCAGTATTTCGGGCAGTTCGGAGGAGATCATGATGATGGCGACGCCCCGCTGTTGCCACTGGTGTATCAACCGGTAGATCTCCGCCTTCGCCCCGATATCGATGCCCCGCGTGGGTTCGTCGAGGATGAGAATAGCGGGTTGCGCCAGCAGCCGGTTCCCGATCACAACCTTCTGCTGGTTTCCCCCGCTGAGGTAGGTAACCAGCTGGTCGGGCCCGGTGGCTTTCACGTTCAGCTCCCCCATCATGGCGGTAGCTACGTCCCGTTCCTGCTTATCCCGAATGAATGGCCCGCTGGACCACTTCCGCAAACTCGCCAGCGTCAGGTTTTCCCGGACCGACATACCGGGGATGAACCCCCACCCTTTCCGGTCTTCGCTGACATAGCCGATGCCGTGGCCAATGGCATCCTGCGGTGAATGGATGACCACCCGCTTACCCCTGATCCGAATCTCACCCTGGCTGATACGGTCGAGTCCGAAAATGGCACGGGCAATTTCGGTGCGCCCCGCCCCCATCAGTCCGGCAATGCCCAGCACCTCCCCCGCGCGAACCTCGAAGCTTATATCGGCAAACACCCCGCGCCGGCCGAGTCCGTCGACCGACAGCATGACCTCACCGGCGGGTACACCGTCCGGTACCGGGAACAGGCTGTCGAGTTTCCGGCCTACCATCAGGGCAATCAGCGTATCGATGTCGAGTTCGGCGGCTGGTCTGGTGGCGATGTATTTGCCATCTCTCAGCACGGTTACGGTATCGGCAATGGTGAAAATCTCGTCCATCTTATGGGAGATGTAAATGATGGCCACGCCCTGCCGGGTCAGTTCCCCAATGATCCGGAACAGGGTAGCCACTTCAGCATCGGCCAGCGCCGAGGTGGGCTCGTCCATGATGATGACGCTGGCATTGTTCGAAATGGCTCTGGCGATCTCGACCATCTGCATCTGGGCCACGCTGAGGTATTTCACCGGCATGTCGGGGCGTATGGCAACGCCCATCTGTTCCAGCAGCGCACCCGCTTTTTCGGTGAGCCGACGGTCGTCCAGCCAGCGTAGCAACCCCCCACTCCGTTCCCGTCCGAGAAAAATGTTCTGGGCAACGGTCAGCTCGGGAATCATCAGCATCTCCTGATGGATCATGGAAATACCGCGCTTCAGCACGTCGCCGACATTACCGGTCGTCAGGTCGTTGCCTTCGAACAGAATCTCGCCCGAATCGGGGGTTAGCAGGCCGATCAGGATTTTCATCAGAGTCGACTTACCGGCCCCGTTTTCGCCCATGAGCGCATGTACCTCTCCTTTCCGGATCGTGAGCTGAACATCATCGAGCGCCTTCACCCCCGAAAAGGTTTTGGTAAGACCACGCACCTGAAGAATAGTATCCGAAGTCATAAAGCGTTTGACTGTATCCTGGCCGGGCTGGACGGGCTGGTGTATCCTGGACGGCCACGTCCGGGCGAGAATAATCTTTTTTCTTCCGTCTGTGGTAGTGCAGGATAAACCCGCATATTCAGCCCGGCCAGGATACAGGTAAGCGCCGTAGCTGCGACATGCTTGATAGACATATCACCCCTACGGCGCTATACTCAAATCGAAAACGTTCTGATAGCTTCTATCAACTACACCAGCTCTGTTTTGAAACCGGCGAACGATTCGACGCCGGTTTCTTTCCAGCTCCGGGTAGCGGCCGATTCCAGCACGGCCTCACAGACTTTTTGGGTCTCCAGGGCGTCCTGGAACGTTGGCGAACAGGGCTCGCCTGTCTCCAGGCTCTTCATAAAGTCGGCGACCTGGTGCGTAAACGTGTGCTCATAGCCAATGCTCGTCCCCGGAATCCACCACCGGTTCATGTACGGCTGATCGCCATCGGAGATGTGGATAGACCGCCAGCCCCGCACCACCGAATCGTCGGCATGGTCGAAGTACTCCAGGCGGTTCATATCGTGCAGGTCCCACCGAATAGACGCATGTTCGCCGTTGATCTCGAAGGTGTACAACGCCTTATGACCCCGGGCGTAGCGGGTGGCTTCGAACAGCCCCAGCGAGCCATTACCGAAATGGCAGTGGAACAAACAGGCATCATCGATACCCACTTTCTGTACCTTCCCCGTCAGCTGGTGAACACGCTCTTTGATAAACGTCTCGGTCATGGCCGATACGTCGGTGATGCTGCCATTCAGCCACATGGCCGTGTCAATGCAGTGGGCCAGCAGATCGCCCGTCACACCCGACCCGGCCGCGTCGGCGTCCAGCCGCCAGAGCGCAGTACCGCCCTGCGGCAGATCGGCGCTGATGGTCCAGTCCTGGAGGAAGTTGGCGCGGTAGTGAAATATCTTACCGAGTTTCCCCGAATCAACGATCTGCTTGGCCAGCGTAACGGCGGGTACCCGGCGGTAATTGTACCAGACGGTATTGGCAACGCCCGCTTTCTCGATGGCCTCCACCATTTCCTTACCCTCCGCTACGGTGCGGGCGAGGGGTTTCTCGCACAGGATCATTTTACCTGCTTCGGCAGCCGCAATGGCAATGACCGCGTGGGTGTCGTTGGGCGTACAGATGTCGACAGCATCAATGTCGTCGCGGGCGATGATAGCGCGCCAGTCGGTCTCGAATGATTCGTAGCCCCACTGTTCCGCAAACGCTTTTACCTTTTCGGCATCGCGCGAGCAAACTGCTTTCAATACCGGTGTGTATTCCAGTTCCGGGAAGAAATGCGGAACCTGGTTATAGCCATTGGAGTGGATGCGGCCCATCAGACCGGTTCCGATCAGACCAATCCGTACCTCTTTTTTTGTTGCCATGGTCGGGTTTCTTTTTTGGAGTGAACGTATGGATCAGGCTTCGTACCAGCCGTGCTGCTGACGGACTTTTATCATCGTAGCCAGGATATCATTCCAAGTCTGCTGACTGGTCATGACACTGTTGGGGAACATGCAGCCATCCCAGCAAATGTGCCGGAATGCTTTGGTGAGCACCCCGTTTTCGTCGCGAAGCCAGTAACCAGCATCGTGAACGACGTCCAGCTTCCCGTTGGGGTCCAGCGCCTGGCAGTGGCGACCGGTCTTGTCGTGCGATCCCGATCCGAAAACGGTCCCGTCGTTCTGGGCCACGTGGAAATCGATCGTCCAGGGACGTAAGGCGTTGGTTAAGGTTACGAGGGCATCTTCCAGCGTTTTCCGGTCACTCCAGTCATAGTCGGCGGGCAGGATACGGTCCTGTTCGCGGTTGTAGCCCATGGTGTAGAGCAACGTATGCGCCATGTCGGCCTGAAAACCCATGTTTGGCCGGTCGACAGCTTCCAGCGTTTCAAGCATGGTTTTCCAGCTGTGCATACCGCCCCAGCAGATTTCGCCTTCAGCCGCCAGCTTCTCACCGAAGTCGGCCGCTACGTCGCAGGCTTCCTGGAAGGTCTGGGCAATCAATTTGCTGTTACCTGTCGGATCAGCATCCCAGTCGTGGGGACTACTGGCCGAGTCGATCCGAACCACACCACTGGGCCGAATGCCGAGTTCGGTCAGTTTCTGTCCGATATGGCAGGATTTACGAACCATCTCAACAAAACTGGCCCGCTCCTCTTTACTACCCATAGCTGGGCCGCCCCAGATAGGGGCTACCAGCGAGCCGATTTTCAGGTTATAGCCACCAACCTTGTCAGCCAACTTTTTTATCTCGTCATCCGATATATTGACATCGATATGCTCGAACAGCGCCAGATCGACACCATCGAATTTTACCCCGTCGACCTCCGCCCCGGCTGTCATTTCCAGCATGGTGTCGAAGCCTACGACGGGTTCGGAGTCAGGGCCTTTTCCCACCACACCCGGCCACATGGCATTGTGAAGTTTTGGATAGTTATTTTCGTTCATGAGGGTTGGTTTAAGATGTTTTAGAATTGTTACACAGAGATACGCGGAGAGATAAATTAAACGCGAACTATGGATGATTTCAAAAGTAAACTAGGCGCGTTTTTTGCCATCCCGCTTTTTTGTCGCTCCGCGTTTTTGTCATCCTGCGTTTTTGTCATGGCACCGGCCACCCGGCCCGACCAAAGGAGGGATCTTCGGACAAGACGAAGTGCTCCAACTTACCGAAGATCCCTCCTTGCGTCGGGCCGGGTGGCCGGTGCCATGACAAAAACGCAGGATGACAAAAAAACATAACAAATTGAACTTCAAATACTTAGCTGGAAACCTATCCATTAGTTAGGTTAGATTTATCGCTGCGAATCCCAGTGTAACAATACGTTAAAGTACTAAATCAGGGTTGTTCGGACCAAAGTGTTTCAGCATCACGATCGGGTCGGTGGTCGAGGGATTGACGATGGTAACGCCTTCCAGGGCCGCTTTCTCGCTCACGAAGAATTCGTCGTTCGTCAGTTGGCCGTACCGGATCAGGGCCGGTGTTTCAATGTCCCACACGCCCAGTTTACCGTGGCCCTGCATGACAATGAGCCCGTAGGCCGCACTGTCTTTGATGGTGACCGTAACACCGGGCTGGATGGTTAGCTCCTTGGCGCTGAAGGCTTCGGATTTGTAGCAGACCCAGTTCTCGACGTAGCCATCGGCCTGCATTTCGGCCAGGTCTTTCACGGGTTTGGGGGCCATGAACCGGTTTGCCATCATCTGCGGGTCGACATTCAGGTCCCAGTCGATCGCTTCGAGGAGCTGGTCGAAATCGCCCATCCGATCCTTCGGCGTACCATTCCAGAGGAGTTCCTCGGGAATGATCGCTTCATTGACCAGCGACTGGTACATGGCAAACACGTCGGATGCTTTTTGCGGCTCGTAGGTGCAGAGACTGCCCGGCGCGTGGAGCAGACCAGGCGGCACATCCCAACCGGTGCCGGGTTCCAGCCGGTAGGCCGACGAGTAGTTGGTGATTTTGTTATCGCCCTTGGTGAAGTTGACCAGGCACTCGCGGATTTGCTCCTTCGTCGTGCCGGGGGCTATACCAATGAACGTATAGGGGAAGTCGCCCCCGTGGTTGTTGAGTTGTGGCGGGAAATAATAAGCCTCTGGTTTACCCAATTGCCCGATGAGCGCTGCCTGCTCGTCGTTGTGGTGGAGGTGGTGGGGCAAGGGCCCCATGTTGTCGAAGAACTTCGAATACATAGGCCAGCTCTGGTACTCGTCCCACAAACGATCGCCAATCAGCGCGCCACGTAATTCGTCGACCGCATCCTTGAGCAAAAACTGTGTCTCGCTGTCGCCCTCGTTGAAGACGACGGCGCTCAGTCCTTCGTTTTCGCCGGTCAACGGACCGTTTTTGGCGGGCGTGGTCGATGACAGCCATCGCTCATCGATACCCCCGCGCACCCCGCCCAGCACGTAGTAATCGTCGGGGTGGAGTTTGATCCGGCGGCCCGGTACGCAGAACGACCGGGGTACCCAGGTGGGTGCCAGCCGCAGGATTCCACGCCCCTGTTCCAGTGCTTTTTCGGCCAGACTTACCATTGAGGTTGTTTCCATGAAGAGTTAGAATTAAAGAGTTTACGCTGAAAAGGTCAAGAATTGGTTGATGGGTTCGTCGGTCGTCAACACGTCGAGTGCTACGTCGTAGGTCCGGCGCTCGCCCGGTTGCAGCATGATAAGCGTCTGCTGTTCGCGGGCTTTGGCCTGACCAATGGGCGGGTGGGTTCCCGGCTCGATACCGGTCACGTACTCGCCCCTGCCCCAGTGCTGCCAGTTGGTTAGCCAGGGCAGCTGCTCTTTCTGAAACCGGAGTGCCACCGCCAGGCCAAGCCGGGCGTTGTACAGGCCCGCCGAACATTGCCCGCTTTGATCGGGCGATGCGTCGATGAAAGCCACCGCTTCGCCCGTACCGCTGTGCTGTTCCAATGGGGCCGGACAAGTTTTAAAATCATAGCCTTCGCGGAAGATATCGCCATTCATACCACCTTCCCGCGCTTGCCAGCCGCCCTGCCAGATGAGTTGGGTGCCTTCATCGACCAGCGGCCAGCCAAAATTAAAATGATACAGAAGCATGTGGGGAGCCGGGGTGTTGGCCCGGTTAACGACCTCGTCATGAATCCGGATCGTGGGCTGGCCGAGTGTGGCCGAAATGGTTCGTTTCAGTTCCAGGCTGGGCCCAAACACGGTCGTTTCCCGCATCCGGCCGGTAATGCTCATCTCCAGATTTCCCGTTGCCGGGTCAGGCTGGATGATCGATTCGATCTCGGCGGGGATATTTCCGATCAGCCCATGCAGCCCCCGTTCGCCATAGGCATCCTGTTCGGGTCCGCCTACGTGAGTGAGGCCGCAGGTGGTCAGTAATCCACCGTTGAAGGTTCGGAGCCAGTTGACGCCCTGATCCGGAAAAGCCTGGGGCGGGGTAATACCGGAATGGCTCAGCCAGGCCAGGCTATGCTGGTTGTAAAAGGCGTCGGCAATGTCCATAGCGCGGTCGATGACCACCTTAAAGCGCAGACCCGTTCCCGTGTTGATCCAGGCAATACGCGTGCCCCGGCCCGGCCCGTTGTCCAATACAGCGGTTTCGATACCGCCAATCTGAGCTGAATTTGATACTTTATCTATCCAGGGTTGTTGCGTCAAGATTCGTTAGTGGTTATTGGTTAGTTACATTGGTACGAGACAAAAAAACAAAGGCCACTACCAGGGGCTCTGCCCACTGGCAGGGCGGGCGGCAACCCTGCCAGTGGGCAGAGCCCCTGGTAGTGGTTTTATAACTTCTGTCGGGCTACCGGGACCGATTCGACCAAAAGCCGGACAAAGTCCCTGGTAGCCATTGGATACCCCGTTGAAAAATTTAACTCCTACAACTGTTTCAGCATCAGGTTGCGGTACTGCACTTTCATGGGTGGCCCCACGTGTACCTGTACACCCAGCATCCCTTTTGCCTTCCCATTCACCGTGTCGTTATCGGTGACGTCACTCATCAACACGCCGTTAATGAAGTGCTGCAAGTGGTTGCCTTTCACGATGAGGTGGAATGTATTCCAGTTCTCGCTTTTGATGAAAGTCTTCAACGAGTCGGAGCTACCCAATGAACCGGTCACCGTCAGGCCCGACCAGGCATTATTTTTCACATTGGCCCGGACCGCTTCCGGCGTGGCGTCGCCCGAATAGGCGGGGATTGTCGTTTTCTGCCCCCGGTAGGCCAGGGTGGTCCGTTTCCGTTCTTCGTAGTTCTGTCCGGTATAGCGGTTTTTCCCGTCGATATCGGCCTGGTAGCCACGCAGGGCAAAGGGCACATCGGTCAGCTGGTCACTGCGGTAGTTGATGCCGGAGTTGCCCGATTCCGTAATAGAGAACTCACCTTTGAACTCAAAGTCAGCTGGTTCGCCCCCTTTCCAGATAATGAACGAGTTTGTTTTCAGCAGCGTGGCGGGCGTAATCTCACCTACCAGACTCCCGTTCTCGACCCGCCAATAGGTAGGGTCACCGTCCCACCCGGTCAGGGTCTTTCCGTCGAATATCTGGACGAAGCCATCTTTGTTCGCTTTGTTCTTCTGCGCTACGCAGGACGTGGTGACACTGGCGGTCATTACGACCGCCAGTGTTAATCCCACCGAAACAAACGTTGAAACTGTTTTACCAATCATGTCTAGTTGGGTTACGCCTGATTATTTGCCTTTCGATCCGCCGGCATTGGCTTTGTATACCTCGTTTTCCTGATTGCCGCCCGCTTTCAGGTACGCAATCAGGTCTTTCAGTTCATCGGGGTTCAGGCTGTTTATCAGACCTGGCAACATGATGGACTCGGTGGAGTTTTTCTTCGAAACCACATCTTTCTTCGGAATCTTCCGCAACTGATCGGCCGCAAACGGGTTCTGCGAAATCGAGTAGCTAAGCTTGTCTTCGTTGATCAACCGGCCCAATACTGACTGACCATTTTTGAGGGTGAAGATGGTCGACGCATACTGGTCGGAGACCGTCTTGTTGGGCATGATGATCGCTTCCAGCATGTCTTTGTTGGAGAAGCGCGTACCCAGCTGGGTCAGGTCGGGACCAATATCGCCCCCTTCGCCCCGCATGGAGTGGCAACGGGCGCACAACACGGCTGCGTAGATTTTCTTACCCGTGTCGTAGTTGCGACCAGCCATTCCGCTGTCGACAGCGGCCAGCGCGGCTGCCATCTCCCAGCGTCGGCCCGGCCCTTTGGGAGCGAAATCCGTGGCCAGATCATTACCTGACTTGGACAGCAACTCGCCACCGGAGAGCTTATCGTAGCGGGCCACCTGCTCTTTCGGCACGTGAGCCAGCGCCAGCTTGCGGGCCTTATCGATAAAACCAACGTAACTGCGGCCACCCTGGTACTTGAATGCATTAGCAAACCAGCTGAAGTACTTATCCCGTAGTTCCGGTGTCCAGCCCGTATCCTCGCGGCTCAGCATCACGGCGTAGAAGGTCTGCTGCAGCGGTGGCACTTTTTCGAGCATTTTTGCAATATCCAGTCCATACTGCGGGTTGCGCAGAATCAGGTCTGACGAAGCGGTTGAGGTTTCGAGGCCCAGGTCTTTGCTGCCAGCCTCCTCTTTGATATCCATCAGGGCCAGCGTTTTACTCACGACACCCGGCGCTTCGATCGCGACGAGAACCCGGCTGAGGCCCCGGTTCATCAGCGCCGTTTTAGCCGGATAATGGGGGTTCAGGAACGCAACGACTTTCTCTTTGTCGGCTCCTTCAGGCATACCCATTCGCAGGAAAATTAGCTCAAAAGCCCGGCACAGGTCGAACTGCTGCGACTCAGGCAGCTTGTCGTAGTTGATTTTCACGAGCGCGTTGAGCAGCTGACTTTTCTGAGCCGGGGTTCCCTGACGGGCCAGCGCAATGGCGGCCTGGGTCAGGCGTTGCGGATCGGCTTCGGCAAACACACGGTCCTGCCACTGGGCTACGGGCTGGTGTTCAACGGCAATGCGGGCAGCATACCGTACAAACCGGTCGGGGTGGTTCAGGTTAGGCCAGGCGGCAGCCAGCGCAGCCGGATTGGCTCCCTGGTGATACTGCTCCAGCTGCGTTCTCAGCTGATGCTCTTTCGTCAGCACAGGTGCTTTGGCAACCGGCGTTACTGATTCTGTACCGGTGTACGTAATCCGGTACAGATCCGACTCCAGGCGACGGCCACCCGCCAGGAAATACATGGCGCCATCAGGACCAAACATACCATCGGTCAATGGCAGTGGTGAACCTGAAATAAACTCTTCCCGCTCCCCTTCATAGGTTGAGCCTTTGGGTTTCAGACGAATCGAGTAGATGATGCCAAAGCTCCAGTCAAAGGCAAACAGCGACTGCCGATAGCGCTCCGGGAAACGGGCCTTGTCTCCGTACATCAGGTTCGTTGGCGATCCCTGGCCGATATTCAACAGGGGGGGCAAATTATCCGGGCTACCGGGCAACCACTTGCCATTACCGGTGCGCCAGCCAAATTCAGCACCACTCGTTACGTGGCAAATACGGGTAGGCCGGTACCAGGGGAGGCCAAAATCCCACTCCATATCGGAATCATAGGCAAACATATCGCCCGCTTCATTGAAGGCAATATCAAAGGCATTTCGGAAACCCGCTCCCATGAGTTCCCACCGCTTTCCTTCCGGGTCAATTTTGGCTATCCAGCCACCGGGGGCCATGCGATCATTGGCATGACCACGCGGATCTTTTATCTGCGGGAACAGGTTGTCTTCTTTCCAGTTCGAGGGAAGGCGGTATGCATCCATTTGCGGCACATCCACATGGTTTCCGGCCACAAGGTATATAGACTTCCCATCGGGCGAAAGCTTCATGCTATGCGGCCCATGTTCGCCTTCCTGCCCTTTCAGCTCTTTCAGCAAGGTGATCGTTTCAAACTGATCGTCGCCATTGGTATCCTGAAGGCGGTATAATCCGGTTGGTTTATTGAAATTTTTGTTCACCCGGTTATTGACCATCACGTACAAGCTGTTGAACGCATATAACAAGCCCTGCGCGTAGCCCATACCCACGGTTGTATCGCCCGGCTGAACAATACCTACTTTCAACTTCTCCACTTTAGGCTTTTGCGTGCCCGAACCAACGGGCGGCAACTCCAACCGATACAGAAACCCGTACTGATCGGATGTGATCATACGCCCTTTATCATCGAAGGCCATAGCTACCCAGGAACCCTGCTTTTCATCGGAGGGACTGTACAAATGTTCTGCTTTGAAACCGGGAAGTAATTTCAGCTTATCGACTTTGGGATCGTCAGCTTTCGGCTGTCCCGTATCAACTCCCTGCATACCCACCCAGGAAGTGCCGATCAGGGCGAGTGCCGAGAGCGCCAGTCCAAGTTTAGCCACG
Organism: Spirosoma utsteinense; assembly: GCF_014282275.1. Classification (GTDB taxonomy): domain Bacteria; phylum Bacteroidota; class Bacteroidia; order Cytophagales; family Spirosomataceae; genus Spirosoma; species Spirosoma utsteinense. The sequence continues at coordinate 66,095 of NZ_VFIA01000026.1, forward strand.
TTGACTGTAGAAAACATAGTTACTTACGATAAATGGTTTACTGAATACGCTTGAATTAAAAGCCGATTGGCAACGAATCAGGCCCGAAAACAGGCCATTCTCCGATGCAGGCGGCATTGTCGAGGTCGCCCGGTCGTTTGGTGGATGTATATCCGGGAAAGCAAATTGATACGGGTTTCTCATAGTGAGTATCGGGAAAAACAGAAACAAACCGGGCAGACCCTATTGTCAACACCCAAACTGCCCGCTAATACAGGGGGAGTGAACAAGTCCATTGGGTGAATACCAATAGCCGTTCACTCCCGCTCTGGACGCATCGAAAAATTAGAAATTAGGCGTTAAGGCAGCCTCAACAGCAGGCAGACCATAATAATCATCCAAAACGGTAAAGGCATTGGGTGGCGGAACCGCTCCGGCAGGGAAATAATACGCGGCCGGATTGGCTTTTACCTTTGCCCCATAGGCACCAATAATCTCCTTCACCCGGCCCGTCCGGGTCAGATCGAACCAGCGTTTGTTTTCAAAGGCCAGTTCAACGCGCCGTTCTTTGAAGATAGCCTCCCGCATGGTGGCCTGAGACGATGCCGTTGTCGCAGCCAGACCCGCGCGTTCCCGTACCCGATTGAGATAAGGCGCAGCCTCACCCGCTTTGCCCTGCTCATTCAACGACTCCGCCAAAAACAGCAGCACTTCGGCGTAGCGGTACACCGGCCAGTTTTGACCTGTATTTTGATTCAGTGAGTGGACCCGGGCGTATTTTTTGATATACGGATATTTTTTGTCGGCCCGCAGACTCCCGCTCAGCGTCACGTACCCAATGGAAATATCTTTCCGTTTATCACCCGCTTCATAGGCCGCAATGAGGTCCGGCGTCGGGATGTTGTTGCTCTCCTGAGACGTAGGCTGCGGGTTCGACGTGCCGGTAATAGGCGCTATCTCAAGGGCCGTAATCGGAGAAGGCAGGAACCGGTAAATCTGGTTGCCGTTATACCCGGCCGAGCCCTCCATGTACTGGATCTCAAAAATAGACTCCCTGTTATTTTTATTCGTGCTGGTAAACGAAAACGCATCGTTGTAATCAGGCATCAGCATATAGCCATCGTTGGTTACAACCGATTTCAGTTGCACTTCGGCCTGCGCCCATTTTTTCTGGGTGACATACAGGTTCGCCAGCAGGGTTTTGGCGGCTCCCGACGTAGCCCGACCCAACTCCTGGGTCGCTCTATTGGGTAAAGCTGTGCTGGCCGCCAGGGCATCTTTCTCGATCTGGGCGTAGATCTCCTCGGTCGTCGACAGCGGCAGGGCCGCATCTTCCCGACCCGTAATAGGTATCAGATGCAGCGGTACTTTACCAAACAACCGCACCAGGTCGAAGTAGGCAAAAGCTCTCAGGAACAGCGCCTGTCCTTTCAGATTATTTTTCAATGCCTCCGAACTGAACGTTATTCCGGTGCCGTCGATAAGCGACAAAATCTGATTGGCCCGTGCGATGATCACATAATTTAACCGGTACTGTACCAGCACGTTATCGTTTGCCGTAACGCCATTAGCCGTCGGAACGGCAAAATCAGCCACGTTCTCGGTTGGGTCAACTGCCCCATAGAGCGTATTACGGGCATAATAGGTATTGTCGGAGTGCATTTCTTCCAGCACCCACGCCCGCTCGTTATACATCTGCCGGAAGGGTACATACGCCCCGTTGACAGCCTGCTGGAAGTCGGCCTCGCTCTTGAAAAACGTTGCCGAACTCAGCGCTGTTTCAGGAATTACAGTCAGAAAATCTTTGCTGCAACCGGTCAGGGCAAGGCCCAGAAGAAAGGTTGCTATGTATTTACGTTTCATATAGATCAGAATGAGTTTGTAGGTCATTTGCCGGTTACCGTTGCCATTCAGGCTAGTGATCATCGGATGACAACCGATAACCGGCAGATGACGATGAATTAGAAGTTCAGGTTGACGCCGAGGGTGAACGTACGCGGAACGGGGTAATTCGAGAAATCGACACCCTGGCTCAAATTGTCGCCGGGGCCGTCGCCGGCTCCATTTCCGCTGGTCTCCGGATTCGGGCCACCCGTGTATTTCGTGAATATATAGACCTGCTGCGCCGACGCATAAACGCGGGCCGATTTGAAGAGCTTATTGACCGCTCCTATGTTATAGCCCAGGGTTATGTTTTTAATGGTAAAGAACGACGCGTTCGCCAGGAACTGCGTACTGTGCCAGTCGCGCTCGATACCCGTGTAGTTACCGCCGTTGTTGGTTGCCCCAAACTGACCATTTCCCGGGGTTATGATCGTCGATGCCACACCGACACCATTGACCACTGTATTCTGAACGCGGAACCGATCTTTTACCCCTTCAACCATGTTGAATACCGCGTCCAGGTTTGCCGTACTGTATAAGTGGCGTACCCAGAGTTGATTACCGTAAGAGCCGGAACCCGTGATGGAGAAATCGAAGTTGCCGTATTTCAGGTCATTGGTAATGCCGTAGATAAATTTCGGGAACGGGCTTCCAATAATGGCCCGGTCGTCGGCATCGCCCCCATTTGTGATAATACCATCGCCGTTTATGTCTTTGAACTTAATAGTACCAATGGCCGAACGCCCGGGAATAATGGGTGAGGTTCTGAGTTCTTCGGCCGTTTGATAGTAGCCCTCTTTCACCAACCCGTAAAATTGACCGAAGGGCTGACCAACCTGCGTGATGTGGAAACCTGTACCGCCATATACCCGGTCGATACCTGGTGCCAGCGCGACAACCTGATTGCGGTTGAAGGAGATATTGGCGTTGGTTGTCCATTTCAGCTTTCCTATTGCGTTTTTAGTCGTCAGCGAGAACTCATGGCCCCAGAACTTGATCTCACCGATGTTGTCGTTGAAGTTCGTGAAGCCCGACTCCTGCGGTATCTGTACGGCGTAGAGCAGATTCGTCGTCCGTTTCGTATAGAAATCGTAGATGAACTGGATCCGGTCGTTGAACAGGCCCAGGTCGAGTCCCATGTCGAACTGCCGGGTCGTTTCCCAACCCAGATTGGGGTTAGCCAGCGACGTAACAACAGAGCCCGTAGCGACCGTACTGCCAAAAACCGCATTGGTTGTGTTATTGACCAGCGCGTAGGACGTGTAGTTACCGATGTTGTTATTACCGATTATGCCATAGCTGGCCCGAACTTTGGCAAACGAAACAGCCTGTATGGGTTTCAGGAAGTTCTCATCCGTGAGTACCCAGCCCACCGAAGCCGAGGGGAACGTACCATACTGGTTGTTGGCACCGAAGCGAGACGAACCATCCGTCCGAACGGCTGCCGTGAACAGGTACTTGCCTTTGTAATTATAGGTCAGGCGAGACAGGTAGGACGTTAGCGTCCACTGGTTGATATCATTCCTTGTAGCAGATGGGTTACCAGCGCGATCTATGTTAAGCGCACCTTGAATGGTAGGCAACCTATCATCTGAGTACGTGTTGGTACCGATACGACTAAATTCCTGGCGGTACCATTGATTAGTAAAACCAGCCAGCAACTCGAAGTTATGATCGTTAAAACTCCTTGTATATGTTGCTAAATTTTCGTTCAGCCAGGATACGTTTTCCAGATTTTGGCGTATCGAAGAGGCCGTAGTCGGAATCGGCACGTTGATAGCGCTCGTAGCAGTCGACGGGTTGAAGTAGAAGAATTTGGAATTCACATATTCGACGTTCATCGTCGACCGGAGATTTAACCCCGCAATCGGGCGGTATTGCACATACGCATTCGCCAGCAGATTTGTATTCTTGGTCTCATTGGTCAGCTCGCTGGCCGCCCGCACCCAGTTGGGATACTGAAAGATATTGCCAGTGCTGCCGGGAAAGGTATTGAATTTGGTCAGCTGACCCGTGGCATCATAAATAGGCATAACCGGCCAGGTATGCAGGGCGTTGAAGAGAATACCGGTTCCACGGTCGCCATCGGTACGGGGCGTATTGTCGTACACGTACGACGGAGCCAGGTTAAAGCCAACCGTTACCCGATCCGATAGATTATAGTTCGAGTTCATCCGCAGTGAGTACCGCTTGTACTTGTTATTCAGCACGACCCCATCCTGATTGAAGATACCGGCTACCAACGACGTATTGGACTTGGCGGTGTTATTGGAAATACTCAGATTATAGCTCTGGATAGGTGCTTCCCGCAGCACGGCATCATACCAATCGTTGTTTTTCCCTTCGTACTGAGATGGGTTCTGAAACTCAACCGGCACGGGCTGCAACTGGTCTTCGTAGTATTCCTTCTTGAACTGGGCAAACTGAACGGCGTCCAGCATTTTCACCCGACCGCGCATGGGCACCTGCTGAATACCGGCAAACGCGCTGAAACTGATGTTTGTCTGACCGGGCTTTCCTTTTTTGGTCGTGATCAGCACAACCCCGTTAGCGGCCCGCGACCCGTAGAGGGAGGTCGAAGCGGCATCTTTCAAAATCGAAATATCTTCGATCTCATCGGGGTTAAGCTGAGCAATGTTCCCCGTTATCGGAAAGCCATCGATTACGTAAAGCGGATCACTACCCGCCGTGACCGATACCTGCCCCCGGATACGGATGCTGATACCCTGACCCGGTTTGCCGGTAGCCTGGTTGATCTGCACACCCGCCAGACGACCCTGCAACTTCTGCCCTATCTGGGAAACAGGCAGGTCTTTTATTTCCTGCGCACTCACCGTCTGCACCGCTCCGGTTATCTCTTTTTTCAACTGGCTGCCGTACCCGACAACCACAACTTCGTTAAGCGTCTGATCGTCGGGGGCCAGCGTTACGTTCAGGGCTGTTTGCGAACCAACCGTCACTTCCTGACGCAGGTACCCGACAAAGCTGAATACGAGAACCGAATTGGCACTGGGTACCGAAATCCGGAAACTACCTTCGCCATCGGTGGTAGCCCCCTGGGTGGTCCCTTTCACAACGACGCTTACTCCCGGCAATCCGGTACCACGTTCGTCGAGCACTTTACCCGTTATGGCAATATCGGCAGGCTGAGCAATAATAGAAGGTAACCTCAGCTTTTGACCATGAACAGCCAGCAGCTGGCCATTCGCAGATAAGCTCCCATGAAGTGGAGCGGTCCTGGTATCCTGAGCAAAGCTCGGAAAACAGCCTGCTACAGTACCCAGAACTAATAATTGGCAGAGCTTCTTCATATAGTTTCGGAATCGATTAGGGTTTAGATGGCTTAACCGTCCCCAAAAGGGACAACTTAATACCCAAATATTGCCAGATTGTAATCGATCACTTTCCTATACTTACCCAACTTTATTATTATTCGACTATTTATAATGGATTTTCCGGGCTATCGAACGAGAGCTGTTAGGCCCAATACCTGCTAAACACCTCATCGACAAACAGTAAGCGGACATTCCCCAGGCCCGAATGCCAGTAAGGTATCTTTTTACTGACTTCGTTACGGTTTGATAGACTTACGGCGGCTCTGGCGAATCCGGTAACAAAATGAAACTGGACTTAGCTTTCTGCTACCACCCGGCTGAGGCAGTTGGCTGGCTGTAGATCCTGACCAGGCGCATCCCTCCACCCTTTAGCATGAACGTTTTCGGGCCTCAGCCGCCCGGCCTTTTCACACCAGCAGGTCCATAACCGGTTTTCCCAGCCCGTCGGGTGTGGAGTAAAAGGGGCGCTTCTCCACGTCGTAGTGCGTATCCGGTGCAATGCCCAGGGCGTGGTAAATCGTTTGGTGAATGCCCTCGATACGGATCGGATTTTCGATGGTTTTACAGGGACGCTCATCAGCCGTACGGCCATACACAAATCCTTTTTTGATACCACCTCCAAACATGAGTACAGAGCAGCCGTCGGTAAAGTGGCGGTGCATGCCGTAGAACTTCAGGTCAGAAAGGATCTCCGGTTGCTGAACCTGCTCCTGCACTTTGGCACCGGGCCTTCCTTCTACCATCATATCCCGGCTGAACTCACTGGCCAGAATAACGATCGTTCGATCCAGATGCCCCGTTTTATCGAGGTCTTTGATGAGCTGCGCAATCGGGCCATCGATCTGTTTTTTCATATCTTCCAGCCGCGTATGCCCGTTTTCGTGCGTATCCCATCCCTTAAACGGTTCATACTCCGTCGTGACGCTGATAAAGCGGGCACCCTGCTCGGTCAGTCGGCGGGCCAGCAAGCAGCCCAGACCAAACTTACCCGTGTTGTAGATGTCGTAGCTAGCTTTTGGTTCTTTACTCAGATCGAAGGCTTTCGCTTCGGGGGAGTTAAGCAACATATAGGCCTGCTCCATCGACCGTTTGAGCGACTCTTTCTGGTAATCGCTGCCAAATTCACCCATCGGCCCGCTGCTGATCAGATCGTTGTATAGCTGATTTCGGCGCTCGAACCGCCTGGCGTCCATCCCGACCGGCGGACGGACGCTGTCCAGCCCCTGACTGGGGTCAGGAATAAAAAACGGGCCGAATTCATTTCCCAGAAAACCGGCCGTATGAAAGGCCTTGAGTTCTTCGGCTTCGCCTACCGTAAACCGCTGTCCAATGTCGACGAAGGCCGGAATCACCGGGTTCCTGGGTCCCAGTTCTTTGGCAATCCACGATCCGAGGTGCGGAGCGGCCACCGTTTGAGGGGGTTCGTAACAGGTATGCCAGTGGTACTGATGGCGAGAGTGCAGAATATGTCCCATATCGGCAGCCACATACGACCGGATCAGCGTCCCCTTGTCCATGACCTTGCCAATGGACTGGAGCCCATCTGAGAAATGAATGCCATCCAGAACAGTGGGAACGGATTTGAACGTACTCAACACCCGATTTCCTTCCATCCCTTTCTCATAAGGCGTGTAGCGTTTGGGATCGAAGGTTTCTGTATGGGCCATACCGCCCGCCATCCACAGCAGAATCACCGTATCGGCGGTGCCGCTTGTCTGTCCGGGCTTTTGGGCTCGGCTACAACCCGACAACAGGCTCGATACCGGGGCCCCAGCCGCCAGTGCCGCCATCGTAGCCGCACTTGTTTTTTGCAGAAATTCCCGCCTGTTCCAGTTTGGTTTCATGGTAGTAGGTTGATGGTTGCTTTCCCCTTACCCCCGGCCCCTCCCGCAACGGCGGACCGCCCAAGGGAGAGGGGAGCGCACACCGGATGGTTTTCACCCCTCTCCCCAAGGGCGGTCCGCCGTTGCGGGAGGGGCCGGGGGTGAGGGCATACCTTAATAGATCAATTGAAACTCCGGGTGTAGACTTATCGCCCAAACCAGGTCCTGGATGCCTTCGGTGGTGGGCGTTTTACCAACGATCTTCCGGGCGATAGCCAGCTCGTTGGGCTTGGGTGCCCGGCCCAGGGCCTTCCAGTATACGTTCGTCACCAGCCCATCCGACGTTGGGTAGGTCGCTTTCCAGTGCTGCGCTCCGCGTTTCAAAGCCTCGTTGAACTGTATGCCGTTGGTCAGTTCGAGCGCCTGTAGCAGGTTCGCCTGCGACGATCGGCTGGTGCTGACCGTTTCGCGGTTGGGGCGACCCAGTGCGGTCAGGAACGGATCATTCTTCACCAACGACGCCCGGGGGAATGGCATTTCCTTTTTCACTTGTTTCGGAAACTGCTTTTCCACGATCGACGAATCGGCATAGACCGGGCTAAACGCCAGACTAACGGCATCGGTAAACTGCTCGGCCGTGAGCCGACGGCGTACCATACCTTGAAACACAAAATCGGGCGACATAATAAGGTCAGCCTCTTTCAACCCAACCGAAGGCAACTGGTAGGTTTTGGAGGTGAGAATTGTAAACAGTAGCTTCTTGATATCATGGCCGCTGGTGACGAAATCCGACGCCAGCCAATCCAGCAGGTCCTGACTCCAGGGGTCGTTATCCATCATATCGACGGGCTCGATGAGCCCCCGCCCCATAACCTGCGCCCAGATACGGTTCACGACGGTGCGGTAAAGCCGACCATCTTTAGGCTGTACCAGGAAATTGGCCAGTTCGCGGAGCCGCTCGTCGGTGGCCGCTTTCCCATCGATCGTCCCCAGCTTTTCGAAAATGATCCGTGTATCGGCTCGTTTACCGGTTGGTTTGTCGCAGCGATTGATTTCCAGTGTCGTGTCGGCAAATATATTGGCAAAGGCGTAGGCATCGGCCAGCTTCCAGTCGCTGATGAAGCTGTCATGGCAGGACGCGCACTTTAAATTCAGCCCCAGCAGCACCTGCGACACGTTTTGGGCCGCCTGCATCTCGGTCCGCTGGCTCGAATTGATAGTACCCCGCCATTTGATGCCCCTGATAAACCCGGCTGACTCGTTCGTAGGGCTCACCAGCTCCCGGACGAACTGGTTATAGGGCTTGTTGCTTTTGAGCGAGGCATACAGCCAGTTCGTGATATCGAAACGACCACCCGTAATATAGCCCGTACCGGTATAATCATTGCGGAGCGCGTCGTTCCAGAACGTGAGCCAGTGCTGGGCATAGTCGGCATTTCGGCTCAGTAACTCGTTCACCAGCGCTTCCCGTTTATCGGGCCGGGCGTCGGTCATAAAGGCGTTGAGCTGTTCCGGCGATGGCAAGAGCCCAGTCACATCCAGATACACCCGGCGCATATAGGTGCGGTCGTCGACACCATTTTTCCAGGCAATGTTATGCTGCCGGAAATACACATTCACGAAGCGGTCGACGGGATTGGTGATCCCCGCAGGCGCGTTGGGCAGGGCGGGCAGGCGGGGTTCCAGAGCCGCCACCCGATAGATACTTTTCTCGGCACCACTCGGCCAGGGAGCCCCCTGTTTGATCCAGAATTCGAGCAGGGCTATATCATGATCCGTCAGACGCTTGCCTTTGGTGGGCATCGCATCGTCATGCCCGGCCGGGAGTTTGATACGCCGGATCATTTCGCTCTTTTCGGGATGCCCGGCCACCAGAACAACCCCCTCCTCCCCGCCTTTCAGGATAAACTCTTTCTTGTCCAGCCGTAACTTCCCTTTGGTTTTACTGGCTCCGTGGCAGCTATAGCAGTTATGGGCCAGGATAGACCGCACTTCCAGGTTCAGTTCGCTAACCTGCTTATCGCTGAGCGACTGTCCGGCCATAGTGGCGAAAGTAAATTTCTCATTGCTGGCCACGGGGCTGACCAACTCAGTACCGGAAGGCAGCACACTGGTCAGGTAATCGTCACCGTGGGTGAGCATGGCCCCATAGTGCCCCGCCAGACTAACGCCCACGACGGTTACGAACAGCAGACTCCGGTAGACACTCGTCCAGCCGCTACGTAAGGCCAGTGCGGTCAGCATCGCCAATACCGTGGTAGCGAGCCCCGCCCACTGGTGGATGGTTACGGTGTTGCCGCCATAGTCGTCCTGATTGACGAGAAGCAATCCCAGCGAAGCCGCCACCACCGAACTGATCGTCCCAATCCAGACCATAGCCCGGACACCCGCCTGCCACTCACTGGATTTTCGCAACCAGCCGATGGCTTCGAGCAGCAGCGCAATGCAAAGCAGACTAACCGGAAAATGAACGATTAGCGGATGCAACCGGCCCAGAAATTGCCAGAGCCAAAATGATTCGGTCAGTACACTCATTCCATTAGAGCCAGTATATGAACAACCCGTTTCCCTTCCGGAACAATTAGAACCGCTCTGGAAGAACAACGCGTCGTCAGAACGCAGTAATTATCTTATAATCAGTATTGGTTCTTATTCTACTGACTGGGCCCCATCGTCTATCCAGTCATGCATACGCAAGGTTTTACGGGTCGTCGTACCAATTGTTTTGTACCGACCGTCGTCGTGTCCCACCGGCTATCATGTCTCACCGATGAATCGGTGGGTTGGGGCAAACCGGTTCATTTTGCCAACCCACCGATTCATCGGTGGGACACGACGGCACAAAACATGGTTTTATTAACCGTTTTAACGGTTTCAACGCACGAATGCCATCGCTACACCACCATCCACGTTCAGGACGTTGCCCGTCGATTTGCTGAGCAATCCACCCACAAAAGCGAAACAGGCATTGGCAATATCGTCGGGCAGGATGACCTCGTTCAGCAACGTACGTTTGGCATAATAAGCCGGTAGCTCAGCCACCGTGACGCCATAAGCCTTAGCGCGGCCCTCGGCCCAGCCGCCCGCCCAGATGTTGGAGTCCGAAATCACCGCATCCGGGTTGACCGTGTTCACCCGGATATGATCGCCACCCAGTTCGGCCGCATTGAGTCGGCTCAGGTGCAGCTGGGCCGCCTTGGCCGAGCCGTAGCCCGCGTTATTGGGTCCGGCCACCAGCGCGTTTTTGGAGACGATGTTGATAATGTCGCCACCCAGCGCCTGCTGCCGCATGACAGCGACAGCTGCTTTGGTCACCATGAACTGGCCCTTCACAAGAATATCGTACAGCCGGTCCCACTCCTCGATGGAGTGCTCGGCGATGGGTTTCGAGATGCTTATACCCGCGTTGTTGACAATTATGTCGACGCCCCCGAAGGCCAGAGAGGCTTCATCAAGCGCGGCTTCGATACTACCAAAATCCGTTACGTTCAGCAGAGTCGTGGCCACTGCGTCTTTGCCAAACAGCCCGACGAACTCCTCTTTTGCCCCATCGAGCCGCTCGGGGTTGATGTCGTTCAGCACCACGCAGGCCCCTTCCTGGGCAAATTTTTTCGCGATCGCCTTGCCAATCCCCCCCGCGCTACCCGTGATAAGGGCAATCTTACCCGACAGGGGTTTGGGCTTGGGCATCCGTTGCAGTTTGGCTTCTTCGAGCAGCCAGTACTCGATATTGAAAGCCTCCTGGCGGGGCAGCGAGGTATATTCCGATATAGCTTCGGCTCCCTTCATCACGTTGATGGCGTTGATGTAGAACTCAGCCGCCACCCGCGCCGTCTGCTTGTCCTTCGCAAACGTGAACATACCAACCCCCGGCCACAGAATCACGACCGGATTTTTGTCGCGGATGGCAGGCGAGTCCGGGTGTTTGCAGGTATCGTAATATTGCTGGTACATGGCCCGGTAGGCCTCGAAAAGCGGCTCGACAAGATGTTTCACCTGATTTTCCTGCAAAACATCGATATCGGACGGCAAATCGAGAACCAGGGGACTGATCTTGGTGCGCAGGAAGTGATCGGGGCATGACGTACCCATTGGGGCCAGCCTGGGCATATCTTTTGAATTGATAAATTCAAGCACCCGCTCGTCGTCGGTGAAGTGGCCAATCATGCGTTGTTCGCCGGAACATAATCCCCGCAGAATGGGCATGATCTGAGCAGCCTGAATGCGTCGGTTTTCCGGTGGTTCGACCATCCGTTGTATCCCACCAAATATCGGTCTCGTTTTTCCGTAGCTTTCGTCAAGATACCCGGCGCAGCGTTCCACCACATCGAGCGTGTTCACGTAGCTTTCATAGGCCGTATCGCCCCAGGTAAACAGGCCATGCGAGCCCAGCATGATCCCGCGCAGGTTAGGGTTCTCCGTAATGCATTGCTCCAGTTTTAGCCCCAGATCGAAGCCGGGCCGCTGCCAGCCGACCCAGCCGATCTGACCGTCAAACAGTTCCTGCGTAATGCGTTTCCCATCTTTGGCGGCTGCAATAGCGATGGCCGCATCGGGGTGCAGGTGATCGATATGCCGGTAGGGCAAAAAGCCGTGAAGGGGTGTGTCAATAGACGGCGCTTTGGACTTTAAATCGAAGATGCTGTAGTTAAAAAGCTCAACCATCTCGTCTTCGAATTCGAGTCCCCGATACACCTGTTTGAGACTGTGCAGCCGGTTCATATACAGGGCCGCCAGCCCACTGCGGGTTAGTGTGCCAATGTCGCCCCCCGACCCTTTGATCCACATAACCTCGGTAGGCTGTCCCGTTAGCGGGTCGTTGGCCAGAGCCTTGCAGGAGGTGTTGCCGCCCCCGTAGTTGGTCAGCCGCAGGTCGGCACCCAGCAGGTTGGAACGGTAGATGAGCAGAGCCACTTCGCGGTCGGGCTCAGGAAGCTGGTTAAACTGATCGGCTCTGGCATCATCCCAAAGGTAGCTGACATGCCTGAACGACGTAGGGTTTAGGGGCCTGGTTGAGGTATCGGGGAACTCCATAATTAGTATTGTTAGCTAATGGTCTTTACCTGATTCAGGGTGAAACTAGCTAACCCTACCGTTCCATCTTTCCTATACTGTCCTATTTTTTGACCATTTCCCTTAAATTTTTGCATCAATCCAATAACCCATGCTGTATACTATTAAGATCAATGACTATTCGAATACGCCCAAATACCAGCAGATTTATAACTCGATCGTGGAGGGCATCGAAAACCGGGATATTTTGCCGGGCGCCAAGCTGCCATCGATTCACGAAGTATGCGCAGAATTTGACGTAGCCAAGGGCACCGTTGAGCGGGCCTATGAACTGCTCAAAGAGAAGGAAATTATCGAAGCCGTGAAAGGAAAGGGATTTTATATCAACTATACCCGCACCGGCAAAAACCTGAAAATATGTCTGCTCTTCAACAAACTCAGCGCTCACAAAAAAATCATTTACGACTCGTTTGTCGAAGTTCTGGGGCCGGGGGTGGCCATCGATTTTTTCATTTACAACAACGACTTCCGACTTTTCCGGGACCTGATTCAACGGCAGGCACGCAACCATACGCACTATGTAATCATCGGCCATTTCTTCGAGGGGGGCGAAAAGGCCGACGAACTGATCAACAGCCTGCCCAAACATAAACTGGTGATCCTCGATAAGATGCTGGAAGGTATATCGGGAACGTATGCGGCCGTCTTTCAGAACTTCGAGAAAGATCTTTACCAGGCTTTGACCGATGCCTTACCCCTTTTACAGAAATACACGACGATCGGCATCCTGTTTCCCTCGTATACCTACCACCCGAGAGCCATTCTGAAAGGCTTTTATAAGTTCTGCTTTGAATATAACTTCACCGCCCGGGTTATCCAGGACATTGAGCAGGAAGTGATACAACCGCAGCACGCGTATATCAACCTGATGGAAGAGGACCTGGTAGAACTGATCAAGAAGATCAAGATGACGACCTATGTCGTCGGACAGGAAGTGGGTATATTATCCTATAATGAAACCCCCCTGAAGGAGTTTCTGCTGGAAGGTATCACGGTACTGTCGACCGATTTCGCGCAGATGGGTCGCACGGCTGCCCAACTGGTGCTGAATGGTAGTGTCGAACACGTAGAGAATCCGTTCCAGCTGGTCGTACGAAAGTCGCTTTGAGTGCGTCCGCTACGCCGTTGGTTTTCCGTCATCGGCCGGTGTGCCGGGGGCCTCAACCGGCCGGGCGGTCGTCTGCAGTCGGGTGAGTTGGCGTCCTTGCTGGCGATTCCAGAACGGAATTTTCGACTGACCGATTCGTTGAGAGCCGTAGATGCCCCGATGGCCCGAACACAGGTAAGCCGTTACACAGGCCAGTGCCACATAGGGCCCGCAGGCGACACCGAACAATTCCATCGCCATCACGATGCAGGCCAGCGGGGTGTTGGCTGCCCCGGCAAATACGGCCACAAATCCCATTCCTGCCAGTAATGCTGTTGGTAGCGGTATCCAGTAAGACAGCGCGTTGCCCAGCGTGGCGCCAATAAAAAACAGGGGCGTCACCTCACCGCCTTTATAACCAGCCCCCAGGGTAAGGGCCGTAAACAGCAGTTTGAGCGCAAAATCATACGGGGCCAGCGGCTGTTCGAAAGCCGATACGATCACGGGCACACCGAGGCCAATATACCGGGTAGTGCCCAAGCCCCACACGGCTGCAGCCACCAAAGTACCCCCAATCAGCGGACGCAGGGGCGCAAAAGCTACCCGTGTTTTGAAGAACCGGCCAATGGCATGAGTCGTCTCGCCAAACAGAACGGCACAACCGCCAAAAATCGCCCCAGCAACCAGTGCGTATAAGGCATACGTTAGCGTAAGGGCTGGCACAGTCTCGATGTGATACTGCGTGTGGCCTACCTGCCACCACCGCGTCACATAATCGGCTCCGATGGCCGCCAGACAGGAGGGCAGGAGGGCTTCGTACGACAACCGGCCAATCAAAAATACCTCCAGGCCGAAGATGGCCCCGGCCAGTGGCGTACCAAATACCGACCCAAAGCCGGCGCTAATGCCCGCAATGATCACCAGACGCCGGTCGCGGGGCCGAAGCCGGAACAGGCGGGTCAGCTGATCGGCGATGGACCCGCCCATTTGCAGGGCTGTCCCCTCCCGCCCGGCTGACCCGCCAAACAAGTGGGTACCAATGGTGCCCAGCAACACCAGCGGAGCCATGCGAAACGGAATGATGGCCGCTGGCCGGTGAATGGTGTCGAGCAGCAGGTTATTCCCCGCTTCTACCGACTTACCCGCGTAGTGATACAGTAAACCGATCAGCAATCCGCCCAGCGGCAGCAGCGCAATGATCCAGCGATGACTCTCCCGCCAGTTGGTTGCCCAGTCCAGCGCAACGAGGAAGAAAGCCGATGCCGATCCGACAGCGATAGCGATCAGGCTGGACAGCAGCACCCACTTGACCAGGAAAAAGAAAACAGGCAGACGGCGGATGAGCGGTGTCAGGCGATTGGTACGGAGCAATGGGGAGCGTGGAGTAAGCATAGGGCCTGCGGCTACAAAGAATGGGTTGTAGTGTACAGGCGCCATCAGCCCCAACGGGGCGGTTCCGGGAAGACACCATTTCCAGTAGTATGCCCCAAAATTACGAAAGGACCCGCATCGATCAATACCCTCTGCCCTGAATCGATCCTTACTCGCTTTTAACGGTGCTGGCTCCGCTGACGCGCTGCCGGACCGCTGGTGTGCCCCGGTACCGGATGGTACTGGCCCCACTGGCGTTAACGACCAGCGAACTGCCCACACTGACGTTGGCTTTACTGGCCCCCGATGCCGTCACATCCGCTTCAGCAACCGGATATGAAAATGCCTGTAGAGACGACGCCCCCGACAGGTCGGCCGACAGGTACGCGCCATCTCCATTTACCTGTAGCACGGAAGCCCCTGAAAGTTGAACGGTCATACGGGAAGCGCCACCGGAGAACTGGCTTTTAGACGCACCCGACAGGTCGATGGCCAGGTTGCTGAGATCCGGGAAGCCGGTAATTGTCGACTGGCTGGCTCCCGAGAAAGCTACGCCCCGCAAGGTTGGCATCGTAATCAGAAAGGAGGTTTGGTGCTTCCGGCTGCGGTTAGTACGGTATTCGGCAAACAACGTGCCGTTGCGGGTATACACGTCGAGATCGTCCAGATTCCGACGGTCGCCTTCGGCCACGATGGCAAACGCCGGGCCGGACTGTACCGTTATTGAGAAAGCACTGCCCATGTCGAGCCGGTCGAAGCCCGCCAGCGCGTAGGTTTGTTGATCTGGCTGATAGGGGCCAACATCTTCCCGGATGCAGGCGCTCAGGCTCAGTAGCAGGACAATAATACAACTGATTTGGTAGCGTAGGATGCGTTTCATACTCTTGCTTTTAGCGTTAGTCATGGGACCAGGGCAGGCTATGAGCGGGTAATTACCCCAGCTAATTGTGCCTTGTCCTATTCATGACAGCCAGTTCGCGGTTTACCCCTACACGCTGCAAAAAAATACCGACTTGTTTCAGCTCCTGTTCGTTCTGTTCCCCAATTAGCCGGTTGACAGCCGGGATTGGCCTGCTTAGACAGCGACGGGGTCGGGGGTTTTGACCGCTATCATCGTAATGAGCGCGGCCAGCAATAAAGAACCGGCCATGAACACGTAAGAGGCCCCAAAACCGCCCGTCGAGCCGTTCAGGTAGCCAACGATGTAGGAGCCGGCGAACGAGCCCAGCGCGCCCAGGCTGTTGATCAGCGCCATAGCGCCCCCGGCCACATTTTTAGGCATCATCTCGGGAATGATGGCAAAGAAAGGTCCATAAGGCGCATACATGGCCCCTCCGGCAATGACCAGCAGGGTGAATGATAACCAGAAATTACTGGTGCCAATCAGGTACGAACCGTAGAAAGCCAACGCCCCAACCAGCAGAAAGGGCCAGACAAATAGTTTCCGGTTTAGGGTCTTGTCTGAGAAATGAGAGGCACTCAACATAGCGACGATGGCCAGCAGGTAAGGCACCGACGACAGCCAGCCGGTTTTTACAATGTTCATGTTGGGCGCAGCATTCAGAATGGACGGGAGCCACATAACGAAGCCGTACACACCAATACTCCATAAGGCATATTGAAGTCCCAGCAGAATGACCAGCCGGGACTTAAAAGCCTCGGCGTAATTTTTGACGGGTTTGATTCCCTGCTGTTCCTGATGGAGTCGGTTCTCCACGGCCTGCTTTTCGGCCTCCGTCAGCCAGTTGGCATCCCTGGGTTTGTCGGCAACGAGCCGCCACCAGAAGAAAGCCCAGATAATGGCGGGCAGCCCTTCCAGGATGAACATCCAGCGCCAGCCTACCGCTTTGATCAAGTAACCGGACAGTACCGACATCCAGAGGATGGTTGCCGGGTTACCGAGAATCAGAAATGTGTTGGCCCGCGACCGCTCGGCTTTGGTAAACCAGCGGCTCAGGAAAAGCAGCATCGAGGGCATGACCGCGCTCTCGACAACGCCAAGCATAAAGCGGATAGCGATCAAGGCGTTCACGTTGCTGACAACACCGGTTGCCACGGCCAGCCCACCCCAGAGAATCAACGACCAGAATATGAGTTTCTTGGCGCTTCGATTCTCGGCATAGATGGCCCCCGGCACCTGAAAAAAGAAGTAACCCAGAAAGAACAGCGAGCCCAGTAACGAGGTCATCGTGGGGGTGATCCGCAGATCGGTCGCCATACCACTGGCGGCCCCGAAGCCGAAGTTCGCCCGGTCCAGATAAGCCAGGCTATAGGTGACAAACGCAATTGGTATCAGCCGATACCACCGGGATTTGGCTAGTGTTTCCCCCATTGTTAACTTTCTTTTTGTTGTGTCCTCCCGCTACCTGCTGCGCGGGGTAATGAATGAGCCACTAGAGTCAACAGGGCTGGTGTCGATTATTCAAACTGAAACGCGATATAGGTACAGGTACCCTGACTACTGTTTTGAATCGCGTGGGGCACGTTGGCTTCCAGGAAAATCAGATCCCCGGCTTCTGCCCGCTGCAGTACCCCCCCGATCTGTTCGTGAGCGGTATTCTCGATCATGAACAGCAGTTCGGCGGCCCGGTGGGTATGGGGCAGATGACTCCATAAGCCCGGGTTAAGCGTTGTCACGTGCATCTCGGCCCGTTTGGTCATCACCGTAGCGCAATCGAACATTCGCCGGATACCACCCTTGTCATGGGGCGTATAGGGCACCTCGTTCCAGTCGACCCAGAAGGAGCCGCCCGCCAACCGGTACAGGTCTAAATCCGGCATGTCGTTGGAGGTGTACCGCATCAGGTAATAGGTAAGCGGTTCCTTCGATTTATTTTCCAGCCGGTGCGCGTCACCCGGCATGATCACCGCAACGCTGCCCGGCCCCAGGGTTTTTGTCTTCTCCCCAAGCGTAAGCGTCAGTTTGCCGGTCCTGATAATCAGCAATGTTTCCTCGTCGAGCTGTTGGGAAGACTGAGCGGGCTGATTGGCCGGGAGTGTTACCGCCTGAACGGTTAAGTTGGCTAAATCGGTCGTGGTGCCGTCCAGCAGGGTTCGTTCTTCATATCCGGTCTGCCTGACAACCGGCACCTGGCTCCAGGAGTATACTTTTGACGCAATACTCTGTCCGTAAGCGATCGGAACCGTTACCGTCAGTAACCAGAAAAGCAAAAGAGGTCTCATAGAAACGACAGAACGTTAGCAATGGAGCCCTAAACTACAACTAATTGCCGGAACCCATCAACCGCTGCCCTTCCTGCTAACTCGTAATCCGCTTCAGTTTAACGTTCTCCGCCGGTCGGATCACCAGCGGTACTTTCTCGATCTTCACTGAGCTGCTGTCCAGCCCGAACCAGCGAGCCTCAGGGGTGGTGAATTTTTTGACGGAGAAATAGACGTTCATGATAAAGCGCTCATAAATCGACAGGTCATTTTCGAAGGAAAGGAATTTTTCAAGCACCACAAAGCGAAAGTCGCCGATCACGTTTTGACGGTTCAGCGATTCGTAGCGGCTGGTGATATCCACTTCCTTGTTCCGCACCATGTCTTCAATCACTTTGCGGAAGAACAGGTTGATCCGCTGCTCTACCCGGAACCCCAGCCGGAACGTTACCTTATAGCAGTCGTCCGCTGCCAGCGTATTCACCTTGTACTCCATCGTATAGGGGTCATCGGTCGTATCGACGTGGACGAACCAGTAAATATCAGCACGTTTGGGCCGCTTTTGAAAAATGGAATAAATAATCTTGGATTCTATTTCAGACTGGCGACCTGCGTTGCTCATGAATACCAGGTGCGTGGCATATTTGGGCATACTGATGTCGCGGCTCAGCTCTTTGATGGCTTCCAGATACTGATCGATCCGGACGTACTCGGCCAGACGCAGCTTGATCTTGAAGGCCTGCAGCCAGATAAACATAACGCCGGCAATGATGAGTCCCATGAGCACGGATACCCAGCCGCCATGCGGAAATTTGATCAGGTTAGCGATCAGAAATGACCCTTCGAGCGATAGGTAAACCACAATAAACAAGAGCACCCACCACGGGCTATATCGATGGCTGTACAGAAAGTATGTCATAAGGAGTGTCGTCATCAGCATGGTCAGCGTAATGGCCAGGCCGTAGGCAGCTTCCATGTTTTTCGACTCCTGAAAGTACAGCACGACCCCTACGCAGCCCGCCCAGAGCAGTAAATTAACGCTGGGTACAAACAACTGACCTTTCTGCATCGACGGGTACCGGAGCTGGACTTTAGGCCAGAAGTTGAGTCGGATAGCCTCACTGATGAGTGTAAACGAGCCCGTGATGAGCGCCTGGCTGGCAATGACCGTTGCCGCCGTAGCGATACCGATACCAACCGTTAGAAACCAGTCTGGCATCAGTTCATAGAAGGGAATACGCTCGCCCAGCGTCTGGCCATCGATCGACAGCAGCCAGGCCCCCTGACCAAAGTAGTTCAGCAGCAGGCAGATCTTGACAAATACCCAGCTAACCCGGATGTTGGCCCGGCCGCAGTGGCCCATATCTGAATAGAGGGCTTCGGCACCGGTGGTACACAGAAAGACGGAGCCCAATAACCAGAAACCACCCGGATACTCCGTCAGCAGCCAGTAGGCATAGTACGGATTCAGCGCAGCCAGTACCGAAGGGGCCTGAATCAACTGCACCAGCCCCAATACGGCCAGCATACTGAACCAGACAAGCATGATGGGGCCGAAAGCCGTACCAACCGCACTCGTACCGAACGCCTGAACCAGAAACAGACCCGTCAGGATGGCGATGACAATAGGTACCGTGGGTATGTCGGGATAAACAAGCGCTAAGCCTTCGATAGCCGACGAGACCGATATCGGGGGGGTAATGATGCCGTCGGCCAGCAGGGCGCTCCCGCCAATGATGGCCGGTACGGTAAGCCAGCGGGCATGGCGTCGGATGAGGGCATACAACGCGAAAATTCCTCCTTCACCCCGGTTGTCGGCCCGCAGAATCAGGAAAACGTATTTAACAGAGGTCTGTAGGGTTAGCGTCCAGAAAACACAGGAAAGGGCCCCTTTGATGAGACTGGCCTCAACAACCCGGTCATCGATGATTGCTCTGAGTGTGTATAAGGGAGACGTGCCAATATCACCGTATATAATTCCTAAGGCTACTAACAGGCCAGCGGCCTTCACTGTATCAAGTTGTCGTTTATCTTCCATTGAAACGTTTCAATCCATCGGGTTCATCCATAACCCGACTCCACTCAAAGTTCAGGTAAAATTACCCCCTGACTTGATAGCCTGGTGCCACATTAAAATTTTTGATCATATCTTAATTTGACCAGGAAGCGATCAACTAGCCCATAATCAAACGCGTCTGTTCCTGGCCAACAGGCACCTGCTGTCTGGTCGATCTTAAGCAACGATGCACCCGCTCAGGACAAGCCTTAAGGGAGGCAATTCACTAAAGTTTCGATAGGACACTATTACCGTTACCCGCGAGTCGCTACCTTTGTCGCAGCCATTTCAATACTCGCTATATCGTTATGGTCAGGCCCGACCCAGGTGATGGTACACCTTCGTCGGGCCGTTTTATAACACATTGGGGCTATCGGTTAAGGAGTTACGATGGCAGCCGTGAGGCAAACCCGGCCTTTATTCAGTTGCTTTCAGAGGAAAATAGCGCGACATAGCTACCATGAATACGGCCATCAGCATAAAACCGGCTCCTGCGCCGAGTTGAAGCCACCAGCCATAGGGCAGTTGCTGAAGCCCTTTGATCAGATCGTCCATATTCTTGACCCAGTCCGGATCTTCTGACAAGGCTCCTTTGATCAGATACCAGCCGGAACCAGCCAGCGTGCCTGCTACCGTTAAAAAGCCGGCGAAACTACAAATCCGTAAAAAGCCTTTTGCTATGGGCCCAACGCCCTCAAGCTCCAGACTCTTGTAGACCTTGCCGGAGATACCCTTATACAGCTGCAAACCCGCCCACAGCAGGAAAAGAGAACCTACCAGGACAATCAGCCAGGAACCTCCGTCCAGCTGAAGCAGTCTGGCTACCCATATTTGTTTTTGGTTGTCGGGGCCGGTACGCTGGCCAGCCAGGAGTTTGGCGGCTGAGAATCCCAGGCTACCGTACGTGATAGCGCTGAGCAGGTAATTTAACCGGTAGAGCCATCCCATGAGGCCAAACCCTTTTTTATAGGGGTCATTCCAGGTTTCGAACAGCCGCCATACGGTATGTCCGGCCAGCGCCAGCACCATAAGCGCCAGCAGCAACTTACCCAGTAGATTACCCGTTAACTGCTCCAGAACTTCTTTCCGGCTGGGGTCCGCGTCATGTGCCCCAAATGCAAACTGAACCGTGAATACAGCTATGGTTCCGTAAAAAATGGCTTTGGCGATGTAGCTCCCTTTGGCCAGCCATTCCACACTCTGTAAAGATTTCTGCTTAACTGTCTCGCTAACGACCATATTTATCCATTACTACCTTGTCCCTGTGATGAAAGGGAGCGCAGCGCTTTCCGGAGATATAACGTCACGATAAGCTTCCGGTTTGTCAGGGGCAGCAGTTTACCGATAAAAGTGCGTTACCGGGCCAGACTACAC
Source organism: Spirosoma utsteinense (assembly GCF_014282275.1). GTDB lineage: Bacteria > Bacteroidota > Bacteroidia > Cytophagales > Spirosomataceae > Spirosoma > Spirosoma utsteinense. The sequence goes on from NZ_VFIA01000026.1 coordinate 87,239, forward strand.
GCATCCGGCTATATGTAATCGCGGATTCACAGCCAACGTTTATAAAAATCCAGTATGTCGGCCCGCATGACAGCTGTCTCTTCATGGCCTGTCTCATACATCCGTAATTGCCAGGCATCCGCCTTTCCGTCCTGTTCGTACTGCGTCCGGAGCTGCTGATCGATACGCGCCAGTCCAACAACCGGGGTCAATGGATCGAGCCGTCCCGCTACACTTAAATGAGCCCGGGGCGAAATGAGCGCATTGATCTGTGCCGTGGTAAAATGAGTCAGCAAGTCGGGCACGTAGTAGTACACGCCGTGTAAGCCCAGCCCCCGGGCCGCAATGAGCGCCTGATAATCGGTCAGGCAGCAGAGATCGACACACACCCTGATGCGCTCATCCAGCGCGGCTACCCACCAGGCCATAGTGCTGCCCATCGACATGCCCATCGTGGCCAGACGCCGGGAATCGACATCCGGCCGCGTGTGGAGGTAATCCAGCGCACGCAGGCTGTCATAGACCATCATACCCCACAGGACCTGGCCGTGCCAAAGCATGTACTTGAACGTGTCGACCTCTCCATTGGCCTGCCGCTGCCCGAAGCACCAGCTATCGATACACAGCCCCGCATAGCCCGCCCGGCCCAGCGCCAGCGCATACGGTGGCGCTTGCATCTCCGGTCGGCCCTGAACGAACTCTTCTTTCCCAACACCATACTGACCAAAGTGGGAGTGATTGAACAAGACAGTTGGGAAAGGGCCTGTTTGGTGGCGAGGTCGGGTGAAATAAGCCGGCACACGCTCCCGCCCATTGATATCCAGCAGCAGGGTTTCGATCACGAGTTCGTCGGTCTCCTGGCGGGATACGACGGCTACGGTCATAGGCCGGTCACGGGGCGGCAGTTTGCCTAATAGCGCATATAAGTGGTGACGCTGTTCTTGTTTGCTCATACCCAGGGCTTAGGTTCAATGACTTGTCTCGTCTACGAAAATCTTCCTGTACCATGTAGCCGACAGCTCTTAAACGGACTCGCCAGCTACCCCTTCGTTCGGTATAAAGACGGCCCCTGTCGGCCTGCCGACAGGGGGTATAGTAAACGCAGGGCAAGGTACTCTTTTAAAGGCGTTCCCTGTCAACTCCCTAACGCCTGCCCAACCATTATGCAACACACGATCAATCGTCGGGACTTTCTGAAACAAGGCAGTGTGGCAACCGCCAGCCTTGCCCTGTTCCCCAGCCTCAAACGCAGGGTGGCACCCAGCGACCGCGTCCGCGTTGCCCATATTGGCCTCAACGGCATGGGCACCAACCACCTGAACTGGTTCGCTAAACTACCGGAAGTAGAAATTGTGGGGTTGTGTGATGTAGATCAGACACATCTGAACAAAGCGTTGACGACGTTGCAGACGCTACAGCCCAATACGGTTGCAAAAACCTACGCTGACTTTCGCTACCTACTCGACCGCAACGATATCGATGCCATTACCTGCGCCACCCCGGACCACTGGCATGCCCAGATCGCCATCATGGCGTTTCAGGCGGGTAAGGATGTGTATGGCGAGAAACCCCTTTCCTACAGCGTACACGAAGGCCAGCAAATGCTGAAAACGCTCCATCGGTATGACCGCATCTTTCAGTTAGGCAACCAGATCCATGCGACCGACAATTACCACCGGGTGGTAGAGATTATCCAGTCAGGTGCCATTGGTAAGGTGAACACGGTACGGCTCTGGAAAACCGGCTTTCCGCCTGTGCTCGGCCCGGCAACGTACCAGACGCCCCCGGCAACCCTCAACTGGGACATGTGGCAGGGACCGGCGCCCGTCTCGCTCTACACGCCCGAGCGGTGCCATGTTAACTTCCGGTACTTTCTCGACTATTCGGGTGGCGTGTTTCAGGACTTCTGGTGCCACATCGCCGATATTGTCTGGTGGGCCATCAACCCGACAGGGCTCAAAACAATCCAGGCCAGGGGCGAAGCCCCGGAGGGGATTGCCAACGCGCCCAAATGGATTGATGTCGACTATGGCTTCGAGGGGCTGAATCTACACTGGACCAGCACCCCGCCGAACGTGCCGGGGGCTGACAAACGGCATATCGGCGCTTTTTTCGAAGGAGACAAAGGAACATTGCTTTGCGACTACGACTCCCGCGAAATCACCATCAACGGGGTTACAATGACGGATATTCCGGAAGTGCCCATTACCCTGGACCGATCACCCGGGCATCAGCAGAACTTCATCGACTCCGTCAAATCGCGCAAACAGCCCGAATCCAACCTGGCTTATGTTCGTCAGATGACGCTGCCGATGCACCTGGGACTCATCGCCTATCGGCTCGGCCAGCCCCTGGAGTGGAATGCCCGAAAGGAGAAATTTCGGCACAATGCAGAAGCCAACGCCCTGCTGTCGAGAGACTACCGCAAGGGATGGAATCTTCTTTGACCAACGGGTAAGGGCAACGGGCCTTTAGCGCCTTTTCTTCGCGACAAACTTGCCCGGGTAGGCCGGTTTGCTACCCATGCTGTCTTTCTTGTCGCTACCCAATAGCCGTTCGGCCAGGTCGGGGCGATTGAGTTTGGCGAGCCGGTTTCGAATCCAGTCCTTGTACTCAGGCTTGTACCAGAAGAAATAGCGGTTCTGTGCCAGCTTCTCGTCGCGCGTTTTGGCCGTCTTTACAGGTTTCAGCGTATACGGGTGGACGCCGGAGTAGTAGATGACCTCGGCTACCGTCATGGGTGTAGGCGTAAAATCCTGCACCTGTTCGAGCTGGAAGCCCAGGTCCTTGGTCTCGGCAGCCAGGTTAGCCATATCCTGCTCCTCACAGCCCGGATGCGACGAGATAAAGTACGGAATGAGTGGCTGCTTCAGGTTGTGTTTTTCCTGAATCTGGTCGTATTTCTTTTTGAATAACTTGAAATACTTGAACGAAGGCTTCCGCATGATCCGCAGCGTATCATCGGCGGTGTGCTCGGGAGCGACCTTCAGGCGACCCGACACGTGGCGCGTCACCAGCTGCTCCATGTACTCGTCGTGGTTGCCGTCGCCGTTGTTCTTGTTAAAATCATCGACCAGCAAATCGTACCGAACCCCTGAGCCGACGAATGCTTTTTTGATCTTCGGGTTGGCGTCGACCTTACGGTACAACTCCGTCATGGGCTTGTGGGAGGTGTCGAGGTTGGAACAGATGACCGGATGGATACAGCTCGGACTCTGGCAACGGGCGCAGATCGACTCGTCTTTGCCTTTCATCTTATACATATTGGCCGACGGTCCACCCAAATCCGAAATGTAGCCCTTGAATTCGGGGTGTTTCGTAATCTCATCGACTTCTTTCAACACCGACTTTTCGCTCCGGGAAGCGATGAACTTACCCTGGTGGGCCGAAATGGTGCAGAAGCTACACCCGCCAAAACAGCCCCGGTGCATATTGACCGAGAACTTGATCATGTCGTAAGCCGGAATGGGGCCCCGCTTTTTGTATTTCGGGTGCGGCATCCGGGTATAAGGCAGGTCGAACGATTTATCGATTTCGGCTTCTTCCATCGTCTTGAACGGTGGATTGATCACCAGTACCTGATCGCCTACCTGCTGCGTAATACGGTTGGCCTGCCACTTATTGGACTCAACTTCAACAATCTTGAAGTTAGCCGCATATTTGATCTTGTCGGTCAGACAGGTTTCGTGGCTTGCCAGTTCAACGGTATTCCAGTTGTTATATTCGCGCAGTTCGGTAGTGGCGTCGTGCATGAACGCCACCTGATTGATATTGCGCATCGACGAGAAAGGAACGCCCTTCTGCGCCAGTTTCAAAATCTCACGCAGGGGTTGTTCGCCCATGCCATACACCAGCATGTCAGCACCGGCATCGACCAGGACAGACGGTAGTAGTTTGTCCTGCCAGTAGTCGTAATGCGTTACCCGGCGCAACGACGCTTCGATACCGCCCAGCAACACCGGCACATCGGGATATATCTGCTTCAGAATATTGGAATAGACAATTGTTGCATAATCGGGCCGAAACCCTGCTTCGCCACCCGGTGTGTAGGAGTCGTTGGAACGCAGGCGTTTATTGGCCGTATAGTGATTGACCATCGAGTCCATACAACCGGCGGTAACGCCAAAGAAGTATTTGGGCTTCCCAAACTTTTTGAAATCGCGCAGATCGTCTTTCCAGTTTGGCTGAGCAATGATGGCTACCCGAAACCCCTCACTCTCCATGATACGGCCAATCACAGCAGTTCCAAAGGCTGGATGGTCTACATAGGCGTCCCCGGATACGAGAATGATATCAATTTCATCCCAGCCTCTCTTTTCGACTTCTTTCATCGTCAGAGGCAACCAGTCTGTGAGGGGTCTTTCAATCATGAGTGTGTGCAATTATCTGTCTGGGAAACATCGAATTTACGAAAAAATTCAATCCGAACGCTACGAGATAGTATGTTCCTGACTTTCGGGTAGTCCCGCTGCCTGACTGACCCCTGCTATAGCTGCCGTCTGCCACCGTTCCAGACCCTTTCATTTCTTACTGGGTTCAGTGTATATACGTGTCTCCTCCTATCTCCCTCTCGTCCGGAAGCCAGATGAAACCAGCGATGAATTACCGTTGAAGGGATCGGTAATTGTCCGTTGCAAGGGGAACAATCAATTTTAAGGCGAAGGCCTAAAAAAAAAATCAACAAGTTCGACAAGCTGAACTGGTTGATAGCCACGTGTAATGAAGTTACTAGTATACCATTTCTATATACTCTATAGTTGTAAAAAAATCCTAAGCACTATTTGCTACTTAGTACTAGTTTATAGTACTACAAAAATTTATCATATATGAATGAATGATAGACTAGAGTGACCAATTAGATTTCATGTAGTTATCAGATACATAAGGGCCCTTTAGATAAATTGGCTCCCACATATAGTCAGATAATCAATTATTTGTCCCGTTATTTAATGCAGCTTTAATTTACAAATCACCCTCAAATCTGATCAGCTATGACTACTAACAATGTAATGATTGATGAGAAGCGTCTTGATAAAACAGCCTATGTATTAAAGGCAGTAGCGCATCCGCTTCGCATCAAAATCATTCAAATGCTAAACGAGAATACGGAGCTGAATGTATCATCCATTTACAAGAACTTGAATGCTGAACAATCGCTCATCTCTCATCATCTAATAAATATGCGGGATAAAGGTATTCTCGATATCAGGCGTAGTGGTAAGAATATTTATTACTTTTTAGTGGATGATGCGGTGGCGAACATCATTCAGTGTATCGATAAAAGTCGCCTATTGAATTAGTCCCTAACGAATAATTTCTGTACTACGATGAAACAATTGCGCTACAAATGTCAGGTTAGTACCCAGAAAACCCTTAGTGTATAGTTCCACATTGAAATCAAGAATTGACCTTTATTCTATCCAAGCCTTTATTCTTCAACAGAAAGGGTGCTATCTGCTTGTTGGCGCGTCCCAATCAACAGATAGCACCCCTTTTCAATTACAATATGTTGATTTACAGACTATTACAAAATAAAATCACAGCGATACGAATGATTTTTAGCGTGCTGTCTGTAGCTACTCAGGAAAAAGCCAGCAGTTCGATTGGCGAGCCGTGCTCCCTGCTAAATACTTTCGAGTGTACGCATATGTATCTATGCTACCTTTCTTCGTTTATACTTACTTACGATGCCTACAGGATTGCCCGTAAAATAGGCATGATTGGCATTAACGTCTTTTCTGTTTACTTAATCATTCGTGACGGACTCTGATAGTGAAGGAATTCATTATATTAGACTTGTTGTGATGGTGACTATGAGCTAGTTAACTAAATAGAAGTTCCATAAACCCGCGCAGATTCCTATCGCTGATTCGTACAATGTGACCTTGTGGGTTCGT
>NZ_VFIA01000027.1 GCF_014282275.1 Spirosoma utsteinense
TACGAACCCACAAGGTCACATTGTACGAATCAGCGATAGGAATCTGCGCGGGTTTATGGAACTTCTATTTAGTTAACTAGCTCATAGTCACCATCACAACAAGTCTATTGATTAGAAGGTAGTTTTAAGTAGGACTATTTTCTTGGTCGTACGCAATTAGTAGGCCAGTTTTATCTATAGGTCAACATGTATTGTGTTATAATATGATCTCACCCCAGTTTAATCCTATAACAGGCTTACCGTTAACCGTTAAGGTTTCAATATCGTCCAAAATTTAGATTTTACAAGGGCATATTCAGTGTGTCTGGCAGGAGATTTTAGCCTTGCTTTATATAAACTGCAAAAAAAGACCAACGGACACGCCCGTTGTAAACTGGACCTGTCCGTTGGTATATTAAAAAAAGAAATCCGTTCTGTCTAGAAGGCTACGCGGTAACTCAACACAGGCAGCAGGCCCGTCTGATAACTGGTCCGGGTGGTGCCGGTCTGTAGGTCGAAATAGCGGCCGAAGACGTTCTGACGGTTGGTTACATTTTGAACATCGAGCGAGACAGTGCGGGTCGATCGGGGGCGGTTTCCTTTCCAGCTGAACCGAACATCGGTGCGGAAATAATCGGGTAGCTGACCGGTGTAGGCCAGGTTATCGTACTGAACCGTTTCACCTCGCTCCTGCGAAGCTGCCAGATCGATGGGTGTGTCGCGGTAGCCGCCATAATAGGTCAGTTTAACGTTCAGGCCAATGGTGCTGTTCCTGAACAGGCCATGATCCCCTGTTATGATCTCCTTGCCAGCCAGGAAGCTGGTTGCATGGCGTCCGTCGAAACGGCTGCTCCGCCAGACCTGATCCGATCCACGGTATTCCGACCGGTACAGCGACGACGACAGCAGGAAATACACGTTGTTGTGCAGAAACTGCTCCAGGGTTAGTTCCAGCCCATAATTACGCCCGGTGCCGCTGTTCACCAACCGTTTTGTGGTCAACCCATCGAGGTAATTAATGAGCGCAAACGAATCGGCCGTGTCGGCACTAACGGGAATGTTGAACAGCGACTGGTAATAGGTTTCCGCTTTCAGCCGTAGGTTGTCGGCCAGCCGTCGGTCGTAAGCCAGCACGATATGGTGGGCACGGGTGAAACCGAGATTCCGGTTCGACGACTGCATCGCATCGCCAGCCGGTCGACGGGCAAACAGTACTGCCGGGTTCTGCGTCTGGCTGTGGAGGCCATACCCCAGGCTTAGCGACTGCCCCGACTGGAACGTCCAGCGTACCGACCCTCGGGGTTCAAGGGCCTGCGTGCCGTTCAGGAACAGGCGCAGATAGTGCAGGCCAGCGTTGAGCGTTAGTTGCTCCGAGACCCGGTAATTCCATTGGCCAAAGGCTTGCAGCGTCTGGGTACCCTGACCAGGAACCCGCAGGGTCGTGAGCACCTGCCGCTGTTGGGCATCCCATTCGTTGCGCGACAACTCATAACCGATCCCGGCACCGATCAGGCCCGTCCGAAACGTGTGCCGAACGGTTGGTTTATACGTCATCGTGCTGGATAGGGTAATTCTGCGGATCGTGTATTGCTCCCGGTAGCGTAATTCGGGCGCGTAATCTTCCGTGAGGTAATCGCTCTGGTAGTTGTTCTGGTAGCCTGATCCGGATACGATCGTTTTAAGAAATGCCCGTCGTCCGATATTGACTGAATGCGTCAGGCCGATGGCTCCGGTATTCGCCAGAAACCGTTCGTTATAGCGGTCGAACGTATTGACCCAGACTGTTGAGTCGCGTACGGCATCGGTATGTTGGCTACTCAATCCGCCGAACCCGAACAGGGTAAACGTCCCCGTTTTGGCCGTTGGCAAATAGATATTGAACGAAAAGTCCTGAAAGGTTGTGACGCCTGTCCCAATGTTAAGGCCAATCCGGCTCAGTATACCCAGTGTCGAGTAGCGATAGTTGAACAGATACGAGCCTTTGTACCCCTTGCTGAATGGTCCTTCACTCGACACATCGATGCCAAGTACGCCCGCCTGTATGGTATGTTCTGCCTTTTGATTGTTGCCCCGGCGCAGGCGAAGGTCGAACACGCCCGACAGTGCGTTTCCGTATTCGGCCGGGAAAGCACCGGTCATGAAGTCAGAATTGGCCAGGAGCTGGGCACTCAGGATCGAGATGCCGCCGGAGGCCGTACCAACGTTAGCGAAGTGGTTGGGATTGGGTATTTCGACGCCCTCCATGCGCCAGAGGAGACCATTGGGGGTGTTTCCCCGAATGACGATGGTGTTGTTACCGTCACTGGCACCGACAACACCGGCATAAGCCGTGGCCATACGGGCAGGATCGTTGACGGCTGCCGCAAAGCGCTGTGTCTCTTCGACCGAAAACGTTCGTGCCGATACGGTTGACATTTCATTCAGGGGTTTGTCCTTTTCAACGGTTGGCTTGACGGTTACTTCAGCCAGCTGCCCCACAGTTTCTTCAAGCGCAATGGTCAGGACCAGTTCCTTGCCCGCATCGACCACGATGTTGGACAGCAGTGCGTCTTTGTAACCCACAAACGAGATCCTGAGCGTTTGCCGCCCCACCCGAACGCCCGATAGTCGGAACGATCCGTCGGTTTCGGTCATGGTTCCCTGAGCTGGGCTGGTGTTTATGAGCAGGACCGTTGCGCCGGGGATGGGTGTTTGCAGACTTTGGTCGACCACCGTCCCACGAACCGTTTGGGTAAGCGGTTGAGACAGCGCCGTGGTGGCTACAAAAAGAACTGGGAGCAGGGCTGAACAGGAGGAGATTCGCATAGCGTTTGTGAATTGTTTGCGCTATGACCGCTTCGACTCCCATGGCCCCTATGCAGCTTTTGATTTTATTTGCCTGTATTTGAGAATTATAGCGTCAATGTGCGATAAGCCTTAAGGATTCGCCCAATGCCTGAATCCCCGTAGGGATTGTCCCTACGGGGTCAGCTTATTTTAGGGTTAACATCATACTGAACTGCTATTACAACCTCACCCGCAGCCCCGCCTGCCAGCCGAGCCAGCCCGACCATTCGTCGAGGTCATTATCTGGTCCATTCGGTGTTGTGATGAGGGCGGGAAGCGTCACCCTGGCCAGTGGGTTACTGACTGGGTTGTCCGAGTAATAGCCGTTTAGAGCAGGTCCGAACGATAAGCCGAAATGAGAGCCGAACTGCTTTGTAACCAGGGGCGTAAGGCGCAGTAGCAGATTCAGGTTCCGGACACCTTCACCGGTGCGGTTGAGCTGATGGGCACTACCTTCCAGCGCCAATGACCAGCCCCGGCGTTCGGCGGTGGCGGTACCGAGGCCGTAGCCGTAACTCCAGATGTTTGTATTTGGGTTGATACCTGCCGTAAACAGATTATAAAACGAGCGGACACCGGTGCGGAACGTGGCGTTCAGCGTTGTTACTTCATTGGCCGATCCTTCCAGACTTCTATATCCGTTTTTATGGACATAACTCAGGAAGCCAACAGGCGCGCGTTCCGACGATCGGGCAATGTTGATAAACCCAACTTGCCGCCCACGGACTACATCCTGAGCTATGTTTATAAACCCGCTCACCTGCCAGCCTGAAAGCTGTCCGCGCATGATATTCGTAAACCCGGCCAGTTGAAGGCCCCGTACGTCTCCTCCGTTGACATTGGCAAAGCCTGCCGCCTGGATGCCCTGCATCGTTTTCAGATTGGCGTTGAGAAACCCTGCCATCTGAAGGCCTTTCACTTCACCCGCAACCGTATTCAGAAAGCCGGCCATTTGCAGGCCGTGGGTGTTTCCGGCCACCGTGTTCAGGAAACCAGCCAGCTGCACGGGGCCAACATTCCCCCGGTTCATATTAAAAAAGCCGGCCATCTGAAGGCCATTGGTGTTGCCACCAACCAAATTACCGAAGCCTGCCGCCTGGAGTCCCTGAACGTCCTGGCGAACCAGATTTAAAAACCCACCCAGTTCCATCTTTCGAACGCCCAGCGAATAGCCCATCAGGGCGTTTATCGAGTAATCGTTGATGATTCGCCCACCCAACATGCCGTTGGTACCGATGCCCGGTACCAACGAAAACTGCCAGGTCCGGTACAGGGTGTCGCGGTCAAGGTTGATGTCGGTAATCAGTTGTTTGGTCGATAGTGCCCAGCGGCCAATGGTTTGGCGGCTTCGGTCCAGAAACGACGCGGGCATGGCAACGACGCTGGAATCGGCGGAGGCAAACACGACCTGACGGTCGGTTAAGACCGATAGCGTCGTTGAGTCAACGGGGAGGGGGCGGGTGTCCAGTGGGTTAACGGTGGCCGGATAGGCGGAGGGGCGGCTGTTCGCTGCCGTCAGGTAAATATTCTGAGGCTGCGACTGGCGCGACTGGATCGAAAGCGACTGACTCAGGTAGTCCTGCCGCCGGACTTCAAGCCGGATCAGAGAAAGGCCTGCGGGTAGTTTGAGCCGGTAATAGCCGTACTCATTCGAGGTGGCCGACCGTAGCGACGTTCGTTCGAATATACTTACGGCCCTGATTCGGTCGCTTGTCTGCCCATCAATGACATAGCCATCCAGGATGAAATCTTTGGGTTGTTCGGGGTCGTCGGCGCGGAGCAGGATGACGTGGTTGCCCCGCGAACGGAGCCGGACGCTGCCGCCGAATAACTGCCCCAGCACCTCCCGGACCGGTCGGTTTACAGCCCGCAGGGTAACAGGTCGGGCCTGGTTCAGAATCGCCGGGTTATAGGAAAAGCTGAATTTCCCCACCTGGCTGATGGTGGCCAATGCCTGGCTGAGCGATTCGTTACGCAGGGTAAGTGAGATGAGCCGTTCGAGGGGAGGAACCGACTGTGCCTGTAATGTGTCCGACAGAAAGAATAACAGAATGAGTAATCGAATGGAGGTCATAGCGAATAAACGAGTTTGTCCAATGACCACTAAGTTGCATCTTACCCCTACGCCGGACATAAACAGGCCCTTCCCGATCATACTCCGCAGCCTGCGCCTGTCAGCACATAGGCATCCCCTTCGCGTTTAATAGTCAGCGACAGCGTTTCGCTCACAACGGCCAACACAACGTCGATAGATTCAGCGCCAAAATCGGCGGTCAGGCGGCACCGCCCGACCGCAGGATTATCAAGCCGGATAGTCGTGCCATATACCTCGCGCAGGGTTTGAACGACCTCTGCCAGGGATGTATTGGTGAATGATAACCGCCCGGTCTGGTAGGCCAGCCGGTTTGCATCGAGCGGTACCGTCCGGCGGATGGTGTCAACTGGGTCAAGATACGTAGCCTGTTGATTGGGCATCAAAACCACCGCCTGTCGAGGGGTCGATAGCTGCACACGCCCCGTTCGTACCGCTACCTGTATGCTATCGCCCAGCGCCCTCACGTTGAATGACGTTCCCAGTACGCGCACCACCGCCCTGCCCGCCCGCACCCGAAACGGATGCCGCGCGTCGTGCGCAACCTCAAAAAAAGCTTCACCCGTTAGGGCGATATCGCGACTGCTGTCGGCGAAGGTAGCCGGGTAAGTCAGGCGGCTATTGCGGTTAAGCAGCACCTCCGATCCGTCGGGTAGCGTTAGCCGGCGGGTTGTCGTCGTAGTGGCTGCCGATAGGAGCGGGGTCTGTTGCAACGATTCGGTGGAGCGCGTCAGCCGCCAAACCGATACCCCCGCCAGTAGGGCCAGCGTAAGCATGGCCGCCATCCGGCTGTAAACGACCCAACGGCTGCGTTTGGGACCAGCAGAGTCCAGCGGTCGAATAACTGGGTTGGCTGGGGATTCGGCTGCGCCGTTCATTTTCGAACGAACCCGTTGCCAGGCCGCGTCGGTATTGATGCTGGCTGGACGGCCCAATGCTTCTGCCGTTGTCCAGATGCGGGAGAACCGGTCGAACTCGCGTTGATTGGCAGGGTTGGTAAGCCAGCGACGAACCCGGTCGGTCTCTGTTAGCGAGGCTTCACCCGCCAGGAATTTGCCCAGCAGTGCGTCGTCGATTGGAAGTTGCGATTCGGTTGCCATCATGCCCCGACCCCCCAGGCCAGTAAAAGTAAAAGTGGTAAATAATCGCTCAGTTCGGTTCGAAGAATACGAAGTGCCTTGCCAATCTGGTTTTCAACCGTCTTGGCAGCTATACCCAGGCGGTCTGCAATTTCTTTGTACGATAGTTCATCGAATCGGCTCAGCTCGAACACGCGCCGACATTGTTCGGGCAGTTGACCAATGGCCTTGTGCAGGCGGCTATTCAGCTCATCGGCCAGCAGGGATTGAGTCGGACTACCGGCGTCGGCGTAGAGTTCGGTAGCGGCCTGTTCGCGGTGGCCTGCCTGAACGGATTGCTGGTTGAGCCGGTTCAGGCAGCGGTTGTGCGCGGCACGATATAAATAAGCCTTCAGCGAAGTGGTTATAAGCAGTGAGTCGCGCCGTTCCCAGATCGTCAGGAAAACGCTTTGAACAATTTCCTCTGCTTCGTCGGCATCCCCCATAATAGGTGTTGCATAGCGGCATAGCGGAGCATAGTACTGACGAAATACGGATTCGAACACCGCTTCGTTGCCGATGCGGATAGCGCCGATCAGGGATTCGTCCGGATTCGTCTGCACAAAAGGAGCCGTTGTCGTCAGTGGATGTGGGTGTTTTCGGTGACTTTTAACTAAGACCACCGAAACGCAGTGTACCCCTATGCAAAGATGAAAAAAAATAGTCACCCTCACCCACAGACCGTATCGTCATCGATTAACCGGCCGGACAGTAGCCCGGTGCTGCCGATTCGGTCACTACACCTGGCGCTGGTTAAAAACCGATACGCTCCCGGCTTTGGGTCATACCAATAGAGCGGGCTAGTTCCAGCGCGATACGGTCGTCGTACCGGCGTTTGTAGAACTCGGCTTCGAGCCGGAGTTTTTCCAGCTCGACCTGCTGCTTCTCCACCGTTAACCGGAGCGTTTCCAGTTCGTGATTCAGCTGATCAACAGGTTGGCTATCGATAACCTGGGCGGGGATGGCCTCATCGGTTAGCAGCGTGACGGGCGAGACGTCGAGAACCGTAGCGATTTGCGATAGACGGGAGAGCGTAAGGTCGGTTTTGCCACGTTCGATGTCGCCATAAGCCGTTGTCGACAAGCTGAGTAAATCGGCCATATTCTCCTGCGACAGGCCGCGCTGGAGCCGTTGCAGACGGATCCGTTCGGGAAGGGAATGTTTCATATCAAGTGATACCGATAAATTCTAAACACAGACTGACAGGGTTTTTCGGTTGGATAACGCAATTTTGCATCGTTCGGTGCGAGTTTTTGATCGGTGCCCGGCGCTACAATCGGCAGTTATAGTCTTACCGAACGTACAAAATTTTCTGTACAGACTACCTTTCCTTTGTGTTCTCACTGAAATTTCGGTGTTTGTGGCCTGAAAAAAACCGAAACTTACACCGCCTAATCATCGTTTTAAAACCAAAGCGTAAACCAAGATATGAATCTCCAGAACGAATTCCGCAAGTTTGCCGTGCAACATATGGGTCTTAACGGCCTTACCGTCGATGGCTACGTTACCCACACGATCAACAACCAGCATACCGTTGAAAATATGACCCGTTCGGTCATTGAAGAACGTCCAATGAATTTCCGTGAAGTCGACGTGTTTTCGCGTCTGATGGCTGACCGGATCATTTTCATGGGCTTACCTGTCGACGATAACATTGCCAATATCATCGTCGCTCAACTCCTGTTTCTGGAGTCGGCCGATCCCAAGAAAGATATTCTGATGTACCTGAACAGCCCCGGCGGATCCGTATATGCGGGTTTGGGTATTTATGACACCATGCAATACGTACGGCCCGATGTAGCTACTGTCTGCACAAGCCTGGCCGCATCGATGGGTGCTGTATTGCTGGCCGGTGGTGCGGCTGGCAAGCGCTCGGCCCTGCCTCATGCCCGGGTTATGATCCACCAGCCATCGGGTGGTGCCCAGGGCCAGTCGGTCGATATGGAAATCACCGTTCGGGAAATCGTTAAGCTCCGTCAGGAACTGTACGAAATTCTGGCTAATCACACAGGGCAGACGGTTGAACAGATCGAACTCGATTCGAACCGTGACAACTGGATGCGGGCTGAAGAAGCAAAAGCTTATGGCCTGATCGATGAAGTACTGCGCCGGGAAAAATAGTAGCTGGTTTTTACGGAATACCCTGAAACGCGAAGGTGCTTTGAGCGCCTTCGCGTTTTTAGTGCAGAAGCCTCAGGCTACAGGTTCTATGAGGGTTATTTAGTTAATCTGTCTGTTAACTAGGAGTTTGCTGGTCTGCCAACCGAATGATAAATTTGTAATCGACCACTGCCTGAGTCACAGCCGGTTTATAATTTTATAGCCGTCTATTGTTAACAAAGCCCGTAAAATTATCGTTTACTAACTTTGGTTACTACGCTCTGTAAATGAATGTGTTAACCAACTTAAACTACCTATTTACTCTGCAACCATTCATGCCACAAATCAGTTGCTCGTTCTGCGGAAGGCGTAAAAACGAGGTGATGCTACTTTTATCAGGTATTGACGCGCATATCTGTAATTACTGCATCGAACAGGGCCACCAGGTGGTTCTGGAAGAAATGCGCCCGCGAAAAAGTGAGCCTACCGAGATAAAGATAAATCTTATCAAGCCCATCGATATGAAGCGTCACCTCGATCAATACGTGATCGGGCAGGACGACGCCAAAAAATCGATTACGGTGGCGGTTTACAATCACTACAAACGATTGATGCAGACCAAAACCGATGATGATGTAACGATTGAAAAGTCGAATATCATTATGGTAGGCGAAACAGGTACCGGTAAAACGTATCTGGCCCGGTCTATCGCTAAAATTCTCGAAGTACCCTTTTGTATTGCCGATGCGACGGTTATCACCGAAGCTGGGTATGTGGGCGAAGATGTCGAAACAATCCTGACCCGGCTGCTGCAGGCCGCCGACTACAACGTCGAGGCTGCTGAACGCGGGATCGTTTACATCGATGAGATCGATAAGATTGCCCGTAAGTCCGACAACCCGAGTATTACGCGCGACGTTAGCGGGGAGGGCGTTCAGCAGGCGTTGTTGAAACTGCTCGAAGGATCGGTTGTGAACGTGCCCCCCCAGGGTGGTCGGAAGCATCCTGACCAGCGCCTGATTTCGATCAATACCGAGAACATCCTTTTCATTTGCGGGGGTGCTTTCGATGGTATCGAGCGCCACATTACGAAGCGTATCAACACGCGCCCTATCGGGTTCTCGGGTGGTCGTCAGTTGAACGACACGCTCGAAAAGGATCACCTGATGCGCTATATTTCCGCCCTTGACCTGAAATCGTTTGGGTTAATTCCTGAGCTGATTGGCCGCTTGCCTGTGCTAACCCACCTCGAAGCCCTGGATCGCGATGCGCTGATGCGAATACTGACCGAACCCAAGAACGCCATTACCAAACAGTATGACAAACTGTTTCAGATGGAAGGCGTAACACTGATCTGGGATGAGAGTGCGCTGAACTACATTGTCGATCAGGCGCTTCAATACGGGCTGGGTGCGCGCGGACTTCGGTCTATCTGCGAGTCGATCATTACCGATGCCATGTTCGAAGTGCCTTCTCAGAGCAGTCTCAAGGAGCTAACGATCAGCCTGGAGTATGCTCGTGAAAAATTCGGAAAAACGGCTGCGTATGAACTTCGCTCGGCGGCCTAGACAGCCCTTTTGTTCGTTTCTTACGGGTTTGTACCAACCCATTAGTTGACGCCATGACAGGCTGATCAGCCTTTTTTGTAGAACGACCGGCCCCCAAAAGCCGGTCGTTTTGTTTTCCACTGACTCCTATTTTTGAACTGAAACTTAACAAACCTCTTACTACTAAGTTGGTATATTGATAATGAATTTGTTACCTCAAATTAATTCGCTTTTCGTCATGAAGAAAATTACCTGCCAGTTTCTATTTATTGCTCTTGTATCAACGCTTATGGCGGCCTGTAGTCGCCCCGTCGCTTACCTTCAAAAAAGCCCCCGCGAAACAGTTGCCAGGGCTATGTCTCCAACAGCCGTAACACAAGTAGCCGTAACCGAAGCTGTGACGCCGGGTCCTGCTGAGGTGGCTGCTCCCGCTACCTTGTCTGTACCGATGGCTATAGATCAGGTTGATGCACTGGTTCGTAACGATAGTAAACTAGCGGCTGATAAAACAGTACAGAAACGGTTGAACAGGGTTAGAACGCTGTTGGCCACATCGGATCAGGTAGATAAATCAGCGTCAGCCCATACCGCACGTCCGGCAAGCTTTACCGAACGAATGGTGATCAAGAAGCTCGATAAACAGATTACAAAGAAATTTTCTCCCCAGAAGCCAACAATTAATTCAGGGACGCTGGCAACGGGTGCCGTGCTGGTTATCATTGGTTTGCTGTTAATGGTGCTGACCTCAGGCACCGCTGCAACAATTGGCTTAGTTGCCTTAGTTATAGGCGTAATAGCGTTGCTGCTGGGGTTGCTATAGCCACCTATGGTGCCAAAGTTGAACAGCAAAACGGTTCGTCAGATGTTTCTCTGACGAACCGTTTTGTTTGTCCAGCCCTATACGTTCGCTCAGATTTCACTACTATTTTCATTTATCGGATAACAATACAATAGGTAGCCTGTTGTGTGGATGTTAACTCAATGTCTTACTATAAAAAACAATTACCTATGAGCAGTACATTCACCAAACACATTTATGCCGCCCTGATGGGTGTAGCCGTTCTTTCATCCTGCAGCCGCCCGGTCGCTTATTTTCAACGTGGACCTGTTCAACACTACAACACACCTGCAACAGAAGCCGTAGCTGTGGCGGTTACTCCAGCCGAAGTTGCTCAGCCAGCTGAAGCGGTAGCTGTTGCACCCGTGGCCGTTGAAACTGCTGCTGTTGCTGTAGCCGCTCCTGCTCCGAAAGAACAGATTGCGCAGGCGAAAGCGACCATGTCGCAGGTTGAAGCGTACGTTCGCAATGACAGCAAACTGGCAACCGACAAGAAGCTGAATAAGCGGATGGACCGGGTAAAGAACATGCTGGCATCGGCCGAAGCTAAAACCGCTCTGGCGCAGAACACCACAACCACGACCAAGAAAGCGAATCTGCTGGAGCGTATGGCTACCAAAAAGATCGACAAGCAGATCAAACATAAACTGTCGCCCGAACGGACGATGGCCAAGTCGTTGCTGACAATTGGTTTGATCGTTGGTATTGCAGGTCTGCTTCTGATTATTCTGAATGCAGCGGCTCCTTTGGGCGTCATTGCGCTGATCGTGGGTCTTGCCTTGATCCTGGTCGACCTCTTACGCTAATAAAAGCAACTAACTGATGAGTGATTCATTCACCATCGTTTTGATTCACGGACACGGCGTAGATGCTTCCATTTGGGATGGCATCTACGCCGGTCTGGTATCAGACGGTACCGTTCTAAGACCTGATTTTTCGCGTATCGCAAATCTGACGACCATAGAGGAGTACACCAAAAACCTGTACGACCAGCTACAGGCCGCTGGTAGCCGGAAGGTCGTTCTGATTGGCCATTCGATGGGTGGCTATATGGCGCTGTCCTTTGCCGAACGACACCCGGAGATGGTCCACGGCCTTTGCCTGTTCCATTCTACAGCTTATGCCGATGATGAAAAGAAAAAGGTGCAGCGGCAACAAATTATAAATGCACTAAGCCTGAATGGGAGCCGACCGTTTCTGGAAACGGCCATTACCAATATGTTCGCGCCTGACAATCGGGAGGGGATGAAAGCAACCAGGCAGGAACTGATCGACCGGTACAGCACGTTGCCCAGCGACGCTTTACAGTCAGGAATACGGGCCATTATGTCACGTCCCGACCGGACCCATGTGCTTCAAACGGCCCCATTTCCGGTCCTGATCGTGGCGGGTCGGCATGACCAGCTGGTATCCATGGAAAAGAGCCGGCAGCTGGCCGATTCGCTGCCCAAAGCACAACTGACGGTGCTCGAAACATCTGGACATCTGGGTATGATCGAACAGCCCGACGAAGCACTGGCCATACTAAACTCGTTTGTAGCCCGCTTGTAATTCCTTATTGTATGGACAGGAGAGGAGGCTGTGTAGCTTCCTTTTTGTGTTTAGCCCCCGTTTTCGACGGATTATCCGTAAACTTGCAGCCGTTTATACTACCCGATGAGTGACTGAGTTCAATCTATTCGGTCAGCTTATTTCTCTTTTTTCTTTGCATCCATGGCCAATCTTTTTGACGTTTATCCGCTCTACGATATTGAACCTGTTCGGGCGCAGGGTAGCTACCTTTGGGATGTCGATGGCACCCGTTACCTCGATCTGTACGGTGGTCATGCCGTCATATCAGTTGGTCATACGCATCCTCGCTATGTGCAGGCGTTGACCGATCAGCTTCATAAGATTTCGTTTTATTCCAACTCTGTCCGGATTCCGCTCCAGCAGGAACTGGCCGATAAGCTGGGCGCTCTCTCAGGTCACCCGGATTATGCGCTGTTTTTGTGCAATTCTGGCGCTGAAGCGAACGAGAATGCGCTTAAGCTTGCCTCGTTTCATAACGGTCGCACCAAAGTTGTTGCGTTCACAAAATCTTTCCACGGACGTACGGCGGGTGCGGTTGCGGCTACCGATAACCTGTCTATCGTAGCCCCTATCAACTACAATCAGCACGTTCAGTTCCTGCCGTTCAATGATGTCGATGCTGCTTTAACGGGTATCACCAACGAGACCTGCGCCGTCATTATTGAAGGTATTCAGGGTGTAGGCGGTATTCATGTGGCAACCGATTCGTTTTTGCAGGCGCTGCGTCAGCGATGCGACGAAACCGGCGCGGTGCTGATCCTGGATGGGGTTCAGTGCGGCTACGGGCGGTCGGGTAGGTTCTTCTCCCACCAGTTCAGTGGGATCGAAGCCGATATTATTTCTATGGCGAAAGGCATGGGCAACGGTTTCCCCATCGGTGGTATCCTGATTTCGCCCAAATTCAAATCCAGCTACGGCTTGCTTGGTACTACGTTCGGTGGTAATCATCTGGCCTGTACGGCCGCCATTGCAGTGCTCGACATCATGAAGGACGAAGGCCTGATTGAGAACGCTACCCGGATGGGCACCTATTTCATGGATGGTATCCGGCAGATCGGGGGCTATAAAGATCTGCGTGGCCGGGGCCTTATGATCGGAATAGAATATGACTTTCCGGTCGATGCGCTGCGTAAGTCGCTGTTGTTTACGCACAAGCAGTTTACCGGCGTAGCGGGCAAGCATACCATCCGGTTGCTGCCTTCGCTGGCTATTGGTGTCGACGAAGCGGACAAGTTTCTGGAAGCATTGAGTAAAGAGGTCAAACAGGTAGTTTAATAGCAGAACCCGTAACGTATACATGAAAAATTTCCTTTCACTCGCCGACGTCACCGACCTCGACGCCCTGATTCAATCTGGCCGCGACGCTAAAGCCAGTCCCTTTGCCGACCAGCAACTGGGAAAAAATAAAACCATTGGACTGATCTTTTTCAACTCCAGCCTCCGTACCCGCCTGAGTACGCAGAAAGCAGCTCAAAACCTGGGCATGAACGTCATGATGATGAACGTTGGTCAGGATAGCTGGGGCCTGGAAATGGAAGAAGGGGTATTGATGAATGGCGACAAGGCCGAGCACATCCGCGAAGCAGCCGCCGTTATTGGCCGCTATTGCGATATCATCGGCATTCGCGCTTTCGCTGAGCTGAATGACCGCGAGAAAGACTACCGTGAACAGGTGATGAACCAGTTTGCCAAATATGCCCGTGTTCCCATCGTCAACCTCGAATCGGCGACACGCCACCCGCTTCAGTCACTGGCCGATTGTATCACCATCGAAGAAGCAAAAGCCACATCATCACTTATTCCAGCCCGCCCAAAGGTGGTGCTGACGTGGTTACCCCATTTCAAACCACTGCCGCAGGCGGTAGCCAACTCATTTTGCGAGTGGATGAACGCCCGCGCCAGGTCCGGCGATGTGGAGTTCGTTGTGACCCACCCCGAAGGCTACGAACTCGCCCCCGAATTTGTTGGTGATGCGCCGGTCATCTATAACCGGGCCGAGGCATTCGCGGGCGCAGATTTCATTTATGGTAAAAACTGGTCATCCTACGCCCAGTACGGGCAAGTGCTGACGCAGGACCCTTCCTGGGCGGTAACAATGGACGACATGAACCGGACCAATAGTGGTAAGTTCATGCATTGTCTGCCCGTTCGTCGTAACCTCAAGGTATCGGACGCCGTCCTCGACGGTCCCCAGTCACTGGTGATCGAGCAGGCTGCCAATCGTGAATGGTCTGCTCAGGCGGTGTTGAAAGAAATCCTGAAAACCTTATAATTGGAGCGCCTGGCCCAGAACATGAACAAGCTCACCCTTATCAAGATCGGTGGTAACGTCATTGACAACCCCGATGCGTTAAGCCGTTTTCTAACCGCTTTTGCGTCCGTACCCGGATCGAAGCTGCTCGTTCATGGCGGGGGGAAAATTGCTACACAGGTAGCCGAGAAGCTGGGTATAGAAACGACGATGATCGATGGTCGGCGCATTACCGATCAACCCATGCTCGATGTTGTTACGATGGTTTACGGGGGGCTCGTGAATAAACAGCTGGTAGCCCGGCTTCAGGCGCTGGATATCAACGCTATTGGTATGACCGGAGCGGATGCCGGAACGGTACTGGCCCACAAACGCCCTGTCAACGAAATCGACTACGGCCTGGTGGGAGATATCGATGAAGTCGATTCGGGACAGATCCAGTTTTTTCTGCGGCAGGGATTGACACCCGTTTTTGCGCCCATAACGTACGGAAAGGCAGGGGAGTTGTTCAATACCAACGCCGATACGATGGCCTCTGCTATTGCCGTCGATATGGTTCGGCACAATGAGGTGACGCTGGTTTACTGTTTTGAGAAGAGAGGGGTTCTGGCTGATCCGGCCGATGATGACAGTGTCATTGCAACGTTGACACCCGACCGTTATGCTGAACACAAAGCAGCTGGTACCATTAACAAAGGCATGATTCCGAAACTGGATAATGCATTCAACGCCATCCGGAATGGCGTTATGCGGGTCATCATTTGCCATGCCGATGACGTAGCGGCTGCCGTCCTTCACGGAGCAGGCACCACGCTGACGCTGTAGCAGCAAGCTTGTGAAGCTTTTCGGTTCGGGAAGGCTACTTTTCGGCCAGGAGGCTTACCACACGCCGAACCCCCATAAACCGGCGCTGGTAGTAGTCGGCGTGGAGATAGTCATAGCGGACACCCCCGCTCCAGGCCGAATGAATGAACTTGATGCGGTTACCCACAACTTCGGTAATCAGGCCAACGTGGCCAATTCGGGAGCTGCCGGAACTGTGGCCTTTGAACAAAATCAGATCGCCCGGTTGTGCATCATCCTTATCAACCGCTTCACCAACATGTCCCTGAGCGGCACTGGAATGGGGCAATGATATGCCAAACTTATTGAAGCAGAAACGGGTGAAGCCAGAGCAATCGAAACCGTGGGTAGTAGTGCCACCGGAGCGGTAGCGGATGGAGAGGTGTTTTCGGGCGTAATCGATGACGTTGCTAACGAGCGGAATTTGATCGTAAAAGCTTTCCTGAGGAGAAGTTACGGTGGGATTAACGTCTGTTACGGTGGGCTTTGTTTGGGCTTGAACGATGCCAAACGAGACAGCACAAAGCGCTGTCAGGAGCATTTTCTTCGTCATAGAAATGGGTCAAATCCAGGTTAGGTTTTATAAAAGTAAACAGGTGGGGCTCTTTTGCCAAATAAATGGGGAAAGTATTCTACATCGGTTGCGAAACATTTTCTGTGCCAACCCTGACAACCTACTGAGAACAAGCGACGTAAGGATGATATTCTGGCTCACATTAAATTTCCATAATATGGACGGTAACCTGTCCTGCCAGTGGTCCGTAAGGACCCTGGTAGTGGCTGGCTGCTTGCTGGCTTCAAGGTGAGTTGTGGATGAGATTCTGCCCGTGTCTGCCGAGGGGCCACCTCTGGCGGGGTTAGTAGGCTGAGGAGTTCTTGTATAATCATTGCCCGAGCAAGTAGCCACTACCAGGGTCCTTACGGACCACTGGCAGGGCATACAGCAAAAAAAACGGTCTTTGTTACGGAGCCAAACTAACGTTCGACTCCGTAACAAAGACCGTTTCAGGAACTTTCGATTATGACCAGATCAGAACCAGCCTGCTCCGGGAATACGGAATGGCCACGGAATCGACGCCAGAATCAGCAGCAGCCCGATGCCGTAGAAGATGCCCACCAGCCGTTGCTTTGTTACAGGGTCTGTAGCACGTTTTGAACGGGAGTAACCAATCGTGATCAGTATGATGGCGATAAGCATCCCGGTTGTGTGCTCAACCGTATAGAAGCGGTAAATCTTATCGCTCATCAGGGAGAAATTCACTTTTGGACTTATGAAATACAGGACAAGCCCAATAATGAGTTGTGTATGGACAGCAATCAGCGTGAAGAGATACAGTTTACGGTTACCGTCGGTATAACCGCTTCGGCCCTGCCATTTGCCGATGGATACGATGACAGCAACTACCAGCAAGATAAGGGCAATCCAGCGAAGTCCCGAGTGAGCGTGTACTAATCCGGAATACATACAATAGTGAGTTTTAGCGAACAAATTTGTTTATAGGGCAAAGAAACAACCAAATGGACAACTTACACCGACAATTGGTTGTTTGGCCACTATGATTCTCTACAATACCACCTACAGCGTTGCCCTGGAAACCGGTCCGGACTGGCTACGCTGGATGAAAACCTTTCAGCTACCGGCCATTATGGCAACAGGGCTACCCACTGGTCATAAAATCCGTCGGCTGCTGACGGAGCTTGACAACGGGGGCGTAACCTACTCGGTCCAGATCGACTTCGCTACGCTGGACGATTACGAAACGTACCAGCAAAACCACGCCAATGCCCTGCAACAGCGAATTCAACACCGCTTCGGTGGCCAGTTCGTTTTCTTTGACACGTTGCTCGAAGAAGTGTAGGAAGAGCGATGATTATATCTACGCCGATCGGTTAGTAATCTGCTTACAGTCCCCTAATTTATAGGTCGTCACAGTAAAGCCGTGTTGGTTGCCATTCGTGGGATGTCAATACATTGTATTGTTAAAGTAATGTTTTATGTAATAAAATTCGTTTTAAGTTTAACAATACCCTGTCCTGGTATTAAGAAGTATCGTTCAGCCAAACAAAAACAATATAATTTGGTTGATAATGGTATCACTAATAGGCAGATAACGAGTACAGAAAGGCTTGTTAGTGACGCTCATCACACTACTCTGCCTTATGAAAACACATGACAGCCGTAATGGAGTCGCTTCGGCGAACCGGTCAAATCAGCATGGATCGGATGCTACACACTGGACCCACAATCCCAAGAATGTAGCCTTTATTGGCGATTACCTGCCCCGACAGTGCGGGATCGCTACGTTCACGTCTGATCTGTATAAGTCGTATAACTCCTTTATTTCCCAGTCGAACGCTGTGGTCGTATCGGTCAACGATACGACTGACGGTTATGATTACCCAAGCGAAGTTCGATACGATTTTTACCAGCACGATCAGGAGGCTTACCGTAAAGCGGCTGAGTTTTTAAATTCGAAAGACACCGATGTCGTGTGCCTGCAGCATGAGTACGGTATTTACGGTGGCCCGGCAGGAAATTACATCCTGACACTGTTGCGAAACCTGACGATGCCTATCGTTACCACTTTCCATACAATTCTGAAGACACCAAACGAAGACCAGCTACTGGTGCTGAAAAGCATTGCCGATCTGTCGTCGCGGGTGGTCTGTATGTCGGAGAAAGGCCGGGATTTCCTGATCAATATCTACGAAATTCCCGATGACAAGATCGATGTGATTCCTCACGGTATTCCCGATATGCCCTTCGTGGACCCCCACTTCTTCAAAGATAAATTTGGCATGGAAGGCAAGCAGACGTTACTGACGTTTGGTTTGCTATCGCCCAATAAAGGGATCGAAAACGTTATCAGGGCACTGCCGCGTATCGTTGAGCAGTTTCCGAATGTGGTCTATATGGTGTTGGGTGCTACCCATCCGCATTTGCTGAAGCACGAGGGGGAAACATACCGCGATAGTCTGAAAAAACTGGCGGCCGATTGTGGTGTCCGGGACAATGTCCGTTTCTACAATCAGTTTGTCGAACTCGACGACCTGCTGGAGTATCTGGGTTCGGCCGATATCTATATAACGCCTTATATGAACCCGGCTCAAATTACGTCGGGTACGTTATCCTACGCCTTTGGCTGTGGCAAGGCGGTTGTCTCTACGCCCTACTGGCATGCAGAAGAATTGCTGGCCGATGGTAGGGGTGTACTGGTACCATTTGGCGATTCGGAAGCGGTTGCCGATCAGATCATAAACCTGCTTGTTGATGAACCCATGCGCCACGCCATGCGTAAACGAGCGTATCTGGTAGGTCGGGAAATGATTTGGGAACGTGTTATCCAGCAGTATGCCAATTCATTCGCGCAGGCTCGTCAGGAGCGGATGAGTACCATAAACAGCCAGTCGCCCTACGCCATGGGTGGCCACGGCAGCGCTGCATTCAAGTTGCCGACGCTTCGGCTCGACCACCTCTATCGCCTGACCGATTCGACGGGTATTATCCAGCATGCCCGGCACCACCTGCCGTTCTACGAGGAAGGATACTGTGCCGACGACAATGCACGGGCGTTGATCCTGGCCCTGACGCTTCAGGAAACGGGTTTGGGCGACCGGAAACTTGGCCAGGCCGCTGACAACTACTGTGCGTTTATAAACCATGCGTATACCGAAGAGCATCGGCGCTTTCGAAACTTCATGAGTTACGATCGACGGTGGCTCGAAGAATTCGGGTCGGATGACAGCACGGGCCGAACCATCTGGTCACTCGGTACCTGTATTGGTCGTTCTGGCGATCGCAACACCGTGATCTGGGCTATGGGCCTGTTTGAAAAGGTGCTTCCCAGCATTGTACACATGAATTCACCCCGCTCCTGGGCCTTCGCGTTGCTGGGTATCTATGAGTATCAGAAGAAATTCAACGACGACCGGCTGGCCAAGACCATTCAGCGGCAGTTGCTCGATAAACTGATGTACTGCTATACAGAAACCGCTACGGATGACTGGCCCTGGTTTGAAACTATACTGTCATACGACAACGCGGTAATGGCCCATGTGTTGATCCGGTCGGGCGATGAGCGTCTGGTGCAGATTGGGGTTACCTCGTTGCAGTGGCTGATTACCTTACAGACGGCTGAACGAGGTCATTTTCAGCCGATCGGGTCGAACGGATTTTACCGAAAAGGGCAGGCGCGTGCTTATTTCGATCAGCAGCCGCTGGAAGCGCAGAGTACGATATCGGCCTGCCTGGCGGCTCTGGAAGTGACAGGCGATAGTGAGTGGCATCGAATCGCCATCCGCATCTTTAAATGGTTTACCGGGCTTAACGATCTGGGTCTGCCTCTTTACGATCAGCAGACGGGCGGTTGCCGCGATGGTCTGCATATCGACCGGGTCAACCAGAACCAGGGTGCCGAATCGACGCTATCCTACCTGCTGGCGCTGGCCGAGTTATATAACACGCAAAAACAACGTGCCGGCACTAAATCGGTCAATGTAACGATCAACTCGCTGATAGAAGGATAAAATAATAAAGAGTTAAAGGGTCAATGAGTCAGGTAGTAGCTTACGCACCGATGCGTGTCAAGACACTACCTGACTTATTGACCCTTCAATTATTATCGGCTTTCCGATTGAATTGCTGACGTTTTATCTTGTTTTCGGTGTCATCATCGTTCTATTTTGTAGAACCAAAAACGCCGTATTTAAAACTAATGAGTATAAAAGCTACCCGGACCGGTATCGTTCTACGGCCCGATCCAACCCGCGTGCTGTTTCGCCCCTTTGAGTTTGGCAGCACTACACGTACACTCAAGATCATTGCCCGGGTTGGCGCTATGTCTGACGACGAAGCAAATCAAAAGCTCGATGAGGTAATTCGTGAATTTGGCGGTCGTCACCACAAACTCGAACGGTTTCTCCTACAGCGGTTCGAGCAGATAAAGCCAAATCTGCTCACCGACGAACCGTTGTCAACGGAGCGCAAACTGCTTATGGGGGCGTATTTCACTATGGAATATTCGCTCGAATCGGCCGCTTTGTTCAACCCGTCCATGATATGGCATCCCGATCAGACTAACGTACCGCCCGGTTATAAGCGATTCATTCTGAGCCTTCGGGCAACGGGTGAAGGACATATCTCGTCAATTTCGTTTCGGATGGGATATATCGATGAGGAGGGCAAGATCGTTCTTCGCAAACCGTCGCGTTATGTAACCTCGCCGGATATCGTCCAGAACCAGCGCTTCGACCGTGCCCAGTTCGAACGGAAGCTTTACGAATTGCGGCTCGAAAATAGTATCCAGGAAAAGATGATGGCGGGCCTGGGCGACGAGTTTAGCCTGACCGAACTCGACGCTCAGATCAAGCGCGTATCGGCGCAGTTTCGATACAATGCCGAGTACGAAACCATTGCCAGTGGTTTGCTGGCGCTGGCTAAGTCCAATTACGAGATCAACTTCGACGATGACCAGAGTCTGGATGAGCGGTGTATTTTTCCCACTTCGCCCAATGAAACGAATGGTATTGAAGATGCCCGCTTTGTGCAGTTTACCGACGAAAACGGCGAAGTGACCTATTACGCTACTTACACCGCTTACAACGGGAAAGTAACCTTTCCGCAACTCCTCGAAACGAAAGATTTTACCCACTTCCGTGTTAGCACGCTTAACGGAGCTGAAGTATCGAACAAGGGCATGGCGTTGTTTCCCCGTAAGATCAACGGGAAATACGTAATGATCTCACGGCAGGATGGGGAGAATATTTACCTGATGTACTCCGACGATCTGTACTTCTGGCAAACCAAAGAACTGATCCTGAAACCAACTTACCACTGGGAGTATGTTCAGCTGGGTAACTGCGGGTCGCCTATAGAAACCGAAGCGGGCTGGCTGGTGCTGAGTCATGGTGTTGGACCAATGAGAAAGTATGCTATTGGTGCTTTTCTGCTTGACCTGAACGATCCGAGTAAAGTAATTGGCCGTACTACAGAGCCTATTTTGAGTCCTGATGAAAATGAGCGGGAAGGCTATGTGCCAAATGTGGTTTACAGCTGCGGAGGTCTGATTAGTGGTGATGAGTTGATCATTCCCTACGCCATGGCTGATTACGCCAGCAGCTTTGCTACCGTTAATGTGCAGGAACTCCTGAATGAACTGACGGGTAAACAGAAGCAGGAAATTGTGCCGATCGAGCCGGTTGAGCAATAGAGACGGCTCTGTAAGCCGTTCGAACGACTTTCATAAACACAGAATGCCCGACGATCTGCCGGGCATTCTGTGCTTGGAAGTGTATATGGCGGGCCGGGCTATAATTTCTCTTTTACCACTTTAACATCTTTTTTTGCCTGATCCTTTATCAGCTTCACCTTTAATTATGGCTTGGCGATCGGCTTTCAGCGATTCTTCATTGCCCGCCATTTTATCGGCTTTGCGAGCTTATTTGTTCATCTTCATGTCGGCCTTATCAATAGTAACTTCGGTTTTAGCCGCCACGACGTCTGCTTTTTTCTTCATTTTACCATCCTGAACCTGGACATTAGCCATGCTGGCTATCAGAACGACAGCGACAATAGCAACCACTGCGTTTTTCCTATGTGTATGAGCAGTGTTATTTGGTAGTGTACCTGCTCTTGATTAGACGACTTTGTCTAAGCTGTGTTAAGCTGAAGCAATTAAATGAGCGTTACACTTACAATTTCCTTCTGAAAGTGAGGTAATTACGGTTGGGTAAAGCTTAGATCCCCTGCTATCCTCGCAAAAAAATACCCCTTCCGACTTGCTGGAAGGGGTATTTTCACTAAAAACCAGCAATTATTTTGCCAGCGTGACGGTCAGAATCTGCGTCTTGTTATTGGCGCTGATGATTGCATTGTTCGATGCGCTCTGAATAGTCAGTGGCAGTGCATAAGGACCACCCGTTGCCGGAACCTGAGTGCCTACAAACGTGACATTCACCGTCGCAATCCGCTGACCCGCCGTCACCGTCACCATTGGTGTCGTTAACTGATAGGCCGCTGCGGGCAGGATTTTATAAGGCGTTGCCCGACCCACGTTATAAGTCGTGAGGGCTGCCTGATCCACGCCAACGGTTACGTCGATGTTCTGCGTTGGCGGGTTGGGCGAGGCAATATTGATATCGACCGGCGCAACCACCGACGCGGCCGCTGCCGATACCGTTACTGCCTTGGCAATACTCCGGTTGGCTGTGTACGGAATCTCGGCTACGTAGCCCGCTCCGGCAAAGTTGACAAAGTGCTCGTCGTCGTTCAGGCATGAAGTCAACCCTAAGGCTAAACCGGCGGCCACAAAGAAATACGCTATTTTTTTCATGATTGATCGCTTGTTAGTAGGCCGTTACTTTGTCCAGAAAACCTTGCTGGTAAACTGGCTGATCGTGCCTTGTGTGCTGACGTTAGCCGCGTTGTTGCTGTATTCGGTCTGTGGATACAGTAACCGCACCGGAATCTGCCGGATGGTTGTGCTTGGGTCCAGTGAGATTGGAACACCACTTGGCAGGCCTAACCGACGGTAATCTGTCCAGGCTTCGAAAGGAGCCAGGCTATTTTCCGACGCCCACTTCTGTGTAATAATCGCTTCGATCTTATTGGTCGATGCATCGAAGTTCACGTTGTTCAAACCTGCCTGCGAGTAGTAGGTCGTAGCTTCAGCAGCAGTGCGGCCAACGTTAATGAACGACTCGGTGATGGCCGACTGGTAGTAGTCTTTGGCAGCACCTGTAATCCAGCCGCGCTGGGCAGCTTCAGCTTGCATAAACAGACTTTCGTGTGACGACAGAATTGGCGTATCCTGATTGACACCTTTCAAAATGCCGGGGCCGATGTCTGACACCTGACTGTTTACAAGCACATCTGTCGTTCCGAACAGCGTACCATTATAAGAGGTAGTCGTTCCCGGCACTGGCCGATAAAATCCCTGAAGACGCGTATCGTTGGTCGTCTTGTAGAAGTTGACGGCGTAGCCGTTGGCCTTGTACTGGTTGTTGGTCTGAGTAGCCGAACCATTCACCTGGTAAAAAGCACCGTAAATCGGGTTTTGCTTGTTCTGCGAATTCAGGTAACCTGGATTGACATTGGCGCTCTCGCCAGCACCCAGGAAGCCGTAGCCCGACGCCTTGATGGTAGCCAATTGGGTCTGGATGAACGAAGCACGGTCCGCTTTCTCAGATTGACGGAGCAGCATCCGCAGTTTCAGCGTGTTAGCGAACTTACGCCACAGAGCAATTTCTCCTTGGAACATGATGTCGTTCGTACCCGGATTTACTACGGTCAACCCCTGGTCGGCCTGTTTGTCGGCCTGATCGAACAGGTCAAGGGCGGTGTTAATCTGCACGAACAGGTCGTCATAGATAGCCTGCCCATTGTCGTACTTCGGCAGAATACCGTTCAGACCTTTCAGTGCATCCGTATAGGGAACATTGCCATAGGTATCCACCAGTATATGGAAGTGAAGCGCTTTCATGATCTTACCCATCGCCTGGAGCTGGAGCTGGCCCAGGGCTGCACCCTGAGTATCCATGTAATCGTAATTCTTCAGGTTCGTATACGCGTTGTTCCACACCCCGTTGTTAAAACTATTGGTGAACTGGTAGTTCTTATCCGAGGTGCTGATCGAATAGTTACCGCTCCAGTTCCAGTAGCCCATCCACAGGTTCAGGAAATAAAAATTAGTGGTCAGATAGGCACCCGTACTGGCCAGGGCGGCCGGCATCACCAGATCCGGCGTTGTGCCCGTTACCTGGTTAGGGTTGTCATTGATGTCGAGGTATTCCTTGCTACAGCCCGACAGGATAGTCAAACTGATGGTTAAGGCCCCGATGATGGTTAGTTTAATACGATTCATTGTGTGTTGTCGACTAAAGATTAAAAACCAACGCTTACTCGGAAACCATAGAAACGCGTAGGGGGCGTCTGATATTCTGTGGTCGTACCAACGGCGTTACTATTGTCATTGGCATTTGTACCACCCGAGAATTCAGGGTCAGTAAACACGTTTGTTTTTGGCCGCAGCATAACCAGGTTACGACCCGTTACGGCGATGTTCACCGATTTAACAAACTTGGTACCGGCCAGAATTGTGGATGGGATCGTGTAGCCCAGCACCACTTCACGCAGCTTCCAGAAGGCAGCGCTCGTTACGTAGCTGTAGCCCGCGTTATGATAACCCGAGTTTGTCCAGAATACCAGGTTGCCATCTTTCGTGGTTACGTTGGTATTGGCCGCAAACGTGCCATCCGCATTTTTGATGACCGATTCCGGAAATACGAAATTCTGCCGACCTGCATAGGTAGACCGAATACCTGCACCCGTGAACTCCAGCGCGTTACCCAGTGCGTTATAGATTACGTTGCCACCCCGGTATTCGATAACAGCCGACAGGTTGAAGCCTTTGTATTTAAACGTGTTGGTCAGACCAAAGCGATATTTAGGCTGTGTAGTACCTGCATAACGGAGATTTGGGTCCAGAATGGGGTAACCCGTTGCCGGATCGATAACCGGACGACCGGCAAACTGCCCGGTGGCATCGTAATTAGGTGCGCTCGCATCGGTCGTCTGAACACGCTGGATATCGGAAACGTACAGAGCCGGATAGGCAATGCCTTTAGCTGCGAACACATCCGAAGCACCTGGCGACACGGTTGGCCGGTAAGGGTCTGTGCCGTATGGAATGTTGATACGGGCAAGATCCTGATACAGGTCCGTTACTTTACTCTCCAGGTAGGTGAAGTTCGTATTGATATCCCATGTAAAACCGCCCAGGTTGAAAATAGGCCGTGTTGTACGCAGATCCAACTCGATACCCCGGTTAACCATCGAACCCGTATTGATCAGGCCCGAGGTGTAACCCGTAGCCCGCGAAATGTCGATGGGTACCGTTTGGTTCGTGGTGGTCGTGTTGTAATAAACGGCTTCCAGGTTGACCCGGTCAAACAGGCCCATTTCTACGCCAACCTCACGGCTAACGGTGAATTCAGGCTTTAGGTTTGGATCGTTCTGCCGGTTGTTCAACTCGAAACCAGCCTGGCTGCCATACGGGAAACCAGTGCCACCCGTGGTGACATTCGTGCCTGGGTTAAACACGTTCTGTAACTGATAGGGCGCTACGTTCACCTGACCCACGCGTGACAGACCACCGCGTATTTTGAGGAAGGAAAGAACCGAGCTGTTTTTCAGCGATGGAACGGCATCCGTCAACACCAACGAAGCATCTACGCTTGGGTAGAAGAATGAACGGTTAGCCGGAGCCAGCAGCGAGGTCCAGTCATTGCGGCCTGTTGCGTGAACAAACAGAAAGTTCTTGTAGCCCAGTGTGAAATCACCGAAGGCACCCAACAGGCGGCTGCGGGTGTTATACTCGCTAACGGTTGGTTCGCCCAGCCGGTTGGCAATGTTATACAGGCCCGGCACTACCAGCGCACCCGCGTAGGTATAGGTCGACCGTGAATACTCCTGGCGTGTTTGCTGACCCAGAATCAGTTTGGTTGTGAAGTTGCCAAACGTGGGGTTGATTGTTACCAGCAGGTCACCCGTGAACCGGGTACGTGTTGCTGTGGCATCCAGTACGGTTGCATTGGCCCGGCCTACTGAAGAAGCAATGTTACCGGCTTCCCAAGGATCGCCCAGTGCATAGTCCGAAAACTGCACATCGGCAATGTGCGATTTCAACTGGGAGTTGAATACCTGACCACCAATGCGGTACAGTACGTTCAGCCATTTGTTGAACTGATACGAAACGTCGGTAGAACCCTGCAACGTGTAGGTGTTGCTGATCTTGCGCGAGTTATCGCCAGAGATCTGCCAGTAAGGGTTTGGGTAATACGCGTTGTAGTAGCCGTTTACATCCCCCTGAGGTGAGGTAATATCATTCAGCGGATAGCTGTTGATGGGCGCGTGGGCAGGCTGGTTTAGCACGTTCCAGTACACGGGGCGGTTCTGGTTGAAATCCCCGTTTTCTGTATTCGCCTGCTGATAGGCAAACTGTATGCCACCGTTGGCTGCAAACTTGTCGACCGCCCGGCCGCCTTTCAGGCTGATACTTGTCCGTTGGTACTTATCATTCGGCACCACACCCTTCTGATCGACCCGTTGCAGCCCCAGCCCGAAGTAGTTCTGGTTGTCGCCAATCCGGTACGACACGTCGTTCTGGGTAGTAACGCCGGTGTTGAAGAACGCTTTGCGGGGGTCTTTGCCCGGCGAAGCATACGGTACTCTCAGCGTGTCGATACTAACCGACCCATCCGGGTTCCGAATCTGCACACCATAACCTAGCGGCTGTGTCGATCCGTCGTAGATAGGACCGAAGCTCTGGTTCTCATAAGGCACATATAAACGCGAGTAGTTACGGTCGTAGAACGGAGCCGCTTCACCCCCGTTTGAACCAAACTGCGTTTGTAGCCCCGGCATGTAGGAGATACTTTCAAATTGAGTGTTGTTGCTGTAAGATATCTGTGGTTTGTTGTTTTGGGTTCCCCGCTTGGTAGTTACCACCAGTACACCGTTCGACGCGTCGGAGCCATACAAAGCAGCGGCACTTGGTCCCTTCAGAATTGTCGTGTTGTCGATGTCGTTGGGGTTGATGGACGGCAGAAAGCTGATGTCCGAGATAACACCATCCACAACGAGGAGGGCCTGGTTATTACCTAAAAATGACCGGTTGCCGCGAAGTGTAAGACGAGGGCTTGACCCTACGCCATTGTTAGTCAGGTTAACCTGTAATCCGGATACTTTACCAGTCAGACCATTGGCAATATTGACCGGGGCGGCCTGCGTGATCTGGGCATTGTTGATTTTAGCAACCGAGGTGCCAATCTCGCGTTCCGTACGCTGGATACCGAAGCCCGTTACTACGACTTCGTTGAGTGTTGATGCGTCGGCGGCCAGTACTATGTTGATGGCAGTGCGATTGCCAACAGCGACATCCTGCGACTTAAAACCCACAAACGAAAACGTCAGCGTGGTTCCTGAGCCTGCGTTGATCCGATACGCACCATTGACATCCGTCGTGGTGCCACGGGTTGTTCCTTTTACTACGACACTTACTCCCGGCAGCGCAGAACCATCGTCCGATGATGTCACGCGCCCTGTTACAGAGGCATCCTGCGCCAGTAATGGCAGGCAGAACAACAACGATAACAGCCAAGTCCCAATTAGAACTTTTCTCATAAAAGTTGATGGAAAACTGGTTAAACTAAAATTATAGAAATTCTCTGCAAAACAGACTTTTCTGCAAAAATCAGGACAATACATGTTGATAAAGCAGAAATTCTTAGTTAAACAGAATGCAAATTAAACATTATACCGAATAATTATCTGTATAACCAATGGCTAGAAAAATGGTTTGATATTGTAATTTTAGGTTATTATACTCACTTGAAGGTGGGGAACTACTCAGCGCTTGGAGGAAGGATTAATTCTATAATTTGCTTGAAACACACTATGCCACTATATAATATTGATATAGTCGAAAATGCCTTTAGTAAATATCGTAACTACGTATGTTGAAAAAAGTTGAATAAATAGTTTACTGAATTGTTCGGAGGAACAGGTGGTTGTAGGCTTTCCGGGGTAAGAATATAGACGTGCTACAGGGGAAAGCCTAGTTACCGTCAACACGGCAGTCTTACCGTAGTCGTCAATTCAGGTTGTTGCTCAATTAGTCAACGTAGCAAATTTCTTAATTCATATCTGACTGGATCCCATCTGGCGGGCACCCCCGATTAGTTCGTTTGGAAAGTATACTCTCCTAGGTCGCCTGTTGATAACGCTGGTCACGCCATTTTAAACGGGGCCGTTGGCCGGTATTGATTTAAGTCTGAAACCATAAAAAAAGCGGGCCGATAATATCAGCCCGCTTTCGGCATTACGCTTTATCCAACTATTAAAATCGTTTATATGTATTCCGCACCAACCAGGCTGCGGGCGTTTGATCATATGCTTTATACAACGTCAAAGGTGTGTGGAAGGAATTGTGTTAGTCAAAGTAGCTTGTGTAGTCTACCATAACCAGTTACTATGCTGATGTAAAAGACAAAGTACAGTTAAAACAGGGTTCGGGTGAAGGCAGACTCTACTTAAGTATATTATCCGGTAGGTAAATCAATTTTTCGGTAGATTTTTACTCACTCACTGTAGTAGTATATAAACGTATAGCTTAATGATGTATACCTGCGTAGCAAGGACCTATGGCTACGGAGATACAAACTTTTTGAAAGAAAAGAAGTTAATCTATGTAATTAACCGACTCAAAGCCATGAAAGACGAGAAAGATATAGAACGTGACGATGCCCAGATAATCGGCCGTACAGAAGGGCCAATGGGCTCCGATGATACCGACGTAGATCGGGCGGTACAGGATAACAAAAATCGTCCTGAGGTCGAGGAGTCGGCCAATGGTCTCGACAGTGTCCAAATCCGAAGTGGTCAGGATGGTCGTAACATTCGGGGTATCGGCGGTATGGATATGGATAGCAAGAATGGTGTCTTACGTATGGGTGATATGGACGACACGACCATGGACGTAACAGAGGAAGGAATCAGTAACGCCGGTAGTGACAAGACGCTGACAAAAACAGCCATGATTGATGTAAACGGAACGTCAGACACGGTGGAAACGCACGAGTACTCATCGGTGACCAGTGTGGAGGTGCCAAATGCTCAGATGGCACCAGAGGAGGAAGACGACAACGCCGATGAAGAGGAAACAAGCACCGATGAGGAGCAAACGGAGCGCGAAGAAGATGTAGCCGAGACGGGTACAGACCTGAACAATCAGCCTTCGTACTAATAAAACTACCCTTAAACGAACAACGTTATGAGCTTAAGCAGCAAATCCCGCAAAGAAAGCACAGAGTCCAACGCGGCTCAGCAAATGCATAGCACGATGGGAATTCACCCCGATTTGGCCCAATTGAACGACAAAAACCTGGATAATGACTTGCCTTCGCGTGTAGCCGATAGCCGCGAC
This sequence comes from Spirosoma utsteinense, assembly GCF_014282275.1. Taxonomy (GTDB): domain Bacteria; phylum Bacteroidota; class Bacteroidia; order Cytophagales; family Spirosomataceae; genus Spirosoma; species Spirosoma utsteinense. The sequence goes on from NZ_VFIA01000027.1 coordinate 29,149, forward strand.
GTAGACGTGCCGGGTACTGTTGCCGATAACGAACGGCTGGTGGCTGAAACAGGTGACGATACGTCTTCGGCGCAACAGTCCACTTTACCGATCGATGCAGAAGATGCCTCAACTGATGAGGATAATCCTATGATCGCTTATCAGCAACCCGATAATTCCACCGCAGAAGGCACTAAAGTAGCCGATGCCGATTGGAACCGGAGCACGAGTGAGGGAGAAATACCAGTAACCCGTGTCAATGAGCCAGACAGGACGTTAGGCAATTCATAAACTGGAATACGGTAACAGAAGGGGCGGATCTAGGCAGATTCGTCCCTTTTTTATGGATACAGGTCAGGCAGATAAATACTTACCCTGATGAAAGGCGTCGATAGTCTTCTGAATGCTAATTTATCTGCTGCCTGACGACGACGGCTGGAATAGCATTTTCACGGCCTGACCGGGCAGTAAAGTGCCCGCTTGCACCTGGGCTTCCATAAGGGCAAGCTGGTCCTGCATACCGGGTCGATCATAAAACTGACTGTCCAGCTGTTGGCGAAGCAGGGCGCGAAACCAGGTCAGCTGCTGTGCCTGACGCCGTTGGTTGCGCTGGCCGTTTTGGGTCGTCAATTGCTGGTGCTCCTGAATTGTTTGCCAAATCGTGGCTATACCTGCGCCGGTCAAAGCCGACCCAGTAAGTACGGGAGGGAACCAGCCAGTGCCAGTAGGTGGAAACAGGTGAAGCGCATTCTGGTATTCCATACGGGCACGATTGGCCGGGGCTATATTGTCGCCGTCAGCCTTGGTGATCACCAGCGCATCGGCCAGTTCCATGATTCCCCGCTTCATCCCTTGTAATTCGTCACCGGCGCCGGCCAGCATCAGTAGCAGAAAAAAATCGACCATGCCGTGTACCACTGTCTCGGACTGACCAACACCTACCGTTTCGACCAGGATCACGTCGAAGCTGGCGGCTTCGCAAAGGAGCATCGTTTCGCGGGTACGGTGGCCAACGCCCCCCAGTGAGTCACCAGCCGGTGAGGGACGAATGTAGGCATTGGGGTTCATAGATAGTGTTTCCATCCGGGTCTTGTCGCCCAGCAGGCTACCACCCGACCGTTGGCTGGTCGGGTCTACGGCAAGTACGGCCAGGTGGTGGCCCAACTGGGTCAGGTAGGTGCCAAAGGCTTCGATGAACGTGCTTTTTCCCACGCCTGGTACTCCTGTGATCCCGATACGAACAGAAGAGGCAGCCGGCCTCGGGCCAGCCTCACCTGACCGGGATAGTACCCCTTCCATCACCAGCTGTGCCAGCGCCTGATCGTCGGGTCGGCGGCTTTCAACGAGCGTAATGGCGCGGCTAAGCAGCAGCCGGTCACCGGCCAGAATGCCGTTGATGTAGTGGTCGGGGGGGAGTCGGTGACGCATAGAGTCGTTGGGCTACTGAATGACAACTGCCTGGCGTAAATTACCAGCCCCGCAAATCTTCGGGTGTCGTGATCTTAATATTCTCGTAAGAACCGTCGATAAGAGTTACCGGAAAGCCAGCGAACTCCAGAACACTGGCGCAATCGGTGAAGGACAACTGCTCTTCGACCTGAAAGGCCTGCCTGAATCGACTTAATTCAAAAGTCTGGGGTGTTTGAACGAGACGTAGCGAACGACGGTCCAGCGCGCTACTACTGCCATCTGCACTGACCTGACGGACCGAATCTTTTACTGGTACACACGTTACCGCCGAGCCGGTCCGCGCTGCTGTAGCATAACTTTCCTGGATAATGCCCGGCGAAACAAAAGGCCGGACTCCATCATGTACGGCTACTAGTCCCGTGGGGCTATGGATGGCGTGCAATCCGTTTCGTACCGACTGGAAGCGGGTGACCCCACCATTGATTAGCTGGATCGATGCACCGCTGCGCTCCGGATAGAAATTGTGCTGCTGGCAAAGAGTGGCCCAGGTCTGCTGATCGCGGGCGGGCAGGACCAGAATAATATGCGGGGTAGGGGAGACGCTTAGAAACCGCTCCAGCGTGTGCTGGAGAATTGGTTTACCGTTGAGCAGTAAAAATTGCTTTGGCACGTCCGACTGCATCCGGCTGCCGCTTCCGCCAGCAACGATAATCGCAAAGAGTTGGTCAGTTGACAAATTGGTGGTCGGTAAGGTAAGCCGTCGGTCATAAAAAAAGGGGCCGGATGGCCCCTCAAAAATACTGATTAACTCACTGACCGGCCAACTTAAAAATAAGGACTTAGATAATCAGCATGGCATCGCCATAGCTGAAGAACCGGTATTTTTCCTTGATGGCTACCTGATAAGCTTCCTTGATGAGTTCGTGACCACCGAAGGCACTGGTCATCATGATCAGAATCGACTCAGGCAAGTGAAGACTCGTCAGCAGGGTGTTGGCGATTTTAAAGTCGTATGGTGGAAAAATAAACCGATCTGTCCAGCCTTCAACGGGCTTCAACCGGCTATTGGCCGACACCGATGATTCAATAGCTTTCAGCGATGTTGTGCCAATAGCACAAACGCGTTTGCCCTCGTTGAGCGCTGTGTTTACGATCTTGGCCGATTCTTCGGGAATACGGTAGTTCTCCGAATCTGTTTTGTGCTTGGTCAGGTCTTCAACATCAACCTGCCGGAAGGTACCCAAACCAACATGCAGCGTAACAGGCGCAAAATGAATACCTTTTATCTCCATCCGTTTCATCATGGCGCGGGTAAAGTGCAGGCCGGCTGTAGGGGCCGCTACAGCACCCACATGCTGGGCAAACACGGTTTGGTAGTCGTCCCGGTCAGCCAGTTCAGCCTCGCGCTGTATTTCGCGGGGAATAGGCGTTTCGCCCAGTTCGTCTACCGCTTTCATAAACTCTTCGTGATTACCATCGAACAGAAACCGGATGGTGCGGCCCCGCGAGGTGGTATTGTCGATTACTTCGGCTACCAGATCACTATCGCCAAAGTACAGCTTATTACCTACACGAATTTTACGAGCCGGGTCTACCAGAACATCCCACAGTTTCATTTCGCGGTTCAACTCGCGCAGCAGGAATACTTCGATTTTAGCGCCGGTCTTTTCCTTATTGCCGTATAGCCGTGCCGGGAAAACTTTCGTGTTGTTGATCACCATCACGTCGCCATCACCGAAGTAACCCAGCATATCCGAAAACTGCTTATGTTCAATGGTTTTGGCCTTCCGATCAACGACCATTAACCGCGATTCACCCCGCTCTACTGGGTATTTGGCGATGAGACTTTCGGGTAAATCAAATTTGAATTCGGATAACTTCATGATGTATCAGTACGAAAAAGAACGACTCGTTTCAGTGTAAAGGCCGCAAATATAGTGAAAAACCCGGAAAATTTGACACGTTCCGGGCTTTTTTCTTGCATATGTCGGTAAAATGGCCTATTGACTGGCCGGTAATGAGTTAATGGGTTGAACAGCTCCCTCCGTATTTACATTGGGGTGGGAGACGTTAAGCTTCGCCATCAGCTCGGGCGAGACTTCGTTAGAGTAGGTGCCCTGCGCCGACACGAACACGCCTTTCATGCCGTTGGTAGCGCTAATGGCATATAACGTCATTTCATCGCCGGGATCCGATGTGCCCTCAAATCGGTGGAACTCATCCACTTCGAACTCGTCGCTTTTGAGTTTGATGTTATCGTCGGTCGTTGCTTTTAAAAAATCTTTAGCGGGGGCGAAGTCGACTGTGTAGCCGCGTCCGCGCAGGTTTTCCATTGCTTCTGTCAGCGTCGTGAAATGTTCCATAGCGTTGCTTGGTAATATAAGAGCTTAGTGTATCTGCGAATCTATAGTAAAGAAACTCTGCCTGTCAGAAATAGTTTGCCGGAAATGATAGCCCGGACAGTAAAATGTTTGAACAAATGGGCATAAGTAACCCTTGCTTACCTTACTCGCGGGCGACGTCTATCGTCGTATACCGAAAGAGAAAACTCAACGACTACCTATGAAAAAACGCTGGATATCGGGTCCGCTGCTGGCAGCAGCAGCCTGCTGGCTTACGGCCTGCGAAGACCATCGCAACAGCCCGAATGCTCCATTCCCGGAACGCATTGAATTTGTAGCCGAACGCCAGTACCCGGAAGGTATCGCTTACTCCTCGCAGCTGGGTAAGTTCGTAATCACCTCCATCACCCAAGGTAAAATTGGTACTGTTGATACCGATGGACGTTATGAAGACCTGCTTACGGCACCCGAGCTTATTAGTGGTATCGGCGTGAAAGTAGTGGATGGACGCATCTTCGTTTGTGTGGGCGATCAGGGGGTTTCGGTGAAAAGTACCCCACAATCGGCCTTTAAAACGGCTGAATTACTTGTATTCAATAGCGCTACCCGCCAGCTGGAACGCCGTGTCGATCTGGATAACCTACTGCCCGATGCGCGTCACTTCGCCAACGATCTGGCTATTTTGCCTGATGGAACCATCTATGTGACAGACTCTTTTTCGCCGGTCATTTACAAAATCACCCCCGACGGGCAAGCCAGTATCCTGGTCAACGATCCTCGTTTTGCCAGTGCTACCTTCGGCTTAAATGGCATCGTATTCCATCCCGATGGTTACCTGATCGTAGCCCAGACGGGGGCGGGTAAACTTTACAAAGTAGACTTGCAGAATGGCAATACTATTTCGGAAGTCGGTAATCTGGCAAGCTTGCCTGGTGATGGGCTGACGCTGGTGAACAAGACCGATTTGTATGTAGTGACAGGAAGCGGGAGCCGGGTGGCCCAGGTGCGTAGTAGCGATGACTGGCAGACAGCCTCTGTTGTGAAGACCGATGAGAATGGCTACTTCCAGGCAACGACCAGTGTATACGTCAACCAGCAGATTTACACGCTCAATGCGCGTATCGGTGAGATTGGCGCAGCGGTGGCGGCCATGAACCCCAACCAGCTACAATCCCGCGATTATAGTATTCAGCGGTTTCGGTAAAAAAGCAGCCGGGAGGATGGAGAAAATAAAAGCGAAATCAGGCTTTATTTTCTCCATCCTCCCGGCTGCTTTCCTGCCTTCCCATATCAATCCGGCAGCACCTTGATCATGATATCTTTAAAAAAGACTTTGCTCTTGGGGTCATGACCCTGTAAGGCAACTGTACCGCTACTCAGGCGACGCTGTGTAGGCTTACTGGCGTTACTGACGCTGTCGGGTTCGGTGTATTCGTTAATGATCTTGTCATTAATTTTTACCGTTACCTTCTTGCCCTGCACAATGATGTGTTCGGTATACCACTCTTCATCTTTCACGAACGTTTCCTTAACATCCTGCATCGAGTAAACGCTGCCCGTCTTGCGCCAGTCTGTGTGGGTTTGGTTCACCTGAATCTCATACCCCTTCGAAGGCCAGTCGGTTGGCTGGTACGTGGTGTGGATGAACATACCCGAGTTAGCACCGGGCATCGTTTTGACCTGCGCTTTCCACTCGAAGTTTTTAAAATTGTGGTTGTTTACCGGACCCTCATAAAACAGGTGTGCGCGGGGTCCAAATACGACAATAGCGCCATCCTGCACACTGAACGTGCTGGCGTTGTCGCCAACTTTCCATCCGTTGAGGGTCTTGCCATCAAACAGACTAACCCAGCCGTCGGCCAGCGGACGCGTGGTAAGATTCAGAAAAAGGGTGCTGAGCGCGATGCCAGCCCATAAAATGTACGTTTTCATAAGTTCGATGTAATGCGTTTATAGATAAAGTAAAAAGCAGACGAAACCTAACGGTTTTAGTTAGCCCTTCTAGTAACTGATTGACATTGTTAGGTTTATTTCGGATACTTGGTTCCTTATACCTGCCTACCGCCAATCATGTCTGAGACCTTTATTTACTTCATATGGCAGTTTCAATATTTCACGAAACTAAATCTCACCACTACCGATGGTGAACCTGTTCAGGTATTGCATCCTGGTTTTCGAAACTACAATGCCGGCCCGGATTTTTTCAACGCCCGTCTGCTCATCAATAGCGTAGAGTGGGGCGGTACGGTGGAGATGCACACCAAAACATCCGACTGGCTGGCCCATCGCCATCAGGACGATCGGGCTTACGACAATGTAATCCTGCATGTGGTTTGGGAAGATGATCGAATAGCAACTGGCCGACAGGTCGACCGTGCCAATGGTACGCCCCTGCCTACTCTCGAATTAAGGCCTCTGACCGACAATACGCTTATTGATCGGTATGCCCTGCTAATGAACTCGCGGGATTCGATCCCATGTGCCGGGCAGTTTCGATCGGTACAACCGCTCCGCCTGACATCCATGCTTGACAAAGCGTTGCTGCAACGGCTGGAGCGCAAAGCCGCACATGTGCAGGCTTTGTTCGACGCAACAGGTGGCGATTGGGAGGAGACTGCCTACCGGCTGCTGGCGCTGAATATGGGATTCAAGACCAACGCAGACCCGATGGCTCAACTTAGTCGTGCCGTGCCGCTCAAAGCCATTCTTAAGCATCGTGATGTGCTTTTGCAGGTGGAAGCCATGTTGTTTGGCACGGCAGGACTGCTCGACGCTATCGACGCACCGGATGACTATACGATTGCCTTGCAGCGCGAGTATCGATTTTTATCAGTCAAGTACCAATTGGCGAACCGGCAGGTGACTGCTCATGCCTGGAAATGGGGGCGACTCCGACCTGCTAACTTTCCCACGTTACGACTGGCGCAGTTTGCCCGCCTGGTAACAAAACAGGCTAGTTTATTTTCGTTGTTCATCGGGAATGATAACGCCGATCGGCTGCTAAAGTCGTTGCAGGAGCTGCCGTCCAGTTACTGGCAGTCTCATTATCGGTTCGGGAAAGCCGCCGATAAGGTAGTTCCTGCGCTGGGACAAACCTCGGCAGAGAATATTCTCATCAATACCGTCGTGCCTTTACTGGCGGCCTACGCCCACCATCGGGGGCAACCCGCCTATATTGACCGGGCCGTTTCGCTGCTGGAACAACTCCCGGCTGAGAAAAACCGGCTGACCGATGCCTGGGATGAGTTAGGGCTGGGTATTCGTACCGCCTTCGATTCGCAGGCGGCCATCGAACTCTACAACGAATTCTGTACTCCGAAAAAATGCCTGAACTGCCAGATCGGGGCGGGGTTGATAAAATAGTCGTGATAGTCGTAAAAGTCGTAAGTGGCTGACGCGAAAGCAACACGCTCGCGTCAGCCACTTACGACTTTTACGACTTACGACTTTTACGACTTACGACTTTTACGACTTACGACTTTTACGACTTACGACTTTTACGACTTCTACAACTTCTACGTTATAATCATATCCTGTTTTACGGCATCCCAGGTTACCCGCTTGCCGGTGTGGAGAGCCGTTGTTGCCATGATGTTGGCAACGGAGTGGTTAAAGCCAACCCGGGCAGGGGCGTTGGGCTCTTTACGGCTCCGGACGCAGTCCATCCAGTTACGCATGTGCAACGACGTCATAGGGTCGCCACCGGTATTGGCTGACGTTTCCATCTTAGCCGCTTCGCCGAGCGACATCGTAGGCAACAGGTTCGCCTGCATGTTCATATCCTTGGCGTACTTCGCTTCCAGACCGCCGTCGGGCGTAATTTTATTCGTGTCGAGGTTGATCATACCCCCGTTCGAGTAGTAATACTCTTTGGTACCACCCGCTTCGTTGTTCATGCGTGACGAGTACAGCACCTGGAAGCCCTTCGTTTTGTCGTTATCCGGACCGTAATCGAATACTGCGGTAAAGGTATCGGCGTTAGTACGACCATCTTTCCAGGAATACACACCGCCGTTGGCGACTACGCTCCGTGGGTGATCAAGTCCGCTGAACCAGTGCACCGTGTCGATCTGGTGCGACATCCACTGGCCGGGAATACCCGATGAATAGGGATAGAACAAGCGGAACTCCAGGTATTTGCGCGGGTCCCACTCGGTCTTTGGACGGTTTAACTGATAACGAGCCCAGTCGGTATCTTCCTTGCGGATCTCCGATACCAGCTTAGCCCGACGCCAGCGACCGGGCTGGTTCACGTTCCAGGTCATCTCGACCATGGTAATATCACCAAACTTGCCGGACTTAATAAATTTATCGGCTTCGTGATAATTGGGTGCCGAACGGCGCTGTGAGCCAACCTGCACAACTTTTTTTGATTTTTCGACAGCTTTAACCGCCTTGCGGGCGTCGTCGAGCGATTCGGCGAATGGCTTTTCGACATACACGTCGCGGCCCGACTCAACGGCATCGACGCAGTGAAGAGCATGCTGGAAATCGGCGGTGCTGATGATAACAGCATCGACGTCTTTCCGATCGAGCAGTTCTTCATTGTTACGGGCTTTAAAGAACGAGTCATCGTTCCAGCCTTTGCCTTTTAAATAGGTCTCGGCTTCGTCCCGACGGCGGCTCCAGATGTCGGACACACCCACAAAGGCGAAGTTGGTGTTTTTAGAATGCTCCATGAACGCCGGTGCCAGCGACTGCCGGAAGCGGTCAGAGAAGCCAATGATACCGACCCGAACCCGATCGTTCGACCCCAGAATGCGGGCATAACTGCCCGCCGAGAAGCTCATGCCCAGACCGGCAAGGGCTGATTTTTTTATAAACTCGCGACGGTTTTCCATGCCATAAAAACGTTAAAAGGAGAGATGTTAGACAACAAGAGCAGACACGGGAGGAAAGGCACTGACAGCCTCAGTCCAATGACTTGATTTTAATATTTCGGTACGATACCAGATCACCGTGGTCCTGTAATAGAATATGGCCTTTGGAGGCCTCGCCAAAACGGCCACTGGCGTTGTAATCAGGAGCACTATATTTGCTCTTCGCTACGGCTTCGCGGAAGGCGTTGCTACCCCGTTCATATTCGACAACTTTTTTACCATTCAGCCAATGCTCAACGTGCTGGCCTTTCGATACGACCCGCCCCGAATTCCACTCACCAATAGCATTCGCTTTTTTTCCGCTTGCCGGAATCAGGTCATAGAGTGAACCAACCGTCCGGTTTCCATCACGACCGAGTTTGGCATCCGGATGCTTGTCGTCGTCCAGCACCTGGAACTCCAGACCAAAGGCTGATCCTTTCGGCTTGGGCTGGTGCTCAACAACAAAGTATTTAAGGCCGCTATTAGCCCCTTCGGTTAATTTAAAGTCGAACGTCAGATCGAAATCGCTGTATTCGGCATCGGTTACGATATCACCGAAACTCTGGGACTCGGAGCCGTCCGATTTTTGAATGCTCAGCAGCCCGTTCGCTACGTTCCAGCCTTTCTCCGGGAACTTGTCTTTGTAGGCACCGCGCCAGCCCGTGGTCGTTTTTCCATCGAAGAGAAGCTTCCAGCCGTCTTTCTTTTCTTTAGCCGTAAGCGTGTTGGGCGACTGTGGTTTTTCGGCAGCCATCAAACCCAGCGACAGCACGCCAATCAGAAGTAAGTTCTTCATACGTTAACGGGTCATGCATTCGTTCGTCCACGAATCGATGACCATTTATAGAGGCAGCTTAAGTGTTTTTGTTATGTAGTCTTTGTTGATTTGGGCGCACTGGGTTGCCGTCTTGCCTTCTTCAGGAACGCCATCTAGCTCAATAATTCCCCAACCTTTGAAATCGATATCGTTCAATGCGCTCAGGACGGCGGGCACGTCGACATTTCCCCGGCCAAGCTCAACGAACTTATAGGCTTTGGGGTCTTCTGGTTTATCCGGTCTGGGCGACATGGTGTCTTTCAGGTGTAGCGCATACAGGGCGTCTTTGTACTGCTTCACGGCTTGTTCCGGCTTGCCACCGCCCTGTTTGTAATGAGCAATGTCGAGCAGTAGTTTGCAGTACTTTGGGTTCATCGCCTGTACGATGACGTCGACTTCCTCGGGTGTTTCACCGAGTTGGTGCATGTGGTTGTGGTAAGCTGCCTGAACGCCCATGTCGGCGGTTTGCTTTCCAATCTCGTTCATTACCGTTGCCAGCCGTTTCAGCTCATCGGTAGTAGGAAGGCGGTCCTTGGGGCGTACGCTGTTGGTTAACTGAATGGCCGAACCACCCAGGGCTTTCACAAAACTGGCGTGGGCTACGTGCTGGTCGATGGTACTCTGCTCCTTAGCCGGATCGATCTCGACGTTGCCGCTCGAAAACATGGCCAGGCTCAGCTTGTGCTGATCGAGCAGCGCTTTTAACTCCGACGGTTTGGCGCGGTAAGGACCGAAGGTGTTTGCCCGGAGCTGAATGCCATGGTAACCCAGGTCGGCCAGATCAGTAATGGCCTTGGCGTCGTTGCCGCCCCACGTAATAGCCGAATAGGCGATTTTCAGGCCTGACTTCTTGCCAGATCCTGCGAATAGCCCACTGGCTCCGGCCGTAAGTGCCAGAGCCGACAGGCCGGCTGTTGTGAGAAACTGTCGTCTGTTTACAGCCTCGTGCATAAGGTTGGGGTAGAAATAATCAGTATAAAGCTGATGTAGCCGTTACCGATGATGAAAGAATGTTTTTCGCTTTATGGATAGATAGCAATAAGAATCAATGGGGCTTATTCTACTGCTAAAGAGGGAAAGAGTGAGAGGGCGCAAGAATAGCAGACGCGATCTGCTGCATTCCTGCACCCTTTCACTATTGCCCGGTTAGTACCCTGGGTTTTGTTGGAATCCTGCTGTACCGTCAGCGGCTTTCTCCGTCCGGTCGATCTGCGTTTGCGGAATCGGACGCAGGTTGTGAATTTCTTTGACGTTCACGGCCGCTTGAGGATTGTACAGTTTGACGCGCTCTACAAGTTTGCCCCAGCGTTTCAAATCCATCCAGCGGGTTTGCTCACCCATTAATTCACGTCCACGTTCTTCCATCAGAAAGTCCATGGTCGCCTGGGCGGGCGTTATTTCCATAGCCGCTTCTTTTCCCGGAAAAGCTGCCCGGCGACGTACCATATTGAGAGCCGCGCTTGCTTCTGTCGGTTTCCCTAACTTAATCTGAGCTTCGGCTAACATTAAGTAGGCGTCGGCCAGACGGAAAGCCAGGTAATCCCGGCTACCAGGTTCATATGTGCGGTCAGGGCGCAGGGGGTCGAAGAATTTTGTCAGCGTAGGGAACAGCGCTTCCGAATAAGCACTGGGCACCAGCACCTGATATGGTTTTTTGGCCCGTTCAGCAAGCGGCATTTCATAGCCGGGCATGTAAATAGCGGTGTCACCTGCTTTAAAGGTAACCTTTGCTTTCGAGTTGTCGAAAGCCGTGTTGTAGGTGCCGGGTGAATTGGAAAGCCATGTGTCGCGGAATGATTTTTTATAGCGGGAATCATTCACTCGGTCTTTAAACACCGTCTCGATGGCGTAAGTGGTCGGGCGTAACCGCTTGAACGGGCGTCCGTAGAAAACATCCCGCACCATACCTGCCTGAACGTCATACTGCATCCCGAAGAACAGGTGCAGGTTGTTGCCACCCGTGTTGGCAACCGGAGGAGGTGACGCGTTGGTCAGCGGATCGGCTGTATACTGAACGGCGAAAACAACTTCATCACTCATCTCGCCGGCACCCTGCGCAAACACACTGGCAAAGTCGGGGACGAGTTTGAAACCATAATTCGCAATGACGCTTTGCGACAGCGTAGCCGCTTTGGCATAATCGTCGGCTCCCTTAAATGTCGAGGACGCTCTGGTCAGGTATACTTTTGCCAGCAAATGTTCGGCAGCGGCTTTGGTAGCCCGGCCGTAGTCTATCGACCGGATCTTAGGGTCCAGGTCTGGAATGGCCGCTTCGAGGTCAGCAATGATCGCCTTATACACGTCGGCTTCTGAAGCCCGGCTGGTTTTTTTGGTAGGTGCCAGGGTCTCTGTCAGGCGTAAGTCTACGCCACCCCATTGCTGGGTGAGAATAAAGTAATAATGGGCCCGAAGAAATTTCATTTCGGCAACCCGCAGTTTTTTGACGGCGTCCGGCACATTAGCCGCCGGTGCGCGTTCGATAACTGCGTTGCAGGTGTTGATACCCCGATACAGCTCTTCCCAAACAAATTGCAGGAAATCTACAAAGCTGTTCAGCTGGGTGTCGTAGAAATGAAAGCCTTTGTAGCCGCCATCAGCACCGGTGGCATATAAGTCGGTGCCATACTCGGTCATGGTCAGGCCTGGCTGCGTAGCGTAGAAACTACGAAGGGACGTATAAGCCGCCTTAGCCGCATCTTCAAAGCCTTTTGGCGTATTGACGTAATCGTTTCCAATACTGGAGATCACTTTTTCTTCCAGTACGTCTTTACAGGACTGCCCGCTCAGTAGAAGCGCAGCAAGTCCGAACACGCGGAGTGGTTTTGCCTGAAATATAGATTTCATGTTTTTTTAGAATCTAAAGTTTATACAAACGCAGGGAGCAATGGGTCGCTCAGATCGGCTATGTATAAGCACAATAGGCGATGGCCCGCTGGGTTTAGAATTTGACGTTTAAACCAAAGGTCGTTATCCGGGTAGCAGGGGTGACATCGTTGTTAATCGTGCCATCTGCCGTTTCAGGGTCAACACCATTGTATTTCGACCGGTATTTCGAGAAAATAAACGGCTGCTGAATACTGGTGAATATACGGAGCGACTGCATCCTCAACCGCTGGGTCAGCTTGGTTGAAAAGGTATAGCCGAAGTTTATGTTACGGACTTTCACGAACGTACCGTCGAAGTAAAATAAAGACGAGTTGTAAACGGGAAACTCCTGGTTCGACTTAGGCTGCGGGAACTCGTTCGTTGGATTGTTAGGCGTCCAATAATCGACTTTGATCTGCTGGTAACGGCCGGCCAACTGGTTGTTGTCGCGGTGGAATCCGCTCAGGATGGTCTGACCAAAACGGCCATAGACAAAGAACGACAGGTCGAAGCCTTTGTAGTTGAAACGGTTCGTAATACCCGCGCTGAACGATGGGATGTCTGAGCCCAGGAACACCCGGTCGTCAGATGTCGTTTTGCCGTCGCCGTTCGTGTCCTGTACTTTAATCTGGCCAACCGAACTCTGGAATGACTTAGCCAGATCGGCTTCGTTCGTTTGCCAGATGCCAGCTTTCTTGTAATCGAAGAAAGCGGTCAGCGGCTTACCAATGAACCATTTGTTCCCCAGGTCATCGACGGCTCCATTATAAAGCGAGACGATCGCTTCGTTATTCTTGGTAAAGGCAAAGTCTGAGGTCCATTTGAAGCCTCCTTTCGAATTGACGTTTACAGTTGATAAACTCAATTCGACCCCCCGGTTGCGGGTCTCGCCAACGTTACGGGTAACGGCGTTGAAACCGATAGACGTGGGCAGCTGGTCAGAAAGCAGCAGGTCGGTGGTGTTGGTCTGGTAGAATTCGATCGAACCAGCTACCCGGCCGCGCCAGAAGCTAAAGTCAACCCCGACATTCGATGACGTTGATGTTTCCCAGCGCAGGTCGGGATTCCCAATCGTGCTGGGCCGGTAACCGAACGCACCAACGCTACCGAACGCGTAAACGGTACGCCCAAGTAACCCCTGTGTTTGGTAAGGAACCACACCCTGGTTACCAACCGAGCCATGACTGACCCGGATCTTCAACTGATCGAGCCATGAAACGCTTTTCAGGAAGTCTTCATTATTGATATTCCACGCCAGTGCAATACCCGGGAAGTTACCGTATTTAGTGTTTTCGCCAAACCGGCTCGATCCATCCCGGCGGAGGGTGGCTGTAATGAGGTATTTATCCTTGTAGTCGTAGTTGATACGACCCATGAACGAGTTGATCGTCCACTGAATCAAGTTACTGCCTACGCCAAGTACCAGACTTGCATTGCCTACATTGTTAAACTGCTGTGTTTCGGCCGGAACGCCCTGCACCGATAGGTTGCTGTATTCGAAGTTATCCCGCTGAATGGATTGAAGCGCGGTTACGCCCAGGTTATGATTGCCAAACGTTTTGTTATAGGTCAGGATGTTTTCCAGCGTGTAGTTAAAGCCTACCTGACTGTTGTTTGCCGCCGTTGGGTCGCCCCCTTTCCGGTCGTTCGTTTGAGCCCCAACAAAGCGTCCTGCTCGGGAAACGGAGAAGTCGGGACCGAAGTTGACGCGGTATTTCAAGCCGTCGATAATATTGGCTTCCGCGTAAATACTATTGAAGATGCGGTATTTCTTCACCAGATCCACCTGAGCGCCCGGCACGATTTCGGCCAGCGGATTGGTGAGCAGGGCATCATTCGTAGGCGCAAAAATGAGGTTGCCATTGTCGTCATACGGTCTGCCAAGCGGGTTTTGCTGTAATGTAAAACGGTACGGGTTGAGGCTGGATCCGTTCCGGGCACTGTACATCATATAAGCCGAAAGGCCAACCTTGATCACTTTGTTGATCTGGTGATCGACATTAGCCCGCAGCGAATAACGGGTATAGTCCAGGCCAGGGGCAATGCCTTTATCCTGGAAATAACCAGCTGAAATATAGAACTGCGTTTTGTCGGTTCCGCCCTGAATACCAATTGAATGGTTTTGCTGAACGCCCTGCCGCAGAATCAACGACTGATAATCGGTGTTACGGTTAGCGGCAATACCAGCAGCTACGGCGGGGTCTCCCCCCAGTACCGCTACCTTCGAGTCGGCGAAAGCATCTGCCACTCCGGTCGGAACCGGATTTCCGCTGGCATCTTTATACAAACCTGTTGCCCGATACGCTTCCCGCACATACTCGGTAAATTCAGGACCCGTGAAGAGATGGACTTTATCGAGTGGGTCGGTAACGCCCGCGTAGGCGTCATAGCTGATGGTCGTTTTTCCGTTGTTGTTACCCCGCTTGGTGGTCACCAGTACAACCCCGTTGGCACCCCTGGCTCCGTAAATAGCCGTTGCGGTGGCATCTTTCAGGATCTCCAGCGACGCAACATCATTCGGGTTAAGGTCTTCGTAACCCCCCGAGGCAAAATCGAACGGACGACTTCCCAGCAGCTCATTTCGATCGCCCGTAAGAGGAATACCATCAACAACGTACAAGGGATTGTTGCCCGCGTTGAACGAGCGACGGCCCCGGATTCGGATAGTAGGTGTAGAGCCGGGCTTACTACCCGACTGCGCCACGTCGACCCCTGCTACCCGTCCCTGCATGGCCTGACCAATGTTAGTGATGGGCATTTCGGTGATCTGCTTCGCCGATACCGACGAAATAGCCCCCGTCAGCTGGCTCTTCTTCTGCGTACCGTAACCAACCACGATAACTTCATTCAGTGACCGATCGTCGGCGAGTAATGTCAGGTCTACAGACGAGCGGTTACCAACGGTTACTTCCTGCGAAATGAACCCTACCGATGAAAAAACCAGTACGGCATTGTTGCTTGGAATCGCCAGCCGGTAGGCACCATCAGCATCCGTCGTGGTACCCCGCGTGGTGCCTTTAACGGCTACGTTGACGCCTGGTAACCCGGCTTTGTCATCGCTTGAGAGCACACGACCGCTCATTGTTCGTTCCTGCACCGGATTTACGGTCGTTGGTCGGGACGCGGAGGGGACGGTAGCGCTCAGGGCAGGTTGCGCCAGTAGGGTCAGGGCGGCAAGGCCCAGTAACGGAAGCCACGGCCCCCGCGCCATGGACTCGCTCCGGCAGGATTGCCGGGGCGATGAATAGGAAATAAAAGTAGGCATAATAGATAGGTACAGGTTTAATAATAGGTATAGGTAATCAGGGTAATGGTTGTACGAAGCCGGCCGCAATCTCGACTGAGTCGCCCGGTTTGAGCTGAATGGGTTTTTGTTGATTTAGCAGTAGCTTTATCTCACCTGAGGTCAGGGCAACGTGCGTACATTGCGGGTGTTGGCGTACCCGGAAATTAGTGCCAACGGCTTCGACGGTTATTTCAGGCGTATGCACCCGAAATAGCCTGGATGATGATGTATCGACACGGTGAACAACGGAGAAGTCGGCTTCACCCTCGAGCCAAACTGCCCTTGGCGATTCATCGGACCACCGGCGGGCATAGCGTATAGAACTGTTGGCATACAATTTAACGGTTGAATTGTCGGGTAAACGTATCGTTCGAGTCTGGCCAGTATCTGTTCTGACGGTCCGTATGGTTTGGTCCGGTCCGTATTGCATCCATAGGGCCCACCCAATGAGCAGAATTACGCCAAAGGTGGCGGCTACGGTTCTGAGGAAATACCACCAGCCAACCACTGCCCGCACATCGGGTTGTAACGGGCGAACGTCTTCCATTGTCTGGAGCGATTCACGGATGCGCCCCCATAGGGTCGATACCTCATCACCTGACAAAGACGGACCTATGGGCAGCGATGCGGTGCGGATCAATTCGCGGGCTGTTTCAACGGTATCGGTACAATGTGGATTATGTAGAAGCCATACGTGCCAATACGCTACAACCTCCTCATCATCGGGGTGTTGCACCCAACGCAGGAATAGGTCGTCGAGAGCAAGCTCTTCGGCAGTGTAGGCTGAGTACGGTTTTTTTATCAAGGTTAAGTGATGAAATGTCGAGGTTGAGTCATATGCCTATGTCGCACAAAGCATTCAGCCAAGGGTCTTCTACTGCTATAGCACGGGGTCAAGTTGGCACCGGTTGTTTCAGCAGAAGACCGGGGTGGAGCTAGAGGGTTTCTGGCGGGGGAAAAGTCATTTGAAAGTTCTCAACTACCAACGTCACCAGGGGACGTATCCTGTTCAGGTCAGGAAACAGGGATGTTTTTACGTGCATGTCAGACAGGAATGCCAGACGGGCTGACCCCCGGGCTGAAGGGCGTGTTAGTAGTAATTGCCCAACCGATCTTGGGCTGGACTCGTCGGTAATCAGTTGCTTTTGGACTATACGAAAACCGGGGACCAGTTTGGTCGTAATCGGGAATCGAATGCCCCAGGGTTTTGCCCGTAGCTGTATGATTGTCTCTCCCTGGTTATCCACCCTAATTGTCTGACTACCATCTGGGTTGAGACTAAAAGAAAAAGTAGCTTGCTCCTTGGGAATTCCCCAGTTTCGACGTCCGTTCCAGATGCTTTCCTGACTGGAAACGTAGATTTTTGAAATCGAAAAACTGGTTCTTTTCCCCAGCTGGAACAAGCCCGGAATAAAGAGCAGTTCCTGATAAGGGCCAACCGGCGACGTTTGGTAATCAACGAGCATAACGGTGCCGATCCAGCCCCGGTAGCCACGATGCTGATAGGGAGCCAGAAACCCCTGCGACCGGACAAATGCTTCAGGGAAATGAGCAATGAGAATAACACCATTGCCGGTCAGCGTCCAGGGGGGAGGGGCAACAAGCATGGTGTGTAAATCAGTTACTAACGTTAATACGAGCTGCCATCGGATTGCAAAAAGCCCGGCGGTTTATGCTTTCAAGCGGTCTGGTGAGCATTTATACTCATGCCGTTACCGCTTCGTGGATTTTCTCTGGATACCAGCAGCCAGACCTGGTCCCGGTGGTCAGAGAAAACCGGGCGTTGTTAACCATTAGGTAACTTCCCGGTTATATAGCCACAGGATTTACGCAAACAGGATAACATGATGCTGTATCATACTATCCGTTCGTGAAGATCCAGCGTCACCAACGTTATGAAAAATATGAGCCGATTCTGGCGTTTGTTGCTACTCAGTCTGTTCTGGGGAGGTAATCTGGGGAATGCATTGGCCCAGACCAATATATCCGTTAAGAAACCAACCCAATTATCGGCCGATAAAAAGCCCTTGTCCGATTCGGTGCAGGCCCGCGTCGATAGCCCAAAATCATTGACATTTTCGGCTTCTACCGATCAACGCTTTTTCTTTTTTAACGACACCCGTAACAGCAACGGTCGTCGGATGCCGGTTAGCGTATACGGCTTACGGGCGGGCTTCCTGTTTCCAGTCCGGCACCCACGCCCGGCAGAGGTCGATGGCAGACGGGCTGCCTTTAAAGCAGGGCTTGGCTTTTATTTTGTCAATCAGTCGCTGAATCAGCCGGGTTTGTTACCCGCTACTTCAGAAGCGGTTACGCGGCACCTGCGCATTGCAACTGCTTTTTTTGAGCCCTACCTGTACCGTAAACGATCAGTCGAAATTAGCCTGCCAATTGAGATAGGGTATGGGCATTCACGGTATGAACACAGCAATAGCCAGTCCAACGAGAGCGAAGTGGCGCGTGGTGTTTTTCTGCCTGCCGGCGTTGGCGTGCTGGGTTCCTATCAGTTCCCGAACATACGCTGGTTTCGTCCTTTTCACTGGTTTGGCTTCAATGCCCTGGCGGGCTATCGGTTCATTTTGAAGAAGGATGTGCCCTCCAGCCAGATTAATTACACCGGCTTTTATATATCGGTGGGACCCTCGTTCTTCCTGGAAAACCTGACTGCCGATATCAAATACTGGCGTAATAAACGCAGGAAAAAGAAATAGTAGTTTACCCCCTTTTTTACACTTCCTATCTTTTTGGGATAGTCAGGTTCTGCATAAGCAGTAACTTGCTAGCTGTCAGGAATAAAAAATAAAAACTTCAGTAGAGTTATTGGTCTTGTGGTGCAATAGTATCTATATTTCGGTTCTCATAGTATTATTTTTTCTTTGTATAATACACTATTGATAATCGATCATACCCTATGGATACGCTTGTTCGAATGGATCATGAACCGGATACGCTCATTGAGTATTTTTACAAATGGGAGCAACTGAAGCCGGATAACGTATTTCTGAAGCAGCCCGTTGGTGATAACTTTATCGATTACACGTGGGCCGAAGCCGGTCGTCAGGCGCGTATTATGGCTACGTACCTAAACTCGCTCGGGTTGCCGCCGAAGAGTAATATTGGACTGGTTTCCAAAAACTGCGCTCACTGGATTATTGCCGACCTGGCCATTCTAATAAGCGGACATGTATCGGTACCCTTTTACCCAACGCTCACCGGACCCCAACTCAGGCAAGTGCTGGAGCACAGTGAATGCCGCGTTCTTTTTATAGGCAAGCTGGACGGCTGGGACGCCGTGAAAATGAGCGTGCCGGCGGGTATCCAAAAAATTGCGTTCCCTGCCTACATACCTACAGCCCCCCCGGTTGATACCGATGCTGTTCAATGGGGTGACATACTGAACACGAATAAGCCTCTGTCGGGAAATCCATTACCGGAAAAAGAAGATCTGTTCACGATAATTTACACATCAGGAACTACCGGCAACCCGAAGGGGGTGATGATTACCTACGATGCTGTAACCGCCGTGATGGGTAAGACACAGGAGCAAATGCGCTATGATGTAATTGAGGCACGCTTCTTCTCGTATTTACCGCTCTGCCATATTGCCGAACGAAACGTGGTGGAAGCAACAGGAATTGGTATGGGGGGTACTATCTACTTTGCTGAATCGCTGGACACGTTTGCCAGGAATCTGGCGGTAGCCCGTCCAACACACTTTTTGGCGGTACCTCGTATCTGGACAAAATTTCAGCTGGGTATTCTCGCCAAAATACCGCAATCGAAACTCGATACCCTGATGAAAATACCCGTTGTGTCATCTTTGATAAAACGCAAAATCCGGCAGGGGCTGGGTCTCAATGACGCCAGGCTAATTATTACGGGGGCCGCTCCAATGCCTATTTCGCTCATTCAGTGGTTTCGACGGTTAGGCATTATTATTCAGGAAGCCTATGGCATGACCGAGAACCTGGGTGCGGTATCGATGATGCCTGCCGATAAGCTAAAAGACGGTACCGTTGGACGAGTCAATGAAGGCATGGAAATTCGCACAGATCCGCAAACGGGAGAAGTACAGACGAAATCCCGCTGGAATATGTTGGGCTATTACCGAGAACCGGAACTGACAGCCGCAACCATCAGGGAGGGCTGGCTCTATACGGGGGATGTGGGTGAGGTCGATCGGGAGGGATTCCTGCGCATTACAGGGCGGGTAAAAGAGATGTATAAAAGCCCCAAAGGAGAATATATTGCACCCTCTCAGATCGAGTTTGGCTTTGCCGACAACAACCACATTGAACAGGTGTGCGTTACAGGCCAGCAACTGCCGCAGCCCATTGCGCTGATCGTATTGTCGGAAACAGCCCGCCAGACCGATCGGCAAACCGTAGCGCAGGGGCTTCAGCAAACACTCGATGCCCTCAATGAGCGTGTTCACAACTACGAGCGCGTCAGAAAACTGATCGTAATGAAAGAACCCTGGACGGTAGAAAATGACCTGATGACGCCAACAATGAAAATGAAACGTAACGTGATCGATGCCCGGTACGGCACCCGGTATGAACCCTGGTTTGGTCGCGAAGAAGTAATCGTATGGGAGGATTAGTTGCTGATTAGTAGCCTATTAAGGGCGATATTTGTAGGGGTGGATAAGCACTTTTTAGCAGGCTCTGGTGTTTTTATAGTAAGCAACAAAGCAACGGTATGTACTGTGTAAAGTGTGGTAATCCAATTCCTGAAGCTCGTCTAAAAGCGCTGCCAACAGCCAAAACCTGTGTCCGGTGTTCATCGGCTCAGCGGGTAGCAGGCTTCCCCCTCATCACCGGAAAGACTGAATATTCGGCTCTCCAGATCGTGTCTCAACAGGATGCAGCCCGTCTGCAAAAGATGCAGGCCCGGCGGGGTACCGGGGCGTCGATGTCGATGACCCGTGAGAAACGAAATTAATCGCCTACGTACAGAATAGATTGAGGCCGTTCTACAGCAGGACGGCCTTTTTTTGTTTTTGTCGGTCAGACAACAATTGACTTGCCCGCAAATACCGTACTTTGGCAATCTGACAGACCGGTTCGAAAGTATGTAAACCATCGGCCCGGTAGTTACTTCTTCACCAACCTATGCGCCATATCGTCATTCTAGGCAATGGTATTGCTGGTATAACGGCTGCCCGCGAACTCCGTAAACAGGGAGATGACCGTATCACGGTTATCTCGGCCGAAACCGACCACTTCTTCTCCCGTACGGCGCTTATGTATGTGTACATGGGGCAACTGGAGTTTAACCATACCAAACCCTACGAAGACTGGTTCTGGACCAAAAACCGCATCGAGCTGTTACGGACTCAGGTGACCGATATCGATTTTGACCGGCACCTGATCAATTGCGAGGGTAATGCCCCAGTCTCCTATGATGTGCTCATCCTGGCGGTTGGGTCCAAACCTAACTTCTTCGGCTGGCCGGGTCAGGAATTGCGGGGTGTTCAGGGACTCTACAGCAAACCCGACCTTGACCGGATGGAAGCCAACACGAAGGATATCCGGCAGGCGGTAGTCGTTGGGGGCGGTTTGATTGGAATCGAGCTGTGCGAAATGCTGCTCACCCGGGGTATTCAGGTAACGTTTCTGGTGCGCGAAAACAGTTTCTGGAGCAGCGTCTTGCCTACTGAGGAGTCATTGCTGGTAACCCGTCATATTCGGGAACATCATGTGGACCTGCGGACGGGTACCGAACTGGCCAGCATAATAGATGATGGCAGCGGCCGCGTCGGATCAGTAGTGCTTACATCGGGAGAGACCCTGCCTGCTCAGTTCGTGGGCGTTGCCGTTGGTGTCAGCCCCAACATTGACTTTCTCAAGGATTCACCCCTCGAAACTGACCGGGGCATCCTGGTCAACGAACGGCTGGAAACCAACTTGCCCAATGTCTACGCTATTGGCGACTGTGTGCAGCACCGAACGCCCCCCGCTTGTCGGAAACCGCTCGAGCAAATCTGGTATACAGGACAGATCATGGGCGAAACGGTTGCCAGCGTCATCAACCAACAGCGCGTAACCTACCAGCCCGGCGTCTTTTTCAACTCAGCCAAGTTTTTCGATATCGAGTACCAGACCTACGGTACCGTTGCCAACTTTCTGCCAAAAGATGACACGGAGCAGACGTTTTACTGGGAGCATCCGGCGGGCAAACTAGCCCTGCGCATCAATTACCGCCAGCAGGACCAGGCCGTAACGGGCATGAATACGCTGGGTATCCGGCAACGGCAGGCGGTTTGGCAGCAGTGGATTGAGGAGGGGAAATCTATCCGGTATGTGCTGGAGCATTTGCCACTGGCCAACTTCGACCCGGAGTTTTTCCGGCAGTACGAAGCAGAAATTGTCGGCAAATTCAACGCCGAAAATCCAGGTCAGCCCGTGACGTTAAAAGCGAAAAAGGGTTTATTCAACCGTATCTTTTCGTAAGGGGTACCGCCAGGATGGAGTGGTAATTGGGTCGAATTACCTGTTGGGTGTGGCTGATGAAAAGGCAAATGTTTTAGCTACCTGCCACCGTTGGCCGGTATGAACCAGCAGCGTAATCCCCTGTGCGGTAAATATCCGTTCATACGACTGTGCCGAGAAGTAGGCCCAGGCTTCGGGGAAGACCGACTGCCGCAGGTCTTTGAACGCCACTGTCATGTGCGGGTGGAAGGGCCTCGAATCAGGCGCTATTTTGAACTGCTCGGCACAGAAATCGGCCAGTACCTTCTGGTAGGTTAGCAGCGTTGGCTCGGGCACCACATCAACAAAAATAACCCGGCTCCCGAATCGGTCGAAGTTCCGTAACTGAACGGTAAACGGGTTCTGTTTATCCGCCACCGTATGCAGAATGGAAAAATCAGTCTCGTCGCTACGAAACGGTGGAATAAGGGTAATATGGGCAGGCGACTTGAGCGCCTGGCTGGTACCAAAGCGCTCCTGAGCCGTCTGCTTAAATCCCGTTACCTCTTCCTGAATACCCTGATCGGGCAGTAGCGCCATGAAATATAACCTCATTTCTGGCCTGGGTTTAGGCTAAACCGTTTCTACTTCGGCCCACCGTAATTGAACCGCCTGTACCACATCGGGATGGAGGCTGATGGCAACAGGACAGGTATGGGCTATTTTTTCCAGTTTAGCGCGCGTTTCCGCATCAGGTAGTGGTGTTGCGCGCAGCGTCAGGTCTATCTCGATCCGGGCAATACGCCGGGGTGGCTGGCTTGTCATGATTTTTGTCACATCGAGTTCGCTGCCTGTCAGGTCAATGCCATCGCGCTGAGCTACAATAGCCATGGTCGTGATGATGCAGGTGCCGAGGGCGTTGGCAACCAGATCGGTTGGGGAAAATGCTTCTCCCCGGCCCTGGTTGTCGGTGGGGGCATCGGTGTTGATGTGTGTGCCGGATTGTAGGTGGGCGCAGTCTGTACGTAATCCTCCCAGATAGTCAATGTGAATTGTGGCCATATAATCAGTTAGTGAGTCGGTGAGTTGGTCAGTTAGTGAGTTAGTGAGTCGGTTAGTTAGTGAGTCAGCCACTGACTAACCAACTGACCGACTCACTAACTGACCAACTGAGTAGTCAAACATATAAATTAAGGATTGGTTACCCTAATACGGAAGCTTGATTTTGTGAAGACTGGCAAAATGATTAGCTTTAATTCAGGAATTTACGAAAATGAAGACACTATACATACTGATCGCGATGATGGTAGGTAGTCTGATGCCGCTGGCTCAGTCTTCTTACGCACAATCTGTTGATTCTGAGGACGAAGAGTACACAACCATCACTACATTTGGTGTTACCTCAAACACCAACTCAAGTCTGATTGGTGGCTTCTCATTCCGGCAATCAAAACTACTTTCGGGGACATTTCGGGGTATGCCTCAATACCGGTATATAAGTGTTGAACTGGTCAACGTGAAACACCCCAAAGAGATACAGCAATCTATAAGCTCATTTGGCGCTCGTTTTATCGACGGTAAGGAAAATTACTTATTCGTTTTGCGCCCTCAGTACGGGCGGGAAGTAAAACTGTTTCAGCGAAGTGGCGACGAAGGCATTTCGGTGAGTGGTATCGTCGCGGGTGGCCCATCGTTGGGTATTATCAAACCCTATTACCTGGAAGTGTCTTTTAGCAACTCTACCCGGCAGGTACCGGCTTCGCAGGTGAATGGATTCTCAACCCCCGCCGGAGAAACGGTTACGGGGAAGGGTAACTTTTTTCAGGGAATCGGGGAGTCTAAACTCACCGTAGGGTTGAACGTCAAAGCCGCACTTAGTTTCGAATTGAGTGCGTTTCGGACAAATACAACGGGTATCGAAGTGGGTTTTCTGGCCGAAGCCTTCCCCAATAAAATCGTCATTATACCAAACTCGATCCCCGGCGGTAACCGGACAGATGGCAATCGTAACTTTTTCACGTCAGGATACATCACCTTGTTTTTTGGTAGCAAGAAATAAAAAGCGACGTAGAACAGTAAGTGAGGAAGTAGAAAGGGATCACACCATCTCCTCTTTCTACTTTTTTCGTTTCTGCCCTGCTTCCTTTTTTTGCTGAACTTTACGGCCGGAAAACGAATTTTGATGAAAAGGAATGAGGTGCCATGATCGAACTACCCGTAATACCCTCCGAACAACAACGTAACCGGGCGGGCGTCCCAAAACGTCCCGACTGGCTGCGGGTGAAATTGCCTATCGGCCCCGAATATGCCAAAGTGCGTAAATTGGTTGATGAGCATAAGCTCCATACCATTTGCGAAAGTGGTAACTGTCCTAACATGGGCGAATGTTGGGGGGCCGGTACCGCTACGTTTATGATTCTGGGTAACATCTGTACGCGCAGCTGTACCTTCTGTGCTGTTGCTACGGGCCGTCCGAACGAATATGATACCGACGAGCCCCGGCGTGTAGCCGAAGCCATTGTGTTGATGAAGGTAAAGCATGCTGTCCTCACATCGGTCAACCGCGACGAATTGAAAGATAAGGGCGCTGAAATCTGGTATCAGACCGTGCGGCTTATTAAAGAAGCGTCGCCCCAAACAACCATCGAAACCCTTATCCCCGATACGAAAGGTAACTGGGATGCCCTGGAGCGCATGATCTCGGCCGGTCAGGAGGTTGTATCCCACAATATGGAAACGGTAGAACGGCTTTACCGGCGCGTACGTCCGCAGGCTCGTTATGAACGTAGCCTGGAGCAGATCCGGCGGACAAAAGAGTACGGGCAGCGGACCAAGTCAGGCATCATGCTCGGGCTTGGCGAAACCCAGGATGAGGTTTTCAAAGCAATGGACGATCTGGCGGTTAATGGGCTAGACATCCTGACGTTAGGCCAGTATCTACAGCCGACCAAAATGCACCATGCGGTGATTGACTGGATTCATCCGGAAACCTTTGCCATGTATAAAGAAGAAGGAGTTCGGCGCGGTCTGAAGTACGTAGAGTCAGGTCCGCTGGTCCGGTCGAGTTACCACGCTGAAAAACATGTACATGTCTAATTGACATCCATTTATAAACAATCTGGGTTCTCAATTATTTATAGAGTTAAGTCCGGGCCTACGGTTCGGACTTTTGTTTTACCGCATGAAGAAATACGACTTTATTATCGCTGGGGGCGGCATGGCGGGATTGAGTCTGGCGTACTATATGACCCGCTCATCACTACGTGACCGGTCGATCCTGATCCTGGACCGTGAACAGAAAAATCGCAATGACCGTACCTGGTGCTTCTGGGAGAACGGGGCAGGTCCGTTCGAATCGATTATGTTCCGCAAATGGAACACAGTGAACTTTCATGGTACTACCCATTCGGGTCCGCTCGACCTCGGGACGTATGAGTATAAAATGTTGCGGGGCATCGATTTCTATGCGTTCGTGCAGAAAGAACTGGATAAGTGGCCTAATATTGAACGTCGACAGGCAACCATCAACCGCATCAAAGACACCCCTCAGGGAGGTTTCGTCATAGCTGATGACGAACCGTACATAGCTGATTATGTATTCGACAGTACGTTGACGCTGCGCACCGATCAGCCCGAGAACCATAATCTGCTACAGCATTTCAAGGGGTGGGTGATAAAAACAGAAAGGCCCTGCTTTGATCCAAAACAGCCCGAAATTATGGATTTTCGGGTAGAGCAGCATGGCGACTGCCGGTTTGTTTATGTAATGCCGTTCGACGCGCAGACCGCTCTTGTCGAGTTTACGCTCTTCAACGACAAGTTGATGACCGATGCTGAATATGATGCGGATATTACCCGTTATCTGGAACAGTATCTGGATACAGGCACGTATCAAATTGACGAAACGGAGTATGGTATTATCCCAATGAGTGATACCCATACTGAAGAAAACCCTTCGGAGCACATTGTCCGGATTGGTACATCGGGTGGACATACAAAGGCTTCTACAGGGTATACTTTCCAGCGTACTCAGCGCTACCTGCGGGCTATTGTCGAGAACATGGCCGCTACGGGAGTCCCCAATCGCAATCCCCCCTGGTTTAATAAGCGATTCAAGTTATATGACAGTATTTTCCTCAATGTCCTGCAAAAACGCCGTCATTCCGCTGCCGACGTTTTTACGCGGTTCTATGCGGAGAACCATCCGGTCAAAGCGTTCCGGTTTCTGGACGAAGACACCCGGTTTTTCGACGAAATCCGGTTGTTCACGACCATGCCCTGGTGGCCGTTCACAGCAGCCTTTTTCGATGTGATACGCCGGAAACTGATTGGTTGAGCCGCGAACTATGTAATCGGCCTTCTGTTATTACTTGTCACCTTCCGGGAAACCCTTAGCTTTGCAGCGACTAACGCTTTGTTCGTACTAACCAAGTCATCTGGAGAATCAATGCCTTATCTTTTCACTTCCGAGTCCGTTTCCGAGGGACACCCTGATAAAGTCGCTGACCAAATTTCTGACGCTTTAATTGACAACTTTTTAGCGTTCGATCCGTCCAGCAAGGTAGCCTGCGAAACACTCGTAACAACTGGACAGGTTGTACTGGCCGGTGAAATCAAAACGGACACGTATCTCGACGTTCAAAAAATCACTCGCGACGTCATTCGCAAGATCGGTTATACCAAGAGTGAATACATGTTCGAGGCTAACTCCTGCGGTATATTCTCGGCCCTCCACGATCAATCGGCCGATATCAATCAGGGTGTTGACCGTGTAGTCGATAGCCAGGACTTCGAGAGCCTGGCCAACGCCCAGGGCGCGGGCGATCAGGGCATGATGTTTGGTTATGCAACCAACGAAACCGATAACTATATGCCGCTGCCGCTGGATCTGGCGCATGCCATCCTGCGTGAAATGTCGGTTATTCGCAACAATGAAATCGAGTTGATGCCTTATCTGCGTCCCGATGCCAAATCGCAGGTAACGATCGAGTACTCCGACGACGATCAGCCAATCCGCATCGATACCATTGTTGTTTCTACCCAGCACGACGATTTTGCTGACGATGCAACGATGCTGGCTAAAATTCGTGAAGACATTATCAACGTTGTTATTCCGCGGGTAAAATCGGCACAGAAAGCGGAATTACAGGGACTTTTCGATGGCGACATCACTTATTATATCAACCCAACCGGTAAGTTCGTCATTGGCGGACCACACGGAGATACCGGTCTGACGGGTCGTAAAATCATTGTTGACACGTATGGTGGTAAGGGAGCGCACGGCGGTGGGGCTTTCTCGGGTAAAGATCCTTCTAAAGTAGACCGGTCTGCTGCCTACGCCACGCGGCATATTGCCAAAAACCTGGTAGCTGCCGGGCTTTGCGATCAGGTACTTGTGCAGGTTTCCTATGCCATCGGAGTTGCTAAACCCTGTGGCCTGTATGTTAACACGTACGGAACCGCTAAAATAGACATGCACGATGGGGTGATTGCCGAGAAGATTGCCCAACTGTTTGATATGCGTCCTTACGCCATCGAACAGCGGCTGAAGCTCCGGAATCCAATCTACTCCGAAACGGCTGCTTATGGTCATATGGGGCGAAAAAATGAGATAGTAACCAAAACCTTTGGGTCTAACGGCCAGACAAAACAAGTGGAGGTAGAACTCTTTACCTGGGAAAAACTTGATTTCGTTGACAAGGTGAAAGCCGCGTTTGGCTTGTAATAAACGAACGGGTGTACGGACTAAGATCCCAATGCCTGATGTAAAATGACGAAAGCCACCCTTTTCAGGATGGCTTTCGTCATTTACTGATAATCAGTCTATAACTCATCAGGTTCGAAGACCTCGTCTTCCTGAACCCTGGATTTTGCTTCTGTAATAGCTGGGCTGGAAAAATCACTTCGTTTCTCTTTGCAGCGAACAAGCTTATCTTTCAATACATCGAGCACACGATCGGTGGCGCTTTCGAAACTTTTGTCGTGTTCCTTCACGAAGAGCTCCTTGCCGGGGATTGTAAGGCGGACTTCAACGACTTTCTCCTTCACTTTGTTGGAGTCAGCCCCTTCTAATCGTAGAAACACCTCTGCGCCAATAATACGGTCATGGAACGTGTCTAATTTATTGAGTTTCGCCTGAATGAAATCGAGCAGGCTTTGATCTGCCGTGAACTTAACGGCGTGCATTTGTAGTCTCATTGTGTCGCTTTTAAAGGTGAATTGAAACAGAACATCAATGGATTGTCTAAGTTTGACTATTACGGCCACAAAGTCAAGTGCTGCTACGAAAGATGCAATTCCGTTTCACGCACGAGGCTGGCGTGAGATCGTTAGTGGGTCATACTATTCAATTTGAGTGGCTCTGTGGAACGTTTGACAAGTTAAGTTCTTCGTAAAGTATAATTTCGTTTATTTTAAGTAAACACAAATAGGGTTTTTCGGCCGTAATGTAATCAACGGATGTGGGTTTATTCGCTGGTTGGGCACCGGGAAAATCGAAAAGGTCCGTACCAGCATCGCCAACAGGATCTGCATTTCCATTAGAGCAAATTGATTGCCAATACATAAACGGGGACCTCCCCCAAATGGTAAATACGCATACGAATGCCGGGATGGGAGGGTGCCGCTGGTATTTGGGGCAAACCGCTCCGGGTCGAACCGTTCGGGGTCAGGCCAGCTCGCGGGATCGCGGTGTAGCAGGTAAGGGCTTACTAATGCCGTTGAGCCGGCCGGAATGGTATGAGGGCCTATCGGGTCATCGGCTATGGCTAATCGGCTCATGATCCAGGC
Source organism: Spirosoma utsteinense (assembly GCF_014282275.1). GTDB lineage: Bacteria > Bacteroidota > Bacteroidia > Cytophagales > Spirosomataceae > Spirosoma > Spirosoma utsteinense. The sequence continues at coordinate 57,912 of NZ_VFIA01000027.1, forward strand.
GGGCGGGTAAAGCCGTAACGATTCCTGAACGACCTGCATCGCATACGGTAAGGCCCTGAAAGCATCGGGTGGGGGTGTCCGCTTATCGCCAAGAACGGTTTTCGCTTCGGCCTGTAGCCGGGCCAGAACGGCCGGGTGCTCTGTCAGGAGATGCAGCGTCCAGGCCATGGAAACGGCGGTCGTTTCGTGGCCGGCTGCGAAGATAGTTACGCATTCGTCACGTAGCTGCTGATCCGACATGCGTTCGCCGGTATCTTCATCTTCTGTACCCTGAAGCATAGCCAGCAGATCATCCCGCTGGTCTGTATGGTCATTCCGACGTTGGTTGATGACTCCGTAAATGAACGAGTCAACGAGTTCGCCCGCGCGCCTGAAGCGTTGGTGAGCGGGCGTTGGCCACCGCATGGGAAACCGGATCGGTGATAACATCCGCTGGTTAGCCTGAAATTGCAAGGTGTCGAGGGCCATTGATAAACCATCGAGTTTGCCAATCACATCAGAGCCGAACAGGGTTTTGCAGACAATGCGCATCGTTACATCCATAAGTGCCTGCGATGCGTTGAGGGGCTGGCTGTGGTTGAGCTGCCTGAGATCATCGATCCAATCGGCGGTCTCGTCAACCATCGTCTGGGCCAGTGCTGCCAGGCGCTGCCGGTGAAAAGCAGGCTGTGCCAACCGCCGTTGCCGTCGCCAGAAGTCACCATCGCTGGTGAGCAGCCCGTTGCCCAGGAAGATCTTCAGCACGTTGAACGCCGGAGAACGAACATAATTTCGGTGATTCTCCTGGATAACGTGTCTGGCATCGTCAGGTTGAAGAACGAGATACTGGTGTCGGCCGCCAATACGCAGATGAACGATACGGTCATAGCGCTTTTGGAGGGTGTTCAGTATAGCCAGCGGATCGCGAAGAAAGGAAAGCGTATTTCCCAACATCGGCAGGCCGGGGTGTAAGGGAGCAGGGCGGGTAGGGGAGGAGTTGAGAGTTTCCATCAAAAAACGCTGGATAGTAGCCGTCGGCAATATGCAGACTAATCTACTATCCAGCGCTCAATAGTTGGTATCCTGTCTAGGAATTAATCACTTCACCTCCGTTGACATGGATGACCTGACCCGTAAAATACGAAGCATCTTCCGAAGCCAGAAAGACATAGGCCGGTGCTAGCTCTGCGGGTTGGCCGGGGCGTTCCATAGGCGTGTCCTTCCCAAATTTTTCTACTTCTTCCGGCGATTTGGTTGCTACGATCAACGGTGTCCAGATCGGTCCGGGTGCTACGGCATTGACGCGTATACCCCGGTCGACCAGGTTCTGCGAGAGCGAACGGGTAAAGGCGGTAACGGCTCCTTTAGTAGCGGCATAATCGATCAGCGCTTTGCTGCCGCGGTAAGACACCACGGATGTCGTATTGATGATGCAGTCATAAGCACCCATATGGGGCAGCAAGTTCTTTGTCAGGCGGAACATAGCCAGGATGTTCAGCTCGAACGTCTGGCGCATCTGCTCATCCGTTATATCGGTAAACTCGTGCTGTTCGACGTGATTGGCTGCGTTGTTCACCAACACGTTGACATGATGGTAGGTGCTGATGATCTTACCAACCGATTCCCGAATAAAAGAGAGGCTCTTCAGGTCGCCTGCCAGCAACAGACAGCGACGTCCTTCGGCTTCGATCAGTTCTTTGGTTTTCTGGGCATCCTGTTCCTCTCGTGGATGATAGATGAGCGCCAGATCGGCGCCTTCAAGAGCAAAATGCACCGCAACGGCCCGCCCAATGCCCGAGTCACCCCCGGTGATGACGGCAATTTTATCCTTCAGTTTTTCGGCCCCCTGGTAATTGTCCCGAATGTAAATCGGTTGCGGGTCCATTTCGTACTCCAGACCAGGCTGCGCATCCTGATGCTGCGGTTTGACGTCTATTTCAAAATCAGTTGTCATAACGATGTTAATTAGTCTGTAAAAGCTGTGTTGGATTATAGGGCCCTGTTGAGCTGACGCTCTGGAAACCAATAACACAGCAACGGTTTACTACGTATTTATGATCGTACCGCCATTAGGATGAAGTACCTGCCCGGTTATGTAAGAAGCATCTTCCGAAGCTAGAAAAACATAGGCAGGCCCTACCTCGCTGGGCTGGCCGGGTCGTTTCATGGGTACATCCTTGCCAAACGAAGGTATTTGCTTAGCCTCTACCGATGCGGGGTTGAGCGGTGTCCAGATCGGTCCGGGTGCCACGCCATTGACCCGAATACCTTTGGAAACCAGGTTACTCGACAAGGCCCGGGTAAACGTCATGATAGCGCCTTTTGTAGACGAATATTCGAGCAGATCGGCTCGGCCCTGATAGGCCGTGACGGAGGTCGTGTTAATAATCGAGTCCCCTTTCTGCATATGCGGAACCGCAGCTTTCGTGACCCGAAAGAAGGAGTAGATATTTGTCTCGTAAGTATCCAGCAAGTCCTCGTCAAGCGCTTCTTCGAGCGTTTTATGCGCCAGTTGAAGCCCCGCGTTATTCACCAGAATGTTTAGCTTGCCTAACTGCCGAACGGTCTCCTCCACAATATATTTGCAGTACGCTTCCTGTCGGATATCGCCCGGCAGCAACACGCAGCGCCTGCCTTCGGCTTCGACGAGTTCTTTGGTTTTCTGCGCGTCAACGTCTTCCCGATCCATGTAGGAAATGGCAACATCGGCACCTTCGCGGGCAAAGTGGACGGCTACTGACCGGCCAATGCCCGAGTCGCCACCGGTTATAAGCGCAACTTTATCCTTGAGTTTGTTGGCACCTTTGTAGAGGTGTCGGATTACCTTCGGCTGTGGATTGAGGTCTGCCTCGATTCCGGGTTGAGTATCCTGATGCTGAGGGGGAATTTTAGCTTCCATAACGTGGCTTTATTGTTTTATCTGTTTTGATAAGCCCAAAGCCGCGCCGGTTGTTTGTATAAATCTATTGAAATAGTAGATTTTTTGCCGCCTATAAATTAATACGTAATATCGTAATCCTAAAAACAAATAGCATGCATATCAATGGCGACGCCCGCAAGCAAAACACCTACGATGCTATTGTAATCGGTTCGGGAATTAGCGGAGGATGGGCGGCTAAAGATCTCTGTGAGAAGGGGTTGAAAACGCTCGTACTCGAACGTGGACGCGATGTCAAACACATTGTCGACTACCCAACGGCTACGCTCAATCCCTGGGAGTTCCCGCACCGCAACCGCATGCCGGAAGACTTTGACAAGGCAAATCCCATTGCAACGAAGTGTTATGCACTGGACGAAGCAACGGAGCAGTTTTTTGTCAAGGATGCCGAGCACCCCTACGTACAGGAGAAGCCCTTCGACTGGATCAAGGGCTACCAGGTAGGCGGGAAGTCGTTGATCTGGGCGCGGCAAACCCAGCGCTGGAGTAAATTCGATTTTGAAGCCAACGCCCGCGACGGGGCCGCCGTAGACTGGCCCATCCGTTACGAAGATGTAGCGCCCTGGTACAGCCACGTTGAAAAATTCGTGGGCATCAGTGGCAATAAAGACGGGCTGGAAACGCTGCCCGATGGCGAGTTCCTGAAGCCCTGGGAGCTAAACTGCGTAGAGAAACACATTCAGAAGCGCGTAGCCGACAGCTATAAAGACCGCCATGTAATCATTGGCCGGTGCGCCCACCTGACCGATCCGCAACAAATTCACTACGACCAGGGGAGGGCACAGTGTCAGGCACGGCATTTGTGCTACCGGGGTTGCCTGTACGGGGCATATTTCAGCAGTAATTCTTCGACCTTGCCGTGGGCTGCTAAAACGGGTAATCTCACCCTCCGGCCTGATTCGATCGTTCACTCCATTATTTACGACGAAGCCTCGGCCGGTACGTTAGGAAAGGGTGGCCGGGCTACGGGCGTTCGGGTGATTGATACGCATACCCGGCAACTAACGGAGTATTACGCGCGCATTATCTTTGTAAATGCGGCCTGCCTCAATACAAACCTGCTATTACTTCACTCGACTTCGCGCCGGTTTCCGAATGGATTGGGGAACGACAGCGGAACGCTCGGCCGGTACGTAGCCTTTCATAACTACCGTGGCAATATCACCGCTGACTATGAAGGATTCGAAGACGGGTACTATTACGGGCGTCGGCCTACTACTGCGTTCATGCCTAACTTTCGTAATGTCGATAAGCAGGAGGTGAATTTTCAGCGTGGTTATATGGTTGCGTTCAGTGCAGCCCGGTCGGGTTGGCAACGGGGAAATGCAGAGGATGGATTTGGGGCCGATTTTAAAAACAAGGTGACCGACCCCGGTGCATGGCATGTGTTTATGATGATGCAGGGTGAAACCGTACCCCGCTATGAAAATCATGTCCGGCTCAGTGCCGATCAAAAAGACCCATGGGGAATCCCTCAACTTATCACGTCTATTGGGTACACTAAGAATGATCTGGACATGATGAAGGACTTTCTGGAGCAGGGAGCCGACATGCTGGATAAGGCTGGATGTACGAACATCAACCCCTACGATGACCACCGCAATCCCGGTCTCGATATCCACGAGATGGGTGGCGTCCGGATGGGACGTGACCCAAAAACGTCCATGCTGAATGCCTATAACCAGATGCACAGCGTTAAGAACGTGTTCGTGACCGATGGTGCAGCCATGACATCGACGGGTACTCAGAATCCGTCCATTACCTTTATGGCTTTGACGGCCCGAGCGGTTAATTATGCCGTTGCGGAAATGAAAAAAAAGAATTTATAAGTTCATCAGATCGCATGACCAAATCTAAACTAACGCCCGAGGCTATGCTGGCCCGGTTGGCATTTTATCGTTCCCATGAGAAATTTCCTGATCCCGATTGGGTGAACCGGGAATTACCCGTGCCTAACGAAACAGGTCGGCAGAAAATGAACCAGGCTGTCAACGAATTCATCGATTTCCTGGTCGTACTCATTGAGCGTGGGGATACTGAACCCGAAGAGTTTAAAGAAAATATTCAGGGATACGTTGATGCCTGGGATGTGCTACACTACAGCACTGACGAGATCGACTTCATCATCGACGTGGAGTGCTCAATTATGCGCGTGGTGGGCGTCGACTGTAGCGAACTAGCCTTGTAGCCCATCATCCCAGAATAATATGACCAGTGATACCACCAAACAGGATCTATACAATCAGTGTGTGGACTATGTTCAGCAGCGGATTAATACGGCAAAGTTAGCTATGGAAGCCGCCCAGGAGTCGGCTAATTCAGAATCCAAGAGCAGTGCCGGCGATAAATACGAAACTGGTCGGGCTATGGCTCAACTGGAGCGGGATCGGCATGCTCAACTGCTGGCGCAGGCCCGTAAAATGGAACATGAATTAACCCGGCTCAACGTAGGAAAAGCGTATGAGACGGTTCAGCCGGGAAGTCTGGTAACGACCAACCGCGGTGTCTTTTTTATCAGCATTAGTGCCGGTAAGCTAGCCATTGCAGGTACTGATTACTTCGCCGTTTCTCCCGCTTCTCCTGTGGCCACGGCGCTATCAGGTCATAAGGTGGGCGACGCAGTGACGTTCAATACCGTTGTTTACCAGATCGTGTCAGTTTTTTAGCCTAGCCCTGCCAGTGGTCGCAGACCCTGGTAATGGCTTTTTCCGGCTTAAGGTCTCTTGTTGAAAAGCCACTATCCGGAAAAGCCACTATTAGAAAAAGCCACGACCAGGGTCTGCGACCACTGGCAGGGCTAAAACTAAAACAGTTCGGGTTCCTCTGAGTGATCAGAGGAACCCGAACTGTTTATTACAAAGGAGTAGGGCGCGATTAGTCGGCAGCTACAACTTCAAATTTCACTTTGTGCTTCACATCCTTGTGCAGGTCGAGCGATGCTTCGTAGTTACCAAGGGTCTTCACATCATCAACCGTAATTTTCTTCCGGTCGATATCGAAGCCTTTCTCACGCAGGGCGTCAGCTACCTGCGTGTTGGTTACGCGGCCGAAGATTTTGCCGCTGTCGCCCGCTTTCGCAGGAATCGTCAGCGTCATTTCGCCGATACCAGCAGCAATTGTTTGCGCTTCGGTTTTGATTTTTTCAGCTTTGTGAGCTGCCTGGCGAATGTTCTCTGCAACAATTTTCTTGTTAGAGTCGGTTGCCATTACAGCAAATCCCTGAGGAATCAGGTAGTTGCGACCGTAACCGGGCTTCACCGCGACGGTGTCGTTCTTATAGCCCAGGCCGGCAATATCGGTTTTTAAAATGATATCCATTTGTTAGAGTCGGAAAGGCAGTAAGTCGTAGAGTCAATAAGTGGCTGACGCGTAGGCAGCAAACACGCAATAACCCGCTGACGAACTGACTGATTAATTATTTCAGTGAATCGCCGACGTACGGCAGGATGGCTAAATGACGGGCGCGTTTGACGGCCTGGGCTACTTTGCGCTGGTTTTTCAAGGTGGTACCGGTTAACCGGCGGGGCAGAATTTTGCCCTGCTCGTTAAGCAGTTTCAGCAGGAAATTGCCGTCTTTGTAGTCAATGTATTTGATACCGGCTTTCTTGAAGCGGTCGTATTTCTTGCGGTTCTCGGTCTTCGAGACAGATTCGTTTTGCAGACTCATGATTACTTGGCCTCCCCGGCGTTTTCGGTTTGTTTTTTCTTGCCCACTAAGCCATTGCGCTTCCGGTCGTTGTACGACACGGCATGCTTGTCGAGCGAAATCGTCAGGTGACGGATGATACGCTCGTCACGGAGATACTCAGTGTTGAGTTTCTCAATGGTCGTGCCGGGGGCCTTAAACTCGAAGAGTTGGTAGTAACCCGTGTTTTTATGCTGAATTGGATAGGCTAGCTTGCGCAGGCCCATGTTTTCTTCGTGAACGAGTTCCGCACCGTTATCGGTCAGCACTTTGCGGAACTTGTCAACGGCGTCCTTCATCTGAATATCAGATAAAACGGGAGTTAAAATGAACACCGTTTCGTAGTTATTGGGAAACATGTACGTAATTGGTTTGAAATGAGGGCGCAAAGATAGTGAAAAAAGCGGCAAATGAAAAACGTTTAGGAGAAAAGGGAAGAAGGAGGAAAGGGAGGAGGGAGGAAGGGGAGGAGGAAAGAAGGAGGAAAGGGAGGAGGGAGGAGGGGGAGGAAGGGGTAGCCCCGTACAATTCCTTTGTTCCTTACTCCTTTCCTCCCTTTCCTCCTTACTCCTTTCCTCCCTCCTCCCTTTCTATTTCACTGTAAATTCTCCTTCACCAATTCGGAACCCTTCGCAGTATACCTCAATCGTATGCCGGCCTTGATTGAAACGTTTGCCGCCCCGCCCGTAAATGAAGTCGACCTGCTGGCGGCTATTATCGAATGGGAAACGTTGCATAGCCGTATAAATCATTCCCTGATTATTATACGAAAATTCGCCGGAGCCTGTTGCCATATCGGATATGACCGCACCACTGGGGTCCAGAATACGCAGGAACAGTTCTTTTTCGTCTTGTTTGGCTAACCCATTTGGCGATAATCGAACCGATATTTTAACTTTTTCAAGCTGCTTTGCCTTGTAGCTGCCGCCATCACGCTCCTTACCCCGGCCATTGATAGCATTGACCGTAACGCTTTCGGCCCGGAGTGCAGCGGCAATAGTTACCTTCTCGCTCAGTTCTTTATTTTTGGTAGAGACCGCCACTACCGAATCACTGAGCGTTTGCCGTTCGGCTTTCAGCCCTGTGTTTTCCTGCGCTAATACGTCGTTCTTTTTAACCAGAATTCCATTCTCTTCCTGAAGCTTGGCAATCTCCTCGTCCTTCTCGGTGAGCAGCGCCCGGTAGAAACGTACCTTCTGGTCATATCGTCGACGATCGAATGCGTTCACATTGCGCAGTTGCTGCTTATCGATATCCAGCTGCTTTTTAATTTTTAGCAGTGAGTCCACATTACCGCCGAGTTTTTGGATTTCGATGATCTTGCTATCCAGTTGGGTCGAGATCGAGTCGAGTTTTGTTTTGGTCGTCAGCACTTCTTCTGTCTTGGCGGCCAGAGTTGCATCTTTGGTTTTATTGTCCTGGCGTTCCTGGTACCAGAAATAGAGCAACATCACGTTCAGCGCAGCCAGAATAAGCAAAGCTGCCAGCAAATAGCTGCGGCTGTTGTTCTTTGTTTGAGGGCGTGGTTCCATGGGTGTCATTATGTGAGGCAGGGATTAAGGGGTAGAATTCGTCACCAAAACTAAAGCATTTGACGGTTTATTGCGTCAATAAGCCACATTTGATCGTTCAAGGCCAAAAACTACGGGTTTATGCAGAGTTATCAAGCCTATCTTTGCGCATTATTTATGAATGGTAGTTCGTAGAGTGCTGTTAAGAAGGTATGATTGCAGATATAATTCGCGGGATCGAGACTGAGTTAGGCGGCCGGGCGAAGCTGGTTGCCGTGACTAAAACCAAACCTGTTGCGCTCTTGCAAGAGGCTTATGACGCTGGTTGCCGGTTGTTTGGAGAGAACAAAGTGCAGGAAATGGCCGATAAACAGCCGCAACTGCCTGCCGATGTCCAGTGGCACCTGATTGGTCATTTACAAACGAACAAGGTCAAATATATTGCCTCTTTCGTGGCGCTTATCCACTCCGTCGATAGTCTTAAACTGTTGCAGGAAATCAACAAACAGGCGGCTAAGCACAACCGGGTCATAGACTGCCTGCTCCAGATATATATTGCCGATGAAGAAACCAAGTTTGGCCTCTCTGCCGATGAAGCCAAAGCCTTGCTCGATTCGCCCGAGCTTGAGTCACTAACGCACGTACGCCTTGTTGGGTTGATGGGTCTGGCCACTAACACGGACGATGAACAAAAGGTAAGACAGGAGTTTCGGGGGCTCAAACAATTGTATGATTCGCTGGCTGCCATTCAGCGACCAACGGTCCAATTTCGTGAACTTTCGATGGGAATGAGTGGCGACTACCGTATGGCCGTTGAGGAGGGCAGCACGCTGGTACGCGTGGGCAGCGCCATTTTCGGGAGTCGGTAATACCGGACGTCCACGTCTGGTTGTATGTATAGATAGACCGCCGGATGTGGACGTTCGGCCTGACAGACTATGAAATTTTTCATTCAGGCGGGAGCCATTCTCGGCCTTATCGGTGTAGCACTTGGTGCTTTTGGTGCCCACGCGCTGAAAAATATGCTGGACGAAACCGGTCGGACGGCTACGTTCGAGACGGCTGTTAAGTACCAGTTCTATCATGCGCTGGCCCTGGTGCTGGTGGGTATACTCCTCCAGTTGTTTGGCAGCAATCCAACAATAGCTAAGTTACTTGGCTGGTCGGGAAACTCGATGCTGATCGGTACGCTGATCTTTTCCGGATCGCTCTACGTTCTGTGCTTTACGGGAATTACCTGGCTGGGGGCTATTACGCCCATAGGTGGCGTAGCGATGATTGCGGGCTGGGCCCTGCTGTTCTGGGCTTTTTTATGAAGAGAGTAAGGGCAGGAAAGGGACGAGAGGGAGGAATGAGATTGAGCACAACGGCTCCTTAATCCCATTCCTCCCTCTCGTCCCTTTCCTCCCCTAATTCCCCCTTTTTTCGTATCTTTGTCGATTGATTCTGAGAATAATGCAAACGAACACACAAGCTGAAACCGCCCGTCGGCGGACTTTCGCTATCATCAGTCACCCGGATGCCGGTAAAACGACGCTGACAGAAAAGCTGCTGCTTTTTGGCGGAGCTATTCAAACTGCCGGGGCCGTTAAATCGAACAAAATCAAGAAGTCGGCTACCTCCGACTTTATGGAAATTGAAAAGCAGCGGGGTATCTCCGTCGCTACATCGGTGATGACGTTTGAGTACGATCATCTGAAGATAAACATTCTCGACACGCCTGGTCACAAAGATTTCGCTGAAGATACCTACCGAACACTAACCGCCGTCGACAGTGTTATTCTGGTAATCGATTGCGTAAAAGGGGTGGAGGAGCAGACCGAGCGCCTGATGGAAGTGTGTCGGATGCGCGATACGCCGGTGATCATCTTCATCAACAAAATGGACCGGGAAGGCCGCAACCCGTTCGACCTGCTGGATGAGCTTGAAGAGAAGCTAACCATCCGGGTCAGGCCAATGACGTGGCCCGTCAATATGGGGTCAGACTTTAAGGGGGTATATAGCCTTATCGAGAAAAAATTATATTTCTTTAAAGCCAATAAAACCAAAGTCGAAGCCGATGTGCTGCCGATCGATCTGGCCGACGATTTGCTCGACGAGAAGGTTGGTACACGGGATGCGGCCCAACTGCGGGAGGATGTAGAACTGATCGATGGTGTTTATGATGGCTTCGATCGGCAGGCTTATCTGGACGGTAAGCTGGCTCCCGTGTTTTTCGGTTCTGCGGTCAACAACTTTGGCGTTAAGGAGCTACTCGAAGGATTCTGCGGCATCTCGCCCGAGCCCATTGCCCGCCCAACCGATAAGCGCGAGGTATTACCGAGTGAGAAAAATTTCAGCGGGTTTATCTTTAAGATCCACGCCAACCTCGACCCTCGCCACCGCGACCGGATCGCCTTTCTGCGCATCTGCTCGGGGGTATTCGAACGGGGTAAGTTTTACCACCATACACGGCTGGACAAAAACGTGCGGTTCGCATCGCCATTCAGTTTTATGGCCGATAGCAAGAGCGTCGTAGAAGAAGGCTTCCCCGGTGATGTTGTGGGATTATATGACACCGGGACCTTTAAGATCGGAGATACGCTGACCGAAGGGGAGGAGCTTCAGTTTCAGGGCATCCCCAGTTTTTCGCCCGAAATTTTCAAGGAACTTGTCAATCTTGATCCGATGAAATCGAAGCAGCTGGACAAAGGTATTCAGCAGCTGACCGACGAAGGGGTGGCACAATTGTTTACGCTCGAACTGGGTAACCGTAAGTTTGTAGGAACGGTCGGTGAGCTACAGTTTGAAGTAATCCAGTACCGCCTGGAGAACGAGTACGGCGCCAAGTGCCGCTGGGTACCGCTGAACTATACGAAAGCATGCTGGATTACGGCGGAAAACCCGGCTAAACTCGCTGAATTCATTCGGCTCAAGGGCAACCAGATTGCGTATGACAAGGACAATAACGCGGTCTTTCTGGCCGAATCAGACTGGATGTTACGCATGAATGAGCAAAACAATCCCGATATACAGTTTCACCTGACGTCAGAATTTAAGGTCGAAACAGTTCGCTAGAAAGGTATAGGCTGTTCTAGAGAATCCCCCGTTATAGAAAAGGGCAAACGACTTGGTCGTTTGCCCTTTTCTATAACGGTTTAAAATTGTTCTTAAACCGGCTGACTAACCGATGATTTTACGACCGGTTTACGCCGTGCGGCCAGTGGGTGAGCCGAGAGTGGTTTATGTTCATCGAGGTTGATCACGTCGAACCTGCCCCCGGCCAACTGAAAATCATGTTCGTAATTATGCAGATTTTCCATGACAGTATGGTCAACGTAACGAGCATGATGAAGATCGACGGTTACGTGCTGGCCTGCTTGCTGGGGAATTGTATCCAGCTGTTTTTTGATGCTCAGGTAGTTGGTAAATACTGCTGCGCCCTTAATAGTCAGCGTATGTGTATCGCCAACAGAAACTAATTCCTGTTGTGGATTGAACAGGTATTTGACCGGTAGCCCCAGTACAAGCTGAATGGCGAATTCGGTTAATATACCAACCCCGATACCAACCAGCAGGTCGGTGGCCAGCGTAGCGATGATCGTTACCACAAAAACGATCAACTGCTCAGGTCCTATCTCATACATGTGTCGGAATTCTTTTGGATTCGCCAAGCGAAAACCAACAGCGATCAGGATGGCGGCCAAAGCGGCTACAGGAACCAGCTTGATCAGGGGAACAAGGGCTACCACGAAAATCAGCAGGAAGGCACCATGGAAAAAGTTGGCCCAGCGTGTTTTGCCGCTGTTGGAAAGGTTGGCCGACGAGCGGGCCACTTCCGAGATCATCGGTAAACCGCCCAGGATACCCGACATCGTATTGCCGATCCCGACAGCTGTCAGGTCTTTACTCAGGTTCGATTTCCGTTTGTAGGGATCGAGCAGGTCGATGGCTTTGCCGGTTAGCAGCGACTCCAGGCTGCCAATAAGCGCGAACATGGCAACGTACTTCAGGGCAGTGGGTAATTGATCGCCCCACCAGGCATCAAAATTCACATTGAGACCCAGTGTAAATTCGCCGGGGGTTACCAGTGGCTTAATGTTTCCATACTGGTGAACGTCGGAAAGGTGAAAAATCAGTCCAAGTACAACGGCAACGACTAAAGCGATTAAAGCAGGTGGTATTTTCTTAACTATTTTGTTCTTGATCATTGGCATACCGAACAGAATAATCAGACTAACTACTCCAATCAGAGCGATGTGCCATTCCATGTGCATCAGGCTATGAGGCACCATTTCAATAAGTTCGACTGGTTCTTTTCCTTTCAATTCGCTGGGTGCAGTACCAACAGCCAGGTGAAGCTGCTTCGACATGATGATTATGCCAATGGCCGCCAGCATACCATGAACGGCCGCTAACGGGAAAAAGTCGGCCAGCTTGGCTACTTTCAGCAGGCCCAGAACGATCTGTATGACACCGGCAACAACAATGACGCCCAAGGCCAGATGCCAGCCCAGCGTCATATCACCCCGCCCTAATTCATCAACACAACCAGCAACGATAACGATAAGTCCAGCAGCAGGTCCTTTTATGGTGGGTTCAGATCCGGCAAAGAAGGCGACGACAAGACCGCCAATAATGGCCGTCAGAACACCCATGATGGGAGGGAAATTACTGGCTCCCGCAATGCCCAGGCTCAAAGGCAACGCAATGAGTGACACTAAAAAGCCCGATAACAAGTCGGATTGCCAGTTTTGCTTCAAGCCCGCTAGCCCTGTTGCTGGCTGACGGGTAGCTGATGTATGTTGAACCTGCATGTGGTGGTGGTGTCAAGGTTAGAGCAGGGTACAAATAACCTTTCAGGGCAGGTTGAGACAATTAGGAGATCATTAAATGGAAATTAAAAGTTGATTAACGAGGCCGTAAAGCCACTTTTGGTGGTATTGAACGGTGTCCTGCTACCTTTTTTAATCCGCTGTTAAAGTCAGTTTAACGGCGTTTTAATAGCGCATAGTGACTTTTGCCTGTTAATCCGAAATCCACCAAACTTCATGAATATAGCAAAAGGTTACTTCGATGAACATGCCGTACTTCATGCACTGGAACATTACCTGCCCGCTCAGGCCCCGCTCAAAGACTTCATTCACCACAATACCCTTCATGCCTTCCAGGATCTGCCTTTCTACGAAGGGCTGAACAAAGCGCATACCTTACTTGGCTACAATACGTCTCTCTCCCTGGGCGAGTACCGCCGTCTCTACACATCGGGGCTGATCAGTCCGGCTGTCTTACAAAAGGTTATCATTCAGCGTCAAGGTGAAAAGGCCCTGGCTGAGTGGACCGAAAAGTTACTGGCCACGACCTACGACCGGACCGATGTACCCCGGGTAGGTACGCTACGAGCCAACTGGAAACGACATTATCAGGTCGATCTGGACTCTATGGTGCATCCCACGCTGTTCCGCATTCTCTGTAGCTACCTCGACCAGGGAATCTCGATCTGGAATTTTCCTATTCGGGGCAAACAGTTTATCGACGCGCTTCGGGAAATGGAGAGCCGGTCCTACACGAGCTTTTTCAGAGGTAAACGGGCCAAACAGCTTCTGGTGAAGGGTTCCTGTACGCTGACCGATCTACTGGCGATTTTAGTTGGCGACGAGACCCTGTATGAGCATTATCTGTATGACCAGCAGTTTGCCCACCAGGGATGGTCGGGCATGGTGGCAGTTATCGAAAACCAGCCGCAAACGCTGCTCGATCCGAAGCAGATAGCGCTGCACGATGTGATCCTCTTCGAGTTGCTGCTCGAAATCGATGCGCTCGACTTTCAATTTGGTCCCAACTGGAAGCCCCTCAGCAGCCGACTGACCACTCGCCCTGTCGATCTGTCGGCTCCGATAGCGAAAACAGAACTGTCGGACGTGCTGTCGCTCTGGCAGGATATTTACGAATGGAACTACTACGACCAGGTATTGACTGGTGTGCAACGGCTTGGCCAAACTGCGCTGCCTCAACGAACGACGCCAAGTTTTCAGGCCTTTTTCTGCATCGATGACCGGGAATGCTCATTCCGGCGTCATATCGAACATGAAGATCCAGACTGCGAAACCTTCGGTACCCCCGGCTTCTTTGGCGTTGAGTTCTTCTACCAGCCCGAGGAAGGTAAGTTCTACGAAAAAGCATGCCCGGCTCCGGTTACACCCAAATACCTTATCAAAGAGGTCGATGCCCGTAACAAAAGGAAGAAGGACGTTTATTTTACCAAACACGCTCATTCGTTCTATAGCGGCTGGCTGATAGCTCAAACGCTTGGACTGTGGTCGGTTCTTCGCCTGTTCCTGGCGGTATTCAATCCGTCGATGAGTGCCGCTACCGCTTCGTCGCTCAAGCACATGCATAAACGGTCACGGCTCACCATCGAAAACCAAAATCCAGCCGATACCGAAAATGGGTTGCAGATCGGTTTTGGTATCGATGAAATGGCCGATCGGGTCGAGCGATTGCTCAACAGTATCGGCCTGGTTCGGAATTTTGCGCCGGTCATCTACGTCGTCGGCCATGGGTCGAGCACGGCCAATAACCCCCACTATGCGGCCTATGATTGTGGTGCCTGCTCGGGGCGTGCTGGCTCGGTTAACTCACGGGTACTGGCCTATATGGGCAATAAGCCTGCCGTTCGGGCGATCCTGCGTACGCGGGGTATTTCCATCCCCGACTCGACGCAGTTCATGGGAGCGCTGCACGATACAACCCGTGACGAAATCGTCTTTTTCGATGAAGAAACGCTGACGCCGGTAAACCTGGAAGCGCATAACAAGCGGGCGTCGATGTTTGAAAAAGCGCTGGACATGAACGCTAAAGAACGCTCGCGCCGGTTTGCCTCGGTCGACTCTACCCAGGCTCCGGATTATATCCACGAGCAATTGAAAAAACGGTCGGTATCTCTGTTCGAGCCCCGTCCGGAGCTAAACCATGCAACTAATGCTCTTTGCCTGATCGGTCGCCGGTCGCTGTCTAAAGGGCTGTTTTTGGATCGCCGGTCGTTTTTGAATTCGTATGATTATCAAATAGACCCGGAAGGGATCTATCTGTCAGGGATCCTGAACGCTGCCGCGCCGGTTTGTGGCGGTATCAATCTGGAATACTTTTTCTCCAGGGTCGATAACCAGAAGTTGGGAGCCGGCACGAAGCTGCCGCATAATGTAATGGGCCTGATTGGTGTTTCCAATGGAATCGACGGTGACCTGCGGTCTGGCTTACCGAGTCAGATGATTGAGGTTCATGACCCTGTTCGGTTGATGATGCTGGTCGAACATTATCCTGATGTAGTTATAAAGGCCATCAAACGGTCGGACGCTACGTATGAATGGTTCATCAATGAATGGATTCGATTAGTGGCGGTCCATCCCGAAACGCGGGAGCTGTTTGTTTTCCGGGATGGCAATTTTGTGCCGTATGTACCATTGAGCCTTCCTGTCGAAACAGTAGCCAACGCGTTACCCCTTATTGAATCGGACGCACATAACCTTCCCGTCCATCTGCTTGCCTAACCGGCCTTAGTTATGTCGTCACTTTTACATTTTTTTATTTTACTCCCACTGGCTGGCTTTCTGCTTAGCTTGTTAATACCAGCCAAAAAGGAAACGTTTATCTTTTGGGTGACACATGTTGCCGTGATGCTGCATCTGGCTGGTGCCTTTTCCTTTCTGGCTTACTGGATTGCCAATGGCTATCCAACGCTCGACATGAAAGAGATCGTTCTGGTGAAAGCCAGCGGGTATGAATTTTTTATCGACTTCGATTTTGATAAGGTTACAGCGGTTTACCTGATTGTTGGGTCGTTTTTGACGTTCATCGTAACAGCTTACAGTCGGCGCTACATGCACCGGGAAGCGGGTTATAAACGATTTTTCAATACCATACTGTTCTTCTTTCTGGGTTATAACGTCACCATCTTTTCCGGTAATCTGGAGACGCTGTTCGTGGGCTGGGAATTGCTGGGCGTCTCATCCTTCCTGCTGATCGCTTTCTACCGTGAGCGGTATCTGCCGGTAAAAAATGCCGTAAAAGTGTTTTCCATTTACCGGCTCGGCGATGTTGGTTTGATTCTGGCTATGTGGATGAGCCACCATTTGTGGCATCAGAATATTACATTCTCACAAATCAATAACTATGAACTTGTCCATGAGCATCTTCAGGGGCATAGTTTGGTTGGTATTTTTATCTCGCTCATGCTGTTGCTGTCGGCCCTGGCGAAATCGGCACAGTTGCCGTTTTCGTCATGGCTACCCCGGGCTATGGAAGGCCCAACCCCATCCAGCGCCATTTTCTACGGGTCCCTGTCGGTCCACCTGGGTGTTTTTCTGCTGATCCGCACATTTCCGTTTTGGGAATATCAACTGTCAGTTCGGATTCTGATTGGCTTGCTGGGACTTATTACCGCCGTTATTTCAACGGGTATCGCCCGGGTACAGTCATCGGTGAAAAGTCAGATCGCGTATGCATCGATTGCCCAGATCGGGTTGATGTTTATCGAGGTTGCCGCTGGTTTTGAGAACCTAGCCCTGTTTCACTTCGCCGGTAACGCTTTCCTGAGAACTTACCAGCTGCTGGTATCGCCATCGGTTGTCACCTACCTGATTCGTGAACAGTTTTATACGCCTGTCCCTCACAAGCGGTCGATCGAAGACTCCTTTCCTCAAAAGCTACAGTACACAGTTTACATGCTGTGCATCCGGGAATGGAATCTGGACTCGATGATGTACCAGTACTTATGGAATCCGCTGAAATGGGCAGGCCGAAAGCTGAACTTCCTGTCCATTACCCGCGTCGTGGCCTTCTCGCTGCCTGTTTTTCTGGCTGGAATAATCGGGTTTTACATGAATTGGCCAATGCCCGCTCAGTTACGGGCTTATCTGCCTGTCGTATTTGCCTCCATCGGCCTGTTGATGGTGCTAAAAGCCTTTACCGAGCGGATGAAGACGCGCATGAGCTGGGTTCTCATTATGTTCAACCACTTCTGGATTGCGCTGGCCATCTCGTTCAACGAGCAGTTCAAAATTGAACAGGTTTACTTATACCTGAGCGGAATAGTTGTTGCCGGTATCCTGGGGTTAGGGTGTATCAGCTGGCTGAAAAAGGTCGAGCAGGATACAGGCCTGAACCAGTTTCATGGTCATGCATACAAGCATCCGAAACTGGCATTGCTGTTTCTGATTGCCTGTCTGGGGTTGTCAGGCTTCCCCATTACACCCACGTTTATTGGAGAAGACCTGATCTTTACCCATATCCATGAGGATCAGGCCCTACTGGCCTTGATTGTGGCGCTCAGCTTTATTATCGATGGCCTGGCGATTATACGGATGTATGCCCGGCTTTTCATGGGTCCACATGCCAAATCAATGTATGAAATGGCCTATCGCTCCTCATAGTCTCCTTTACCTTTCTTAGTAGTTATCAGGATTGAAAATGGTAGAACGGCTCGTTCTACCATTTTTTGTTATCATTTATAAACCCCTGTTGATTTGTTGAGTTATCAGAGAAACTAGACAACTCAATGACTATGAAAAATGCATTAGCCACGTTTGCCGCTGTCCTGCTCATTGCAGGAACAGCCGCAGCACAGCAATCGAATACGAATTCTACAAATAACCAGTCGACAACCCCCACAACGACCGGTACGACCGGAACCGGAACAACGCTGGAGCAGAACAGCGCAGGTAGCGTTACGTCAGGTACAACCAATAATGGATCGTCGTCTGCCAACACGGTACCCCGGACGAATACCGCCGACCAGAATCCTACCAATGTCAACACCAATGGAACGGCCAACACCAACGCTACAGTAGGAACGGGTAATACGTTGGAGCAGAACAGTGCGGGTAGCGTTACAGCTGGTTCGAACAATAATGGCGGCATGACCACCACTACCGATGCCACTAGCAGTACAATGACGGGAGGTAGTCCGGTGAAAGCTAAAAAGCTGAAAAAGAAGAAAGAGAACTCACGTAATTAAGAATCTGGTTAGGATTACTGGCAGGAAATGGTCGGTAGTAGCCTGGACGGCCACGTCCGGGTAGTGCGTTCCATTTCACTCCCGGACGTAGCCGTCCAGGCTACTACCGACCGCCTGGCTGAAACACAGTCCAACGTGAAATCCTGAACAGGTTCTAATTGTGATTTCTAACGGAAAGGAATCCTAATCCGCCCTAAAATTAAATAGCTATGAAAACGCTTTTTTCCATTGCGCTTTTTGCATTACTACCCGCTATGGCTATTGCCCAGCGTGAAAGCATTAAAAGCAGCAACAAGTACAACAGTGCCGCGATGCGCGTGTCTGATAAAGAGAAGCAAAAGGCCCTGACCGAAAAGGTGAACGGGCAGCGACCTGACCAGCCGGCGAAGCCAAAGCCCAAAAGTGGTAAGCAGGTATTACAGGGACCAACCGAAAATGGGAACCGGTTCAAGAGTACAAAACCAGCCAATAAACCTCAGTAGTAGATCAAACGCCCGTCACATTCGCGACGGGCGTTTGATTTAATAGACGTTTAATAAACGATTACAAGTTTTCCTTGTTTATATACCAAATTCCAACCGATCACTAAATACCATCAAGTATGAAAAAGATGATTTTCGCTGCCGCTGCCATCGTCATGATGTCGGGTGCTGCTTTCGCTCAGGACAACGTGAAGAAAGAAGCCAAAATGGCGCATAAGGAAATGAAGCATGAAGCCAAAGGAATGAAGAAGGACGCTAAAAAAGCGGGCGACGACACGAAGGCTGAAGCCGCAAAAGATATGAAAAGCATGCACAAAAGCATGAAGAAAGAAGTTAAGAAAGTAGACAACTAGTGGTTTGCAGTAGTGCAAAAAAGGCTCGACCAACACGGTTGAGCCTTTTTTGTTTGTGTTCAGTTCAACCAGCTACCTGATTTTACTTTTGTTGTAGTTCATGAGTACATGAAGGTAGGTTGGCTCAGTCGACCTTTAACAGCAGTTTGCCGAAATTCTGGCCGGTGAAGAGCATCATCAGGGTAGACAAAAAATTGTCGATGCCGTGTTCAACCTGAACCCGGGCACCCAGCTTCCCTTCGTGGATCCAATCAGCCATTTCCCGGGCAGCCGTTCCATAATTAGCGGCATTGTCGAAGACGACGATGCCTTCCATCCGGGCGCGGTTGGTTAGCAGCGACAGGTAGTTCGACGGTCCTTTAACAGGTGTTGTATTGTTGTATTGCGAAATAGCCCCGCAAATGACGATGCGGGCCTTGCGCCGGATCTGGGTCAAAACTGTATCCAGAATATCGCCCCCCACGTTGTCGAAATAGACATCTATTCCTTCAGGGCATGCCGCTTTAAGGGCTTTGCGGAGGTCGCCGGTTTTGTAGTTAACGCAGGCATCGAATCCTAGTTCGTTGACACAGTAATCACACTTTTCCTGGTCGCCGGCTATACCCACCACCCGACACCCTTTGATTTTGGCAATTTGGCCAACGACGCTACCCACGGCTCCGGCTGCTCCCGATACCACGACGGTTTCGCCGGGTTGCGGCTGCCCCGTATCGAGTAAACCAAAATAGGCCGTCATACCAGGCATACCGAGCGTAGCCATGTACGTTTCCAGCGGGGCAATGGTGGTGTCAACCTTACGAATATCGTCGCCTTTGGCCTGATCGGAAACACCGGTTAGCAGGCCAAATTGCTGAACGCCCCAACTACCTGTCACGTAGTCGCCAACGGCGTAGTCCGGATGGTTCGATGTGATGACCTGTCCGGCGGTGCCCGCCCGAAAAACATCGCCAAGCTGGATGGGAGGGATGTATGATTTGCCTTCGTTCATCCAGCCGCGCATGGCGGGATCGAGCGAGACATAGATGGTTTTGACAAGCACCTGACCCGCTTCGGGATTGGGTTGCTCAACAGTTTCAATCGTGAGGTTTTCAGGGGTTGGGTTGCCCACCGGGCGCGAGGCTAGCAGGATTCGGGTATTGCTTATTAATGACGACATAGAAAGATGGTAGCGGCTTTGTTGTTCGACAAGGTAGGCTAATTTATGTCAAACCCCCGGTAGTGCGGTCCGGTGTCCCGGTTAAAGACACTGCCAGAGTTCGTCCTTTGCAATAATATTTTTCATTGACTGGTTGATTAGTTGAAAAAACGTATTACTATTGCAGTGTACTATTTATCTAATACACCATTAAGTCTTTATTATTTATGATAGAGCTACGAAACCTGTCCTTTGGCTATCGGCGAAACAAGCTATTGTACGAGGGACTATCACTGACGTTGGTGCCCGGGTCGATTTACGGCCTGCTTGGGCCGAATGGCGCGGGTAAATCCACGCTGCTCCATTTGCTATCGGGATTACTGTACCCGAAATCGGGTACTATCCGTGCTGGCCTATACAACCCGTCTGACCGTAAACCTGCTTTTCTTGAAGATCTGTTTTTGGTGCCTGAAGAGTTTTATGTGCCGCCCGTTCGCATTCGGGAGTTCATAACCAGTAATGCTTCCTTCTACCCGCGTTTCGATCGTGCCCAGATGGCCAGTTACATGGATGAGTTTGGGTTGGCCGACGATCAGAAATTGAATGAACTGTCGTATGGTCAGAAGAAAAAGGTGCTTATCGGGTTTGGGCTATCCACGAATACCGCTGTTCTGCTAATGGATGAGCCCACCAACGGACTCGATATTCCATCGAAAAGCCAGTTCAGGCGGCTGGTAGCCGGGGCTGTGGATGAGCGTCGAACGGTTGTTATCTCGACCCATCAGGTCCGCGATCTCGAAGCCCTTATCGACCCTGTTATCATTCTGGCGGCTAATCCCAACGGAACTATGGGTATTGGTCTCAACGCTGGTATGGAGACGATAACGGAGCGGCTCTGGTTTGGATTGACGCCGGAGTTGGAAGCAGGTAGTCAACTTTTATATTCAGAGAGGGCCGTAGGTGGTTATGCCGTTGTTGCCGAAAATCGGACGGCCGAGCCAAACCGCCTGGATCTGGAACGACTCTTCAACGCTGTACAAGCCAATCCGGCCAGGATTAGCCAATTGCTTTCGGCAAACACAAACCTATCCCGTATATGAACCAGACCTTTTCACCTGCTCGTTTCGGGCGGCTTTTACACCACTACTTTGTAGCGAACCGAGGGCAACTGCTCGCTGGTCTGGTACTCTTGCTGGGCGTTATGATTGTTGCGTTTATCCTGATCTATTCAGAAACTCCGCCTGAAGTAGAAAGCCTACGTCTACCACTCCTGTTTATTCCTGGTTGGATAGCCTGGTATGTATTTATCTGGCAGCAAACCGACACGCTGAATAACAAAGAGCGCTCCATGGCCTACTTTATGCAACCCGCTTCACAGGTTGAGAAGATACTCCTGATCTGGTTCGTAACAGGTATCTGTTTCCTGCTGGTTTACCTGACGTGTTTTACGCTAATGGATTTGATAGGGGTTTCTTACGTAAACAATCGGGACTGGAATGCTGGTCAGGTGGAGCAGATAAGAATGAGGGGCGGACTGGCACAATTGACACCTTTCTACGCGTCAACAGATAAAAACATACCTAATGTAATTGTATGGATTACGGTTTTATTTCACCCGTTTGCGCTGGCATTCCTATTGGTATTTCGGTGGTATAATCTGGCTACTGTGGCCGTAATGGCGTTTTTGCTTCTTGTCTTTTTATACCTGAGCAATAGATTTATTGCGTACAATATGACCAATATAAATGACGCGGTTAGTATACGACCTTTCGATGATGCTATCGTCCGGTCACCAGACCAGCGTAGCTACCGGACGATAGCGCTCCCCCAGCCGCTGGGCAATCAACTCCGTTATACGCTGGTCATTACCATAGGTGTCCTTCTGTACATCACTGCCTACTTCAGGCTTAAAGAGCGGGAGGTATAACCATGGATTTTCGTGATAAACAAGCCATATACCTGCAAATCGCTGAGTACGTTAGTGAGCAGATTTTGTTGGGCCGCTGGACAGCGGGCGACCGGATTCCGTCTGTTCGTGAACTGGCCGCCGAGCTGGAGGTGAACCCCAACACCGTAATGCGTACCTACGAGTTTCTGAGCCAGCAAGGCGTTATCGCTAACAAGCGAGGCATTGGCTATTTCCCCGCCGACGAGGCCCTCGATAAAATTCGCGCTTTTCGGCGTGAGCAGTTTTTGCAGAACGATTTACCCCAGTTCTTCAAAAACCTGACCCTACTCGGAATTGATCTGAACGAGATTCAGACCCGCTACGACGATTATGTTAACGCTAACACCCACATACGATGAAAACAAGCCATATATTATTGGGCATCATAACGATTGTAACCCTGACGGGTATGGTGGCAACAGACGTATTGCTCAAGCAGCAGTTCGATAAACTGGACTGGTCCAATCCTAATCAGGACTTCGAACGCCGTCCGTTACCGACAGCGTCGCATCTGGTAATCGACGCATCCCCCGCGGCCGAAATTGTCGTTGAGGGTAATGTCAAAACGGCCACTGCACTGGTGAACCCAGCTTACGGATTGCTGTATCACACTCGCCAGCAAGGCGACACGTTGTTTATTACGTTTACGCCCGATTACGAAGGCGAACACCAGCCCAGGAACGATGCTTTCCATGAATTAGGCGTAGGGTTGTTGTTACAGTTGCCAACGGTACGTAGCCTGCGGATAACCAATGGGCGATTGACCCTGAAACATGTTTCTACCCCCGATCTGGCCCTATCGCTTCGAAACACCCGATTACGTACCAACCATATGACAGTCTCCGGCCCACTATCTCTGTCGATAAGCCAGCATAGTTTTGCCGTTTTGGGTACCGATCGCTACCAGTCGCTGCGGCTGGTCGTTCAGGATTCGAGCGGGGTGCAACTCAACAATACAGATTACGAAACATTTCTGCCCACTATTTCGCCGAATGCCGAAGTGGCGTTGTCGGGTCAGGCGTTGCGATGGTTAGCCAAATAGCGTTTACATTCACTGCATAGGGCCGACGGTTGCTATTACACGTTGTATGAGTCCGGTAATTTTGTTGACTCAGCATCTGAGGAACTGCCGGATGACGCAGGCTGTCTATAAACAACGGGCAGGGTAACCCGAAACGTTGTTCCTTTGCCAACGACCGATTCAACTGATATATGACCCCGGTGGAGTTGAATAATGCGGTGGGTCAAAGCCAGACCAATACCGTGGCCATTAATGGTCATGGTATTGTTGGATCGGTAAAAGGGCTCGAAAATGTGCGGTAAATCGGCCGTTGAAATGCCAGAGCCGGTATCACTGACGGTTACCTGAAGCTGGCTGGCACCGGGAGCAATACGGACCGACACGCGCCCATTGGCCGAATATTTACATCCGTTTTCCATCAGGTTCAGGAAAGCCGTTTGTAATAAGGATTCTTCGGCCATAATTAGCAGGTCTTCTTCCTGATCCGGTAAGTTCACAAAATCGATGTCGATCTGACAGGCCGGCTTGTTGCTGACAAGCTGGCTCTGTGCCTGCCAGAGTAGTTCGTCGAGCCGGGTGGGCAGGTAATGAAGTGTAGTGGCATCGGAGCTGGCGCGGGCCAGCTCGAGCAGGCTGTTGACAAGCCGGATCATACTCTTAACCTCGTCGAGGAGGGCGTCGAACGCCTGTTCATACTCACCCGTGGAGCGTGCATGCAGGCGTGTAACTTCAATTTGCCCCATCATCACGGTCAGGGGGGTACGCAACTCGTGAGAAGCGTGCGAAACAAAGCTTCGCTGCGAGACAAATGCTTCTTCAAGCCGACTGAGCAGATCGTTGAACGTACGGGCCAGGTACGCTAATTCGTCGCGCTGTCGACCCACGTGCAGCCGCATGTGAATATTGGTGGCCGAGATGGCGTTTACCTGCTTGATCAGTTCGGCAACGGGCCGCAGGGCATCGGTAGCAAATAAATAACCGGCAATACCAACAATGGCTAGACTCAATAGCCAACCCGAAAAAAGAATTTCCCGCAGTCGATCGAGCTTACTGAATCCGTAACGGTCGTTGCCGGATGCTACAACGATCAGTGCTTCTTTCCGTGCATTGACATAGCGAACGCCAACCGCTTCCCGGTCGCCTGTACGCAGGTATTTAGGGTGGTTTAGACTGATGGTACGCAGGAAAAAGGGGGTTATCGAAAAACGAGGGCGTTTGCTTTCCTGATTGTACAAAACCGCCCCACGTTCATTGTAAATGGTTACCTGCTCATCGGCCATAACCGGCAAATCCGCTCTGGGTACTTCACCAACATCTTCCCGCAATCGCACTGTTAGAAAGGCTTTTTCCTCAAGGCGCTGTTGAAATTCCTGCTGCCGGAACTGGTCATACAAGTAATAGACCGATACCGTAAACAGCAGCAGGATCGAAGCAACGAGCAGCACAAACAGCAGCGTCAGGCGAGTCCGGATGTTCATTCCTCTTTCAGCATATAGCCCATACCGATCACGGTATGAATAAGTTTTTGAGGAAAGTCTTTGTCGATTTTCTTACGCAGGAAGTTTACGTACACGTCGATAACATTCGTACCGGTGTCGAAATGGATATCCCACACTTTCTCGGCAATATCGACCCGTGAGACCACCCGGCCCCGATTGCGCATCAGGTAATCGAGCAGGCCAAATTCTTTGGCTGTCAACTCAATACGTCTATCGCCCCGGCGGGCTACTTTTTCGTTCAGGTCCAGTTCCAGATCAGCTACTTTCAGCACGTTGCTCTGTAATCCTGAGTCGGAACTTCGCTTGGTGAGCGCCCGAAGACGGGCCATCAGCTCCCGAAACTCGAAGGGTTTAACCAGGTAATCGTCGGCACCGGCTTCAAATCCCATGAGTTTGTCATCCATCGATCCCATAGCAGTCAGCATCAGTACCGGTGTCCTGATTCGTTCCTGGCGCAGTGATTGTACGATATCGAAACCATTCATTTTGGGTAGGTTGACATCCAATACAATGACATCATAGGCGTTGTTGAGCGCCATTGTGCGGCCCATCTGTCCATCGAAAGCAACGTCAACTTCACATGACTGCTCTTCCAGTCCTTTCTTAACAAATGACGCCAGTTTTGGCTCATCTTCTACCACTAGGATTTTCATATCGGCAACATACACAGGGCTTGGTTCATTTAAAAACGTCGATTCGGTTTATTAGTTACCGAACTTGTTAAAAAGAAGCTAACTGCCTCTTCTAGTGTATGTTTGTTAGGCAGTTAGGGAAGAGCAGCCTACAAAAAAGCCGCTCCGAAGATCGGGGCGGCTTTCCGCTTCTATCCACACCATTTCAAGACTGGCGACCGGGTGGCCACCAAATCTTGATGTTCAACCTTCCCTTTGTAAAAGGACCTTTATGCTAAACTAAGCAATTTCTTTAGCGGTAAACGTGAGTCTGTTCACCGCACTGCTATCACTCTACTAAGTTGGTGATACTTTGTATAATAAACGTTAACATTGGGTTGAAAATTATTTAACGTATCAAATTATATAGTATCCAGCGGCTAAGAGAGCTATTTTTTAAAGTACGGCTTATTCTGTGGGGGTTTTCTCCTCGATCGCCCGGGTTAGCCTGCCATACCATTCTTCACCGTACGCGCGGATAAGTGCCTCACGCACAAACTTGTAGATAGGTACATTCAACTGTTCGCCGAAGCCACAGGCCGGACTACAAATTGGCCAACGATCGTAGTTAAGTGCATGAAATGATTCGTATTTTGTAATGCGAATAGGATAAAGGTGACATGAGATTGGCTTTTTCCAGTCAACTTTACCATCGTTATACGCTTCTTCAATGCCGCACTTCAAAATGCCACGGTCGTTCCAGGTGGCATATACACATTCGCGGCCACCAACGGTGCTGGTTACGTAACCCCCGTCACCATCGGATTCGTACCCGCCCTGTTGTTCGATAACCCGGATTCCTTCGGGAGAGAGATACGGTTTCACATCCTCGTAAATACGATCCAGCATAGCCGGTTCATCGCCCTCGAGGGGAGCGCCCATGTCACCTTCCACGCAGCAGGCTCCTTTGCATTTGTCCAGGTTACAGACGAAAAACTTTTCAGCTACGTCGTCACTGATGCAGGTATTGTCTAATAAAATCATGGTTGTAAAGCGATTGAAAATCGACCTGTCTGCCTAACCGGGTCTGGCTAACAGGTACGCTCTGTAAAGATACGAAGCAACCCGCAATGGTGGTCATCAGTAAAAAGCCGTTGATCCCTACTGTGGAACCAACGGCTTTCTGTGGACAACAATGGGCTAAACGTTACTTTACGATTTTAATTTTTTGACCTTCTTTCACCCCAACGTCGGTCAAGTTGTTCCATTCCTGGATCTGCTCGATGGTGACATCATATATTTTTGATATCCTGAACATGGTTTCACCTTTCGCTACGGTATGGTAGGAGACGCCCGTTGAGGTTGTCTCTGCCGATTGGGCGGGCTTCGTTGCCGCTGTAGCTTTCACCGTAAGTTTCTGGCCTGTAGCCAGCACATCGTTGGTTGTGCGGTTGTTCAGCGTCAATAACTCGTCGACGGTCAGGCCATACTGCCGGGAAATGCTGTAGTAGGTTTGTCCGGGTTCGACCGTATGGGAAGTAGCCGAGCGGTCAACCGGTGTCGATACCGTAGCGGTAGAGCGACTACCCGCCGGGGTACTTCCTTTGGGCTCGGTCACGGCCACCTCTGCCGGTCTCTCGCGC
Organism: Spirosoma utsteinense; assembly: GCF_014282275.1. Taxonomy (GTDB): domain Bacteria; phylum Bacteroidota; class Bacteroidia; order Cytophagales; family Spirosomataceae; genus Spirosoma; species Spirosoma utsteinense. Next base: position 84,711 of record NZ_VFIA01000027.1, read on the forward strand.
GATTCGCTTTTGATAACGGCTGGCGCGGCTGGACGGGGAGGAGCTTTAGCCGGTACCGTCAGCGATCCATCAGCCTGTTGTTCCCGTGGACCATCGTAGCGACCCCGTTCTATCGTTGGCTGGTTCACGTCAGAGGATGCTTTGGCGGGCTGGCTGCGGGTGGGTTCATCCATAACCAGAGTGGGTTCCGAAGCCGTGCTCTCCCGGCCCGATGATTGGGCTGCTGCCGGGGGATACAAAGGCCGGGTAGTTGCCGTTTTGGGTCGGCTGACTGGTTCTGCCGGGCTGGCTGAGGGGTCGGTTTCTGTCGAACGTACAATCACCACCCGCTGTGACCCATCGGCGTCGGTCGATGCCGAACCACCCGCAGAGGGGCGCGTAACCGGAGCCGACTGGCGGGCCGGACGCGCTGGCTCCGTCCGTTGAACGGTTGCCGGTTCCGATGTGCCATCATTTGGTGTCACTCCGCCACCTACCAGTTTGGGCTGGTATAGTTTACGCTCAGATGGCTTGCGTGGAATATCGTCGCTGCCTGTGACAGAACGGGATGCGCTGCGTTCGGGTGATGTAGCCGCTACCACATCGGCAACCGACGGGCTGGGCGTCTGGTCATATACCGGAGCAGTAGGGGAGTTGATGATTTCAACGGGTTTATTGCTGGGCCGACGCTCGCGGAGCCACATGACCCGGCCAACCGCTAACTTTTGTATCCGGTCCAATCGGTTGAAACGCATCAGCTTCTTGAGTCGCAGCGCATAACGCTGGGAGATACTGCGGGAGGTTTCGCCCTCCCGAACCGTATGAAAAGGGACCAGTGCTTTCTTTCGCTTTTTGGCCAGATAATAAACATCGTTGGTGATGACAGGATCGCTGTCGCTCATGTCGTTGTACCGCAGGAAACTCGACAGGCTGATTTTTGCCTTCCGGGCCAGCGATGCGGCATTATCACCAGCCTGAGCCTGAATACCGGGTAGTCCATTGATCTCGTACAGAACAGGGCTGTTCTTGCCGGCTGAACCGCCCGAAACCCGGCGTAGTACAGGAAACCCTACATCGTTCTGTACGAAGTTGGGCGTTTTCCGGCCGCTCACACTGACAATTTTCTGGCGTATGTCGTTGATCTGGTCGTTCAGTACCGGAATCGCCATTACGTAGGCTTTATCGGTAGGCACCGTTTCGCCCAGCACCCAGCGGTTGTATTTGCGGAGTTCGAACTCATCGACATTCAGCTCTTCGGCAATGGCAGGTATCGTCTTCCCGCCACCGCTGGGGTATTCGATCAGCGCAAAGCGATTGCTGGCCTGGTGGAATTTGAGCGCGCTTTCAATGGCAATTTTATGCGCGAAAAAGCGCAGTATGTAGCGGTCGGTCCGGCCGTCGAGGGTAAGCTCACGGGCGTAGGACCAATCGGGCGGAACCAGTTTGGTAATGCCCGTTGCCCCCAGGTAATAGGAGTATAGCGAAGCAACCCAGTTGTTGAACTGACCATTGCTCTTTTTAAGGTATCTGGCTGCCCCGCGCGTCGACCCTGTAATGCTTTTGCGCTCATCGATTTCATCATCGACCCGCAGTCCGTTACCGATGGCGGTTTCGCGCTTGAATTGCCAGTAGCCTACTGCCGACGAGGACGAAACCGCATCGGGCGTAAGTGAGCTCTCCTGAACCGCGAGGTACTTGAAATCGGCCGGTACATCTTCGTCGATCAGAATGGATTCGATCATGGGGAAGTACAGCGCCACCCGGTCAAGTTTAGCGGTCCAGTATTGCCGGTTGGCCAGCAGGGCGTTAACGTCCTGCTGAATGATGCGCTGGGCGTCGGCGTCGAAGCGTACCGATATATCGGCAAAGGTTACCTGAGTTGGAACAGCTGGTGTTGAGCCCTGGGCCAACACATTGAAACCAATCAGGAGTAAGAGTAGGGTTAGGGAGTACGATCTTTTCTGCATGTGTCAATAACTAAGATTTACGAATCATCATAATGCCGTCACGAATGGGCAAGAGCACATTGTCAACGCGTGGATCATCCTGAATTTTTTTGTTGAAAGCCAGCACAGCGGCTGTATCCTGATCGGTTGATTTGACTGTGTCAATAACCTTGCCACTCCATAGGACGTTGTCAACCAGCAGCAGTCCACCCGGCCGCAGGCTATCGATAACCAAGTCGAAGTATAAGGCGTTGTTCCGTTTGTCGGCGTCGATGAAGATCAGGTCGAAGGTTTCATCAAGTGTCGGAATAACGTCCGCAGCATAGCCGATCCGCAACTCTATTCTATCGTTCAGGGGCGATTGCTGCCAGTAAGAGCGAGCGAACGATTCGAGTTCCTCGTTGTGGTCGATGGTAATAAGCCGACCGTCGCTGGTCAGTCCTTCGGCGAGGCACAAGGCTGAATAACCGGTATAGGTGCCGATCTCTAAAATACGCCGGGGCCGAATCAGATGGGCAATCATGGATAGAAACCGGCCCTGAAGGTGACCTGACAGCATACGGGGTGCCATCACGTGGGCGCGGGTATTCCGGCTGAGTCGGCTGAGTAACTCCGTTTCGGGTGAGGTGTGCGCTTCGGCGTAAGCGGTAAGGTCAGCGGGCAAAAAATCCATTCGGGCTTCCTACCCATATAGCTACCGGTAGCTACATAGGCGATGGGCTGGTTTAAGTAAAAGTAGTTGTTTTCAGGGAATCAACGCCTAAAATGAGATCGTAGTACGAAAAAAATGAACTTAAGCTGTTCAACGGTCTACTCCTCGAAGGCCGATGCCCGAAGCATATCCAGCGTGACGTATTGCAAGGCTCGCTCGTGCGTACAGGCCAGTAGTACGGGTGGGGCCATTCCTGCCTCATATGCTTCACGCCAGCGCAGGGCACACAGGCACCAGCGGTCGCCGGGCTTTAAACCGGGAAACTGATACGCTGGCTGGGGTGTGGTCAGATCATTGCCCCGGCTCAGGGTGAAACTCAGAAAGGATTCGGTAACAATAGCGCAGATAACATGGCGACCCTGATCCTGGTCGTCTGTACGGCAAAAGCCGTCGCGGTAAAAACCGGTCACTGGGTTGGAACAACAGCCGCCCAGATCGGAACCCAGTACGTTTTTCTGCATAATGACAACGGTTTACGGGTTGGATGGCGTAGCGGGATGATGCTGGTAGAGACACCAGCCCGCTACGCCATAATAGTCACTGCCGGTTTTTTGAGTCGATCAGGATCGTTACCGGTCCATCGTTGAGCAGATTGACTTTCATGTCAGCTCCGAACACACCCGTTTGAATCGGCTTACCCAGGTCGTGAGTCAACTGGGCAATCATCTGTTCGTAAAGTGGCGTTGCCAGTTCGGGTCGGGCGGCCTCGGTAAAGCCGGGTCGGTTGCCTTTTTTCGTGCTGGAGTGGAGGGTAAACTGGCTGATCAACAGAATATCTCCTCCCACGGAAGTAAGGTCAAGGTTCATTTTATCGTCGGCATCGTTGAAAATGCGCATACCCACAATTTTTTTGCTGAGCCAGTCGACGTCTTCTTGGGTGTCGGTATGGGTGACGCCCAGCAACACCAGAAATCCGATCCCAATTTGCCCGTTTACCTGGTTGTTTATGGTCACGGAAGCCTGCGAAACGCGCTGAATAACGGCAATCATTTGAACAGCAGTTTATGAACGAATACCCGGTCAGCCAAAGGCAAAACGGGCTCAAAAATAAGGATCAGGGAGCAGATGCCGAAACACCTACGTCTCCAGTCTATTGACTGGCCCTCTTTCTGGGATTGACAGCGCCCTCGGGGTGGTACTGCATCACACTTCTGCCAGTAGCCACTGGGCAATCATAAAGTACACGCCAATACCGATCAGGTCGTTGGCTGTTGTGATGAAAGGCCCCGACGCTACGGCCGGGTTTATACCAATCCGGTTGAGCAACAGGGGCGTTACTGTTCCCATAAACGACGCCAGTAGTACCACCGCCAACAGCGACGAAGCGATGACGAAAAATAAACGCGGTTCGCCGATAATGAAGGTGTAGGCACCCGCGATCAAGCCGACGACCAGGCCGTTGATAATAGCGACCAGCAATGTTCGAATCAGCCGCCGACCAAGGGTTGTGCTTAACCCCGACGTATCGGTCAGGCTCTGGAGAATCAGCGATGAGGTCTGGATACCAACATTGCCGCCGGTTGAGCCAATGATAGGAATGAATGCGGCCAGGGCGGCTATTTTACCCAGCTCACTCTGGAAGCCATTGATGACGGTGGCAGCCAGTAGACTACCCACCGCGCCGGCCACCAGCCACGGTAACTGGACTTTAGATCGCTGCCAGATGGTATCGTCCTCTTCAACCTCGCCAGACAAACCCGAAATAACCTGGATATCTTCTTCTGCCTGTTCCGTTATGACGTCGACCACGTCATCGATCGTGATCCGGCCCAGCAATCGTTGCTGTACGTTCACGACTGGAATAGCGTCCAGGTCATACTTCTGCATCACCTCGGCAACCTCCGCTACGGGGCGATATGTTTCTACATAAACGACATCGTCGTCGTAGATGTCAGCGATTTTAGCTGTTTTACGGGCCAGTACGATCTTTTTGAGCGATACCAGGCCAAGGAGTTTTCCGTTATCGTCGATAACATATACGGCATAGACGTTTTCGACGTTTTCTGCCTGCTGGCGGATTTCTTCGATGCAGGCGTTAACGGTCAGATTGACATTGATCTTGATCAATTCTTTCTGCATCAGGCTACCCGCCACCCCATCTTCGTAGTGGAGCAGATCGAGAATAAAGCGTGCCTGCTCGCGGTCTTCGAGTAAGCCAATGACCTCTTCGCGTACCTGAATGGCCTGCTCGTTGAGTAAATCAACGGCATCGTCAGAGTCCATCAGGTTGATGAAGGGAGCCAGTTCTTCGGACGAAAAGGCTTTGAGCAGCCTTGGCCGGTCGTTGGGATCGAGGTTGGCCAGGATTTCGGCACCGATGGCCCTGTCGAGCAGGCCCAGCAGGTAGCGAGCCGGTTCGGGGTCCAGCTCGTAGAGAATCCCGGAAATGTCGGCAGGAAACAGTTCCTCCATCTCCGATCGCAGCAACGTGTCATCGCCCGCGTCGATAGCCGACTGCAGGTGATCGAGGTAATCTTTGGTAAGTTCGAAAGTCACGTTTCTGGTGATGTGCGATGAGCGGTGATTGATGAGAAAAGGCTATGTATCACTCAGCGCTCATCATTATTTTCGTTAACTCCACGAACTCAGCAACGCTCAACTGTTCGGCCCGCTTATCCATAAAAGGGCTGGCCAGGGCATCTTCAGGCGGATTTAGCGGCTTGAGGGCATTACGCAGGGTCTTACGACGCTGGCCAAACCCGTGCTTGACAACCTGCATAAACTTTCGCTCATCGCAGCCCAGCTCAGTCTTATCGTTACGTCGGCAGGACAACACACCGGAATGGACTTTAGGAGGAGGGTTAAACACCTCTGGGTCGACCGTAAACTCGTACTTGACGTCGTACCAGGCCTGCATGAACACACTCAGGATACCGTATTCTTTGTTGCCGGGTCCCGATGCAATGCGCTGTGCTACCTCGCGCTGGAACATACCGACTACTTCGGGCACACGGTCCCGCATTTCCAGAACTTTAAAAAGGATCTGGCTGGAAATGTTATACGGAAAATTACCGATAACAGCGAAGGAGCCGGTATTGCCGGGCACCTTGTTAGGCAGCAGATCGGGCCGGATATTCAGAAAGTCGGCACCCAGGATGCGCCCGTCCAGCGCGGGGAAATGCACCTTCAGGTAATCGACCGATTCGCGGTCAATCTCAATTACGTACGTTTCGTAAGACGGGTTTGTCAGCAGGAACTGCGTGAGAACACCTGTGCCAGGTCCAATCTCGAGAACCTGCGTATAAGCCCCATGTCCATTGAGGAGTTCGGCGATGCGTTGTGCAATACCAAGGTCTTTCAGAAAATGCTGGCCAAGTTCTTTTTTGGGTTTGACGTACACAGTGCCGGTCGGTTTGGCCGCCGAAGCGGTTCGTTTTATACCGCTAAAGCGGTCGGGTGCAAAGGTACGGGGCTACAGGCGAATTATTGGTGACCCAGTTTGACCGTTCGCCGTTTTATTCCACCAAAGCAACTGGATACATCTTACCAACTCTGCTGATCAGGATAACCTGACTGACGAAGGTGCCTGTGATGGGAGATAGGTCGAACGGAAGCACACGCCGGCTGACGTTGACAGGCACCGGTATAAAGGCAACTGTCACACCCGTCAGCTAAATGTCGGCAGCGTAAGGAAGCTTGCCACAAGTGGTAGAAAAAGAGGAAGGTCAATTGATGTTGATGCGGCACAAGCCGTTGGCGCGCCGAAAAAGAACCGGTCATCACAAAATCACGCACGTAAAACGGATCACCCTTTCAATGTAGTACCCTGTAGTTCCCCGTAATACCGTTCAAGGGGAGCTTTACAATTTGCCAGGACATCCTGTATCTCCAGGAAGGACCGGCTGTTCAGGTACTTGATTCGGAGCCAGTCTTCGGTCCTGAGCAATTTGAACATGTCACTCAGGGTTTTATCTCCTGGTTTTTTTGCGCCGGGGGCTACCATTTTTTCGTTGATCATCCGGTACAGTAAATCACGGGTCTGAACCGTGAGGGGTAAATTTTTTAAGAGATAGGTGGGAAGACGATCTATGAATTCATTTCGTCTGGAAATTTCTTTTTGAACCGTTTCAAACGTGTTTAATAAGTCACAAAAGGGCAATAGATGTATTCGCTGAGCGAAATTCATAATATAAATGGGTTGTAAAGATGGTGGCTTTAAGCTTCAGTAGAAAAGTATAAAGGTCTGAAGATCAATGTAAATATAAGGGTGCCTATGTAAGATCCAAATTTGTAAGTTACTAAATAGTCTTTATATTAAATAAAAAAAACTTTGTGTTTTTGTTGTGCTAATTATAGGTCAATTTATGATTTAGTTATGTAGTAGGAAGCGCTGATTAGCGAGATAGCAATACAAAAATATAAGGGGCGTCTTTTAATTATAGGAACGCGTCGCAGTAGTTTATATCAACCCAAACGACGGATCAATCAGGCCGGGCACGAAGGCTCATTAAACAAATACTATAATTTTTTGGACGATTTATAAACAAAAAATAGCGGATCGTTTTTTACAGACCTTAGAGTATGTTTGGGACTATTATTTGGCCAGCCTATTGAGCAGGATTGAAATAAAGCCAATTCGTAGCATAGCCTCCGAACTTTCTATGGTTTTGTCTACGTCTCGGAATAA
>NZ_VFIA01000028.1 GCF_014282275.1 Spirosoma utsteinense
ATGGCATTGCTCTGCGCTTTTTCCGCTCTCTGGAGAAAGTCTACGTCCTCGTGTATTTTATCTGCATACTTCATAGAACAAAAATACGCTATCTGTGATTTGAATTAGTATTATATAACGGATATAGAAAATGTACAAAATTTAGATTTATCAAAACCTTGTACATTTTACAGAAATCTCTTGAAGAATGGATGTCTACTTTAATCTACCTAAAAACATTTAAGTTCATGATTAGACGCTTGTTATTGATTTACTGCATGGGTTGCCTACTGACGTCGTGTGTATCTAATTATATTGCTTGGAGTACTAATGATAACATAAAGAAAGTAACACTTGGCATGAGCAAAGAGCAGGTCATCCAGCTTTTAGGCAAGGATTACATAGTATCTTCCTCCTCTAAGGATGAAAGGGGTAATCAAATCGAAGTGCTCGCCTACAAGAGTGCCGTTTATGAAGAATACCGGCTCAAGTTTGTCAATGCTCAGTTAACCGAGTGGAACCGAGAGTTTACAAATAAGTATCTCGTAAAAGACCCTTCTTGAAAGATTAATAACAAATTTCTAGGAATCGTATAATTTAGCCGATAAGTATAAAATTTCACTCTCCTTTAGTTGTGTCGTAACTACAGTGGCTGTTGGAAAAGTTGGTGGAGACCTTTACTGGCAACCAAAACCGGTTGTTTGGGGAGTGGATTTAGCGTAAACTTGGTACATCTGCCAGACGCCATGACGCACTGTTCAAGTTTTGCAACAGCCACGCCACTTTTACAACAAAAATAGAAGTAAGGCTATGACTAAAGATCAATACAATTTTAGAGCTAGATGGTTTTTGGCCACCACGATTGTATTAACATTCATTCTAGCTCTTAACTGGAAGGCCATTACTGTATTTGTCGCTCAGGTAGCTCCAAATGTAGTAGGCTATTATTGGATAAGCTATGCTATACTACTCAGTCTATGGGCTGTCGGATTCTATTTTGCTATAAAGGGCCTGTTAGCCAAGCAGTAGAACCCGCAAATTGAATTGATTTAAGTTTTGCAGTTATACAGACTCATTACCAATTCTATCTTAAATCTTATTATATAAAGTTAGTGGCTGTTGCAAAAGTCTCAGAACTATTTGTTGAGCCAGCTATGATCCCCAACGATGAATAGTTTTAGGCCATGAAATAGCAGGCAGAACCGTTCGGTCAAGCGTCTAACCGACTTTTGCAACAGCCATGCCACGCCGTACAAACGCCCAATGGCAGGGAAAAGCCGGCGGTGATTTCGCCAGCCATACCTGCCGTGGCCAGAGTATTGGCTACGACAACTCCGGCCAGACCCCGGCTGGTGTTTTTAAAAACTCTCTTCTCGATAGCTGGTTTTGGGATTGATTCATGGTGCTGGATTAAGAGGGTAATGGCCTAACCGCGTTGAATAGGGTATATTTGTGAATGGTATTAGAAGCAGTTGGCTGCAAACATTGTGGGCAAACATGACAAGTTAAACCGCACCGGCCTTTCGGTTTGAGGGCCGGTACGGTCTGTCGTGGTCCATGACACCACAATCGGCATATTTATCATTCAGTTTTTCTTCGCCGATAAACGCAGTTAAGCCACTACCCATATCTTGATTGAGGATGTATTTAGTATGACGGGATACGATTTTTTACCTCCCCCAACCAATGCGTTGGACCGCCCCTACAGGAGCCTCCTCAAGGGTGGTCTGACGCATTGGTTGGGGGGAATTGGTTAAGGTTTGATGATTTTTACGGTTAAAGACTCATTTAGCGTATTGACACGTAGTAAATAGATGCCGGGTCTTTTGCCCAAAGGCAGTACATGATGCTCTATTTGAGCGGCCTGATCTACCTTTTTTTCAAGTACGGTTGCGCCGTTTATGGTAGTTAGCGTCATCCACACCGCAGCCCCCGCTGCACCCTGAATGTACATCTGGGCATTTTCTCCGACCACTGGATTTCCCAGCACTGAAACCTGTAAAGGAGTCGTATTTTCTTCAGCTGCCAGACGTGAGCTACTGAGCACAGCCGGTTCGGCCCCAAATACCAATTGATCTCTGTAATAGATCGTTACGTGACTATTGGTATCCATCGCTGCCGTTGGCTTATACGAATAGTCGTTGTCCTCGTTGAATGTAGACCAGTCTGCTTTAGCAATTCGATATTGAATATCGCCGGTATTGCTTGCTGGATATAGCATGCCTACCGTTGGCTTGACATTTAGTTGCAAATAGGTATCGCTCTTGCTTCGACCCATGTTCCGCATAAACTGACCTGTTACGTTGGCGTTGCCCAGCTTGGCGTAGTCCATGAAAAAATTCAGATTCTGCGTTCCTTCGGCCGTAAACCAGTAGCGCACCGATAAATCACCGTAGGAAACGGGTACGTTACCCTCGTTAACAATGCTCATAAATGTGTTGATCGAGCCGTTATTCGTTGCACTGTTCCGGTTCTGCGTCAGTGCTTTCAGTTTCACGACCGACGGAACCACATCGGGTTCAATACCCCAAATCAATTGCGCTACACCATCTGAACTGGTACGGTATAACGTGATGTGGTTGTTGATGACGAAAGTCGTTGCCGCCTGATATGAATAGTCGTCTTTCTCACTCAGGTTCTTATAATCGCTGTTGACAAACCGTGATTGGATTAATCCTGAATTACCAACCGCCAGATTACCCGCCGACGGATCAAAGCTGTATTCGAGATACCCAGTAGCGCCGTTACGTGGATATGGGAGGGCCACATACCTGGTTTTGATTTTGTTGCCGCCGACTTGGGCGTAATCAACGTAAGCATTGATACCCGCGTAATTTTCAGCCGTAAACCAATACCGGACCGTAAGCTCACTATACGGGACTGGCGTTGATCCTTCATTGATCAGCATCAAATTTGGCCGGATCGTCGTGTTGGTAGCATTGCCTTTGTCGGCATCCTGATACTGCACTTTTAGCGTAACGATTGGCCGCCAATCCGGGAGTTCATCCCGCGTGATCACATCCTCATCCATGAATACCGCTTTCAGGAGATCAATCGGCTGTTTTTTGATATAATCCGTTCCTGTCCAGACCGCAAACCAAGACCACCATGTAGCAAATCCACGAATTTTGTCGGGGTTTGGCAGATTACCCGTTTCGGTTAATGCCACAAGTTTTTTACCGTTGAACTGCGCTTGTGCATTCGCCCAGTTGCCACTCAAGTTGGCCGTTGGGTCCGCATAAATATCTTCGCCAACTACATCAACGTATTGATCACCAGGGTACCAGTCGGGATTGATTGTATCCGTACCCGTATATACCCAGATCAGGTTATGCAACTGGTGGTAATTGGTCAGTCGATTATACATCAATTGCCAGAGATCTTTGAACGGACCCGCCCCTTTCGCTCCCCACCAGAACCAGCCGCCGGGGGCTTCGTGCAGCGGGCGCCAGAGAACTGGTACGTCGGCCGCCTGAAATTTTTTGAGTTGCAGCGCAATGGCGTCGATGTCACTGAGCAAGAGTTGGTAACGGGTGCTGTTTTTATCGGCCAGAGCAGCAGCCAGATCGAAGGTCGTAGCCTCGGTATAAAATCCCCGCCACCAGAGTTGATCGGGTGCTTGATTGATCAGATCGGTCGGCGCATTCCAGTGCCACATCAGACTGATGATCCCCCGACCTTCGCCTTTCTTCGCCCAGTCAATAATGGCTTCGCTGCTACGTATGGGCGTCGTGCCGAACTGCACCCGGCTGGGCGAATAATCGATCAGGTCGAACGAACCAATAGCCGGTTCTTTCCCCGTCTTTTCCAGGACATATTCTACATCATCCTGTTGACCCGACAGTACTTTACTGCCATACTGGTCAACCAGATACGAAAACAGTCCCTTCGTCGACAGCGTAGCCTGCGCATCGACCAAAATTTTAGGGGGTTTGATCGGCAAAGAGGGCGTTGTTGGCGTCAGTTGAATGTAGTCGATGTCGAAGTATCCCCACCCTCGATAAATGGTGATCGTGTTCAGACCCGCCGTCAACAGAAATTTTCCGACGTTGGATGATCTATATCCACTAAGCGTTTCTGTTAAGGTAGCGTTTCCTTTCTCTTCATTCACCTGAAAGTCAATGCCTTTATCACCGTTAGGAGACGCGTAGCCGATGGACAGATCGTATAGTCCCGCCGTGGCGTTGAACGTAATACTCACCTGATCCGTCGCGTTATCTAAGCCCGTTACGTAGCCCGTTCCCGAAAATCCAGAAGCGGCACTTGCCACATCCACGCCCGTCAGATCGCCCGCTTCGGCTTCGGCCCGCCCATTGACCAGTGGCACGACGGTGGGCGGTTTGACCGAGGCTGGCGTGAGCACAATAAAGTCGATGCCGTAGTAACCCCAGTTCTTGTTGATGGTAATAGTGTTCTGCCCGTTTAGCAGTTGAAACGAACCAATCACAGCAGCCCCAAAGTTAGTACCGGTTGCTTTCAGATCCTGTTCGCTGGTTGAACCGTTTACCGTCAACCGGGTCTTTTTATCGTCGTAAGGTGAGTAATACCCAATGGTGAGTTGATAACTTCCTGCCGGAGCTGAAAACGTGAAGACCATGTTATCGCCCCCGTTGCTGTCATCATCGAATCCCCAGGCATAGCCCGTGCCGGAATAACCAGGTTGATCCTGTACTATCTGCACGCCATTGAGTGCCACACCCTGGGTAGCTTCGGCTTCCAGTTTAATCGGATCAGCGGCAAATACCAAGGAGGTACTGTTCAGCAAAACCATCAGGAAAAGAGCGAGAATCGCTGTCAGCTTTCGAGTCGTTAACAGAAAATGATTTAGTAAAAAGGTTTGCATACCGTTTGAGGTAAAAGTTAGGAATAGGAAAAATAGAATTTTATTTAGCAAAAGTAGGACTAGCCAGGATGGAGATAGAATAAGGAAAACCCTACTTTTTTAAAAATTAGGGGAAACCCTATATGATGAAGTAAAACTTAACTCCTTTATTAATTATTAAACTAGCAAGTACATTACCATGAAGTGCACGATTATTGCCTTTCTGAACTTATCATTCGTGCTGCCAGGTAGCTTCTTGGACGTATGCAATCTTCAAGCATAAATTGCTCGGAACCCCATTGACCCACTGGCCAAAAAGGAAACCGATGCTCTTTATTACAACTTACATCGGCTGGCTAAAAAGCTGATGTCCCCCCAGAAAAGCGTTCCAGTAGAAAGTAGAGAAAATCGGGCGATTTGGATTAACTTAAATCAAACAAATCGTCATGAAGAAAACGAAGTTCAACGAAGCGCAACGGGGTGGCCCGAGCCATCGTCTTTGCTCTCAAACAATCCGAGACTGGAGTAGCCGAAGTATGTCGCAAAATGGGCATTAGCGAGGCTACCTATTACAATTGGATTGGATCGCCGAAGCGAGAAGAAATATGGCGGATTGGGTGTTGCCGAACTGCACCGATTACGCCAGCTGGAAGAAGAAAACTGTCAGTTGAAACAGCTAGTGGCCGACCTGAGCCTGGACAAACAAATGCTTCAGGATGTGCTCAAAAAAAAGCGTTAACAGGGCCGCCCTTTAGGTTTGTGGTGTAGTAAGATTTCAAGATTTGGTAGTTTACCCAAAAGTAACAGGGAGGGCTTCCCTACAGGGCCGCAGAGGTTTTTATCTCAAAGTTTCTGGACAAGTGGGCTTATGATAACAAAGTGACCCTGGACTTTTCAAGATCTGGAAAGCCAACGGATAATGCGTTCATCGAGTCATTTAACGGTAGTTTCCGGCAGGGTCGCCTGTGCGGATGAGTGCTTAAACGCTCACTGGTTCTTATCGCTGGATGATGCTCGGGAAAAAATTAAACACTGGAGGCAAGAATATAACAGCTTCCGACCCCACAGCTCTCTTGGTAGCTTAACCCCAGATGAAGTTGGAAAGGGGAAGGAAAAGTCAACAAATGAACGTCCGATCCTCAATCTTTGACTGGAACGCTTTTCGGGAGGACCTCAAATCCCAGAAAAAGTCAGCTAGGCTTGTTCTCATTTGTGGGGATTCTACCTCGAGTAATTCTTTGACTGGCTGCAAGAAGTAACAAGCCAATGGAAGCACTAACATCGCCGAGGGAATATATTTTCCCCGCTCAATGGCAATAAGGGTTTGTCGGAAAATCGCCTGCGGGCCCTGGCTAACCGAGACACCCATATAATTTATTGCCAATCTGGTTTAGCCACGTAGTTGCCCGTTGATATAGCCCGGCCGTCATTACCCGCAGACAAAGGATACACTCAGCTTTTTCCTTCGCTTTATTAATGGGTGAATAAGTCTATAACGTAGACCGACTTATTCACGGTTCTACAACACGACTGCCCCATGTTGACGATAGAGAGCCGTTTGTTTACAGCAACGGGTCGTTCACCTGGGTGTCGAAAACGCCCGTCAGCACCTGCCCGTTGCGCTTTACCTGCACCCAGATCCGGTAGTGGCCGGCGCGGGGAAACGCATACGGGAACTCAACCATGTTGTTCACCGCCATGGTATGATTCATCGGCGGCATAGCAGCCATCAGTAGTTTATTCTTTTCTCCTTCAGGCAAGGTTTTCAGGCGGGACACATACCGATCGATACTGTCGCGAAAGCGCTGAGCATCCGGATACTGAAAGGTGCGGGCCGTGTCGGCAAGACGTCCCGTAAGCGACCCTTCGGCGGCCATCGAGTAGGTGCCAACCGGGTGCAGGTGGATATACACTGAGCCATCCGAACGCAGAATGACTGCATGGCCACCCATACCTAGATAAGGCTCCAGCGGGGCCGCTTTCCCGGCCGCATCGGCAACGGCAAACTTCAGATTGTACAGCTTACCCGATTCCAGCACCGCCCCGGGCTTATCCATCCAGAGCATCGACGAGCCATCGGCCAGTTTGGTACTCGCGCCCGGTTTGCCGCAAACCACCATGTCGTTATCCAGATGCGGGCCATTTTCGGCGCCGGCCTTCACGCCCATCGGTGTGGCTACAAGCCAGCTATCGTCCGTATCGAGCGGTAGGTAGGCCGACGATGGCTGGCCCGGCACCTGAATGGTGTCGGTCAGGGTTTCGGCGTAGCCCGACCGGTACACGATATCCGAAAAGAGCAGATACGTACCGGCGGGCAATGGAGGAAGTGTGGCGTTGTAGGTCAGCGTATCGCTCCGGTTGGGATGCAGGTGCGCAAACGCATCGAGACCCGGCGTCCGTACCACAAACGTATGCATCAGCTTGCCGTGGTCGGGAATGACAAAGCTTATCTGTCGGCGTTTCTGCCAGTTCGTACCAAAGCCAGTCGTATCCAGCCGAATCGTGAGTTGTTGCCCACCGGCCGCCGGTACCACGCTGGCTTTGATCGGAAGCGGCCTGTACAGCTGCTCGTTCTTGTACGATTCGGCCGAACTGGTCCACCACGACCGCCAGCCAGTCAGCAGCAGCGCCAGCACAACGGCACCAACCCCCATCCCCACTACCCGCCGGCGTTTCAGCGTTGGTGGTGGGGTCTGGCCGGGAGCGGCAATACCGTCGGCATTGCTGGCACCGATAATGGTGATCAGCATGACAATGAGCAGTAGACCCATCAGGGCCAGCCCGATCCCGGTTCCCTGGGGCATGGTCCGAACGGCAGTAGCAACGGCCATAACCGGAACCACAACCTTTACAGGCCCGTCAGGACCAGCTATAGCCAGTTCGACACTGGATGAACCCGATTCCATCAGCCATACATCGCCTTCATAACGGTTCGCGTCAAGGCGCGTCAGTTCATCGTACGTTGGTGCCCCTTTGTCGCCCGAATCGAAGTAGATAGGTCGCGCTTTAATCCGATTCACGCGCCCCTGTTCGACAAAGACCGTAACGGTTGCGGTGCCGGGCACGACATCGGGCGGCTGAATACTTACGAGCACCTGATAGGTACCCGCTTTTCGCTGGACGATAACGCCCGAGCTACCCACGTGGGCATCGGCATTGATTGACCCCGCGACGAAAAGGAGAAGCATATAGAGCCGTAGCAACCACACGGCCCGCTGTTTATTCAAATAGTTTATGGCGTTCATGCTGATTGTTTTCTTATCTGGCTATCCGTTTCATCCAGTCCCCCCAGAACAAACCAATCCGGGCCGACAGCGTGGCAAATACCAGCGCCTTCCCGAAACCAAGGGCGAAGTCAGCCACCGGTTCCAGATTCCAGGGACCATAATCGTAGCGGTACTTCCAGTCGACCGGACTGTCGTATGACCAGGTATAGGACAGAAAGAACCCGTTCCGGGCGTAGGGCGATTTGAGCAGAAACTCACCAAACGGCCATTGAACCGCCAGCAGAATACTCATGAACACAACCGCCAGGAGTCCGGCCAGCACCCAGTCGTTGAGCTTGCGGCCCGTCAGCGGGTTGTCGAAACGGTGCATCAGCCAGTCCATCGCAAAAGCGGGTATGACCAACAAGGGCGGGAAAAGAAACGGCTGGTAGGTGGTGATCGGGTTCAGGACCGGTCCCAGCCGGGGTGTTGCCGGAAAATATTGGAGCACCCAGCTTGGCCCCAGCAAAAACAGCATGAACAGCAGCGCGATGGTCGTTATCGGCCAGCGCAGCAACGACGCCCGGCCTACGGCCAGCAGGTAAAGCGGCAGGATAATGGCCGCCGTCATATAATAAGCCACTTCATGCGTTTCATGCCGGCCCATGGACTCGGCAAACAGAGAAAACAGCATCGTGAGCAGCAAACCGGCCGATATGGCAAAAAGCCATTTCAACCGGCCTACCCGGCGGCTGGCGATGGCATCCTGTACCGGGGACTCCATCCGGTACTTGTTCTGTAACGCCAGCACCCCCACAATAGCGCCAAACTGCACCGTCATAATACCGATGGCCAGAATGGTGTGGGGCGGGGTCAGAATCTCAACGTCGAGGCCGTAGGTATTATGCCACCAGTCATCGAACGGGGCCGAAGTCAACATGGCCAGCGCACCCCACACGCAAAACATAGCCCCCAGGGGCGCATAGAAAACACCCCAGAACGGTACCGATACCGCCCGGCCAGGATGATTCCGGTTCAGGGTAAGGCTCAGGATCTGATAGGCCGAGAACAACCCGGAGACGACGGCACCGACATAGATGACCAGGTGCGGAGGAGCAAACAGGCCGTCACGACCGATACTCATATGCCACATAATGTCCCAGAGCAAGCCCATTATGACGCAGAACGACGAGAACACGACAGCATACACGTACACGGGGATGCCTAAGCGCCAGTCCGTTGCGGAAATATCCGATGAATCCCGGGCAGGCTGGAATGAAGAAGGAATAGCCGACTGCATGAGAAAAAAGTTTGTTTGAGGAATGATGCAGAAAAGTACAAAAAGGTTGCGCCCTATGATTGAAAAAAGCAAAGTGAATGGTAATAAATCGGGGTTGAATACGCTATGCATACTGCTATCAACCGTAAGGAAAATACCCTTTCTGATGAGCCAGTTGGCCCGGGAACGAATCATTTATGAGTTAACGGGACAACAAAAAGACTGATTTACAGCGTTATTTGTAGACACGCTCTATATTACCCATTCATTCAGATGTCGTCACTGCTCACTTTTCTCCGAAATAAATCCGTCCAGACAAAGAGTATTATTCTGGGAATTAGCTTGTTGATGAGTGCCTGCATACCCGATTTTCTGGTATCCAATCCCGATTGGGTCGTTATCGAAGCCGGGGATCATGAATCACTGCCCAAACGTAAAGTGGGCGTACTCTTCAGCCCCGGCGAAGTGTCGGCTACGGTCACCTTCGACAGTTCGTGTATTTACGACCTGGGGAAAGTAGACGAGCAGGACTGGAATAAAGTGATTGGGCTGGGTTTCGTAGGCTCCAAGAACCAGGATATTACCGTAGGTACACCACCCCACCAGATCGATGGTGCGCGGGTAGGCTGGCGGTGGAACCCGGCGCGGGGCCGCATCGACCTGGGAGCCTACGCGTATGTCGATGGCAAACGCATCGATTTCAAAGTGGGCGAAACAGCCCTGAACACCCCCACAAAACTGGTCATCAAGATCGATTATAACCGCAAGATGTACCAGATTCTCGGTGGACAACCCATCCCATTTACGCACAACAAAACGTTCGGCTACAAGACCGGGCTTTACTTCGGCGGCAACCAGCCCGCTCCGCATCAGATACGGGTCAGAATTGTTGAGTAACGGCTTAGCCCATCAACTGCCAGACACCGTAAACGCTTACGCCCAGAATGGCCAGCACACTGAGCCAGAGCCACAGGTCGTAACCCAGGGTCGGCTTGAGGCTTCCGGGCAACTCACGGTACCGGAATTGCAGCGCGGCCCAGATCACGACCAGCAGCAGCACCGAGGTAGCCGCCCCGCCCAGCAACACCATCAGCACGGGCAGTTTTATCACCAGAAACAACACACACCATAAGGCCGGGAAACCCCACGACAGGGTAGCCAGCGTCTTTTTTCGCACGACCGGATCATCGAACCGGACCCAGCCCAACTGCCCGAACGCATCCGCAAAAATCCGCGACCAGCTCGCCGTAGCCGTGAACAGCGTTGAGTATAGCACAAAGAACGCCCCCACCAGAAACAACCCTTTCGCGCCCGGCCCCAGCGTAACCGTAAACAGGCGCGACAGCGTTTCAACCATCGCGTACCCTTCCGGAATGTGTCCGCCCGCGTGTAGCAACGACGCACCCAGCAGGTAAAAAGCTGCCGTCACGGTGGTATAGACAACCATGGCGCACAAGGCGTCGAGCGTCATGACCCGAATCCAGCCTTTGGCCCGCTCAGCCCAGACGGCCGTACCATCATTTGGGCCCGTGTAAGCTGCGTACCCTTTTTCAATGCACCAGTACGTGTAATACATGATTTCGTCGCCCCCAACGCCGGTGATTCCGAAAGCCGCAATAGCCACACCTACCGTAGCTTTCGGCAGTGAGAACGTTAGCCCCCCGGCAAGTTCGGCTCCACTGATGGCATAATCGGTACGCTGCAGCAACAGTAGCGATAACAGGATAAGACCGGTAAACAGCAGGATCATGACCAGCGACCCCCGCTCAACCCAGTCATACTGCCCGCCATAGATGAGCAGCCCCGCCGAAGCCGCCGACAGTATAGCCCAGAGCGTCGTGGGCACCGCCGGAAAAGCCATGTTCAACACCAGCGCCACCCCGCCCACGATGCCGCCCACCTGTAACACTTTCAACGTCTGCAAACTGAGCCACAGCCAGATGGTCCAATGGCCGCGACCCAGCCGGAGCCCCGGCAAGCGGTTGAGCGACTGCATGGTGGGCTTGCCGGTATAAATAGCATTTTTACCGAACTCGAGCTGGAGCGCCACCTTCACGAAACAACTGACCAGAATGACCCAGAACGCAACGAAGCCCGCTTTGGCACCCAGCGCCGTTGTCGCGATCAGTTCCCCCGACCCGACAATGGCCGCCGACAGGATGAAGCCAGGACCGAGGTGGCGAAACTGTTTAAGAAACGTAGTTGGTGCCGATTGAATACGGTCGGTCGTGAGGGCGTACAGGTCGGGGGGCGGTAGCGTTGCGGGGGTATTAGGCTGATTCACAGGCATAGGAGCGACGAGTTGACTGACGTGTATCATTGAAAGGACATCCTACTAAATTCATACGCAGAATTGGCCGATGCCGCCTAAATTTGGCAACAAACCAGGCTCACTGGATTACACTCCGTATGACGATCTCCCCCTTTGATCTGATCTTGCTCCTCGGTTCTGCACAGGGATTTATTCTGGCGACGCTCCTTTGGATCAACCAGAAAGGCAACCGCTTATCGAACCGGCTGCTGGCTGCGTTGATTGGCCTGCTGGCGTTGATGAGCTTGGCCGTGGGCATACCCGTTGCTAACCGCTGGGTGAGTTTTGCGCTGGATTTACTACCCCTCATCATGGCCATGCCCCTGGGGCCGCTCATCTATTTTTATATAAAGTCCATGCTCGATCCCACGTTCCGGCTGGGTCGGCCCGAACGGCTGCATTTTTATCCGGTCGTGCTGGATTGGGGATCAAAGCTGATTGGCTGGGTGTTTGTTTCCGGTTGGCTTCTCGGTTTTTTTCGACCAGAACAAGGACCAGTCTGGGGCCATATCATGAATGAATATGATACGTATGCCGACATTCCCCGCTGGCTATCGGTAACGACCTATCTGCTTATCACGAGACACCTGTTAAATCAGAACCAGCCCACCGACAACAGCGGACAACAGCAAAATCTACGCTGGCTTCGGCAATACGTCACTGTCTTTCTGGTTTTTCAGACAATCTGGCTCATCCATCTGGTACCCTACATCATTCCTGCTTCGCGGGGTCCGCTGCTGGATCGCTTTGGCTGGTATCCGATCTATATTCCCATTACCATCATGATCTATTGGTTAGGGCTGAAAGGCTATCTGCATGCCCGAAATAGCCCGGTCGATGGAACGGCTCCCAAAATCGGTGCTATGTTTATCCCCGCCGAAACCGTTGAAAGGGCAATCCGTTCGCTAACGACGGCCATGCAAACCGACAAACTCTACCTGGACCCGGAGCTAACCGTCGAGAAGGTTGGACGGCACGTGCAGTTGCCACCCAAGACGGTGTCGTTCGTGCTGAATCATCATCGCCAAAAAAGCTTCAATACATTTGTTAACGAGTACCGGATCGAGGCTGTCAAGCACCGGTTGGCCGATTCGGCCAGCGAGCGTCTGACACTGACAGGGGTTGCGTTCGAGTGCGGGTTCAATTCACAGGCTACGTTTCAGCGGGCCTTCAGGCAGGTAACAGGCCAGTCGCCGAAACAATATATCGGGCAGCAGACAGCAGCATCCTGAAAATCACCGCTCAAATCTGGATTTGAGTAGATTGACGCGTTGCTTTTGGCCTGTTTTGGCATAAAATCAACGAAATATGAAATCACTCATTTCCTTTTTACTCGTATGCCCCTTCTGGAGCAATGCCCAGCCCGGGACTGATTCGTTGTCCACCAGAATCCTGCAACCGGCCGATATGCAGACCGATTTCCGCTACCTGCGCCGACTGCTCGAAGAAACACATCCGGCTCTGTATCGCTACACTCCTAAAGCCCAGATGCAGGCTAAAATGGATAGTATTGACCAAAGCCTGAGGCAACCGACGCCGTTCTACGCGTTTTTCAAGACGGTGGCTACCCTTATGGCTGACATTCGTTGCGCCCATACCCACGCACTGCCTCAGAAAAACTGGCGTGAGCAGTTCAACACTACCCAGCGAACAATACCTTTTTTCCTGTTTCCCTCCCAAAGCCGCCCGTTCGTCCTGTTGAATGGAACCACTGACCAATCAATAAAACCCGGCTTCGAATTACTGACCATCAACGGCCAATCAATGGAGGCCATACGGCAACAACTGTTTCGCTATTACTGGGCGGACGGATACATCGAATCGTCCAGATCAGTTACGCTGAAAGGAGAACTATTCGCCTTGTTCTATTACTGGTTCATCGGCCAGCCCGATACCTTCGCGCTCACGTTCCGTAGCCCGGCGGGTGATACCGTGCGATTCGAGACACCTGCGAAGCCATTCGGCTCCTCATTAAAAGTTATGAAAAAGAACCCCGTCAATAAACAGATGGTGGCGTGGTACATTACGAAAAAAGAAAAGCACCCCTGGCGGGTATATTTTCCCGATACACTCGCCAGCACAGCTTATCTGCGGCTCGACGGCTTTGGGGGTGAAGGCGCGAAAAACGGAGCACAGGCGATTACCGTTTTTCGGCAATTTATGGACAGGACAATGGCTAAAATTCAGAAGAAGCAGATCGAAAACCTGATTGTCGATGTCAGGAGTAATACGGGCGGCTGGGACAGTCAGGGTATCGAACTGTTCACGTACCTGATGAAAACTGACTCGGCCGTACCTTACTACGCCCGCCAGCATAGTGTTACAGATAGTTCTGAGTTTATCCAGTTCTCCGACCTCTCCGAAGCGGACCGGAAGAATGTTAAGAACGAGTTGATTCCTGAGCCTGATGGTACGTTCACGCTTAAACAAGGCAGCGACACTCGTGAGCCGAAACGCTACTCACCCAAATCCAATCGATTCCGGGGCCAGGTGTACATTCTGATGGATGGGGCCAGTGTGTCTACAGCGTCAGAGTTTCTGGCCGTGGCTCACGCCAATAAAGTAGGTGTGTTCATAGGCGAAGAATCGGGCGGAGCCTACGAAGGTGGTAACGGCAGCAGTTTCATCAATCTCGAACTGCCAAAATCGGGGATACAGGTCAGTACGCCGTTAGTATACTACAACAACGCGGTACCGGAACCCACCATAAAAGGTCGTGGTACGATGCCTGACCACAACGTGCCTCTTACAATCGACAATGTACTGAACCATACTGCCCCCCATTACGATTTCGTACGGAAGCTTATTCAGCGTCAACTACCAGCAGCGCCTACGAAGGCGACAGAATAAATTTCTTATCCAGTACGTGGCAGGTGGCGTTAAGGTAAAACAACTATTAATGCCCTACGCATGGCCAACTACCAACACCTCCACGACTGGAACCTGTCTCCTACCGAGGCTGTGATCCTGCAAAACCAGTTACGTACTCAGGTTCGTATACAACCGCTGACAACAACGCCCAAAACCATTGCAGGCTGCGATATATCGTTTAACAAGTTTGAGGAAACGGTCTACGCGGGCGTTGTGGTGATCGATCTGGAAACGATGGAAACCATTGAGGAAGCGGGCGTGGTCAGCACGGCGCCGTTCCCGTATATTCCGGGCCTGCTGTCGTTCCGCGAGATCCCATCACTACTCGAAGCCTGGGCAAAGCTAACCATCGAACCGGACGTGGTCATGTTCGACGGCCATGGCACCGCCCACCCCCGCCGGATCGGGATTGCGTCGCACGCGGGCCTGTTTCTAAATCGGCCCACGTTCGGCTGCGGCAAATCGGTGCTGGTAGGCAAGTATGAGGAACCGGCTCTGGAACGCGGCAGCTGGTCGCCCATGACACATTACAAGGACGTTATCGGGGCCGCCTTACGGACAAAGAACAAGGTTAACCCGGTCTACGTCTCGCCGGGAAACCTGATTGATCTGGAAACGGCCATCGCGCTGACGTTACAATGCGACGGCGGCTACCGTATTCCTGAACCCACCCGCCGGGCACATAACCTGGTGAACGCACTACGGAAAGGGGAAAAGGTGATGTGATAGGGGTGTGAGGGGTGTTGGGTTCTGGAGCATCAGCCCGCACCCGGCCTCACCGCTCTACCCCTCGTAGAACCGCAGCCGGTTTTGCAGGGAGACGACCTCGCTTTTGAGGTTTTCGAGTTTATCCAGCAGGTCGGAAACAACGTCCAGATCATCGGGATGAATGTCAAGCTCCTGATGCAGCCGAACAAGTTTTTCCAGTTGCGGCAGTTGACCGGTTTCGACGTAGAGCGAGTCTTCGATCGTTGTGGTGACGATCAGATCCTGGCTGACGAGGGTTTCGACAAAGGTGATCTCGACATTATGATAGACACAAAAGTCGCGGACGAGTGTCAGGTGTTGAGGTTGCATGGGGCGGAGGTTAAAGAGTTGACAGTTGCCGGAATAGTTCTTTTTGCGCGTCGGTCAGGTTCGTAGGCAACGTTATTTGCCAGGTAATGTACAAATCGCCGAAGGAGCCTTCCTGCTTATAAACAGGAAACCCTTTTCCCTTCAACCGGACCTTCGTCCCCTGTTGAGTCTCGGGCTGAACGGTCAGTTTCACCTTCCCATCCATCGTTTCTACCACCCGACTGCCACCCAGCAGAGCTGTATAGAGGTCGATCTCTTCATTGACATACAGATCGTTGCCCATCCGCTTGAACCGGCTGTCGTCGGCGATGACGAAGGTGATATACAGATCGCCCGCCGGGGCTCCGTTAAGGCCCGGCGCGCCGTAGCCTGCCAGTTTTATTTTCTGGCCGTTTTCAATGCCGGCGGGCACCGTGATGCGGATGTTTTTCCCGTCCAGGGTAAGCGTCTGTTTGTGGGTTTGGTAAGCGTCGCGCAGGTTGAGGTGGAGTTCGGCCTGGTAATCCTGCCCCCGGAACTGAGTCTGGCGCCCCCCGCTCCGGTCACCGCCCCCCTGCCCGAACATGGACGAGAGAAAATCAGAAAAATCAGCCCCACCGAAGCCCTCCGAAAAATCGTCGCCGGAACTACCCTGTGTATACGACTGACGTTGCTGTTGCTGCCGACGCGCCTGTTCAAATTCCTCGGCATGTTGCCAGTCTTTTCCATACTGGTCGTATTTCTTCCGCTTCTCCGGATCGCTTAGAATCTCATTGGCCTCGTTGATCTGCTGAAATTTTTTATTGGCGTCCCCGTCGTTGGGGTTCAGGTCGGGATGGTATTTCCGGGCCAGTTTCCGGTAAGCTTTTTTTATGTCTTCGTCCGAAGCTGTTTTGGTGAGGCCCAGCACAGCGTAGTAATCGATAAAGTCCATACGGTATGAGCATTTCTAGTGGATACAAAGCCGATCTATCAACAGAAAACGGTGCGTTTCACTGAAACAGCTACCGGCTGAAAGGTACAACCGGATGGTATACGTCAACCAATTTGTTGGCTGTTTTTATGGATAATTCTCTCAAAAACCGGGTGATGATCCCCGCCAGAAAGACTATCTTGCCTCACAACGTCAGTCCAACGTTTTCGTGCAATCGTCTACCCCGCCTACGTTTTCGCAACAGGCTCGAAACTACATCATTGCGTTTTACCAGACCCAGCGCAACGCCTTTGTCGTTATCATCACCCTGCTCATTGGTTTTTATGTCCTGAACGTGCCCGATCAGGCCGAGGACATGATACAGGCGGTGATCGATACGGGTATCACCAGCCGCCTGTTTCTGTACATCATGCTCAGCGTGTTCGTCTGGAGTTGCGTCGTATACTGTTGTACGCGCATGATCCTGCATATTTCGCCCGTTGGTCTGCGGCTGAACGATGCGGCAGACTGGCTGCTGCGATGGCTCCCCAAATTTGGCGGTATCCTGCCTACGCTCATACTGACCTTCGCGTTCTGGCAACCGGCCCATCTGCACTCATACCTGCTCCTGCTCGAAAGTGGCCTGATGCTGGCCCTTTTCCTGTGGGTAGAACGGCGCGTGCCGGTTTTCAGGCTGCCCCGGAACTGGAACTTCTCCAATCGGTATACCAGCTTCAAACAGGATATCCGGGAGTTGTGGCGCCATCCCCTGGGTCGGCTAACGCTTAAAAGCGGCTTCGTCCTGACCGGCTTTCTGCTGCTGCTGTTCAGCCTGCCGGTAGAGTGGGAAATTGCCCGGCGGCTCCGTCCAACGGCGGTCGTCATTTTCGGCATCTCGCTGCTTACCTTCTGGGGCAGTCTCATCGTGTACTTCAACGATTACCGCTACCGGCCGCTGGTCCTGATCGTAGGTGCTTACCTGATCGTGATCAGTGCCTGGAACGACAACACCGCCGTTCGGCGAGCCATTAACGGGGTGCCGCCGATTAGAGACCGGCCAACTGTTGAAGAACACTTTGCCCGATGGGTAAAAAATCGACGTCAGGAAGATCGGGACACCATTCCGCTGGTGCTGATCGCGGCCGAAGGCGGAGGAACGCGCGCGCTGAACTGGACCGCCGAAACGCTCATCCGGCTCGACTCCATCATTCCGGGCTTCAGCCGACACGTATATGCACTGAGTGGCGTCTCGGGCGGGGGCGTCGGTACGGTATTTTACACCGCTTTTCTGCGCGACATACCCCAGCAGCAACGCATCAGCCACTTCGACCGGTTCAGGAATATTATCCGGGACGATTACCTCTCGGGGGTGTCGGCAGCCCTGCTTTTCCCGGAGTCGATACAGCGGGTTTTACCCGTTGCCGTTCCCGCTCTGGAACGGGGTAAGTGGCTCGAAGACTCCTGGGCCGACTCCTACCGCGATAACCTGGCGCTACCTACGCTCGACCAGTCGCTGACCCAGCTATACCAGACGCCAGCGGGCTATAACTACGATTTGCCATCGTTGCTGCTGAACGGAACCCTGGCCGAGTCGGGCCAGAAAACCATCACCTCCAACCTCAAGCTCAACCCGCGCTACTTCAACGATGTGGTGTCAACGATCGACGTACTCGGTGCCGACGTGCCGCTAAAAACGGCCGCGTCCCTGTGCAGCCGGTTTCCGGTGGTTACCAACGGCGGGCTGATCCAGAAAGACACCGTTGACCAGCGCGGGCGTAAACGCCCATACGGCGGACACGTGGTGGATGGTGGCTATTTCGACAATTCGGGTGTTGAAACCTGTATTCAACTGCTCAACAACCTCGTTCCGTCTATCCGGCGGCTGGATACGACCGAGCGGGTCACGATCATCCCGTACATCATCTTCATTCAGAACAGCAATACGGTTGGTCAGCTATCCAGAAAGCGGTCTATGCTTCAGGTGTTACGGATACCGCTGCTCGGCTTTTTCAATGCCTGGGACAACGGGTCCGTCACCCGCGACAACATGTTCAACTCGTTCATGGATCGGTTCACCAACCCAAAAACCAATTACCTGACCCTGCGTCTGGCCTACAACGCGAACTACCCGCTCGGCTGGTTCCTGTCTGACAGCGTAGCCCGGGTCCTGAGCCAACAGGCACAGGACTCCATCAGCCTGCGCAACCGCGAACTGGTCCGGCTCAAGAACGCGTTTGTCAGGACCCGCCCTGTTCGGTGATCGTTTACCCGTTTGCGCGCGATGCCAGCAACCCGGCGGGTACCATCAGCTCACCCGTCTGGAAGTCGATGAGCCCGTTGCGTTCGTCTTCGATGTTGGTCGCCTGGGTATACACGTCTCCGGCGATACTGCGCTGGCGTAGTTCCTGCTTGAATAAACGAATGCGGTCGGTACGGTCGTCGGCATCGGTCGGACCGCCGTAATCGGCAAATCCAAAGCCGCCCCACTCGCTGACGAGCAGCGGCACCTGACGCCGGTAGAAAAACGGATCGCCCACAACCATCGGAAAAGCCGCGACACCGTCCAGCTCACCCCGCGTCAGGCGGTCGAGCAGGTCACGCCACCGGTCGATGTCGGGCGTGTACAGGTGAGCGGTCATCAGATCAGACTTCAACCGGCCTTCGCAGGAAACATGGTGCCAGCCATCATTGTCGACAACCAGAAACTGTGGATGGTGTATCTGCATGTAATGGTACATATCGGTGATGTAGCGCCGGGTTTCGGCATTGGTAGCGATATCCTGAGCGCCCCAGTCTTCATTGTAAAGGCTCCATATAACGATAGACGGATGCGTTTCCATCAGCGCCAGCATCCGTACCAGTTCAGTCTGGTGTTTCTCGCGGCTCCGCATGTTGGAGCTGTGCGGGCTGGGCACTTCTACCCACAGCAACAACCCCATCTCATCGGCCAGGTTATAAATTCGGGGGTCGACGCCCGCAATATGGACCCGCACCAGGTTACAGCCCAACTCGCGCATGGCGTGGAAATGACGCTTTATCTCCTCCAGTGTGGCCGTACCCGGCTGATACAGAATACCATCCAGGTAAATGGATTTTCCGTTCAGATAAACGCAGCAACCCCTGGCTTCCACCTTGCGTAAACCAAAGTGGGTTTCGATAGGTGCTCCGTAGCCATCGGCATCAATAAGCTGCCCTACCAGCCGGTACAGGGTAGGCGACCCCGGTGACCATAGTTCGCTCCCCGGCACTTCAATAACCACGCGCTGCTGTTTCTGACCCGCTTCCAGCTGCAACGAAAAATCAGACTGGGCCAGTGGCTCCGTATGCCCTTCGCCCCTGGCAAATACCTGCAATCGAATGGTATACAGACCGGGGTCATGGATGCGGGTGGTCAGGTTTACCCGTACCAGCTCGTCCTCCACCATACTCACGATGCCCACCCGCGAGCGCAGGCGGTTACGGCCAACAGTTTCTATCCAGACGCTGCGAACCGCGCCCGTCGACGTCTGGTACCAGATGCCGCCCCGTTTATAGACGTGCGACTCCTGTTTACCCCGTGGAATGTCGGCATCCATCGAATCGGCAATACGTACGGTCAACCGGTT
Source organism: Spirosoma utsteinense (assembly GCF_014282275.1). GTDB lineage: Bacteria > Bacteroidota > Bacteroidia > Cytophagales > Spirosomataceae > Spirosoma > Spirosoma utsteinense. Next base: position 20,043 of record NZ_VFIA01000028.1, read on the forward strand.
AACAGGCCGTAGGTTCTCGGCATGAAGTTCATAGGAAAACGAGGTGTATTCACCGTAATGAACAGACTCACCCTCAATCGTTTCCAGTAGAACACCGTTGAGCCAGACCCGGGTTTCGTAGCCGCAGGCACCAAACGTAAGCTGAAACATAGACTTACCGTTGGCTACACTTTCCAGCATCGGCATGTCAAATTCCCGCTCATACCAGACCACTACAGTATCGTGCCACGATGTTTGGGTAGCGTCTTTGGCTTCGGCCAGGTGTTCTTCGACGGTGCCGGGCCAGTGGGCGGTTCGCCCGTAGGTATGCCCCAGGTGCCAGCCTTCGCTCATACCCCGGTCGTTGATATCGAGCGCGAACTGCCACTCGCCATCGAGCAGCAAAAATGAATCGGGTCGATTAACGGAACGTGGCAGCGACGGGACTGCTTCCACAGCAGTTGTCTCTACGGTGGCCACGGAAACGGCGGACGCGGCCATGGTGGTCGGATTCTCTTCACGGCAGTCTGTCAGGCCGTGGTTCAGCGTTTGTAACTCCATACGCTACTAACGATCATATATGCATGGCGGTTTGATAAACTTATTTACAGTTTTCTGTTGGCATTGTAAGTCAGGCAGTAAATTCTCAACGACATGATGAAGCGGCTTACTCAGTCCTCGATTGCTTCGATATCGAGTTGCTTCAGTCGCTCAAGATTTTCCTTCATAGCGTTGAGCTGCTCGGGGGGATGTCCTTGCCAATCCGTAACCTCTCCAGTAACCCGAAGTGGATGCCGGGAGCGGTATGATTTTGTTGGATTGCCCGGATATTTCTTGTCGGTCAAATTGGGGTCGTCCTCAATCGGGCCAGTCGGCTCTACACGGTAAATTCTGCCGGGTTCGTCGCCCAGAGCCAGTTCAGCACCCCAGGTAGCGGCATCCAGGGTGGCCGTCAGGTATACGTAGGACGCCTTCTTCCGCTTCCCGTAATTTGAGTTGAAACCGGCCTCAATCAAGTCGCCCGGCTTCAGGTTGGCCTTGGTTCCATGATAAAACCCCAGTGAACTAAGATCGTGAGCAGAGGGCATTGATTCCGCTTCGCTACTGTTTGCTTTCATTGTCGAGTGGTTTAGGATCTATCCCGCTAAAATAGTCATCCTTACTAGGTAGACGGTCAACATTTTACGTTGAACCTGTTTGGGATTTCACGTTGGCCCGTGTTTCATTCAGCAAGGCGGTCGGTTGTAGCCTGGACGGCTACGTCCGGGACTGAAATGGGAATACGCTTACCCGGACGTTATTGACGGAGTTATTTGCAATGCACCCGCAACGGGAGTGAAATAAGACTAAGCTACCCGGACGTGGCCGTCCAGGCGACTCCACGTCCTGCCAGTAAGCCTAAACCGGTTCAATTAGAGCAGCTTTCCGATTTTGTTGGTTTCTTACTGACGGCACCACTCAGGTTGGGACCGGACTATAGGCATGCCGCTGTAAGGGCGGCTAAACAAACATGAGTCATCCCGAATTTTAACGAATCGTTATACTTCGGGAAAACCTTACCCAAAAAGCGGCCTGGTTCCGGCACATCTGCGGGGGCGTGGCATTGGGTCAGGGGACGTATTGTCTGGGGAGATCTCCAGCCTTGGTCAGCTAGCCCCGTAAGGGCGACCTGTCACTAGTTGGTAGCGCTCCTATCCTCTCTAAAGCGCCGTAGGTGCGACCTAACTGAACTGGATTAGGTCGCACCTACGGCGCTTTACGGGCCTACCCCTTCTTTCTTTTCTATTGACATGTCGCCCCTACAGGGCTTATCTGTAGAAAAAAAAGAAGTGTATACCCGGTAGGTCAAGGGCCTTAACACCACACGCAATACCCTTATTTTCACTCCAAACTTTAAACAGGTAGCGACTTTTAAAATTCGGGATGACTCATGTTTTGGGAAAGTAACTGTGTAACGTGAGATCAAGTCGTAAAAATCGGTTTGGCAATAATCGTTAAAGGCTTCTCGAAATCTCCCGGCATCTCAACTCCCGTCAGCAAGGTAGCCGCTGTGATAAATTTGAACGTACTCTTCGGATCGCTGGGATCATCCTCATACTGAACCTGTAGGGAAACGGGCTTTTCACTGGAAAGGACCTGGTAAAACCCGGCAAAAACACTGCGGTCAAAGAAGATAGCCAGGCTGATGGGGTTGAAATTAAGTCCACCCAGATTTCCGATCTGGCCGATGTTGGGGGCATACGGATTTTTAGGAAAGAACAATACAGTTGCTTTGTAACGAATCCCATGCGATTGGTCGGGACTGACGAGTTGCAGTACAAACGAGTTTTGGGTAGCGTTTTGATCGAGTTGAACGGTGTAGGTTTCGATCTCAAATTTTACTGATTTAGCCATGATCTAAAAAGAGTTTATGGAGTTGATGTAGACTTAGTCGTCTTATGATCATACGGGGCAAACAACCCTAGCTGCTTTTATAAATCTGATCGATCTAAATCAGCCTGAACCGCCTGTAATGTAGGTCACTACAGGCAATGGGTTGCGTTTAAGGGGTGCCAAAACAGCCCCTTTACTCAGAATAGTGATTGGAAACGATAGCTTTTTTACCATTCCAAACAAATACGTAGCCGCTGAACCAGATTCCGGGCATGAGTCAATACATCAACTCGTCAAACGATAAAGATTAGTTAGACTTAATGGAGAGAAGCCAGCTGGATTATAGACCACATATCGAAATAGTAAAAATAAATCTTAGAATTGACTAAGGGATAAAGCTCGTTTTGCAGACTTAGTAGTACATACGTTATGGCTGCTCCTGTCAATGGCTGAAAACTTAGTTGATAAACATGTTTCTATTCGTCCGTTTTGCGAACCAGATACGAATCCGGTCGTACTCGACGAAGAGTTTCTGATAAGGCAGACATTTGCCGTGGATGCCCGACGGGGGTACGAACTTCTTTTCCGGCGCTATTACCGAGCGTTATGTAGTCATGCTGTGCGCTTTGTCCATTCCCGCACGATTGCCGAGGACCTGGTTAGCGAAGTTTTTTTTAGTTTCTGGAAAAACCAGGTCCAGCAGCACATTACTTCCTCCTACCAGGCTTACCTCTACGCATCGGTGCGTAAGCGGGCCTATACGCATTTAAGGGCCGAATTTCAGTTGGAGTCCCTGACACATGACCCCGATGTGCTGAGTACGGCAGGCTCTATCGACCCGGAGCAACTGCTTGAGTATACTGAACTTTATCAACGTATCGAGGAAACCGTACGAACGCTGCCCCCCCAATGCCAGCGCGTTTTCATCATGAGCCGGTTTGAAGGAAAAAAGCACCGCGAAATCGCGGACGAACTGAAACTATCAACCAAAACGATTGAAGCCCATTTAAACCGGGCGCTGTCTCAACTACGCCGTACCCTTCAGATGGGCCTGTTTTGCTGGCTGACACTGTTCTCTCCCCCGTTACCTATTCCTTCATCGGGCTTTGTGGCGTCAACCAAAATAGGCATTTACTCATGAGTCAGATTATTACAAAAGAGATACTGGTTGAGCACTTTGCGGGTCGCTCCACGGTCCTGCAACGTACGATGATCGCCGACTGGCTGCAGCAGCCCGCTCATCAACAGCAATACATTGCCTGGCTCGATGAATGGGAACGTCATCACCCACAGTACCTGGCTAACGACGATGCGGCCCTGAGCAGGCTTCTGGATAGGATAGACGTCTGGGAACAGCGGCAACCCGACCAGACAGAAACCCGTGTGGTCGTCCTACGTCCTTTTTCGGGGTACACCCCCTGGCTGGTGGCGGCCACGATCGCCCTTTGCCTACTGGCCGGGCTCTATGCCGGGAAACAGTATGTGCTATACCAGACCATTGAAACGGGCTTTGGTGAAACCCGGCGACTTACTTTACCCGATGGGTCCCGCGTTACGCTTAACGCCCACTCAACGTTGCGGCTACCCCGCTTTGGATTTGGTGAGAAAACACGGGCGGTGTTCCTGACCGGAGAAGCCGCTTTCGCGATACGCCATACGCCCACCCACGAACGCTTTGTGGTGCATACCAACCGGGGCGTCGACGTTGTGGTGCTGGGAACCGAGTTCAACGTATACAACAGACCGACAGGCACGAAAGTCGTGCTTAGCAAAGGGGCCATTCAACTGAATTATGCGCAGGCATCGAAAGCGATCCGGCGGTTCCGGCTCCAACCCGGCGATTTGGTGAATGTCGATCCATCAGGCCAGCTGACTAAAAGCCATACCGAACAACCCAATATCAGCACCGCCTGGTGCGATAACCGATTTATTTTCAACAGCACGACCGTCCGTGAAATCGCCGATCTTCTCCGGGACACGTATGACCTGCAGGTGGTATTAAAAAGCCAGCACCTGGCGAAACGTACCGTTACCGGCTCCTTCGAGGCAAAGAACGCCGACGAGTTTCTTCAGGTGGTGGCCGGGCTACTGGAAATCAACTACAGGCAACACGGCAATACCGTAACTTTTTTCGATTAGTACCTGCTCCTTCTCCCCCTTAACAACATCTTTTATGCGTTTATATTTGTACCCTGGTTCGCTACCCGTTTTGGTATTGGGTGCGCTGCTGATCGGTTTGCAACCCGCCAGTGGTCAGTCGTTTGCGTTGGCCCGGCAACAGCCCCAGTCAACACCTGCTGCACCCGGCGTAGCCACCCGACGCCTGGCTGACGTACTCAACGACTTGAAAGCTCGCTACCAGACGGATATTCTTTTTGAAGATCGCACGCTGGCGAATCTGAACGTTCCAGCCAACGCACTGGGCAGCACCATCAGTTTGGAGCAGGCACTCGGCCGGTTGCTAAAGCCCTTTAACCTACGCTACAAACAGGTCAAACCCGGTACGTGGGTCGTGCTGACTCGCCGGCCATTAGTTCCGCCGGCCACGGGTCAGGATCAGAGCGCACAGGTAACCGACCCTACCCTGTTCAGACAGGAACCGGCACCCGTTGACCACGTTTCGTCCGCAGTGGGGACAGCCCGGCCGGAAGAGGTAATCATTACGGGTACAGTGAAGGCTACCGACAATGGAGAGGTCCTCCCCGGCGTGAGCGTCATTCTGAAAGGAACCAGCCGGGGTACCACCACCGATGCCAACGGGCGGTACCAGTTGAGTGTGCCGGAACCAACAACCGGGCCAGCTTCGCTCACGCTGGTATTCTCTTTTGTCGGTTACGTCAGTCAGGAAATAGCGCCTGGAAACCGCCAGTCGGTCGACGTTCAGCTGGCCCCCGACGACCAGACGCTGAGTGAAGTAGTGGTCGTTGGCTACGGCACCCAGAAAAAAAGTGACCTGACAGGATCGGTGGCTTCGGTGAAAGCAAAAGACCTGAATGCATTACCTCAAACCACCGTCACCCAGGCCTTGCAGGGCCGGGCAGCGGGTGTGCAGGTCACCCAGAATTCGGGGCAGCCGGGGGGAACTGTCACGGTTCGAATACGGGGCAGCAACTCCATTGTCGGGGGCAACAATCCGCTTTATGTGGTCGATGGCTTTGCGCTGTCCGGAACCCCGTCGGCCCTTAATCCCGCTGATATCGAATCGATCGATGTGCTGAAAGACGCATCGGCAACGGCCATTTATGGTTCCCGCGGGGCCAATGGCGTCATTATCGTAACCACCCGCCGGGGTAAATCAGGGAAGGGGCAGATCGATATCGACAGCTATTACGCTGTTCAGCAGCCCATCAAAGAAATTCCGTTGCTCAGTGGCCGCGAGTTTGCTGAACTGGCCAATGAGCGGGCCCTCAATGACAAACTGGCCCCCTACTTTACGGCCGACCAGATCAATAGCTTTGGCGAAGGTACCAACTGGCAGCGCGAGCTCTTCCGGACCGCGCCCATGCAAAACCACGTACTGACGTTTTCAGGAGGTAACGACAAGCTTCAGTATTCAGCCTCTGCCAACTACCTCAATCAGCAGGGCATTGTGCAGACTTCAGACTACTGGAAAGCCGGTGCCCGCGCCAATATCAACCACAAAGTGAATAACCGGCTTAATTTGGCTTACTCGATGATCGTAAGCCGCACGAACCGGAATCAGATTAGTGGCGAAAATTCGAGCCGGGGCGACGGGGTAACTTCAGCCCTGCTGGTAGCTCCGCCCACGGTATCGCCCCTCGATGCCAACGGCAACTACAGCAATGTGGTGCCCTATACGTTTAGCCCTAACGTGCTGCGAAACCCGCTGGCACTGGCCAGAGAAGTAAAAAATCAGAACCAGCGGGACTATACGCTGGCAAACATAGCGCTGACCTATCAGCTGGTGGAGGGACTTTCGGTACGGACATCGATTGGTATTGAGAGTGATAAGGCGAAGGGAAACTTTTATTCATCGCGCCGGCTGGCTGATATCACCCCAACGGGTTCGGCTTCCCAGTCATACGCCGATCAGCTTAATGTGCTTAATGAGAACACGCTTACCTACACCCGAACCCTGGCCGAACGCCATAATCTGACAGCGTTGGGTGGGTTCACCTACCAGACACAAACCAATCAGAACTTCTCGGCATCGGCCACCGGGTTTGCCAACGATAACCTACAGTTCTATACGTTACAGGCGGGTAGCACCCCCGGTATTCCAACATCGTCTTACAGCGACTGGTCGTTACTTTCTTATCTGGGACGCGTTAATTACTCCTTCGCCAACAAATATTTACTGACGGCCAGCATTCGGACTGACGGCTCATCCCGGTTCGGAACAAATAACAAATGGGGCTATTTCCCATCGGCGGCCATCGGATGGCGGTTGATCGAAGAGCCGTTCCTCAAGGATGCCCGGTGGCTGTCGGATCTAAAACTGCGCGGTTCGTGGGGAAAAACGGGAAACACCGGCCTGAATCCCTACCAGACGCTCAATCAGCTGAACCCCTACCAAACGATCTTTGGCAATGAGCTGACAATTGGCTACGCGCCCGGCACTTCACTCTCCAATCCGGACTTAAAATGGGAATCCACTACCCAAACGAATATTGGGCTGGACGCGGGATTTCTGCAAAACCGGCTGCAGCTGAATCTGGATTTTTACATCAAGAACACAACCGATTTGCTGGCCACCGTGCCGCTGCCACCGGGGTCGGGCTACAACCAGACGACCCAGAACATCGGCAGCATTCGCAACGCCGGCATAGAACTGTCGGTATCGGCCAACGTACTGCGCGGACCCGTTCGCTGGGACGTGTCGGCCAATGGATCGGCCAACCGGAATGAAGTGCGGCAGTTATCCGGCGGCAGCGACGTGTTCGGCACTGCGCTGAGCAACCCGCTTGGGGTACCGGTTAACCTGGTACGAGTAGGCCAGCCTGTCGGGGTATTCTACGGGTTCAAAGAAAACGGCCTCGACGAGCAAGGGGCCATCCGGTTTGTCGACCTAAACGGGGATGGGCTCATCAACGACAATGACCGAACCATCATTGGCAACCCGAATCCGAAATTTACCTACGGCTTCAACTCGACCACGTCATGGAAGAATTTCGACTTTACTTTTTTCCTGCAGGGCGTCCAGGGCATCGATGTGTTCAATTTCAACACCGCCAGTTACGCGAACAGCTTCAATTTCGGCGAAAATCAGTTGAAGGACCTGTATGACAACCACTGGCGGGCCGATCGTCCCGACCCCAACGCGAAGTACCCCAAGATCAGTGTGAACACCCGGTTTCGGGCATCGGATCGTTACGTGGAAGACGCTTCGTACCTGCGATTGAAAAACGTTCAACTGGCCTATAACCTGCCCGCTGCCCGCCTGGGCCTGACCTGGCTTCGTTCAGCTCAGATATACCTCAGCGCCCAAAATCTGCTGACCTTGACCCGCTATACATGGTATGATCCAGAGGTAAGCACCCAGGGAGGCACCCAGAGTGGCGACGTCAGCCTGGGTATCGATCAGAACAGTTACCCAAACACCAAACTCACAACGCTCGGTGTGCGCATCGGCCTTTAGCCTCTTTCTAGTCATGAAACGATTTCTCACAGTAGTTGCCGGCCTAAGTTTGCTGGTCCTGCCCGGATGCCAGGACATTCTGACCGAAGTACCCCGGGCTAACTTGTCCCAGGCTAATTTTTACCAGTCGCGGGCCGATCTGGTAGCGGGGCTGAATGCCGTTTATGCCATAATGCGCAACCCTAATTACTACGGAACGAATTATCCGGCTCAGTTGGAGGGGATGACCGATTACGCCATCTCGCGGGGTACCCAAACACCGGTCAGCGAATACATGGGCCTCGACGGCACGAACATTGCCCGGACAAGCGCTATCTGGAGTCAGGCCTATCAAGCCATCAACGCATCCAATATTGTGCTCAAAGCCACACCGGGCATTACTATGACCGACGCCGAACGCAATGCACTATCCGGTGAAGCCCGGTTCCTGCGGGCGCTTAATTACTACAACCTGGTGCGGAACTTCGGCGCGCTGCCCATTCATACCGAACCCACCGAAAACCTGAATCAGTTAGGGGGTGAACGAAAACCGGTAGCAGACGTGTATGGGCAGATTATTGCTGACTTACTGGATTCAGAGAAAACGCTGCCCGCCACTACCCAGCAACCAGGACGACCAACGGCAGGGGCCGCCAAAACCCTGCTGGCCGATGTTTACCTGACCAACGGGCAATGGGCCGAAGCCCGCGATAAAGCCGACGAGGTCATTCAATCCAAGGCCTATGCGCTCGTTGAGGTGGCCACCGCCAACGACTTCGAGAAACTGTACGGGGCCTCGCTGGCAACCACGACCGAAGAGATTTTCTACCTCAAATATGCCCAGCTTGCCACCCAGGGATGGAACTATGTAGCCTACCTGTATTCGGCCGACAACCCCAACGCACCGGGTGGGGTTCGGGCGCACCTTAGCCAGCCTACTTTACCGCTGATCCAAAACTGGAACGATAAAGACCTGCGGAAAAGCTTCAACCTTTTCAGTACCTACCTCAACCGGTCGGGTGTGCTGACCAGCTTACCGGCAGCTGAACCACTCGGATTTCGCAAGTACAAAGATCCCAACGCCGTGAACGTAGGCAGCGACTGTCCTGTGCTGCGCTATGCCGATGCGCTGCTGATTTATGCCGAAGCGGCTTCGCAGGCCGGTAATGGCCCAACTCCACTGGCGATCGAACGGCTCAATATGGTACACCGGCGGGCTTATGGCTACCCGTCAACTACCGCGTCCCCCGTCGATATTCAGGCTGCGGGCCTATCGGCGAATGCCTTCCGGGAGCTGGTCCTGACCGAACGTGCCTACGAATTTATGCTGGAGTTCAAACGCTGGTACGACCTTAAACGGCTGGGTACCGATCGGTTGAAAGCAATCATCAAAACTGCCAAAGGCAAAGATGTAGCTACAGCGCACCTGCTCTGGCCTATTCCCATCCAGGAAATAAATAACAATCCTGACATCGACCCCGACGATCAGAATCCCGGTTACTAAGTAGCTATTTCCGGGGCGGTCCATAAGTAGCTTATAGCTTCTGTTCCTTTTCTCTGCTCAATTCGTACACAATGACCAATCATTTTGTCTCGTTTATCGCCTGCCAACGTGCCCGCTTCGTTGGTTTATTTAACGGCCGTACTTTTTCCTACAGCCTTATTCTTCTCCTGATCGCCCCGCTGGCGACCTATGCATCGAAACCCGCTGCGGCACGGCGGGCCGATGTCATCATCTACGGCGGTACCAGCGCTGCGGTAACGGCGGCCGTGCAGGTAAAGAAAATGGGCAAGTCCGTAATTATCGTCTCACCCGATAAGCACCTGGGTGGATTGTCTTCGGGCGGGCTGGGATTTACCGACACAGGCAACAAAGAAGTCATTGGCGGGCTGTCGCGCGAGTTCTACCAGCGCCTGTACCAGCATTACCAGCAGGATTCGGCCTGGAAGTGGCAAAAGAAAGAAGAGTACGGCAACAAAGGACAGGGTACACCGGCCATCGATGGCAACTCGCGGACCATGTGGATTTTTGAGCCTCATGCCGCCGAAAAAGTCTTCGAGGATTTCGTGAAGGAGAATGCCATTACGGTCTACCGCGACGAGTGGCTCGACCGCTCGGCCAGGGGGGTCACTAAAAAAGCGGGCGCTATCCAGTCGTTTCGTACGCTGAGCGGCCAGGTTTACGAAGGAAAAATGTTTATCGATGTGACCTACGAGGGTGATCTGATGGCCGCAGCGGGGGTGCAGTACCATGTTGGTCGGGAGGCCAACAGCGTGTACGGTGAAACCTCAAACGGCGTGCAACCGAATGTATTTCAGCACGGACACTACTTCAAGGCCAACGTAAGCCCCTACAAGACAGCGGGTGACCCGGCGAGCGGCCTGCTCCCCGAAATTGCGACCAGCGGACCCGGCGAGAAAGGTGCAGGTGACAAAAAAATTCAGGCGTATTGCTTCCGGATGTGCTTCAGCAACAACCCCGACAACCGCGTGCCTTTCCCGAAACCGGCGAACTATGACCCGGCCCGCTACGAACTGCTGGGCCGCGTATTTGACACGGGCTGGCGCGAGACGTTCCAGAAGTTCGACCCTATTCCCAACCGAAAGACCGACACGAACAACCACGGGCCGTTCAGTTCTGATTATATCGGCAAAAACTATGACTACCCCGACGCTACCTACGAACGACGGAAAGCAATTATCCTCGACCACCAGCTGTACCAGCAGGGATTGCTGTATTTCATGGCTAACGACCCGCGCGTACCGGCCGATGTTCGTGAGGACATGAAGCCCTGGGGACTGGCGAAAGATGAATTTACGGACAACGAAAACTGGCCGCACCAGATCTATGTCCGCGAAGCCCGACGGATGCTGGGTGTCTTCGTAATGAAGGAAGCCGATGCGCTGGGCATGACCGATGTACCCGATCCTATTGGCATGGGTTCCTACGCCCTTGATTCCCACAACGCCCAGCGGTATGTCCGGTCCGACGGCTTTGTCCAGAACGAGGGGGATATCGGCGTTTATCCCAAACAGCCCTACTCGATCGCCTATGGGTCTATTCTGCCTAAAGAAAGTGAATGTAAAAACCTGCTGGTGCCGGTTTGCGTATCCAGTTCGCACATCGCCTATGGGTCGATCCGGATGGAGCCCGTCTTCATGATTTTGGGCCAGTCGGCCGCCACCGCTGCGGTTCTCGCTATCGACAACAAGGTTTCTCCCCAAAAACTCCCGTACACCGTCCTGCGAGAAGCCCTGATGAAAGATCGGCAACGGCTTACTCTGTAATTAACGGCTACCCGGGTTCTTTGTAAATCAATGGATTCAGGCCGGCTGGAATCATTCCCGAAATTCAGGACACCTGTACCGGGGTTGATGGTCCGGAAAAATCGCCTGTTAGTCAATAGCTTGCTGTCGATGCTAGCCACAATTCAGGTTAAACAGCTATCGAACAAGCCGGGCGCTACATCCTGTTATTGTGATCGCTCCTTAACAACCCATTGATTTAACCGTTGATAAGAGAGGAAACAACAGGAAGGAAAAATGAATGGGGCTAAACAAGTCGTTATTATTGATGATGACGACGATGATTGTTCGTTTTTACAGTTAGGATTAGAGCAGTGGAGACCAGGCATATCTATCAACCGGTTTGTGTCGGGCGATGAATTTATCAACTCCCAGTTATGGCAGGAACCCCATAATAAGTTCAACGTTATTTTATTGGAGTTAATCTTGCCAGGTGAGGACGGCTTAGCCTGGTTGAGGCAATTTCTCGCCCATGAGTGTTGCCAGGGCACACCGATCGTTATGTATTCCTGCTTGGGAGTAGATCCGGAGTTGTGTAAACAGGCGGGCGCGGCAGAATACCTCCATAAACCCTGTAGCATGCTTGAACTGAAACAGGTGGCCGACAGGATATGGACCAACTGGCTGGCCGATTAGCTACACCTCATAAAAAGTGTCTTTCATCTATGCTGACCGGGGAATAACACGAAATCGTTGCAAAGTCATTTTTGTGTAACGCTGGCATTCATGTGCTGGCATGGGTACCGGGTCTTTACTCCCAGCCTTCTCCTGTATGGCTATAATCAGCAGGAGCACGATAGTGGGGTTGTCCTTCTAGTCCATAATTCGCGTTAACTTAGTACGAATGGAGACTACCCGCGCTAACACCAATAGCGAATCCGGGTAGGCGGCACCTTTTTCCTGTAACCATGAACCCAGCGACAACGCCTTCCTTTTTGCTCTATGGGGCCAACGGCTATACCGCCCAACTCATCATTGATCGGGCCGCGTCGTTCGGGCTAACGCCGATACTGGCCGGGCGGAGTTCGGCAAAACTTAAACCGTTAGCGGAAAAACACGGCTTGCTCTACCGTATCGCCGACCTTACCGACCCGGCCGCCCTCGACACGCTCCTGCTGGATATTCCTGTCGTACTCCACTGCGCCGGACCTTTCTCGAAAACTGCCGCCCCCATGCAGCAGGCCTGCCTGCGAACGGGAACCCATTACCTCGACATTACGGGCGAGATCGATGTATTCGAGCACGGTATGAAACTCCACGAGGAAGCAGTCCGTCAAAACATCATGCTTATGTCGGGCGTGGGGTTCGATGTGGTGCCTACCGACTGCATGGCCCGCTACCTGCACGATAAACTCCCCGACGCTACCCATCTGCAGTTGGCCTTTGCGAACGAAGGGGGCAGCCTGTCGCATGGTACAGCACAAACGGCGCTGGAAGGCCTGGGTGGGGGCGGGAAAATCCGGCGTAACAAACGCATCGAAACCGTACCGAACGCCCATAAAACGCTGACCGTCGATTTCGGTACAGGAAAGCCGTTGGTATGCATGAGTATCCCCTGGGGCGACATTTCAACGGCTTACCACACCACCGGTATCCCCAACATTGAAACGTTCATCGGGTCTACGGCGGGTCAGGTCCGGCTGGCAAAGCTGGGTAATTACCTGGGCTGGCTACTGAGTAACCGATCGGTAAAATCGTTCCTGCAAAAGTGGATTACCAGGCGCATCACCGGTCCCGATGACGGAAAACGACAGCAGGGCCGTACGCATATCTGGGGAAAAGCGTGGAACGCCCAGGGTAAAACTGTCGAGGCCCGGCTGCACGGCCCGGAAGGCTACACCCTTACGGCCCTGACAGCGTTGACCATCAGTCGGAAAGTGTTCGATGGCGACTGGAAGCCGGGATACCAGACCCCGGCCGGCCTATACGGGGCAGACCTGATATGTCAGCTTGACGGTGTAAGTCGGGAAGATTTGGTGTAGACCCTTCCAATCGGCCTTTTTCGGTGGCCCGATTACCAGTCAGTTTACCGTTGGCTAAAAGCCGTTCAATCCCTGTGGCATATAGCCTAATTTGGCTATAACTTTCTGATAGTTAAACCATTATCCTGATCGATAAGTAACTATCAACGCCATGAGTATTGCCAACAGAAACCTATCTACCCATTTTACACTCCACGAAATGCTGACAAGCCAGACGGCTGTGCGTTTCGACTTTACCGAGCAGTTCGATCCACCCCGAAACGTCGTACAGAATCTTGAACGACTATGTCAGGAGGTGCTGGAGCCGCTTCGACTGGTGGTCAACACACCCATCCAGGTCAACAGCGGTTACCGCTGCTTCCGTGTCAACCAGATGATCGGCGGATCGCCTAAAAGTCAGCATATGGTTGGCCAGGCCGCCGATATTGTTGTGGTCAGTAGCGATGTGGAGACCCTGTTCCAGACGATCCGGGCTGTTGGATTACCGTTCGACCAGTTGATTCAGGAATTCGATCGCTGGGTGCATGTTTCATTTCGGGACAGACCAAGACGTGAGGTATTGCGGGCTACCAAAACCGCCAGCGGCAGGACCCTGTACACCCCGGTCCTGACCAGTCCCCTCTTGGCGTAGAGCGGCCTATACCGAAAGAGCCGCTAACCTGACAGGCAGATTAGCGGCTCTTTTGGTACTGTATAGCAGCACCAGCAGGCTGAACTTATTTTTTGGCATACATCACCCGCCAGACCTTGCCCTTCACCGAATCGGTGATATAGAGCGATCCATCGGGGCCCTGAGCCAGACCCATTGGCCGGGCTTTGGCATCGCCGGGGCTGGCCAGATCGGGTTTGCCCGCGTTGGCGGTATCGCCCGGCTTGGCCGGTTCGGCCACACCCGCAAAATTTTCGGCAAACACTTCGTACTTGCCCGATGGCCGGCCGTCTTTACCAAACGGAATGAAGGCAACGAAATAGCCGCCCTGCTTCAGCGGAGCCCGGTTCCAGGAACCGTGGAAGCAAATGAACGCGCCATTTTTGTAACGGGCCGGGAATTGACTACCCGTGTAGAACAGCAGATCATTAGGTGCCCAGTGGCCAGGAAATGCCATAATAGGCTTCTCTTTGCCCGCGCACCGATCCTGTGTTTTGCCATCACCACCATACTCAGGAGCCAGTACCTTCTTGCCCTGGCTATCGTCGTTGTAGCAGTAGGGCCAGCCGAAGTCATTTCCTTCTTTCACCATCAACAGCTCTTCATTGGGCAGTTCGGCGCTTTGCTCGTTGGTGTACAGACTTGGGTACAACGTAGCCAGCATATCGCGGCCATGCTGGAGCGCATAAAGGGTATTGTTGGCCGTGTTCCAGTCGAGGGCTACGGCGTTGCGGATACCGGTTGCGTAGCGCTTACCGTCCGACTGTTTCTGGTTGGGCTTGTTGGCATCGAAGATCCAGATGCCCCCGTAGTTTTCCAGGATCGGGCAGGGGTCCTGCCCTTTCGAGCCCTGGGTCCGGTCTTTTTCCTGACAGGCGTTGGACGGAGCACCGAAGTTGACATACAGTTTACCATCGGGCGAGAGCGCCAGCGACTTACCCGCATGTTGCCGTTGAAGCGTTAGCCCCGTTACGATGGTTTCGGGCTGCGTCGTTTCCATCACTTTGCCGTTGGTAAGCTTGTAGCGGAACACCGCCGTATCGGCCGATGCATAGAGATAGCCGTTGTAGATGCCCGCACCCGTACCGGGATAGGTACCGAACGTAACGGTCTGGTCGGCACGACCGTCGCCGTCTGTATCGCTTAACTGAACGATACCTTTTCCGTCCTTGAGCCGGTCGAGCTTCACGAACAATGTGCCAGTCGTGGGGTCAATGGCAGCATGGCGGGCTTTGCCCAGATTATCGGCAAATACCAGTGCCTGAAATCCGCTGGCGAGTTTAAGGCCGCCGTTATCCGGGTCGGGGGCAATGGACGGGCGGGTGGTTGATACCCTTCCTGACTTGGCAGACGCTGATTTTACCGGCTTAGCGGGTAGTGTCGTGCCCGGTCCTGCCAGGGCAAGGGTTGTTGTTACTGTAACTAAAAATACAATTGCTTTCATGGTTAAACGTTGCCTGGATGGCGTATTGCGCCGTACAACACCCGGTAAACGGGAGGCAACGAACAAAAGTTTTTGTTGCCTGTCAGTAGACAACCCGGCTTCTGTATTTTTGATACGTGTACGAGTAGCCATTTCTACACAAAAGGTCTATGAATAAACAGATTACATCCTTTTTTCAACGGATTGCCCCCTTACTGCTCGCCTGGCTTCTGGTGGTGCCGCTCTACGCCCAGCAGGAGCTGCCAGCCCTTCCCCCGGCGCAACTCAACCGGCCCGCTGGCTGGCAATTGGTCGGGGCTGTTTCCACAACCGCCGATGGGGCGTCGCTAAAAACCCAACCCGGCAGCACCATCCTGACCGGTGCTGGCGAACCACTCACCCTGCTAACCCCCACCGATGATTTCCGGCTGCGGTTCGACATGCTCCTTTCTGCCAACACCGATTTTGTTCTGACCATGCCAACGGGACAGGCCATGTCGTTTACCGGGACGCAGGAGATGGCCCGCCTGACCAAAGCTCCCGGTCTCTGGCAAACCGTCGATGTCTGGTACAAAACCGGGAAAGGCCATGCCCTTCTGGAAAAACTCGCGCTCAACGGCGTGACGGTGCGGGAAAGCCAAACCCTGAACAATGCTAAATCCGGTCCGTTGACCATCATGGCGAAAACCGGAAGCGTTGCCATCCGAAACATAGGTTACCGGGTCATGTCGCCCCGGCTTGTGGCGCAATGGAGTTCGCCGGTTAGCTATACAATCGTAGAAGGCGGCTACGTAACCAGCCGCATTGTTGCCCAAAGCAAAAAAGTGCTCAAGCAGGACACGGCCTCCCTATTGACGTACGAAGTGTCGTATGGCCAGCCGCGTCAGCATTCCATTCTCTTTTCGGGCAAACTGACGGCTCTGCAGGCGGGCGACTACCAGTTCGAGCTGAACCAGGGTGGCGTTGGGGGTGTCTGGATCGATGGCAAAGAGATCATTCCAACCGACCACCGCGAACTGGGACAGTCCAGTTTCGGAACAGCCAACCTCACGGCCGGGCCGCATACGGTAGAAGTCTACTTTTCGCGCTCCTGGTTCCGGCCCGGACTGGGGCTGTTTGTGTCGCAGGCAGGTACCCGTTCGCAACCGCTTCATTCGCTTTCGTCCTTGCCGGAGCCCGATCCCGTTGCGGTTGTTAGTGTGCAGCCCACCACAAAGGCCGAACTGATCCGGTCGTTCGTACAGATGCCGGGCGAAAAAACGAAGCGCACCCACAGCCTGTCGGTCGGTTCGCCGGAGGGCCTGCATTATACCGTTGACCTGAACCAGATGGCGTTGCTGCAAACCTGGAAAGGTGATTTTGCCAACGTTACCGAAATGTGGTACGAGCGGGGCGAACCCCAGCTCCTGAGCCCGATGGGCGTAACCGTTCGGCCACCGGCCCAGTCGCCCCTGGTGGTGCTTACCAACGAAACAACAGCCTGGCCCGACAGTCTGGGCGAAAACGTGCTGCAATACAAAGGGCTCACCGTCGACAAACAGGGTATGCCCACCGTGGAGTACACACTGGCCGGTACCACCGTGACGGATGCGATCCGGCCGGACGGTAATGCGCTGGTTCGGACCCTCACGCTGAAAGGCTCACCCGACGGTACGCCCTACTGCCGGGTAGCGGCCGGTACCACCATCGACGAAGTCGGCAAAGGGCTGTACGCCGTTAATGACCGTAGCTATTTTGTTCGCTTCGACCCGAAAGCCAAAGTAAAACTGCGGCAGAGCAACGGGAAACAGGAGCTGCTGCTACCCATCGACATGAAAAGCGGGGCCGGAACGGTTCAGTATTCGATTGTCTTTTAAACCGGCTCTATCCCTGACCTTTCGCCAGCAAGTACCATGAATGAGCCAATCACCTGGGCCGATTTCGAGAAAGTAGAGATTCGCACCGGCACCGTTGTGGCCGTCGAAGCATTTCCACAGGCCCGCAAACCAGCCTATAAACTAACTATCGACTTTGGCGAGCTTGGCACCAGACGAACGTCGGCACAGCTCACCAAACTGTATCAGGCCGAGGAACTGGTTGGTAAACAGCTCGTGGCGGTGGTCAATTTTCCACCCAGGCAAATTGCCACGTTTATGAGCGAATGCCTGGTACTGGGTGCCGTGGCCGACGACGGTACCGTAACGCTGCTCCAGACCGAACGGCCAACACCCAACGGCTTACGAATAGCCTGACACGCATCTGTTCGTCAAGACAAAAAATAACATGCCCATCATGAAAAAGCATTTATTGATTACTCTTTTGGTATCCGTTGCGATACTGCCCCTTTCGGCTGCCTTTGCCCAGCGCCCGGCTACGGAAGAAGATTACTACCGAATTGTGACCCTGCCGATTCCCGAAAACATCAAGCTGGAAGTGGGTGGTCTGGCTCCCCTGCCCGATGGGCGGCTGGCAGCCTGTACGCGCCGGGGTGAGGTCTGGATTATCAGCAATCCCTACATGCAGGGAAGCCGCGTACCGACCTACAAAAAGTTTGCATCAGGGCTGCACGAACCGCTGGGCCTGATGTGGCATCCAAAAGGTTATTTGCTCTGTACGCAACGGGGCGAAGTCACGAAGCTGATCGATAATGATGGCGACGACGTGGCCGACGAGTACCGCTCCTTCTACAAATGGCCGATCTCGGGCAATTACCACGAGTACAGCTACGGCCCGGTGCTGCTGCCCGACGGCGACATGGTCATTACGCTCAACCTCAGCTGGATCGGCTACGGGGCCAGTCTGGCAAAGTGGCGCGGCTGGATGCTTAAACTAACCGAAAACGGAGAGATGACGCCCTGGGCTACCGGCCTTCGCTCACCGGCTGGCTTCGCTGTTCTGCACGATGGCAGTATTTTCTATACTGAGAATCAGGGCGACTGGGTTGGCTCCGGCCGGATGACGAACCTGACCAAAGGGGCTTTTGCGGGCAATCCGGCGGGTCTGCGCTGGTCCGGTGAGCCGGGCTCGCCCTTATCGCTGAAGCCGGAAGATGTACCCAGCACGGGGAAACCCATGTTTGAGGTAGCGAAAACCGTTAAAGAGCTGAAAGTGCCCGCCGTTTGGTTTCCGCACACGCTGATGGGCATTTCAACCTCTGATTTCAAGGAAGACACCACCCGTGGCGCTTTCGGTCCGTTTGCCGGGCAGCTGTTCGTGGGCGACCAGGGGCACAGCAAAATTATGCGGGTAGCGCTCGAAAAAGTCAACGGCGAGTGGCAGGGGGCCTGTTTTCCCTTCCGCGAAGGGTTCCAGTCGGGCATTATCCGTACCGTTTGGGGGCAGGATGGCTCGCTGTTCGTGGGCATGACGAGCCGGGGCTGGGCCGCAACGGGAAAAGACCCGTATGGCATTCAGCGGTTGGCCTGGACGGGCAAAACGCCCTTCGAGATGAAAACGATCACCTCCAAACCCGATGGCTTCGAGATCACCTTTACCGCCCCCGTCGACCGGAAAACGGCCGAAAGCCCGGAAAGCTACAGCCTGAACAGCTTTACCTATAAATACCACAAAACGTACGGAAGCCCTATCGAAAATACGCGCCCGGTGCCCATTCGGGGCATTGTCGTTGCAGCCGATGGCCTGAGCGCCCGCATCGTTGCCGATACCGCCTTGCGCGAAGGCTACATCCACGAACTAAAAGCCGAAGGTGTCCGGTCGGCGGGAAACTTGCCGTTGCTGCATCCAACGGGCTACTACACCCTCAACGCCATTGCGCCGGGCGAGCGCGTTACCATGGCCGCCCGTACGGCAACGAGCGAGTCTGGCCACGCCAGCCACGCAGCTATGATGGCCTCCGCATCGACAAAGGCGGGGGTACCGGCCAAGACGAAGGGGACAGTGAGCAAATCGGCCGTAGCCGCGGCAAAATCCACCAAACGCCTGATCGATCAACCGGCCGACTGGACCAACGGCCCCGACCAAACGCTGACGGTAGGCACTAAACCCGGTTTGAAATTCGATACGGATAAACTGGAAGTAAAAGCGGGCAGCCGCATCAAGCTCGTGTTCAATAATAACGACGACATGCTGCACAATTTTGTCATTACGAAGCCCGGTGCCGCCAATGCCGTGGGGGATGCCGCCCTCCGGCTCAACCTCAACGGCCCAAAGATGAATTATGTACCCGCCACGCCCAACGTCCTGTATCACACCAATATCCTCCAGCCCGAAACGGCCGAAACCATCTATTTCCTGGCTCCCGCCGAACCGGGCGATTATCAGTTCGTGTGCTCTTTCCCCGGCCATTCGTCATTGATGCAGGGAACCCTGAAAGTAGTGAAGTAGCGCGAACCTCCCGTTTGTCTATCCATATGCCGGTTGAATGGGTTAATCTCATACAACCGGCATTTGTGCGGTAGCATAAATAGATTGAATTACATGATTCCAACGTTCCTGCTGATGAATCCCAAGAGAACGCCATTGAAACTATACCTGATTACCGGACTAAGTCTGCTGCTCTTCAGCAACCTAACGTACGCTCAGCGCCAGCGGGCCGACACCGGACATTACCGGACAGAACCTGTTCCGGCCCACCTCATGCCCATTGAGCGAGCCTATGGCTCATCGTCGCTGGGAAGCGTCTATTTTTACGGCGGCAAACGACTCTCTTCCCCCTACTCGCTGGAAATTCCTTTCTACGAAGTCGGCGACCCGGCCATTACCCATCACTTCAAGGTGTTCAGGACCATGACGACCCTCAGCCGCTTTACGGCCCTGCTGCCGCTGGCCTATATCCTGATCCAGAACAAGCGAAACAATGGTACTTACTGGAGTATCTACGGCGGGTCTATTGTGGCTTCGCTTACGTTCAGTATTGTTGGCAACGTACAGGTCAACAAAGCCGTTACGCGGTACAATGAACTACTGCGGCAACCTCGGGTGGGCCTGTCGGTGGCACCCGTGCCGTTAACGGGTCGGCCAGCCATTGGCGCGGGCGTAGCATGGCGATTCCGGTGAGGTTATCCAGGCGGCAGACGCCCTTATCAGCGCGCCCGCAGCACGGTGAGCTGTTTGAGAAGGCCCGGCCGCGTGTCGGCCGGAATGGGTATGGGCCGGGGTCCGTTGGCCGTACCCTCGTCGAAACTGGTCAGAAACAGCTTGTTCCCTTCGATATAGGCCAGATACTGGAGGTTGACAACATACGACCGCGACACGCGGTAGAATGACGGAAGGGTCAGGCGGGTAGCTATGTTTTTCAGGTTGTCTGTTACCACGAACGGATCTTTCCGGTTCCGGACAAACAGGCAGGTGAAGTTGGTGCGGGCTTCGGCAAACACGATATCAGATTGGCGAACGGGAATCAGCCGCCCATCGTCGGGAATCAGCAAATGGTCAGGTAATAAACTACTCGGGGCATGCAGCGACGGCGTGCGCTCGATAGCCAGATCGATCTGCATGATCAGGTCGACCGGGCTGAAGGGTTTGCTCAGGAATCCGACCGGACGAAGCGCTTTGAGCTGCTTCAGGGTGGTTGCGCCGGTCTGACCCGTGATGAACAGAAAAGGAATCCGATCCTGCTGCATGAGCATACGGGCAATGGCTATGCCGTCTTCCGAACCGGGCAGGTGCACGTCGAGCAGCGCCAGATCGACGGGTTGCTGCTGACTGATCCGCACGGCTTCGGCCAGCGTCCGGGCCACACCCACTACGCTATGGCCTGCCTGCTGCAACGTAACCGTCAGCAACTCTACCGTTAGTTCATCGTCCTCAACAATCAGTATTTTCAATGGCTTCATACGTCTGTAACCGGAAATGCCAAAGCAAAGTGGGTTCCCTTCTGGTTCGTGAATTGGTAGCTGCCGTGTAGCTGTCGGGTCTGTAGCTGAATAAGCCGCAACCCATAGGTAGTAGAGACAGTAGACGGGGCAGGCATCGTAAAACCAGGCCCGTTATCTGTCACCACCAGTTGCAATATACCATCCCGAACGGTTACTCCTATATGAATCGATGGGTTAACAGGACTAGACAGTGCATATTTACAGGCGTTCGTAACGACTTCATTCAGAATCAGTCCCATCGGCAGAACCTTGTCGGCGTGCAGGTGAACAGGAGCCAGTTCATACACGGGCCGAATATGGGTCAATCCATAGCCTGCCAGCACTCCCGATACGACCGCCGGTATGTACTGCCGTAAATCGACATCGACCAGTTGATCATCCCGATCGTAAAGCTGCCGGTGTAGCAGGGCAATGGCCTGAACGCGGAACTGGCTGTCTTCGACGGCCCGTTTGGCTATTCCATCACTCAACCGGACAGACTGCAGGCTAAGCAAACTGGACACTGCCTGCAGGTTGTTTTTGATTCGATGGCTTTGCTCCTTCACCAGGCTGGCGTTCTGCCGGCTGATTCGCCGGTTCTTCCGATTCAGCCGAAAAAACACCAGCCCCGCGCCAATGGCCACCGCCAGCAGGCCCGACATCGCGTAGTTCAGGGTATGCTGAACAGTCAGGCTGGCTGCCCGCAGCGCAAGCTCCTTTGCCTGACTCTGGATACGGGCCTCGCGCTGCTCTGTCTCATAAACGACCGTAAGCTGCTCAATAGCTCCGTTACGGGCGGCGTTCAGCGCAGCATACCGTATATCCATTGCTTTTTTCTGATGGGCAAAGGCCCGTTTCCAGTCGCCGGTCAGTTGATACAGGCGGGCACTGAGTGTTTCTATATCATCCAGCAGACCATAGTCGGTCAGGTGCCGCGTCTGGTACTGCCTGCGGGCTTCATCGATCAATGACCGGGCCAAACGAATCTGGCCAAGACTCAGATGCGCACTGGCCAGTTGAATCCGGATATAGGCCGTGTTGTATTCATGCCCGATCTGGTCATACAACAGCAGCGCCTTTTTCAGATACAGGATGGCCCGGCCGGGGTTACGCAGCAGTTCAACCGTTCCAAAAGCCTGTTGCAGATGGGCTATGTCGGCGGGGCGGTTCAGCGTTTGGGCAAGGGGTTCGGCCTGCCGGAGGTAGTCAATGGCCTTGTCGAGCGAACGGGGGTCGGCGGTACGGGCGCTTGCCAGCCACTGGCCCCGGTAAATACCCGACAGGGTAACATAAGTCGACATCAATCCATGAACCGACCCAACCTGGCGGTGGGTAGCGAGGGCCTGCCGGGCATAGGCCAGTGCCTGACCGAACTGGAGCTGCGTTGTCTCCAGTTCGGCCAGGCGCAGGTATAGTTTCCCCAGATTTTCGGTAGCCCCCCGAGGCTCACGAATCCGTAATGAGCGCATGAACCAGTACTTGGCCGTTACAAAATCGCCCATGCCCGAATATCTTTTTCCGATCAGATAAGCCGCTTCCGATACCGCCACCGAATCACCTGCCGCCACCGCCCGCTGACATTCGATCAGGTTAACCTTCAGCTTCTGGTGCAGGCCTACCCCTGTTTTGGCGCCTGTTGCTGTAACGCCAATGGCTGAATAGGAAACTGACGGCTGAGCCCGCAACCAGGGACTGACAAAGAGCCCGCCTATACTTATCAGGGTGCCTATAAGATTCATACTCTACAAGATACACTAATTTTATTCCACCGATCATATGGCTTGCTAGCAACAAGTTCCGGGAATAACCGCCTTTATGGAGAGAATAAGGGTACTGATGGAGATGGCATTGCTAATAGAGGATATTTCATTGATATTTAACCAGTCAGTACCGAAAAAATGGACTGGTCAGGCATCAATTTTCCCTTTTCAGCTTTCTATCCACACCTTTTTTTAAAGAACCTCTCGACTATGAAAAGCGCAAACCCGCCCCGGTTTGCGCTTTTTTGTTAGTTTCGCCTAGCCAATCCCCAATTCCATGATCAACAAACGTTTAGTTTCTCTCCGCATAGGCGGAGCTTTACTGTTTTGTCTACTCCTTTCATCCTCGCTTCATGCTCAGGTTATTGCCAACCGCGACCCACAAATTGCCGACCTGGTCGATCTGATTTCGGCCGACAGCTTAAAAGCGCACGTCGACGGGCTCGTCAGCTTTGGAACGCGGAGTACGCTGAGCGACACTAAAAGCCCTAAACAGGGTATCGGGGCCGCCCGCCGGTGGATACTGGGCAAGTTCAACCACTACGCCAAAAGCTCGGGCGGACGTCTGACCGCCACCATCGACACCTGGACGCTGCCCGCCGATGGCCGGCGGGTTGACGTGCCGACCGAAATGGGCAACGTGATTGCCACCCTCAAAGGCACCGATCCCAACGACAAGCGTGTGTTTCTGGTGCAGGGCCACCTGGATTCACGCGTGACGGGCGTCATGAACCGCACGGCCGTAGCCCCCGGTGCCAACGACGACGGGTCAGGTACGGCCGCCGTTATCGAACTCTGCCGTGTATTGAGCAAGGCCGGCTTTCCCGCTACGATCGTGTTTGCCGCCGTGAGTGGCGAAGAGCAGGGCTTGCTGGGAGCCGAACATCTGGCCGAGCAATACCTGAAGCAGAACGTCAACATGGAAGCGCTGCTCAACAACGATATCATGGGCAGTAACCACTCCAACGAGACCAACATTCGGGACAACACCCGGTTGCGGATTTTCAGCGAAGGGCTGCCGGGCAACATGATGAAAGACACGACGGGCCGAATCGCCCAGATCCGGCAGTTCGGCAATGAGAACGACGGCAAAGCCCGCACGCTGGCCCGCTATGTGAAAGAAGTGGGCGAACGCTACGTCGACAATATGGAGATTGTACTGATCTACCGGAACGACCGCTACCTGCGCGGTGGTGACCATACGCCGTTTGTGCAGCGTGGCTTTGCGGCCGTTCGCCTGACCGAGATGAACGAGAACTACAACCACCAGCACCAGGACCTGCGCACCGAAAACGGCATCGAGTACGGTGACTACGCGAAGTTCATGGACTTCGACTACCTCCGCAAGAACACGGCGGTCAACCTGGCTACGCTGGCAAACCTGGCCAAGGCCCCCGCCGGACCGCAGGCCCCCACCATCGAGGTTCGCAACCTGACGAACTCAACGACCCTCTACTGGAAAGCACCGGCAACGGGAAAGGTGAAAGGCTATTATGTGATGATGCGGGAAACCAGCTGGCCAGTTTGGCAGAAAAAGTTCTTCACCACCAAACTCGGGATGACGCTGCCCTATTCGAAAGACAACTATTACTTCGCCATACAGGCCGTCAGCGAAGACGGTAACGAAAGTCTACCGGTGCTACCCGTCCCGAATTTACGGTAGTCGATACCGCTACATTGAAAAGCCACTCCCGGGAGTGGCTTTTTTTATACCCTCAGCCGGGTTGTTTCCATCCGGCGAAAACCTGCGACTAAGCAATGTAGTCACTCAAAAAGAGTGCTTCGGCTTTCGTTACAACACGTCTATCCACACCTTTTTAAAATCATGACAGACCCTATCCTGTATTGGAATGCCGTCGCGCTGGACGCGAACCGCATCAGCCATACAAATGAAAAGAAAGAGCAGACGGGTCCGGTTCTCAGCTCCCGGGCGCTGGCCATTGTTCATCTGGCTATGTACGATGCCTACATCGGCATTGACAACCCGGCGGGGCTATTACCGTACATCGCGCCCCAGCACCCACCGGAACCCGGTGCGCTGGTTGACGCTGCCGTAGCCGCAGCCGCCCACGCTACCTTATCCGCTTTGTTTCCCAGCCAGAAGGAATTTTTCGATGCCAAACTAACCGAAGCGGGCGGTACCATGAATCCGGGCCATGCGTTCGGGCTGCAGGTAGCCAGAGCAATACTGGCTGACCGAAAAAACGATCCGGACGCCGGGTCTGTTGGCTATGTACCGTCGCAGGAACGGGGCCATCACAAAATCGACCCTGACAACCCGAATCAGGGCTTTTATGCCCCTTTTTACGGTGCCCGATCCAAAGGCTTTGCCATTACCAGCCGGCACGAACTGGATGCTCCCCCCTTCAACGACCCTGAATACGATGAAGCCGTGCGGCTGGTTCGTGAGAAAGGGATTGCTCCCGAGTTAATGGGCACTTTACCCATTGGCAGCACCCCCCGAACGCCCAACGAAACGCTGGTCGGCCTGTATTGGGGCTATGACGGGGCAGCCGGTCTGGGAACCCCACCCCGGCTGTACAATCAAATCATCCGTCGTCTTGCCATCTCCCGCGCAAATACGCCAGCTCAGAATGCCCATCTGTTTGCGCTGGTGAATGTAGCTATGGCCGACGCCGGCATCCTGGCCTGGGATCAGAAGTATTTCCATAACCTGTGGCGACCAGTCGTAGCTATCCGCGAACATGATGAGTCGATGGGCATGGCCACCGAAGCGAAAAATGAAGTTAAGGCAGGTTGTGATTCATCGTGGCTACCGCTGGGCGGTCCGGCGACCAACTCAATCAACCAATCGGTCGTGATGCAGAAAACGTCCACTACCTTTCCGTTCAACCAGATTGTAACCGAGCGCCCTAAAAACTTCACGCCCAATTTTCCGGCCTACCCGTCCGGGCATGCCACCTTTGGTGCAGCCGCCCTGCACATAACCCGCCTTTTCTACGGCGATCTGGACAAGCCAGCGGGCGCGGCAGAAAACCCACTGGTTGGCAACCGCGAAGGCGATACACTTTTCGACGGCCTTAATTTTGTGTCCGAAGAGCTGAACGGTGTCAATCAGGACAACCGGGGCACTATCCGCCCCCGGCACGTCCGGAGTTTCCCCGGCGGGTTGTGGCGCATGATCGAAGAAAATGGCCTGAGCCGGGTATTCCTTGGCGTACACTGGTTATTCGACGCGTTCGTCACTACCGATGGCACGATGAACGGGCCTTTCGACACGAACCGGAATATTGGGGGTGTACCCCTGGGCTTGACCATTGCCGAAGACATTTTCTTAACGGGCATGAGCAAGTCTGCAGTAGGCGCCAGAGCCTAGCCGATCAATCTTTCTTTATAATAAAAAAGGTGGCTGGTTTCGACAGGCCACCTTTTTTATTATACCCGTATCAAGTCTTCTCCGTCATGTGCTATTGCAACCAGCACCAGGGGCTTTTCCCACTGACAAGGTTGGTCGTATGAACCCTGCCAGTGGGCAAAGCCTCTGGTGCTGGTTTGTTGGGGTATTTAGTGATTAGACAGCATGAGCCAGTCGTTTTTTCATAACTTACGATCACTTATTCTGTACAGGAAAAACGTCATAATGGCAAGGAACAGTTGCCGATATCACTCGTGCCAATTTACCAGCCCACAGCTAAAGCTGTGGGTCTTAATAGCACGATATTAATCAACGGTTTGTCCCCCGGTTTTAACCGGGGGCTGGTCGTTTTTTCAATCGACCCTTACCTAAACCAATCATATAACCCGTTTTTAAAGCAGCTATGGCCAATCTCTCCAAACGCCAGTTCTTAAGATCCATCGTCGGTACAGCGGCTTTATCGACCTGGGCGGGTCTGGACGAGACACTGGCAAAGGTGGCGTCTGTACCACCGGTAGCCCTGGCTCAGGAGGAGGATTTCTGGGCCAGCATCCGAGCGGCCTACCCCGTCACGAAAGACTTTATCCAGCTCGAAAATGGGTACTATTCGCTGGCGGCACAGCCCGTGATGGATAGCTACCTGAAACATATTCAGCAGATAAACTCGGTGTCGTCCTACTACATGCGGACGCGCCAGGTCGACGATAAACGCGAATCCCAAACCCAACTGGCAAAACTAGTAGGCTGCTCGCCCGACGAACTGATCATCACCCGCAATACCACCGAGTCGCTGGATACGGTCATTGGCGGACTGACCTGGAAAGCGGGCGACGAAGCCATTATGGTGCAACAGGATTACGGGGCCATGCAGGATATGTTCAAGCTTCAGGCCCGGCGACACGGGATTGTGAACCGGACCCTGTCATTGCCCAACCACCCCAAATCGGACGCGGAGATTGTGAGCCTGTACGAAAAAGCCATCACGCCCAAAACCCGACTGCTGATGGTGTGCCACATGGTCAACATCACGGGCCAGATTTTGCCCATTCGTCAGATCACCGAAATGGCCCATAAACACGGTGTTGAGGTACTGGTCGATGGAGCGCACGCCTTTGCCCAGTTGAATTACAAACTGGCCGACCTCGGTGGTTGCGACTACTACGCCAGCAGTTTGCACAAGTGGCTCGGTACGCCCCTGGGCGCGGGGATGCTGTATGTCCGGAAGGATAAGATCGCTGGTATCTGGCCGATGTTTGCCGACAGCAGCGTAGCCGATACGGATATTCGGAAGCTCAACCATACCGGAACGCACCCGGTGGCTACCGATCTGGCCATCCAGGATGCCATCAAGTTCCACGAACGTATTGGCATCGAGCGTAAAGAAGCCCGGCTGCGCTACCTGCAACGTTACTGGACCGATCAGGTACGGCATAACCCGAAAATCATCCTCAACACACCCGAAGACCCCGCCCGTTCCTGCGCCATCGCCAACGTAGGAGTAGCCGGAAAAACGCCCGCTGAACTGGCTAAAATCCTGTTCGACAACTACAAAATTTTCACTGTCGCCATCGACTCGCCCCCGGTACAGGGCGTGCGGGTAACACCCCATGTCTACACAACCACTGCCGAACTCGACGCCTTTGTCAAAGCGCTGAACGAACTGGCTGGGTAACAATACTCACTGATCAAAAGCTTAATCAATTAGTGTATGAACCGAATACTTTTCCTCTTTTTCTTTACCTGCTCAGCGCTCGTGAGCGTCGCCCAAACGCCTGCGAAAAAGCGGCCGATCAACTCGAACGATATATATCGCCTGCAAACGCTAAGCGACCCGCAGGTATCGCCCGATGGCAAATGGATTGCGTACGGTTTGTCGACGGTCGACACCACAAAAGATAAACGTAGCTCCGATGTCTGGATGGTAAGTTACGATGGCAAGGAATCCATTCAGCTAACCAACAGCCCCGATCCGGAAGCGAGAGCACGCTTCAGTCCCGACGGCAAATACCTGTCGTTCATCTCCTCGCGGCAGGGCGCTACCAAAGGGCAAATCTGGCTGATGGACCGCCGGGGTGGCGAAGCCAGAAAATTGACCGACCTGAAAACCGATCTCGATGAATACGTCTGGTCGCCGGATGGCAAAAAGATCGCGATGACTCTTCGTGATCCTGACTATGCCGACTCGGCCAAGACCAAAGTTCGCAAGCCTTACGTACTGGACCGCTACCATTTCAAGGCCGATGTAAAAGGCTATCTGGAAAAAGGCTCCCTGCATCTTTATATATATGATGTGGCTTCGAAGAAACTGGATACGCTCACGACGGGTAACTACGACGAAAACTCGCCGGTCTGGTCGCCGGATGGGTCGCAGCTCGCCTTTGTCAGTAACCGGAGCGAAGACCCCGACCGGAATCAGAACACCGACATTTATGTCATCGACGCCAAAAAAGGGTCAACCATAAAGCAGTTGACCACCTGGCCCGGCTCCGACAACAACCCCGAATGGAGTCCCGATGGCAAGCGGATTGCCTACACGCGTTCGACCGCATCGGGCAACTTTCTGATGTACGACCAGCCCGTTCTGGCCGTTATCAGCCGCGACGGTGGTGAGCCTACACTTCTCTCGAAAACACTGGACCGCCCGGTCCGCAATCCACGCTGGGCGAAAGATGGACAATCCATTGGCGTACTGGTGCAGGACGACCGGCAGACTTATGTGGGTCAGTATACGCTCGACGGCACGTTCACGAAAGTGATTAGCGGCAATCGGGCCTTTAGTGAGCTGGAGCCTGTGGCAAGCGGCAGTTGGGTTACCCTCATGAGCGACCCTCAAACGCCCGGTGAGTTGTATGCGGTTGAAAATGAAACGACCCGCCGGCTTACGCATGCGCACGATGCGTTTCTGGCCCCCCTCGAACTGGCAACGGTAGAAGGGTTCACGTCGAAGAGCAAAGACGGTGCGCAGGTATCCAACGTATTGTATAAGCCCGCCAACGCAGCGGCTACCAAAAAACTGCCCACTATTTTCTTCATTCATGGCGGACCCGTTGCCCAGGATGAATTCAGCTTCGACCTGACCCGGCAACTGCTGGCGGCCGGGGGCTATGCGGTAGTAGCGGTCAATTACCGGGGCAGCAATGGCCGGGGGCTCGACTATACCAAAGCCATCTATGCCGACTGGGGCAACAAGGAAGTGCTGGATATTCTGGGCGCTACCGATTATATGGTTGACAAAGGCATTGCCGACCCAGACCGGCTGGGCATTGGCGGCTGGAGCTATGGCGGTATCCTGACCAACTACACCATCGCCACCGACACCCGGTTTAAGGCTGCAGCCAGCGGAGCCGGTAGCTCATTGCAGTTGTCGATGTACGGCATTGACCAGTATACCAATCAGTATGAAAACGAGTTGGGCGCTCCCTGGAAAAACACCGACAAATGGCTGAAACTATCGTACCCGTTCCTGAAAGCCGACCGCATCAAAACGCCGACGTTGTTTATGGCGGGCGAGAAAGACTTCAATGTACCCACGGCGGGTAGCGAGCAGATGTTTCAGGCGCTACGGTCGTTGGGCATACCAACTCAGTTGATTATTTACCCGGGGCAGTTTCACGGCATTTCGGTGCCGAGCTACCAGAAAGACCGGGTTGACCGGTATCTTCAGTGGTTCGATAAGTACCTGAAGCCAAAAACAACGTAGGAATACATTGCATCAGTACGTCTCTTTTTAGCGTACCAGCAGAGATCACTTGTTTTTTCATAACTTACCATCGCTTATTTCGTTACCATTCTGGACCAAAATCAAAAGAAATATGAAGAAGTTACTTTACGTTTTCTGCCTGGGTTTTTCGCTTATTTCTGTTCAGGCCTGTAAGAAAGACACAGTTGAGCCAGCAGCACCGGTTGTAGTAGGTCGTTGGGAAGTAAATCGTGGTCAGTTGAGTGGCTTTATTGCTCCCTATACAAACCTTAATAATGCAGCTATTGACCTCTACTATTACGATTTCGGCTCCTTCGCATCACGCCTTGATATCCGTGCCGATAAGTCATTCACGAATAATCTACGGCAAGGTGGCGAAGTTGTCGATGCTGTCGGGACCTGGGAATACACGAGTCCGACGCTTACCCTTAACTACGACGATGGAGACGATGAAGATTACACCTACACATCGGCGGCAGGCGTAGAAGAATTAGCTGCTGAGGCTCAGAACATAACCTTTCCATTAAGCGCGACCTCTTCTGCATCGGGTCAACTCCGATCTATTTATCGGAAATAAGGTAACACGGCTTCAACGACTCACTTAATCATGTTACGCTACTAATACATGAAGTAATGGCCAAATAAACGTTTGACCCATTATTCTTTTGTAAAAATTCAAAGAGACAAAATAAATTAAAGGTGCTTTCTCCACGAAAGCACCTTTTTTGTTGGCGTTAATGTGTAAATTCACAACGCGCTATCAATGAATAAGTTAGTTTGTAATTTACTTTTATTTAATCTACGATAAATCCAAATCATCCGTCATCATGTCATCAACTTTATCTCGTCGGGACTGGCTTCGTGCCAGCGGTTTGTTAACAGCTGGTCTTACCGCAAGTTTTCATTTTGCTAAAGCAGCGCCCGCTACAACCTACGGGCAGTCGGTGTTTGTCGACGAATTTGCGCCGATAAAAACGGCCGGCATAGACTCGCCACCCGATACCATGCCCAAACTGCGGGCCCGGTTGCTGGCCAACGAGAACCCGCTCGGTATTGCACCCAGCGCGAAGGAAGCCCTTACAAAAGCCGCCGACATTGGCAACCGCTACGCCTGGACGGAGTTCGCCGAGTTGAAGGGGATGATCGCAACCGATGAGGGCGTGAAACCGAATAACATCATGATGTCGCCGGGTTCATCGGACATTCTGATGGCCGCAGCCACCCACTTTGCCAAAGGGGGCGGTACGATTCTGACCAGTGCCATGACCTACGACGACCTCCTGGAACGGGCGCAAAAGCAGGGAGCTAAAATAGTGGCCCTGCCTATGACGAAAGAGTATAAGTTCGATCTGGCCGCTATTAAAGCCAAACTAACACCTGACGTCAAACTGGTTTACCTGGTTAACCCAAACAACCCAACCGGCACTATCCTGCCCGCGTCGGAACTGGAGGCTTTCTGTCGTGAGGTAGCGCCGAAAGTACCCGTATTCCTCGACGAAGCGTATATCGATTTTTACGAACCCGCCGAACGGCCCAAGCTGGGCAAGCTTGTGGCCGAAGGGCATAACGTAATTCTGGCCCGTACTTTCTCCAAAATCCACGGCTTTGCCGGACTGCGGCTGGGTTACGCCATTGCAACCCCCGAGACGCTGAAAATGCTGAAGCCTTATACTAACGGTGAATTTGCCGTGAGTATCACCACGCTTATGGCCGGTATTGCCAGCTACCAGGACAAAGACTGGCAGAACCACTGCCGCGCCGAAAATGCCAAAGCGCGCGACTACACGGCCAAAGCCCTTACCGGCCTGGGCTACGAGGTCATTCCCTCATCGGCCAACTTCATGCTGTTCCCCATCCGGATGAAAACCAAGTCGTTTAGCGAGCAGATGTTCGCCAGCGGCATTGGCATTCAAACCCGCGATTTCAACGGACAACCCTACTGCCGTGTCAGCATTGGGACTATGGATGAAATGGCCATGTTCATTGATGGATTCAAAAAGGTAGTTGGGTAAAGGAAGGAGTCACTAAGTTGGTAAGTCGGTGCGTCGGTCAGTGGCTGACGCATCGGAAAAATACGCTACGTCAGCCACTGACCGACGCACTGACTTACCAACTTACCAACTTAATTATGACACGAAGAGACTTCATAAACGCAACAAGTGCCAGTTATGCCAGCATGCTGGCCTGGGGTATGATACAGCCTGCCCCAGCCTCGGCACTGAATCTACCCGCCAACGGCCAAACCAGAGACGGTAAAGGTCGTAAAGTGATCATCTTAGGGGCAGGCCTGGCTGGTTTGACCACCGCCTACGAACTGGGTAAGCTTGGCTATGACTGCACGATTCTCGAAGCACGGTCGCGCTCCGGGGGGCGGGTCTGGACCGTTCGGGGGGGCACCAAAGAAACCGAACTGACCGGCACCGACCAGACCTGCCAGTTTGGAAACGGCCTGTATTTCAACGGGGGGGCCGCCCGCATTCCGCACCACCACCAGATTACCTTACAGTACTGCCGTGAACTGGGGGTACCGCTGGAGCTCTTCAACGGCTCCAATGAATCGGCTTATCTGTACAACGAAGGCGGAGCAGGTGAGTTGGCCAATCGGCGCATGCGCATCAGCGACTACCACATGGATATGCGCGGGTACACGTCCGAACTACTGGCCAAAGCCCTCGACCAGTCGACACTGGACCAGCAGCTGACTAAGGAAGACGTGGAGAAACTGGTCGACTTTCTGAAAAACGAAGGGGATCTCAATACTGGGCATCTTTACAAAGGCACGAATCGCCGGGGTTATAAAACCAAAC
Organism: Spirosoma utsteinense; assembly: GCF_014282275.1. GTDB lineage: Bacteria > Bacteroidota > Bacteroidia > Cytophagales > Spirosomataceae > Spirosoma > Spirosoma utsteinense. The sequence goes on from NZ_VFIA01000028.1 coordinate 52,771, forward strand.
GCGACCCCGGTGCGGGTAATACACCCGGCAACCTGACCGATCCCTATGGACTGACCGATTTACTTCGTTCGGGCTTTATGCAGCCTGTTTTCTACAACAATGGCGACTACGCCTACGAGCAGCAGTCAACATTGTTACAGCCTGTTGGTGGCATGGATGCCATACCCAGAGCGCTTGAGTCGAAACTACCCGGCAAGATCATTTTCAACGCCCCCGTTACGGAGCTGCGCAAAACCGAAACCGGCGTTCGGGTCGTGTACACAAAAGACGGCAAGCCCGTTGAGATCAAAGGTGAATTCTGCGTGTGTACGCTTCCGCTACCTATGCTTAAAAACCTGGAATCCGATCTGTCGGGTACGGTAAAACGGGCAGCTGATTTTGTTCCGTACATGAAAACGGGCAAAATTGGTTTGCAATTCAAGCGTCGGTTCTGGGAAGAAGACGACAGCATCTATGGTGGTATCTCCCGCACCAACATGGACATTAATCAGATCTGGTACCCGTCGTTCGGCCTACAGGGTAAAAAGGGTGTTTTGATCGGCTATTATAATTTCTATAGTCGGGCCGAAGCGGTAGGCAACATGCCCATTGCCGAACGCGAGAAAATGGCCCTCACCCAGGGGGCAAAAATTCACCCGCAATACCCGGCGGAGTTCGAAAACTCATTTTCACTGGCCTGGCACCGCATTCCTTACAGCGGGGGCGGCTGGGCTAACTACGACGACGCTACCCGTAAAAAGTATTACCCCTCGCTGCTGGAACCGGATGGAAACATTTATTTCGCCGGTGAGCACACCACGTACCTGACCGCCTGGATGGCCGGGGCGTTTACATCGGCCCTACGAACGGTAGAATCGATTCACGCCCGGGTGGGTGAGTACACGAAAAAGTAATGGTTTTCACGTTTGTGACGCTGACAAAAAATATACTATGAAAAACAACCTGCTCTCATTTTTGCTCTTCCTGGCCTGCGCCACGGCTACCCAACTCCTCAGTCAGCGCGTCGCAGCCCAAACCACGGCAGCTGCGTCGACGGGCATGACGCTTGATCAACTAAAAGCCATCAAGGCCATTAAAATTGCCAACCTCGATAAAGATACCTATTTAAAATCGGGGGCATTCATCCTGGATCGCTACGAAGAACGGCCAGCCTATGTCTTCAATTACACCGATGGCATTACCCGCAAAATCTATCTGTACAAGATTTTTTCGGCTGCCGACACCAAAGACCTTGGCTTGCTGGCCGTTTACCAGAACGGCAAAACCAATGAGGTGAAGCCATTTGTCATTCCCGGCGCATCGGCCGAGCGGACAGCCTGGGATGCCTACATCGACGACCTTAAGTATGTTGGGGAGAAAGAACCCGGTCTGATGTCGACGCTGACGTTCGTACTGTCGCGTGAGATGGCGGGTCTGCTGGAAGGCGGTGGCGGAAAAACGGAAGAAGGCGGTGGCAAGAAAAAAGAAGAGTATAACTTTTGCTTCGCCCCTGACGCGCCTGTGACCCTGGCAGATGGATCGGCCAAGGCCATCAGCGCAATCACTACCGGTGACGTGGTAATGGGTTACAACGCCCAAACCAGGAGCTTTGCACCCACCCGCGTTACCAACGTAGATACCCATCAGTCGAATAGCTTTGCGCTAACGGCTGTGTGGCTGGCTCCTGCCAATGAAATAACGGCCAACGGACGTGGTACACTGGTCGCTCCCATTCAGGTTGAAGCCACGGCGAATCACCCGGTACTGACCGATGCCGGCCGGAAAGCCCTGGGCGACGTTCGGGCTGGCGAGTTGCTGTTCCGCTACGAAAATGGCAAAACGATTCCCTACCGCGTCGTTCGCGCTGAACAGGCCGTTCGTTCGGTGAAGACGGTCTATAACCTGACCACCGAAGCGGGTGCTTACCTCGTTGGCGAAACCGTCGTGCTGGACAAGTAAACGAATTACTCATTTCTTCCAATCACCCCACTCGTCGCTGATGAGTGGGGTGATTCTGTTTTTAGCCCCATTGTTTATCAGGACATTTTCGTTAGTGTATTAAACTACGTGTGCTTTTCTGCTTCTAACATGAACGTGAATCCGGACGTACCAACGCCACCGACGCGCCACCAACGCACTATCGACTCGCTACCGACGCTACGCTGTTGAGGCCCTGACGGGCCTGTAGTGGCTTCACTCTTTTTATACCAAAACCAACCGCGCTTATGCCAATAGCCGACAAGCAGCAATCCATTCAGCATTTGTTCTGGCGGGCCGGGTTTGGCGCTACGCCAGCTGTGATCCAGCGTGAGAGCCACCGGCCTATTCGGAAAGTCGTGCATGACCTGCTACACAGCCATGAAGCCTTTGCGCCCCTGGCCGTTGTCGATGGTGAGTCACCTGTTGACAGGCCCGTGCTCCGTAAGCTGGTACGGGAAGGAACAGTGGACCGGGTGATGCTGAGACAAAAAATCAAAGACGACACGGAGCATTTGCGAGATCTAAACGGACTCTGGATCGAACGAATGGCATCGGGACAGGACGCTCTCCGCGAAAAGATGGCCCTGTTCTGGCATGGTCACTTTGCCTGCCGGGTTCGTAATCCGGTTGCCATGCAGCATTACCTCAATACCATCCGACAGCACGCGCTGGGCCGGTTCGGCGATTTGCTTATGGGCGTATCGAAAGAACCAGCCATGTTACAATTCCTCAATAACCAGCAGAACCGAAAAAATGCCCCCAATGAAAACTTTGCCCGCGAGGTCATGGAGTTATTTACGCTGGGACGCGGCAACTATACGGAAAGCGACATTAAGCAGGCCGCCCGGGCCTTCACCGGCTGGGGGTTTAGCCCTGACGGTCAGTTCCTGTTCCGGGAAAATCAGCATGACGATGGCCCGAAAACCATTTTTGGCGAAACGGGTAACTTCGTCGGTGAAGACGTAATCCGGTTGCTGCTGGCGAAGAAACCAACCGCCCGGTTCGTGACGGAAAAACTCTACCGGTTTCTGGTCGATGATCAGGCTGGCAATTTGGCCACCAACCCCCGAATCGACGCGCTGGCTGATCGTTTTTATAGCAGCGGCTACGACATTTCCGATCTGCTGGAGACCATCCTGACCGCCGACTGGTTCTACGAGCCAGCCTATATTGGCAATCGGATCAAGTCGCCGGTAGAGCTACTGGCGGGTATGCAGCATACGCTGTCCATCACGTTCGAACAGAAACAGTCGGTGATGTTCATTCAGCGAACCCTGGGCCAGGTGTTGTTATATCCGCCGAACGTGGCGGGTTGGCCGGGTGGCCGCAACTGGATCGACAGTTCGAGTTTACTGTTCCGGATGCAGTTGCCTAACATTTTGCTTCAGGCGGGTCAGGTCAACATCAAACCCAAGGAAGACGGCGACGTAAATACGGAACTGCTCGCTCGTCGGGGCAACCGACAGATGAGTGCTACCGTCTCCTGGACCACTTTTGAGCAGGCTTTCGACAACGTAAAAGCCGATAAGCTCCCCGACGCACTGGCGGCTTACCTGCTGCAACAACCGCTTGGTCCAGCCCAGCGGGCGCTGGTTCTGAAACGAGTGAAGCCCGAAAGCACGCATAGTGAACAGATTCGCAGTTTGACAGCCGCGATCATGGCCCTGCCCGAATACCAACTGTGCTGACATTAACGGGTAGACGACCCTAAACATACCAAACGGATGAAACGCAGAGACTTTTTAACGCAATCGGCGCTGACTACGGCAGGGACCATGCTCATCCCCCATTTCCTGAAAGCGTTCGAACTGAACCAACTGGGTGCCGCTCCGGCTTCGGGCAAGACACTGGTTATCGTCCAGCTGTCGGGCGGGAACGACGGGCTGAATACCGTAGTACCATTCCGCAATGACATCTATTACCGCGAGCGGCCCACCCTGGCCATCGCCCGCGACAAGGTGCTGGCTATCAATGATGAAATTGGGTTCAATCCGGCGCTTGAATCGCTTAAATCGCTGTATGACGACGGACTGGTTACGGTTATCAACAACGTAGGCTACCCCAACCCCGACCGGTCGCACTTCCGCTCGATGGATATCTGGCAAACCGCCAGCGACGCCGACCAGTACCTGCAAACGGGCTGGCTCGGCCGGTACCTGGACGCCAACTGTGCAGGTTCATCGTCGTGTCATCCCCACCTGGCAATTGAAGTCGATGATACGCTCAGCCTGGCTCTCAAAGGTAGTAGTGTCAATGGCCTGGCCGTCCTTGACCCAAAGAAACTTTACAATCAAACCCGTAGCGGGCTGGTCGAAAACCTGGCCACGGTAAAGCCCGCTCATGCGCATGACAATGTCGGTTATCTGTATAAGACCCTGGCCGAAACGGTTTCCTCGGCCGAGTACGTATACGATAAATCGAAGCAGTCCGGCGCGGGGGCGGTCCATACTACCACCGGCACCTATCCCGCCAGCGAGTTAGGCAACCGGCTCAAAACGGTTTCGGAGTTGATCCAGTCGGGTGTGAGTACCAGTGTTTACTATATTTCTATCTCGGGATTCGACACACACATCAACCAGCCCGGTCAGCAGGAACGGCTACTACGCCAATATGGCGATGCGGTCAAAGCGTTTATGGGCGACATGAAAGCCAGCAATCGCCTGAACGACGTGCTGTTGATGACATTTTCGGAATTTGGTCGGCGGGTGAAGCAGAACGCCAGCAATGGAACCGACCATGGCACGGCTAACAACGTATTTTTGGTTGGCGGGGGGTTGCCAACGGGTATGCAGCAACGTATCTTCAACGAAGCACCCAACCTCACCAATCTGGACGAAGGCGACCTGAAATACACCGTCGACTTCCGCAGTATCTACGCGACGCTCCTACGCAACTGGCTCAAAACCGACGACGTAGCTATCCTTGGCCGCAAATTCGACACGCTGGGGCTCGTTTGATGCCCTGCCAGTGTTCCGCCAGGACCCTGATAGTGGCTGGTTTATGCATGTATGCGACGTAGTAAATAGCCACTACCAGGGACCTGGTGGACCACTGGCAGGGCATAGCGCCCCCGTTTCTTGCTTTTAGCAAAGAAACTATCGGATAAAAACAAAATTATTGCCCCGTTCAGATTTTGCCTGTACTTTTGTTGCATCAAAAACCGTATGCATGCATACTAATTTTCGACACAAGTCATGGCCGAAGCATTCATTTATGACGCCGTCAGAACGCCCCGTGGACGAGGCAAAAGCGACGGTTCCCTGCACGACGTGCAGCCTATCCAACTCCTGACCAACGTACTGCGCGAACTCCGCGACCGGAATCAGATCGATACAAGCCTGATCGACGACGTGATTATGGGTTGCGTAACGCCTGTTGGCGAACAGGGTGCCGATATTGCCCGTACGGCCGCGCTTGAAGCGGGGTATGACGAATCGGTAGCCGGAGTACAGCTGAACCGGTTCTGCTCATCAGGGTTGGAAGCCATCAACATGGCCGGGGCATACGTCATGTCGGGGCAGGTCGATGCCATCGTGGCCGGGGGCGTGGAGAGTATGTCGCGGGTGCCGATGGGTGCCGACGGTGGTGCCCTGTTCATGAACCCCCAGATTGTAGCCCGGCACAATATCGTTCCGCAGGGCATTTCTGCTGATCTGATCGCTACCAAATATGGTTACTCCCGCTCGGACGTGGATTCGTTCGCGGCTGAGTCATATCGCCGGGCCGTTGAAGCACAGGCTGCCAACCGGTTTGCCAGATCGCTGGTGCCCCACAAGGATGAAATCGGGATTATGGTGCTGGACCGCGACGAAGGGGTACGCCCCGGCACGACAGCCGAGAGCCTGGGCAAACTGAAGCCCGCTTTCGAGGCCATGGGGCAGATGGGACTCGATGCCCTTGCCCTGCTCAAATATGCCGGTTTCGACAAGATCAACCACGTTCACCACGCGGGAAACTCCTCCCAGATTGTCGACGGAGCAGCCGCCGTCCTGATTGGCAGCAAAGCATTCGGCGAGATGTCAGGCATGAAACCCCGCGCCCGCATCAAGGCGTTCGCCATCGTCGGTTCGGAGCCAACCATCATGCTGACAGGTCCTATTCCGGCTACGCACAAAGTGCTGAAGCGGGCGGGCATGAGCATCAAAGACATTGATCTGTTTGAAGTAAACGAAGCGTTTGCGGCTGTACCGATGCTGTTCATGGACGAGTTTGGCGTCGATCACAGCCAGCTTAACGTCAACGGCGGTGCTATTGCCCTGGGCCACCCGCTGGGCGCTACGGGAGCCATTATTTCGGCCACGCTGATCGATGAACTGGAACGAACCGGCAAGCAATTCGGGCTGGCTTCGCTCTGCATCGGGGGCGGCATGGGGATCGCAACGATTTTCGAACGGGTTAATTGAGACGCTATGTCGATGACCGAACGGATGAGTTGAATACGTTCACTGGGTCTAATGAACAGTTCATACGGACTAGTTGACGTGGATTATGGCTAGCATTGAAAGTAGTCTGCTGATTGTCAGGTATTTGCTTGGAAGGTTAGCCCTGATAGGGGTGGCCTGTTAATAGAAAAGAAAGCGTTTAGCTGAATCCAGCCCCGTTAGGGGCGACCGCTACAACCAATGGCCAACAACTCGGTCGCCCCTAACGGGGCTAGCTCATTTTTTCGACCGTTCAGTTCTATTAACAGGCCACCCCTACCGGGGTTGAACGCGGCAATCGTATCTACAAATCAAATTATTGAGCAAGTGTTGTATAAATCGGGTTTCGTTTTCTTGTCCCACTCGATCAACACAGAACTGTCCAGAAATATTTTACTGCTCATAGACATTCAGTGTTTCCCAGTCGAAGTCTGGGTTTGTGTCAGGAAGTTGATTAAACAATTGCTGCGATACCTCAGCCAGCGATGTTCGTTCTTCATCCTGAACCAGTCGAAACTCGATGATAATCGTTTCGTTGCGCATCTCATCCGGTACGGTAAAAGTAATCTGGCCGTTTTCTTGCTTTTGAATGAGTCGGATGGCTGCCATAAACAAGACGTTTTTTAGTAAAAAGACAAAAGATCTCAAGCAATGATAAAGTACACAGTCGATAACAACGTGGCCGTTATCTCGTGGGCGATGACCTCATCGCCGATGAACGTCCTCAACGACGAATCCATTCCGGCCTTCGAAGAAGCCCTCCAGCGCGCTTTCGCCGATGAGTCGGTGAAAGGCTTGATCATCACATCCGAAAAGCCCGAATTCGTTGCTGGGGCCGATTTGAAGATGATCCTGCGCAATAATGATAAAGACCCGGCCGAGATGCTGAAAGTGTCCTCGGAACTGAACCGGGTATTTCGCAGCATCGAAACGAGCGGTAAGCCAACGGTAGCTGCTATCAACGGCACAGCGCTGGGCGGTGGCTATGAAATATGCCTTGCCTGCCACTATCGGGTAGCCCTCAACAATCCTAAAACCCAGATCGGACTCGTTGAGGTAACCATTGGTCTGATACCGGGCGCGGGCGGTACCCAACGACTACCCCGCATGATCGGGATTCAGGCCGCACTGCCGCTGCTGGTGGAAGGGAAAAAGCTGGGCGTTCAGGAAGCCAAAAACATGGGCCTGATCGACGCCATTGCCGAAACCCCCGCCGACATGATGCAGCAGGCCCGCGACTTTATTGACGCTAACGGAACGTCCGCCCGGCCCAAACCCCTGAAACCGTGGGACGAGATTGACCGAAAGTCCGGCAAGATCGTTGGTAAGGACAATTTTAAAATCCCCGGTGGTGCTATCCAGAGCATAGTAGGCGCGCAGACATTTGGAGCGGGTACAGCCATGCTGATGGATAAAACTAAAGGCAACTACCCCGCCCCGCTCGAAATTATGGGTGCGGTATACGAGGGCTTACAGGTCAACATCGATCGGGCGCTGGTGATCGAAGCGCGGCACTTCGTGAAAGTAGCGACCTCGAAAGTGGCCAAGAACCTGATCGGCACCATGTTTCTGGGCATGAACGAAGCCAACAAAGGAGCCAGCCGTCCCAAAGACCAGCCCAAAACTGACGTCAGAAAAGTCGGAATTCTGGGCGCGGGTATGATGGGAGCGGGTATTGCCTACGTATCGGCGCAGGCGGGCATTGAGGTTGTGTTGAAAGACGTATCGGTCGAAGCCGCCGAAAAAGGAAAAGATTACACGCGGGGACTGCTGAAAAAAGGCGTCGACCGGGGTAAAGTTGACCCGCTCAAGGTCGACGGCATCCTAAACCTCATCAAACCCACCGCCGACTATGCCGACATGCAGGGCTGCGACCTCATCATTGAAGCCGTCTTTGAGAAACAGGAACTGAAAGCAACGGTTACGAAGGAAGCTGAACCAATGCTGGCCAACAATAGCCATCCAGCCGGGAGCCATCCAGCCCGGGGCATCTTTGGCTCCAATACGTCTACCCTACCCATCAGCAGCCTGGCTGAAGCATCGGCGAATCCCGCCAATTTCATCGGTATTCACTTCTTCTCACCGGTCGACAAGATGATGCTGGTGGAAATCATCATGGGTAAACAAACCTCCGATTATGCGCTGGCGGTAGCGATGGACTACACCCGCAAGATCCGGAAAACGCCCATCGTCGTCAACGATTCGCGCGGGTTCTACACCTCCCGCTGTTTCGGAACCTACACGTCGGAAGGTATGGAACTGCTCAAAGACGGCGTTAGTCCGATTCTGATCGAGAATGGTGGCAAAGATGCCGGGATGCCGGTTGGTCCGCTGGCCGTTCACGATGAAGTAGCGCTCGATCTGAGCCTGAAAGTGATGAGCGAGTCGATTAAGGCAGGCGTCATGAGCGAAAACGAGCCAACCTACCAGATGGTAAAGAAATTCAACGAGATGGGTCGGATTGGGAAGAAAGCCAAAGCGGGTTTCTATGACTATCCGGAAGGCGGGCAAAAAACGTTATGGCCGGGTTTAGCCGAGTTGTTCCCCGTTTCAGAACAGCAGCCAACGCTCGATGAAGTGAAAACCCGTCTGTTGTATCGGCAGGCCATCGAAGCGGTCCGCTGCTTTGAAGAAGGCGTCGTCCGTACCAGACTCGACGGCGACCTTGGCTCCATTCTGGCGTGGGGCTTCCCGGCCTATACGGGTGGTGCGCTCTCATTCGTCGACTTCGTAGGCATCGACACGTTCGTCAAAACCCTCGATCGCCTGGCTGACCAGTACGGCGAACGTTTCCGTCCAACGGAGAAGCTACGCGAACGGGCGGGTGCGCAAGAGTTAGTCAGCTAAGTTAATCACGTTATTTTTTCTCTTGAAAGCCTGACGGAGCGCTCCGTCAGGCTTATTACGTAATCCCCCGTTGGTTTTTCTGATACCCGCCCGGCGTGGTCCCCGTCCAGCGCTTGAAGGCCCGGCTGAACGCGCTCAGTTCGTTATAGCCCAGAATGTAGGATACTTCTTTCGTCGGGTGCCTACCCGATTCCAGAAAGTGGATTGCCAGCGTTTTTCGAACGGAGTCGGCCACCTGCTGGTAGGTTAGCCCTTCTTCCTGAAGCTTACGCTGCACGCTACGTGGACTCAGGTTAAAATTACCCGCAATGGCGTCCAGCGACGGCAAACCCAGATTGGCGTTCGCCAGTAGGTAGCTCTTTATACGGTCGCTCATGCGTTGGTGCGCTTCGTAGGACCGTTCCACGCCATTGACTTCCTGTAATAAGGTCGTCTGTAGGTCGTAATTCGCCAACAGGATCGGCTCATTCCAGTAATTACCCGCAAATGTCAGCTCGTATTTGTCTCCCTCCCGAATGGTGGGGCAGCGCAATACCCGTTCATACTCCGTCAAGTCAGCAATCTGAGACGGCAGTGTAACCTGATCAGGCTGAATCCGCGTGAGCACGAGTCCATCGACTTCGTGGATGAGAAACGCCATCATGAAGTCCATAAGTTGGCAAAACATAGCGGGAGCCGCCCGCTGGCGAGTCTGGTTGGGAATGAACTGGACGGCGAAACCGGCATTGGTCCGTTTCACTTCCATCGTCAGCGCATCGGTAAGCAGGTGGGTAAATGTAGCGGCTTGGGTTAGGGCTTCCCCAATGGTATGGCTGTTCCGAATCAGCTGACCCACCACCCCAAGCGCAGCAATCTGCAATGATTCCCCAAAGTGAAGCCCAAACAGAACATCGCCACTGAGATGGGTGGCATTGATCCACAGATCGTCCAGTTGGCGGCTGGTCATTGGTCCGTCTGCTTTTACCTCCTCCAGATCGATACCAGAGAGCTGGCATAACTGCTCAACCGGCAGGTTTTTCTGGGCTCCGTAGGCCAGTAAACTAAGTGCTAATAGTTTCTGATAGTCGTGCATACCGTAAAAATACAAAAATGATGCAGCTGTCATCAAAGGTGGCGTAAACGGGTAACGAGTTGGCGCATTCGGGTAAAACTCACCTTACGTGGCCCCAATACCTTTGTCAAAAAAAGGCCATGAAGACAATCGTCATTTCGCTGCTCATAGTACTGAGTAGCTCGAAAGTTCCGCAGAAAACGGTTCAGCCGACCACCGTGGATCAGGATCGGCAACAAAAAATCACTCAACCAAAAAACACAACGGCAATGGAAAAACAAGCTATGGAAGTAGTCAGCACGTTTCTAACGGCTATTCAACAGGGAAATCACGACGTATTGGCTTTGTCGCTACACCCGGATGTAACATGGAACCAGCCGGGTAAGAACCGGTTTGCCGGGCAAAAAACATCCCGGGCCGATGTCTTCAAACTAGTTGGCGGTATGGTCGAAGCGTCGGAGAAATCGCTCCGGCTAACCGATGTAAAAACGCTTGCAGTCAATGGGAATCAGGTTGCCTGCCTGCTCCACTGGAAAGCCATGCAGTCGAACGGCGGCATACTGGATGTCGACAATATCGATGTCTACACCGTAAAAAACGGGCAGATCGTCAACGCTACCATTTTCTCAGCCGACCTGGAGCAGGAAGACAATTTCTGGCTCAATTAATCAATCACGTTTTAAACCAGTACATGTATGAACAGGACAATTGGATTACGGAGATCATTATGGGCAACCGTCGCTTTTGCCGAAGTAGGCGCGTTCCTGGCATTCTTCCTGGGTGACAAACAGCCCATCATAAACGAGGTATCGGCAGGGAAACCTATTATGCTGGGCATCGAACTCATGATTCTGGCGGGCGTATCGACCTACGTTGTACTGCAGAAAGAAATGCGCAAAGGGTTGATCCGGCTCATTATTGGCGTAGAAACGCTCCTGCTAATTTTTCTGGCTACGCGCCTGACTGATACGGCCGTTTCAGCCCTGACGAAAGAACTGGTTGCTATGGATATGCTGGTGCTGGCGTTGCTGATTGCCTTTCAGTTGACGGGTCTTCGTGAGCAAAACCGATCCGCGCAACTGAATCATCCATCAGCCGTCTAACGCAGCAAATCAGTCAAAAACGCTCATTCGATGAGTGACTATTCATCGAATGAGCGCTTTTGACTTTTCACAGCAGCCGGAAACTCATACGGTGGTACTTCGTTGGCCCAAATTCGCGGATAGCCGCTCGATGAATGGGCGTTGGATACCCCACATTTTTCGCCCAGCCATAGGCTGGGAACTCCTCACCGAGTTGTTCCATCAAGTCATCGCGGTAGGTCTTGGCCAGCACCGACGCGGCAGCGATGGACAGGTAGTGAGTATCGCCTTTGACGATGCAGGTATGCGGAATCATGGGATAAGGAACGAACCGGTTCCCATCAACCAATAAATGCTCAGGCCGGGCCACGCCAGGCCGGGCGTGGTCTACCCCTATCATAAGTTGATCGACTGCGCGGTGCATGGCCAGAAAGCTAGCTTTCAAAATGTTGATCTCGTCAATTTGTTCATGCGACACCTCAGCGACAGCCCAGGCCAGTGCGTCGCGCTCAATATCGATCTTGACGGCCTTCCGCTGCTTCGCGCTAAGCTGTTTAGAGTCGTTGAGGAACGGATGGCTATAATCGCGGGGCAGGATAACGGCTGCGGCTACTACCGGGCCAGCCAGGCACCCCCGGCCTACTTCGTCGAGGCCGGCTTCGATAACATCGGCATTATAATAGGGTTTCAGCATGGGATCAATCTTCCAGCACGTTTCCAAAAATGGTAATTTTCAGCATCAGGGCGAACAGCAGGAACGAAACGCCCCAGTATAAATAGATCCGGTAGTAGTCCTGAATATCCTCATATACCCGAATACGAACGGGTGCCCGCTCCAGCCGGTCGATCTGTGCGAAAACGGCCCGCAGGCGCCGGGCATCGGTAGCCCGGAAAAAGCTACCGGTACCGATCGTGGCAATGGTCTTCAGAACCCCCTCGTCTACTGTCGACGCGGCCGTTTCAGAGCGCGTAACCCGACCTACGGCAACCGTATAAATCCGGATATTGAATGCTTTTGCCAGACGTGCGGCCGTAATAGGGTCCAGATTACCGGCCGTATTATCACCGTCACTTAGCAGAATGATGATTTTACTGCGTTCCCGGCTCTGCGGCTCAGCAGGCTCCTGAGTCTGGGTGGTGTCGATCGGTGCGCCGGGCGCATCGCGCATCCGGTTGATACACCGGGCCAGCGCATCGCCAATGGCCGTACCCGACGTACGGATCATCTGCGCGTTCAGGTCGCCCAGGTACTGTTTCACCAGCGCATAGTCGGTGGTAAGCGGACAGAGCGAGAAGGCCTCCCCCGCAAAAATAACCAGACCAATCCGGTCACTTTTACGGCCGTCGACAAACGTCTGCGCCAGCCGTCGGGCCGCAGCCAGTCGCGTAGGTGGCAGGTCGGCCTCCGTCATCGACTCCGAAACATCCATGGCCAGCATGATATCGATTCCGTCCGACTCTTCTTCACGCTGCTCCCGGATGATTTGAGGCCGCGCCAGAGCCGCCAGCACGAAGGCGATGCCGATAAAAACGCTGATGGGCAGCATATACCGAAATCCATTTAGCAGGCGGCTGATCGTCCGGGCGCGGTTATTCTGCCCCGGCGACGGGCGCATTGGCTCCAGCGATATATTGAGCCGCTGCTGAGAACGGCGATGCCCATAGTACCGCAGCACGAACAGCAGCACAATGGCGGGGATCAGCGTCAGCGCCAGCGGGTTTGCGATGTGAAACTGCGTCCACTGCGATGGCATGAACCAGTGAAATGAATACCAGGGAGCCATACGGTTAGGGAGATACCGGCGATTCAGCCGTGTCAGGTTGGTTATCCGTATCGGCCGGCCGACCAGCTGATACCTGTAAATCGGCCCGCTGATAGAGGTATCGCTGGGTGGCCACATCACTCAGCACCCGCAACGCTGTTACCGACTGCTCAGAAAAAGCACCACCATAAATCATCAGATCAGCTTCGCGGAGCGCATTGGTGACCCGTTCGTCGCTCACGCGCTCGGCAATTTCGGACGTTGTCAGTGATGAATAGGCCCGACGCTCGATTTTTTCCAGGTAAGTTTTCCAGCTGATAACTGCCTGGTTGGCCGTTTCGGCAGCCGTATCGGCGCTGATACCCTGAGTGAGCCCGTTAAACTCCCGCAGAAACCGGCTGTGTCGTCGGTTGAGCTGGTACAAACGCCACTGTCGACGGATAATCCGTCCAAAAACACCATATAACAAACCAGACAACAGCAGCAGGCCAGCCACAAACAGGCCAAACTGCGGATAGTTGAACTGCTGCTGTAAGGGAGCCAGTGTCGTTTCGGTGGCCAGCGTGTACGATAACGGTGCCATTGGATCGGCCGTTACGGGATGCAGTTGCGACCGTAGAAAGACGGTGTCTATATCGGTAAACAAATCGGTACAGTCGGCGGCATTGATCAGGCGAACAGGCACCCGCAGCAACTGGATCGAGTCGATTTCAAATGATACGAGCGTATAAACAGCACTGTCGACACTAATGGCCCCCGGACCGGTACCGCTCGTACGGGTTGTGAACACGGCAACTTTCTCGACCCGATACGGTGAAAATTGACCCGTCGTATCGGGAAAGAGCAGATCGGCCGTTGCTGCGTGCCGGTAGGTAAGGGAGTACTGAAACGGGCGGCCAATATCGATACTATCCGTCAAAAAGCGGCCTACCAGCGTCGGCGGGGCGGGTGGCTGTGCCCATACCGTCAGTACGCTCACGATCATCAATAAGACAGGCGCTATTCGTTTCATGCTTATTTTCTCACCCGGAACAGGTCGATTAGTTTAGGCACAAAATCTTCCTGCGAATCGAGCGCCAGGTAATTAGCATTCAACTGCCGACAAAGCTGCTCCAGCCGGGTCTGATTGTGGCGGAAGGTATCGCGTAGCCCGGTCCGAAACGACACCGACGAGGTGTTTACCCAAACTGTCCGGCCACTTTCGGTATCATGAACGGGAATAATTCCCAGACGAGGCAGATTTACCTCCCGCTGGTCATAGAGATGGATAACGACCAGATCGTGTTTTTTAGCCAGCGCTTTCAGGTTATGCTCATACTGCTGATCGATAAAGTCGGACAGCAGGATAACCACGCTCCGGCGTTTGAGGCAGTTAAGGGTGAAGAGTATGGCATCGGCAATGTTCGTCCGGCCCGACTGGGGTTCCAGTTTAAACAGGCTCATGATCAGCTGGTAGCCGGTTTTCAGGCCGTTTGCCGGTTTAATATATTTTTCCTTCTGGTCGGAGAAGCAGTATAATCCAACGTGGCTGGCTTCCCGGATGGCCGACAGGGCCAGCACCCCGCATATCTCTTTGGTTGCATCCAGCTTATCGCGGTGGCGCGGGCCAACCTGCTGGGATGCACTCACATCGACTACAAAAAAAACCGTCTGATCTTTCTCTTCCCGAAACACCTTGACAAAGGTACCGTGTCCTTTGGACGATACGTTCCAGTCGATGGCCCGCACGTCGTCACCATACTGATACGTCCGTAAATCACTAAATTCGAGCCCTGTTCCTTTAAATACCGACCTGAAGCTGCCACGCATCTGCGAGTTGACCGCTTTACGGATACGAATGTCGAAATTGCGAAGCCGGGCCAAGAACTCGTCCATACCAAACGGGCGTTATATTTTTTTAAGAAGCAACCCCGAACTTTGACCAGTGGGATCAGCTTACAAAGCTACCATTTTAACCCTATGCACCGGAATCGATTTCTTACCTGCCTCTGCAACCTGCTGCTCATTAGCTGGCTTTTGGGGGCCTGTGCTGCCCCGGAAGATGCCAGGCCCGACAATCTGATGCCAGAAACCCAGATGGCGAACATCCTGACCGAGATTCACCTGATCGAAGCGCGGGTCAGCCGGATGGGGCTGGGCTCATCCGATTCGTCGAACATCGTTTACAAACGAATGGAAAACCAGGTCTTCAAGAAAATGAAAGTCGATACCAGCACCTACACCAAGAGCTACATTTATTACTCCTCACACCCACGCCAGATGGAAACAATCTATAAGCAGATCATCGACAATCTGAAGAAGAAAGTGGATGATCAGCAAAAGCAGATACACACCAAAAAGCAGGCACCCACCAAAAAGCCCGCCCGCTCATGAAAATAGGTATTATCGGCGCAGGTATTTCGGGACTTACCCTGGCGTATGAACTCCAGCAGCGCGGCATCGACTATCACCTGTGGGAGGCTTCTGCCGAGCCGGGTGGTTATATCCATTCCCAGCGCGAGCCAGCGGCCAACGGCAGCGGGACCTACCTGCGCGAACAGGGGCCTAACTCCCTTCTTGGTGACGCCGATCTGCTGCTGTGGCTCGACAAGCTGGGGTTAACGCCCAGCCTGTCGTTTAGCAAACCGGTTAGCAAAGCGCGTTACATCTTTCGCAATGGCCAGTATCGGGAATTGCCGTCCGGACCCTTATCGCTGCTGTTCGGCAATTTTTTCAGTTGGAAAACCAAGCTGGCGATCCTCCGGGAACGCAGCAACAAAACCACCTCATTCGAGGGGGAAACACTGGCGCAATTTTTCCGACGCCGGTTCTCCGATGAGATCGTCGATTATGCGCTGGCTCCTTTCGTGGCGGGTATCTATGCCGGTGATCCTGAACAGCTGCTGGTGTCTGAAACATTTCCGATGCTGCTGAACTACGAACGGGAATACGGCTCGGTGTTGCGGGGGTTCATCAAAAACCAGTCGAAGGCCGGTCGGCGGCAGTCGTTCAGCTTCCGCAATGGTATGCAAATGCTGCCGGATGCGCTGGCGGGCCACCTAACCCACCTGTCGATGAATGACCCTGTTAGCCAAATCAGTCGCGCCGACGATGGCAGCTGGCGGGTAAACAGCCGAACCGGCACACAAACGGTCGATCACCTTATACTGGCCGTTGGCACCGATGCGGCTGCCCGTCTGGTAAGCTCGCCAGACCTGAAGGGTCGCTACAGGGCTTTCGCCGATGCATTGCGTCAGGTTGATTATCCCGCTATGACAGCCGTTCATTCGGCTTACAAACGGGCCGACGTCACTCATCCACTCAATGGCTTCGGTGGGTTAAATCCCAGGCGGGAAGGGCGCTTTGCCGCCGGTCATATCTGGAGCAGTTCGACGTTCGACGATCGATGCCCCACCGACGAAGTCCTGTTCACGACGTTTGTGGGTGGTGCTCACGATATAAATCAGGAAAAAGCCCACCAGCCCGACGAGGTCATTTTCCGTACCGTGCATCAGGAACTGGCCGATGCGTTTGGCATCAGTGCTTCGCAGCCTACCTTTCGGGGCATCTATCGGTGGGAACGGGCCATCCCGCAGTACACGGAGCGCATTGTAGCCGTCAAAGAGCAGGTCGAAGCAGTCAGGGCCGATAACCTGCTGGTGTGTGCCAACTGGTATGGCGGAATATCCTTATCCGATTGTATGGGAAAAGCACGTACCCTGGCCGGGAAGCTGGCATCAGGGTCGTTAATTAACAATTTTTAATACACCTCTTGCACAAGAAACAGGATATTTTGTGTTCTATTGATATCCCCCTCTTACTAACTTATTCGACAGGCTGTGAAAGAACGTTTGGTCGTTATTCCAACATATAATGAAATCGAGAACATCGAAGCCATTATCCGTAAGGTGTTTAGCTTGCCGGAGTCATTCGACGTGCTCATTGTAGACGATGGCTCACCCGATGGCACGGCTCAGCGTGTCCGCGATCTTCAGGATGAATTTCCGACCAGCGCCCCTACCCGACGCCTTCACCTGCTGGAACGCCGGGGAAAATTAGGGCTGGGAACGGCCTATATCGACGGATTCAAATGGGCGCTTTCGCGGGGGTACCAGTACCTCTTCGAGATGGACGCCGACTTCTCCCACAATCCCGAAGACCTCATCAAGCTTTATTACGCCTGCTCCACCGAAAAGCCCACCAGAGCCGACGTAGCCGTAGGGTCTCGTTACATCAAAGGGGTTAATGTAGTCAACTGGCCGATGGGGCGGGTGCTGATGTCATATTTCGCGGGTGTGTATGTCCGCTTTATCACCGGCATGTCGATTATGGATCCTACAGCGGGCTTCGTCTGCTACCGGGCCGACGTGCTGGAAGTCATTCTGCACAACCCGATCAAATTCGTAGGATACGCCTTTCAGATCGAGATGAAGTTTACGTGCTGGAAATACGGTTTTCGCATTGCCGAAGTACCGATCATTTTCACCGACCGGACAAGGGGCGTCTCTAAAATGTCATCCAAGATTTTCAAGGAAGCGGTATTTGGCGTGCTCCAGATGAAGATCAGCAGCTTTTTCCGGCACTATATCCCGCGTAAGGAAGCAGCCCAGAAGGCACAGGAGCCAGTAAACGCTCTATAAGCTGATACGCCAGTCGGGGTGACCGGTTGATCAGACGATGACGTCACGATCAACTGGCCACCCCGACTGGCGTATTAGCGCAATGTGTTTAGAAATGTCTCTATAGCAGCCTCATCGGCGTCGACCTCGATTCGTTTGTGCGCATTGGTAAAACCCGTTACAATCGTTACGCTTGATTTGGCAATACCGAATGTTGCGGCCAGAAACGCCATCAGATACGCGTTGGCTTTCCCATCCTGAGCCGGTGCGCGAATTTTAACAGTGAGCTTCCCGGCTGCGTCGTAAAACAACAGATCGGCCTTGCTACCGGGTTTCACTTTCACGTATAGGGTCATGCAGGCTGCGTGAGCTGACCTGCCAGCACCGCAATCCCTTCCTCGAATGTGTGTGGATCGTAGCCCAGCACCGTACGTGCTTTATCGAGGGTAAATCCCGTACGTGGAGGACGGCGGGCCACCTGCGTAAAGGTCGACGCATCAGCCTGGGCAATCAGCGACTTGTCCAACCCAAAATAATCGGCTGTTTTGATCGCCATGTCGTAAGGCGTCAGCACTTCCTTCCCCGAAATATTAAAGATACCTTCAGCCTCCTGATCGGCAATCAGGTAACAGCCCATGGCCAGATCTTCGGCCAGGGTTGGACT
The DNA here is from genome assembly GCF_014282275.1 of Spirosoma utsteinense. Classification (GTDB taxonomy): domain Bacteria; phylum Bacteroidota; class Bacteroidia; order Cytophagales; family Spirosomataceae; genus Spirosoma; species Spirosoma utsteinense. The sequence goes on from NZ_VFIA01000028.1 coordinate 71,156, forward strand.
GCGCCATTGGTCGGTAACCACCTTGATGTTTTTCCCATCCTCAAGCGACTTTTTCACCCACAGGATGATATTGCTCCGGCTCATATCGTGGGCAATACCATAGACAAGCACTGTCCGGGCAATGGCCCAGCGTATGTTGGCATTGCTAACGACTTTTTCGGCCGCGTACTTGCTCCAGCCGTAGAAGCTGACAGGATTTCCTTCGGCAGTTTCGTCATAGGGGCCCGCGGTACCATCGAAGATAAAGTCGGTAGAGACATGCAGCAGAAAAGCACCCACAGCGTGGCAGGCCTCGACCAGTGATTCAACAGCCTGAACGTTTTGTGCCCAGCAATCATCTTTCTGTACTTCACACTTATCCACATCTGTCATGGCAGCCGTGTGGATAACAACATCTGGCCGCGTCTCGCTGATCACGTCCATCACCTGCTGGTGGTTCGTGATGTCCATGGGATGGTAGGTGTACCCATCGGCATACGGTAAACGATTGTCGCCCCGCGCCGTGGCAACCAGGTTCACACCAGCCTGTTTGGTCAGCAAACCCACTAATTTCTGGCCAAGTAATCCATTAGCTCCGGTTAATAAGATCGTTTTCATGCGCGTTGATTTGGAAGGTACCGAAATTTATACTGCTTGGTAATTTTCTTCTTTTTGACCCATTCGCCGGTCACGGTCATCCGAACATCCTGTTTTGGACGATCCTGCGGGTCGCGCGGCTGTTTGGCAATACTATCCACGATAGCCAGCCCGTCGATGACTTCGCCAAAAACGGTATAGCTTCCATCGAGGTGCGGACTGCCACCAAGCGTTTTATATACCTGTTTCTGTTCGTTGGTAAAGACCCGGCCAGCTGTCCGTGTTTGGCTCCGCTCAACTTGCTTCTGTAGTTCATCATCTGGCCAGACGCGCCCCTGTACCACGTAGAACTGGCATCCGCTCGACGCTTTTTCCGGGTTATTATCACGGGCAGCCGCCAGTACGCCTTTTTTATGAAATAGCTCAGGCAAGATTTCGGCCGGGATCCGGTATCCAATATCCCCATTCCCCAGCGGTTCGCCCGCAGGGGCTTTACGTGAATTAGGGTCGCCCCCCTGAACCATAAAACCAGGGATAACGCGATGGAACAGAAGGCTATCGTAAAACTTCTTGTCGACTAATTTGATGAAGTTTTCTTTATGTTTCGGTGTCTGGTCATACAGTACCAGCCGCATTGGGCCATAAGGCGTGTTGACAGTAACCAGATAATCTTTCTTTTTCCGGTTTTGAGCGATAGCCAGAACCGGCAGCAGCAACAGCAGAAGTAGGACACGTATAGTCATCGGGGGCAGTTAAAGGCGCTGGAGCGAGTCAAGGTCTATGACCTGAAGCAGGTCGCTTAAAGGTTTACTCGATTTTTGAATACATCTTTTAGTCGCTGATCATGGGTAACCACAATCAGGCTGGCTCCGATCTGCTCGGATTGCTGACGCAGGAGTGCTACGACCCGGTTGGTATTTTCATCATCGAGACTGGAGGTTGGCTCATCGGCGAGAATGACATCGGGCTGGTTCATAACTGCGCGGGCAATACTAACACGCTGCTGCTCCCCCTGGCTGAGCTGGTGCGTTTTTTTAGCCAGCTGTTCCCGAAAGCCCAGTTGTTCGGCCAGTTCACGCGCCCGTTCCTTGTTCTGCGGTTTATTGGCCAGGTAATTCGCCAGCAACAGATTGTCGAGCACCGACAGGGAACTGACGAAATGGGGTTTCTGGTAGACCAGACCAACGTGCCGGGCCCGGAAAGCCGCTGTTTGGGCGGGGCTCAGCGTAGTCAGATCGGTTTGATTGACGGTTACGGCGCCAGTTTTGGGCCGAAGCAAGAGCGCCAATAGATGCAGAAACGTGGTTTTACCGGTTCCGGAGCGGCCCAGAATCAGCAATGCCTCCCGGTCGGCGCAAGTAACGTCGGGAAACGTGAACTGTTTTTGAGGGCCGTATTCGAACGTGAGTTGATTGGTTACCAGCATCGGCTTGGGTTGACTACCCACAAAAATAGGCAAAAGTTGTAATTTTGCCCCTTTAACAGTGTGTCAGTTGGACAGTCAGTCAGTTGGACAGTCAGTCAGTTGGTGAGTCAGTCAGTTAGTGAGTTGAACAGTCGGTGGGTTGAACAGTTCGTTCCTGACTGACCAACTGACCAACTGACCGACTCACCAACTGACCGACTCACCAACTGACCAACTGACCAACTAATTAACTCTCTAACTGATTGACATTTGAAACGCATCGCTCTGTTTGCCTCTGGTTCTGGTTCCAACGCCGAGAAAATAGCTACCTACTTTGCTGAAAACGCCGACGTAACGGTATCGATGCTTCTTACCAACAACCCTAAAGCGGGCGTCATTGATCGGTCCCGACGCGGTTTTAACAGCGGATTACACGTTCCCGTCCTGCTTTTCGACCGAACGACGTTTTACGATACCGACCGGATTACGGAGGTTTTGCAACAGCAGCGCATCGACCTCATCGTTCTGGCCGGGTTCATGTGGCTCATGCCTGCCGGTCTTGTTCGGGCTTTCCCTAACCGGATTGTCAATATCCACCCCGCGCTCCTGCCCAAATTTGGCGGCAAAGGCATGTACGGTCATTTCGTTCACGAAGCTGTTGTCGCTGCCGGAGAAACCGAATCGGGCATTACCATTCATTTCGTCAACGAACACTACGACGAGGGACAGATCATTTTTCAGGCTTCCTGTCCTGTTCTGCCCACCGACACCCCCGACGATGTAGCCCACAGCGTACAGGCGCTGGAACACGCTCATTATCCCCGGATTGTGGCCGACGTACTAGGCCGGTTGTAAGCCAGTTTTTTTTGACTCAGGGGTCTGCTTTTTTTGCGTATACTTGTCAGAGCGTAGCGCACGGTTAGTGGTACGGCTAACAGGCCCTTTCGCGCCCTACTCTCCTACGCCTGCGTTTCCAAACCCAACACACATGCAGTCTTCTACCGTTTCAACGCCCGAACCGGCGCTTGCCCAGCCCGCACCCGTCCGGCGCCTGCTTTCTCTCGATGCCTTGCGGGGCTTCGATATGTTCTGGATTATCGGCGGGGAAGAAATTTTCCATGTTCTGGCTAAAACCACTGGCTGGGCCTGGGCCATTTTTATGGCCGACCAGTTCACGCATGTCGACTGGAATGGCTTTCGGCCCTACGACTGTATTTTCCCGTTGTTTCTGTTTCTGGCTGGTGTGTCGACGCCCTACTCCCTTGGTAGCCGGCTTGAGCGCGGTGATGACCGGGGCGCTATGGTTCGTAAAATCATTACGCGTGGTCTGGTGCTGGTGTTGCTGGGTATTATTTATAACAATGGCTTGTTTACGAAATCGCTCGATGAGATGCGGTTTCCCAGCGTACTGGCCCGAATTGGTCTGGCGGGCATGTTTGCCCAGCTTATTTACGTCTATGTTCGTAACGAGCGGGCGCGTTATGCTGTCTTTGCCGGAATTCTCCTGGGTTACTGGGCGCTGTTGATGCTGGTTCCCGTACCGGGCTTCGGTGCAGGAAACCTGACCATGGAAGGTAGTCTGGTTGGTTACATCGACCGATTGGTCATGCCGGGTCGTCTCTACAAAGTCGTTCATGACCCGGAGGGATTACTGTCGACATTACCAGCGATAGCAACGGGCCTACTGGGCGTGTTTGCGGGAACGGTGCTGCGCCACAAAAACATCAGTGATGCCCGTAAACTTCGTCAACTAGCCCTGGCGGGCGTTACCTGTGTTGCGCTGGGCTGGGTCTGGAATCTGGTTTTGCCCGTCAACAAAAACCTGTGGACGAGTTCGTTCGTGCTGGTGGCAGGTGGCTGGAGCCTAATCGCGCTGTCGCTGTTCTACTGGATCATCGACATGATGAACTGGCGCTGGTGGACCTTCTTCTTCGTTGTCATCGGCATGAACTCCATCCTGATCTATCTGGCAGGTGAAGTCATCAACTTCGAATATGCGTCGCACTACCTGTTTGGCGGGCTGCTCCATATCTTTAGCAAACCCGTTCAGGCAATAGGGGCCGTGTTGGGCTTCCTGGCGGTGAAATGGTTATTCCTGTACTTTCTTTACAAGAAAAAGGTATTCATGCGGGTTTGACCAAGAGGGGACGGGAGCGCTACTTCACCGCTCCTAACCCCGTCAACCACGCCTTACAGGTTTCGGGCCAGGTGGTCAGCGATCCAAACTTAGCCGTGCGTAAGCCGTAGCCATGCCCACCTGTGGGGTACAGGTGCATCTCGGCCGATACCCCATTTTTCAGACAGGCCAGGTAATAGTTTATGCTGTTCTCGACCGGCACCGCTTTGTCGTCTTCTGAATGCACCAGAAACGTTGGGGGCGTCTGGCTGGTCACCTGTAGTTCGTTCGAGTAATAGGTGATCATGTCGGGCGAGGTTTTCAGTTTACCCAGCAGTTTATCCCGTGAGCCGCCATGTGCCTTATCGCCAAAGGTCACGACAGGGTAAAGCAGAATGGCAAAATCGGGCCGTACCTGTGCACCGTTATCGCTGGCCTGCGACCCCCGGTTAAAATGCGTAGCCAGCGTAGACGCCAGGTGACCACCCGCCGAGAAGCCCATAACGCCTACCTTTCGTGGATCGACCCCGAGTCGGCTGGCATTCTGCCGAATCAGTTTCATGCCCTGCATGGCGTCCATGAGCGGTACCTCATGCTGATTGGTCATGATCCGATCGTCGGGCAGGCGGTATTTCAGTACAAATGCCGCAACTCCCATTTCATTGAACCAGCGGGCAACGTCTTCCCCTTCATGCCCGGACGCCAATATGGAGTAGCCTCCACCCGGGCAGATCATTACCGCGGCTCCCGTGCCTTTACCCGTTGCGGGCAGGTAAGCGGTAATAGTTGGTACCGACACGTTACTAATGCGTAATATCCCATCGCCCACCTCCGATTTTTCGGTCAACTGAGCACCGGCAATGGCGTTTGGAATAGCACCATCGGGCCATAGCCGGATGACTTCCTGTGAATAAATGGGTGATGTGAGCACAGTAGTAAATAAAGCGGCCAGGAATAGGGTACGCATAAAAAAAGCCCGTTCAGGCCGATAAACGATGAGGGAACCGATGTAAAAAAGAAAAAGCCGACCAGCTGGCCGGCTCTACTCATATTTCCGCTTCCACGTCATCGGTAGTCTCGGTTTTTGGGGAGCCACTGTTCAGCACGTCGATCAGTTCCTTGACCCGGTAAACAGTTTTGTTGTAGCGGTTGCCCAGCATGATTATTACGTATTCATCTTTGGGGCTGAACCAGAACATGGTATTGTAGCCTTTCCACCAGCCGGAGTGGTAGATGTATTCAGGTTTGTTGAGGTCGTCCAGCATCATCCTGAAGCCATACCCGTAGTTTTTGGCACCTTTTTTCTCAAAGCTTCGGGGAAGGAAGGCTTCCGCGAGTGATTTCTTCTGGAGCAGGCAGTCCCCGTTCAGAGCGCGGTACCAGCGAAACAAATCACCCGTAGTTGAGTAGATGCCCTTATCGCCTACTACATCGTCGTAGTAATCTTTCGGAATACGACGGTTCCATTGGTAGCCTGCGGTGCGGTGGTAATTCAGGGAGTCATTCTTCGAGGTAGCCACAAAGGTCTGGTGCATACCAAGTGGCTCAAAGATCGTCTTGTGGATAAAGGCTTCGTAGCTCTGTCCGGTCACTTTTTCGATGATCGACGCCAACACCATGTAGTTGGTATTGCTGTAGCTAAATCCCCGACCTGGCACGTTGTACCGGGGGGGCGTTGGTTTCACGGTAGCAAACCAATGCATGATCATAGCATTCGACGGGTACGGCTTCTCCTTTTTATAGAAGTTTACCTTCATGCTATCGTCAAAAGCATAGGCATAATTAGGTAAACCACTGCGGTGGCTCAACAACTCGCGGATAGTAATGCCATGGTACGGAAAATCGGGATAAAACTTTTGAATACTATCCTCGAAGCTTAGTTTACCTACTTCGATGAGTTTGAGGGTACCAACTGCCGTAAACGTCTTGGAAAGAGAAGCCAGCTGAAATTTAGAATCTTCGACCAGGGTATCCCGCTGACTCCGTTCGAAGTGGCCCAGACCATTGCAGTTTTTATACAGGATCATGCCTTTCTGGGCTACCAGGATGTTACCATTGAAGCCCTCCCGCACCTTCTGTTTGAAAATCTGCTCGATCTGCCGGGTCTTCTCATCGGCATTGATCTGTTTGCGAAGACTGGCCTGTTCATTAGGGCTAAGGCGCTGTTCATCAGCACAATTACGCAGCGCCCGCGTCGACTGATTGAGTTTTTGCTGGGCATCCTGCCCGCACGAAAGGCCACCAATCAGCAGCAACGATACATTTAACCAGGACCAGAATTTGTTCATCCTCACCATTCGCACGCACCGATTGTACACTTGTTATATAAATCTGCTTCCACAAAAGTAAGGATTGTTAGCAGGCTGCTACCGCGCTCTACACAAATTGAGGAAAAACTTTGGTAGTGGCCCACCGGCGCTACTATCGCTCTGCCGATTGAGGACTCGTGGATCGACCGCTCAGTAACCCGTTCTTGCGTAATCCCAGGTACCCCCCAACGCTGTTGTGCAGTAAGCCACCGGCATCGATAGCAACCGAGCCGTTCAGGGAGACACCTCCGAGCCAGTTCAACGGTACCGACGCCGTTAGTATACCCGAAAACTGCATGGGCAATTCCAGGTAGGGGACGGGATAGGTACCTGCGTTTTTGCTTATCGACAGGCGCGTTGTCAGATCTACTTTGTCGAACAGCAATCCGCTCAGGCCCAGATGGAACGCGCTTACCCGGTTGTTGGCAATACCGACACCTCCATTGGGCAGGTCCGGTCGAAGTTCGCGCTGGGGTGCCAGAAATGGGGTGCCTATCGTACGTCCGAAATAGACCCATCCATCAACAAACTGACTGTGATTGAAGTAGTTATCCCTTCCCCGTCGTTTATCATTATCGATTACGAACTCATCTCCACCCTGGCTACCCGTAAATAGGTATTCCAGCGTAATCTGGCGCAAGAAGAAAGCAGTCCCAGTGGGTCGATTCCGGTTTTTAAGTCGCAGCCCATTAAGCCCATCATCGAGGTTTGTTCCGTAAAATAATGAGCCATCATCGTAAACGAATTGCCGGTACACATATGCATTCCAGCTGCCAATGTTCACATCGGCCGCAATATCAACCGACCCGAGGTGGTTACCAATCCGGTTATCTTCGAAAGAAGTAACGACCTGATCAATTGGCGTTCCTCTTGTGCCAAAAACCACGGCTGGAAAATACCTGAGTGTAGACGGTAATTTACCATCTACAGCCACATTTGGACTCAATACACCCGGAGCAGCCGAACCAGCCCAGATTACGTTGTGGTTAAACCCGGCGTACAATCGGAACGGCCAGGTAGGTTTTCCCAGACGGCCATATGCATACTTTTGATGGAGATAAGACCCTTTTATCAGCCGATCGCTATTTTCGAACCACCCGTGGGAGATAACCCCCATGACCGACAGGATGCCCTTTGTAAACGGAATAGGCGTGAAGTTCGGCAGACCAAACTGAACTTTGGGAATTGGTAATGCATTGCCCGACCAGACGTAAGCGCCCGTAGTCAGTAGCGTGTCGACTAGTCCGATAATTTCACGGCGTCGCCCGGCGTAAAGTTCAAAAGCACCCAGACGACCCTTTACGTAGGCTTCAGGTAACAGAAACTGGCTAGAAGGTCCGGCGTTGACGATGACATTTGCCCCATATCCCCAATCAATCAGCGGACGTGAACCACTGCTGTCAGCCAGTCGATAATCCGTATAGATACCCGCATTAAGTCGGCCAAAGGGTGTTTCCAAGGGTACTGTCCCGTACTGGTTGGCCCGTAGCCAAAAAGGCGTTTGCGATGATGAGGCCATACCACCTGCTTCCAGGTGGTACTGACTAACCCGTTGCCCATTCACACACGTCCAGATACCACTGATCAACAACAGGCTGCAAGCCCGCACAAACGAAAATCGCATAGAGTAGGGAAAACGGTAGGCGTCTTTGGCGACGCCCCCTTAAAACCTATTTACCACGGCCCTGTGCCATCACCCGAAGTGTTTGGGCAATAATCCACATATCGAACAGAAACGATCGGCGGTCAGGGTACAGTAAGTCATATCGAAGCCGCTGTACCATCTCCTCGATGGTAGCGGCATACCCGAATTTAATTTGCCCAATCGACGTAATACCAGGTTTCACTTTCAGAAGCGACTGGTATTCAGGGGCAATCTCAACGATTTTGTCAATAAAATACTGCCGTTCCGGACGCGGCCCCACCACTGACATATCGCCTTTCAGCACGTTGACAAACTGCGGTAGTTCATCCAGGCGCGTTTGACGCATAAACCGGCCCCAGGGCGTAATACGACTATCGAGAAGACCGCCAGAAAGCACAGGACCAGACTTCTCAGCATCTGTATACATACTGCGGAATTTATAGATACTGAAGATCTTGCCATCACGACCAACCCGCTCCTGCGCATACAGGACCGGACCAGACGACGTTAGACGGGTGATCAGGCCAAGTATCAAAAAGATAGGGAAGCCCAGGATGAGTACACCCAGCGAAAAAACGATGTCGAAGGCCCGCTTGAGGGTATTGACCCGGAAGTCGGCCAGCATCTGGGACGAAAGATTGAGTACCGGCAAAAAATCGTGGTACTCGACCGATGCACCCCGGGCCATAAACCCCCGGAAGTCGACCAGTAGCTTGACCTGGTAATCCATCGATTCCGCCCGGTCGGTAATGACTTTCATCTGGTCATTGTCGATGTAGGGCATGCAGCAATAGATACAATCGATGCTCTCCCGGGTTATATACGGCTCCAGCGACGCATAATCACCCTGCAATAAGCCTTCATTTTCGGGGGAGGGACGATCGAAATAGCCGCAAAACCGAAATCCCATCTCGGGATGCGCTTCATAAAAACTCCGGATCGAATCGGCCAGCTTACCGTACCCCACAATTATATACCGCCTGTTATTATACCCCCGGGCACGGTATTCCTGTAGAAAAATCAATCCTCCGATCCGTACGGCTGCCGCCATCGACACGAAGAGGGTATAAGTAATCAACAGGTGCTCTCGGGAATAGTAATACCCTTTTATAGCTACCCAGCAGATAGAAATAACCGCAACGTGAATCGTGGTCAGCACCAGCAGATTCATCAACAAATGATTGGCCTTAAACAGCTGTCTGGGGTAGATGTACGGCTTTAGTATAAGTATTTCGACAAGCCAGACTGCATTGAAAAGCCACCACAACGATGCATACGGTGGTGCTGAAACAGTTTCGGTTGTTTGAAACTTGATCCAGTATCCACCCAAAAATGCCGCATTGAGACTAAGAAAATCGACAATGATGTGCAGTGGAAAAAACAGTATGGAATAGCGATGCCTCATGCCTGTTGGGGTTGTTCATCGGAGGTTGGCAGATGTTTACCCAAAACATTTGTACGCTAAAGTAGCGCTTCCAGATGAGGAGTTAGTACTAAATATTATCTTACGGCCCAAGGAACCAGCGCGCAATTTACGCATAAATGTGTAATGTTTTTTGCAGTCATCCATGTCTGGCTTACAGAGTTGACGTTGATCTCCATACTTTGCGCAGACTTAAAAAAGTACCAATTCCGTCCTGATACAGCGTCCCGTTGTCAACGGCTAAACTACCAGTTAGCTGCAATCCGCCCAACAGTGAAAGCGGAGCAACAACGCTTACATAGCCCGAAAACTGGTTGCGGGCTGGTACATACGGAACATCGTATGTACCCAGGTTATTACTGAACGATAGTTTCGCCTGGTACCCGATGGGTGCTGTCAACGCAGATCCCCGCACTGGCAAGCTGCCCGCTAAACCAACATGCATAACGGTTACCCGATTATTCACCGTGAAGGTTCCGTAGGGATATTCCCCATTTGGGCCAAGAGCCGGCGGAATAAAAGGCGTCCCAATCGTATGCTGCCGGTAAGCCCACCCATCGCGGTACTGCTGGTGGTTGAAGTACGTATCTTTACCCCGCAAAAGAGGATCTTCAATTATAAATTGTGAGCCTCCCTGACTCGTTGTGTTCAGAAACTCGAATAAGATATCCCGGACCAACGCATTGGGATCGTTCCGGCGAATACGAAGACCATTCAGGCCGTCGGCAATGTTGATCAAAGCGGCCAGCGAACCATCTTCGAAGATACTTTGCCGGTACATATAGAGCGTATGCCGCACCAAGTCCAACTCCAGCGCTACATCGATGGAACCGAGGTGATTTCCTACCCGGTTAGTTCGATCAAAAAAGGTGTATTTCGTAGTATCCGTACGGCCCTTGTTGACACCAGTTACGACATAGAAGTAATCGATCAAACTGGACGGCAGTTTACCCCCCGCCGGAATTACCCCCGGAATCCCAGCCGGGTCAGTCGCTTGTCCTCCCCATACCACCTGGTGATTGAATCCTCCATAGAGTCGCACCGTACTGGTTTCCCGGCCAAATCGCAGATACAGCGATTTTTGATGTAGCATCGTGTTCCGGATATACCCCGATGCGTCTAACAGCCCATGCGCGAAAGTGCCCTGAAGAGCTACAAACCCTTTGGTAAACCCGATGGGAGTGAATACCGGAATCGAAAGCTGAATTTTAGGGACAGGCAACGCATTCCCCGACCAGGCGTAGGAGCCTGTTGACAGCGTTGAATCGGCTAGTCCAAACTTCTCGCGTCTACGGCCGATGTAGCCTTCAAAAATACCCCGTCTTACTTTAACATAAGCTTCCAGCAGTGGAAATGTGTTGCCTTGCTGAGTATTGTTACCAACGATATTCAGTCCGTAACCGACATCGAACGAAGAACCCCGCCAGCGGGGATTAGCGCGTTTTACCGAATCATACTCACTGTAGATACCCAGCCGTCCCGTCAGGAGGGGTGACTCATTCGGGACGATCCCGTACTGGTTGGCCCGCAGCCAGAAGGGCGTTTGCGCTGATGATGAAGCAAATCCACCTACCTCGACCGAATAATGATTGGGTACACGAAGCGGCTGAGATTGGCCGTGCGACAGAAAGAAAAGGAATACGCTTACAAATGCGTAGGAAAAATGTAATGAAAAGCCAATACGCATTGAATATCGGGGGTAGTGGGCGTAGATGGATGCACACTAATAATGTGGTTCATTCACCTTTATTGCCAGCGAAGTTATTTTCTGAGGGTATGCCTGGTTGGCAAAGGTAGCTATAAATGCAAAAGCCCGCACTGTTAGCGCGGGCTTGCCACCTGATTAACAGACAGTATCTATTTCTTTATCAACCGACTAACAGCCTTCTGCTGATTCGACTCGATAACCGGCATATACACACCCGAGGAGATAGACCCTGGCTTCCAGTCGACCTGATGCCGCCCAGCAGGCTGATTTTCTCCCTGTACCAATTGACCAACTACCTTACCCTGCGCATCGGTAATCCATAAGTTTACAGTTCCGCTGGTGGGAAGGTAGTATTCAATGGTTGTTGTATGCTCAAACGGGTTCGGGAAAGCAGCCAGTTGCAGGGGGCGTTCGCCAGTAACGTCAACAGGCCGGATGTTTGCAGTAAACGTACTACCCGCCTTTGCTTCGAAACCCGGCCGCAGTGTCACCGAGCGACCCGCCCGATACTCGACCGTTGCAGCGTTGCTGACTATAGTAGCGGCTTCGATAGTTTCTATCGCCTGCTCCAGATACTGACCCGGTTTCTGGTAACTGATCTGGATACGCAACGTCTGTTTAGGTACCTGTGCCAGGCTGTATACCGATAGGCAACAGCTTAGAAAGCTTAGAAGGAGTCGCATGTTATCGGCGGGGTTTAGCCTGAATTTTATTGATGCGACGCTCCAGACTAGCGCTTTTCTTCGCCAGCACGTCGTTCTGCTTTTTAAGTTCGATTACGTACAGCGTCAGCTCCTCTACTTTTTCAAGCAATTTCGCCTGCATCTGTCCCACGTCGACCCCTTCTTTTACCACTTCCGTAGCGGAAGGTACACCCGGCAGATGCTTATTCTGCTGAATGTAGCTTTCAACCTCCTTCAACCCACGCAGTCGGTAGGCAGGGTCGAACACCCGGTCTGACCAATCGTTCGTACTTTTTACGGCTACCTTCACTTTCTCAGTCAGTATACCGTCGGCAACGTAGAGTTTGTAGCCAGCGGGCGTCTTATCAACGCCGGTACCGATCACCACACCGCCGGTATTTGTATTCTGGAGATTGTCGCCTTCTGATTTCCACAGGCTGTTTTCTTCAGCCGCCAGCCGCCCTGAACCGCCTGTGCTACCCAGTACAACATCACCCTCTGCATCTACAGTCAGAAACTTTGTTTGATTCAGCGCCGTGGCTGTCGAACCCGATGTCAGATTAGTAAAGCGTAGTCCACTGTTCCCGGCAGTCCCCTGATTAATTTCCAGTTTAGCTGCTGGTGCCGATGTACCAATACCAACATTGGCATTATTACCCAAGACAAGCGCATTTGAGACAGATACCTGAGCGTTTGCGCCAATAGCCCCGGCATTGGTAAGACTCCCTGCATTAGCCCCTGTGCTGTTTGCCTGCCAGCCAATAAATGTGTTGTTATTTCCGCTGGTGATTGATTGAGCTACATCCTGACCGATAAACACATTATTACCCCCGATTTGATTGTTAAAACCTGCGTGGGTACCTATGTACGTATTTTGACTTCCTGTGTTTTTATATCCTGCCCCATCTCCAATTGCCATATTGGCGCTACCTGATATATTATTGGCACCTGCAGAATTACCAATAAACATATTAAAACCTCCAGTAGCGTTATTCGCTCCTGCCTGCGCACCGATAAATACGTTGCTCGCTCCTGTTGTGTTACTGTAACCAGCAAAAGCTCCATTAAAAACGTTACTACCACCACTCGTATTTAGGTAGCCAGCCTGTCGGCCAATAAAAACGTTACTACCACCACTTGTATTCGTCTGCCCCGCCTGAAAACCCATGAAAGTGTTTGCTTGACCCGTACTATTTACACCTGTACCGGCGCCAACAAATGTATTCTGGATAGATGCTCCGTTCGATGCACCCGAAAGCGAACCAAGGAACGTATTGCCTGTTCCTGTACTATTTCCACCACCTGCATCCGAACCAATGAAGGTGTTGTCGTTCCCCTGCGTATTAGAATAGCCCGCACCTGTACCGAAAAAAGCGTTGTTGTTACCTGTGGTGTTAAAATAACCAGTTCTGTAGCCCGCAAACGCATTGTTGAACCCTGTACTATTTGTATAACCAGTACCGGAGCCTAAAAATGTGTTGCTGTTACCGGCTGTGTTACTAAAGCCTGAACCAAAACCAAGAAAGGAATTATTCTGCCCAGATGTGTTCTGACTGCCAGCCGATGCACCCAGAAAGGCATTTTGTGTACCAGCCATATTTTGAATACCGGTTCCACGTCCAATAAACAAATTACTGGCTCCACTCATGTTTAAGTTGCCAGCCCCAACACCAACCAAGGTGTTGTCAGAGCCTGGAGTGGCAGAAGATGGAGAGGTAGACACATAATTGGTCTGTGCCAGCGAAGCCGATCCCGTCAACACTGAAAACAAGACGAGTTGGAGTAATTGTGTTTTCATCTATTCTGTTATAAATACTACGTGCGATCATACTGAGTACAAGTATAATGAATTACCCGAATACCATACTTACAAAAAAAGCCTAAAGAAACTAAATAGGGTAAATACATCTACGAACAGTAAATATAGTTACCCTATCCAATAAACAGAAACAAAAATTGCCGCTACCTATTCTTTTCTGTACACAAAAAATTGATGGCTATCAATTTGCCTTATAATGGTAGTTATACCGACCCGCGGGTGCAACATCGCCATTCACCCAAAAATCCATAATATCCTCTTCTTTTTGGCGGTTATCGGACCACTTAAACTCAAAATCAAGATTCTTCTGACCGTTTTCCAGCAACTGGCGAGGAATCCGTAATTCTAAACCGGTGCCTTTGTAAGCATATTCAACGATAGCCGCTTTTTTCCAAGCAGAGCCGTTGACTTTCTTTTCGACAATTGCCGTCTGCCCAACCTGCTTCCGGTTGACAGCAAGATCATACCCCTGCCAACCAGTTGTCTTTCTCCGATCTATATCGATAAAAAGTGTCATCCAGTTTGTATTGGTATGGGGGGTAATTTTTTCTGCGGTTGTCACGTACAGATAGACATACTTGTCATCACGAGCCACCTTCGTACCAATAATATCGTTTCGCCCAGATTTATTGGTATAGTAATACGACTGAAAACCGGGGGAGTCACGGTGAATCGTACTACCCTTATGTGCCTTGAAATTAGGCTTAATCGAACTCCAATCACTAAATACACCGTCAATTTTAATTGTCTTCCGGGGAGAAGCCGCCTGTTCGCCCGGTACACCCTTGAAACGGCGAATATTAGCGACCATCTGGTAATAATAATTATCGCCATGACCACCTTTCATAGGTTCAATATCACGACTGTTGTCCGAATTATACTGATCTGGGAACGCGTTAGACTGCTTTCCCCATTCGCGATGCCGGCCAGCTACCCATTCATTCCACCCCGTTATAAAGATCATGTCAACATCGTGTTTCAAAGCTTGGTCCCATTGCTCTTGAAAGTTTAAACCGTAAACAGACGCATTCGCTCTTTTGTCATGACCTTTTGCATTGGTATAGCTTCGGCCAAAAACGTTAGGCGCATTCATGGCCGTCAACCCTCGCTCCTTCGACCAGTTTTGAGCCACGCTAACGGGCATTTCTTCATACCCCCCCTTATCCTGTTTCACATACTTGTGCTGTGGGTAAATTTCTAACCAGCCCCACTGATCAGGCCGAGCGGGCCCCTTCTGGTAATCAGGTTGTACCGGGCGAAATGTAAAAAAGTTTTTCATTTCCTGGTGTAATTGTGTCCCTGTCGGATTGCCGGGCACCTCTATCATCAAGTCAGGATAACTCAGCAGTAATGGTTTTCCTTTCCAATAAAACCATAACTCTTTATAAAGACCAGGTTTATAAAGTTGCCCATATAGCTGATTGATAGCATTTTGTCCACCACTGACTGGACCAAGTGCCGTTACAAACGCTATTTGAGGAGTGCGAACACCGTCTTTCCGAGCCTCCAGAAACACGTCGCATAAAGCAGTGTAAGCTGGTTTCCAGACCTGATCCCCATTTGTACAATCGAAAAAAATTACATCTACCCCAGCATCAGCCAGCATTTCAGCATGTTTCCGTAACACCCATTTATCAGTGCTTGTATAAAAACCAAACAAAGGCTCTCCCCAGAAGTAAACTCTATCTGTTGGCCAGGACGGATCATCATAACTTACCCGGGCATTAGGATTGCTTTTCAGGGTTGGGTTTGCTTTTAGATAAGCAGACAGGTTGAGTGGTTTATTATTGGTAGACCGATATTGATAATGCCATGGCCAGTAAAAAATGCCCACATACCGATCTTTTTTAATAGCCCCAGTCATAGGTAGTTTTCGGCCTAACGCATCAGTAGCTGGCAAATTTTCCGTGTAATTCACTAGGGAATTTTGAGCTGTTACATTAGCAGCTATAAACCAAAACATAAAGAATAAATACTTCATTTCATCACAATTAATTGATTTTAGTATACCTATATACCTAGTCTAAAATAACTTTTTTGCCTTTTTTTTTACAAAGGAGCTATTTTTTGCCAATTTCAGACACAAATACATTTTACCTGGTCGTGACGTAACCGTGGACTCTTCGTCTTTATTGCATGGTAACACTCGTCGTCTCATGCCGCTACTGTGGCAACCAAGATGCCGTTCGGCGCAAAGGGCTCAGCACCAACGGCAATCAGCGCTACAAATGTGAAAACTGTAAGCGCAGTTTCCAACTAGTGTACACTCACAAAGCACACGAACCTGGCATCAAGGAGAGAGTTATCGATATGGCCCTTAACGGAAGTGGGATTCGGGATACCGCTCGTGTGCTGAAAATAAATAT
>NZ_VFIA01000029.1 GCF_014282275.1 Spirosoma utsteinense
CGCGTCGCACCATCTGTTTTTCCAAGTCGGTTTTAATGCACGACACGGTGATTGGGTTGCTGATTAACCATCTCTTTTTCAAGCTTAATATCCACTTTTAAGGCACGACCCGATTAAGTTAATAAAGTTGCTTAAGGATAAAGCATTATTAATCTAACTAAAGTACTACAAGTATTAGTCGAATTTCTGTCCTCTATTTAAAGTTAGAGAGATCTGTCCAGCATGATGCGCTGTATGGAATAAAACATGGCCAAAAAGCCTAGTCCGCGAGACTGCACCGAAGAAAGGCGTTTCAATGAGGTCCTGCCAGGCATCGTCAGGGGTCGTCTCAATATAAGTTTGGAACATTTGATAGCCTCCTTCAACCAACCGCTGACTAAGCTCGGTATCTTGTCCTTGACCCATATCGGTTTGGCCCATCGTCGTATTTTGGACCGTTACCGGAAGACCAAAAAATAACCCAAACAGATTCATCATTTCTCCAATGTGGCGATAGATAAAGCCAATCGAGGCCGTTTCTGGATTAAGTCGAAGCGTGGCAGTTTGGGGCGTAATCTGTTCAAAAGCATACGAACAAGTCGTTTGATTTTGGGCTAACATATCGAGAAAGACCTGTTTTTGCATACTGCTTAGTAGAACGTTTATTATGTGTGTAAATCTATGAGCCTTTCACATACTCAAAGGGATACTATTACGACAAAATAAGGGGGTAATTTACCCTGTACATACAAAAGTTCTACTGTTGTATAAGTGCCGTGGCTGTTGCAAAAGCCGGTTAGGCACTTGACCAAACGATTCTGCCTGCTATTTCATGGCCTAAAACTATTCATCGTTGGGGATCTTAGCTGGCTCAACAAATAGTTCTGTGACTTTTGCAACAGCCACTGCCTTTATGTTAACCAAAGCCGTTCAATTGCATCAGTTACCCCTGTCGGCTGGCTGAAGTTCTTGAGTGGCATTGAGTGAATTAACCGAGGCTGATTTAGTACCTGGCCCTAATTACGATCCGATTATAAGCAAAGCGGTCGGAAGCGTTCTTGATGGTAAAATCGTGTTCACTGACTTCAATCTCATTGTATATATGATTGGGATCCGATCTAGTCCATACCAGATTGACAATAGTTAAATCAGTCGTAGACTGGTTAATAGAGTATAGACTGATGCACGGGTCGATAGTTGTTTGATCGTCGGCAAAAACAAAGCCATCCCATCAATAACGTTCACCGCTTCTCAATGCCATCCAGCACCCTCCGGATGACGTTGGCGCGCTGCATGAAATCGAGTGACGTGGCTACGTTCTGATCATCGATCACCTGCTTGAACTGTTGCAGAAACTCAATGTATGCCGCCAGTGCGTCGGATACGTTTTCCCGGTTCTGGTCGAAGATGGGAGCCCACATCTGGGGCGAACTTTTGGCAAGCCGAACCGTACTGCTGAAACCGGTACTGGCCATGTCGAAAATAGCCTGCTCATCTTTTTCCTTCTCCAGTACGGTCAGGCCCAGCGCAAAAGCGCTGATATGACTCAGGTGGGAAACATAAGCCAGATGGAGATCATGCTCCTGCGGACTCATATAGAACAGCTTCATGCCAACGTCCCGGAACAGACTCTCGGTTAAGGTCAGGCTATCGGCGTGGCTTTTCTCCCGGTCGCAGATGATCAGGTTCTTGCCCGACAACAGCTCCCTGAACGCAGCACCGGGGCCGGAGTTTTCGGTACCCGCCATGGGGTGAGCCGCTACGAACTGATTCCGCCTGGGGTGGGTGTCAGCAACGGCACAAATCAGCCCCTTTGTAGAGCCCAGGTCCACGACTGTTGCGCCCGCCGGCAGCTGGTTGAGCACCATTGGCAACAGTTCCATAATGATGTTGACGGGCGTTGCCAGCACCACAAGCGTACTCTGCGACACAGCCACAGCCAACGGCATTACCTCGTCGACAATTCCTTTGGCCAGTGCTAACTGACCATTTACCGGCGACGAGTCGACACCGATGAAGCGCATTTTAGGGTATTTCTCCCGGATGGCGAGAGCAAACGATCCGCCCAGCAGGCCAATACCAATGATGGAGACTGTCATCTAAACCAGGATTATTAAAGGATTGAACAGATTTTCAGGATTTCGCCTGATCACCTCCGTTTTATTAGTATTTAATCGTCCCGCAAACTATCATTAGACCGCACGAGACCTTGTTATCACCACTACCAGGGGCTCCGCCCACTGGCAGGGTGTGGATTCAACCCTGCCAGTGGGCGGAGCCCCTGGTAGTGGTGATAACAAGGTTTACAAACTTATTTAAACGGCTAATCAGAATAAAAAAAAATCCTGACTCAGACCGTCTTCAGCCGTTCTACGGCAGCCCAGATCCGTTCTTTAGGCATACATAACGACACCCGGATGTAACGATTCCCTTTGGGGCCGAAAATAAAGCCCGGTGCAATGAACACATGCCGGTTGTAGAGCAGTTCGTCGACCAGTACCTCGGCTGACGCGATCGAGTCAGGCAGCCTGGCCCACAGAAACATACCTTCCTGATCGTTGGTATACGTGCAACCGAGGGCATCCAGGAACGCTTTGGCCGCATCGAGCCGGTCCTCATACACGGCATTCCGTTGCCGGTGCCAGTCGTCGGAGTTGGCCAGGGCGGCTACGGCAGCCTGCTGAATGGCCAGGAAGGTCCCCGAATCGACGTTGCTTTTGATCGTCAACACCGCATCGATGTAAGACCGGGCAGCGGCCAGCCAGCCAATTCGCCAGCCCGCCATGTTGTGCGACTTGCTCATCGAGTTCAACTCCACGGCTACCTCCCGGGCACCGTCGATAGACAGCAGACTGATAGGCGGTTTTTTGTTCAGGATCAGGCTGTATGGATTATCGTGACACAGCAGCACCCGGTGGTCATGGGCAAACCGAACCGCCCGCTCGAACAGCGCCCGCGTGGCCGGTGCCCCCGTTGGCATATGCGGATAGTTCAGCCAGATCATCTTTGTCTTCTCGGTCACCAGATCAGCCATGGCATTCCAGTCGGGTTGCCAGTTCTCGTTTTCGAGAAGCGGGTATTCCTGCACGTCGGCACCCACCATCTGGCTCACGGCGCGGTAGGCCGGGTAGCCCAGTTCGGGCACCAGCACCCGGTCGCCATCGTTCAGGAAAGTTAGCGACAGGTGCGTAATCCCTTCTTTTGAACCGATCAGCGGCAGGATTTCCGTTTCAGGGTCGAGGGCCACATCATAGGTGTGGGCGTAGAACCGGGCAATGGCCGCCCGAAACGCCGGAATACCTTTATAGGATTGATAACCGTGGGCACCGGGTTGCCGAGCCGAGGTTTCCAACGCATCGAGCGTTGCATCGGAGGGCATCATATCGGGGTTGCCAATACCAATGTTAATAACATCATGACCAGCCGCCACGAGTTTGCGGACTTCGGCAAGCTTGACAGAAAAGTAGTACTCCTGCGCTTGATCGGCACGATGGGCCAGGGGAATAATCACGTCTGAACCGGTCTGGACCGGGAATTATAAAGAATTAAACAACTTTATGGAAGCAGCTTATTGATGAAATAAGGGGCAAAGATACGCGCTTCGCTAGTCTTGTTCGACCTTTTCACTCCGGCTTAATCCGGCGGGGCCACTCGATAACCCACACAGGTACCGCAACAACGGCGCTACACACATCGCCTGCACCATCTGCCCACTGTCGACAATAGCCAGCGCTTGCTCCGGCGAAACCAGATGTACCGCAATGTCTTCGGTATCGTCGAGTTGCTGCGGTTGCTGCCACACGACACCCGTTGCCAGAAAGGTATAGTTGAGGTTGGTATGCGTACCGGTGTTGGCCGAGAGCGTCATGAAGGGCTGCCACTCTCCCCCACTATAGCCCGTTTCTTCGAGTAACTCGCGCTGAGCCGCCAGCAGTAGTCCGGCCTCGGATGTACCGTCTACCGGATCGACCGTACCGGCGCATAGTTCGTAATGGACACCGGCAATGCCATGCCGGTACTGACGGACGAGTATGAGTTGACCATCGGTAGTAACGGCTACGACATTGACCCAGTTTGGATACTCGAACAGGTAATAATCGGGCATGAAACTACCGTTGGGCAACCGAACGGCGTCCTGCCGAACCGTCAGCCATGGCGTTTTAACGAGGTAATCGGCATGTTCGACTTGCCAGTGTTTTGGGTCGTTCTCGGGAATCATCCCGCAAAGGTAGGCACGGCTACCGGACTAATTCATCGGCAAACCGCAGGTACTGCGCCCAATCATAGTTTGTGACATCGTGTTTACCCGTCCGGTTGTGGTAACGAACAGTCTGCCCAACGGACTGATTCAGGCCCGGAAACGTCGTGACGCCCAATCCAGTTTTTCCATACAGCTTGTAAGCAGGTTCGGCATAAAGGGCACCCATAAATTCCCCTTTGGGATCAGACCACTGGTCGCCGTCGGCGCTGGCTACGTAGAGCGGCCGGGGCGCAACGAGGGCCAGTAGCTCATGCTGATCGACAGGCAGATCGGCTACCCGTTGGTTGAACGTTTTATAGCGACCGGTGAACCAGTGCGGGAAGCTGGTATTGACTCGCTCAACGGTTTCGCCATACCACCGCCGACTCAGGGCCGCCCCACCCTCGCCCGACTCATTCGAGATAACGGCGGCAATGCGTTCATCCTGAACACCCGCCCACACGGCGGCCTTACCGATGCGTGAATGACCCATCAGAACGACCCGCCGGGCGTCGAGGGCCGGGTCTGTCTGGATATAGTCCATTATGCGGCTCATACCCCAGGCCCATGCGCCGATAGCCCCCCACTGGCTGTCCTGAGGGCCGTTGTAGCGGGCCGTGTCGCCCAGCACCGACCGGATACCCGAGCGCCAGCCCGTCTTGTGGTCGGGTTCTATGTCGCCGTAGTAAGCCGTTACCAGGGCATACCCTCGTTTCAGGATGGTATCGATGGGCCAGCGTCGTTCCTGCATTCCCCGCGATTTCTCCGTAGCGCGGTTATTGACCGACACCTCGCCTATCGCATTATCCACCCAGCGCGTTGAAAGAGGAATATCGGCTTCGGGCGAAACGCAGTGGTTCCCGCAGAAATTCAGCCCCATAAAAACGGGAGCGGGTTTGGCAGCGTTCTTCGGTACGTAAATCAGGACTTCGATAGGTGGTAGTTTCGGATAGTCGGTAAAGACAATCGATACCTGTTTGCGAATGGCCAGCCCGTTCAACGCGTTCTGCTGGATAGACGTGGTTTGAAACTGTAGCCGAACAGGTTGGGCAGGTGTTTTTCCGTAGACGTTTTCGGCAAACAGCTGAAGCAGTTCGGCCCGTCGGGCAGCCCAGTCGGCCCGGCTGGTAACCTGTTTTCCGGCCGTGGTACGCAAAAGGTCGGGTAACGTAAGGTCGCCAACCTTTGCTTCGTCATAATTGTAGACGGGTTCGGCCAGCACACCCGTGCGGGTTTGAGCCGTTGCCGCCTGAATGACAAGGAAATAAAGAAGCAGCCAGTGTATCGATCGGTTCATGCGTAGGGTATGAATAAGTTGCTGACCGATAAAGCAGAGCCGCTCTGTTTCCCTACTGAACAAACCGGTCCGCTGGCTCATTCCCGGTAAGCAGCAGCGGCTTTTTCAATGAAATCATATCAACCCGCTTGTCTGTATCGTTCTAGAAAGGATTTTTGTGCTTTCATTCAACGACGACCTGATGCGCCTTTTTGTTCGCTTTCTAGTTCCCCTCTGTTTTCTTTGCCTTTTTGCCGCCTGCCATCGCCCCACTGCCTATTTTCAGCGCACAGCCCATGCGCCTGCAACCCGCCTGTCCCTTCAGCAGCCAGCACCGGTAGCGGAGGGTATGGCCGATTCGACCAGCCAGCCTTCGGAAGCGGTAGCCGACGCCATCATACCAACCGAACCTCTTGTTGCCAGCCTGCGAAACCAGCCCACCGCTGCCCGCCCGACCCGTGTACGAGTGCAGCAGCATATGAGCCGGATTCAGTCGCTGCTGGCAGCGCCGGCCGGTACCGTCGACAAACAGCCGCGCCCTAAACCGAAGCAGAAGCTCAAGCTTGGTAACCGGATTCGGGAAGGACTGGGAGTGCCGCTGCGGAAAGAACTCAACTGGTGGCAGCGTATTAGCTGGAAACTGAAAGCGTCGATCATCGTGATCGCTGTAGCGCTGTTGTTCGCCATTCTGAATGTCACCGTACTCGCCATTATTTTCGGCATTCTGGGTGCATTTCTGCTGATCACCGGCCTGAAACGGTCGATGAAGGTACGCCGACCCTGGTTTTGATTGAGCCCACAAGCCGGTAGGCAAACGGGCGGAGACATTCCAGCCACCTTAGTCCGGCTGCGATGGCAGTTTTTCGGCGGGAGAAGCCTTATGCTGGTTGAGTCGGTAGATGATCGATAGAACGAGGTTGTTCTTACCGGCCGACGCGATGGGCGTAAACTGTCCCTGCGCGAACGAAGCCGGATTGTAGTTCGTCTGGTTGACCCACCCTGCCTGCAACACCCAGTGGGCGTCGAGCTGGTAGCCCAACCCGGCATACAGGCGATTCCGCTCGAAGGCCGGACCGCGCGGGTTCAGAAATACTTCATCGTATACTGAAAGAAAAGTCGTTTTAGGGCCGATCGTGCGGGCGTTCAGCGGCACGAACACGTTGAGCCGGTACCGGATCCGGCTTCTGAATTCCTCCTGCCCATTCCGGAAGGTGAACCAGCGCTGTTCAATCCGGTAACGATGCTCAAACTTGATGCGGTTAAGGTATTGATTTAGTACCAGTTGCTGCCACAGCCGCTTTTCAATATTCAGGGCACCCGCCGACAGTTCCCGGTAGTCGGCCGTCGAGTAGCGACCGCCCGCCAGCATGACCGTTACGTTTTTGTCGATATCGTAGCTGAGGCCCCCTTTCAGTTCGTTGTAAAAATACTGGCTGAACACGCCGTTCGAACGCGCCTGTACTTCGGCAAATCCACCAAACCGGCTCGTTTCACTGCCGGGCAGCAGGAGCGTGGCAATGTGCCAGGTCCCCCAGGTTGTCGTGGGCTGAGACGTTGTTTGAGCCGACAGACGAGCCGTTGCGAATAAACAGATAAGCAGGAAGACGTACGGGGGGCGGAGTAACATAAGGGCAAAAATAGAGCCTTACCGCCAAATCAAAAAATAGTCAGGTCATCTGGTTAACTCGAGTGGCCTGACTATTTTTTGATTTATTTAATAAACCGAATCGTTATCGGATAGCGGTAGTACTCACCGTTATTGGCTTTGACGGCCGCAATGACGGTGAACAGAAGCCATACCGCACCAACAACCCAGATCAGCACAAAACCGATCAGAACAAAAAACAGGAGGAACGATGCAAGAGCTGCAAGGGCCATCGTAATCTGAAAATTGACCGCTTCCTTACCGTGATAATCCACAAAGGCGGATCGCTCTTTCTGAATTTGCCAGATGACAAGCGGGGCCACAACAGAACCGATCAGCACGAACGAGCCAGGCAGGGCGCTCAGATGCGTAATCATCGCCCACATCCGCTCGTCGGACTGGTTCAGGGGTGCGGGAGGGGGTGCATAAGGGGGCGGTGACGATTGATTTTCCATGAGCGAGAGGAGCGGTTTGATTGAGACAGGAAATTTGGCGTAAAATTTTGTCTAACACAACGTTACGATTGAAAATTAGTGAATCGATGGAGCCATTGCTAGCCTTTTTACAAACCCTACAGCCAATCTCACCCGCGCTGGAGACGACCATATCGCAGCTACTCCGGCGCGACTCACTGCCCCGGAAACAATGGCTACTTCAACCGGGCCAGGTATCGGACCGGCTCTATTTTATTGAGCGGGGCGTGGTGCGGGGGTATTACCTGAAGGAAGGCAAAGAAGTGACCTCCTGGTTTATGCGCGAAGGCGATTTTATCATTTCTATCGTCAGCTTCTATAGCCGTCAACCCGCCCGCGAATACGTCGAATTGCTCACCGACAGTGTTGTCTGGTCCATCAACTATACTCAGTTGCAACAGCTCTACCGCGACTTCCCTGAGTTCAATGCCATTGGGCGGTTGATAACAGAGAAATACTACGTGCAGAGTGAACGGCGTACGCAAAACCTGCGTATGCAAACAGCGCCCGAACGGTACGCTCAGCTTCTGGCTGATTTCCCGGCTATTTTCGGGCGCGTGCCGCTCAAATACATTGCCTCGCACCTTGGCATATCGCCCGAAACCCTGAGCCGGTTACGGGGCCGCCGGGACTAAAAACAACGGGATTTCGAAATTGATATTGGTCAATGTTCGGGCGAAGTCTAAGCCGTTGCTTTGGAACTTTATACCCTATAAATTCCAAACCATATGCTTCCTGTCATCTTTGGTGTTTTCGCGTTCTGTTTCCTGCTCGAACGGCTCATTCCCGGCTGGAAACTACCCGCTGTTCCTACCTGGACCATCCGGGTACTGGCCATCAATTTTATCCAGTTGATTGTAGTAGTCATCGCGGGATTTACCTGGGAGAAATGGGTCTCGGCTTATTCTGTTTTTCAGTTGTCTGACCAGGTCAGCCCTATAGCCGGAGGCATCATTGCCTACATTATAGCCACATTCATCTTTTACTGGTGGCACCGCTGGCGTCATACCGTCGATTTTCTGTGGACGCATTTCCATCAAATACACCACAGTCCGCAACGGCTGGAAGTGATCACGTCGTTTTATAAACACCCGCTCGAAATGACGGTCAACTCCTTGATTGGCAGCCTGCTGATTTACACCTTTCTAGGATTAAGCGCCGAAGCGGGGGCTATCTATACGCTATGCACGGCGCTGGGGGAGTTTTTCTACCATACAAATGTTAAAACGCCCCAGTGGATCGGTTACATTTTCCAGCGACCAGAGATGCACCGGATTCATCATGAGCATGAGAAGCACAAGAGTAACTACGGTGATATAGTGTGGTGGGACATGCTGTTCGGGACATACAGCAACCCAAAAGAGTTTACCGCTACCTGCGGGTTCGATGAAGAAAAAGAGCTTCGGCTGGGCGATATGCTGCGATTCCGGGACGTTCACCGGGAGTAGAAAAAAACAAGGTCACCGTTGGCATACGGTGACCTTGGCAAAACCCAATATCGGGCACGTGTCTGCTGTTACACTAATTCGAGTACACAGTCTTCCTGTTCGACGGTCGTGTTTTCTGTCAACACCAGGCCTGAAAAAAGTACGGTATTGACGCTTATCCTACTATTGGTCAAAAAATTATGTCGATCCGATCGGGATAGGCCACCAACAGTGAATGTGTCCGAATTAGATCAGTGAGCAAAGGCCAGTAATCGATAAAATAATGATGCAAACCAGCCAGCGTTTGATTTCCCAGACTAAATTGAATAATACTTGGTCGACGGTTGGCCGTTAATGAACGGGCATAAAAATCAGTGTCTTTCGTTAAAATGACTAAATCGTTTTGCAGCGCATACGGCCAGATTTCTGTATCCGGTAATGTGACTTGGATATCAACGACGAAGACGAAATCCGGTGTGTTAAAAAACCGGAACTTCTTGGGCAGGTTAACGTCTACCAGATATCTCATGCCGCCATTGGCAGGGGCAATGAGTCGATGCGAACATCGGCCAGTAAAGCCGCATATGCCAAAGATGCCTGAATATCGGCTAGTTCCAGATTTGGATATGCATCCAGAATATTTTCGGCAGTTTCACCAGCCGCCAAATACTCTAAAACCGTTCTGACCGTAATCCGCATCCCCCGAATGGTCGGCTTGCCATTACAAACGTCAGGCACGACCGTAATCCGCTCTACCAAGTTCATACCTATGCTGATTATAACCTAAAGTTACGCTAATTCGAGTACACAGTCTTCCTGTTCGACAGTCGTATTTTCCTTCAGCAACACCTTCGACACCTTGCCTTCTCTGGGCGCGGCTACGATGCTTTCCATCTTCATGGCTTCGATCACGAACAGCGGCTGATTCTTCTTCACAACGTCGCCTTCCTTCACCATAATGCGCGTCAGTCGGCCCTGCAACGGAGCGCCCACATCGCCATCCCTACTGGCTTTGGCGTTCATCTGCTTCTCTACCTTCGAGGCCCGGTCGCGTACCTGCACCTGCCGGCTCTGGCCGTTTAGTTCGAACGTTATCGTCCGCATCCCAAACTCGTCCGGCTCCGACTTGAACAGCAGCCGAACCAGAATATTCTTCCCTTCTTCAATGTTGATCAGGATCTCTTCGTTCTCTTTCAGACCGTAGAAAAACGCCGGTGTCGGGATCATGCTCACATCGCCGTACTGCTCGTTGGCTTTGTAGTATTCGTCGTACACCTTGGGATACATCTGGTAGGACAGATAATCCACGAAGCCATCGTTGTGCGGGTATTTAACCTTGAACGCGTCGAAATCAGCGTCGAAGTCGATGGGTTTCAGGTGCTCGTTCGGGCGGCCCGTAATAGGTTGTTCGCCCTTCAGTACCGTCTGCTGCATCTCCTCGGGGAAGCCGCCAACGGGTTGCCCCAACTCCCCTTTGAAGAAGCCCTTTACCGATTCGGGGAACGACAGCGACTCGCCCCGCGCCACCACATCGTCGGCGGTGAGGTTGTTGGCGGTCATAAAGATCGCCATGTCGCCCACGACTTTAGACGACGGTGTTACCTTCACGATATCGCCGAAGAGCTGGTTGGCAATCACGTAGTTTTTCTTGAGCGTCTCGAACTTGTCGCCCAGGCCCGTAGCAATGGCCTGCGGTTTCAGGTTCGAATACTGACCGCCGGGAATCTCGTTTTCGTAGACCTCCGCGCTGCCCGCTTTCATACCCGACTCGAACGGGTAGTAGTACTCCCGAACGTCTTCCCAATAGTTGGAATAGGCATTCAACGAAGGCAGGTCCATGGGGCACTCGCGCTCGTGGCCCTGCATCATGGCCACCACCGAGTTGAAGTTCGGCTGCGAGGTCAGCCCCGACAGGGCTCCCAACGCACAGTCGACAATATCGACACCCGCGTCGATGGCTTTCAGGTACGTAGCCGCCTGAATGCCGGGCGTGTCGTGGGTATGCAGGTGTATGGGGATGCTGACGGCTTTTTTCAGCTCGGCCACCAGCACCTCAGCGGCCAGCGGCTTCAGCAGGCCAGCCATGTCTTTGATGGCTAGCATATGCGCGCCTTCATCTTCAAGCTGACGGGCCAGATCGAGGTAATACTGCAGGTTATATTTCGCGTGCTTCTTTGGATCGAGCATATCGCCGGTATAGCAGATAGCCCCTTCGCAAAGCGCATCGGTCCGTTCGCGGACGGCCCGGATGCTTACTTTCATGGCATCGATCCAGTTCAGCGAATCGAAAATCCGGAACACGTCGATACCGGACTGCCACGACTGCTCCACAAATTTCTCGATCAGGTTATCGGGATAGGCCGAGTAACCAACCGCGTTGGAGCCGCGGAACAGCATCTGAAGGAGCATGTTGGGCATGGCTTCGCGCAGCGCTTCCAGACGTTTCCAGGGGCTTTCGTACAAAAACCGCATGGATACATCGAAGGTGGCCCCGCCCCATACTTCCATCGAGAAAAGCTCGGGGTGATTCTTGGCGAACCCCTCAGCTACCTTTTGCAAGTCCTGCGTCCGAACGCGGGTTGCCAGCAACGACTGGTGACCGTCGCGGAAGGTCGTATCGGTATACAGTACACACTTCTGATCGGTCACCCACTGCACAAACTTATCCCGTCCCAGTTCTTTCAGCCGGTCGCGGTTGCCTGCCGGGTAGTTGCCGTACACATCGAAAGGGGGTACGATGGGCGTGCGGAAGACCTTGCTGGGATCGGGTTTCTTAACTTCCGGATTGCCGTTTACAATAACATCGGCCAGGTAGTTGAGCGCGCGCGTCGAGCGGTCCTGTGGCTGACGCATGTTGAACAGTTCGGGATGGCTTTCAATGAACGACACCCGCGCTTCGCCCCGCTGGAAAATGGGGTGGCTGATGACGTTGAGCAGAAAGCCGATATTGGTTTTAACCCCCCGAATCCGGAACTCCAGCAGGGCCCGCGTCAGCCGCTGGGTAGCTCCCTTGAGCGTACGTCCCCGCGCCGACACCTTCACGATCATGGAGTCGAAGTAAGGCGAAATTTTAACCCCCGCGTAGCTGCTGCCCTCGTCGAGCCGGATACCGAAACCAGCCGCGTTCCGGTAAGCAATGATGGTACCGAAATCGGGTTTAAATCCGTTGGCCGGGTCTTCGGTGGTGATCCGGCACTGGATGGCGTACCCATTAAGCGGCACCTCGTCCTGGTGGCTGATATAGATACCGTTGTCCGACAGCTGGTAGCCCATCGCGATCAGGATCTGCGTCCGGACGATATCGATACCCGTTACCTCCTCCGTGATCGTGTGCTCAACCTGAATCCGGGGGTTTACCTCGATGAAGTAGATATTCTCGTTCTTATCGACCAGAAACTCGACCGTACCTGCGTTGGAGTAGTTGACGGCGCGTCCCAGTTGCAGCGCGTATTCGTACAGTTTCTCTTTGGTTTCTTTCTTGAGACCAAACGACGGTGCTACTTCGACCACCTTCTGGAACCGCCGTTGCACCGAGCAGTCGCGCTCATAGAGGTGCACGATGTTGCCGTGCTGATCGCCCAGCAGCTGCACTTCGATATGCTTGGGGTCTTCAATAAATTTTTCGAGGAAGATGGTATCGTCGCCGAACGCATTTTTTGCTTCGTTCTTGGCTTCGTTGAACGACTTCTCAAAATCGTCGGGGTTACGCACGACGCGCATCCCACGGCCCCCGCCCCCGGCAGCGGCCTTCACCATAACGGGGTAACCGATCCGCTCGGCTTCGCTCTGCGCCCGTGCGGCTGTCATGTTCTCCTCCAGCGAATCGGGAATGAGCGGCACACCGGCCTTCATGGCGAGGTTCTTAGCCCGCACCTTATCACCCAGCGCGTCCATCGCTTCGGGCGACGGTCCCACGAAAATAATATTCTCATCGCGGCATCGCCGGGCCAGCTTCACGTTCTCCGACAGGAACCCGTAGCCGGGGTGGATAGCGTCGATCTTATGGCGTTTGGCCAGCAGAATAATGCCTTCTACGTCGAGATAGGGCTTTAGCGGCTCATCGTCGCGCCCGATCTGATAGCCTTCATCAGCCTTGTACCGGTGGAGTGAGTAACGGTCTTCGTAGGTGTAAACGGCAACGGTTGTGATACCAAGTTCGGTGGCGGCCCGCATGATGCGGATGGCAATTTCGCCCCGGTTGGCAACCAGCAGGCGTTTAATCGGGCGGATGTAGTCTTTCATAATTTTCAACAAATACGGCTTCAGGCTGTGTGTCATCAAATGACAAAGCAAGATTGTTGAAAATTCTGAAAAAAGGGCAAGGATCGGTGGAAACGTTGGAAAAGGCTACTATTTGGCGGGATAATGCAGGAGATGGTATGACATCCCAAACAAGTCAGTATAGCCTTGACGACGTTAACACGGTTTATTAGCTTTGTTTAAAATTCTATACTAAATAAACTGGCAGGGCTACGGTTTCATAAGACAATGAAATCCTGCCGGGTAAGCCCCATCTGCCGTCCTGTCAATCCAAACGCGCTGTCTTATGCCTCTGCCCGACAAGCTTTCCGACCTGTTCCCGTCACCAAATAACCTGCCCGCTATCCCGAAACCTAGCAGTTTGTCGACCCTTGGCTACACGATTACCTGGGACGCACTGGACGATGGCACGGCACCTCCCGAGCTTAGTTCGCAACTTGCAGGCTTATATGACGCTTCCCGCCACCACCCAGACCGCGCCCTAGCCGAGCGACTGCGTCAACTTGTGCAACAGTATCCCAACGTGCCGGTACTGAAAAACTACCTGATGACTACCTACGTACTCACGGGCCAGAAAAGCCGGGGCGATGCCGTTCTCGAACAAACGATTCAACAGCATCCACGGTATTTGCTGGGATTAGTTAACAAGGCCAATCAGTTGCTGGTCAATGGTGATACCGACGCGGTGGAAGCTTTATTTGGTGGCCCACTAACCGGTTTAGGGCAACTTTACCCCGAACGGTCGGTTTTTCAGGCTTCGGAGGTAGGACATTTTAGTATGGCAGCGTTCGACTATTTCCTCGAAAAAGGGAATACCGAGGAAGCTGAAAACCGGTTGCGGCTGATGCGCGATCTCCAGTACCACACAATCGACCAGTTGCGAACGATGAAAAACCGGCTCGATATGGCGCGGATGGAGCAGAATCTGGCCAAGATGCAGGCGGGATTCGAGGAATCTATTTCCATCGACGGTTACTTTCGGGCCGATGACCGGCAAACGACCGAGCCACCCCTGTTTGAGCACCCCGAAATGCAGTGGCTTTATGCCTATGGATTGATTGAAACGTCGAAGCCGCTACCCGTCGACAAACGCGATATACTACTGGCCCTTCCCCGCCCATCGCTTACGCGTGATTTATCGAAAGTGCTTCTGGACACGGTGTACCGGTACGAATTTTTTAATGATCAGGACTGGAACGACAGCCAGCATAACTTTGCCGGCCACGCCCTGCTACTGGCCACTGAGCTGCGGGCTGACGAGTGTCTGGAAGCCGTACTGGAAACACTCCGACAGGATAGTGATTTTCAGGAGTTCTGGTGGGGCGACTGGCTCAACGATTTCTACGAGCCGTATTTCAGGAGCCTGTTACCTGCCCGTGCCAGTGAGCTACAGGTATTTATGCGCGAAGCTGATATCAACACCTACGCAAAGGAAGTCGTTTTAGGAGCTTATGTGCAGGAAGCGCTGACCAACCCGGCGCTCAAGCCAGTAGCCCAAACGTGGCTTACCGACCTGTTTACGTTCCTGCTCGACCACGCCGAAGACGAACACCTGCTGGATACCGACCTGAATGCCTGGCTCATTGGCGCTATGATCGATCTCCACCTGACCGACCTGCTGCCACTGATTCAGACGGCCTTCGAGCGCCGTCTGGTTTCGGAGAACATTCAGGGTAATTTGTCCGATGTAGAGCAGGAACTGTTACAACAACAGCATCCCGTTGATCGGCACCCCCTTCGCCCACTGGCCGAGCAGTACGCGTACCTGCATGATCCGGTTGCCTATCGTAAAGCGCACCCTGACCCCGAACGCCAGAAAATCAGCGATGAGCTGATGAGCAAGATGGAAGCGAAAGACGATGAATGGGCATTTTTATACGACGATGAGGAGGAAGAAACGGAGGAGCTACCCAACGGGGCTTTGTTCCCGAGCGGGAAAAACCGATTTCTGCCGCAGGAGCCTATCATTAGGCAACCCATCCCCAACCGGAATGACAAAGTATCCGTGCGATATACCGATGGAAAGGTAGTGAGGGATGTGAAGTACAAAAAGGTGGAAAGTGATGTAGAAGCCGGGAAGTGTGAGTTGCTGTAGGACTACACAAACACATCCGCTACCACGAAGTTAAATTGCGGCATGACGGGAGTTGCTGACGATGATACTGACGTTCCCACTGCTCAAACTCATCTACGGTTTGCAGATGGTTGGGCAATGGTCGTGTGGCTGGATCAACGATCATAATGGTCGAGTTTGGTTATAGTCAAATCTACGCAAAATAATACAGCACGCCCACGCTTATAGAGGTACCTCACCAGCCAACTGTAAAACGCGTTTGTACAAGGCCGAATGGATTCGAAACCCTGCTTCTTCCCGTAATGCGATGAGTAAAGGCTCTACCGTCTGGATGTACCCGGCTTTTTTAGCCTGGATCAGAACACCCAATAAACCAACGATTCGCAAACCGAGCGTTTCAGCTTTGTGGCGACCTTTCAACTCGTCTATAATCAGATAATCAGCCTTGATTTCGAGAGCCAGTGCAATGGCTTCCGCTTCCCCAGGATCTAACTCGTCTGCAAGGGTGGCAACAACGTCCATATCGTGCACGATTCGAACCGTTAACCAGCTTTGGCCATCAATGACCAGTTGTTACCGAGGCAGTTCGCCTAGTTCGTCATAAACCGTCCTTGGGAGTATAACTTGCCCAAACACCTGTCTCAACAAATCGAGGTGACCAATCTGAATGAGGTTGGTAATTGGCGAAGTATCGCTGATAACCAGCATCTAATCCAGATTCAGGTTTCTGACGTCCTTCTCTAACTCAGCAATGTCGAATTGTATATCGATATCACGAGAGGCTAGCTCATGCTGAAAAGCGATCAAGTCCATACCAGCCAGCCGTCGGGCCTGCCCTAGGGTAAGCCGACGATGTTCGTAGAGATAAGCGGCCAGATCGGTGCGCAGTTCGGCAGGCGATAGATTTGCCTGCTCAATCAGCTCATCAGGGATAGTAATGATCATGGGGACGTTGTGATTCTGTATAGCAATCTACGCAAAATAATACAGCACGCCCACGCTGATAGCTGTGAGCAGGCCCGCCCAGAGGTGGTTGTCCTGCCAGATGGGTCCCGCACCAGCCCGCACTGGTCCGTTGGGCTGCAAGGCCGGGGCTTTGTCGCGGTAGAAGAAGAACAGGCCGAACGTAGCCAGCGCGGCCCAACCGGCAACGGCTTTCGGCGACAGGCCGACGATGAAGATCAGGCTGATGAATACGGCCTGGATCGCCAGAAACAGCCCGATGGCCCGGAACAATTCACCCGCTTTTACCTCAACGCGTAATTTATTAAAACCGTCGAAATTAGCATTCGGGTATAGCGTCAGGCTCAGGCCGACAAGGGTGGCTACGCTGAGCAGGAAGGTTAGGAAAACACGGTGCATGAAGTTGAGTCTGTCGCCGAACACCGCAACGACCGCCGGAATCTGAGACAACCCATCGTTGTAGATCCATTCGACCAGCAGCCCATATACCGGTGCCAGCACGAGCGCGGCTACAGCCGCTTTGGCACTCGCCCGCTTCCACATCACGCCCATAAAGAACGCGACCATGATCCCCGGCGTGAAATACGACAGCTGCGCCGATACTTTGAGGAAGAAGTTGTTAGACCGGTCGGGGGTGTAGGTGAACAGCGCAATCCCGATCGACGCGAAGACCATGGCCACAATCATCAGTCGGCCGAAGCGAAGAATTTGCCGGTCGGTAGCGTTGGGCGTGATGTATTTCTGATACACGTCCAGCGTGAGCAGGGTCGTAGCCGCGTTCATCATCGAGTCGACGGAGGAGAAGGTTGCAGCCGTGAGACCGGCCAGGATCATGCCCGTCAGGCCAACGCCGGGCGGAATCACCGTCTCGACCAGCTTCAGAAAGGCATTGTCCGAATTGAAATCGGCGGTGTTGCCAAAGCGGGCCTGGAACAAGTAGTAGGCTGCTACGCCCGCCGAAATGGAGAAAAAGGGAATCGTCAGTTTCAGAAAGCCGCTGGCAATAATGCCTTTGCGGGCGTCATCGTCACTACTGGCGGCCAGTACGCGTTGCACCAGAAACTGGTTGGTGGTGAAGTTGAAACAGTGCTGGAGCATGAGACCCGTAAAAATGCCCGTCCAGGGTAGGTTCGGGTGGTTAGCGGGCAGGTAAAGGTGCATTTTCTGGGCTTCGCGCGGGACAGCCCCATCAAGGGCCAACAAGCCCGAAAAGCCGCCGATCTCGGGTTGCGACAGCGTAAAATAAGCCACGGCAAATCCGGCGGTGAGCATCATCAGCGTCTGGATGGTGTCGGTAATGACGATCGACTCCATACCGCCCCAAATGGTATAGCTGCACGTAACGGCACCGATCAGCAGCAGGCCACTCAGGTAAGAGATCTCGAAACTGCTGCCCCCAAACAGCCATTGCAGTGTAATACTTCCCACATAGAACGCGCCCACCAGCTGCACCAGAATGATCAGCACCAGCAGGATGGTATAAATAAGCCGGGCGGTCGAGTTATACCGCACCTCCAGGTATTGCGAGAGCGTAAAAACCTCCAGCCGACGGTACGAAGCCAGGAACACAAAGCACAGCAGCAGAATAGCCGGGAACACGATTTCGTAATGGGCCTGCACAAAACCGATCGAATAGCCAATACCCAACATCCCGATCAAGTGAAACGAGCTGATGTTGGTCCCGAACACCGAACCAGCTACGGTCCACCAGCGGATACTGCGACCCGCCAGAAAATAATCCTCGGCGCTTTTTTTACGTAACGCCACGATGATCCCCGCTGTGGGCATGATCGCCAGCATCAGGACGAGGACAACGATATCGACGGTTTCGAGTTGACTTAACAAGGGTGTTGAGTGATGAGTGATGAACGATGAGTGATGAACGATGAGTGATGAATGATGAATTACCTATCGGTTGGCCTTGGCTGTTATAATAATACTTCGAATCAGTTTCAGCAACTCATCAGCGTCTTTATGTATGCTAACGAATTCATTCTCCAGCAGATAATCCGTTTCTTTCAAAAGTTCGAGCCAATACATTGTCTCATCAACTTCTTTCTGCGCTATTCCCATTTTATGGATGAAATCGGCCTTACTCTCTGCATTATCAGCCTCGCGAATATTGGCACCAACCGATGTTCCAGAACGTAACAGTTGCTTACTCAGCACGTATTCCTTCTGCCTGTCTTTTAAATATTGATAGAGTCGAATAATACGAATGGCGAACCGAAAGCTTTTTTCACGTACAACATTTTCTTTTTTCATAATACAAGACGGTTTGTTTTATCATTCATCGTTCCTCATTCATCACTCATCATTCATCATTCAATACCGCCAAACGTCAACGGCGTCGCGGGTGTAGCGGCCGGCCGGCGCCCCTGCACGTCGCCCAATCGGACGTTGGGCAGGTGGGGCAGCACCAGTTTGCCGAAGTATTCACATTCTTCGATGAGCGGGTAGCCCGAGAAGATAAACGACCGGATACCCATGTCCATGTAGCGGTTCAGTTGCGCGATGATCTGCTCCGGCGTTCCTACCAGCGCACCACCCGCCCCCGACCGCGCCCGGCCGATACCGGTCCACAGAATTGGCTCGACAAATCCTTCATCGTCGGCTTCCCGGCGCATCTCGTTTTGCCGAACCACACCCAGCGAGTTGGCATCCTGAGTGCGCTGCTTGAGCGCTTCGGCCTGCCGGGCGTCGAACTTACTCATCAGCCGCCGGGTGTAGGCACGGGCTTCGGCCTCCGTCTCGCGAACGACCACGTGAATACGTAAGCCAAAATCAATCGTGCGGCCGTGGCGGGCGGCCCGGGCCGATACGTCCAGCATCGTGGCGTAGATACTCTCTTCTTTCTCGGGCCACATCAGAAATACATCGCACTGCCGGGCGCAGACTTCGCGCGCGCCATCGGCAATACCACCGAAGTACAACAGGGGTCCGCCATTCTGCTGATAGGGTTTGACCGGAGCGCTCGGCAAGCTGATCTGCCCGAATACAGGACCGTCATGTACGATCTGCTCCTGGGTCCACCCCTGCCGCAGCATATCGATGGTTTCCGTACAGCGCTGGTAGCGCATGGGGCCCTCTTCTTTATAGCCGGGCAGGTCGGAGTTGATGATGTTAACGGTCAGGCGGCCTTCCAGCAGGTGATCGAGCGTGCTGATGGCCCGCGCCAGCATGGGCGGGTGATTTTCGCCGGTACGGATGGCGACCAACAAGCTGATATCGCTCGTCAGTTGCGCCACCGCCGAGGCAAACGCAATAGGTTCCTGACCCACTACGTAGGAGGTAGGCAACAGAATATTCTTGAAGCCCTGTGCTTCGGCGGTAAGCAGAATATTTTTGCAGTGTTCGAAGCTACTGCGTCGGCTGGGGTCGAGTTGCCCCAAAAATTCGGTGTCGCCCCCGCAGAGATCGCAGAACCAGCCAATTTCGGCTACGCGATTAGTGGTCCGGACGGGAACAGGTGTGATGGTATCGAGCATGTCACGCACGTTCAAGTAAAATTCGGGCTTCAAAGGGACGTAAAGTACCGGTGACGGACGCGTAGTTGGCCAGTACAACCGTGCCCGTCAGGTCAATGGGCATGTCTGTTTCGTGTTGGCTGACGTTCGCAACAACGATCAACCGCTCCTCCCCCAGCAGGCGTTCATAGAGCCAGACAGTCGGGTGGTTGGGCAGCTGGTCACGGTACGTTCCAGCTTGCAGGGCTGGTGTCTGCCGCCGTACATGCAACAACTGGCGGTAGTAGTTCAGCACCGATCGCTCCTCGGCCTGCTGCTTCGCTACGTTGATGTCCGGGTAATTGGGATTCACTTTCAGCCACGTCGCTGGCCCGCTGGTGAATCCGGCGTTCGGCGCGTCGGACCATTGCATGGGCGTTCGGGCATGGTCGCGGGCGATCCGGTTGACCGCCTTCAGAAACTTCCTGCCAAGGTCGGGGTCATTTGTTGGGGTAATGAGGGCTTTCCAGGCGTTCTTTACCTGGATGTCGTCAAACTCGTCGATACTGTCGAACCGGCAGTTTGTCATCCCGATTTCATCGCCCTGATAAATACTCGGTGTGCCGCGATGGGTCAATAACAGCGTTGCCAGCATCGTCGCCGACTCATAGGCGTATGGGCCATCCGGATCGCCAAACCGGGATAATACGCGGGGGTTGTCGTGATTGCCGAAATAGATGTTCTGCCAGCCCGGCGCATCGGGTCCTGTTTCCAGCGCCCTGTCCCAGGTAGCGAAGATCGTTTTTAGTTCGGGTAGTGTGAACTCCGGGGCGGGGTCGATGAAATGCTGTTCATCGCGGGGCATGGCGTGGTCGAAATGATAGATCATCTCCAGTTCATGCCGGTGTTGACCAACGTAGCGGTTTGCCTGCCCGGCCGATACGCCGATCCCCTCGCCTACCGTGATCACGTCCGGGTAACGACTCAGTACCTCCCGGTGCATTTCCTGTAGGAATTCATGAATGCGTGGGCCGTTGGCATGGACACCAACGTCGCCGAACCGGCCTTCGGGATAGTCAGGAAACCGCTGATCTTTCGACAGGAAGGGGATGACGTCCATCCGGAACCCATCGACTCCTTTGTCGAGCCAGAAACGCATCATGGTATAAATCTCCTGCCGGAGTTTCGGATTTTCCCAATTCAGGTCGGGCTGTTTCTCGGCGAACAGGTGCAGGTAATAGTCGCCCGTTATCTCGTCGAATTTCCAGGCCGGGCCGGAGAAGATAGATTGCCAGTTGTTGGGCGGGGTACCCTCACCCCCGGCCCCTCTCCCCATGGGAGAGGGGAGCAGGCCATCCGGAGGTTTTCCCCCCTCTCCCTTAGGGAGAGGGGCCGGGGGTGAGGGTGCCCGCCAGATATAGTAGTCCCGGTACGGGTTATCCTTGCTTTTGCGGCTCTCCCGGAACCAGCGGTGCTCATCGGAGCTGTGGTTGACAACCAGGTCCAGAATTAGCCGCATCCCGCGCTGGTGAACACCTGCCAGGAGCGTATCGAAATCGGCCATGGTGCCGAATTCGGGCATGATGCCTTCATAATCCGAAATGTCATACCCGTTATCGGCGTTGGGCGACGGGAAGATAGGACTCAGCCAGAGGATATCGACACCCAGGTCGGCCATGTAGTCGAGTTTACTGATAATTCCCGGCAGATCGCCAATGCCGTCGCCGTTGGAATCGGCAAAGGAGCGCGGGTAGATTTGATAAATGACTTGTTGCTTGAAATCGGGCATGAGTTTACCAGATCACCTCGATCTGGTCTTTGTACCAACTGAACTTAGGATCGGCTGTCATTACCGGCCAGCCCTCGTGTAAGGCCGTTGCCAGAATAAGCCGATCAAAAGGATCACGATGGTCGTCAAAAAAAGGAATTTGATCATAGGCGGCAATGTGCTCGTTTTGCAAAGGCAAAATCTGAATGTTTTCGAGCATCATATCCTGAAGCAAACCAGCCAGGCCCCGTTTAATCGACAGCTTACCAACTTTAGTCTTGATAGCGACTTCAAACAAACTGATCTGACTGACGTAGATAGTATCTGCTGTCTGGATCTTTAATCGATTGGTTTCCAGTAATCGATCATTCCCTTCAATGAACCACAGCAGAACCTCAGTATCCAGTAGAAAACTCATTACATATACTCATTAAGATCATCCAGAGGCTCATTAAAGTCCTCAGATAAGCTAATCTGGCCTTTCATGCTTCCTCCCTGACGCTTTTTAAGGGCTGGGTCAATAAATGCATCCTCTTCCAGAAACGTTATGACAACCCGGGTCTTTTTGTGCACAGGTGGGCGTTCATCCCATATGATCTGCCCGTTGTCATAAGTTGCTTTTACAGCTGTCAGCATAGCACACATTCGTTTTACTCAAAGGTAGCAAAATCCCGCATCGCACGGCCTTACCCTGATGACGCGAGAGGGTTCTTACGTGAGGTACGGATGCGTCATCGATTCATCACCGCATCAACTCATCGAATGTGATACTGACGTAGTATAACCCGCCAATACTGGCCAGTCCGTAGCCTTGTGTATAGTACTTGTTGAAGATGTTGGTACCACCAAGTTTAACGACCGACTTAAAGGATGGCACCTTATAAGACACCTGCGCATCGACGCTTGTCCAGGATGGCAGCCATACATCACCTGCCGTAGTACCCTGCTCTACCCACATTTCACTGGTCCAGCGGTAGGTAAGCGTAGCGCCAATCCGGTCGGTAATGCGTGGATTATTCAGGCTGATATTATAGCGATTCTCGGGGGAGATAAAGAAATTACGTCCCAGTTGTGACACTTCGGGGTTGCTCATTTTCCGCTTAATCACGGGCGCACCAGACAGATCGTTACGGATGTTGCCCTGCGCATCGCGCAACGTAACGGTCCCTACCTGATGCGCGTAGTTACCGCTAACAGTAAATCCCCGCCCCAGGCCATACTCAGCGCCCAGGCCGTAACCATCTACGAAGATTTCGTTGAAGTTGTTGAAGTTGATCTGTAACGTGCGATACGCGTTGGTAGAAAAGTCAGCAATCCGACCGTTGGTTGGCTGGTAGAAACTCTGAGCAGCGATGAAGTCGTTGTAACGGCTATGGAAGTAAAAAGCATCGACAAAAAACGTGTTGCTGACCAGCGCTTTATAACCGACCTCCCACGTTTTTATTTTTTCCGTCGTGAAAGTCGT
The DNA here is from genome assembly GCF_014282275.1 of Spirosoma utsteinense. Lineage (GTDB taxonomy): Bacteria > Bacteroidota > Bacteroidia > Cytophagales > Spirosomataceae > Spirosoma > Spirosoma utsteinense. Next base: position 23,017 of record NZ_VFIA01000029.1, read on the forward strand.
CGGGTCATACGCCCGGCTACGGAGTTGCGATTCGGAAATGCGTCCGGCGGTAAAATCCCTGACGTCGGAATCGAGGTAGGCCGGATTGGTAAATAACCGGGCCGATTCAGCTGCCAGACGCGACCCGCCCACTTCGCCACCCTGCGTTCCCGGTACCGCAAACAACTGCCCCGGCGAAGGATTCCGGAACGCGCTCTGCCAGGAACCCCGGAAATTATGTGCCCCTACGCTTACCACCGCTGAAGCTCTGGGCGTAAACCCACCCTGAAAATACTGGTTCTTGTCGTACCGGATAGCCACGCTTGGCTTGACCGTTACGACTGAGCCCAGTTTCAGTACTTTACCCACCTGAGCGTACGCGCCATATTCGTTGATCGTGTATTCCGAACCAGTGGACTGCAAGGTTACGGCCGTACCACCGGTATTGAGCGCATAATGCCGGATACTACCACCTACGAGCACTTCGGCTACCTTGTTTATCAGCTTGGTCAGGTTGTACATGCCTTCGTAATGCCACAGCGCCGAGTTGTCCCGAAACCGTAATCCCTTAGCTTTATACCCCGGAACTGAATCGGTGTTGTAGGTATTGGCAAACAAGTCGCGCACCCGGTTGAAACTAGCCGATCCCGGCAAAAACCGCCCCCGGTCGGCGGTTGTGCGGGCCGCGTCGATACTTACTTTGTTTTCAACATAGGCCTGACCAAACTCAGTAGCCCATTGATTCAGCGGCTTCCAGGCGTTGTTAATAGCGGTAGCCGCCTGCCCGATGTTCCAGCCTTCGGCATTCTGCTGGGTAGTGTAGGCTCTTACGAAAAAGTTGTCGCCTTTTAGTTCGGCCTTGAACTGATTGCGTTTGTAGTCGGGGAAGTATTCCCGAAAGCCGGCGGTACGAATGAAATTACCATTTCCGTAGTACCAACCAACCGAAGCCTCCATATTCCGGCCGACTTTGTAGTGTAACGACACATTGGCGCGGTTGTTAAATACCTTCCCGTTATTTCCCAACACCTCCAGCTCGGTATAGCCCGTACGGGTCACAAGCCTGTTCTGCAACAGTGAATTTTCATAATCGGCGGGGTATTTGAAAGCACCGCCCGCATTGATATCGTCGCCGTAAATGTTTACGCCATCGTACTCAAAATTGGCGTTTTTGTTGCTAACCGGAACATACCCGATGCCGGTAGCAATACCGCCCCGACTAGGATCGGTGGAGAAGAACCCGGCGCGGGCGCGGGTGGAGCGATCAGTATAATCGTCGGCTATAAAATCGGTACCGCTAAGGCGCTGAAAGCTGGCTTTGATGGCAAAGCGCGTGCCCAGTTGTTTCGCATAGCGAATGGCCAGGTCGGAATACCCTTTGGGACCAAAGTTCTCTTTGCCAACGTTGTTCATGCCCACCTTTACCTGAGCGCTCAGGCCCTGGTACGAGAACGGACTCTTACTGGTCGTCAACATCAACCCCTGCAACGCATCTGGTCCGTAAAGAGCCGACGATGCGCCCGGAATCAGTTCGATACTCTCGACATCCAGATCAGAAATTCCCGCTACGTTACCAAACCCGAATCCCAGACCCGGCGAACGGTTGTCCATGCCGTCGGTCAATTGTAAAAACCGATTGTTGTTATTCGCCCCGAAACCGCGCAGGTTTACCGATTTGAATGTCAGGCTTTGGGTCAGCAGATCAACGCCTTTCACGTTTTGCAGCGCATCGAACGGGCTGGCGGCCGGGGAGTTAGCAAACTGCCGGGCACCGAGCCGCTCTACGGTTACGGCGGCTTTCTGGATATCTTCTGGTACGCGGCTTGCCGACACAACGACCTCGTCGGCCATAACAGCCTCTTCGATCAGTTTCATATCCAGGTTCCGGAAGTTGTTGCCCCGCGCCACGATGTCCTGCCGTCGGTAGCCAATAAATGATGCGCTGATGGTAAGCGGCAGCGGCTCGGCGGTCGACAGGGAGAAACGCCCGTCGGCTTTCGTAATCGTACCCTTGTTGGTACCTCTTACAACGATTGTTACCCCGGCCAGTGGCTGACCATTCTCATCCCTGACATACCCCGCCAGGTTCGTTACGGACTGGCCCGAACCGGCCCCTTCGTCGAGAGACCTGCTGGTTTGGGCCAGGACCATAGCTGATGCCAGGCATATGAACAGTAAGATTAAAGAAAGTTGTCTCATATGTAAGATGCCAGAAAAGTAATAACGTTCGATCGTCCAATACAAAGGTTACTAAAATTCGTGACAACGGCGAAACAGACTTAGGTTGTTTTTTCTACAGCAGCATTAGTAACTAAAGGCTTTATCGCGTCAATAAGGCCATTTTTCCGTCCTGTTCGTAACCGCGTCACGGTGTAAGTAATTGCCACTTAGCACAAACCACCCATGACTGATTCAGCGGCCTGGCAGCCACGCGCCTTATTAAAAACGATAGTGGCATCAGCCTTACAGCGCAACTTATCTCAAGAACCATGCCCGTAATCCGGTGCCCTGAAGATACCGGCCTGGGTGGAAATGAAAAAGGCGCAGACCCCATGAGATCTGCGCCTTTTTCCCAATCGGTCAGAACGTGTACCGCAGGGTGGTTCCGTAGGTTCTGGGGTCGCCGAGTACGGCTCCATACTGGCCGGCATTGCCAGCCGCCGGGAGCAGTTGTTCGAAATAATCCTTGTTCGTCAGGTTACGTGCCCATAGCAGGATCGATACCCCATTGGAGGCCCGGAAACCAACTCTGGCGTTCAGCAAGGTGTAGCCGTCGATATTCAGGTATAGCGAGGGCGACGCGCTCGACGAGAAAGAGGACCGGTAGTAGGTATCGAGGGCCAGGAAGTACCGCCCGCTCTGGCTGAACAGCTTCCCGGCACCAGAAATCTCGCCACCCAACGAGCCAGCCCATTTAGAGATACCCGGCAGAACACCCCCCGAGATATCCTTGAACGCAGACTCTCCACCGGTTTCTTCAAGGGGTACAGGGGCGTTTTTGAAGGAAATGTATTTACCGTCGGTGTAGGCAAGGGCACCGTTTACCGTGAAATTGCTGGTGACCCGAACGTTTCCATCCAGTTCGACACCTTTCACCCGTACTTTCTCCGCGTTGGCAAGATACCCCCTGTTTACTCCTACTTCAGCGGTTTGCACCTGCGTCTGGTAGTCTCTGATGTCGGTGTTGTAGACCGTTAGATTCAGCGTAGACCCCGGTGTTGGGCGGGTCTTCACGCCAACCTCTACGTGGGTCACGTATTCTGGTTTCACTTTGGCCAGATCGATCAGAACGACGCCGTTGGCCGTCGGCAATCCACCCAGGTTGACGCCAACCGGTTTGTAACTGTTCGCATACGTTGCATAGGCATTAAATTGCTTGCTGGCCCGGTAAGCCAGGGTCAACTGGCCCGAGAAGTTGTTCTCTTCGACGCCAAACGCGAATGCCTGATTGGTGTAAACGCCATTTTTGAGGGCCAGCAAAGCCGGTTCGGTGGTTTGCAGCCCCCCGTAGGTCTCCCGTTTATAGTCTACGTCTTTCTTGTCGTAATTGAACCGCAGGCCGGGCAGTAAATGCCATTTGTCGCCGATAGTCCAGTCGAGCTGGCCAAATACGGCTCCACCCAGGGTCTTGAGCCGCGATGTTGTCCGGGTACCGAATCCATCGAGAAGACCGGGCGTTTTCCATAAGGCGCTGGTCGAGCTTTGTGAAAAACGCCACTGGGCCGAACCCGATTCCTCCGTTTGAACGGGATCTGACCGGAGATCCTGATCGATCAGGAACACCCCAACGACTCCGCTCAGGCGGGACGAGAACTGCCCGGCATACCGAATTTCCTGTGTCCATTGCTGATGCTGCGAGTTACCCTGTGATTTGGTCAGCACCGGAAGACCGGTAAAGTCTCTGTCGTTGGATGGATCCCATTTCCAATACCGCCAGGCCGTGGTCGACGTCAGTTTGCCACCCCCTATCCGGGCGTCGACATTGACCGAAGCACCCCCGAAATCATTGTTTGACCGCCAGGGCGTATCGGTATCGGTGACCCGGTCGAATGGATTCGTAGTAGGCAGTTTGTAACCGAGATCGGCAATTATAGTGTTGAATTGACGGTAAGCCGCCCGCTTCGTTGGTACTACCCCAGCTAAAACGGTTGCATACCCGTCGGGGCGTTGCCGGGAGTTATCACCCGCTACCGTAACAGACACCCTGTCCGATGGGGTATACAGCAACTGTGCTCTGTACCCTACGTTATTCAGGGTATTGGTAGGTTTAAGCGTTGTGAGGTTATAAATGGTCCCGTCCCGCTGCGTACCCGAAAAAGAAACCCGGGCTGCCAGCTTTTTGCTCAGCGGGCCGGTTATAGACGCTTTCGCCTGAATATAATTCAGGTTGCCAAAGCTTGTTTCAAAACTGGCACCGGGCTGAAAGCTGGGGGCACGTGTGACAACGTTAAACGCACCGGCCGTGGTATTCTTGCCAAAAAGCGTCCCCTGCGGGCCACGGAGTACCTCTACCTGCTCAATATCGATAAAATCGAGCGACGTGGCCGCCGGACGGGCATAATACACGCCGTCTACATAAAACCCTACCCCCGGGTCTATACCATCGTTGGTAAGGCCAAAACTCGACCCCAGCCCGCGAATGTTGAGCGTCGTGTTACGGGCATTGGATGCGTAGAGCTGTACACTGGGAACCAGTTCCTTTAAGCGGTTCACGTTGAACGCACCCGCATCTTCGGCACGGACACCGCTGACAACCGAAATCGGAATGGGAACGTCCTGCGCCGACTCCTGACGGCGTCTGGAGGTAATGACCACGTCGGATAATTGATTCGCGCCTTCCTGGAGTTTTATTTCTGTATTATCCTCATTGATTATTACTTCGGTTGTTTGATACCCAACGAAAGACACAATGACCGTGAAGGGAAGCTTTTGGCCGGTAATCAGCATAAACTGACCGTCCTCTTTGGTTGGTGCCCCATTAGTCGTGCCTTTGATCGCTACCGTTGCGCCAACTAACCTCTTGTTGGACTGGGCATCGACAACCGTTCCGGAAACCGTTGCATTAATAACAGGCGCGTTCTGCGCTGATAAAAATAAGGGAATGATAAAGAGGCCAAAAAAGAAAACCGACTTGAAAATTTGTCTCATTGTGAACTGTGTGTATTGTATGGATGAATGGTGTTGATTAGCTGTGCTGGAGCTGTGTCGTCAATGCCTTCGCGACAACAAAAACAGAAAATGTAGTGCGATAAATAATTGATTTTCATCTTCTTCAAGCTAATTACGCCTACTACTCCCAGTACTCCCGGTTGTAGATAGACTATTAGTAGTTATACTCTATTGATTATATAGAGTTTGCAAATAAACCATTATGTTTGCTGCACATCCAAATGCACCGATGAAATTATTGGTGTATTTGACCTTTTTCTTGGTTTGCAAACAGCATTACCCGAAAAAAGTCAATTTTACAGGAATAGCCCATTCGTATCCTATGTAAATTCTTATCTGTTACGAGCGGTATTGTCTGGCCTGAACACCGCTCCTGGCAACAGGTCTGGTGGACATCCCGGTCGGGGTGGCTTAATTTGTTACAGTGGATTCGGGCTGAACAGCGATTTAATCATCGCATAAAGGGCGACCAGCTGGCGGCTGGCTATAGCTCCAACTGGCGGGTCAGGTATAATTTCATGCTTCAGATACCCCGAAAGGAGAAACGATCCGGCCGGGCGTGCCGAATTTCGGGATTCAGGATGAAGCCTTCATTAATTTGGGAAAACAGATCACCTATAATTACTTCGACCAGAATAGGTTCTTCATGGGCTTTTCTTATCCGTTCAGCAAATCGCTGACCGAGCAGGCGGGCTACAGGAATCTGTTTCAACAGCAGGCGACCGGCAATGTATTCGTCAATAATCACGTGGCCCGGCTGCTTTTGTTCCATACGCTGGACTTGCGCAGACAGCCTTGAAGGAGTGCGGCTTACTGGAAGTAGCCGGTCAGTTCACCATAGCCCAGCACATGGCCATTCATGGCCTCCAGCACATCCTGCTTCCCCGGAAGGTCGGTAAACGACAGAACCTGATCGAGGGCATATACCCGAAATACGTAGGCATGCCGACCAATGGGTGGGCAGGGACCAATAAACTTCATACCGCCGGTTCCGTTCTTACCAACCCGCGCGCCCAGCATCCGCAGTTGTTCCGGCATAACCCCTTCCGGCAAACTCCGAACCGATGGAGGTAGGTTGTAGACGACCCAGTGGGAGAGGTTGTAGAGTGAATAATCGGGTGTTGGCACGTCATAGTCGGTTACCAGCACGACATAAGACCCAACCCCGGAATCAGGGTTTTCCCAAAGCAGGGCAGGCGACAGTTCTTTTCCTTTACAGCTACAACTAACGGGCAAATCGCCATTGGGAGGAAATGAACTGCTAGACAGGGTCAACGTCTTGCGGAGAGTACCCAGCTGTGCCAGTTCGTTTTCGCGCCCCCTCCTGGCCAGCCAATGCATGGTAACTGCAACAGCTACCAGGACAACGAACAATCCTAGTAGAATTTGGGAGATCAGGCGCATATAAAAAGCCGGTCAAGTACGTTAGGGTATCTGACCGGCTAATTAAGCGTAAAAACCGTTACGTTGCCTATCTACACATGAACGGTTGAGCAACAACTATCGCACGGACCTGTTTCTTTCATATATGTGACCGAAACAGCGCTACTAACCGACAGCCCGGGTCAGGCCGCCCGGCTACTCGACGGACGGCGCAGGAGCGTAGCGCGCGTAGGCTGACTGTTGTTGCGCGACTCCTCGATAACCTGCTCCGATACCAGGCCGACGTGGTTCGCGCGTTTCAGCACATAGTCGAATGGTATGTTGTAATAATTGACCACTTCGCTACGGAAACTATCCGGAAACCGGGACAGCCGAAGCCCGAAAAACTTGCGAATTTCTTCTTCCGGCAGCATAGCCGCCAGCGCCAGCCGCTCAGCTTCGACCAGCAAAGCTGAACGCGAGGGGTACATATGTTCCAGGCCGACAGAAGCGGTCAGAATGTTCAGGAATAAATTCTTGTACATCGCCGACAGTTCGGCTGGCAAAATGACCCAGCCCTGCTCCCGGAACTTAGCCGAGAAACCCGTCAGGCCCTGCTCACCCCGAATCTCACCGGCAATCATCTCCTGAGGAAACCGGAGCCGGTCGGGATCGGTTTTCTGCAAGCGGAATACGACGGCTTCGACGGGGCTTTTCTGAAACAATAAATCGGCGGGCATGACCTGGGTATTTTCCCATTGGTCGGTCATGCGCATAAATAAACTCTCGTTGACGGTCAATTTTTCTGGGCCGCCCAGACTGACCAGCATCCGGCGAAAAGACGCCAGAAAATCGATCTGAAGTTGGTTTGGATTATTTCTTCCTCGCTTCATGCGGTTGGGGCGCCGACACGCTGGTTTTCAGGCCAGTTACCGGCGTCATTAGTATGGTTGTTTGTTGCCAATAAGGGAGGTAAATATACGAAATAAACGGCTCATGTAGAAGCCCGATCAGAAAGATAACCGGTCATCCGGCAGCCTCCCGGCCAGCTACGCGTAATTGGCCCGCAACCGCTTTTCAGGAGCGCCTACGCGCCGGATTTACAGGCTTCGACAACTCCATGCCGTATGCGCCCGCAAACTCCCTACCTTTGCGGCTCAAACCGATAGCTGCGTGCTTATTTTTGGGCGCTGTATCCGTTGCCTGAAAACGAGTACAGCCCGAAGCCAATCATTCTATTACGAATTCGCTTATTCTCCAATGCTAAGAACCCACACGTGCGGCCAGCTCCGCTTAACCGACGACAATACCACCGCAACCCTTTGCGGCTGGGTTCAAACCGTCCGCGACAAAGGCGGTGTTCTCTGGATCGACCTCCGCGACCGCTACGGCATCACCCAGCTCCTGCTCGAAGATGGTCAGACATCGCCCGACCTGTTTACCACAGCCCGTTCCTTTGGGCGTGAGTTTGTCGTGCAGGCAACGGGAACCGTTATCGAGCGGAAATCTAAAAACCCCAATCTGCCCACCGGCGACATTGAAATCAAGGTAACGTCGCTGACGGTGCTCAATCCGGCGAAACTTCCACCGTTCCTGATCGATGACGAAACCGACGGAGGGGATGACCTGCGTCTGAAATACCGATACCTCGACCTCCGCCGGAATCCCGTTCGGCGCAACCTCGAACTGCGCCACCGAATGGCCCAGCAAACGCGGTTATATATGGACGGGAACGATTTTATTGAAGTCGAAACACCCGTGCTGATCAAATCGACGCCCGAAGGAGCGCGGGACTTTGTCGTGCCAAGCCGCATGAACCCCGGTGAGTTCTATGCGCTGCCCCAGTCGCCCCAGACCTTCAAACAACTGCTGATGGTATCCGGCTTCGATCGCTACTACCAGATCGTAAAATGTTTCCGTGATGAAGACCTGCGCGCCGACCGTCAGCCGGAATTCACGCAGATCGACTGCGAGATGTCATTCGTGGAGCAGGAAGACATTCTTAACATGTTCGAAGGGCTGGTCCGGCATTTGTTCAAAGCGGTAAAAGGCATCGACCTGGCCGAAGTCCCCCGCATGACCTACGCTGAAGCCATGCGCCGGTACGGCTCGGACAAACCGGATACGCGTTTCGGAATGGAGTTTGCCGAACTTACCGGACTGGCTCAGGGCAAAGGGTTCCCGGTCTTCGACTCTGCCGAACTGGTTGTTGGCATAAACGCCCCGGGCTGCGCCCATTATACCCGTAAACAACTGGATGAATTGACGGAGTGGCTCAAACGACCACAAATTGGCGCAAAAGGGCTGATCTACGTTCGGTACAACGAAGATGGCAGCCTCAAATCGTCGGTTGACAAGTTCTATAGCGAAGCTGATTTGAAAGCCTGGGCCGAACAGCTCAATGCAAACCCCGGTGACCTGATGCTCATCGTATCGGGAGAGGCCGCCAAAGCCCGCAAGTACCTGAACGAGTTACGCCTGGAGATGGGCAGCCGGCTCGGCCTGCGCGACCCGTACACGTTCAGCAGCCTGTGGGTGCTGGATTTCCCCCTCCTCGAATACGGCGAAGATGAGAACCGCTGGTTCGCCATGCACCATCCTTTCACGTCGCCTAAACCGGAGGATATATCCCTGCTGGACAGCGACCTGGGCGCTGTTCGGGCGAATGCCTATGACATGGTCATCAATGGTACTGAAGTAGGTGGTGGCTCCATCCGTATCTTTAACCGTGAACTACAGGCCCGCATGTTCAGCATCCTGGGCTTCTCGGACGAGGAAGCCAAAGCCCAATTCGGTTTCCTGATGGACGCTTTCGAGTATGGAGCCCCCCCACACGGCGGTATTGCCTTTGGTTTCGATCGGCTGTGTTCGCTGTTTGGCGGTGCCGACTCGATTCGGGATTTTATCGCCTTCCCGAAAAACAACTCAGGCCGGGATGTGATGATCGACTCGCCGTCAACGATTTCGCCAGCCCAGCTGGCCGAACTGAAAATAACGACGACCGTTTCGTAAATAAGCCAACAAAGTCTGTAAGGAGGTTACCCCAACATAGCTAAAAGGGCCTCAGGAAGGAGCTACGCATTGTGTAGCTCCTTCCTGAGGCCCTTTTAGCTATGTTGGGGCATTTATTTGTTTAGTTATCAGAAATAGTTGTTTAGGCACTTTATTTGGGTATTATATTTGATCCAGCAAAATGTGAAAACACGAACAGGTTTTCATTACTCTACACCATATATAGAATTACTTTATGTTACTCTACCACTGTCGCTCCGGATGGATACTGGTACTAGCCTGTCTGTTGCCCTATTTGTCTCTGGCTCAACTACGCATCACGAGTCCGGTACCCCGGATGGTTTTTCAGCGTACGCTCAGTAACGAAGCCACGATAACGGTAACGGGCATAGCTCCTTCTACGGCGACCAGCATTCAGGCACGGTTCGTACCCTTAACACTGGGGCAGGGCAGCGTAACTGCCTGGACAGCGATAGACATCCTGCCGAACTCGTCATCATTCCGGGGGCAGGTAACCGTATCCGCAGGTTGGTACCGCCTGGATGTACGCGCCAAAGCCGGCACAACGCTACTCACCGAGACCCACGTCAATCGTATCGGTGTGGGTGAAGTGTTTGTTATAGCCGGACAGTCGAATGCATACGGTGGATTTGAACGGGTACCCAGTTCCGTCGACGATCGCGTGTCGTGTATCGATTTCCGGCAGGACAGCCTGAGTGAGCAATTGCTACCCCTTGCCTTCAGCCATATCAGTTACGGCACCAACATTGGCCCCAGCCAGCCCCCGCACATCTGGAGCCTGCTGGGTGACAAACTGGCGCAACGACTCAACGTACCCGTGCTGTTCATAGGCGCAGCGCTGGGTGGTACCAATAGTTTCGAGTGGCAGCAGTCGGCGGCCGGCAACATCGGTGCCTCCGTAAATGCGGCTGTCTACAGGAGGCTGGGAGCCGTCCTGCTGCATTATGTCCGGCGAACAGGGGCCAGGGCGGTCCTGTGGCACCAGGGCGAAAGTGACCTGCTTAACAATACAACGACTCAGGCGTATTTCGACAATATTCAGTATGTGATCAACAAAAGCCGTCAGCAACTCGGGCAGGAGATGCTGCCCTGGATGGTGGCCCGCGCCAGTTTTATAGACGGCCGAAGCAGCCCGGCTATCATTGCAGCCCAGAACCGGCTTATTGCCGAGGTACCGCGTGTCTATGCCGGACCCGCCACCGATACCATCCAGGGCCCTGACAAGCGGCCGGATGGCCTTCACTTTCGGGGTGCCGGGTTCTTTACCTTCACCAACAGCTGGGATCAGAGCCTGACGGCTGATTTTTTCAGTAAGGCGGTCCCGTTTACCCCAACCGACGAATCGGCCCTGATCACAAGCGGCTATACGCTTCCCCTTACACGTCGGCCGGGCGAAACGATCATAGCGGCATCACTGCGCAGCGATGCCCACGAATTCGACAATCTGTACCGGGCACAGGTACTGAAAGCTACTGACAATACCATCGTATATGAGTCACCGGCCAGCTCGGAGAACCCGCTGTTAGTAACGCTCCCCACCAACCTGGCAGATGGTACCTATCGCCTGCGAACGCTTTCAAACCATCCTGTTACGACGGGTGCGCTGGGCGAGCCGTTCATGGTACGGCAGTCAGCGCCAGCCACCCCGGCACCACAAACCATTCTGCGATCACCCGTAGCGAGTGGCGTAGCCGATGCAGCCATTACGCGGATAGGGTACCGCTATGAAATGCAAAGTCATGGTTTTTATTTCATGGTTCAGGCCGATGCGCAGGTGGAGATCAGGATGGAACGGATCGATGGTGGTGGATTCAATGACGCTGGCTGGTATCAGCCACTACCCAGTTCGCAGCTGCCGGACTATGCCGAGTTTGCCGATTTCAATTACCTGCGTAATTACCCGCCCACCTCGTTTGGCGTAGGCGGTGTGGAGCCGGGACGCTACCGGCTATCGGTACGGCGTCAGGGTACTACCGGATCAGGCGTCTGGTTTGACGCTACGCTGCTCGACGGGCGGCAAATCCTCTACTTTACCATGGAACCCATTGCGGCTATTCCTCCAGTTGTTACCATCACCAGTCCAGCCGCAGCAACCTGTCTTGGCCCTTCCTTTCCGGTGGCCGTCGACGTCACCGACGGTACCCTGAACGGCGGCAACACGTTCAGCGTCCGCCTGTCGGATGCCACTGGTTCTTTTGCCAGCGAAACGACCATCGGTAGCGGCCCAACCAGTCCTATTCAGGTAACCCTGCCAAGCTCCTTACCCGGCGGCAGTCAGTACCGGATACGGGTGGTAGCCAGCAACCCGGCCGTAGCCAGCGCACCCAGTGAACCGTTGTCGATCTGCGCCGGTGCCGACCTATCGCTGGCTATGCGCCTGAGCAACCGAACGCCCCTCGTAGGGCAACCTGTTACGGTGACGCTGGTGCTCACGAATACGGGGCCGCAACCAACAGCGAACGTAACGGCAGGCAGCTTACTCCCCGATGGACTGGTTTTTCTGGACTCCTCATCACCCACGGTAAGTGCCTCACCCAATGCCGTAAACATCAGCGCGGGTAGCCTGGCCAGTGGCGCGAGTACGTCGGCTACATTCCGGCTCCGGGCCACGCGTTCAGGTAGTTTTGCGACGGCGGCCCAGATTACGGCCAGTAGTGTCCCCGATCCTGACTCGCAACCCAATTCAGGCACCGGCGACGGCCAGGACGACGAAGCACTGGTTGATCTCCGGACACTTGATAGCAACGGCTCGCTCACGGTATCGCCAAATCCAAACCAGACTCCCCTGCCCCCGGTGCAATCCAGTCAGCCGCCAACCAGTTCAGCCAACGCCGACCTGAGCCTGAGCCTGGTGTCTGACCGTCTGACGCTGGAGTCAAATCAAATCAGTCAGCTTACCCTCACCGTTAGCAACCGGGGCGGGGCTACGGCCAGCAACGTATCGGTTCAGACACTGCTGCCAGCCGGTTGGCAACTTACCAATACCAACGGCTTAACGGTGAGCGGCCAGACAGTAAATGGGACGATCTCCTCCATTGCAGCTGGTGGTTCAGCCACGCTTACCCTGTCGGTACGAGTGACCAGTACCGGTCTGATACAGGCCCAGATAGGTAGCGCCACCCCGGCTGACCCCGACTCAACGCCCGGAAATGGGTATACAACCGGTGAGGATGACGAAGCCAGTGTGAGCCTACGTATCCGTTAATTGTTTGTTTGTTGACCAACGGCTATACAGGTTTATTCCTTTTAGTCAACAGATTTGAAATAATAAGCCCGGCATTTTTAGCTTTACGCAATTTTAGCGAACTGAAATCTGTTGGAGTATAGCATAATGTTTGGGATTGCCCAACGCTTGATTTTATGGAAGCAACGACCCTCATACCCGCCGAACAACAACGTTACCAGAAGCACCTGAACCTCCCCGAAATAGGCCAGCCGGGACAGCTACGGCTAAAAAATGCCCGTGTACTGGTGGTAGGAGCCGGTGGGTTGGGTTGTCCGGTGCTGCTATACCTGACCGCGGCCGGGGTTGGCACCATTGGGGTTATTGATCCTGATGTGGTCGATCTGAGCAACCTTCAGCGGCAGGTGATCTATACCACCGATGAAGTTGGCCAGCCGAAAGCCAAAGCGGCCGTAACGCACCTCAACCGGCTCAACCCCGGCCTGACATTCGATACCTATGCGATGGCGCTGGAAGCGGGAAACGCCCGGTCCATCATCGAATCGTATGATATAGTCGTGGATTGTACCGACAATTTCAGCGTGCGCTATCTGGTCAACGATGTATGTGTTACGCTCGGTAAGCCTTTTGTTTACGGGGCCATTCATCGCTTTGAAGGACAGGTTGCCGTGCTGAATGCTGACCTGGGAAATGGCCGCAAAGGACCTACCTATCGCTGTCTGTTTCCGGAATATCCAAACGACATCGAAATTCCCAATTGCAGTGTTACCGGCGTGCTGGGGGTTCTTCCGGGCGTTATCGGCACGTATCAGGCAAATGAAGTGATCAAGCTCATTACCGGCATCGGACAGTCGTTGAACGAACACCTGCTGATGGTCGATTTACTTGCGATGAGCCAGCAAAAAATAAGGACTAAACGCCGGCCCGATGCCGATGACCTCGCCCGGCAGGGTCTCACGTCGTCAGGTATGCGGCCAGTGGCTACGTCGGGACCACAAAAAATGTCACCCCAGGATCTGGCCAGTCGGCTCATGGCAGGCGAAGAACTGTTCCTGCTCGACGTTCGCGAGCGGCCTGAGTTTGAACTATGCCACCTGGATGGCGCGGTACTCATTCCCGTGGGCATGATTCCCAATAACCGCAAGCGCATTCCGACCGACCGACCGGTAGTCGTTTATTGCCACCACGGTATCCGATCGGCCAATGTAGCCGAATACCTCTACGCACAGGGCGGCTTAACAAACCTTTATAACCTCGATGGGGGTATCAACGCCTGGGCACGGGACATAGAGCCAGAGATGGCTGTGTATTAAGTCGTAGAAGTCATAAGTCGTACAGTCAGTCAGTAACTCTACGACTTACCGACTCTACGACTTACCGACTCTGCGACTCACCGACTAACTGATCAACTGATTTAATCGTACCTTTGCCGCGCCTAAATGGTATCTAACCAATCATGTTCGTCAACGTACTAAAATCGAAATTGCACCGCGTCAAAGTCACGCAGGCAGAACTCAACTACGTCGGCAGCATTACCATCGACGAAGATCTGATGGATGCCGCCGGTTTACTGGAGAATGAGCAGGTTCACATCGTCAATAACAATAACGGAGAGCGGCTTATCACCTATGTTATCAAAGGAGCGCGTGGGTCAGGCATTATTTGTTTGAACGGAGCTGCGGCCCGCCGGGCACAGGTCGGCGATATTGTCATCATCATTGCCTACGCCATGATGACCACCGACGAAGCTCGAACACACAAACCTACTGTCGTTTTTCCCGACGACAACAATCGCTTAGTGACCGTGTAACAAGGAGAGCGGGGAGCAACGAGATGGTCTGTCTGGTTGCTCCCCTCCTCTTTTATGCCCCTTTCCTTTTTTCCGTATGAATCCAAAGAATGTACTCAAATACCTCATCTCACTGGCAATTGCCGGGGGGCTGCTATGGTTTACGTTTAAGCAGAGCCACCTTGATGCGGGTGACTTGTGGGCCAAGATCAGCGCGGCCGATTTCCGGTGGGTGCTCGCGTCGGCACTGCTGACGATCGTTGCCCACTGGAGCCGCGCCCAACGCTGGCGGATTCTGCTGGAGCCGGTGGTTCCTCAGCGGCCCACCGCTGTCGATGCCACAACCAGCGTACTTACGGGTTATCTGGCAAATTTAGCGCTGCCCCGCGCGGGCGAAGTGGCCCGATGTGGCACGCTGTACCGACTGGCCGGGGTGCCGGTCAACGTTAGTTTCGGGACCGTGGTAGCCGAGCGCCTTTTCGACGTGTTGATGCTGCTGATTTTGCTGGGTGCTACGTTCGTTCTTGAGTTCGACCGGCTGAGCCAGTTCTTTATGGAGTTCTTTGGCAGCAAAGTAGGCGGACAACGGGCTGATTCGGGCGATGGCCTAACAGGCATACTGCTGCTGATTGGGGCCGCACTGATCGGGCTGGCGTTGCTGGGCTGGTTTCTGTACAGCCGCTACCGCGACGCCCTGGGCCGGCACCCGCTCTATCAAAAAGTGATGGCCTTCACGAAAGGGCTGCTCGAAGGGCTCCTCAGCGTCCGGAAAATCCGTCGGCCGGGGGCCTTCGTGTTTCACACCCTGCTGATCTGGACAATGTACTACCTTATGTCGTACACCTTGTTTTTTGCCATGCCTGCCACCGCTAACCTTAGTCCGCTGGCGGGTCTAACGATCCTTGTTGTTGGGTCGTTGGGAATGGCCGCACCCACACCGGGCGGTATTGGCTCCTTCCATCTGTTGGTGGGGCAGGTAGCCCTGCTCTACGGTCTGACAAGTCAGGATGGGCAAATTCTGGCAACATTCATCCATGGCGTTTCTACGCTGATGATCATTATTCTGGGCATCTTTAGCTTATTGGTCGTGCTGCTCCGACGCAACAAAACTACTGCCGCCAGCGATGTGCTGACCGACCCAAACTCGGTTCGACTGGAACGGTAAGGGGTTGTTTTCATAAAAAGAACGCTGTCGATCGTATGACCGAATCTAAAATTCTTACCCGCGAACAGGTTGTTCAACGGGCCGACCAATGGCGGGCCGACGGGCAGCAGATTGTATTTACCAATGGCTGTTTCGATATTGTCCACCTCGGCCACATCGATTACCTCGAAAAGGCCCGATCCCTGGGGCAACGGCTCATCCTGGGTCTCAATACCGACACATCCGTTAGCTGTATCAAAGGCCCTTTACGCCCCGTTGTCAACGAGTATGCCCGCGCCCGATTGATGGCGGCTCTCGAATTTATCGACGCCGTAACGCTGTTTGGCGAACCCACGCCCCTTGAGCTGATTGAGGCCGTTCAACCCGATGTGCTGGTAAAAGGTGACGATTATACGGTAGACACTATTGTAGGTGCCGATTTTGTGCTAGCCCGCGGAGGACGTGTTGAAACAGTAGCGCTCGTACCCGGTTATTCGACATCGAAGCTTATTGAGCGCATCAAACAGAGTTATTGACGACGTATTCCCCATCTTTATCCCCTTCAGAAGACGGCCTTACAGCCGTTTTTTTTGTTTCACCCTAGTTTAATCCACTACGTTACTGGGATTGTACAGAAGCATTCCCTATTTTTAGCAACCTGTTGCCTATGGGATGATTTGCTTCTCTGTCGATTACCAGTCAGTTCTCTGTGTACCTCACGCCGTAAAACAACATTAGCCGATGAACGTATCACAAAATCGAAACTACGTTTGGGCATTGAGCCTGGTGTTTCTTACGCTCTGGCCCAGCTCGGCTAACTCATCAGCCGACCACACCGCCGATCAGATTCTGGGCCGCTGGTTATTCCCGTCGCAGGGAGCCAGCGTTGAACTCTACCGGCATGGTGATCTGTATTTTGGGCGGGTGGTAGAGGTTAGTCCGGTCAGTCGGGAAGAAATGGGACTGGTCAAAGATCAGCTGATTATGAAGAACCTCACTTTCGACGGGCGCGGCTGGTCGGGGGGTGAACTGATCAACCCAAAAACCGGTAACCACTTCGGCGTTGAACTGAGCATGCGCGACGCCAAAACCCTCACCGCTTCTGTTTACAAGGGTTTCCGGTGGCTTCGTAAAGAGTATGTTCTCACCCGGCCGACGAACTTATAAGTCCTCTTATCCTGTCATTATAGAACTGGTTCATTGGACCAGGCTGGTATAACGATTGACATTCTGGCGGTTGTTGAATGGATCGCTACCCTGATAAGTGGTCAATTTGGCGGGATACTTTTTCGGTCCAATTGTTGTTTTGTTAATAACGGACGGCTAAGTTGCCCGCTATTGAACAACAAACCTGACTAACGATGGCATCTCCCTGGATATTAATGATTATCATCTTTGGTCTCAGCGCCTTTGTGAGCTGGCGGCTAAGGAGTAAATTCAATGAATACGCGCAGATTGGCCTGAGCAATGGCCTGAGCGGAGCAGAAATAGCGCAGCAGATGCTACGCGAAAATGGCATTCATGACGTACGTGTGCTTTCTGTTGAAGGTATGCTTACCGACCACTATAACCCACAGGATAAAACCGTTAACCTGAGTGCCGACGTCTATTATGGACGCAGTGTGGCTTCGGCTGCTGTAGCTGCCCACGAATGTGGTCATGCCGTGCAGCATCAGGTGGCCTACGCCCCGCTGAAACTTCGTTCGAGTATGGTGCCGGTACTAACCCTGTCGTCGCGCTACATGCAGTGGGTACTGCTGGGCGGCATTTTGCTGCTGCAAACTACGCCCATTCCCCTCGCGATTGGGGTGGCCCTGTTCGCTCTGACAACAATTTTCAGTTTTGTGACCTTACCGGTTGAGTTCGACGCCAGTAAACGGGCACTAGCCTGGATTCAAACCAACGGCGTTGTCAATCAACGCGAGTACGGTTATGCAAAAGACGCCCTGTGGTGGGCCGCAATGACCTATGTTGTGGCTGCGCTGGGCTCGCTGGCTACCCTTATGTATTATGCCAGTATACTGCTGGGCGGTCGCCGGAGTAGCTAGTGGCCACCGCTGTTATGAACCTCTTTATTACGAAAAAGCCCGGTCAGTGACGACCGGGCTTTTTCATGTTCAACGACGTTATATCAGGCGAAACGAAGCTGTGACAGCACACTGGCCATGTAGCCAGAGTCGACCATCTGCTGGGTTGGTGCCGACCGGTCGATCAGCGTACCGGCTACTGCTACAGCAATGGCAATCAGTAAGGCTGGCCAGAAACCAACAATGGTGAAACTGTCCATGAACTTATCGATCAGCTTCAGCAGAATGGCCGTCACGATAATTCGGACGATACCCGAGAGCAGAAAGAAGGTAACCAGATTGAGCGGAAACCGAATAACCCAGCCAACGAAGAAATTGAGCAACCCCAGCAATACCGCGATGAGCAGGGCAGTTCCAAAACTTTTGACGTCGACCTGAGGCAACAGGTAAGCCAGTCCAAAGATTACAGCGGCATCAAGTAGTAAATGTAGGATGAGGTTCATGCGATAAACAGAATAGATGATTCGCATTCAACAACTGTTTTCGTATACAGATGGTTTAACCCCTACAATCAGCCCTACGTCTATGTACCGTCTCTGGATTATAGCCCTTACGTTCCTGATGGCCTGTGGCCAGGGATCATCGCAACAGGCAGCAACGACCGCCCCAGCCGACTCGGCGCAGGCATACCGCTTCGGCGAGGCCAGCCGCGACGGCATCGGCAAGTTTTATGCAGGACGCGAAATTGCGCATGTCATGGGCCATTTGGGCGCATCGTGGCTCGACCGGCCCGAACGGGAGCAGGAAGAGCGTACCGATCTGCTCCTGAAAGCACTTGCCCTCAAACCAACCGATGTCGTGGCCGATATTGGTGCCGGAACCGGCTTTTTCACGTTTCAGATGGCACCCAGGGTTCCTAAAGGGAAAGTGCTGGCCGTAGACATTCAGCCGGAAATGATCGAATACCTGAACGAAGGAAAGACAAAGCGAAAACTAGCGAATGTACAGCCCGTGCTGGGTACTGAAGCGGACCCTAAACTAGCGGCAAATACCGTCGATCTGGCCATCCTGATCGATGCGTATCACGAGTTTTCGTATCCGCGTGAGATGATGAGCCGGATTGCGTCATCCCTAAGACCGGGTGGACGGGTAGCGCTGGTCGAATACCGGGCCGAAGACCCGAACGTACCCATCAAGGAGTTGCATAAACTAAGTGTGGCGCAGGCTACCAAAGAGATGAAAGCCGTTGGTCTGAAATTACTGAAAAACGACAAGCGTTTGCCCCAGCAGCATATCATGTTCTTTGGGAAGTGAGCAGCTTAAGGCTTTATCCACTCGTTTCGTCCAGCAAGCTTAGTGCCAGGCATACAGTCTTAATAATTTCTTTTAATGCCGTTGGCGTTACGGCAGCAATCTTGCCTATTATTCGTGTGTTTCTGATCGTGTGCAGTTTGTTACACCGTACAGCACTGCGAGCCGGTAATGAAACAGTTGTCATTTCATCCGTTAGCACAATCTCGAATAATTCAGATCTTATTCTAGACGTGATAGGAAGAATCAGCAAATCGTTATCCAACGCATTGGAATTAGCATTACTGACAATGATAACAGGACGAATTTTTGATTTGGCGGGCTTATCGGACAAGGGGTAATCAGCCCATACAATTTCGCCCTGTGTATACTCAGGGGTTTTGCTTAGCATAGAATTCGTCCCAGATGTCGTTCTCGGGGGCCTCCCAATCGTCTCGAAGTACTTCCTCGGCAAGTTTCAGCCAGCCAGTTTTCTGCCCATCATTAGCGGATGATTCAGGTACTGACACAGCATTCGGATCTGTTGACTTCACCGTTAATTCGTCAAGAAACTTATTATCCCGAAGCCAATCCATAAGCGTTTCCAGCTTGTGCCTGTCCTCTACTTCAATTGTAATTTTCATAGCTTCCCGGTTTCCCTCATAACATCAATCAACGTTCACAACGTTCTCGCGACCAGCCAGTTTACTTTTTCTGAAGCCGTACGAGAAGTAGATCACCAGGCCGATCACCAGCCAGATGCCAAAAATTTGCCAGTTGCTGGCCCCCAACTCAGTCATCAGGTACAGGTTTGTCAGCACTCCGATTACGGGCAGTAACGAGAAGTTATACCGGAATCCCTGCACCGCCAGTATGATCCAGACCCCCCAGAATACGGCCAGCAGTGGTTTACTCTCCAGGGTCTGGATCAGGTGGCCGGTTGTCAGGGCATAACCCATTACGGCCAGTAGCACGACACCAATGATGTATTTGCCATTGATATAGGGCACCTTAAACTTCGACTGCGCAGTCAATCCCTTGGCATCCAGAAACAGAATACCGGCACAGACGAGGATAAAAGCGAAGAACGTGCCGACACTGGTGAGATCGACAAAGAATTTCAGATCCATGAACAGCGACGGAATAGCGACCAGAAAGCCTGTAACAATGGTCGCAAATGAAGGCGTTTTGTATTTGGGGTGAATGGTGGAGAACCGTTTCCACAGGAGACCATCGCGGCTCATGGTCATCCAGATACGGGGCTGGCCTAACTGATATACCAACAGAGCACTGGTAATGGCCACTACGGCACTCACCGAAATAACGCCCGCGACAAAGTCCAGATTTACTTTCTGAAACACATAAGCTAGTGGATCACTGACGCCCAGCTCTTTGTAGTTGACCATACCCGTCAGTACCAGTGTAATCATCACGTATAACACCGTGCAGATAGCCAGACAGTACAACATAGCACGGGGTAAGTCGCGCTGAGGGTTCTTGCACTCTTCGGCGGTGGTTGATATTGAGTCGAAACCGATGAACGCGAAGAACACCGACGCTACGCCACTCAGCACCCCCGACACGCCATTTGGTGCAAACGGCGACCAGTTTGCCGGTTTTACGTAGAACGCACCGACACCGATGACCAGGGCAATAACGGCCAGTTTAAGGACAACCAGTATGTTACTTGCCGTACGAGACTCCTTAATGCCGATGTACACCAACGCGGTAATAAGTACGGTAATGGCTCCGGCGGGCAGGTTGGCAATTATGTGCAGATCGCCGATCAAAGGTGCGTTGGCATACGCATCGGCCAGCAGTCGTGTATTTTCGGGTAAGGTGTCGAGGGCTGCACCCGACTGTTTCGTTTGCTCAACAAGCGCAAAGGCGCGGGAAGCCGAGCCATAGTCGGTGGCAAAATACTTGGGGAAAGTAATTCCGAAGCCACTCAGCATAGACGTGAAATATTCGGACCAGGAAATGGCAACGACCATATTACTGACGGCATACTCCAGAATGAGTGCCCAGCCAATGACCCATGCGAAGATCTCTCCAAAGGCCACATACGCATAGGTATAGGCACTACCGCTCACAGGCACCGTACTGGCAAACTGAGCATAACTTAAGGCCGTAAACACGCAGGCAATGGCGGTAAAAACAAACAGGAGCGATACAGCCGGCCCACCGTTATAACTGGCCAGACCGATGGTACTGAAAATCCCGGCCCCTATAATGGCGGCAATACCAAACGAAGTCAGGTCGCGAACGCCCAGCGTTTTAACAAGCTTACTGGATTCGCCTTCGGCGGCATCACTCAGAATTTGCGTTACGGTCTTTTTACGAAAGAGGGACATGGGTAAAAACGGGGGTAAGAGATGAAGAGGGAGCAACCGCCGGGAACGAACTGCTCAACAGGAATATTCCGACAAATTAGGGCCAGACGAGCGTTAAACCGCTAAAAATAGGGATACTTTCCGGTTTTTTGTACGTTACTTGTGCATTCACACCCCCGACCGGACGTTAAGTAGCAAACCATCGATCCCGTTCGTTACACAAGAACCGGTCTACAGTATTACTCGTTTTATCTATGTCTATCCGGGTTCAGAACCTGACTAAAGAATATGGTGGCTCGTCGGGCCGAAAGTCCAGCGGCCAATCGTCGGACCGCGCGGTTCAAAAAGCCGTCGACCATATTTCATTGACCGTGCAGCCTGGCGAGATTGTCGGCTTCCTGGGCCCCAATGGTGCAGGGAAGTCGACGACCATGAAAATAACTACGGGTTACCTCCCCCCTACTGATGGCACGGTGGAAGTTAACGGGTTCGACATTCTGACCCACCCGATGGACGTGCGCCGGAGTGTTGGTTACCTGCCCGAACACAACCCGCTGTACCTGGACCTGTATGTGAAAGAATACCTGCGCTTTGCGGGGTCACTGCATGGGATTAAAAGCCGTGAGCTGAGCCAGCGTATCACCGACATGATCGAGCTGGTCGGTCTGGGGCGCGAACAGCATAAACGCATCGGGCAACTCTCCAAAGGGTACCGCCAACGTGTAGGCCTGGCCCAGGCACTGCTGCACAACCCACCCGTTCTGATTCTGGACGAACCTACTACCGGACTTGACCCCAATCAATTAGCCGAAATCAGACAGGTGATCCGGAACGTCGGCCGGGACAAAACGGTACTCTTCTCCACACACATCATGCAGGAAGTTGAAGCTATCTGCGACCGTGTCGTTATTATCAACCGGGGCCGTATCGTTGCCGATGGGCCGTTGAGCCAGTTGCGAAGTGCGTCAGCAGGGGCTATCGTTGTCGTAGCCGAGTTCGAGGGTGCCCTGCCAAATCCGGAACTGCTCACGAGCGTACCGGGTGTGGAACAGGTAGAACCCCTGGAACACGGCCAGTACCGTATTACGGCCGGGACTGATATTGATTTGCGGGGCGCCATCTTTCGCCTTGCCGCCGACCATAACCTCACTCTCGTGGGCCTGCGTCAACAGGAAAACTCACTGGAAACCATTTTCAAAGAGTTGACAAAGTGATGCCGCCAGACAAGTGATCCCGCATCCTGTCCCTTGAGAAAAAGTCTATAGTCAAGCCTAATAGATGGCGATGTTAACAGCCTATAACGTAAAAAATGTCTGCTAATGGGATTACTGGCAGGACGGGCGTATCCTGGACGGCCACGTCCGGGTGTGAAATGGCGAATCACCCGGACGTGGCCGTCCAGGATACGCCCGTCCTGCCAAACCCCTCGATTGGATAATATTCGGACCAACGTAAAATCCAGGACAGGTTCAGTAACACAGCGAACACGCTGGGGGATCGCCCGTCCGGCTGCGTTACATAGCCTGAATTTAAACGCAGAACGGCGAGACACATGTCTCGCCGTTCTGGATGAAAGAGGGTATATGTTCGCCTTAGCGCGCAGTTGCCATCAACGGGTACTGGTCAAATATGGATCGGACAATGCCTTTGAAATAGTTATTCTTGAAGTTCTGGTTTCGCAGCATCTTGGATGCGTAGCCCTTCCAGATCACCTGGTACGATTCGGCATCGATGAGCGAGATCATCAGGGTACCTTCGTCAAGGTTATAATCAATGCGTTTGTAAGTTGCCTCGTCATCCTCGCGAACGACCCAGTCTTTGATAACAGGCTGCTGATAGCCCCGGAAACGCAGATCGGAGCGGAAGATATTGTAAGAGATCAGTAGGTTGGGAGAACGGTTACTTACTTTGTAACCCCGAGCTTCCATCTGATGCCGGATGGCGTCCTGAATGTCGGAACAAAGCAAGGTAGAATCAACAAATTCGCACTCCAGGAAATTAAAGGATTCGTAGTTTTTGAAATGGCCTTCATAGCTATAATCATGCTCTACAAATAACCGGCTGGGCGAGCAGCTCGCCATACCGATAACGGCCAGCGTAAACAGAATTCCGACAAATGTTTTCATGCTGTACTTTGTAAAGGTTTTGCTACACTTATGTCTGTTTATAATTGATGATGGTTTGTACTGGTCGAACTCAAAGTTAATCGTAAATGTTTGGCAAACAATGGTGTAATACCAAATTTTAATACTATGGTTATCCATTGTAATAAGCCAGTGCCCGACGCATTTCAGCCGTTGTAACGGGCACGTCGAAGGCGCAATGGCCTGGTCCATCGAGTAACGACATACGCACTTCCCGACCCCTGTTTTTCTTATCCTGCAAGGTCAGCGCCAGCACGGGCTCAACGTCGGCTTCTGTTAGTCGTGCATTTCCATATACGGCAAACACATACTCTTCGATTTGCGTCAGCAAAACTTCGTCGATCATTTTTTTCTCATGCGCAATAAACGCTTCCGTCACCATACCAACGGCAATGGCTTCGCCGTGCAGTAACCGCTTGCGGGGCTGCGATAGAAAATGCGTTTCAACGGCATGGCCCAGCGTATGACCAAAGTTTAGAATCTTGCGCAGGCCCTTCTCCGTTGGGTCCTGGGCCACTATATTTTGTTTGATGGCTACTGAGTGGGCCACCAGTGCCGACCAGTCCTGCTCGTCGGGGTCGCGCCGACGGATCTGCTCCCACATGGCCGCATCGGCAATCAGACAGTGCTTGATTATCTCCGCAAAACCCGACCGGAGTTCGCGTTCAGACAGCGTGGTCAAAAATGCGGGGTCGACCAATACTGCATTGGGTTGCTGAAATACGCCGATGTGATTCTTCAAGCCATTGAAGTCAACCCCTAGTTTGCCACCCACACTGGCATCGACCTGCGAGAGGAGGGTGGTAGGCAGCTGCGCAAACGCGATGCCCCGCTTGTAGGTAGCTGCGCAAAAGCCGCCCATATCGCCAATAACCCCACCACCCAGATTCAGCACCAGCGCGTGTCGATCGAAATTGGCCCGTGTCAGCGCATCCCAGATCAATTCGCACGTAGCCAAATGCTTCTGCTCTTCGCCCGCCTTGATCCGAACGAGCGTATGCTTCGGTAGCAGCCCTTTTATTTCGGGATAACAAAATTTAAAGGTATGGTTATCGACAATGACGGCAACAGCCGAAAAATCATTGGAATCGAGGAAAGCAGGCAGGCTTTCGGCAAGGGGAGCAATCGTTACAGTTGACATGCCGTAAAAATACATCGACGGCGAGTGGCTACGACGGGACCCAACTTATTTTTTCAGACAGCCCGACTATTTAGCCATCGGTTTTTACCTTCACACTCCCCTAACCACCTGTCAATGACCGTTCGCTACCGTGTCCTCACCGGTTTGTTCCTCCTCTCGACCATCACCTACCTCGACCGCGTCTGTATGAACGTCGTCAGTAAGTATGTCAAAGCCGATCTCCACCTCGACAACCAGCAGTTTGGCTGGATTCTGGGTGCTTTTTCGTTAGCCTATGCCTTGTTCGAAATTCCGACGGGGGCGCTCGGCGACCGTCTGGGGCCGCGCCGGGTGCTGACCCGGGTTGTGCTCTGGTGGTCGGGGTTCACGATGCTTACCGGTACCGCCTTCAATTTTCTTTATCTGCTGATCGTACGGTTTCTCTTCGGCATGGGGGAAGCAGGCGCTTATCCTAATGCATCCATCGCTATTGCCCGCTGGTTTCCCGCTGTGGAGGTCGGCAGGGCGCAGTCGGTCATCTGGGCCGCCGGTCGGCTCGGTGGTGCCTTAACGCCCTTGCTGGTGATTCCACTAGTACACTGGGCGGGCTGGCGGTGGGCGTTTGCTGTACTGGGATTGGTGGGTGTGGTATGGGCCGTTGGCTGGTATAGCTGGTTCCGTGATGAACCAACAGAAAAGGCTGGGGTTAGCGCGGCCGAACTGGAGGTAATTGAAACGGGACGTAACATCCGGCCAACTGATCACCGGATTCCCTGGCAAACCATACTGCGCAACCCCGACCTGTGGGCGCTCATGCTTATGTGTCACCTGTTTTTCTATGGCTCGTATTTCTTCACTAACTGGTCGTCTGTTTACTTTCAGGAAGGGCGCGGTATGAGCGAAGACGATTCGAAGAACTTTATCTCACTGTCTTACTTCCTGGGTGCCATCGGCTGTCTGGTTGGCGGTCTGCTCAGCGACGCACTGAGCAAACGCTACGGGCTAAAAATCGGTCGGCGGGCGGTTGGCATGGGTGGCCTGGGCCTGTCGAGTGTCTTTTTTCTGCTGGCCGGACTTGCTACCGATAACCAGACGGCGGGTTACCTGCTGGCTACCTGCGTACTCATGAAAGACCTGGCATTGCCGGTTGCGTTTGCGGTATGTATCGATATTGGCCAGCGCAACGCCGGGGCGGTAACGGGTTCCATG
Source organism: Spirosoma utsteinense (assembly GCF_014282275.1). Classification (GTDB taxonomy): domain Bacteria; phylum Bacteroidota; class Bacteroidia; order Cytophagales; family Spirosomataceae; genus Spirosoma; species Spirosoma utsteinense. The sequence continues at coordinate 48,800 of NZ_VFIA01000029.1, forward strand.
AACTTTGCCGGTCAGCTGGGTGGCTTTTTCATCACGATCCTGTTCGGGATGATTGTCGAGCAGACCAAAAATTTCAATTACCCGCTTTTCCTGATTGCTGGCTGCCTGTTCGTCAGCGCATTGCTGTGGCTGAAAATTGACCCGACCAAGCCCGTAACTGTCCGCGAATAGCCCTTTATCTATCAACCTGATGAGGCCACTTCCTATTTATTTAGATTAATTATTCCTTTTGATAAACTAAAGCCTATAGGTTAAGTTGGTTTAATAACATTACGAGTTATCTCAAACCAACAAACCCCCAAGGCCATGATTTTAAAAATGGATCAGTTGCCCATCGAGTTGCCTAAACCAACAAACCCTTCGCCCAACGACGCTGCTGCTGTCCAGGAGCTACTGGGTGGTAAGTTTGGGGAAATGTCGACGCTGATGAACTACACGATGCAGTCGTTCAACTTTCGGGGACGCAAGAAACTTCGCCCTTTCTATGACCTGATCTGCAGCATTGCCGGTGAAGAGTATGGTCACATTGAAGTGGTATCTTATACAACCAATTTACTGCTGACGGGCGTTAGCAAGCGGGGTATGGACCCAACGACAACGCCCCTGGCAAACGGTGTCGATGCCCGTAATACGAGCCATTTTATTGCCAGTGGCCAGAGTGCGTTACCCATGGATTCGATGGGCCGGTTCTGGAGTGGCGAGAACGTTTTCAGCAGCGGTAACCTTAAACTTGACCTGTTACATAACTTCTTCCTGGAGTGTGGCGCACGTGCTAATAAAATGCGGGTCTACGAAATGGTCGACGATCCCACCGCCCGGACTATGGTTGGTTACCTGCTCGTACGCGGTGGCCTGCACGTAGTAGCCTATGCTAAAGCGCTGGAAAAGCTAACCGGTGTAGAGGTAACCAAACTGCTACCTATCCCCGACCTGAGCAACGCTGCCTTCCCCGAAGCGATGAAGTTTATGGAGCAGAAACTCCACCTTCAGTTGTATACCTTCAGCCAGAGTGATTATAAGCAGGCTGGTCTGATCTGGAACGGGCCTCACCCGGAAGATGGACAGGAGTGTGTTGTCATCGAAGGTGCCATTCCCGGCCATACGCCCCCCGACCTTGAAGAAGAGCCTCAACTGAACGCTCCTGGTGCCGATGATTTTGACCCTCAAATGTTTGCCGATATGGCGAAGAAAATGGGGATTAAGTACGAGTACTAAGAAAGAGTCATAAGTCGTAAAAGTCGAAGAGTCGTAAGGGGCTGACGCGCGTGTTGCTTTCGCGTCAGCCCCTTACGACTCTTCGACTTTTACGACTTATGACTCTTTTTACGACTTACGACTGTTTTACGATATCGTTTTCAAGCCCTCAGCGAATGCCTGCATCTGGGGCATGGTACCCAGACTGACACGGCACCAGTACTGCCCGTCAAATTTCCACTGACGGATACTTACGCCCTGCTCCATCATCCGGCCAACAAAGTCTTCGCCTTTCATCCGGATAGGGAACATCACGAAGTTAGCACCGGATGGCAGCGGCTCGTAGTTGTGCTGCTTGAGCACACCCGCTAGATACTCTTTCGATTCTTTGGTTTTGCCCAGCGAGTATTTGATAAAGTCCTTGTCCTGCAAACTAACGATAGCCGCCCGTAGCGTAGTCATGCTCATACTGCTGCCGCCCGTTGCAAACTTGCCGATCTCGGCCAGCAGTTCAGGTTTGGCGATCATGTAACCAGCCCGAAGACCTGCGAAACCGTGCACTTTCGAGAACGTCTTCGTAATGATCACATTGCTGCCCTTCCGGACCAGATCGACCATCGAATAGCCCTTTGGATCGGGTGTGTAGTCAATGTACGCTTCGTCGACCAGAATTGGCGTTTTCGCCCCGACCGCTTCGCAGAATGCCCGCAGTTTCGTAGGATCGACGGTTATGGCTGTTGGGTTGTTCGGGTTACAGAGGTACACCATACCCGTCTGGCTACCAACGCGCTCGGCCAGTTTGTTCAGATTGATGTCATAGCCATCGGCCGCAACGAGCGGCACGCGGTCCATCGTGATCCCGTGACGAATGGCCGCGCGGGGAAGCGCATCGAACGTTGGGTCTGGAGCGACAATTGTGCGCCCGGCATTAGGCCGGTAAGCCGCCCAGAGAGAAGCGGCTGTCAGCAACTCGCCGGAACCGGCACCAAGTAATACATGGTCTTCCGGAACACCTTCGGTTTCAGCAACCAGCTTACGAAACTGTTTTGCATACTCCATGGCGTAGAGAAAGCCATCGGGGGCGGCTTCGGTAATGGTCTTAAGCGCCTTTGGCGAAGGACCATAGGGATTCTCGTTTGCCGACAACCGGGCTTTCAGCGCGCCAACAGGCGGGTTGTACCCGGTAGGCACCTCCAGTTCTGGCTCGCAAAGCGAGAGTGGCGAAGCTACACCCGGCAGGGCGGCCAGACCCAGGCCAGATAACATACTGGCCCGCAGCCAGTCACGACGATTGATCGACATATTCGTTAACGATGAATTATGAGTAACAAATTATAAATGTATTGTTCTGCGTGAAGGCTAGTTCACGGCCTGCACCCGCGACAGCCGCGAAAATGCCTGCCCTTTGTACTCGCCCGTCCAGGTCAGCGAAACACTGCTCCCGGCAGCCGGAGCCGGTATACCCAGTTCAGCCCAGGTCTTCGAAATGGTTGCTTTGCCCATGCCATCCGTTTTCAGTTCACCAATGGCCACACCCGCGCGCGTCGTTAGTTTGATGGCCAGCGAGGTTACCGGAATAGAGTCGATTCCAACTTTATTATCCAGAATTCCGCTTTTGTCGAGTTCATAAATACGTACCCCCAACGTTACCGGTCCAGCCACCTTCTGCGACACGACCGGTTCGCCCGTTTGGCCGCCCCCGTCACCCACGGTATTGTCGATCACGACCAGCACCGGCGCTACGACCCGATCTACGAAAGGGTCATCTACTTTCATACAGCCCGCCAGACTCACCAGCAAGGTACCACTCAGTATCAATAGTTTATAGGACTTCATTGCTCGATTTTTTAGGTTATGTAACGCGGACTGAAGCGGAGACGTCCGCCCAGCCGCGTTACGGGTTACTTCTCCGCCCACCATAGTTTGGTCTTCATCGAATCGTCTCCCCCGTTGGTTGTTACACCTTTCCGGACGTTAGCCTCGTTGAGCGAGTACTCGGAGGTAGGGTATTTGATGCGGGTTGGTAACACGCCGTCGTTTTCAAAGATGGCGCGGGGGTCTTTAGCAGGCAGCACCGGCAGACCCGTCCGGCGGTACTCTGTCCAGGCTTCGATTCCCTGCCCGAAGAGCGCAATCCATTTTTGCTCCATGACCTTCGCTTTCGTAGCCGCGCCCACCGTTTTAAGGTAAGCATCTGTGATTTTCAGCCCGTACTGATCGAACGAGGCCGTCATCCCTTTCACGAAGTAAGCCTGGGCATCGCCGGTGATGTCACCATCGACAGCGGCTTCGGCCAGTGTCAGGTTCAACTCCGCGTAGGTCATCAGTACGCTTGGCGTGCTGGGTTGCGTAAAATAGCTTCCCAGCATCGAACTCGATGCGAGATAGGTAGTGGCAATGGCATCGGGCAGGCCATTGGCATGACCAACGTATTTACCATCTTTTGTAGGCTGGGCGTATACAGTAATCCGGGCGTCGCCCAGGTCGTTCAGCTTATCGGCCAGCGTCTTGCTGATGTTCCAGTCGGTGCGGCTGCCAAACACCATCACTTCGTTCCACTCGTTGTTGCTGGGGCGCGTAGCCGTGTGCTTGAGTGTAGCGTTATCGGCATTGCTGGTGAAAATAGGATACTTTGTCGCATCGCCCAATATCTCCGCCATGATCGCCTTCGACTCGGCGGGCTTCTTGGCCGCCTGCCGGTTGGCCAGCCGTAACCGCAGCGAATTGGCGAACTTCTTCCACTTCAGGATATCTCCCCCGTACAGGATGTCACCTGCTACAGCAGGACCGGCAGTACTCAACTTTTCGTTAGCCGTTTTCAGGTCGGCCAGCATACCGGCATAGACCTGGTCCATGGAATCGTAATTAGGCGTATAAATCGGTGCTTCGGCGGTTCCTTTGATGGCTTCCGCGTAGGGTATAGCACCGTATACATCCGTCAGCAGCGAATACACCCAGGTGCGCATTACGATACCGATACCTTCGTAATTGGCATTTTCATACTTGCCGCCCGGCTTCGACAGCGTGACGATACGCTAAAAATTAACCAGGCCGTCGTTATAAAAGCCTTTCCAGTTGTTGTTGTACAAGGCTACCGAGATGCCGTAGTTATCGCCTTCGTTGGAATAGATGTTACGGGTCAGATACTGCATCCAGAGCATAGCTCCGTCGAGGTTGAGCCGTTCAAAGCGGACGTTGCTACCCCAATAGCGATCGACAGACGCTTCGGTAGCAAACGGCAAAAGATACTGCGGACCCACAGCCGTAGGGTTGTTGGGATCTACGTTCATGGTGTCGAAATCCTTTGTACAGGAGGCAACGACCAATAGCGCCGGCAGGAGAATAAGGAGGATTCGTTTCATGCGTATGTGGTTTGAGAGTTAGTCCTCAACCACTACCAGGGCCTTGTCAGGCCACTGGCAGGGTTGCAGAAAACTCAATTAGAAGGAGAGATTCAGGTTCACGCCCATGCTCCGGCTGCTTGGTAATTCACCGTAAGCAAAGCCCTGCGAGTTAGACCCGAAACGGTCGGCCTCCGGGTCGATATGGGGCGTGTTTTTGAACAGCATCAGCACGTTACGACCAACAAGCGAAATCTTTGCCGAGCGAACCTTGATTCGGCTCAGCAGGGCGGGCGGAATCTGGTAGCCCAGCGTTACCTCCCGTAGTTTGACGTAGCTCGCATCGAAAATAGCGGCTTCATGATACCGGCGGGGGTTGTTGTACCCATAAAGCGCGCTGGCCGGTACAATCGTTGTGTTGGGTATGTAGGTTGGCTGCTCAACCGTTCCAACCTTTACGACACCCTTACCAATAATCCCTTCCTCCCGACCAATGCCCGTTTCGGCATACTGACCTGTCCAGCGGGCGGTACCGGTGCCTTCATCGAACAGATTGCCACCCGACCGGATATCGACAAGGGCCGACACCACGATACCTTTGTAGCTGAATGAATTCTGCCAGCCACCCGTCCATTTCGGCTGGATATTGCCCAACGCCCGGGGTGTCGACGAAACGACCGGATAGCCGTTGGCGCCGTAAATTACCTGCCCGTCGGGCGCGTGCTCAAAGCCAATACCGTATAGCGTGCCATATGGCTGCCCAACACGAGCCTCCGAATTCAGACCCTGACGGCTGTAGAGCACGTAGGTTGTCAGCCCTTCGGCCAGCTCGAGCACCTTGTTGCGGTTGCGGGAGAAGTTAAGGGTCGTTTCCCAGGTGAATCCATTGAGACGAACCGGCGAACCCGTTAATACGATCTCCATCCCTTTGTTAGAGATCTTACCCGCATTCAGAATCCGGGAATCGTAGCCGCTGGCTTTCGAGATTTCGACACCCAGTATCTGGTTGCGTGACAGCTGATCATAGTACGTTATGTCGAGCCCGATGCGGCCTTTCAGAAAGCGCAGGTCCAGACCTAATTCGGTACCTGTCGTGATTTCAGGCTTCAGGCCGGAGTTGGCGATTTTTTTGTTCTCGAAAAATTCCGGTACAGAGCCATTCCAGGAACCATTGGCCCGGAAGGTTTGGAGCAGTTGGTACGGATCGGCATCGTTACCCACCTGCGCCCAGCTGGCCCGCACTTTGGCAAACGATAACACCGAACTCTGTACGTTGAACAGTTCGGACAACACCGCGCTCACCGACACCGATGGGTAGAAGTAAGACCGCGCTTCGGCAGGCAGCGTCGACGACCAGTCGTTACGGGCCGTTCCGTTCAGGAACAAGGCATTGCGCCAGCCCAGCTCAACCGATCCGAAGGCACTGTTCACCTGTGACTTTTCAATGGCACTCTCGGCCGTGTTCTGGCTCGGGTTGGCATTGCCGGCATTGTACACGCCATCAACCACCAGCTGGCCTACCCGCAGGAAGTTCCGCTTGTAATAGTTGGAGCGGCTAATGCCACCTGCCTGCGCGTTGAGAGAGAAATCGCTGGTGATATTCTTGTTGAAGGTGAAGATAAAATCACTGTTGCTCTCCTGACGACGAAGTATCTCTTCCGAATACGAGCCGGGCGTGGTGTTACCATTCCGGACACGCTCGAAGTTCAGGACGTTGATCCTTGTATCGGTCCAGACGTCGGTTCCGGAGCGCAGCAGCAGGCTCAGCGACGGCAGAATCTTGTAGTTCAGCGCTATGTTGCCCACCAACCGGTCTTTGTCGTTGCCAAAAGGAAGCTCCTTCTGGGTAAAATAGGGGTTGGTAAAAAACGTGTGCTGCCAGTTTGGTGGATCGGTATCGGCAGGTTTGCCGGGAACGGCGCGGTTGATGCTGATGTCCTGATACGCTTCGTAGTTCCGTAACTGATCCCACGATACGTGCCGGTGCGACCAGATAAACTGCTGGCCTTCTGTGTAGCCACGGTTTGTAGAACCCGATTTGATGTACTCAGCCGACAGCATCACGTTCAGCTTGGGGGTGAAGTTGTAGCCAGAGTTAAATTTGAAGTTGTTGCGGTGGAAGTCATTGTAATACATGATCCCCTGCTGATCCAGCCGCCCGATGCTCATCCGGAAGTTACCCTTGTCATTGCCGCCCGACAGGGCAATGTTGTTGGTGAAGGTTTTTCCCGTGGCCCAGTACTCATCATAGTTATTGGGTTGGGGCGTTAGAGGAGCCACTTCTTTACCGGTATACCATTGCCGTACCAGCCGTCCGTCCATGGGTGCCCCCCAGCTTTCGTCCGTTCCCTCTGTCCCGTTGAGGGGTGCGTTCGGACCGTAGGCGGCCCGGTACTGACTGATTTCAAGGGGGTCGGTGATGGAGCCGCTCCAGCCATCGTTATACCAGGTCCGGTAGCCATTGCCCCCGCCATAGGTGTTCTGGAAGTTTGGTTTTACCCAGGGCCGTTCGAAGGTTGTGTTGGTGTTTATTTCGACTCCGATCCCTTTGGTCCCGGCGCCGGTTTTGGTGGTTACCAGAATGACACCGTTGGCCGCCCGCGATCCGTAAAGAGCCGCTGCGTTCGGGCCTTTCAGGACGGTCATTTCCTGAATGTTGTCCGGGTTGATTTCAGCCAGGCCAGAGCCAAACTGTTTGTCGAATGTTTGTTGAATGGGTACTCCGTCGATAACGACAAGCGGCTGGTTGTTGCCCGACACCGACGATGCGCCCCGAATCTGAATCGTGGAACCACTGCCGGGGCCACCGTTGCTGCTTACCCGAAGGCCCGCCACTTTGCCTGACAGGCCATTGACGACGTTGGTAGCACGCGCTTCGGTCAGTTGCTGGCCTTTGATTTCCTGAACGCCGTAGCCCAGCGATTTTACTTCTTTTTTCACCCCGAAGGCGGTAACGACAACTTCCGAGAGAGCCCGGATGTCAGACACCATCGTTACGTCCAGAACAGACCGGCTGCCTACTTTTTCCTCGCCGGTTGCAAAACCGATAGAACTGAATGTCAGGATAGCGGCATCATTAGGGATGCTCATTACGTATTTACCCTTTGCATCGGTGGTTGTACCGATCGAGGTGCCTTTTAGTACAACGTTAACACCCGGGAGCGGCCCTTCTTCGGCCGATATGACAGTGCCGGTCAGCTGGCGGGTCTGCGCATAAGCTGCCAGCCCTGTACAACACCAGATCAACACATATAACAGTACTTGTTTTCGCATAATTTGTCAGTCGGTTTTAGAACAATTGCCTGCGCCCGGCCATCCGGGCGATGCCGAATACTGGCCGCCCGATCCGAACCGCCCGAACCAACCGGGCGCAATGCAATTGCCCTCGCCAGCCTTTCGGCCTGCGGGTGGAACACAGAGATAAATACAGTAGATAAGGTATACGTTGATTACGCCGACCGACGTCGGGCAATCCGATTCATTCATGGTCTTCGCCTGACCATCGGGTTAACTAACCTGATCTGACGAATACCCTAACCGGTTTGCTTATGGTGGACCAACCAAACCAGTCATCACTTACATGCTCCACAAGTGCGGCCAGTGAGCATGTAGTACAAGAAGATGCTTTGTTGTACTTAATTAATAGTTCAAATATAGGTGATTAACCTAAAATCCAAATACTATTCTGGCATTTTTCAATAATGCTTTTAATAAATTTTTATAAATGAACATTTAACAAAATATATTACAATACAGAATCCCTATTTTTTCTTGCTTTAATCCAAATTTAATTACGTGCCAGTAGCGACAGGTATTGTAGTCGACCTAACCTAGTTAAGCCATAGCAAAAATATTGGTACTGACTTCCAGCGTGCCCGTTACATGATCGATGTGTCTACGTATCATAAAATAGACCGCCAGGCAATCGTAGCGCTCAGTTATATCGTACGTATGACCGGCGAAATAGCCACTTTCAACGCGTTATCGCTGGCAGGAAGTGGAAATCGGTTGCGGGACTATACATTGCTATCGGCGGAGCTTTTTGATACGATTTTTACCAATGCCTTTTCGTTTATACTGACCTGCCACCTATAGGATAAGGAAATAAAACCAACGGGCAAGCCTTTAATTAGCTGACCGACTAACTCAACAATTGACAAATGAAAACAGTGCTACTGACGGGTGCAAACGGTTTTCTGGGTGGTCATCTGTGCCGGGAGTTACTCCAGCGGGGTTATGCCGTTCGGGCCTTCGTACGACCCAATACGGATCATACGGTGCTTGATGGTTTACCCGTAGATATATGGTCCGGTGACCTCCGCGATCCGGCCAATGTACGGGCGGCTACTTACGGCTGCGACTATGTGATCCATGCCGGCGCACGGGCACAGGTTAATCCGGCCCGGTCCAGCGAGGTAGTCGATTGCAACATTAGTGGAACAGCAGCCGTTCTGGCAGCAGCCGTACAGGCCAAAGTAGAACGGCTGGTATATGTTGGTACCGCTACTGTCTTCGGGTTCGGCAGCCGAAAAAAACCCGGCGATGAGTTGTCTCCCTATATGGGCGAACGCTACGGCTCCGATTACATGGACAGCAAACGGGTAGCCACAGATCTGGTGCTACGCGCGGTACGGGAAGATGGACTAAGGGCCGTGCTGGTACATCCGACGTTCATGATCGGGCCACTGGACTACAAGATCACATCCAATGCACTGCTGCTGGCACTTTACCGACGGCAGTTAAAGGGTGTTCCCATGGGAGGGAAAAATTACGTACATGTTGCCGATGTAGCCACAGCCACCGTGAACGCACTAACCATGGGTCGTATTGGCGAATCATATATACTGGGAAACGAGAACCTGAGTTACCGGGAAGCGTTCCGCCTGATGGCATCGGTCATGAATGTCCGGGCCCCGCTGGCCCCGGTGCCCCCACTACTGGCAACCACCATCGGCTGGACAAGTGATCTGGTTCATCGGTTTACCGGTAGGGAAACCACGCTCAATTCCAGCATGACCGCCATAGCTAACGATGGTCATTACTTTAACGTTACCAAAGCAATCAACGAACTCAACTTGCCCCAAACCTCCATCCGGGCTGCTATAGCCGAAGCATTTAGCTGGTTCAGGCAGCGGGGATACGTCTAAACGCCCGCCGTTGTAGAGGAGGGAGCGATCAGTGAACGTCGCCCAGACTCAGATCAGACACCCGGATGCCCCAGGCGCAACGGAAATGCTCCAGCGGGCAACTCGTTCGCCCATGCACCCCGCAGGGCTTGCAACTGAGCGGCTCCGGCGTTTGAACTACCCTTGATTTATCGGCTAACGGGCCAAACCCAAATTGAGGAACGGTTGAGCAGAAAACCGCTGTCGTAGGGGCGTTCATGGCTGAACACAGGTGCAAAGCCGCTGAGTCATTAACGTAATTCATTACGGCCCCGGCGTGCAGAACCGCAGACCGCATCAGGTTCATGCGGCCAGCCAGGTTCACTACCCGACCTTCCTGCCCCGACAATGTTCGGATGGTTTCACAAAGCGCCAGATCGGTAGGAGCACCCAGCAAATAAACGGTCAGATCGATGGGAAGGACCTGGATCAGTTCGGCCCAGCGTTCGGGTGGATACTGTTTCGTAAACCAAACCGTCGTGGGGGCTATGCACACATAAGGTTTGTTCTGATACGACCTGGCAACGGCATAGTCGTCTGATGACGGGTATAGTTTGGGCCTGGTTCGGGGGCCTTTCACCCCCAGCGGGGCAAGCAGGCCCGCATTCCGGTCAACCTCATGAACACCGGGCTCATACCGATGATCGACACGATAAGTAAAGAAGCGCGAAAATGGGTTTTTATCGAACCCAACCGTCAGCCGGGCATTCGACAGAGCCGTTAGCAAACCGGTAGCACCAAACCGTTGCAGATTCAGAACGACGTCGTACTGTTGGGCACGGACAAAGGTTAGAATACGCCACAGATCCCGGTATTTGGCGTTTTTCTTGTCCCAGGTCAGTACCTCATTCAACAGCGGATGGCCAGCCAACAGACTTTCGTTACCCTTACGAACCAGCACATCCAGCCTGGCATCGGGCTGAACAGCCCGTATTTGCTCAAGCAGGGCCGTTGTCAGGATTACATCACCGATGAAAGCGGTTTGAATTATCAGGAACCGGGGCGGTTTGGTTGCGGTTATCATCAGTAAGCCAAGCGCGTCGTCGTCGACTGCGTTACTAGCATCGAATGGAAGATTACGAAGTTTATACCCTGCCCAACGGAATTCGCATTGCGCACAAACAAATACCACACACGCAGATTGCCCACTGTGGCATTATGCTCGATATCGGAAGCCGTGACGAACAGCCACATCAGCAGGGATTAGCCCATTTCTGGGAACACATGGCGTTCAAAGGTACGGAGAAACGTAAATCCTACCATATCATTACCCGACTAGAAAATATCGGGGGGGAACTCAACGCCTATACTACGAAAGAAAAAGTTTGTTTTCATGCGTCTGTCTTGGGCGTTCACTTCGAAAAGGCCGCCGAACTCCTGGCCGACATTACGTTTCATTCCATTTTTCCGGAGAAGCAAATCGAACGGGAGCGCGACGTGATCCTGGAAGAGATGGCGATGTACTACGACTCGCCCGAAGACGCCATTCAGGACGATTTTGACGAACTGGTCTTCCCGAACCATGCCCTGGGTGGTAATATTCTTGGCACGACCGAGACAGTCAGTTCGTTCCGGCGCGAAGACCTGCAACGGTTCATTGCTGAAAATTATGACACCGAGCGTATCGTGTTTGCCTCCGTCAGCAACCTCCCCTTCAGGCAGGTGGTGAAAGTGGCCGAGAAATACTTTCGCGATGTTCCCACTCAGCACACCAATCGTACCCGGCAGAAACCAACCCAGTACGTCGCCAAACACACCCGGGTAGAACGGCCCATTACACAGGCCCAGTGTGCGCTTGGCCGTCCAGCCTATGGCCTGACCGACCCCCGCCGTCTACCGTTTTTCATGCTGGTCAACCTGTTGGGCGGACCGGGTATGAACTCGCGCCTGAACCTGAACCTGCGGGAGAAATACGGTCTGGTCTATTCCATCGACGCAAGCTTTACGCCTTATCTGGACACTGGCTTTCTGGGCATTTACTTCGGCACCGATCCCAAGAAGGTAGACAAGGCGCATTCGCTCATCATGAAGGAAATGAAGCGCCTGCGCGAACAGCCGCTGACCACGCTACAGCTGCACCAAACCAAGGAGCAGTTGATTGGGCAACTGGCCATGGCCGAAGAAAGCAACAACAGCTTCATGCTGATGATGGCCAAGAGTCTGCTCGATATCAACCGGGTAGAAGCGCTGAACGATATTTTCAGCGATATCAAAGCGGTTACCTCCAGCGAGCTGCAAACCCTGGCGCAGGATGTCTTCGTAGAAGATCAGTTCAGTTCGCTGACGTTTGTACCGGAAGAAAAGTAGTAAGGAAGTCGTAGTGGTCGTAAGTGGCTGACGCGACAGCAACAAACCTGCGCCAGCCACTTACGACTACTACGACTTACGACTACTACGACTTACGACTACTACGACTTACGACTGCTACGACTTACGACCCTACGACGACTTACGACCCATGACAATCCAAGACGCCCAAACGACTGTCGACAACTGGATAAAAACCGTTGGCGTTCGGTATTTCAACGAACTGACCAACATGGCCATGCTGACGGAAGAAGTTGGCGAGGTGGCCCGCATTATGGCCCGTCGCTATGGCGAGCAGTCGGAGAAAGAATCGGACAAGGATAAAGACCTTGGCGACGAAATGGCCGACGTACTTTGGGTACTCATCTGCCTGGCCAACCAGACTGGCGTCGACCTGACCGAAGCCTTTCAGAAAAATCTGGAGAAGAAAAATATCCGCGACGCCACTCGGCACCTCAATAACGAGAAATTGACGTAATACCGCCCTCCCTGCTCGCCAGGTACACCCGAAACGTTGCTAGCTACCAGCCGACGTTCGAGGCACAATAGCAGTATAGAAAGAACAAGTTGAATAAATAGGTAGGATAAGAAGGGTAGTTGCGGCCAAAATTTCGTAGCTTTAACCATACAAATTTTGTATTCCGCTGACTGTGGACAGCCTACTCAACTACCAAAAAGCGTCTGATACCCAAATATGGGATGACTTTCTGCTGGGCAGCAAGGACGCTTACTCGTTCATGTATACGAAGTACGCGCCTGTCCTGTATAACTACGGTTACAAGATCGCGCAGGATCGGCAGTTGACCGAAGATTGCCTTCAGGATCTATTCCTGACCATTCTGGAAACCCGTGAGCGACTTGGCCATACCGACTCCATCAAGTTCTATCTTATGCGCTCACTTCGGCGCGAGATTGTCCGTAAACTTACCAGTGGGCCACGACTAACGGGTAGGCATATGGAACAGCACCGGTTGGCCGACGGTCATGATATCGACTTCAGAGTTGAGTTTCAGTATGAGCCCACCTGGCTCGATTCTCAGATCAGCAAAGAACGTTCCGAAGCCATTTTACACGAGCTTAACCGGTTGCCGGCCCGGCAGAAGGAAGCGCTGTTCCTGAAGTTTTTCGATAACCTCAGCTACGACGAAATAGCCGGCATTATGGGTATTGAAACCACATCGGCCTACAAGGTCATTTACAAAGCCATTGCCGCCCTCCAGAAACGAATGCCCGCTGATCTGCTGGCGTTGCTGGTCATAATTAGTCAGTGAGTTGATCAGTCGGTAACTGACTGATCAACTCACTGACTGATCAACTCACTGACTGACTCACCGACTGATCAACTCACTGACTTTTTTATCATTTTCCCCCTAAAAATTTTTCTCTTTCCGAGGGATAATTTATTGAAAAGTGTTCTTCTGGTGGTAAAACGGGCTTTACTACCAGATGCAAAATCATTACCACGAGTTTACGAGCCGCGACTTTGTGCTGGACGAAGCGTTCCGCCAATGGGTATTCCAGCCCAATGAGCAGAATATGACCTTCTGGCACACGTTCATGCTCAATAATCCGGCTCAGCAGATCACCATCGATGAAGCAGCCTCCCTCCTGCTTCACCTCCGCGCCAACTACGACGACCTCACCTATGCCAGCCAGCAGCGTATCTGGCAGGTACTCGAACAGGCCGTGTCAGCGCAGCCCGCCCCCGCAGAGGTTCGCCCGCTGCCGGTATACCGACGGCCGGGATTCTTTTGGCGCATGGCCGCATCGCTGACAGGCCTGCTGCTACTGGCGGGCGCTTCGGCGTGGTATGTGCAGCAAGCCCACCAGCAAAAGATTCATACCACCTTTGGCGAAAACCGAACCGTAACCCTACCCGATGGATCGACAGTACTGCTCAACGGAAACTCGACACTCTCCTTCCGTGACGATTGGGACCAGCAGCAAGATCGGGAGGTCTGGCTCGATGGAGAAGGCTATTTCAAGGTAGCCAAAAAGCATCGTGCCGGTCGGTCATCAGCCAGCCCGATCAAGTTCATTACCCATACGCCCGCACTCGACATTACGGTACTGGGTACCCAGTTCAACGTCAATACCCGACGGGGTGCTACAGCCGTCATGCTCGTAGAAGGCCGCGTACAACTCAATAAACCCGGCCAGACCCGACCTGACCGTATCGTCGAAATGAAACCGGGCCAGTTTGCTTCGGCCCAGCCCGACATCGAAAAAGTAGCCATCCGGACCGAAAAGTCACAGCTATACACATCCTGGACCCAGCACGAGTTTGTCTTTGAGAACACGGCACTGAGCGATATAACCCAGCAGCTGCGGGACACCTACGGCATCAACGTTATGCTGGAAGACGCCGAGCTAGGCAACCGACGCTTCACCGGCAATTTATCCAATCAAAGCACTGAAACCTTACTGACGACACTCGCGCTCACATTCGACCTCGACGTACAGCACGATGGTGACCGAATTATTCTACAACACAATCCCTAATTGATAACTCTCCTATGAAAAACACGTATATAACCCTTTCTATGCTGTTGGTCGGAACAGGGGTCTACATACGGCCACAGCCCGTTGTAGCCCAGTTGCTGACCCGCGCCCACGCTCAGTATGAGAATACTACCGCTTACCGGCCGCAGTCGGGGCCGGATATGCGCCAGCGGTCGCGTTCCCTGAAAAAAGCGCTTACAGACGTAGAAAAACAGTTTAGTGTCAACTTTGCCTATGATGAACAGTTGATGGCCGGTCGCCAGACGGACGTCAATACGAGCGGGCTTTCGCTTACCCAGGTGCTGACCCAACTTATCGAAGCACAGGGGTTACGTTACAGACGGGTGAACGATAACCTGATCGTGATTCAGGCAGCCCCCACGAAAAAAGCATCGGTCGGCGGTTCGATGGATGGTGGTCCGGCGACTAGCGGTCCAGCCGCTAATGATCCAACAGGTGGGGCTTCGGCTAGCTTGCTCAACGAGCCAACCACCCAGCTGACAGCCGAAGCGCCCCAGGTCCGGCGCATTGCCGGACAGATAACGGACGAAACAGGCCAGGGTCTGCCCGGTGCCAATATCATTGAAAAAGGCACCAGCACCGGCACAACCACCGATGCCAGCGGTAATTTCGTGCTGAACGTGAGCGATGCCGCTACGACACTCACCATTTCGAGCGTAGGATATGTCAGTCAGGAAGTAGCCATCGGCGACCGGACGACCATTACCCTCCAGTTAGTGCCCGACAACCGAACGCTCGACGAAATCGTTGTGATTGGCTACCAGAGCGTTCGCAAGAAAGACCTGACCGGCGCAACGGACGTCATCAACCCTACCCAGTCGAATAAAGTCACGGCGAACTCACTGGCCGAATCCATTCAGGGCTTGTCGCCCGGCGTTACCGTTCGCGGGACCGGGGTGCCCGGCCAGCAGGCGTCGATTCAGATTCGGGGGGTGGCCAGCTTTCTCAACACCGATCCGCTTTATATCATCGATGGCATGATTGCTGATGCCAACCCGACCATCAACAACGACGATATCGAGTCTATCCAAGTGCTGAAAGATGCCTCGGCAGCCGCTATCTATGGCTCGCGGGCGGCTAACGGCGTCGTTATTATCACCACCAAGCAGGGAAAAGAAGGACCGGTAAAAATCTCATTTTCGGCGAAGTACGGCGCTCAGCAGGTATACAAACGCTGGGATGTGATGGAAGCCCCTGAATTTGCCGCCCTGCAGCGTCAGCAGTACCAGAATTCAGGACAGCCAGCGCCCGCCAGCGTAGCCACGGGGACCTTTGACCCGAACATCAACACCAACTGGCAGGATCAAACCCTGCGGACGGGTAGTTTGCAGGATTACAACCTGACACTGTCCGGCGGCACCAAGACCGGTACGTATCTGGTGTCGGGCAGTTACTTCAACAACACCGGCTACGTCATTGGCAGCAACTTCGACCGGGCCAGTCTCCGCGTCAACACCCGCAGTCAGTTCGGGCGGTTTACGTTTGGCGAGAACGCGTTGCTGACAAACTCGAATATTCAGAATCCACCCGTCGGCATCAATCCAATTTATGATATGGCCACTATGCTGCCCGTCATTCCGGTGCAGGACCCGCGCTACATCAGCGCCACCAATCCCGGCGGCTATGGCATTGGTACTTATCCCGACGCGACAACCTATGCCTTCAACCCGGTGGCAGCCCGTCAACTGTCGACCAACAAAAACAACTACGCCAAGCTGGTAGGTAATGCCTTTCTGGATGTAAAACTGGCCGACTGGCTGACGTATCGATTCAATGCGGGCCTGGAAGCAAGTTTCGACTACACGCAGAACCTGCGCCAAATTGGCGTCTACCAATATAACGCAGCGGTTGTACCCAGCTCAGTGAGCGAGGACCGGTCCCGCTATTACAGCCTGCTGTTTGAGCATACCGTGAACTTCAACAAAACGTTTGGCGCTCACAGCCTCAACGGCGTAGTCGGCATCAGCCAGCAGGACGCCCGGCGCGACGTCACAACGGGCTCGCGCACGAACCTCGCCACATCGGGTGGTCAGTATTTTACGACTATCGATGCGGCATCAGGCGTTTCCAACTCCGCAGGTGGCACACCCACGAACTACCGGATTCTGGGGTACCTGGGCCGACTCAACTACGCATACAATGACAAATACCTGCTTACGCTAACGGGCCGCGTCGATCAGGACTCACGATTCGGGGCCAACTTCCGTACGGGTTTCTTCCCATCGGTAGCGGGAGCCTGGCGCATCAGTCAGGAACCATTTTTCCACGTCGACTGGATTTCTGACCTGAAAGTAAGTGCGTCTTACGGCAAACTTGGCATTGTAGTACCGACGCTGGGTTCATTCCCTTACACGGCATTCATCAACAACAACCCCCGCGCTATTTTTGGCGTCGACCAGACCGCCAATGTAGGGGGCTACCAGGCGCAGCTGGCCAACCCCGACCTGCGTTGGGAACAGCGGCTTTCTCAAAACTATGGTGTTACAGCCAGCTTCCTGAACAACCGCATTTCAACAGAGATCAACGTTTACAACTCGTTGTCGTCAGATGCGATTCTGAACCTGTCTGTGCCGGGTTATTTAGGCAACCTGCAGGGAAATCCGTATGTGAATACGGCTTCTATCCGAAATCAGGGGATCGAGTTCTCGGCCACGTATCGTAACAACCAGAACGCGTTCAAATGGGATGTGTCCGGCAATTTCACTACTATCAAAAACCGGATCGAAAATGTTGGCAACCAGGGCCAGGATGTTAACTACATCGTGAGCGGCAATACGCGCTCGCAGGTGGGAAATCCCGTTGGTCAGTGGTACGTGCTGAAGACCAACGGTATCTTTCAAAACCAGGAAGAAGTCAATAACTATAAATCGAGCGACGGCACGCTCATTCAGCCGAACGCCAAACCCGGCGATATCCGGTATGTCGACACCAATAGCGACGGCGTCATCGACGTTAACAACGACCGCCAGTTTGTTAGCTCGCCCTGGCCGAAACTACAGACCGGCGCTCAATTCAACGCGTCTTACAAGCAGTTCAGCCTGAATGTGCAGATGCTGGGTGTGTTTGGCTACACGGTTTATAACGATGTACGGCGTAGTCTGGACAGCTACCAGCTTACCAACTTCCGCCGGGACGTCAGCCCCTGGGCGACCACAAATACCAACACGACTGATCCACGCATTGGCCTTGAAGCGGGTGATCAGGGCATTATTTCCAACAACCTTGCGGCCAGTGACCGCTGGCTCGAAAATGCCTCCTACGTCCGGGTAAGGAACGTAGAACTTGGCTACGTTCTCCCTAAAGCCTTGCTTAGCCGCCTGTCAATCCGAAGTGCGCGGGTGTATGTCAGCGGTCAGAACCTGTTTACGTTCACGCAGTATAGCGGTCTCGACCCCGACGTAACGGGGCCCGGCGGCACCACAGGCATTCAGGAACGGGGAGTCGATAACGGCCACTGGCCATCGCCCCGAGTCGTTTCCGTTGGCGTCAACTGCGAATTTTAACCCTCATTTTGATTAATCCGATTATGAAAGATAAACTCATTCTGTTGACACTGGCTGGCGCTCTGGCGCTGACCGGATGCGACCGGAACCTGACCATCGTGAATCCCAACCAGGTGACAACGGAGTCGTTCTGGAAAACCGATGCCGACGCGCTGGCGGGCGTCAATGCCGTGTATAGCACCACACACCGGGGCGGCATTTCGCGCTGGATGCCCTTCTATTATATTATCCGTTCCGATGAGGGCCGCAGCCAAAGCCCGGCCACGGATATAGTCAATAACATGGATCAATTCCTGATCATTGACTATAACTACGGCAATGCGTATGCCGTCTGGAACGACAATTACATTGGCGTCAACCGGGCCAATCAGGTGATCGACAATGTGTCAACCATCACCATGGACGCTACGCTGAAGCAGCGTTACCTGGGCGAAGCCAAGTTTTTGAGGGCTATGTATTACTACCACCTGGTAACGTTGTTCGGTAATGTGCCGCTGGTGCTGAACACACCCGTAGTAGGCGACAAACCCACTTCGGCCACTATCGCTCAAGTTTGGGCACAGATCGAAACCGACCTGAACGAAGCGGCTGCGGCCCTGCCAACGACCTACAGCACGGCCGACTTGGGCCGCGCCACCAAAGGGGCCGCTTATGGGCTCCTGGCCCGGGCTTACCTGCAACAAAAGAAATATACCGAAGCTCTGACGCCCTTGCAGTGGCTGGCCGACGGCGAAGGAAAAAGCGTGTACGCGCTGGTGCCAAACTATCGGGACAACTTTCTGATCTCGACGGAAAACAACCGGGAATCGGTGTTCGAATGGCAGTTTCAGATCAACCCCGCCGAATTCACCGATGACGACAGCCAGACCCCGAACCAGAACTACGGCACATCGGTGTCTCAGTTCTTCGGGCCAAGTGGGATTGGCTGGTCGGATGGAGAAGCGCAGCGCTGGGTCACCCGCGAGTTCAATGAAAGAACCACGACCGGTGCCCGCGATCCGCGGCTGGAAGCGTCGTTCCTCTTCGACTCTACCGATGTTCGCGGGCCCGCTTTCAGCCCCATTTATGGCCAGACGTTCCTGCAACGGTATGGTGCCGATAATAAGCGGGTCTGGTTCCGCAAGTTCCAGAACGACCATTGGAAAAATGAGGAAGGGTACCGCTCGCCCAACAACTGGCGCTACATCCGGTATGCCGATGTATTGCTGATGTATGCCGAAGCGCTCAACGCCACGGGCAAAACCACGCAGGCTTATGCGTATGTCGATCAGGTGCGGCAACGGGCTGGCCTGGCCAGACTGTCGGTCGCGAAGCCGGGCTTGACCCAGGCACAATTCCTGACGCAGCTCAAGCACGAACGCGTTACCGAACTGTCGGGCGAAGGCTGGCGCTGGAATGACCTTGCCCGCTGGGGTGATCTGGGTCCCGAAATAGCCAACCGCGATCCGGCTTTCTCCACCTTCGTGCGGGGGAAAAGTGAGTTGCTGCCCATTCCTCAGCTCGACCGCGACCTGAACCCCAACCTGGTTCAGAACCCGAATTATTGATTGTTTTGTTTGAACACAGCGGAACGAAGACCCGGCGCGTTTCATAGAGTGACCCTCTTTGTCAGCGGTTAGTCTTCGTTCTGCTGTGTTTACTTTTTCTCAACGTATGAAATACCTCCTGTTGCTTTCACTGGCCGTTTTCTTTGGCTGCGAATCTAAAAATCCAGCTACGCCAACGCCCGCACCACCCGTAACGACGGTGGACACGGTCGGAAAATTCCAGAATCCTGTTCTGCCGGTTGGTCCCGATCCGTGGGTGATAGCCAGCGATGGATTTTATTACGTTATGCATACCACACCCAACAGCCTGCGTATCTACAAAACCGCAGCCATGAGCCGCCTGCGTGCAGCGCGTCCGGTTACAGTCTGGACTCCGCCCGCCACCGGCCCTAACTCGCGGGATATCTGGGCTCCCGAACTACATAACATCGGCGGAAAATGGTATCTATACTATGCCGCCGACAATAATGGCGTCGACGCTACCCACCGCATGTTTGTACTCGAAAATGAGTCGGCAGACCCCACAACGGGAACCTGGGTAGACAGGGGCCAGTTGAACCTGCCTGACAACAAATGGGCTATCGACGGTACCGTGCTGCAACTTAACGGACAGCTTTATTACGCCTGGTCGGGTTGGGAGAATGATCTGGGTGGTTCCCAAAACGTCTACATCTGCAAACTAACGAATCCGTACACCGCCGAAGGGCCCCGCGTCAGGCTGTCGGCACCGACATATGACTGGGAAAAACAGGGGTTTGGGGTGAATGAAGGACCGGAATTTCTGGTTCACAACAACCGGGTATTCGTTATCTACTCAGCCAGCTTTTGCGGTACCGACCAGTATGCGCTAGGCCAGCTCGCAGCTGACACGACGGCGAACCTGCTCAACCCGGCGGCATGGACAAAATCGGCAACGCCTGTATTTGGACCGTATGCTTCGAGCGGCACCTATGGCGTGGGCCACAATGGTTTTTTTACAACCCCGAATGGTGCAGAGAACTGGATTATTTACCATGCTAACGCAGCACCCGGTCAGGGCTGTGGCGACTTCCGTTCGATTCGGATGCAGCCTTTCACCTGGAAAGCAGACGGGTCTCCGGATTTCGGTACGCCAGCATCTTTAACCACACTGCTGAAGCGACCGGCCGGCGAGTAACGCGGACTTCAGTCCGCATCGGAAAGCCGAAGGCCAGGTTGTAGAAGCAATGAGCAACTACAACCTGGCCTTCGGCTTTCCGATGCGGACTGAAGTCCGCGTTACTTACTTTTGGAACGACTTAAACACGTAATCCCAGAAGGGGGAGGATACGCCGTAATTGCTTTCCGGGTTTTTGTAATGGTGAACGCTGTGATTGACCCACAGTTGTTTGAAGAAGTTCTTGGGCGGAGCGTAGGCGTGGACGATAAAGTGAACCGCCAGATAGCCTGAATACCCTACCAGGAAGCCGGGAAAGAAGGCGTAGGCCGCTTCGCCCATCAGCAGAAAGAACAGGCCGAAGAAGGCCCCGGCGACGAAAATAGCCAGTGCCGGTGGCATAGCCAGCCGGGTTTTGTCCTTTGGGTACTCATGGTGAATACCGTGGAACGTGTACTGGATCTTAGCCCGCTTGGGCGTTGTTGGTGCCAGGTGATATAAATACCGGTGCAGTACATACTCGAAGAGCGAGAATACCAGCAGGCCAACCAAAAATAGCGTGGCTATAGTGCCCGTAGCCATATCGGTATACGTGAACGCGTACCAGCCCAGAAACACCGATAAGACCAGCCACATCGAGATGGGAATCAGGATGTGGGTGCGCGAAAGCGCTTCTAAGATCGGGTTGTCGAACAGTTGTTTGGTACCGCTATTCTTGGGCCGGGTTTTGCCGTGGCCAGCCATGGTTTGCAGTTTGTCGGTAGTCGATTCCATAATGAAGGATACGTTGATAAGCGATGTTGGGACAAAATTAAGACGAAAACAAATCCATTCGCCCGTATATAGTAAATAAGGTTGACTATGTTTTAACTACCTCCATTTGATCGGAGAGTTTCTTCTGCATAGCATCCAGGTTGCCCTGAGGCATTTTCTGACGGATGATCAATCGTAACGAGTTGTTATACGTCAGGTAGTTGAACATCCAGTTTGTGAAGATCGCCAGCCGGTTCTTAACGCCAACAATCGACATCAGGTGAACAAACAACCACGTCAGCCACGCGAAAAATCCCTGAAACTTAAAAAAAGGCAAGTCAACGACGGCCAAACCACGTCCAATAGTAGCCATACTTCCCAGATCACGGTATGTAAATTCCACAGGCGGTTCGTTCTGTACCCATCGCAGCAGATTCCTGGCCAGTAGCTTACCCTGCTGAATGGCGGGCTGCGCGATCTGCGGGTGACCATTAGGCCATTTTTCTTCAGTCATCAGGGCTACGTCACCAATGGCAAAAATATCGGTGAAGCCCTGTACCTGATTGTAGCGGTCTACCAGAATACGACCACCCCGACCCAGTACCTCCGCCGGAAGGCCCGCCAGCGGGTTTGCCTTTACGCCAGCCGCCCAGATCACGTTGTTCGACCGAATCGTCGATCCGTCGACCATGGTTACGGTGCGGCCGTCGAAATCCTTCACGCGGGTGTTGAGCCGAACGTTTACGCCCAGTTCCTGCAGGTATTCGAGCGAGTGGGTTTGCGACTGGACCGACATGGGGCCCAGCAACTCACCCCCCGACTCGATCAGGGAGATATCCATCATCGTGAAGTCCAGCTCGGGATAGTCGCGGGGCAGTACGGTTCTGCGCATTTCGGCCAGCGTACCACACAGTTCAACCCCCGTTGGACCACCACCCACCACCACGACATCCATAAGTCCTTCCCGTTCGTCGGCCGTTTCGACACTCAGCGCGTCTTCGAAATTCTGCAGCATCCGGTTGCGGAGCGCAATGGCCTCCGAAACGGATTTCATCGGCAGCGCCTTCTCGATGATATTCTGCTGATTGAAAAAATTGGTATCTGCACCGGTTGCGATGACGAGGTAGTCGTATGGTACAGGTCCCAGCTCGGTGTCGACGGTCTTGTCGGTGGGGCGAACGCCGGTAACATCAGTGACCCGGATATGAACGTTCTTACAATTGCCAAACACGGCCCGCAACGGAAACAGTATAGAGTTTGCTTCAAGACCCGCCGTGGCCACCTGGTAATATAAGGGCTGAAACTCGTGGTAGTTATGCCGGTTGATGAGCACTACCTGAAATTCTTTCCGGGTCGATAGTTTGCGGGCTAACTGCAGGCCACCGAATCCCGCGCCAACGATCACGACGCGCTTTCTATCCGTTTGGGGTATGTTTGGGTTCATAGACTTTGTTTTTTTGCACGGATGCAGGAATCTGCGTTAGCCGACGCAACCCACTGTCGTCTTTACGAAACTAGGGGCCTTGTCTCCTGCAGGACCCGTTCATAGTGGTTTTCGTAGAGTGGCAGGATGCGCGATAACTCAAATTCTTTGGCCCGCTTCAATGCGTTTTCCTTAAATAGCGGCAAGTGTTCATCATCTAATACATACAACGCATTTTTGACCATATCGTCTACGTCGCCAACAGGACTTAAGAAACCGGTAACCCCCTGTAGGTTCAGTTCGGGCAGTCCGCCGGCGTTTGACGTGATCAGCGGCACTTCGCAGGCGAGTGCCTCCAGTGCAGCCAGACCGAAGCTTTCATTCTCGGAAGGCATCACGAACAGATCGGCTACCGACAGCACTTCTTCGACCGCATCCAGCTTACCCAGGAACCGAACCTGGTCATAGATACCCAGTTCGCGGACGAGCCGCTCAATACGCGCCCGTTCGGGACCATCGCCCACGAGCAGGAACTTGGCCGGAATCTGTTGCTGGATATGATAGAACATCATGACGGCATCATCGATACGCTTGACCCGCCGAAAGTTGGAGGTGTGTACGATAAGTTTTTCGCCATTGGGGCAAATTGCCTTTTTGAAATGCTCTTTCTTTTGTCGGCTGAAGCGGCTCAGGTCGATAAAATTGGGGATAACTTCAATTTCCCGATGCACGTTGAAATGCGCGTAGGTATCCTGCCGCAGGTTCTCGGATACCGCCGTTACACCATCCGATTCGTTGATACTGAACGTAACCACGGGTTCGTAGGAAGCATCTTTCCCTACCAGCGTAATATCGGTGCCGTGGAGCGTGGTAACCACCGGAACATGGCGGCCCCGCGAGCGCAGAATCATTTTAGCCATGTAGGCCGCCGACGCGTGCGGAATAGCGTAGTGAACGTGTAGTAAATCGACGTTCTCATTCAGTACGACGTTGACCATGGCACTGGCCAGGGCCGACTCGTAGGGCGCATACTGAAAGAGGGGGTAAGACGGTATATTTACTTCGTGGTAGAATACGTTCTCGCTGAAGAAATCGAGTCGGGGCGGTTGTTGATAGGTAATGAAGTGAATCTGGTGGCCATTATTGGCCAGCGCCTTACCGAGTTCCGTGGCCACAACGCCACTTCCCCCAAAGGTTGGGTAACACACAATGCCAATTTTCATGCGGATAGCCCTCATGGGCCTGGAACGGTTTGTACCTGAACAACAAACGAAAGCAAAAAGAATCCCTGAGAACGCACAAAACGACCCGGGATTCAAAAGGGCCGGCAGGAAAATGCGCAGGAATTGTCTGATTGACAATCAGAAAGTAGGAAGTAAGGCGGGTACCCCTTTACGGAATCAGATACCGTATCGGCCTTACCCACTACGTCTATGAGAAAAGCGATCCTGCTACTTTTAGTTGCATCCGGTCTCCAGGCTCAGCCACAGCCAGCGCCCTGGAAACCCCAGCTCTGGCCCGTACTCAAACGCTACGATCAGCAGCATCTCACCCGCATTGCGCTGCCCCTGGGCGGCATTGGTACTGGCACCGTTTCGCTCGGCGGTCGCGGGCAGTTGCAGGACTGGGAAATCATGAACCGACCGGCCAAAGGGTACAGCACGGTCCTGATGGGCAACACGGCTCCTTTTTTCGCCATCAACGTGCTGGAGAAAAAGGTAACCAAAGCCCTGATCGGCCCGCTCGAATCCCACGAATACCAGCACATGGAAGGTCGGCCAGTCGACCACCACGGCCTGCCGCGCTTTGCCAATGCTCAATTTGAAACCGCCTATCCCTTCGGACAGGTAAGCCTGTCGGATAAAACAATGCCCGTTTCGGTGCGGATAAAGGGGTTCAATCCCCTGGTTCCGGCCGACGCCGAGGCCAGTGGCCTCCCCTGCGCTGTGCTCACCTATGAGGTAACCAACACCACCGACCGACCGCTGACCGTATCGGTTTGCGGGTCTATGCACAACTTTATCGGGCGCGACGGTAGCAAAACCAACCGTTCGTGGAAAGGAGAACTTGAACCGCAGGGGGCAAGCCGGAACCGGAATCAGTTTCGGCAGGGCCAGGGATTCAGCGGCATTTATATGGACTCCGAAGGCGTCGACAAAGCAGACCCCGCCTGGGGAACCGTAGCTCTGACAACCAACGAGCCCCGGGGAATCAGTTACCGCACCTCGTCGGTGAATAACGCCTGGGA
This sequence comes from Spirosoma utsteinense, assembly GCF_014282275.1. GTDB lineage: Bacteria > Bacteroidota > Bacteroidia > Cytophagales > Spirosomataceae > Spirosoma > Spirosoma utsteinense. The sequence continues at coordinate 73,939 of NZ_VFIA01000029.1, forward strand.
AAACGCCCTGCTCGATTTCTGGGATGACTTCAGCGACGATGGGCGGCTGGTGGAGAAAGCCAAACCGGCCGACGAAGACCCCATGGCGTCGCTGGCGGTTCAGAAAAAAATCGGCCCGAAACAAACCGAATCGTTTACGTTCTTCCTGACCTGGCACTTTCCTAACCGGTTTGCCTGGTCGCGGGAGCGGGTCGGCAATTACTACACCCGGCGCTATAGCGATGCCTGGGATGCAGCCACCCGGATTGTGCCGCAGCTGCCTGCGCTGGAGAAGAAAACCCTCACTTTCGTGACCGCTTACCTGCAGAGCAACTTTCCCGACGAGGTAAAAGAGGCCGCCCTGTTCAACTTAAGTACCCTCCGCTCTCAAACCGTCTTTCGCGCCGAGGATGGCCGAATGTTTGGCTGGGAAGGCGTGATGGACAATGTAGGCTCGTGTCATGGGTCCTGCACCCACGTCTGGAACTACGAGCAGGCCACCCCGTTTCTGTTTGGCGAACTGGCCAAAACCATGCGCGATGTGGAGTTTAACTACGCCCTGGACACAACAGGCCTGATGAGTTTCCGGGTGAACCTGCCCTTACAACCGGGTTCCGGCGGAGGAGTGGCAGCCGCCGACGGGCAGATGGGTACGATCATGAAAGCCTATCGGGACTGGCAGCTCTCCGGCGATACGGCGTTTCTGACCCGAAACTGGGCGCACATCAAACAGGCGCTGGCCTTTGCCTGGATACCGGGCGGGTGGGATGCCGACCAGGACGGCGTCATGGAAGGCGCGCAGCACAACACCATGGACGTTGAGTATTTCGGGCCAAATCCGCAGATGCAGCTCTGGTATCTGGGGGCGCTGAAAGCGGCCTCGGCCATGGCAAAAGCGCAGAACGACCCCGCCTTCGCCGACCGATGCGACCAGATTTTTACCAAAGGCAGCGTCTGGACCGACGCCAACCTGTTCAACGGCTCCTATTACGAACAGCAGGTCATTCCGCCGGCGGGGCATCTGCTGGCCAAAGGAACATTCTCGGGCTTCAATAAAATCCAGCAGGAAGACCCAGCCTACCAGCTCGCCAAAGGGTGCCTGGTCGATCAGTTGGTGGGACAGTTCATGGCGCACGTATGCGGACTGGGTTACCTGGTTAAACCACAGCACGTACAGACGACCCTCCAGTCCATTATGAAATACAACTACCGGGCCTCGCTGACCGACCATTTCAACAACATGCGCTCCTACGCCATGGGTGACGAAGCAGCCCTGCTCATGGCCAGCTGGCCAAAAGGACGACCCAAAGTGCCATTCCCGTATTTCTCCGAGGTGATGACGGGCTTCGAGTACACGGCAGCTATTGGCATGCTCTACGAAAACCAGCAGGAGCCGGGCCTGCGCTGCATTCGCAACATCCGCGACCGGTACAACGGCAGCAAACGTAATCCCTTCGACGAGGCCGAGTGTGGCCACCACTACGCCCGCGCCATGGTAAGCTGGGCCGCCGGACTGGCCTTCAGCGGTTTTCACTACTCGGCCGTCAGCCAGATTATGGAGGTCAACGACCGTGAAGGGACCTACTTCTGGTCGAACGGCTACGCCTGGGGCACCTGTACCAAGCAAAAAAAGGGAGCTAAACTGCTGGTTGACCTCACCGTTCTCCACGGCAACTTACTGCTCAAAACCCTGACCGTTGGCACCCGGTCGGTGGCAGCCCACCAGTTGGGGGAGAACGATCACTTCAACGTTGTTTTAACTGAATGACAATCCATACAGTCAACGCATCTGCTTCGCCTGAAGCAAGTCCATCAACCTCTTCAGGTCTGTACCTCAATGAACAGACCAGTTCTAACCAGTCTGGTTCATTCGCTAAAGTGGCCGTTCCTATTCTGGGTTGTTAGTTCATTCGATGGGAAGCCAGCCAACAACTTGTCCAGTAATCGTTCTTTTCTAAAGAAGAACAACTTCAAGAATCAAGCAAGCCGCCCTTTTGGTGTCCTTAAATCGTACAAATTATCAAACTGAAATCCGGATGCTCATGATACGCCAAAAATGCGATTTATGCAGTTTATCTAACACCACTTTTATCCCATAACAATAACCACCCCTCAACGTGTACAATTCTCACTCGAGTTGCATATGACTTCTTATGTTAATGAACTATTCCGAGATCCAACCCCCGCCAGGAGCAATACAGAGGGGGCAGATTGTACATTGAAAAGGGAAAAAGAAAGACCAGAATTATGTTAAGGGAATATATGTAGATTGTATTCATCAACTGGTAGTAAAGTACCTCTGAAAATGGCTTATGCGTTTCACAATGGTTGATTGTACAACAGCCTATTTAACCCTATTCCTAAACACAATGACCGAATATCAAACTCCTAAAGACCGGGCTTATACCGATATCCTGATTAAGTCGGCTCCCAAAGAGGCTGCCGCATTCCTTAACCTCAAGCATACCGCCGAACGAAAAGATGGCGTCATTCCTATCAAGTACCGAGAGCTAATGTCAGTAGCGGTGGCTCTGACCACTCAATGCACCTATTGCATCGAAGCCCATATTAATAATGCGGTCCAAGCGGGTGCAAGCCGCGAAGAGATTGCCGAAACCGTTTTTATAGCGGCAGCCCTACGTGCCGGTGGTGCGGTTGGTACGGGTCTAATGGCCATGCGTCTTTTCGAAGAGGCAAGCACGCCTACCGTTTAAATAATCACTCTTTTAGATCTAGCTTATCGTAATTGCACTTATACAACAGCACTACAGAACACTCACGAGACCAAAGGGTTTTAACAGTTATCTAAACACTTAACAGGATGAAAAAGCAACTTATCATTTTGGGGTTTACTCTGTGTGCGGCCTGTAAACACGATGCGCCAGTCGTTCAGCCGGTACTTGGCCCTGATGCAGCCAAAGTTATATCTGGCACTTACACGGTTAATAAATTTTTGACTTACGATAGTGCAAGAACATTTCCAATCAACGGTAAGACTATCAGTCTGCAAATAGATCGAGTTGCGCCCGACACAGTACGAGTCAGAGTACAAGCTGCTGCCAACGGCTTTTACTCACCTGCCAGAGATACCACCTACAATAAAGTCTATGTGCTTACAAAGCCACAGGGATACTATTTGACGTTAGAAACAAATACAACTGAACCGCATAACCAGTTGGGAAGCGAACTCGTTTTTGCGCCACCTTTTCCACCTGATAAATCACCGAATTGGGCTTCTTACATTTTTGCTCCCCCAAGTTACACAAGTGGTACGTCAGAATTACCAAAATACGTGGCTCGCGTATCAATCGAGTTCACGAAAACTAATTAAAATATTCGTAGGCCATTTCCCTAACAGGGAATGGCCTTTCTCTTTTAATACTCTTTTAACATAAAGTTAGTTATACAACATACCTTAATAAGGTGCTATAACTGGCTGCATGGAGAAGTGTTAATTTTTTTATTTTTTTATTAGTGAAGAGTGTATACACTATCAGGCAAAGGGTAATAGCGAGAAGAAGCCTCAAACTGGTAGTTACTATACCTTTTTTTGCTTTCTCTATATGCATACACAAAATTTACCCCTACATAGATGGTATACATGGCAAAAAATGCGTAGAAGTACCATTCTAATTTCATCATAACAGTTATTTTAACTTAACGCCAATTGAGTTCAAATAATACAAAATAAGCTATCTTTAGAAACCTACTAAATATTGTATTTTATTTAGACAGATTATATAAATAACGTTATATAATGAAAGTATTTCAAGAAAAGTCGCTCATATAAAATGGTAGTTTTACCGTAATTAGTCAATATTAGAGGCAGACATGTACATCATACATAGCGTCCAAGGCAAACCAATTAATAAAGCAACAGCGCACAAAAACTTTTTTTCTTTCACTTCAGAGAAGTGATAAACAAGAAGACTGTAAAGAACTAAACCAGGTCCTGACAACCCTAAGAAGGTGTTGGGGAATTATATTGGGGGTGTTGGTTTGATTCGTTGCAACATGATCTGAATGTTGGCTAAAAGCAGCCAACCAACCGAAGAAGATAGCGTGTACTCGTA
>NZ_VFIA01000030.1 GCF_014282275.1 Spirosoma utsteinense
TTGATCAAGTGTTGTCTGATCGGCTTCTGACAAGACGAATGGAGTAGCGATTTGGCCCATACTACAAAGCTACTCTATTTTACTTCAACTATTAATTTGGAAGAGCACTAGTAGATGACTGATCGATACCACTAACATCCTTAGAAAGATAGCTGCAACGTATGGCTAAAGTACCAGAACCCCCCGGCCGCCGACTGGTTAATCGACTCTCAACCCGTACAAAATGGTTGTTACTGGCTCCGTTGAGTTTGCTGATCATCGGTGCGGGACTGTGCGTATTCAGCGAAGCGGCCCAGGCCAAACATACGGGCGCTCCCTTCCGGCAATGGTTTCTGTGGGGCACCTACAGCCTGATCCTGATCAACGGCGGCCTGTCGCTGTTTGGGCAGGCCGTACGGTTTCGGGCCCAGCTGGATTACCGCCGGTTTGTGCGCCGGGAGTTGAAGAAACGGGACCGGGAGTGGGCCAGCCGGAAACGAAAAACCTCACCCTGAAGGGGCGAGGCTCGTTATTGAGAATCGATTCGGTCGAAAAAGGCACCGCTTAAGCTGCTTTCTTCTCGGCGAACGATGCTTTGATCGCTTCAATATCAACGTTCTTGATGGTTGGTTTACGCAGCAGTTGTTTGATGGCGTTTACCTTGTTGCTGGCGATGGCGCGATTCCGTTTGCCTTTACGCTTTAATTCTGTTACTCCCATTATCGTAGTATGTTTTAACTTGTCGGTTCAATAGCGGCCAATCGTTAAACCGGCCGGTTGAACGAAAGCGAGTGCAAAATTAGTGTTTTTGCCTGACAAAGTAAATGCCTGATCGGAGTTTTCGGCCTTTGGGCTTAATTTTGTCCCATGCAAAAACCCACTTTACCCAAAGGCACCCGTGATTTTGGACCGGAGCAGATGCGCAACCGGCTATTTATATTCGATACCATTCGGCATACCTTCAAACGCTTTGGGTTTCAACCCCTTGAGACTCCATCCATGGAAAACCTGTCGACACTGACCGGGAAGTACGGCAATGAGGGTGACCAACTACTGTATAAAATCCTGAACTCGGGCGATTATGCTGCGGGCCTGACCGAACTCGATCTGGCATCCGGCTCGAAGAAACTGACCCCCAGCATTGCCGAGAAAGGCCTGCGCTATGACCTGACGGTGCCTTTTGCCCGCTACGTAGTCATGAACCGCAATAACCTGCCGATGCCGTTTAAACGCTACCAGATGCAGCCCGTCTGGCGCGCCGACCGGCCGCAGAAAGGTCGCTACCGGGAATTCTACCAGTGCGATGCCGACGTAGTCGGTACCGACTCGCTGCTATGCGAGGCCGAGATCGTACTCATGATCGATGACGTGTTCCGCAACCTGGGCATCGATTACACGCTCAAAGTCAACAACCGGAAAATTTTGGCGGGTATCGCCGAGGTAATTGGGGTACCAGGACAGGAAGCCACCCTGAGCGTTGCCATTGACAAACTGGACAAGATTGGCCGGGACAAAGTGCAGGATGAGCTGCGGGAGCGTGGTTTTTCGGATGAAACCCTCACGAAGCTGAGCCCACTGTTTGCTTTCAGCGAGTTACCGCTCGATCAGGTGCTGGTTCAGTTGACAACCTGGCTTGGTGCGTCAGAAACGGCGCGGATCGGTATTGCCGAGTTACAGGAAATGATTCAGCTGGTTGGTCAATATGGTCTGGCCGATGCGCCCATCGAATTCGACCCGACGCTGGCCCGCGGACTATCCTATTATACCGGTGCTATTTTCGAGGTCAAAGCCAGGGGCGTGTCGATCGGCAGTATCAGCGGGGGCGGGCGGTATGACAACCTCACGGGTACCTTCGGCATGCCGGGACTCTCCGGCGTAGGCATCTCGTTCGGGGTAGACCGGATTTATGACGTTATGGAGGAACTGAAGCTGTTTCCGGCCGGGGTCGGGCAGGGTACCCAGGTGTTGTTGATTCCGTTCGATCTGGAAGCGCGTAGCGTAGCGCTGCCCTTACTAAGTCAGTTGCGGGAATCAGGTGTAGCCGCTGAGGTGTACCCCGATCTGACCAAGGTAAAGAAGATGATGGATTATGCCAATGCCAAAGCCATTCCCTACGTCGTACTGATCGGTTCCGAAGAGGTGCAGACGGGCCTGCTATCGGTTAAGAATATGGTCACCGGTGAACAAACCAAAATGACCGCCGACGCAGTGCTGTCGTTATTGACGCTGTAAACCCAGCACCGGTGTACCGGCAAATCAGGCAACTGTCTCTATCCTCGCTTATAGCCTATCCTCCCCAACTGGCCTTCGCCCTGTCGGGTGGATAGGCTATTTATTTCCAGGGGGCCTGGTCGCCTATATTCGTTCGGGGTAGCCTTCATCCGTTTTTCGGTTGGATTATAGGTTGACAAGGGATCGAACGGATTGCTATCCGCAAAATAAGCAGGCAGAAATGACGCCTTCAGCTATTATTTAGAATGAATCTTATTAACTTTGCGGTCGTTCAGGTTGTCACCGGCCCTTACCGGGCCGTCGTACGCCAGTCAACCCATCGGGTCTTACCTTATAATCTATATGAAAAAAATACTGACTGCCCTGCTGGTAGGTTTTGCCCTCTCCGCTCAGGCTCAGAAAAACGTGCTGCTGGACCAGTCCTTCTGGCAGAGCAAGCCGGATGTGAACCAGGTTAAGGCAGAGGTCGCCAAAGGCAGTAATCCGTCGCAGCTTAACCCAATGGGCTTTGATCCGGTCGTGATGGCCATCAATGCGGGCGTTCCCAACGAGGTAGTCGATTACCTGCTGCTGCAACCGGGCAACGACGTGTCGAAGCTAACGCATGATGGTCGTATTTACATGCACTGGGCCGCCAACCGGGGCAACGTGGCGTTGATGGAAAAGCTGATCGCCAAAGGATCCAAGGCTAATCTGGAAGATAATCACGGGATGACCGTCCTGAATTTTGCCGCAGCCAGTGGCCAGCCTGACACGCAGGTATATGACCTTTGTTTGACGAACGGGGCTGTCCTGAAAAAAGACCTGAACCATGACGGTGCCAATGCCCTGTTATTGGCCATTGCAACCGACAAGGATCTCAAACTGACCAATTATTTTGTCTCGAAAGGCCTGGATCTCAACAGCACGGATGCCGCTGGTAACAATGCGTTTAGTTACGCGGCCCGGGGTGGCAATATCGCGAGCATGAAAGCCCTGGTAGAAAAAGGGGTGCCGGCTCAGGATAATGCGTTTATCATGGCCAGTCAGGGTGGTCGTCGGGGAGCCAACTCGCCCGAGGTGTTCCAGTACCTGGAAAGCCTGAACCTGAAACCAAACGTAACCAACAAAAACGGCGAAAACGCGCTGCATGCCATCGTTCGCCGACCCCGTCAGCAAGAACTCATTCAGTACTTTCTCACCAAAGGCGTCGATGTAAACCAGGCCGACGCCGAGGGTAACACCGTGTTTATGAACGCGGCTGCCACCAACCGGGATATGGCGGTGATGGAACTGCTCGTGCCGAAGGTGAAAAATATCAACCAGGCCAACCAGAAAGGGGTAACGGCACTGGCTATGGCCATCAAAGGTAATTCGCCGGAGGTAGTGACCTACCTGTTGAGTAAAGGAGCCGACGTTACCGTAACCGACAAAAAAGGCGATAACCTGGCTGCTTATCTGATTCAGTCTACGCCTGCCAATGGCGGAGCAAGGGGCGAAGCCCCCGCCCGCCCGGAAGGCAACCCACGTCCTGAGGCTGGCAACGGACCACCGGCGGATGAGTTTACGGCGAAGCTGAAACTGCTCCAGGAAAAAGGACTTGACGTGAAGGCACCGCAGAAGAACGGCAATACCTTGTATCACTTAGCGGTTGCCAGGAACGATTTGTCGCTGCTGAAAAAGCTGGAGCCCCTTCAGATCGATGTGAACAGCCGCAACAAAGAAGGTATTACGGCTCTGCACAAAGCGGCCATGGTGTCGAAAGATGACGCCCTGCTGAAGTACCTGTTGTCGATCGGGGCTAAAAAAGACATTCCGACTGATTTAAAAGAAACCGCATTCGATTTGGCCAGCGAAAACGAATCACTGGTAAAAAGCAATGTATCGCTTACTTTTCTGAAATAACTATATGTCCTGTTTGCATAAGATTGGCCTGCTGGTGTTGGCGTTAATGAGTTCCGCATCGGCTTTGCTGGCTCAACAACCGGGTACGTCCCAGTACAAGTGTATGATCCAGATGACCAACTACATGGGTGAGGGAGCTTACATCGTCGTTTCGCTCATCAATGGGAAAGGGGCCTACGAGAAAACCATGTACGTACTCGGCTCTGACAAAAAATGGTACCCCGATGTAAAAGAATGGCACAAGGCCCTGGGTAAAAAAACACCTAACATCAGTGCGATCACCGGGGCTTCCGTAGCCGGGGGCGACCGGAGCGTTACCGTACTGGAAATCGACAACACTAAGCTCAACAAGGATTATAAACTGCGGTTTGAGAGTGCGGTAGAGGATAAAAACTATCACGTAAAGGATCTGGAGATCCCGCTGACGACAGAGGGGCTTTCTGCCAAGAGCGAAGGTACCGGCTACATTCGCTACGTACGCTTTAGCCCTAACACCAGCAACTAAGGCCAATTACCTTGTGCCAACCAGGTTGCTTTACTACTAGTCGGCTGGATTTATGACCATTTCTGTTTGGAGATACAGCCATCTGGCCCTGGCTGTATCTTCGTTTCTTTTGCTGACGCTGGCTTCCATAACGGGCGTTATTCTGGCCTTCGAGCCCGTAGTGCAGAAAACTCAGCCGTATCGGTCCGACGCTATCAGCCAGCTTACCCTGGCCCAGACGTTACCCGTTCTCAAAAAAAGCTATGCTGAGATCAGTGAGCTAAGCGTGGATGCCAACCAGTTTGTGCTTATCAAGGGGAGCGATGCCAACGGCAAAAACGTGACCGCCTATATTGATCCCCGGACGGGCAAAATCCTGGGTTCGCCTACTCCGCAACATGAATTTTTTCAGTGGGTTACGGCCCTGCACCGGTCCCTGTTTTTACACGAAGCGGGTCGGTTTTTTATTGGACTCACCGCCTTTCTGCTCCTCCTGATCACAGTTTCCGGTACCCTGCTGATTATCCAGCGGCAACGGGGAGTCCGGCGGTTTTTTACCCGGATTGTCCGCGACAACGCGGCCCAGTATTACCATGTCGTGCTGGGGCGGCTGTCGCTGATTCCAATCGTTGTCATTGCCCTGTCGGGAACGTACCTTTCGCTGGAGCGATTTGGCCTCGTTGAGACGGAGAAAATACCCGTAAAAATTGATTTCGACGCCATCAAGGCAACTCCTGAACGAAAACTGGCCGACATGGCCGTGTTCCAGACAACGCAGCTTTCAGCGGTACAGCGCATCGAGTTTCCATTTTCGGAAGATGTCGAGGACTACTATACCTTGAAACTCAAGGACCGTGAACTGGCCGTCAACCAACTAACGGGCGATATCCTCAGCGAAAATCGGTACCCAACCGCCGTTTTGCTGACCAACCTGAGTCTGGATTTGCACACGGGACGGGCCAGTGCCATCTGGGCGATCATCCTGGCCGTGGCTTCGGGTAATATTCTCTTTTTTATCTATTCCGGCTTTGCCATCACCTGGAAACGACGGGCTAACCGGGTCAAAAACAGCTATTCGGCCAGTGAGAGCCGGTTCATCATCCTGGTTGGCTCAGAAAACGGGAGTACGTTCCGATTTGCTCAAATCATCCATCAACAGTTGCTCCGGCAAGGCGAGAAATCCTATCTGACCGAGTTGAATAACTACACCGTTTTTCCCAGGGCCGAGTACCTGATCGCGTTGACGGCTACGTATGGGCTGGGCGATGCGCCGACCAACGCCAACCGATTTGAAACCCTGCTCGAAAAATACCCGCAATCCCAACCGATTCACTATTCGGTCGTTGGTTTTGGCTCCCACGCGTATCCCGACTTCTGTCAGTTTGCCTACGAGGTGAATCAACGGCTGGCGTGGCAATCGTGGGCCGTGCCGCTGGTCGATATGCATACGGTCAATGATCGGTCGCCTGACGATTTTGGGTTATGGGCCGAAGCCTGGTCGCAGCAAACCAATTGGCCGCTGACCCTTCCAGCAACCTTGCTGAAGGTGCCGGTGCCCGCTCCTGATCGGCTAACCGTTACCACCAATACCGGTACGGCCCAGCCAGACGGGACCTTTTTAATTCGCCTGCAACCCGCCCCCAAAAAGGCCGTTCGGTCGGGTGATCTGCTAGCTATCTACCCGGCAAACGACCACCGCGAACGACTGTATTCGATTGGCGTACTGGACCGGGAACTTCAGCTTAGTGTCCGGCTTCAACCGGGCGGGCTGGGATCCGGCTTTCTAAACGGGCTGACGCCCGGCGAAACGATTCACGCCCGCATTGTTTCCAATGACCATTTTCATTTCCCCCGGAAAGCGCCGGTCGTGGTGATGATTGCCAATGGTACCGGGATTGCTCCCTTTCTGGGGATGATCAGCCAGAACAGGCAGCAGATACCCTGTCATTTGTATTGCGGTTTCCGGCAGCACGAATCTTTCGACATGTACCGGGATTTACTGGAAGAAAGCCGGACGGCTCAACAACTCACCGGTCTACACGTCGCGTATTCACGGGAAGGGAACAAACAATATGTCAGCGACCTGCTTAGTCGCGACGCTGATGTTGTCGCCAACGCGTTGAGGCTGAAAGGGGTCATTATGATCTGTGGGTCACTGGCGATGCAAAAAGACGTGATCGATCTGCTCGATACGATCTGCCAGACAAAATTAGGGAATCCCGTAAGTGTGTATCAGGCGCACAGCCAGATCCGCACGGACTGTTACTGAGTACCTGACTCCCGGTCGGGGATAGCCAACTAAATACCTGTGAGCAACAGATCAACAAAGCCATTGATACCGGTTTCTGTCTAGAGACGGTACTTTTCCATAGCCAGCGCAGGGGAGGAGAATATCCGGCCCTCGTCGGTGATCAGGATATAGCGGTAGAGCGGGTATTTTCGGATCAGTTTCAAGCCAGCCTCTTTGCCCAGCACCATCAGCGAGGTACTGAAGCCGTTAGCTGTTTCGGCACTGGGGCCGAAAACCGTTACGCTGCTCAGGCCGGTGGCCGGGTAGCCTGTGCTGGGGTTGATGATATGGGCGTACCGCTTGCCGTTGAATACCACGAATTTCTCGTAACTCCCGGAGGTCACCACGGCACTCTGGCGGAGGGGTACCACCGCAAAAACCGTGTCTCTGCGTAGCGGATTGGTGATGCCGATAGCCCAGGGGCTCCCGTCTGGCTGGCTGCCCCAGGTGCTCATATCGCCCGATCCGTTTACAATACCGGCTTTAATACCGTCGGCCAGCATCATGTCGCGGCAGCGGTCGGTGGCGTACCCTTCTCCCAGGGCACCAAATCCAATTTTCATGCCTTTGCGCGTCAGGAAAATGGTGGATCGCTTCCGGTCCAGCACAATATGCTGATACCCCACTTTCTCCACCGATTTTCTGATGGCCTCCGGGCTGGGCATCTGAGTCATTGACCCGTCGAATTTCCAGATCCGGTCCATCGCGGCAAAACTAATATCGAAAGCTCCGTTTGTGAGGCTGGAGAAATGAAGCGCCCGCTCGGTAAGGGCAAATACTTCGGCATCCACCCGGACCGGAGCGACGCCTGCGTTTTTGTTGACCTGTGCTATTTGCGAATCAGCCTTCCAGTCGGAGATCAAATTCTCGATCCGTGTCACTTCCGCTATCACCCGATCGATACTCTGTTCAGCGCGGAGGGAATCCTGCGCAACAATGGTAATATCAAAACGGCTGCCCATCAGTTTAACCGCCCGCTTTCGTACTACCTGAGCCGTAGCACTAAAACCGGATACGAGCAGCACGACTAGAAATGCCTGTTTTATGGCTGTTTGTAAAAACATACCTGTCGGGCCAAACCGGCTTATAAGGTCCACTTCGCGTGTCGAGGGCTGAATAGGGATCGAGTCAACTGAATCAATCGTAGGCTGAATGAATTAAGCGGTATGCTTAGTAATGAGATGCGCTAATTCGGCTTGTTGCCCGCCAGCAGACAGGCCGGCTACGGCACCAATGACAATAATGGCCGGATTGTCGATTTGACGCTCGGCGGCTAGCTGCTCAATGGAATCGACCTGGCCAACGACCATTCGTTCTTCGGCCAGGGTGCCATTCTGAATAATGGCGACGGGGGTTTCGTTTTTGCCCTGCTGGGCAAAAACTGCCATGATCTCGGGGAGTTTGTGCATCCCCATCAGCACGACGACCGTAGCCGAGGACTGAGCCGCCAGGTATAAGTCTCTGGAAAGCTGACCGGCTTTGGTCGTTCCCGTGACTACCCAGAAGCTTTCCGACAGGCCGCGGGTGGTCAGTGGAATGCCCGCCGATGCGGGTACCGCGTACGAACTCGACAAGCCTGGAACAACGGCCGTTTCGATGCCGTGCTGCCGGGCAAATTCAACCTCTTCATACCCCCGGCCGAACACGAAGGAGTCGCCCCCTTTCAGGCGAACCACATGGCCGTACTGTTGGGCATAATGAACAATGAGCGGGTTGATATCTTCCTGCATGCAGGAATAAGCCCCCCGACGCTTCCCCACATACACCTTCAGGGCATCGGGGCGGCAGTGCTCAAGCAGGTCTGGATGCACGAGGGCGTCGTACATGACCACATCGGCCTGTTGCAGCGCCCGAATGCCTTTCAGCGTTATCAACTCCGGATCGCCCGGACCGGCTCCTACAAGGGTAAGTTTCATACTATAAAGAGTGAACAGGCGAACGAATAAACGAGTGGTTGCTGCGGTAGGTTCGCTCCGAACCGGTGGCCCCATTCACTCGTTCATTCGTTCGCTCGTTGATTTAGCTGTCTTTCGCCTGGCTCAACTCCTGAAGGACCGGCAGGCCTTCCAGTTCGATCTGGCTTTCGCGGTAGGCCTGGATGGCGGGCAGGAATGCTTCGGCCTGGGCCACAAACTGGCGGGCGAAGGTTTCGGCAGGCTCCTGCTTGTTAATGCTAAAGACCAGGGTTTTGAAGTCCCCTTCGGCTTCATGGAAATCAGCTCCGTTCGGCGAGGAAACACCGGCAAACGTTTTGTCGAAATCGCTGACAATCCCGTGTTGGGTGTTCGTAGGGATATCGCGGCTCATCAGCGCGGCCTTCGCGCCGGTGATAAAGGTGTTGTAGGCATGATAGATGGCATCGGCCCAGCGACCTTCGGCCAGGGCTTCCCGCGACCAGTCCAGCTTTTCGCCTGCTTCGGTCAGGGTAGTTGCCACGAGGTCGATCAGTACACTGGCGCATTCGCCCACACCCACTTCGGTCACGTACTGCTCTGTATGGTCCCAGTCGATGTAATCACTGTCGACAAGTGTTTTCAGGTCGGCAATGGGTTTGAGTAACTGGTAGAAGTAGTTCTTACCCTGCCGGGCGTAGTAATCGGAATAATACTCGCCGTCGAAGCCGTTGGCTTCGTAGTCGCGCAGCAGCGTCCGGAGTGATTCGGGCCCGCGTTTGCTCGGGATCTTGATCACCTTATCGGCGATCAGCCCTTCACCTTTGCCGTTAAATCCACCACCCAGCAGTACCTGAAGGGCGGGCAGCACATAGGCACCGTTTTTCAGCGATGAGCCATGGTAGCCAATGTTGGCGACCGAGTGCTGGCCGCAGCCGTTCATACAACCCGATATCTTGATCTTGATATCGTCGTTAAAGACGATATCCGGGAATTCGTCGCGCATCAACACTTCCAGCGCCCGGGTAATCCCGTAGCTGCTCGAAATGGCCAGGTTACAGGTATCCGTTCCGGGGCAGGTGGTGATGTCGGCGGTCGTGTCGAAGCCGGGTTCGGCCAGTCCGAGGGTGTCGAGGGCCGTGAAGAGGTCAGGCAGGTGCTCAGGACGGACAAACCGGAGCAGATACCCTTGATTGACCGTTACCCGGATGTCGTCGGCTGCGTATTGCTTCACCAGTTGCGCCAGTGCCCGGGCCGTATCGGCGGGCATATCGCCCAGCAGCACCCGCAGCTGAACCGCATACCAGCCCGACTGCTTCTGCTCGAATACGTTCGTGCGGAGCCAGGTGTTGAATTTCGGGTTGTCCGATGTCGGGATCGGGCTGGCCGACGGGGTAAGGTCGTCGATACCAACGGTTGTCGGGTAGATCAGCTTCTCGGCGATGGGAAGCGTCTGCACCCGCAGGGCCAGCGTTTCTTCTTCGACCCGGCGGAGGAGTTCGTCCAGCCCGATATCGTTGAGGAGGTACTTCATCCGCGCCTTATGGCGTTTTACCCGCTCGCCGTAGCGATCGAATACCCGGATGACGCCTTCGATGAATGGAATTACTTTCTCTTCGGCCAGGAATTCAAAAGCCGTTTGTGCCGGGAAGGGCTGGGCTCCCAAACCACCGCCCAGCATGACTTTGAAGCCACGCTGGCCATCCTGCATGCGGGGAACCAGACCCACGTCATGCATGAAACCATAGGCTGAGTCTTTTTCGCTGGAGGATACGGATATCTTAAACTTGCGGCCCATATCCTGACAGATCGGGTTGCGCAGGAAGTAGTCGAAGATGGAGAAGGCGTAGGGACTGATGTCGAATGGCTCCAGCGGATCGATACCTGCCCGGGCAGAACCCGTCACGTTCCGAACCGTGTTGCCACAGGCTTCCTTAAGGGTGATACCTGCGTCTTCCAGTTCAGCCCACAGCTGAGGAGAGTCGCCCAGTTTAACGAAGTGAAGCTGGATATCCTGCCGGGTGGTCGCGTGGAGGTTGCCCGTTGCAAACCGGTCGGACAGGTCTGCGATACGGATGAGCTGATCGGCGGTGATACGACCATACGGCAGTTTGATCCGAATCATCTGAACCCCGGGCTGACGCTGACCGTAGACACCCCGCGTAAGCCGGAACTTCCGAAACGCTTCGTCGGCTATGTCACCCGACCGGAAGGAGTTGATCTTTTGGTCGAGGTCCAGAATATCCCGCCGGGCGGCTTTACTGACGTTGTCGGTGAGTTGGATCGACATATAGTATAAAGTCTATAGATTTTAAAGGCTAACTAATAAAACGAAACGCCGGTTATTTCCGGCGTCGGTTTCGGGTATGTAGCCACAATGATAAAGGAAATTCGGTCGGGTTCAGTTCGCTATTTTCATAACTATTGGTTATGGTCGATTCTGTCAGGTTATCGACTTAGTTGGCCTGAATGCCCTTCCTGCCGTTATAACACCTCATTTCGGTCGCCAGTTTCCTGCCAGTCACGATCCATGGCCTGGAACCGGGCGGCTACCGCTGCCAGAAAGGGTTCATCGAGCATCGCCTGCACGTCGTCGGTACCACCGGCTATGTCCATCTCACTGATTTTATACGTCTGCTCATACGGACCAGCGTCAATTTTGACGATATATTTGCCATTCCAGGCGTAGAGGCCAATGCGGAACTGCGGGTGGGGGATGTCGTGAACGAAACGCACGGAGGAAAGGGAATGATAAATGATGAACGATGAATGATTTTACAACGGGTAAGCGTACGACGGCAAAGATAGGTAACCAGACCCAACGTCTGGTTGTTTGGCTGGTGACTCTGTGTAGTTTGCTTTTCCTGCCGGTTAGCTGTTCCAACGACCAGACTGACGAGGCTGCCCAATTTTTTCTGCGCGGTAATGTCCAGTTACAAAAGCGGGAGTATCGGGAAGCCATTCGGTACTATACGGAAGCACTGGATAAAAAGCCGGATTTCGCTGATGCCTACAACAACCGGGGGCTCGCTAAATTTCGCAATGACGATCGGGAAGGGGCGCTGGCAGACTACACCCGCGCTATTGAAACGGATGCTGATTTCGGGGCTGCTTACCTGAACCGGGCGGAGGTGTTGCTTGAAACGGGCGATGCTGCCGGAAGCCTCGCCGATCTGCAGCGTATCGAGAAAGCGTACCGGGACTCGACCGGTTATCAAACCCGGCTTGGCGATACCTACGTCCGGCTCAATGATCCTGCCCGGGCGCAGGCCGCCTATGACCGGGCCGTGCAGCTCGATCCTGACAATGTGGAGGGCCTCACCAACCGGGCGGCTCTTTACTATACCCAGCGGGCTTACCAACAGGCTGAAGCCGATACCAGGAAAGCCCTGGCGTTGAACCCGAAGCAGGATGCCGCCTTAAATAACCAGAGTTTATTGCTGGCCCGGGTTGGTCAGTATACCGAGGCTCTGTCGTATGTGGAGCGTGCGTTGCGGGTGCAGCCTACCCAGCCGTATTACCTCAATAACAAAGCTTATTTGTTGCTCAGGCTAAACCGCCCGGCCGAAGCGCTGCCGCTGGTTGAGCAGTCTTTGCGGCTGGATAGTAAGAATGCCTGGGCTCACCGAACACTGGGACTCTATTACCTGGACCAGGAACAGCCCACCAACGCGTTGACCGAATTTCGTCAGGCCGAAACCCTCGATGCGTCGGTCGATGAACTCTATTATTATATAGGCACAGCCGAATCGGCCGCGGGGAATGTGGCCGGTGCCTGCGACACTTGGCGACGGGGGGCTTCGGCCGGCGACGAACGTGCTAAGGAAGCGTATCGTAAAGGGTGTGGGAATTAGGGAGGAAGGAGGAAAGGAGGAGGAAAGGAGGAGGAAAGGAGGAGGAAAGGAGGAGGGGAAGTAGTAATTTTATACCTTACTTCATTCCACTCCCTTTTCTCCCTCCTCCTTTTCTCCCTCCCCCTCCTCCCTTTCTTCCCTTCCCTATGAAAACCCACTACCGTGCCTGTAACTTGTGTGAAGCCATTTGCGGCCTGGTGATTACGTACCGCCATGGAGCGGCTGGTACCGAGATTATCAGTATAAAAGGCGACCCGGATGATCCCTTTAGCCGGGGACACATTTGTCCCAAAGCTGTAGCGCTCAAGGATATTTATGAAGACCCCAACCGACTCAAGCGCCCCCTCAAACGATTCATTGCGGAGGACGGCACGGATGACTGGCAGGAGATAGGTTGGGAGGAGGCTTTCGATGAGGTCGCAGACCGGCTGCGGCAGATCCGGTCCAGCTACGGGGCCAACGTTATTGGGGTTTACGCCGGGAATCCATCGGTACACAACTCCGGGACATTTCTGACCGCCCCCGGATTCATTAAAGCCCTCGGCACCCGGAATGTATTCTCGGCCTCGTCGGTAGACCAATTTCCGCATCATTTCGCGGCCTGGCAGTTATTCGGACACCCGTTGCTGCTGCCCGTTCCCGATATCGACCGAACTGATTTCTGGCTTATCATCGGCGGTAATCCCATTGCCTCCAACGGCAGTATCATGACTGCCCCCGATGTGGCTAACCGGCTCAAGGCTATCCGGCAACGGGGTGGCCGGGTAGTAGTCATCGACCCCCGCCGAACCGAAACGGCCACCCGCGCCGACCAGCATCAGTTTATCCGGCCTGGTACCGATGTGTACCTGTTGCTGGCGATGATTCAATTTCTCTTTGCCGAAGGGCTGGTCCGGCTCGGTCGGCTGGCCACCGTTACGCATGAAGTGGATAGTCTGCGTGCTGCCGTTGCCGACTTCACCCCCGACGTAGCAGCTAGTATGACGGGCATTCCGGCCGATATTATCCGGCAACTGACCCGGGATTTTGCCGGTGCCGACCGGGCGGCCTGTTATGGGCGGGTGGGCGTGTCGGTACAGACGTTCGGTGGTTTGTGTTTGTGGGCGATCAACGTCATAAACCTGCTCACGGGCAATCTGGATGAGCCGGGCGGGATGATGTTCACGACGCCCGCCATCGACGTGCTGGGTCCTGCCAAACCCTACCGGCGCTATGACCGCTACCGGAGCCGGGTAACTAACCGTCCCGAGTTTATGGGCGAATTACCCGTTTCCTGTTTGGCCGCTGAGATCCTGACCGAGTCGGCAGATCCTGACTGGTCCCGGATTCGGGCCATGGTGACCAGTTGCGGCAATCCGGTCCTGTCGACGCCCAACGGGTGCCAGCTCGAAGAAGCCCTCGGCCAACTTGATTTCATGGTGTCGGTGGATATTTACCTGAATGAGACCACCCGCCATGCCGACTACATTCTGCCACCCGCCACCGGACTCGAAACTGCTCATTACGATCTTACGTTTCATGCGCTCGCCATCCGCAATACGAGCCGGTACTCGGTGCCCATGATCGATAAAGGACCGGACGCCCGTTACGACTGGGAAATTTTCGAGGCCCTCCGCTTCCGGCTGGAATCAGATACCTATGATCCGGCCACAGCGCCTGCCCCCCAGGATCCGGCGGTCCAGCTCGATAAAGGACTTCGTTATGGGTCTTACGGCATGAATAACGGTAATCCGGCGGGGGGTGGCCTGTCAGTACAAACTCTCCTCGAACACCCCCACGGGATCGATCTGGGGCCCCTGCAGTCGCAGTTGCCCGATCGGCTGATGACGGAAACGAAACGGATAAATCTCCTGCCCGTTTCGTTTCAGCAGGACCTGCATCGGGTACGGGCTGCATTAACCGCACCAAATCGGGTGGGGGATGAGCTGCTGCTGATCAGCCGGCGGCACCTGCGCGATAACAATTCGTGGCTGCATAATACCCATCGGCTCGTGAAAGGCCCCAATCGCTGTACGCTACAGGTCAACTCGGGCGATGCCCGGCGTCTGGGAATTGGCCAGGGACAACTGGTTGAGGTCCGGTCCCGGGTTGGCAGGGTGGTACTCCCCGCTGAGATAACGGACGACATGATGCCGGGTGTGGTGTGCATGCCGCATGGGTACGGCCACCACCGAAGCGGTACCCGGCTGGATGTGGCTCAAAAACATGCGGGCGTCAGCATCAACGACCTGACCGATGAGTTACGGCTCGACGAACTCACCGGGAATGCGTCGCTATCGGGCGTACCGGTAACCGTGCAGGCGGTTCTTACCTAATTCGGATAATACCTTCCTTTTTCTTACAGGCCCACCCACTTGGCAACAGCCCCTCACCATCACCTGGTAATTACAACTATACCGGTAGTTATAGTTTTGGGCTGATTTGCGTTTTTACGTTTTCCTTGTAGCGGGTAAATAGTTGCTGATTGGCAAGTTTATCGGTGGTCAACTCAAGCAGGGCGGCCGTTGGTCCGGGTTGAAAGAAGTCGGGTAGGAGTGACCGGAGACTTTCGATCGTATTGCCTGATTGGTAGCGGATCCCGGCGTCTTCAGCGGTTCGTTTGGCGGTATAGCCGTGCGGGGTCTCGAAATACGCTTCCAGTTCGGGCTGGCGACTTGGCCCGTCGATGATCCGGAAGATGTGCCCGCTGTCGTTGTTGAGCAGGATGATCCGCAGGTTTGGAGGAACGGGTGCCGACCAGAGGGCATTCCGGTCGTAGAAGAACGCTACATCCCCGATCAATACCGTCACGAGTTGATCGGTTATCAGGGCCGCCCCCAAGGCCGTACTCAGACAGCCATCGATGCCGCTGACCCCCCGGTTTCCCCATACGCTGATATGTTGGCGTTCGTGGATCCCGCACAGATTGGCGTAACGGACGGGCATGCTGTTGGCCAGGTGGAGGACGGAGCCTTCCGGTAACTGATCGAGGACCAGTTGGACCGCCGACCAGTCGGTGAGGAGATCGCCCGGGTCGGATACCGTTTGCTGAACGAGTTTAGCCGCCAGTCGGTCGGCGGCTTGCCAGTGACTGAGGAATCCATTTGTTTCATCCTCATCATCACCCTGCAGGAACCGCTGGTAATCGACGTCCGCGAATAATTTTTCGAGGAAAGGAAGTGGCTCGGCCGGAATGAGCGTTGTCAGACTCTGGAACGAATCATTGATCCGGTCGGCGGTAGGCTGAATATGCCAGTGCTGCTGTGCCGGGTACTGACGGAAAAAAGTTTTCAGGTTGCGGGTCAGAAATGAATTGCCGATCGTAATCAGCAGATCGGGCCGGAACCCCTGACCTGCGGAGTCGGTCAGGCCCGAGAGGAACGTATCTCCTTTGGTAATGAAGCTATCATTCATGGGTATATTCCCCGTAATCTCGCCCACTACGGGTACGCCCAGTTCGTCGCTGAACTTCTTGAGGATGGCCAGCATGGCCGGATCGCAGGGTAGTTGTCCTACAGCGATAAGGACACGTTCGGTCCTGTCCCAGACCGCCAGCAGCTGGTGCCAGGTTTCGGTGGGCAGGGTGGGTGGCGCGGCCAGCACATCGATGACCCGAACCCGTTCATAGGTGAATGCCTCGTCGGCGGTCGGGTAGAAAGGTTCACGCAGGGGTACGTTGACATGTACGGGTCCGGCCGGACTAAGCCGGGACAGGTTAATGGCTTCGTTGAGCGTCCGTTCGATAAACCAGCGGGCGTCGGCATGGGTATAGTCGGCTGGCAGGTCATAGCCCCGTTTTACCTGGTTGCCAAAGATACCGACCTGATCGATCGTCTGTCCATCCTGCTGGTAAAGCCATTCGTGGGGACGGTCGGCGGTGAGCAGCAGCAGCGGCACCTGCTGAAAGTAGGCTTCGGCCACGGCGGGGGCCAGGTTATAGACCGCACTGCCAGACGTACAGATGATAGCAACGGGCTGTCTGCGCTGCTGGGCCATTCCCAATGCCACGAACCCCGCCGACCGTTCGTCGGCCATAACCCGCACCCGCAGCCTGGGATGGCGGGCTACGGCCAGGGTTAATGGGGCTGAGCGGGAACCGGGGCACACGACGACATCGGTAATTCCTTTCTGGTGGAGGAGTTCGGCAATGTTTACGACAGCTTGCAGAATGGGCATGGGAACAGGGACGCAGTTGGGTTGCAAACATACGCATTGTGGGCTTACCGCCCTGAGTTGCTTACCGCGCCCGTATCCCGCAAACTCGTATCCCGGCCATCTCTCCCGGATTTTACGTTACTTTGTTTAGTCTATGGCCCTGGTTTGCCCCATTTGGTATAAACGAACCGGTGCTGTAGCCACGTTATACAATCAAATTTCCGGTCAATCTATGAATCGCATCACCTTCGACAACGAAAAAGAGATCAGGATGAAGTCGTTTGCGGGCGCAGCGGCTATCAACCTGGTGCTGCTGTTGGTTTTGCTGTTTGTGAAGCTATCACAAACGGTTCCTAACCCGCCCCCCATTGAATTTATCGAAGTCAACTTTGGCACAGATGCCATTGGCAGCGGTAAAATTCAGACCTACAACAAAGCCTCTGACTCGCCCAATCCGGTGGATGTCAAACCATCGGAGAACAAGCCCAATCCTAAGGTCAACACCACGCCCCGGCTGGAACGAACTCGGGTAACTCCTGCTCCTAAAGTGGTTGAGGCTAAACCGGCTAAGACAGTCAGCGAAAAGCCGGAGATCACCAGTAAGGTTGAAAGTCCCGTTTCCACGCCGGAACGGCCCGAACCCAAACGGGTAGAAGCAGCCCGGCCCGCGGCTCCGGTAGAACGACCGGCCCCACCGGCACCGCCGAAAAAAGTAGAAACAGTTAATAACGATGCACTTTTTAAAAAATCCTCGGGTGGGGGTGGCTCGAATGGTACGGTCGGAAAAGCGGCCGGCACCGGTGGCAACAACAATGGTGACGATGCCAGTGGCGTAGGGGATAAAGGAAACCCGAACGGTAAGATTGATGCCAAGTCCCTGTACGGAACCCCGGGTGGTTCGTCGTCGGGCGTTGCCTTTGATGTATCGGGCTGGTCGCTGGCCGGACGACCGAATGTAAATGACGATTCGGATGAGACCGGTAAAATTATTTTCAAGATAACTGTCGATGAAGATGGCCAGATAACCCGGGTACAAACGCAGCAAACGACGGTAAGTCCCTCCGTTGTGGATGTATACCGGAAAGCTGTTCAGCGGTTGCGGCTACGACCTAAGGGCGGAGCAACGCCCCCTACGGCCTCGGGCACTATTACCTTCATTATTACCTCCAAGTAAATGCAGTATTCGGAAGTGATCGACTACCTCTATAGTCGACTACCCGTTTTTCATCGGATCGGAGCCAAGGCCCTCAAGCCCGGGCTTGGGAATACCCTGCGGCTTTGTGCGGCTTTGGGAAATCCCCAGGACCAGTTCCGAAGCATCCACGTGGCCGGTACGAATGGAAAAGGCAGCACCTCCCATATGCTGGCGTCTATTTACGGGGCGGCTGGCTACCGGGTAGGATTATATACTTCACCCCATCTGAAGTCATTCACGGAACGCATCCGGATTAATGGCCAGCCAATTTCTGAAGAGGCTGTAGCCGAGTTCGTAACAAAAAACCGGGATACGATCGAAACGGTAGAGCCTTCTTTTTTTGAAGTAACGGTGGCAATGGCCTTCGATTTCTTTGCCCGTCAGGATGTCGATCTGGCGATCATTGAAGTAGGATTGGGGGGCCGTCTGGATTCGACCAATGTAATTACGCCCCTGATTTCGGTCATCACCAATATCGGGTACGACCATACAGACATACTGGGCGATACCCTGTCGGCGATTGCTACGGAGAAAGCGGGGATCATTAAAGCGGGCGTACCTGTGGTGGTGGGTGAGACCCAGGCTGAAACGGAATCGGTCTTTCGCTCGGTTGCTGCTTTAGCAAACGCGCCTATTTCCTTCGCTGATCAACAGTACAGCCTTCAGGACAGCGGGATTACTAACGGACGACGTCTGGTAACTACGGTCGACGTAAAGGGCGCTAAGACGACCTATCGACTCGATCTCCTGGGGCAGTACCAACTACGGAACCTACCGGCGGTTCTGGCTACGATAACCGGATTACAGACGCCCTTTCCTGTGGCTGAATCTGCCCAACAGATCGGTCTTGCGTCGGTCGTATCGTCGACAGGACTCAAGGGTCGCTTTCAGGTGCTGCAGCAGGAGCCGTTTGTCGTTGCGGACACCGCCCATAACGAAGCTGGTTTGCGGGCGCTGTTTGCGATGATAGAGACGTTTCCCCGCCACGAGTTACGCATCGTTCTGGGGCTCGTAGCTGATAAAGACCGGGCGTCGGTGCTCTCCGTTTTACCGAAAGAAGCGGTATATTATTTTTGCCAGGCACAGACGCCCCGTGCCTTACCCGCCGATACGTTGCAACGGGAGGCTGAATCGGTTGGGCTTTCCGGGGCCGCGTTCCCCGATGTCGACACGGCCTTACAGGCCGCTTTATCCCAGTCGACGCCAACTGATTTAATCGTTGTGACGGGAAGTAATTACATCATTGCCGAAATAACAAACCTATAACCGTGACTCGAAGGAAGCAACATCGGTTCATTCAAAATGCCGAAAGTACAAACGTAATTGAAGTGGGTAAACCCCGGTACAAAACCATAAAAGGGAACTGGCGAACCGACTATTTTGAGAATCAAAATCCGATAGTGCTGGAACTGGCCTGCGGGAAAGGGGAGTATACGATTGGGTTGGCCCAGGCATTCCCCGACGTAAATTTTATTGGTGTCGATATAAAGGGGGATCGAATCGCCCGTGGGTCGCAGGCGGCCCACACACTCGGGCTATCCAATGTCGCGTTCCTGAGAACGGATATCAATTTTATTACGGAGTTTTTCAAGGAGCAGGAAGTAAATGAGATCTGGGTGACCTTTCCGGATCCACAGCCGAGGCCAAAGCAAGAGAAGCATCGGTTAACTCACCCCCGATTTTTAACGACCTACAAGCGTCTGCTCACACCAGGAGGGACGTTCCATTTGAAGACAGATAGTCCAGCACTTTTTTCATACAGCCTAGAGAAGGTACAGGAGGAGAAGTTTACCGATTTACATTATACAACTGATTTATATACATCATCGCTTAACGGAATCCATCTCGGGATCAAGACAAAGTACGAACAACTGTTTTTCGATAAAGGATTTACAATTAACTATTTACAATGTAAAACGCCTGTGATTTAACATAATCACAGGCGTTTTACATATGTCATTTATGCAACAATCACTAATGTAAATAATACTTTAATTTACATTAGTGATTGTAATTTACAAACTAAAATAGTTTACAGATTAAGTCAGCCACCCGGCTGGAGTAACCATATTCATTGTCATACCAACCCACAACTTTGGCCAGCGTACCGTTTACGGCTGTCAGTTCGGAATCAAATATGCAGGAGTGGGGATTGCCAATGATATCGATCGATACGATTGGATCAACGCAATACTCCATTATTCCTTTCAGGGCACCTTCTGAAGCCTGTTTCATAACCGCATTGATTTCTTCTACGGTCGTTTCTCGCTTCAATACTACCGTCAGGTCGGTAAGTGAGCCGTCTGGAGTAGGTACGCGCATAGCGTTTCCATCCAGTTTACCTTTTAATTGGGGAAGTACCAGACCAACTGCTTTTGCGGCACCCGTTGAGGTTGGCACGATCGATAAGGCAGCTGCGCGAGCCCGACGAAGATCGGAGTGAGGAGCATCCTGTAAGTTTTGATCGGCGGTATAAGCGTGGATGGTTGTCATGTACCCTTTTTCAATACCGAATACATCGTCGAGTACCTTCGCCATCGGGGCCAGGCAGTTCGTGGTGCAGGAAGCATTTGATACGATTGTTTCCGAACCCGTTAGCGTGTCGTCATTGACGCCTAACACAACGGTTGGAATGTTTCCTTTAGCAGGAGCGGAGATTACTACTTTTTTAGAACCCGCTTCCAGGTGCATGCCTGCACCGGCTTCATCGACAAACCGGCCTGTTGACTCTAACACCACATCGATGTTTAATTCTTTCCAGGGTAGTTTCTTCGGATCCCGTTCAGCATAGGCATTGATACGAATTCCATTTACGGTCAGGCTTTCAGTATCTGAACTTACTTCTCCGCTAAATTTACCGTGTACAGAGTCGTATTTGAGGAGGTGTGCTAACGTAGCATTATCTGTCAGGTCGTTTATAGCAACAATCTCAATGTTTTCTTTTTCCAGCAGTCTTCTGAACGATAGACGTCCGATACGACCAAAACCATTGATAGCAACGCGAATTTTTTCCATGAACAAGTAATAGGTTTGTTTTCGCTTCAAATATACGGATTCTGGTTGGTAAGAGAATGGGTATCTATAAAGGGAGGGGGTGTTTAGTAATTTAGTAGTATTTATATAGGTTAGCATTTTAATAGCAAAAAATTGTAGTAATTATTAGTAAAGTAGGCTTTATATGCTAAGAAAAGTAGTATTATTGCTCAATGC
Source organism: Spirosoma utsteinense (assembly GCF_014282275.1). GTDB lineage: Bacteria > Bacteroidota > Bacteroidia > Cytophagales > Spirosomataceae > Spirosoma > Spirosoma utsteinense. Next base: position 21,155 of record NZ_VFIA01000030.1, read on the forward strand.
TGCTAATATTTACTACTATTAATACTACTTTTGCTAAAAATTAGTTAGAGTAGGGGAGTGTTTTATTGTTTTACTAAATTTCACAGGGCTCCAAATTAGTTAGTGCTTCCTAACTCATCTATGTGATACTTATTAGTACTCCAAACTGATACCAACAACCTTTCTTAGCAGGTATTTAAGTAGGATTGAACAAAAGAACCTGATTCGTCAGACAATCGAGTTCTTTTTTATTTCTGCTAGGGCTCCTTCCAACGAACTGCACTGTCCCTACAGCAACATTTTACTCCTTGCCTATAATTTAATTCGTAACCGCTTTAGCTAACTGATGGTAATCGGTACGTAACCACGCCCCGGGGCCAAAAAGTGCATACTTCTCAAGCCCAGCGGGGCGTAAGCGTTGGTAGTAACAGAAAACCTGAAATGGCTCCATCCAGCAAGCCCCGGAGGAGAACGTAAGCTTTGCAGTAGATTTCCCCGGCAGAACGTAATCTAAACCTGGGGCGTAACATCACTTCCCTAAGCAGGACCGCATACCATCGGATACTCGATAGAGCCATTGGCTTAAACCCGTTGCTATTCTCAACATGACCGTACTACCGACATCTCTTTTTTAATGCACGATTCAGATCAGTCACTCCAGTGTTATTATATCTCAGGGCAGGCGAGCATTTAATTCACTGGGAACTGTGCCAGTCAGTCCTTAAGTGACAAGAGCGAGAAGACAGTCCATAAACTGCTACCATACATACTGAGCGATTAATCTCTGCGGCATGGCAATTGTGTAATTAAAATGACCATTCCATCATTTAGACGTCTTTATAATAGCATGTTTCTATTGCTTACCGGTTAGGCTCATATTCTTGGCCTGTGGCAGACTTTACAGCCAGGGAAACACATTACCTGACTTATCCGTTTAGAAGGCTTCAGCGCGCACTATAAGGAACACATCATAGCGTACGGTTAGAAGTCTTGAAAGAAATAAAAACCGCATATATTTCAACTATACACGCTCCTTATTACCTTTGACAGGTACAGCATTTAGTTATAGCTACGTTTTCACAGGAAACAGAATTATATTTGGTATTTTGGTTAACTACTCGAATATCAAGCTATTGACTAAATTATATTCACCAATTACTTTAACATAATGACCGAAAAAATCGAGATTTTGTGGAATGATCGAAGTCTATTGACTCATCAGGATTCAATACAGACTATTAAAGACGTAATTAATCAATTGGATAAAGGGGAGTTACGGGTGGCCACACCACCAGCCAACGAAGCCGATGAATGGGTCGTCAATGAGTGGGTAAAAAAAGCCATTCTGCTTTATTTTATCAGTCAGCAAATGAAGCCAGAACAGGTTGGTATTTTTTCTTTCCACGACAAGATTCCACTCAAGACAAATTTCGCGGAATCCAACGTTCGGGTTGTTCCACCGGCGGTAGCCCGACACGGTTCTTATTTAGCACCAGGCGTAATCTTAATGCCATCATACGTTAATATTGGTGCTTACGTCGGTGAGCGAACAATGGTCGATACGTGGGCAACGGTTGGAAGCTGTGCTCAGATTGGTAAAGATGTTCACCTCAGTGGAGGGGTCGGAATAGGAGGGGTACTTGAGCCAGCCCAGGCGGCACCGGTTATTATCGGGGATGGCGCATTTGTTGGTTCCCGCTGTATTGTTGTGGAAGGTGCCCGTATTGGCAAACGGGCAGTTTTAGGCGCTGGCGTAACCATAACAGGATCGTCAAAAATAATTGATGTCACGGGGTCTAGTCCAGTAGAGTATAAAGGGTTTGTTCCAGCTAACTCAGTTGTTATTCCGGGTAGCTATACTAAAGAGTTTCCAGCGGGCAGTTATCAGGTTCCCTGCGCCATTATTATTGGACAGCGAAAAGAATCAACTGATTTGAAAACTTCCCTGAACGATGCACTGAGAGAGAACAATGTAACGGTTTAACAACGTAATCGTAATACTCACGTGTATCCTTCTGTAAATTGACATAACTATTCGACCAATGTAAATACATACCTGTAAATACATTGGTCGTTGTAAATTTACATTTAACTACTCTAGTTATTTACGTTTATGCCTGCTATGTTTGTCAATAAACTATACCAACAGATAAGCCATGAACATAAATGACAAAATTAAACAGATATTGATCGACAAAAATTTAACCCCATCTTACTTTGCTGATGAGATAGGGGTACAGCGATCGAGTATCTCACACATTCTGTCGGGCAGAAACAGGCCCAGTTTTGATATTATCCAGAAGATAATCCGTCGCTTTCCTGAACTTGGTTACGAGTGGATTATGGAAGAAGATCAGCAGCCGCAGAATCAGTCCGGTCAACTGAACTATGGTGTTCCCAGAAACAACCCGTTGGCGCAGCCAGTAGACCGTAGAGACCGGTATGTATCTCAGCCATCCGTATCCTATACAGCCCCGTCTATACACGTTCGAAGCCAGCGTAATGAGATTCCGCCGGTTATGCAACAACCTGTGGCTACTGCCCCCGTCGAACCGACTACCATTCAGGACCCGCTAACGCCGATCGAAAAAGCCGAAAAAAAAGTAGAACGGATTTTGATCTTCTATACAGATGGATCCTTTCGGGAATACGGGCCAGCGATTTAATCCAGAACTTAAGAGAGAGTCTGCATTAAAGTACCGCATGTATTGTGTATCAGGTTATTAAACTATTACTTTTTTGTAGCCATCAAAATAGGCCTTTACGCCCTCTTTAAGCCACATTTTGATCCTATTCAGCTAACTCCTTGTGAAGCAATACATTAGTGTTCCACGTGGATAAGTTGTTTATAAGCGTGTGGATAAGCTGAAAACGTCGCTTTATTTTGGTCTGACAACGTTGTTAGCAGGTGGTGGCCTAACAATTTACTATAGTTTTGGAAGCTGATCGGCTTTACGACAGAAGGAACAGAAAGTGGGAGTGTGGTTTCCCCCGGTATGGATCAGAACGTTTCTATAGTTCATTCCTTGAAATAACGTGCTTCCCCGATTTTTTCCTGTCCGAAGCAATACAGCCAGTATCTGTCTTCTAATAGAGCAAGATCAATTTGTAGAATAATCTTAAACCGGCTACTCAGCGTTCTGTGTTTTTACGCTTATCATCTACTTTGCTACTGAGTTTGCTACTAAGAATGAATTGCCCTGAGATCCGGTAGTCTTCGGCACCAAAGTGATGTGTAGATAGAAGCTATCGTCGACTGGTGAAAAGTTTATCCCGAATTCCATGGTTGCATACATCTGATTCGTCATTACTCCGGCTACTTCGATTTATTATTTATACTGGCTCATACACGTAGTATAATTGCAGTTCTTACCGGTTACCTTATCAGTTATGACTACCTGTTCTATAAAAAAAGTCTACCTCTATTTTACGATCTCTTCTTGTACTGCTGTCAGGTCCAGTTCATTTCATAGTCTTATCACATACAGAGCCAGTTGTCCAGTTGTATAGCTATTTCAGGGCAATACGTTTTGTTGTATAATTTGTATTATGTTAACTAGAATAACAAACGAATAGGGCTGACACGTCTGCCAGCCCTATTACTCCTCTTAGTTACTTTCTACACACACGACTTTACGCTCCTCGTACTGCTTGAGGATATTCTGTAAGTTCGTCAGGTTTTCGTTTAGATCGGCTTCGTCCTTGACAGCTTTAGCCTTCGTGAAGTAAGGCAAGGCTTGCTTGAACTTACCACATACCTTGCCGTCAACTTCTTTACCCTGCTTGTTGTAATCGGCCATATCCATGTTGTCTACCGCTTTCTTCATTTCAACGGCATCGTTAAAATAGAAAACGCCCATGTTGTAATTGGCATCGTAGTTAGCGGGATCCACGGCAAGTGCTTTGGTATAGTATTCCCTGGCCATCGTACGCTGCTCCGTTTGCTTCTGCTTCAGATCAGCTACTTTCTTCTGGTTGTCACCCATAGCGCCCGCATTGCTGGCCGCTTCCTTCGCCTGTGCTTCCAGTTGGGCAACGCTAGCCTTGGTATCAACTAAACGCTTTTGAACATCTGCCAGCTGACGCTTTGCTTCAGCGTTTTTAGGCTCTTTTTTCACTTTAGCCGACAACCGGGTAACTTCACCGGTAATGGCGCTCAAGGCATCTTTTTCAGCCGTCAGCTTCTTGGCCGAACTGTTCGACTGCTTACTGTCTCCGCCCATTTTGCGAATTTCATCACCCATTTTCGCAGCACCGTTGTCATACAGAATGGCGAGGTTCACCAGATTCTGAACATTATTTGGTTCTTTCTCAACCATTTGCTTCATACCGGTAATAGCCTCATCCATCCGGTTAGACGCAAGCATCAGGTTGATGCGCTCATTCGACAAGTCCTTGTTAGCCGGCGACATGGCGATACCTTTATCCAGTATCGACAACGCTTTATCAACTTCCTTATCATTACGGTACAGCATGGCTAGCGAACCATAGATCGAAACGTCTTTACCTCCGTTGGCAATGTATTTCTCCAACTGGGTTTTCGCCGTCGCGTTATCCTGGATCTGCTGCGCACCAATGGCCGTATATAACGGAGCAAGTGTATCGGTTGGCAGAATCCCCCCCGCCAGCGACATCACCTTCACCGCTTCAGCGAAGTTTTTGGCCTGAAATTTAGCAACCCCCTGCTGCATGACTGCGTTGTATAACTCCCGGCTTTTGAGCGTTTCTGTTGCTTCCTTCGCTAGTTTACCCGGACCACCCTTCTTATCCTTGTCCATCTCGGCAACCTTGTTATAGGCTTCATAAGCTACAACAGCCGCGTTCGAGTCGAGCTTAATATTCTGCAATGCAATGTTCTGGTAGGTCTTTGCTCGGTCCATCCAGGTGCTTGCCTTCGTCGATGCTTTAGCATCTGTAATATCTTTATCACTTTTTTCCTTGTCTTTTTTCATAGACTCGGCCATCGCAGCGTCCAGCGTATTCGCTGTTCCCTGCGCCTGCTGAGCATATCCGGTAGTATATAGCGAACAGCATAGCAGCGTTAAAACAATTGCTTTCATGTGTAAATTGGGATTGTGAGTTTTGTTTTCAAAAACGAAATTACGGAATCAATCTGTATAAGCATGGTCCGCCCGGAAATGTTTGAGCCACCCGCCTGCCAAAAACGGTCAGAACGGGTGGCTCGCAGGAATTAAAGAAGGCCCTTACTAGTCGACATCGACAATCGGTTCAACCGACTCAGACACGGCTACTTCCTCCACTTCTTCCCGTTTGATTTTCGTTACCGACGAGATAGCATCTCCGTCGCGCAGATTGATTAATCGAACTCCCTGTGTGTTTCGGCCAATCACACTGATATCCGCCACCGGCGTCCGAATAGCAATCCCCGACTTGTTAATGATCATCAGGTCATCATTATCGGCGACATCAAGTATAGCAACCAGACGCCCTACTTTCTCCGTTACTTTCAGGGTTCCAACCCCTTTGGCACCCCGGTTCGTTATCCGGTAGCCATCGATGTCGGAGCGCTTGCCATATCCTTTCTCGGATACAACCAACAGCTGAGCCTCCGTCGACGCAATACAAACCATCCCGATAACATGATCGGTCGGATCATCTTCATCCAGCGATATACCCCGTACCCCGGCGGCCGTACGACCCATTGGGCGGGTACGGGTTTCGTGGAATCGGACAGCTTTACCAGCGCTCGACGCAATGACGATTTCATTATCACCATTGGTCATACAAACCCCGATCAGCTGATCGTCCTCATCGATGGTGATAGCAATAATGCCATTCTGACGAGGGCGGGAGTAAGCCTCCAGCATCGTTTTCTTGATCGTACCTTTCCGGGTACACATCACCAGGTAATTATTGTTGATATAATCTTCGTTCTTCAGATCGGTCACGTTGATTACAGCGCGCACCTTATCATCCGACTCAATATTTATGAAGTTCGCCAGTGGACGCCCCTTCGAGGTACGCGACCCCTCGGGCAGTTCATAAACGGGTAACCAGTACAACCGTCCCTTCTGGGTAAAGGCCAGCAGGGTGTTATGCATGGTAGCCGTGAAGAGATGCTCCGTGAAGTCTTCTTCCTTCGAACCAGTCGCCTTCGCTCCTACTCCACCCCGACTCTGCGAACGATACTCGGTGGTTGGTGTTCGCTTGATATAGCCCTCGTGGGAAATAGTGATCACCATGTCCTCATCGGCGATCAGCGAGAGATCGCTGATATTACCATCGCCAAGGGGATTGATCTGAGTCCGACGTTCGTCGCCATACCGGCTCCGGATGTCGGTTAGCTCGTCTTTGATAACCTGCCGCTTCCGTTCTTCACTGGCCAGAATTTCCTTCAGGTCAGCAATTTCCTGCATTAGTTGGTCGTACTCAGCCTGAAGTTTATCCCGTTCCAGACCCGTAAGCCGTTGCAGACGCATTTCAAGAATGGCTTTAGCCTGCACGTCGCTCAGCGAGAAACGTTCCATCAGGCCCGTCCGCGCTACCTCAGGATCGCGGGATGACCGGATCAGTTCAATAACCGCGTCGATATTGTCAAGCGCAATCAGCAACCCTTCCAGAATGTGAGCGCGTTTTTCCGCTTCCCGCAGTTCGTATTCTGTTCGGCGGGTAATCACGTCGAACCGGTGTTCAACGTAATACTTCATCATGTCCTTCAGGTTCAGCAACATCGGCCGACCTTTCACCAGCGCCACGTTGTTGATACTGAACGACGACTGTAGGGACGTATGCTTATAAAGATTATTCAGCACGACGTTCGGAATGGCGTCTTTACGCAGATCGTACACGACGCGTAAGCCGTCGCGGTCCGATTCATCCCGGAAAGCCATGATGCCTTCGATCTTCTTATCGTTGATCAGTTCAGCCGTCTTCTCCAGCATCACGGCCTTGTTGACCATGTAGGGTACGTCGGTGACGATGATCTGGGTTTTGCCCTTGTTCTCTTCGATCGTGGCATTGGCCCGCATGACTACGCGGCCACGCCCGGTCATAAACGCTGACTTCACCCCCTCCATACCGTAAATAGTGGCACCGGTTGGGAAATCAGGTGCCTTCACGTACTGCATCAACTCTTCCACCGTGATGTCGTAGTTGTCGAGATACGCCATAATCCCGTTTACGATTTCGGTCAGGTTATGGGGTGCCATGTTGGTGGCCATACCCACAGCAATACCAGACGAGCCGTTCAGCAGCAGGTTAGGCAACTTGGCCGGCATCACGCTCGGCTCTTCCAGGGAATCGTCGAAGTTGGGCTGAAAATTAACCGTCTCTTTGTAAATGTCCGACAGGAGTTCATCGGCAATCCGTTTTAGACGGGCTTCCGTATAACGCATCGCGGCCGGCGAATCCCCATCGATAGAACCAAAGTTACCCTGGCCATCGACGAGTGGATACCGAAGCGACCAGTCCTGGGCCATACGAACCATCGTGTCGTACACCGATGAGTCGCCGTGCGGGTGATACTTACCTAATACTTCACCAACGATACGCGCTGATTTCTTGTGTGGTTTGTTGTAGTTGACTCCCAGTTCGGCCATTCCAAACAATACCCGGCGGTGAACCGGTTTGAGACCGTCCCGTACATCGGGCAGGGCGCGGGAGATAATAACCGACATCGAATAGTCGATATAGGCACCGCGCATTTCGTCCTCAATATTGATGGGAATAATGTTACTGGGCGATTGGAGGTCGGGAGTTTCTTCCGCCATGTGTACTTGGAGTTTCGCAGAAAATTACTATTTCGGTCTATACAAAAAGCGTAAACCGGTGTATAGACAAATATACAAAATTTTAAGAGAAAAAGGAAATAATGCCGTAAATACCCCCTCTAGTGCACACTGCTGAAAAATTCAACCCAACCCACGCCCAATTAACCGGCCTATATGCCAGCCCATTATCATCTAAATGAAATACAATTCTATTTCAACCCAAAGACACCCCCGGCAGCAGTGGAACAAACCGGTAACTCCGCCCTTATACGTCCACTCAGGTTTTGATTCGCGGATCAAATAAGAAGGGTTCCGTACGCAGGAGTTGTATACGGGAAAAGTCAGGGTGGGCCGGATTGAGCAGGTAGTTACACTCCTGCGCTATAATCGCGGATGGCACCCGCAACACCGGTGATCGACCGCTCCGAAGCCAGTCCCCTCCTATTCGCTGGCAGGTATCATACTGTTGAAAATCGGACCAGTCCGCAGGCAGGTCACTGACCGCGATGGTTTCCACGGTGAGGTCGTCGGGCACCTCAATCACCATAACCCGAAATACGTCATGCAGCCCCTCCCCACTCCGGTGAACTACGTTTTCCAGACACGCCAGGGCACGCGTAGCCGCCGTGTAGATAACGAACTGCCCTCGTCCGTTCCAGCGGGCAGCCCCACCCGAGGCTACCAGCTGACTGGCGTATACCGCCTTCGTGATCCGGTATACGATCATCGTCTACGCCAGATCGCCATATTCAATCCGAACGACCTCATCCAGAATCAGATCGATTCCGCCCGAGGTATGTAGCAGATCGAAGGGGATCTGATTCCCAAGGCCGTAAGCGGGCTTGTCCATCCACCGCCGGAACGCATCGGCCGACCCAAAAACCGATTCGCCCAGTTGAAAAAGAGCCATGATCTTCAGCACTTTCTCGCTATCCTGCGGATTGAGTTTTTTCTGCTCGCGCTCGTACCGCTGAAAGGTTTTAAGCGACGTATCGAAGACTTCGGCCAATTGCTCACGCTTGTAGCCAGTCAGGTCGGCAGCCTCAAAAAAACGGGTAGCGGATACCCCTTTCAAGGCTGATATAATAAGGGCCGTCTGATCGTGCGTTATCATAAGACAAATATAAGACTTTTGTCTGTCAAACAGAGAAAATTGTCCAGACGTTCCGATAGACCATTCGATAGAAGCAAAACAGGAATAAAACTTACGTCCCTCCCCGTAGTTTGTTCGTGTAGTAGTTCATCACTTTTAATCACAACGGTATGAAAAAGATAAGTCTGATACTGGCCATTGCTGTTACTTGCCTGGGCTTCCAGGCCTGCAACGAAAACAAAAAGACGAGTAGCGACAGCGTCGAAAACGCCCACGACGCGAACGATATCAACGAAGAAAAAGGAACGGGGGAAGCCGATGACGATAATGACTTTGCGGTAAAAGCAGCCAATGGGGGTATGCTTGAAATGGAGGTAGCCCGAATGGCCCGCGAAAAAGCCCAGAACAATGATGTGAAAGAATTTGCCGCCATGATGCTCAGCGATCACCAGAAAGCCAACGATGAGCTGAAGGCGTTGGCGGGGCGCAAAAACATTACCCTCCCCGCCCGATTAGGCGACGACGAGCAGAAACATGTCGATGAACTCGCCAAGCTTACCGGCAGCGAGTTCGACAAGAAGTATGTGGATCTGATGGTCGACGACCACGAAGAAGATATTAAACTGTTTCAGAAAGCGGCTGATGATGTAGACGACGCCGATCTGAAAGCCTATGCGACAAAAACGCTTCCAACCCTTCAGAAACACCTGGAACGTATTACCACGATCGATAAGAACATGAAGTAAGCCGGATAGCCGCCTTTCTTGGAAAAGAAAAGCCCCTGCCGTTTCCAGCAGGGGCTTTCTTATTACACGTCGGAACGCGATTACTTCACTTCTTCGTAAGGCACATCCGACACGTTACCGTCTGTTGGCTGGCCTTGTCCGTTACCGGGATTGGCATTGCCACCGTCGAATCCGGCACCATCCATTGGATTGGCACCCGCATCGTTGGTCGTATTATACATTTCGGTAGACGCCGTAGCCCAGGCTGCGTTCAACGCTTCCAGCGCCGTATCGATGGCGGCTGCATCGCGGGAGCCATGGGCCGTCCGCAACGTACCCAGTGCGTCTTCGATAGCGGTTTTGTTAGCCGGGCTCAACTTATCGCCGTATTCTTTCAGTTGCTTCTCCGTCTGGAAAATCATGGAGTCGGCCGCGTTGACTTTCTCGATAGATTCCCGTTCGGCTTTGTCAGCCGCTTCGTTGGCTTTAGCCTCTTCACGCATCCGGCTGATTTCAGCGTCAGTCAACCCGCTCGATGCTTCGATCCGGATCTTCTGTTCTTTACCCGTTCCTTTATCCTTGGCCGTTACGTTCAGGATACCATTGGCATCCACGTCGAAGGTTACTTCAATTTGTGGAACACCACGCGGTGCGGGCGGGATATCCGACAGGATAAATCGACCTAACTGACGGTTTTGCTGCGCCATTGGCCGCTCACCCTGTAATATATTGATCTCTACGCTAGGCTGATTGTCCGATGCAGTCGAGTAGACCTCTACTTTCTTGCTCGGAATAGTCGTATTGGCCTCCACCATTTTGGTGAACACACCACCCATCGTTTCGATACCCAGTGACAGCGGGATAACGTCCAGCAACAGAACGTCTTTTACCTCGCCCGTCAAGACACCACCCTGCACAGCCGCGCCGATAGCTACCGCTTCATCGGGGTTGACTGCTTTCGATGGCTTACGGCCAAAGAGCTTTTCTACTTCATCCTGTACTTTAGGGATCCGTGTCGAACCGCCTACCAGAATAACCTCATCGATCTGACTTGCTGACAAACCGGAGTTCTTCAGCGCCCTGCGGCAGGGCTCCAGGCTCCGCTGGATCAGCGAATCGGCCAGTTGCTCAAACTTCGAGCGACTCAACGTGCGCACCAGGTGTTTGGGGATACCATTCACTGGCATGATGTAAGGCAGGTTGATCTCGGTCGATGTTGAACTCGACAGTTCTACTTTCGCTTTTTCAGCCGCTTCTTTCAAGCGCTGCAAAGCCATAGGGTCCTGCCGCAGGTCAATAGCCTCGTCTTTCTTGAACTCATCAGCCAACCAGTCGATAATGACCTGGTCGAAGTCGTCACCACCCAGGTGCGTGTCGCCGTCAGTTGCCTTCACCTCGAAGACACCGTCGCCAAGTTCCAGAATCGAAATATCGAACGTACCGCCACCCAGGTCAAAAACGGCAATTTTCTGATCTTTGTCGGTTTTATCCAGGCCGTACGCCAGCGCTGCTGCCGTTGGCTCGTTGATGATCCGTTTTACGTCGAGACCGGCGATAGCACCCGCTTCTTTGGTAGCCTGACGCTCAGCATCGTTGAAATAGGCGGGCACCGTGATAACGGCTTCGGTTACGGTTTGGCCCAGGTAATCTTCAGCTGTCTGCTTCATCTTCTGCAAAATCAGCGCTGAAAGTTCCTGTGGCGTATATTGACGGTCACCAATACGAACACGAGGTGTCGAGTTAGGACCATTCTCTACGTCGTAAGCAACGTTTTTGATCTCATTCGTTACCTCGCTATACCGTTTCCCCATGAAACGTTTGATCGAGGAGATTGTATTTTTGGGGTTGGTGATGGCCTGGCGTTTGGCTGGTGCGCCTACTTTACGCTCGCCGTTACCGTTGTCCATAAACGCGACGACCGATGGAGTCGTACGTGCTCCCTCCGAATTGGGGATCACGACCGGCTCGTTGCCTTCCATCACGGCTACGCACGAGTTCGTGGTGCCTAAGTCAATACCAATTATTTTTCCCATGATTACGCTATTGAATTATGGTTTAGTTTCTTTGTTTGCTGTGGTTGTAAACTGACAGACATCATCTCCCTATCAATCTAAATGCCAGCCAGGAATATTGGCTCGTTTGCTGTCAGATTGGCAGAACTTATCGAAGAGGTAGGCCACAATGGCGTTGAATAGCCTGGCTTACTCCAGATAGTGGCAGACCTGAGCCCGGCCCGGCAACCAATGGCCTTATACGAACATCTCCCGGTCAGGGTATTGCATTTCGTGCTGAAATGCAATACCCTGACCGGGAGATGTCAATTGAAACTAAGTGAGTGAGATTACCGCCCGAAAAGGCCACCCAGCATTCCACCGAGTCCACCACCCGACTGCTGACCACTCCCCTGCTGCCCACTGACGGCGCGCATCAGGTCATTCATATCCAGTTTACCATCGGTCATGGCCGACGATGCCATACCCATCCAGTCGGTACCCTGCTGACCTGTGGCTGCACTCAAAATAGTGTTGCCATCGACGGAAGGGTCATTCGGGTCCGATGCTTTATTCATCAGTTTGCTCAGTACCATAGGAACGACAGAGCCAGCGATAGACATAGCCACCTGAGGAGAAATACCCAATTTCTCCATCAGGTTCTGTTCGACGTGTTGTTGAACGCCAGCGGTAACAGGGCTCTGCCCCACATTCCCGCCCCCACCAACAACCATACCCAGCAAATTACCCAGACCACCGCCTTGCGCCTGCTGGCCAAGACCACCCAGAATGCTGCTGGCAACCGTTTGCATAACGTTGTCATTTTGCTCATTCGGGATAGCCGGATTATTAATAACGGCCTGGCCTGATTGCTGCTTCACTAAGTTCATTAAGGTCTCTAACATGATTGTATTTATTTTAGATGGTTCGTAAGAATGGACCGGTAACCACCCCTACTAAAATTCCATAATTCGTAATGGATACTTCCGTGTGAATCGGTTAATTTGTTGCAAATCCAGTATGTACTATGACGAACGAAGAACCCAAAAGTACCGGACCAGTATCCGAAAACATGCCATCGTTCCCCGAACAGATTAACCCGCTGCTCACCGGTTTGTTTTATCCCAGCGAATCCGACGAACCACTCGAAGCCGTAACCTGCTACCTGGATCAGACCGCCCCCCTCACGGTCAGTCAGATAAAAGACTGGCAGATGCTACCCCCCGCCATCTATGTCGATGAAATGCCGGAAGCCGAATTCTGGGAGCCTGTCATAACTGACCAGGATTGGTATAGCGATGAAGAGAAGCAGTGTACAGCGCAGTTCCAGCAACTTAAAAAAATTATGGAAGAGACATTGACGGTACGCCAGGTATTCCGCGTTGGCGAAACGGAACGCGATGTTTACTTTCTGGGCCGTCAGGCTGACGGTGAACGGACCGGATTTAAAACGAAGATCATACAGACCTAAGCCTTCACTACTATACTGATCGATTTACAGCCCGACCGCCAGATACCCGGTTGGGTTCTTTATGCCCAACAAATGGGATTTCTCTCTTGTGAGCCTTTCTCCCCTACACCGTTTAAATTATTGATTTACATTTAGTTACTTGCGTTCAATACCCGTGTATCCACCCGCTTCTACTTCCTGTAATGAAAACGCATCCCCATCCTACGGCCAGCCGGACGTCAGAGAACCTTATTTTCTTTCTGTTTTTAGGCTCTTTACTTACCCCCCTCATTTATAACGATACCTCCTTCTTTGGTTTTATCACGGAACGAACCTGGTTCTTCTATGCCGTGACAGACTGTATGGTCGTTATCGCTCTGCTGACACCCGGTTTTTTGACCACAACGCTATCGAGGCTACAAGGGGCCGTACTACTTTTTCTCGGTATTTTAAGTCTGGCTGATGGCCTGGGGGTCGATCCGTTATTGAGTTACTTTTCCAGCTATACACGCCTGGATGGATTTGTAACGTATCTGCACCTGGGCCTGTATTTTCTGGTCCTTGCCCGGACCCCCTTTCCCAAAACACGCTGGAACACGGCTTTACTGGTATCGGCAGGTATGGCGATGTTCGTTGTCCTGAAAGGGTACTTTTCCGCGACAGGCTGGCAGCCCATCGACCGGCGGCTGGTGGCTACGGTGGGTAACCCGTCTTTTCTGGCGTCATACCTGCTGATGAACCTGTTTATCGTCATCTACCTGTCGACACAATTTCCCACGGTTTCACGTTGGATAAAAAGTTTGATCGTTGGGTTAATGGTGATAACCCTGACAGGGGGTATTTACCTGACAGGTACCCGATCAGCCGTACTTGGTTTGGTGGCGGGTATTATTTTCCTCAGCAGTTTTATTACCTGGCAACGGCAACGGGCCCTGTGGCCCATCGCGCTACGGCTCATTCTGGTACTAGCGCTCCTGTTCGGTTTGTTCCGCTTGGCCCTTACCAGTAATTTTTTACAAAAGTCATCCATTGTCTACCGGTTGACCCACTATTCGGGCGTTAATAATACCCTGTCGCCGAGGTATGTATGCTGGAAGATTGGGCTCGACGCTTTCGCAGAACGTCCATGGCTGGGTTGGGGACAGGAAACATTTAGCTATGGCTTTGCCCGGCATTTCGACCCGGCCATTTTGATTGGCGGCACTTTTGAATGGTACGACCGAACGCACAGCGTACTGGTAGACTGGGCCTACTCGGCCGGCATGGGTGGCCTCCTGGCTTACCTGCTTATCTGGGTGGCGCTGGTATACACTTTGCGAACGAACGGAACCATCTTGACGCTGACCGAGCGAGGTATCCTTGGATCAGTCTTTGTGGCTTATTTTTTCTTCAACATACTCAATGTAGATAGCCTGCTGCCGCTTCAGACGTTCTTTCTGCTGCTGGCACTGGTGAACACGACCCCTCAGTCGGCGGCTACCACCCGGGTGGTACGCACCTGGCTGGTGCCGGTCCGGGTGGCTGCCCTGTTGATGATGACTGTACTGGTCAGGTACGGCGTCTATGAATTGTACCGGACCGGGCGGGACTTGAAGAACCAGCAAAATCTGGGCGACGTACAGCAGCGGTTCGATGCGCTCGAAAAAACGTATCACCAGGCCACACTCCGCAGCCTGGATCTAGCCGATCTACTGGAGTCACAAACACTGGCTATACTACAAAGCGATGCTCAGCCGTCTGTTAAACAGTTTTGCTACCAGCGAACCGTTCAGGTAATTAACCAGCAGGTTGACCGTCATCCCGGCTATACCAGACTACTGGCAAGAGCAGCCTCGTTATTCCTGGCAGGGGGCGATATAGATCGAACAATAGATTTATGCAAGCGCGCCATTGCTATTGAAGGCCCCAGACGCCCCTCGGCTTACCTGCAACTAGGTAATGCCTATCTCAGAAGGAACGAGTTCAGGCGGGCTCAGGCGCTCTTTGACCAGGCTTACCAGCTACAGCCCGGCTGGCAAGAGCCCCTCTTGTACAAAGCCCTGGCATTTGCCGTACAGAAAGACACCCTTCAGTGTTACCGGACAATGCGAACCATCCATACTGAAACACTGGTGAGTAAACTGAATTTTGTCAAACAGGTGTACCTGCAAACCGGCCACCCCCACGCATTTGTGGAACGCATTGACCAGACGGATTCAAAGGCCCAGTTCTCGCCACAGGTTTTCATGGAATGGGCGTTGATGGCGTTCGATACGCACGATACGGTTCAGATGACCTCTGCCCTGAATAGTTTCTATAACCACTACCTCCACGAACGCTTTACCTATCCTCAGGTCAAACAGATCATTGACGATGGTCTTCGGGGCGTAAGACCCGATGTACTGGCAACGATGATCCCTGAACTCTCCCGGTAGTCGATGACCCCACTAAGCAAAAATGCCCCAGTTCATCACTGGGGCATTTTTGCTTAGTGGGGTCTGTTTACTTTACTTGATCCACAACGGCTTTGAAAGCCTCAGGGTGGTTCATGGCCAGATCGGCCAGTACTTTGCGGTTGAGCTGAATTTCAGATTTATTCAGCGCACCCATTAAAGCTGAATAGGACAGGCCATGGATACGGGCACCAGCATTGATACGCTGAATCCAGAGCGACCGGAAATCGCGTTTCTTAGCGCGACGGTCACGATAGGCATAGCCTAAACCTTTCTCAACGGCGTTTTTAGCAACCGTCCAGACATTCTTACGCCGACCAAAATAACCTTTGGCCAGCTTCATTACTTTTTTCCGACGCGCCCGTGAGGCTACGTGATTGACGGAACGTGGCATAGTATTGTTTGTTTTTTGACGATCGGCGGAAGCAAAAGACGCATGCAGCAAAAAGAACCTTAACGGTTATTTCCTGTTCATCCCTCCTTTATATTCTCTTGGAGCCGGGCATCGGGTGAAACGTGAACCAGACGCAACTGCGTCTTTCTTGACTCCTTAGATGTTCAGCAACGCTTTGATACGGGGCTGGTCGGGGCCACAAACCAGGGCATCATGCACTAAATTGCGCTTCTGCTTGGTTGTTTTCTTTGTCAGGATATGACTGTGGAAGGCATGCTTCCGCTTGATTTTTCCAGTGCCGGTCAGCTTAAAACGCTTTTTGGCGGCTGAATTTGTTTTTACTTTTGGCATTATTATAGACCGCTAACTGTGGAGAAAATAGTAAACAGGCCGCAAAGATACGAAAAAAAAGGAGAAAGCAGGAGTGGGACAACCGGGTAAAGGAAATAGTTCGATCGATCTAGTCCCATCCTTCCTGTTGTCCCACTCCTGCTTTCTGTACTTTATTTTTTAGGCGTCACTACCTTTGGCGCCAGGAACATGCTCATCCGCTTGCCTTCAAGCTTGGGCTCAGCTTCAATTTTACCGTACTCTTCCAGTCCTTTGGAAAAACGGTCGAGCAGCTGAAATCCACGGTCCTTAAACACGATAGCCCGTCCAACGAACTGCACATAGGCTTTCACCTTAGCACCTTCCTTCAGAAAGTTAATGGCGTGTTTAAGCTTGAATTCAAAGTCGTGATCATCGGTGTTGGGGCCAAACCGAATTTCCTTGATAACGACCTTTGTGGCGTTAGCCTTGATTTCTTTTTGCTTTTTCTTTTGCTCGTACTTGAACTTTGAGTAGTCCACAATCCGGCAAACGGGGGGAACGGCGTTAGGCGATACCTCAACAAGGTCGAGATTCTGAGCTTTAGCCATAGCCTGCGCCTGATTTGTCTCGTAGATTCCCTGCTCTACATTTTCACCAACAACCCGCACTTCGCGGGCCAAAATGCGCTCATTGACTTTGTAGGGTTCTTCAACCACGCGACGGGGTGGTCTGCGCTGGGGTAATGCCATATAGTGTGTTTAGGGTAACGGAGTTGGTAACCGACTTTATAAAGTCGGTTGGATAACGTACTGGGTAGTAAAAAGTTCGGGAAGCTATCGAAAATACGGCTTCTAAGCAAGTTTATAGTCGAAGAGTTGATCAGTCGGTGAGCCGATCAGTACCAAATCTGGCTGACCAACTCACCAACTCACCGACTGCCTGTCACATCTTCACCTCGGCCTGGAAGGCCTTAACAAAGTCGTCGACACTCATCATACCCAAGTCTCCCTGGCCCTTGCGCCGGACAGACAACTTACCTTCGGCGGCTTCTTTCTCACCTACGATCAGCATGTAAGGTACTTTATTAACTTCGGCGTCCCGGATCTTACGCCCTATCTTTTCATCACGAAGATCGACAAAGCCCCGGATATCATGCTCCTGCAGGTTGAAGAACAAATCGTTGGCGTAGTCTTCGTACTTTTCCGAAATTGGCAGAATAGCAATCTGATCAGGTGATAGCCACAATGGAAAGTTACCGGCTGTTTGTTCGATCAGGATCGCAATGAACCGTTCCATCGATCCAAACGGAGCCCGGTGAATCATGACAGGCCGGTGTTTCTGGTTATCAGCGCCAATGTATTCCAGTTCAAACCGGTTCGGCAGGTTGTAATCCACCTGAATTGTACCCAGTTGCCATTTCCGGCCGAGGGCGTCACGCACCATGAAGTCCAGCTTAGGGCCGTAAAAAGCGGCTTCACCTAACTCTGTTACGGTTGGCAGTCCTTTTTCGGCGGCTGCTTCGATGATCGCCGACTCAGCTTTCTCCCATAGTTCATCCGAACCAATGTATTTACCTTCCTTTTGCGGGTCCCGGAGCGAAATCTGGGCGCTGTAATCCGAAAAACCAAGAGATCTGAAGACGAGCAGGACCAGATCGATCACTTTCATAAATTCGTCCTTCACCTGATCGGGACGGCAAAAAATATGGGCGTCATCCTGAGTGAATCCACGCACCCGCGTCAGGCCATGCAACTCGCCCGACTGTTCATAGCGATATACCGTTCCGAACTCGGCCAGCCGTAAAGGCAGGTCGCGGTAGGAACGCGGCTTGGTTTTATAGATCTCACAGTGATGCGGGCAGTTCATGGGCTTGAGCAGAAACTCCTCGTTCGGATCAGGCGTTTTAATTGGCTGAAACGAGTCCTCTCCATACTTATCCCAGTGACCCGAGGTTACGTATAATTGCTTGCTTCCGATGTGGGGCGTTACTACCTGCAGGTATCCTGCCCGCAACTGGGCCCGGCGCAGGAAATTCTCCAGTCGTTCGCGCAGCATCGTACCTTTAGGAAGCCATAAGGGTAAACCTGCCCCCACTTTCTCGGAGAACGCAAACAACTCCAGTTCTTTACCCAACTTCCGGTGATCTCGCTTTTTAGCCTCTTCCAGTAGAAAAAGGTAATCGTCGAGTTCCTTCTGCTTGGGGTATGTAACGGCATAAATCCGCGTCAGTTGCTTGTTCTTCTCGTTTCCGCGCCAGTAAGCTCCCGCCACGTTCATCAGCTTGACCGCCTTTATAAAGCCCGTATTCGGGATGTGGGGCCCGCGACAAAGGTCCGTGAAATTACCCTGGGTGTAGAACGTGATGGTCCCATCGGCCAGGCCTTCGAGCAAATCGAGCTTGTAAGGATCTCCCTTTTCCTCGAAATAAGCAATAGCATCGGCTTTGCTCATAGGCTTCCGAATGTACGATTCTTTCCGGCGGGCGAGTTCAATCATCTTGTCCTCCACCTTTTTAAAGTCCTCCTGTGAGAACGGCTGCCCGTTCAGGTCAACATCGTAGTAGAAGCCGGTTTCAACAGCAGGTCCAATGCCGAACTGAACCCCCGGATACAGACTTTCCAGGGCTTCTGCCAGCAAGTGAGCCGATGAATGCCAAAAGGTAGCTTTGCCCTCTGCATCATTCCAGGTCAGCAACTGTACGTTGGCATCGGTGTCGATGGGACGCGTGATATCCTGAATAACACCGTTCACTTTGGCGGCCAGCACATTACGAGCCAGACCTTCACTAATTTGGGTAGCAATATCCAGACCGGTACTGCCTTTTGGATACTGCCGAACGCTGCCATCGGGCAGCGTCACGCGGATTTGTTCGTCCTGCGCAATCATTGTTTGTACTTGGTTAAACTATGGGCACCCGCAACGTACCTACAACTGTACGCTACTTTTCTTCTATACAGGGAAGTATGCTGGTGAGCTTTGCCCAATAAACATACATACTACCTACTATATCCTTCATTAATTTTGTCCTATTGGTTTAACAGCTCGCCGGAGCGAATCACCCTTATCACCAATAACCTGCGCTTTGGGCTGAATCGTTGTGATTCGAACCCGCGTTGTGTCAAGGACAGCCCTGCCCTGGGTAGACGTTTCGGCGGGGGCATCCGGCAAAAATAAGGAGTTATACGGGCTTTTCGCGTATCGCCGACGATCTGACCGCCATAAGCCAGCTGCGGCCTGACGATCGGCGGGGTTTTGCTGGGTAGCTTTGGTGTAGGCCGCAATCGCCAGTTCGTATTGGCCCATTTGCTCGTGGCAATAGCCAAGGTAGGTGTCGATGCGGGGAAACTGCGGACGAAGTTGCTGCACACGCTGGTAGTTTCCCAGCGCAGCATAGTAGTTCCGGTATTTCTGGTTGATCAGGCCCATCTGAAAATAAGCCTGATAATAGGTGGGTTGAACGCCAACAGTCTGCTGGTAATAGGTCATGGCACTATCCACTTTTCCAGCCGTGTGATAGATCAGACCCCGGCTATAACTGAGCCGTGCGTTTTTGGGGAAATAACGCAGCGCCTGGCTATTATAGGCCAGCGCCGAAGCAACATCGCCCAGTATCCGGTAAATAGACGCCAGTTGATTATACGGTTCCAGATAACGGGGCTTTAACCGAAGTGCCTGCTGATACAAGGCCAGCGCCTGCACGGTGTCACCCTGTTTGGCGGCCATTAATCCATTAAAAAAATAAGCCTCACCGTCATACGGTGCCATTTGCAACGCACGAGCCACATAAAGCCGCGCTTTATCGAACTGATTCTGCTGCTGAAACAAGTCACCTTGCAGGGTATATAGCTCAGGGGTGTCGATACCCAGGATTTCAGCCCGTTGCGCATTCACCAACGCTTTTTCAGGCTGCTGTAAAGCCCGGAGTATCTGGGCCCGGGTCAGGTAATAGGAACCGGCATTATCGTTGCGGCTGATGGCCTCGTCAATATCGGCCAGTGCATCGCGTGTACGACCCATCTCCAGCAGGAGAACGGCCCGCTTGGCATAGGCTGATGCCGGGGCCGACTGATTGATGGACCGGGTGAGGGCGCGCAGGGCTCCTTCAGTCCGGCTGCTATCACCCGGCTTTGGAAAATCGGGGATACGGGCTGTTTGCCGGTTATCACTGCTACAAGCGAGGATACTTACGACCAGAACAAAAAAACACAGCAACGAATAAACAGCGGACGGTTGCCGCTTGTCAGCCCTGCTGCCCTCCAGGGAGTCTAATCGCTTTTTGTGTTGCTGTTTCACTCGTCAACCCGTTCGCTCATTGACAAAGGTACGGACGCAAAGCGGTAAAAGACCCCCAGCGGCAAGCGCTTTTGGTCGCTGTCCTTCATAAACAACTCACCCCATTCAGCATTTGGAACCTGACCAAATGTTTGACGGATCAAATTTTCCAGAATAAGGGAGGAGAAACCCAATGAATAAAGATTGATGATAAAAAAGAAGTCTTCCCGATCCAGAAGATCGGCACAGGAACGGAGCAAGTCACCGAGATGCTCTTCAAGCACCCATTTTTCGCCGTCTGGCCCACGCCCGTAGGCAGGAGGATCCATAATAATACCATTGTATCGGTTACCCCGCCGTACTTCCCGCCGAACGAACTTGGTTGCATCTTCAACGACCCAGCGAATGTTATCCAGTTCGCTGTGATCCATATTTTCGCGCGCCCAACTGATGACTGGTTTTACAGCATCGACATGTGTAACAGCGGCACCCGCCTGCCGGGCCGCCAGGGAAGCACCACCCGTATAAGCAAACAGGTTCAGCACGTTAGGCTGCGCCACTGCCCCACTCCCATTGCTGGACATCTCCGTCACCTTGTCGTAAATGTACGTCCAGTTATCGGCCTGTTCAGGGAATAGCCCAACGTGTTTGAAGGAGGTTAAGGCCAGTTTGAAGGTAAGATTGAGCCCACCCTGCCGAAATGATACATACCAGGGATCGCGCATATCGGGGGTTGTCTGCCAATCTCCCCGCTCGGGCGACTGCCGGTCGCGACGGAACAGGGCGTTAGTTCGACGGCCCCACTCCTCGTCAGACAGGGATTTTTTCCAGATAGCCTGCGGTTCAGGTCGAGCCAGCACAAACGTGCCAAAGCGTTCAAGTTTCTGAAAATCCCCCGAATCGATCAATTCATAATCGGACCAGGGTGCAGGCGTAATAAGGTTCATAGGTAACAACTACAGGATAATGATGGCTTGCTAGAGCAACTCGTGATCATTCTTACTAGATTTTGCGCCCATCTTGAGTATAAGCTCAAATTCATCGACTCGGATTGGCATCACCGACAAACGGGATTGTTTGATAAGACCAATAGCAGCCAACAGCGGTTCTGCCTTGATATGACGCAGGGATACGGGATTATCCAGCGGCATTAGCGGCTCCAGTTCGACAACAACCCACCCTTTGGACGCAGCACCCGGATCTTCAGCCACCGTCGGGTCCGGGTAAGCTTCCTGCACAATCGTTGCCAATCCAACAACAGCAGGATTTGTTACACTATGATAGAACAGCA
Organism: Spirosoma utsteinense; assembly: GCF_014282275.1. Taxonomy (GTDB): domain Bacteria; phylum Bacteroidota; class Bacteroidia; order Cytophagales; family Spirosomataceae; genus Spirosoma; species Spirosoma utsteinense. The sequence continues at coordinate 42,824 of NZ_VFIA01000030.1, forward strand.
CCTGGTCGCCCCTTTTCATGGCCTTCAGGTTGTTGCGGGCCTGGTAATTACGAACTCCATCCCAAATAGCACGTCCCTGCTGGGTAAAGTGGTGCCACCCGTAGGTTTCCGGTTCAGATTTGACGAGCCAATAATTCAAAAGCGTAGGTGGGCATGCAACAGGGTGGGCAGGGCGTCTACTTCACGGCAAATGAGCCGCTTTCTTTTCCTGCCCACCCTGTCTTGATCAGTAATAATCGTCTTGTTCCCGGCCACCACCAAATGGTGAGCCATACTCATCTTCATCCGAATCGGCGAAGCGCGACCCGGCGGTTTTGAACGTCAGCGCTTTTTTCAAAATGACGATCTGGCCGGTATGATACATGTCGTGGTTGATAATACCGTGGAGCATGTCATAATACGTATAGTCCCGGCCCGGCACAATATCCTCTAAAAACTCATCGTCGTCTCGTTTGTCAAGTTCATTGATCAGTTCTTCCTGGCTAAGACTCAATTCCATTTCAAGGGCTTCCCACTCAAAATCATCGATTTTGTCGGGAAGGGCACCAAAATCTTTCGCAGGCGTCGTAATATCAAAGTCGACATCACCCTGCATTTTTTTGACGCAAAAGATACGCCAACTCGTCATATGAAAGACTAGTTCGGCAATTGTATGCGTGTTGGGCATTATCCGCCGACCAGCTACATCGGGCGTTACGCCCCGAAGGGCTTCAACCACAGAAGGCCCGTGCCAGGCTTCTTCGCTCTCGTAGGTGGTATTGAGCAAATCAATGATACGAATAAGTTCGTCGTTCGGAACCATAATCTGTTCGTCGTTTAGTGGCTATCCCTGTAGAATATCCCCATTGACAGACATTAAACCAATTTTATAGTGTGTAACCTGTATGGATCGTCTTCTCGATTCAATCAGCCGTTTAGCCGCAAAAAAGACTTAACCGCCGACCCCATACAGCCCCGCCTGAACACGAGGTCGTAATTTCCAGCAAAGGTAAACCAATATTCATGGTGTTTTGCAAAAATAAGCGGCTGCGCCGATGAGTGCAGACTGACTGTCTATCCCCATCGGCGCAGCAAATAAGTATACCGATCAGGTTTCATCAATTAACGATTCCCCTGGATTCAGGCCGGGCATTGATCAGGCTCTAACTTTATCGAAGCGGGCATCAATCAGGGCAACGGGATCGTACATATATAGCGGCATATGTTATGTATTTTCGATAATTCGACCTTTCTCCTCTCTGAATCAGGCACTACCGTCCAGTAAATACCTAGTTGTTATGGAGATTGACACTATATATTCACATATTGTAACCATGAGGTAAATTAAGCTCAGCAACAGTTTGATTGACAAAGAGTTACAATAAGTATCCATTAAATATATACGTTAATTTTTTGTTACTTTTTTTTGTTAAATAGTATATCTTAATGAGAACAAAGTAACTAATTAATGAATATAGGGACCAGCATTAAATCTAACCCAATCATAAAAAGGAACGTATCTATGGCCACTCATTACCAATTGAATGACGAAGATTTAATTAAGATGTATTTACACACCCAGCAGAACAACTATTTTGAAGTTCTCTACAAACGGTATGTAAGTAAGGTGTACAACCGATGTTTGTCGCTGACTAAAGATTCATCGAAAGCAGAAGATTATACACATGATATTTTCATACGGGTTTATGGTAATCTAGGCAAATTCAAAGAGCATTCGGCTTTTTCAACCTGGTTGTATTCCATCTCGTATAATTACTGCATGGACCAGATTCGTTCAGCGAATCGTACTATGACAGTTTCGCTTGATGATGAGCATGAACACACCTTTGTCGATTCAGCTGATCATGAGATACTGGAATCGCAGCTTCAGCAACTCGCTTCGGTTATGCATACCATCACAGCGGAAGAAACCCGGATGCTACAGCTAAAATATGAAGATGGCCTGGACATCAGAGCGATTGCCCAGCAGTTTGCCCTGAAGGATAGCGCCGTTAAAATGCGCCTGAAACGCACCCGGGATAAAATCCGTCGGCTTTACAGTGAGCAGTATTCGTAGCAGTTCAATCGAGCTATCTCACTTGTACCAACCTCAGGCCCTGCTTTGGTGTCAGGTAGACCAGGGCCTGAGGTTACCAAAAATGGTCTCATCTATTGCCTGGCACCAAAATCAGTGACCCAGTAATGACGGTATGTACTCGTACTGGCATAACCATACCCAATGCCTATATCCCTGAAGGCAGCACTCATCATATTTTTACAATGACCTGGCGACCGTAACCAGCCATCTACGACAGCCTGGGGCGTTGAATAGCCAGCGGCAATGTTCTCCCCCGCCGACCGCCATACATATCCTTCCCGGCTCATACGGTCCCATGGTTGAGACCCGTCGCGGCCGGTATGACTAAACCGATTATAGGTAGCCATGTCAATAGCATATTTATCTGATGCAGCATTCAGTTGGGCAGCCAACACGAGTGCCGGAACCGCCGGATAAGTAACTGTTCCACACTGACAGGGCTTTGAGCGTGCCTGATTGATCAAGGCCAACACGTCCTGTTGTTGACTTGACGAAGCCGCCAAGGCCCGTGCCCCGTTCTGGTTTGGAGTTGTCGGGGCCACATCACGGCTATCGTTTTCTTTGTACACCGACGAGCTAACAGGAGCAGGTGATTGAGTGGATTCCTGGTCGGATTGACAGGCTACTTCAGCCGAAAGCAGGGCGACCGTCCCTAAAAGATACATCAATTTCATACGTATAGGTACGTTTATTTGTTGATTAAACGGTATACGCCTGGGTTTATTATTACCATTCCAACTAAATGGAACCAACTAATGAACTGAAATCCATAAAACGTACATAGTTTTTATTGAGGTCGTCTGCGAATCCATTGTCCACTATAACAGGCTGCCTTTACCTTCATCGCTGGTATCAATTAGTAATGACAGCGAATGAAGGTAAAGGCAGAAAGGACGTTACAGGAAAAGTGCAGAAGTGGATGGTCAATCAACGATACGCTATTGAACAGGCTCTTCAGCTACGAATTTATCGTATAAACTACGTGCCCGATCCCGCGCCCGCTTTATACGCATCTTGACCGCACTTGTCGTCAGGTCTTGCCTTAAGGCAATGTCTTTGATTTGCGCCCCAGCTTCATACTTAGCCAGTAGTAACTCACGCTGGTTTTTCGGCAATTTTTTAAGTACTTGGTCAAATACTTGATAATGGGACTCGTCATGTGTACTCGACCAGTCACTGGTATGGAAAGGATCGAGGAGATAGACCCGCCACAAAGCCTGGTCTTGCTGCTGTTTTCTAAGCTGGTCGATACAGTAGTTGACAGTGACTGTATGCAGCCAGGTTGTAAACTTTGCGTCCCCTTTGTAGCTGTGTAGCTTTCGCGTTAACCGAACGAATATTTCCTGAACATAGTCTTCAGAATCGAAGGTGTTCCCGGTGTAGTAGAGGCATTTCTGATAGACACGCTGGCGGTGGCGGGTGTAAATCTGGGCAAAATATTGATCGCTGCCTGTAGTGAGATACAAGGCCACCAATTCCTGATCGGATAGATGAACCATTAGAAGTACGGAGGGAGGTTACGGTTTAACAAATATAAACTTTTGCCAGACCGGGCTTTTAGCCTCCCGTACGCTATTACACAAACACGATAATTCGCTTACAAACAGCGAAAATAATCAATGAACAAGAAATTCAATCCCTATATATTAGGTGCTATTTACTTCGTTTAGCGGTTCACTTGTATCAAATTTTCAACCTGGTTCCGATAGGTAGCCCCAATGGGGATTTGATATTGTTGTACTGAGATAAACTTAGAGGAGATCTTACTGATGCATTGGCGAGCAACTATGTATGATTTATGAACCCGGATGAATTCACCAGGCGGGAGTTGCTCGTGAAGATCAGCCAGTAGTTCACTAACAACCAGAACTGTCGTCGATGTATATACTTTACTCAAGGCTCCAAGCGCTTCTGCATAGAGAATTTCGCTGATGACTACCCGCACTGATTCCCGGCCTGTCTTCAAAAAAATATGTCTGGGTATACTACCCGTTGTAGCCGCAACACCACTAATAGCCCGGTTTACTGCTTTCAGCAGCCGTTCAAACGTATAAGGCTTTACAAGATAATCGGTCACACCAGCTTCATAGGCATTCAGAGCATAGGCAGGGTCGGCTGTTGTAAGCACGACCTTGGGCGGATTTTTGAGCGACGACAGGAAGTCAAGCCCATCCATACCTGGCAAGTGCATATCCAGAAACAGCAGGTCGATCTCGTTATTATAAAGCGTTGGCAGGGCATCCAACGGATTGGTGAATACGCTCACAACTTCCAGGTGAGGCAGCCGCTTGAGGTAGTTCCGCAGAAACTGCTGGGCAACATCGTCGTCTTCAATTATCAGGCATCGGTAGGTAGGCATGGGGGTTAAGACGGTAGGCCTGCTGAAAGGATACATCCCGCAGCAAAAAGTCTGTGGTGTCCGGTGGATGACATGTATTTTTTCACCTACTTACGTTGCCAATTGCCCTTTTCAGGTTGGGGCCTTAGCACATATACATCCAGCAAGGCATAAGGACGGGCCAGGTACTCCCGGATAAGGGTTCGGAGTGAGTACCCGTCGGGCACATCCTGAGCCGCAAACGCAACCGCTTCGATACCTTCGTGATTACCGATGTACAGGGCTCGTGCGTTATGAAAATTCTGGGAGATGATCGTTATCTTTTCCTGATTGAACACATCCTTACATCGTACGACCGAATCGAACGTACGATAACCGGCATAATCAAGCGTCATCACCGATGCCGGCACGCCCAGTTTAACCAGCGCACGCTGCATATCGGCAGGCTCATTGTAATATTCTGAATCGTTATTACCACTAAGAATAAGGTACTTGACCTTCCCTTCCTTCCACAAACGGGCGGTAGCCTCCATGCGGTACCGAAAGAACAGGTTTTCTTTACCCGTCCGCACAAACTTACTCGTTCCCAGCACAAGCCCGACATCGTTGGCCGGCAAAGCATGAATGGTAAAATAAATCTGCCCTTCAGTTGTACGAACAACCCACCAGTTAGCAGCCAAAACGACCATAGCCCCGGTGAACACCAGGATTATGGTCGTTTTAATGGTCCATTTGACCACGCGTACCCCCACTCCTTCGCGGGGCATATTATCGCTATAATCGGTGGCCAAGGTTGTCTCCATTTACAAACTCATATCGGACATAGATCGAAGACTGTACCCTCTGCCTGCCCTTGCCGGTCATCTCCAGCTTAATTACCTCAAAAGATGATTGGCGTCGGGGATTACTTAAGAGAACAGCCCTAACTGTATAGACTCCGTCGGGTCATTATCCGTTGCGTCCAGTGCCTCAGATTCTTCGGCAAACGCGGCCTTCACCGTTTCCAAAAGTGGATTCGTACCAGACGAACCTGCTGAAACAGCCTTGGGCGTCAACAGTTTGACATCTTTTACTTTGGCAAAAGGTAATTTGTTCCCCAAGGCTTTCCACCCCCGTATTTCGATAAATCCTTCTGGCTCCAGCACCATCTTCTCCAATGGTCCCCGGTCTTTTACCTGATGAACAATCTCGATACGTGGGTATCGGTCGGCGGTTATAGCCAGTGATTTTGATCCTTTCCCATCGCCGATGAAACTGAATTTCTTGTCGAGTGAGGTGGTCTCCACCTTAAATCGTTTTACATACCACACCTTTTGGTTGGCTTCGTAATAGATGGCCGACAGGACCGTTTCAGGATCAAACTTCATCAATATGGCAACATCGTTGGGCTCGAAACGGTTGGTCAGGTCAAATCCGGTTAGTTCATACTGTCCATCCTTATAAACGACCAATATACTGTCTTTTGCATCGAAATTGCCAAGCAATTTACCCCGCTCATCCCGATTGAGCCGGCCAAGGTGTTCGTCATACCAGATATCGACCCCACCCAGGGTTGAAACACCCCCTGTTTTCTGGGTAATTTTCCGAACTGGGTATTTGGTCAGAATATTACCCTGGGCTGATCGGTTTTTTATACCGACCGACGCAAAATCGTAGTCGAACTGTTTGATCTTAGCCGAACTCTGAGCCGTCAGGTTTACGGTAATCACTTCCGCTTCGCCGTTGTCATTAGCGCTGAAATAAGTCAGTTTCGATTTCGGATTACCCATGGTCAGATCATACTCCCGATCGCGCGTAACACCCGTAACCGGGAAACGCTTGGCCATCGATATGCCTGATTTTCCATCCAGGTAGACCAGGTTATAAATCTTTCGTTCGTCGTTCTTCTTGAAGACAGATACGTGTACAATATCCTTACCAACGAAAACTTTATCCTGTACTTTCGATACGACACATTTACCATCGCGTCGGAAGACAATAATGTCGTCGATATCTGAACAATCACTCACATACTCGTCTTTCTTCAACCCATACCCAATGAAGCCGCCCTCACGGTCCACGTACAGTTTCTGGTTGGCAGCCGCTACTACACTGGCGGCAATGGTGTTGAAAGCCCTGATTTCGGTTTTGCGCTCCCGACCCTTGCCATATTTCTTTTGGAGGTCCTTGTAGTAGGCAATGGCGTAGCGGGTGATGTTAGCCAGGTTATCATCGGTTTCTGTTAATTCCTGCTCCAGCCGACGCATCAGCTCATCGGCTTTAAAACCATCGTATTTTGATATCCGCTTGATCTTGATCTCGGTCAGGCGAATAATATCATCTTCCGTAATCTCGCGGTAGAACAGCTTCCGGTGCGGCTTAAGCGCTTTATCGATGGTGGCAATAACGGCCTCGAAGGTTTCACACTCCTCAATCTTGCGGTAAATGCGGTTCTCGATAAAGATCTTTTCCAGCGAACTGTACAGCAGACGCTCCATTAGCTCGCTACGCCGAATCTCCAGTTCGCGTTGCAGCAGCTGCACCGTTTGGTGGGTATTGACCCGCAGAATATCGGTGACACTAACAAAGTGTGGCTTGTCGCCGATAATGACGCAGGCGTTGGGCGAAATGCTGACTTCGCAGTCTGTAAATGCATAGAGCGCATCGATGCTAACGTCGGGTGAGACGCCCGGCTGCAAGTGCACCAGGATCTCTACGTCTTTTGCCGTGTTATCAACCACAGCGGCTACGTTCCGACTGGGGGCCTTGATCCGGATCTTGCCCAGTTCAGCCGCCTTCACGATGGATTCGATCAGTTGCGGTGTGGTGATACCAAAGGGAACATCCCGAATGGCAAGCACCTTCTTGTCAACTTCCTCAATCCGGGCTCTTACCCGCACTTTGCCGCCCCGGTGGCCGTCGTTATAATTACTGACATCAATGAAACCACCTGTCTGGAAATCGGGGAAAAGCGACACCGGTTTATCCTTCAGCAAGTTGATCGACGCGTCGATCAGTTCATTGAAATTATGAGGCAGGATCTTTGTCGACAAGCCTACGGCAATGCCTTCTACCCCCTGCGCCAGTAACAACGGAAACTTTACGGGCAGGGTGACAGGTTCGCGCTTACGCCCATCATAGGACAACTGCCATTCGGTGGTTTTATCATTGTAAACGGCATCCTGAGCAAACTTCGACAGGCGCACTTCGATGTAGCGCGGAGCCGCGGCCCCGTCGCCGGTACGAACATCGCCCCAGCTGCCCTGCGTATCGAACAGCAGCTCTTTCTGACCAATATTAACGAGCGCTTCGCCAATCGATGCATCACCATGCGGGTGGAACTGCATCGTCTGGCCAATTACGTTGGCCACCTTATTGAAACGCCCATCGTCCATCTCGCGCAGGGCGTGCAGAATCCGGCGCTGAACGGGTTTCAGCCCGTCCTCAACCGCCGGTACGGCCCGTTCCAGGATAACATACGATGCGTAATCGAGAAAATACGTCTGATAGAGGCCCGAAACGACCGTCTGATCGTGGAGGACTTCCGTAGCGGTGTCAATCGGTTGTTCATCGGGTAGGATAGCGTCGGTGAACTCCGGGTCATCGGCAGGTATATCTGCTGACGATGGCTGGAGATCGTCGTCTATCGGTTCCTGATTTTCGTCGTTCATCATGAATTGCTTCGGAACTATTTCAGTTGGAAAATTGGCGGGTCAGCCGACCGTATTGACTACTGATCGGTTCCTTAAAGATACAAAAAAAACGGGAAAGAAGTGCTCGTTTGGCGGTTTTTGTTCCCATAGACAGGATCAGAAACAACGCAGTCTGAAGGAGGCAATGACCTCACTCTGTCAACAGTTCAGTCAATACCCCCGCCCCAGTTCCACGGCATTTTCCAATGGGTTATCCGACACAAACAAAGCCAGATTCCGCAAAAACTGCGTCACCTTTCCGGCATCTTCAGCGGGCTGCCCTCCTCCGGTATGCTGGGTCAGCACCACATTGGGTAACGCCCAGAGCGGATTGTCGGCGGGCAGTGGTTCCGTAGCTGTAACATCCAGCACGGCCCCACCCAGCCGACCCGATGCCAGGGCTGCAATCAGCGCCGGTTCATCGGTCGTACTGCCCCGTCCAACGTTAGCGTATATACTTCCGGGCTGCATAGCCGAGATCAGCCCGGCAGAGAAAAAGCCGGTGGCGGTTCCGGGCAGACAATTGACGACAATATCGGTTTGCGGTAATACTGCCTGCAATTCCTCAGCCGTGTGAAGCTCCGCCTGCGGATCGGTACGGGCCAGCATCGTTACGACGCAGTCGAAGCCGGTCAGCATCTGACGCAGGGCTTGTCCAATAGTACCGGTGCCAAGAATAACCACCCGTTTGTGGCGCAGCAAACCGGTGCGGGTTCGAACCGCTGCGCCTACCCACTCGCGCTCATGCTGCAACAGGGCTAGCTCGGGTATACGACGGTAAAAAGCCAGCAGACCGGCAACCATGGTTTCTGCGCAAGGCCAGGCGAAGTAATCGCCCATATTAGCCACCTGCGCCGATAGCGTGATGGCCTGATACCCATCGAAACCCGCCGAATCGAGCTGCCAGAACCTCAGCGCGGGCGGTGGCTGGGTAAACCAGGCCGGGGGTGGATTTCCAAGCAATAGATCGGCCGACCGGAAGGCGGTCTGCTGTTCCGATTCGGGCAAATCATGCCGAAATACGGGGATGATCGAATGAGCGCCAAAGTCCGTCAGCAGTCGCTGCTGGAATGCGTTTTTAAGGGTATCGTCCAGCGCTGGGTTTACAAAAAGTTTCATACTCTATCTACGAAAAAATGGGCGGGTTGGTTGCGTTTCACTCATCTTGGCGCTACAGTGATTTATTGAGCCCACAAGGCCGGTAGTCCCGCTACGTTGAGTACATCAGCACTTGCTGTTTCCCCTGAAAGCGCCCGGAATAGGTTACAAGCTGATTGACCTCATTTGCCCCCTTTCAGTTGCGCCAGCAACCAGGTCGTCATTTTCTCCGTTTGTTCGGGATAAGTCCAGTGCCCCGTTTCCAGATAGTCTGTATCCAGCATTTTCGGGCCGGGTATAACGTTATAAGCCGCATACATGGACGTTGGCGGACACGTTTCATCATTGTAGCCCCATGAGTAATAACCGGGCACGGTAACCAGGCGGGCAAAGTTAACTACGTCGTAATAGCCCGTCGTTTTAATCCGGTCTGGCTTATTGTTATACGCCAGATTGTCGCCGGCAAATAAATGCGGCCACCCGCCAGCCCGACCGTTGAGGTAGCCCGTGACATCACACAAAGCCGGGTAATAAGCACCCAGCCATTTCACCCGCTTGTCCAGCCCGGCAGTAACGATACTGAGTGCTCCGCCCTGACTACCACCCGTCACGGCCAGGTTTTGTCCATCATATTGAGGCATACTCGCCAGAAAATCGACCGCCCGAATGCAGCCCAGATAAACCCGCTTATAATAATAGCGGTCGCGGTCGTCCAGATTGGCTGCCGGATAGCCATTGAGGGCTCCCCGGCTGAGGTTATCGTAGACAACAGGCTCCAGCGTAACGGGAACGCCGTGGATACCCACTTCAAGCGTAATAAACCCTTTTTCGGCTTCGGCCAGCATACCGCCGTAGGGACGGACACCAGCGCCGGGCACCCGCAGAATTGCCGGATATTTTCCTTCCTTCTTCGGGATGCACAAGATCCCGTAAAAGCGGGAGTTGTTGACGTTTTGCAGGTTAAGCTGATACACATTCGTCAACTCGGTACACCGTTCCGGCAGTAAGGTCATGCGGGCATCCATCGGCACCTTCGCCAGATCGGCTTTGGCATTATCCCAGAATGTGTTGAAATCGGTCGGGTTGGCCACCGTGGGTTTGATCGTCTCCGGCTCGAAACCCGCCGTTGTCAGCCCCCGGTATTCTTTGCCGTCTACCTCGGCGGTGACGACGCAGCGCAGGAATCCCGCCGTCCGAAGGGTACCTCCGTCAACGGCCAGAGTACCATCTTTACTGACAACGGTTTCCTTCTTCATCGGCTCCATTTTTTCCAGTTCGACCTCATACCGTAGTCGGGCGTTCTTCAGCAGCACGTTGTTGCGGTAAACCGACACCGCAAATTTAACTGGTTCACCAACCTTGTAGAGCCAGTTGGCATGATTAGGGGTAATGACGACTTTGACGAGTCGCTCAACCGGTTGAGCCAGTGCGGTGTTAACCCAAATCAGTAACAGGCCCGGAATCAAACATCTTTTCATGGAGTATAACGTAGCGATTTAGTCTACATCCAGTCAAAGCATATTTACCCGGGCTTATAACCGGTCAGGATTCAGGTACAACCCGCATGAGCGTTTGCCGACCGCGCCAGGCAGGCTGCATATTCACGATGCAGCGCACCAGCAGCGTCAGGGGAAACAATACATCTACGCCCCCCGGTATGTCTGACAGGAACAGGCTTATGATCAGCAGCAAGGCTGTGATCCCAAAGTACATCGTCCGACGCCGGCTGGTGGTAGTCGACCGGGTCGCCCAGAATATCAGTGGCAGGTGCCAGGGCAGCAGGATCAGGAGTGTGGGGTTCCAGCCGGTTACGCCATCATCTCTGATGGCCCAAAGCAACACCAGAAACCAGCCCATAAATCCGCAAAGGCTAAATAACAACCGGTCGAGCCACCGGTCAACTTTGCCCTTTTTCATGTACCGCCGGATGGTAAATACCGCGATGATAATACCGGCTATGGCAAAGACGACATCGGGATCGAAAAACAGCGGCAGTTGCTGGCGGAGAATCTTCTGAGCCGCAAACAAGGTCTGGTCGCTCTGTACCAATGGAATCAATTGTCCATTCGCCTGACGTACGGTAGCATGGCTGAACTGGTCATGAACCTGATCGGGGAGGTACATAGCCCGCCAGCCATCGGTCTGCTCGTTGGCTGGCCAGCCAATGGCAAGGTTCATCCCCAGCTGATACCAGGGCCGTTCATTCAGGTAGTCGTTCATCCAGTCGCGGTACGATTTGCCGGTCATACGATCCCGGGATGGAATCGTCAGGCTGTCGCCACAGGCTACGGCAATCATGTCGCGGGGGCGGGTGGCGCAGTTATCGTAGTAAAACTGGTACCGATACTCCCGGTTCTGGGGCAGGTAGTTTTCTTCCAGTGCGGCAAAAAGCCGCTGCCGTTGCGCTGGCGACAGGTTCAACTGCTGTTCCCGTATGCTCCGGTTCGTCTGCTGGTAGTAGTAAACGACCTGGTACAAGTTGTGAACCGACAGAAAATAAGGGAGCGTACCCCGCATGAACTTCAGGATAAAATAGTCGGCCTTGTAGTCAAAGCCACCGTAACTATAATCCCGGTCGATACCCAGTACAGGATCGATGATGCGTATTTCTGTATGCCCGAATGCCGACGAGATATCATCATCTCCAGGCCCGTAGGTAATCAGGCTGACGCGTGACGATGGCGACAGGGTTTGGGCGACGGCAGGCGGAAAGCCGCTCATGGCGACCAGCCATACCATCAGCCACCGGCAAACCAGACGGGTGCTTCTCTGGCTCTTATTCATCTTCATCCTCCGTTTCATCGCGTTCTGTATCATACACCCGTTTAGCCTTTCCCTTGACCGCTTCTCTTCCCTGAACGCAGACAACCAGTTCACCTTTTATCGTTTTCTCGCCAAAGTACGTAATAAGTTCAGACAAGGGGCCGCGCCGGTTTTCCTCGAATAGCTTCGTCAGTTCACGCGAGACGCTGGCCGGTCGGTCGGGCCCGAACGTGTCGGCAAACTGCCCGAGCGTTTTCAGCAGCCGGTGGGGCGATTCGTAAAAGATCATGGTCCGTTCCTCCCCGGCCAACTCAGCCAGCCGGGTCTGCCGCCCTTTCTTATGCGGCAAAAACCCTTCAAAGGTAAAGCGGTCGTTGGGTAGACCCGAGTTGACCAAAGCCGGCACAAAGGCTGTTGGCCCGGGCAGGCACTCGACCGGTATGTCGTGCTGGATACAGGCCCGCACCAGCAAAAACCCCGGGTCCGATATGCCCGGTGTCCCGGCATCGGAGATGAGCGCCAGCGTTTTACCGCCCTTGATCTGATCGACAATGCGTTGAACGGTCTGATGCTCGTTAAAAATATGATAGCTATGAAGCGGCTTGCTGATAGCCAGATGGCGAAGCAACACCCCCGACGTGCGGGTATCTTCGGCCAGAATGGCATCCACACTTTGTAGAATCTTAATAGCCCGGAGCGTAATATCGTCGAGGTTGCCGATGGGTGTCGGCACAAGGTAAAGTTTCATGCCGCAAGATAAGGGCAAAATGAGTCGTAGAAGTCGTATTAGTCGTAGAAGTCGTAAGTCGTAGAAGTCGTAAGGGGCTGACGCATCAACACTCGTGCGCCAGCCCCTTATGACTTCTACGACTTATGACTTCTACGACTTACGACTTCTACGACTAATACGACTTCTACGACTATCACGACTTCAACCCAGCTAGTTTATCGATGATCCCTGCCAGGGCGCGGTCTTTTTCTGTTACCACATTGCCCGCGTCATGGGTCGACAGTTTGATGGTAACCTGGTTGTAGACGTTCGACCACCACGGGTGATGGTCCATTTTTTCGGCTGCCAGCGCCACACGGGTCATAAAGGCGAACGCTTCACTGAAATCAGCAAAGGTAAAATCGCGGGTTAGTTGATTATCGAGTTCCTGCCACATATGCGTTTAAGGGTTGAGTTTGGAACGTGTTACGCCCCCGGGTCCAGCAAAAGCTTGTTTACAAAGCACGCGTAAATCAGCCGATAAAACACAAAAGCCCGGTCAACAATCGCTGGCGGGACTTTTGTCAGCATTAACGATCAACGCCTGGAATGCATTCTTAAAAAGTATCGCTTACGTGCTTATTACCTGATTATCAAAAACGTAGGCAGCCGTTTGCTGACCGCAGACTTGCAGCTCATTCGTTTATCAGGTGTGTGGCCCTGATAAATTCGCTAGCAGACTCTTTAAAAGGAGTATCCTTGCCTACCTTGTCATTATAAAGCAACCTACCTCTATCTACCCACTGTTTAGTATACGGTCAGGATAGCGACAACACCTGAAGATTTAAGGACAAGTTTCTTACTAAAGACCCGCTGGAAGGCACCCGGTGGCCTGACCCAGGTCAACGCGTATACGGGTCTACTTTTTTTAACCTATCAAGCCTATGAGTCTATTAAGCAGTTTAATTGGTGGAATTCTTATTTTGCTCGCTGTTATCACCTACCTGATCATACGCGGGGGCAAAGGTGGACGGGAAGAGACCCTGTATGACCGCTATCAACGGGCCCTCAGGGCCGGTAGCAAACGAGCGGCCTTGCGGGCGGGTCGCATCTATTACAGTTGCATCGGCAGGGGTCCTCTCTCAGTAACCAGTAAAGAAGCCATTAAGGAGGATTTACGTAAAATGGATGACGACAAGGTATAGGGCTACCTGTTTATTGATCAGCGGCAACTGCATCAGCCCCTCAACAGGCTATCTGATGCGTCACTAATCCTCACACGATACAGCTATGAAATCTGGTTTACTTATCCTGACACTGTCTCTGCTCATAACGGCTTTCTGCAGGCTGACCACCGCCTATGATTCCAATCCAGAACCCACCAACTCCATAGCCCTTTGCGGAGCTACGGCTGAAGGTCGTATCAACCCAATGTCGAACGGTAAATTCATCGTAGCCTTACCGGGTTGGGGTAACTACTCGTATCCGATTTCTACCCGAAACGATAGCGCTCAGTTTTACTTCGATCAGGGTCTGGTGATGTATTACAGCTACCATATGAAAGAAGCCATGGCTTCCTTTAAAGAGGTGGCGCGGCTGGATCCTGCCTGCCCGATGGCCTGGTGGGGCCAGGCGCTGGCCGGAGGTCCCTATTATAATGCGGCTCATACGTACACCGTTTCCGGCGATATGCCTACGGTACTGGCCCGGATGAACGAACTGGCGAACGTCGCCAGTCCGATAGAAAAAAAGCTGATCCAGGTGATGAATACCCGCTACTCGGCCGATCCGGCTGATACTGGTCGCCCGTCGCTTAATTTAGCCTATGCTGCGGCTAGCCGACAACTGATGACCGAGTTTGACGACCCGGACTTGACCATGTTATACGTGGATGCCATCATGCTGATCCACGCCTGGGATTTCTGGACGCCGGAGGGGAAGCCGAAAGCCTGGACGCAGGAGGTTGTATCGCTAACCCAAAACGTACTCACCAACTACCCGAATCATCCGGCTGCCCTCCATTATTTAATTCATTTAACGGAAGCATCCAATCAACCGGAAGTGGCATTGGCAAACGCGGAGAGACTAAAAATCCAGCTGCCGGGGGTGGCCCATATGGTGCATATGGCGAGTCATGCCTACCAGCGTAATGGGCTTTTTGCGCAGGGTGTCAGCGTGAACGATCAGGCAGACGACAATCTGATCAGGTATGATTCATTAGTGGCTCATCTGGGTCTGGTGAAACATTCACCTCATTATTTTGCCGTGCAAACGTACTGCGCCCTGACCGGTGGCATGTACAAGACCGGTCTACAGGACGCCCTCCGCTGCCGTCAATCGGTTTCGCCAACCCCTCAGAATCCCTATGACCAGTATCTGTACATGATGCCCTCCCTGACGCTGGTCAGGCTGGGCAAATGGAAAGAGATCCTGTCCACGGAGAAACCCAATCCTGCCTGGGCCTACGCCAGTGTGCTGGACCATTTTGCCCGGGGCATGGCGCTGGTGGCCACAGGCCAACTCGAAGAGGCACAGAAAGAAAGTCAGGAACTTCGCAATCGGATGAATGACCCGATTCTTACCAGGCGACGCATCCCCTTCAATGCGCCACTGCCCGTAGCCCGGATTGCCGATCATATCCTGGAAGCTAACCTGCTTTTTGCCGACAAAAAGGCTGAGCAGGCCGTGGCCAGCCTCCGGCAGGCGATTGAACTTGAAGATCAACTGATCTATACCGAGCCCAGCGACTGGCCCCTACCGGCCAGACAGTATTTAGGGGCTTATTTGCTCAGGATGAATAAAGTACCGGAAGCCGAAGCGGTCTACCGGCAGGATCTAGCGGAGAATCCGGGTAATGGCTGGTCGTTGATCGGCCTTCACCAGGCGCTTTCGGTGCAGGGGAAAAAAGCTGGGCTCCCCCGCCTTGAGACTACCTACCGGTCTGCCTTTTCGATGGCGGAACAACTACCCGCTTCTTCTGTATACTGATTGACAGACACTTGCCAAGATCGATCTATGCCTGAAAGTGCCCGCCTGACTGGCAATAGTCTGAATACTATTGTTGAAACGTATCGCCTTATCATCAGTCAGCCTTTAATGGAAGACGTTTCAAAAAAGAAAGTGCACTACATTGATTAACAACGCAGTGCACTTTCTTTATGCAGAGAGGAAGAGATTCGAACTCTCGATACGGTTGCCCGCATACACACTTTCCAGGCGTGCTCCTTAAACCACTCGGACACCTCTCTAAAAACGAAGTCAGCGACCAACGGTGCTGACTTCCGGCAGAGAGCGAGGGATTCGAACCCCCGGTAGCCTTGCGACTACTTCTGATTTCGAATCAGACCCATTCGACCACTCTGGCAGCTCTCTGTGTCTTTCGGAGTGCAAAGATGCAGGATTAGACTGGATGACGCAAGAACTGTGCAGCAAAAAATTTAATCATCCTGCCCGGTTACAGGCCACGATACCCCAACTACTCGCTCATTTCGCCACTAATTGGCTGGGCCAGAAGGGTCCGCAGCCGGGCCATAGCTGCCGGACTGCGGTCAGGCTCCTGACCGAGCAGGACCATTAATTTGGTAATGGCAGCCTCGGTAGTGATGTCCGCTCCGTTCACTACCCCGATTTTCTGTAGTTGTTTGCTGGTTTGATACCGCCCCTGCGTTACGCGCCCCCCTTCACACTGCGACACATTGATCATCAATACGCCCCGGTCAATGGCAGTCTTAAGCGCCTTCAGAAACCAGTCGTCGGTGGGCGCATTACCCGCACCAAAAGTTTCGAGTACCACGCCCCGCAACGCAGGTATGCCCAGAATCGACTCGACAACGGGCTGGGTAATACCGGGAAACAACTTCAGGATCGTAACGTCGGGGGTAAGATTTGTTCGTATCCGTAAAGGCCGATCGGGTTGATATGGCCGGATATAAGGTCGGTTATAATCGATGCTGACACCCGCCGTAGCCAGATGCGGGTAGTTTTCCGAGGCAAAGGCGTTGAACTGTACACTCTCCTGCTTCGTAGACCGGTTGCCGCGCAGCAACAGTGAATTGAAATAAACACATACCTCCGATACAATCGGTTGCCAGGATCTTCTCTGGCCGGCAGCGTCCACTGGGGCAGCATCCACTGGGGCAGCATCCACTGCGGCAGCAATTTCCAGGGCGGTAATGAAATTAGCCCGGGCGTCGGTTCGGGCGGCACCGATGGGTAACTGGGCCCCGGTCAGTAGCACCGGCT
Organism: Spirosoma utsteinense; assembly: GCF_014282275.1. Classification (GTDB taxonomy): domain Bacteria; phylum Bacteroidota; class Bacteroidia; order Cytophagales; family Spirosomataceae; genus Spirosoma; species Spirosoma utsteinense. Next base: position 59,722 of record NZ_VFIA01000030.1, read on the forward strand.
TGCTCAGTCCGTCCAGCATAAAACTCAGCGCCGAAGCCGTATACGCCATCGTATCGGTCCCATGGAGGATCACGAAACTGTCATACCGGTCGTAATGGGTCTCGATCAACTGTGCCAGTTCGACCCATACCGCCGGTTTCATATTCGACGAGTCGATGATGGCAGGTAGCGTGAGCAGCGTAATATCGAAATCGAGTCCACGCAGTTCGGGCAGGCGTTCGGAGACGCGTTCGAAATCGAAGGGAATAAGCTGGTCGGCCAGGGGGTCATAGACCATTCCGAATGTACCACCCGTGTAGATAACCAGCACTGACCGGCGTATGGATTCTTTCTTTTCCCGATTCGTTTCTGGTAATGAATTCAGGCGTACTGTTGTGTAAGTCATGGCCCAAAGATGCGAATAACCTTCCATTGCGCCCAATCCAGCGGGTTTGTCACCCTACGCTCGCCGTCCTGCCGGGGAGCGGACAAAGGAGCGACGAGTGTGTTGGCAGATGCTATTTCTGCCAGCCCGGTCAAACCCGATTCCACCTTATCTTCCTGTTATTCACGACTCCGGCAGGAGGTTGGCATACAGAACCGGCAGGAGCGATAACGCGTTGGCCGTCGTATGGCGCGCTACATCATCGACGTGGATCTGGTTGAGATCGGCAACATGCTGGGCTATGATTCGCAGGTAGGCCGGTTCGTTACGCTTCCCCCGGTAGGGCACCGGTGCCAGGTAAGGCGCATCGGTTTCCAGGACGATATGATCCAGGCCAATATGCGGCAGAACCTTATCCAACCCACCGTTTTTAAACGTTGCCACACCCCCGATACCCAGCTTAAAGCCCATGTCGATAGCGCGTCTGGCTTCATCCAGCGTGCCGACGAAACAGTGAAAAATACCGGTCAGATCTGGTAACGCCAGTTTTTCGATCAGGTCGGCGGCTTCGGCAAACGCGTTCCGATCGTTGCCGGAGCGGGTGTGCATCGATACCGGCAGCTTTTGCCCGGCGGCCCACCGCAGCTGCGTCTCAAACGCCATAAACTGCTGATCCACATAGGTCATGTCCCAGTAAAAATCCAGCCCGATCTCGCCAACTGCCATAAACGCATGACGATTCAGCTGGTCTTCTACCGCAGCCAACTCAGCCTCCACCGTTTCGTTGACATAGGCTGGATGAAGGCCCATCATCGGCAGGCAGCGGTCAGGGTACTGGTCGGCGAGGGCCATCATCCCCGAAATGGTCTCCCGGGCGCAGTTGGGCATCCAGATCTGGCTGATCTGCTGCGCATTAGCCCGGTCCAGCATAGCCGCCGTTTCGTCGCCGAACTGAGAATCGTAAATATGAGCGTGGGTGTCGATAAGAAGCATATGGACTAACTAGTCGTACTGTCACAAGTCGTAGAAAAAGGAGTCGTAAAGGGAAGGCCCAACATTACCAGGTATCTCCTTACGACCCATATGACTTACGACTTTATGACTACCTATAGTTCCTCCCTTTCCAGCTAATCTGGTTCGAGGAAAGGTAATACACTACGGAAATTGGACCGATGATAAGTTGATACAGGTCAAATAACAACGCGTAAGGCAGTAAGGTGGTTTGCCGAAGCCGCCCCAAACCGAACGAAATAACGAGCGTCTGGATAAATAACTTCAGTACATACAGCCCAACGGCCAGTACCGGAACGAACCAACCCAGCAGCAGCAGCAACGGACCGGCCAGATACTGAACATACAGCAGCGTCACCATCCAAGCGGGCAAGGCGGTGGCACCCCGCATCCAGCGTTGGCGCTGATCGAGGAAATGCCGTAGCGTATCGACAGGTTTGGTTTGGGCCAGCACGTCCTGATTTAGTAGGTTGCGAAAGCCGAAGCCCCGCCCGACAATGGCCTGAAACAGGGTGTAATCTTCCACTACCGAGAATGGCAGTGATTCGTACCCACCAACGGCCTCATAAGCCTCCCGCGTTACCGCCATGTTATTGCCCATGGCCGTGAGGGGCACCCCGAAGCTGCTCATCAGATGCGTAAGAGTCAGGTTATAAAGCCAGTCGATGGTTTGGAGTTTGTGGAACAGGCTCGGTCCATCAGGCAGGGTAACGCCAGAGACAATACCTACCCTATCGCTGAACATCGCACGCATGTCCGTCAGCCAGTCGGGCGACACCTGCGTATCGGCATCCGTAAAGAACAGGTACTGGCCTTGTGCCTGCCGGGCCAGTTGCGCCAGCACATTGGCTTTACCCCGCAAACCTGACTGACTTTCCGGAATCGTTACCAGCCGTATGTTCGGTTTATCAGCCAGGTAACCGGCAACGATGGCCGCTGTCCCGTCGGTCGACTGGTCGTTGCCAACCAGTACTTCGAACCGGCTTTCCGGGTAGCGGAGCCGAGCAATGGCCTGTAAACAGTCGAGTATTGTTGCTTCTTCATTGCGGGCGGCAATCAGAATGCTGATGTCGACCCCTCCCCTAGTATCCGGCATAAACGGGTTGCGGAACGGCCCGGAACGAATAGCCACGCTCGGCGAAGTAAGCCAGCATCCGGGGCAGTACGTACCGCATCGTTGGCCAGGCTTTCAGACTATCGTGAAAAACCACGATCGAGCCGGGCTCCGTATACTGTATCGTTTTACGAAGGCATACATCGGCAGGTAATTTTCGGTCAAAGTCGCCCGTCAGCACGTCCCACATCACGATCGAATAATTTTCAATGACCTGGGCGGCCTGCGTTTTCCGGATCCGTCCGTAAGGCGGGCGAAACAGGGCCGTTTCTACGCCTAGCTCCTGTTGGCATTTTTGGATATTTTCCAGATAAGCCGCATCCTCTGTCTTCCAGCCATTAAGGTGGTTATAGGTATGATTGCCGACCATATGACCGGCTTCAAGTACCTGAAACAAAACATCCTTATGCTTGCGAACATTGTCGCCGATGCAGAAAAATGTGGCCTGGGCAGCATACTTATCCAGTTGCTCCAGTACGAACGAGGTAACATCGGGAATAGGGCCGTCATCGAAGGTCAGGTAAATCGTCGGCGTTGCGGCATCGTCGATTTTCCACCAGAATTCGGGGTAGATGGTCCGGATGAGGAAGTTTGACTTATGGAGAAAGAAAGACAAAACGTTTATGGTTTGAGGTTAACGGGTTGATCCGGCAATCGGCTGGCATTTCCGGACGCATGACTAGCTCAGGTATGGGCAACGACACGACACCCACGATCATACCCTGCATCCGTTTATTTCAGGTTTCGCCCTTTCCATTGATATCCTTTTCCCTGGGCAGCCAGACCAAAGAAAACAACATAAAATGGGTAGAGCAACTGCGTTAGAGGTATCACGGCTACAGCCGGTTTTTTTTGTAAAAAAACAAGAATCTGCCGTAAAAACAAAAACTCGGTGACTCCCTTCAGGGCCATAACGGCCAGTACGGCGTTTCCGTCTAAAAATCCGAGCAACCACCCACCTACGGCCACTACCGGAGCGGCATTACTCAGAAAAATAAATACGGCCAGCACCGAAGGCAGCCAGCTCTCGTAGGCTTTCCACTTGCTGGCCCACCGTTTGCGCTGCTGATAAAACGACGACAGCGACAGGTGGGCCTGGGTCGACACGATAGCGTCACGGCTTTTCAGGAAGTGAACGCCAGTTGGGTACCGGGCCGCCACTTTGTGCATCAGAAATTCATCATCGCCCGAAGCCAGGTGATCGACTCCCGCAAAACCGCCGACTTCCGTAAAGACCCGTTTTTGGTAGCAAAGGTTGGCACCGTTGCACATCGTTGGTTTCCCCAGCGCCATGGTGCAGGCACCGGACCCAATCAAACTGGCAAATTCCACCGTTTGCAACAGCGCAAACAGTCGCTGACTCGCGCTGAGGTATGGCCGGTCTGCCCCCTTCTCTGTATGGCCCGGGTTAACGCCCCGGCCCTGCTGACGATATAGCTCCCCGGCTGGTGCGGCAAACGTGACCGGCCCCGAGATTAGCTTCGCCCCCGTTTCCTGATAAAAAGCGGCCATCGAGGCCAGCCAGTCCGGCCCCACCCGGCAGTCGCCGTCGGTAGTCACGATCAGTTCGCCCGTAGCCAGGGCGATACTCTGGCTGATGGCCCGCTTCTTGGGCGAAGCGCTGCGCTCGTCGGTCAGGGGTAGCGGATGCAGGGCGTAAGGCATCCGGCGGGCATACGCCTGACAGATAGCCAGCGTAGCATCCGTCGAGGAATCATCGGCCACAATAACCGTAAAGCGATCATACGACTGCCGGCTCAAGTCATCGAGCAGGTAACCAATGCTGGCGGCTTCATTTCGAACGGGGATGATAACCGTAATGGTAGGTCCATTGATTATTGGCCCCACCGGCCGGAAGGCAGGCATCCGCAGCCAGGTCACCCATATGAGTAGGGTGAACAGCGCATACAGGGCACTAATAAGGATAAGGATACTGATCACAAAATTGTTGTTCGCTCTTTTTAAAAGGTGAGTTACGCGATCATCGGACAGACCATTTCAGCCGCCATACCCAGATCAGCCCTGTCAACACCGGGATCAATATATTAACGATCCAGAGGGTCAGCGTCACGGTAATGAGCACCGATGCGGGAGCAGTACCATTCGTCTGCCCGAAGGGAGCAAACACCCACAGCGCAGCCGCTTCCCGAACGCCCAGATCGCTGAGCAGGTTAAACGCGGGCGTAATGGTCTTGACCAGAAAGACGACGCCAATGCCCGACGCGGCAATGTCCATCGACAGCCCGACGCCGACGAGCCGCATCGCCATGTAAAATTGAAGCGAAAAAACCAGATACCGGCAGGCTGCCACGAGAAGCGCTAATCCGATCTCACGGTCATCATACAGGCCGCCGACTTCCCAGTAACGGGCAAACCGGATGAGCCGCGGGCGCGTGGACAGCCAGCCAATGAGCCGTCGGCGCACGAGCCCGAATCCAATGCCAAGCACTGAAAGCGTGGCCAGCAGCGCCAGCAGCCACTGGCTGGTCGGGGTGTTTCGGTCCGGTGCCACCCGCAGGTGATGGGCCCAGGCTACCGCACCAAACACCAGCGCGACGTAGAACTGCATCCCCCCCGACACCAGTGAGGCTCCAATGGCTTCGGACCGGGCGCTGGTACGCAGCGACAGTACCCGCCCGGCGGTATCCCCCAGTTGAGCCGGCAACGCAAACCCCAGCGACAGCCCCGCCAGCACCCCCCGATAGGCGTCCCAGAAGGTGGTTCGTTCCACGCGCTGAAGCAGAATCTGCCACTTCAACGCTTCGAAACCCCAGTTTACGGGTGTAAGCAGTACCAACGCAGCCGCCCATCGTCCGGGCTGTTCCACCGACCGGATTTGCTGGTACACCGTTGTCCAGTCGAAGCGCTGCTGACGGACTACATAGGCGATGTAGCCAATCAGTCCGAGTAAAACCGCGGATTTTAACCAGAAACCGATTTTTTTAGTTGATTTCAGCGACAAAACGTAGGAGAACACGTTACTTTGTAAGAGTGCTTAACGACCCGTCCATGATTATCACCGCAAAAAACGCCACGATCCTGCCCGAAAAGATTATTCTGGGTATTGACCCCGGCACACAGATCGCCGGCTACGGCATCATTTCGATTCAGGGGGGAGTTATGCGGATGATTCAATATGGTGTCATCGAGTTGAACAAATATACGACCTACCAGCTGAAGCTCCAGAAACTCTACGAAACCATCATCCGGCTCATTGAAGAACATAAACCCGATGAAATGGCCATCGAAGATCCGTTTTTCGGAAAGAACGTACAGGCCATGCTCAAACTCGGACGGGCGCAGGGGGTGGTGATGGCGGCAGCGCTCTCGCGCAACATCCCCATCGTTGAGTATGCCCCCCGGCGCATCAAGCAGTCGGTGACCGGCAACGGCAACGCCACCAAAGACCAGGTTTCGCACATGGTGGGCCATCTGCTGAAAGAAGACCTGAACCCCAAGTTCTTCGATGCGACCGATGCACTAGCCATCGCCGTTTGCCACCATTTCCACGAGAATGCGCTGCCGGTTGCACCGGGCAAGAAGAACAAAAAGGGCGCGTGGGGTGCGTTCGTCAGCGAGAATGCAGGCCGTGTAAGCAGCTAGGCCAGCCGGTACACTGCGTTGAACCAGTTATGCAAACGTTCCAGCACACAGTCCATCTGCCCGCTTATCCGCGCGGGTTTCACCTCATCACCCGGATCGTTGAGCGGGAGTTTGCGGATAAGCTCCGGCAGATACGGGTCGGTCTGCTTCAAGTGTTCATCCAGCATACCTCGGCCAGCCTGACGATCAACGAAAACGCCGACCCAACCGTCCGGGGCGACTTCGAGCGTTACTTTAACAGGACGGTTCCGGAAAACGCTCCCTACTACCAGCACGATTATGAAGGCTCAGACGACATGCCCGCCCACCTGAAGGCGGCCATGCTCGGCCACTCGGTTACGATTCCCATTACCAACGGCCAGCTGAATCTGGGCACCTGGCAGGGCATCTACCTCGGCGAGCACCGCAACGATGGCGGCTCCCGCACGCTGATCCTGACAGCCTGGGGCGACTAATCAATTTTCTTTTCCGGCAAAAAAATGGCCGGGCGTATGATACGCCCGGCCGGTACAGGTATACTGTCAGCTACTGATTATCAGTACGACTCGTACTCGAAGCGCAGGGTTTCAACGGTAACGCCCGCGTTGGGAAGTGGCGTCGTCGTTGTTTTGATCCGCAGCGTAGGCAGGTTAGCCGCGTTGTACTGATACTGGTAGGTGATCGTTCCCTGGTGTTGGGATACAGGTATTTCCGTCAACACGTTGTTCTGACTCAGGCTTTGCACGTTGTCGATTCCGCCGAAATGGGCCCCCGGTGTAGTAGGGCCAAAAAACAAGTTCGAAAACCCGGGTAAGGGAGAAGGAACAACGAAGACACCGTAGAACGGATTGAGTTTATCATCGTGGGTAAACGCAGCTCCGCTGACCCCGGGAAAACCACTGGATGTCCCTTCAGGCATACCCTGGTATCTGATGCCCGTTCCGCCTGTCGTTTGGGTCAGGTTATTTCCGGTGAACGTAAATTTGAGTGAACCCTGGATTGAAAACCGGGGGTGTGAGTAAAAGAGAGAAGCCGTCGACAGTTGGTTAGCTTCTGTATACCCGTAGTTCCAGGTCAGACCGCCGGAATGGCTTATCTGTGATACCTGTCCGGCGTCATTGTAGGAATAGGTATAGCCTTCGGTCAACCCGGCCTTGTTTACCCGTTGTAATCGGGTCAGCCGGTTCTGGGTATCATACGAATACAAGCCGCGCACAATCCCGTCAACGCTGCTATCGGGGGTTTGATACGAATCAAGAGAAGTGAGCCGACCCTGACCGTCGTAACCAAACCGGCTGACATACGTTCGATTATCGGGCGCTTCGTACATCAGGGATTTCACGCGCAATCGGGTAACCGGCAGACCGGGAGTGACACTGGGAATTTGATGATCCAGGCAGCCCGAAAGACCGCCACTCAACAGAATGGTCAGGTAAAGTAAAATTCGCTTCATGGTATGAACAGGTGGTTATAAAAAAAGAAAGCACATCAGCCAATACAGACGCTACGCACGTATTTGCTCAATAGGACTCATACTCGAACCGAAGCGTCTCTTTCAGTACGTTGTCCGTCGTTGTGGTAAGAAGCGTAGGCAGGTTGGCCGTATTGTACTCGTACTGGTAGACCGACCTGCTGGTCGAGGTGTTCGTCGTTGAACCAATAGTGGAGATACCGTTACTTACCTTGGTCAGTACATTATGCGGGCTCAGGTTCAGCACATTTTCGATTCCCCCGAAATAGGTCTCGACGGTGCCGGGTGCCGACTGCAATCGAACGAACCCGGCGGGGTATGGAGCCGGTATAACGTACACACCGTAGAAGGGGTTTACCTTGTCGTCGTACGCAAACGTCACGTCTGATCTGAAGTCGCCCCCCGGCCCCCTCGTGGGTATTGTTCGGGTTGAATTGAGTTTGGTCAGGTCATCGCCCGTGAACGTAAATGAGTCAGTCCCAAACTGATCGATCCCACTAAAGAGGAACTGTCTACGGCTGCTCGCCAGCTTGTTCGCGCTATTATAGGCGAACGTCAGCGAAAAACCTGACGCGTAATTGAGACCGGTCACTTGTCCCGCATCATTATAACTGTAGGTATACGATTCGCTCGGGCTGAATGAATTGCCCCGTGGGTAAAGAATAGCCTGACGCCGTAAACCCGTTAGTCGATTTTGTGCATCGTACTGATAAACGCTGGTTTCCAACGCAGCAACGGTACTATCCGGCGTCTGATAGGTTTTGATGCCACTGAGCCGCCCCTGCCCATCGTAGCTGAACGCGCTAACCCTGGCCAGGCCATTGGGCAATTCGAGCCTAAGGGCTTTAACCCGCATACGGGTCGTTGTGGAACCGGGCGTTACAGCCGGATTTAAATGATCGGAGCAGGCGGCTAACCAGCCCGCAGCCAGCAATAGGCTCAGGTAAAGTGAAGTTCGAAACATAGGGATGGATAGTTATTTAGTAAATAGAGGATATCCCCTGATACTAGTATCGGGGGATATGTGACCACTAAATGACGCAATTATACCCCTATACTCTTACTTTTTTCTGGATTAATTATATTTTTCTTTACGAACGGTAACGGATATACTTTTTGAGAGCCTGGTTAGTCTACCGAAGTAATGCCACACCCTCAGGATATGGCATTACTGGCGCTACCAATTTACCGAAGTAACGGCCACATATCGGCCACACTGGTCACGGGCAATTGACAGGCCCGGTTATAGCAGACGTAAATGGCCGTTATGCCATCGATCGTCCCCCGATGTTGCAGCAGCGGTAACCCGTCCGGGCCGGTACCGCCTTCGTCCGATACCCCACATATAACCTTGTTCGGATAAAAGACCGTATCGATCTCGGCCCGAAACCGCTCAGCGTCCGGACCGACGATGGCAATTTCGGCAGTAGGCCGCACGCGCATCGCAAACTGGGCGGCCCAGTTGGTGAGGTAATCGGCATTTTGCTGCACCAGTGGCTGCACCCGGCCCAGCATCCGGTCGGCCCGTTGGGCGTAGTCGGGCCGTTCGAGTAGCAGGCTCATCGTGTACAGGTTCTCCGCCATCATCGAGTTTGAAGCCGGGATCACATTGTCGAAGATCTCTTTACGGCGGGCAATGAGTTCTTCGCTGTTTTTATCGGTGAAAAAGAAAAGCTCATCTGCCGTTTCGGAGGTACCTTCTACGGTTCGCTGGTCGGCGAAGTTGGCCAGCACATACTGCATCAACTGATCCGCTTCGGTCAGCCAGCTTCGTGTAAACGTTGCCTGATACAGCGCCAGCAGTCCATCGATCACAGCTGCGTAATCATCCAGGAAACCGGCCTGGCGGGCACGGCCCAGCTTATAGGTATGCCACAGGCGTCCGTTGCGGGCGTCGCGCATCTTCTTCAAAAGGAAATAAGCATTGCGCAGGGCCAGCGTCAGGAACTCGGGTTCACCAAAAACGCGGTAGGCCGTAACGAGACCTTTCAGCATCAGCCCATTCCAGGAGCACAGGATTTTATCGTCGAGGCCCGGCCGGATACGTTCGTTCCGGACCCGCAGCAGCCGGGCGTGGGTGGCGTCCAGCCGCAGGCCCAGGTCGGCCAGTGACCAGCCCATACGCTCGGCGAAAGCGTCATCTTTTTCCGTTCGGTGCAGGATATTCCGACCGTGTTCCCAGTTGGATGATTCCTCGCCCTGAGCCGGTAAATTATACAAGTCCGCAAACCAGCCGTACTCATCCCCCAGGATCTCCCGTAGTTCCGGGTTTGTAAAGGTGTAGAATCTACCCTCTTCCCCTTCGCTATCGGCATCGAGAGCCGAATAGAAGCCACCTTCGGGACTGAGCAGTTCGCGCTGGGCAAAGGCAATCGTCTGGTACACAACATGCCGGTAGAGCGGACTCTTCGTCAGGCTATACGCTTCGGCATAAAGCGTCAGCAGCTGGCCGTTATCATACAGCATCTTCTCGAAATGGGGCGCAAACCAGTCTCCATCGGTGGAGTAGCGGGCAAATCCGCCCCCCAGCTGGTCATAGATGCCGCCCAGGGCCATGTGGTCGAGGGTTAGTGCGACCTGATGGAGCGCCCGGTCGGACGACTGACTGTCGGCTGGTTCGGCCCCCCGGCTGCCCGGCTCCGATCCGTTGGCCAGCGAACCAACCGAGCTATGGTAGCGCAGCAGAAACCGCCAGACACTCGGCATCGGAAACTTGGGTGCCCGGTTCATACCCCCTTTCTCATCGTCGGTCTTGACGATCACTTTCCGGTACAGGCCGTCGAGCGTTTCGGGCGCAAACAGCGGATCGGTTTGCGGTAAGTTATAGCGTTCCACATCGCTGATATTCAACTCCGTAGCGAACCCTTCTGCCGACCGGACAAGATCATCGCGGTGTTCGTCGAACGCCGACCGGATGCTACCCAGGAGCTGAACCCAGTTCTGGGTCGGCAGGTAGGTAACACCGTAAAATGGCTTGGCGTCGGGCATCAGAAACACGTTGAGCGGCCAGCCGCCCTGTACCCCCATCGCCTGTACAGCATCCATGTAAATGGCATCAACGTCCGGGCGTTCCTCGCGGTCGACCTTGATGCAGATAAAGTTTTCGTTCATCACCCGCGCCACGCCGTCTTTCTCGAACGACTCATGCTCCATGACATGACACCAGTGGCAGGCCGAATACCCGATGCTGACGAGGATGGGTTTATCTTCGTCGGTGGCGCGGTTCAGGGCCTCCTCTCCCCAGGGATACCAGTCGACGGGGTTTTCGGCATGTTGTAACAGATAGGGACTGGTTTCGTATTGCAGTTGGTTGGGCATACTGTTCGGTAGTAAGCCATTCGGGAACTGATGACTCACAAAGCCACCCGCCCACGAACAGGGTTATCTGGATAAGGCATCAAACGCTAGCGTGTGATGACTACTTTTTTGGTTTGGCTGCCGCCTTCATGGGTGATGCGCAGGAAATAAATTCCGGCAGGCAAGGTGCCGACGTTCATCGTTTCACTCATGGCCCTCACCGGCTGGCGGCCGATCACCTGACCGCTTGTTGTTAATAACGTCAACTCGGTAGCGATGGTTGGGAGCTGACCGAAGGAAACAGTCAGCGTTGAGGCAGTGGGGTTGGGGAAAACCGTTATATCGGCGCTGGATGGTTCTGTTGCCGTTACCGTTCCCATATCGAACCGGCACAGGTATACCTGCCGCCCCGTCAGGTCGATGGTTTGCTGCCAGGTTTTGTAGCGAACAGTCAGGGTCGTTTTCTGGCCATCGGCCGCATACGGGTTCTGGGCCGCAATCAGGATCGCATTGCCCTTGGCCACCCCCCGCCAAACGGGTAGTTGCTTGTCCATCAGGTCGCGGGCGGGCGTTTCGATCACCAGTTCATACTGACCCTGGAACATGTCGGCGAAGCGGGAAAGGCGGTAGAGCCCATGCGTAAAATGCTCGTAAGCGCCGTAAACGTCGTTTCGGGCCTGCTCCACGTTGGGTTCTTCCCACAGCCATAGACCAGCAGCGCCCGAGAAAAATGGAAAAATAGCCGTGGCTTCGGCCATAAAAGGCTGGATGAAATTGGGGTAGAACGGCGTACTGTTATGATAGCGGAGCCACACCCACGGCACCACCGGTTTGTTGCTCCAGGCCCGGTTTGCCTCTACCTGAAACAGCAGGTAGGCCAGGTAATCCTGGGCCAGCGGGTTGGGGTAGTCGTAATAATAATAGGCCGAAGGCGACAGCACGTCCAGCCGGTCGTAAAAGGGGCCGCCCACCCGCTGCCCGGTCGAGTCCTTGACCAGGTAGTTGACCCGCGCCAGGTTCGTTGTCCAGTCGGCCCAGGTGTTGCCCGGCACATTCAGGTAGGTATTGAGGATCGGCGTGTCGGCGTAGCTGCTGACCGTTATGCCCGTCAGGTCGGCGTTCTCGCGCAGGTACCGTAAACTTTCGGCATACAGTGCCCGGATATCTTTTTTGTAAGCCGCCAGAAAATCGGCGTCCGACAGGTTACGGTAAACCGCAGGCACGCTGGCGTTCTGCTTGAGCCGCAGGATTCGCGCGTCCGATTCGGCAATGCGTTCAACGTCGATCGTGATCCGGCCCGCCTGGATCACGTACTTGCCACTGGCGTTTCGTGTCCCCCCCGCCACCTCCGACAGCCACTGGTTCCATTTGGCCCGGTAAGCATTGAGGTCGTTGCCCCACGGGCTTTCGATCGTTTCCCATGGCTGGTTGAGGCCGGTAGCGGTGCCGTAATACGGGATGGCCCGCTGGCGGGGCTGCACCACCGATCCAAACTCGGTGGCGTTGATCCGGTCGAGGTGACTGAAGCCGTGGCGTAACGGACTCCCCTTGGTATCGCCAAAGCGCGGCCCACTGTAGATGATGGAAAAAGGCAGGGTAAATTCCGGAAATTTATCCCACTCGATCCGGTTGGGTTGACTGACGGGGGTAAAATTCAGGGGGTCGGCACACAGCTGCTGCGCCCGCGCCGACAGGTTCAGACTGCCCCACAACCCAACTAATAGACCAAATCGTACGAGCATTGCTTGAAATTTCGTTAAAACTACTGAATTTTGGGTCGCGCCGGTTGGCCACCCACCGGGGCTACAGGTATACGGGCGACTCTTCGAACAGAACGACCGGTGACCGTTTTCTTTTCTTACGCACGAACCAAACCTAGTTTAGTTATGATTTCGCTTCGCTTTTTGCTGGTATCCCTCCTTTTGTCGGCAACGCTGTTCAGTTGCAAAGATGACGACAAGAATAACCCAACGGTAAACTCCCAAACCGAACTGCTGGTGTCCAATAACTGGCAGACAACCCGCGTATCGACTACCGACGGGCAGACGATCGCCACTAACCGCCTGGGGACGAGCACACAGGTACTCTTTGGCCTGGACATGCAGTTCCGCAATAACAACACCGTTCGGGCGGTCGACCGCGTCAGTAAGCAGATCATCAACGGCGGCACCTGGACCCTGGCCCCCGACGGCAAGTCGATGGATGTCGACGTAACGGGCTTCAAAGGTAATTTCCCAATCGTCGAACTGAACCGCACAAAACTCATCCTGCGTCAGCGCGCGCCGGTCGATGGCAAGGACACCGATATAAACCTGGAATTCGACCCATCGGTTTGACCAGTGACCAGTGAGTGATTGAATGAGGGGATTTTGAATGAGTGAATTGGGTTTGCGTCAGCTATTCACTCATTCAAAATCCCCTCATTCAATCATTCGAAATTCACTCAATCCCTCATTGAAAAATAACCCCCGTACCCTGACCGCCTGGACGTTCTACGACTGGGCAAACTCCGTGCATTCGCTGGTGATCGTGTCCAGCATTTTTCCGGTCTATTTCTCGGCCACTGCCCTTAATGAAGCGGGTGGCCCCATCATCAACTTCCTGGGCTTCCCGATCAAAAACACGGTGCTGTTTTCGTACACCGTCTCTGCGGCTTTTCTGCTGACAGCCCTCTTGTCGCCGGTTTGCTCGGCCATTGCCGATTACAGCGGCCGGAAAAAGGCGTTCATGAAAGCCTTCTGTTACCTGGGGGCCATCTGCTGCGGGTTGCTTTATTTCTTCACCCGCGATACGACCACCTTCGCCGTCATCTGTTTCGGGCTGAGCCTGGTTGGCTGGAGCGGCAGCATCGTCTTCTACAATTCCTACCTGCCCGATATCGCTACCGACGACCAGTTCGACCGGGTGAGTGCGCGGGGCTTTTCCATGGGGTATATCGGGAGCGTGCTGCTCATGATCTTCAACCTGCTCATGATCCTGAAGCGGGACTGGTTTGGTAACATCTCCGAAGGGACAGCCTCACGGATCGCCTTTCTGACGGTTGGGGTATGGTGGATCGGATTTGCCCAGATTGCCTTCAGCCGACTGCCCGACGGCACCCGAAAGCCCGGCCAGAACAAAAATGGACGTTACCTCCTCAACGGTTTCCGCGAGTTACGCAGCGTCCTCAACCAATTGTCCCAGCGGCCGCTGATCCTGAAGTTCCTGACCGCCTTTTTCGTGTACAACATGGGAGTTCAGACGGTGATGTACGTAGCAACCATTTTTGGCAGCGACGAGCTGAAAATGGACGGACAGAACCTGATCATCCTGGTGCTATTGCTTCAGCTGGTTGCTATTCCGGGCGCGTATGGGTTCTCCTGGCTGTCGGCCCGGATCGGTAATACCTACGCCCTGATGGTGGCTGTCGTGATCTGGATCGGCATCTGCGCCGGGGCCTACCTGGTGCAGACCCAGGGTCAGTTCTTTGCGCTGGCCTCGGTGGTGGGGCTGGTCATGGGCGGTATTCAGTCGCTGTCCCGCTCGACCTACTCCAAGCTCATTCCCGCTACGACCGACACCGCTTCGTACTTCAGCTTTTACGATGTGACCGAGAAGCTTTCCATTGTAATGGGGACCCTGCTCTACGGATTGATCGAGCAACTGACGGGCAGTATGCGTAATTCGGTGCTGGGTTTACTGGTTCTGTTTATCATAGGGTTACTGCTTTTATGGCGTATTCCGTCACAAAAAATCTACCGCGTCCATTTGGAAACAAAGGAAGTTTCTTAGATTTGTGTCCCCGGAAAGCGTTGACGACGCCCTTTCTCACGAAACTCCGCCGTCGACACTTTCTCGGGGACAAAGGAGGTTAGCTCAGTTGGTTCAGAGCGCTGCTTTGACAGAGCAGAGGTCAGCGGTTCGAGCCCGCTACTTCCTACTACGGTTACCCTATCAAGAAAATTAAACCCCGTTAATCAACCAGATTAGCGGGGTTTTCGATTTTATACCACAACGACTGCAAAATGGCGTAGAATCCCCACGCGTCCCGTAAGGACACAACAGCGTAGCGTCGGTAGAATAACCCATTCGCATTAACATTTTTCATTATGCCGTGGGTGCGACAATCAAATGTTGTTTCGCACCCACGGCACTACCATCTTACGGGCATCTTCCAACATTCGCTTAACAACATTTCTACCAACGCTGCGCTCTTACGTCCCTACGGGACGCAGAAAGATGGTACCGACAATCACAACGTTTTCTACCGACGCTTCGCTGTTGAGTCCTAACAGACGGCGCGGTTGTCGACTGGCGTAATGCGGTGATTTCTCTCCAATGGTTAACATGCTTGTTCATTATTTATTGGGGCCCCGGTGCCATTAAGTCACTTTTATTAATTTCCATTTTAGTTATGGTTATTATAAAATATTACTAATATATATTTGGTTCGTCATGTTTCACACCATTGTCCAATCAACTATATGAGCTTTTCTACTAATACCACACTCAACGACACGTTACGTTTTAATCAGAACCAGGTCTGGAGCGAAACAGATAGTTTCGCCCTTGAGCGCTACGCTCAGTTTACGCAATACCTCCCGCAGCAGGCCCTCTCGGTCCTGGACGTTGGCTGCAATACGGGCCGGGGCGGACAAGTGCTGAAACAAAAAAAACCGCATCTGAAACTCTGGGGAATCGATATGGTCGAAGATCGTATCCGTCGTATACCGGGTGGGGTGTACGAACACCTGGTGGCTGGTTCAGCGACATCGATTCCAGCCGAGGATAATAGCTTTTGTGCCATTGTAGCCGGCGAACTGGTTGAGCATATTCCGGTTGCTGTCTTCCCCACCATGCTCAGCGAATTTTACCGGGTACTTAAACCTGGTGGCCGGGTATTGTTAACCACGCCGAACCCTAAATCGTATCTGGTCTACCTTCGTAAGCACAGTATCTATGCCGACCCATCTCATGTAAACATCATGCATCAGAAGCAGCTGGTCGACCAGTTGACCAAAGCAGGCTTCGTTAGTACCTCGGTGATGGGCAGTGGCAAAGTATCACGCCATCTGGGTGACCGTTTCCCACTTTTTAATGTGTACGGAAGCTATCTGACGATTTCCCAAAAACAGTAATAAATACGATCCGGATAGACCCACCGCTTTACATAGCGACCCGACACTATTGAAAACTAATGATCAACCATCTACGGGTCTGCTCGCTCCTGATCATGGGTGTCCTGATGGCCACACCCGCACTGGCTCAGCTTAGTTATTCCCTGTCGGGTACGGTACGGGACTCGGCCAGCCGCCAGCCCCTGGGGCGCATGGCCGTGGTCATCGATTACGAAAAAGCCACCACCGGCACCTACACCGATGAGCAGGGGCGTTTCACGATCAGCCTGCCCTCGGGTCGCCATATCGTCGTGGTGCGGGGCGTGGGCTACGTCCCTTTCCGCACCAGTCTCTACCTGCGCCAGCATACGACCCTCAACGTCGATCTGCCGGCGGTGTCGGGCCAGCTCGAAGAGGTCGTCGTCACCAGCAAAGGCTACGACCGCACCGTGCGTGAGCCCCTGCTGGGGGTAAGCCGCATCAGTATGAAAACGCTCGAACGGTTGCCAGCCGCCCTGGGGGAAGTCGATATCCTGCGGGGGCTGCAACTGCTGCCTGGAGTTACCAGCGTGGGTGAAGCCGCCAACGGGATCAACATCCGGGGCGGCACCACCGACCAGAACCTGATCCTGATGGACGATACCCCCATCTTCAACCCCACCCACATGTTTGGCCTGTTTTCGGTCTTCCCCCCCGACGCCGTCAACGGGCTGGACCTCTACAAGGGCAACGTCCCCGCCCGCTTCGGGGGACGGGCTGCGTCGGTGCTCGACATTTCCCTGAAGAACCCCAACCTCGAGCAGTTCCGCCTGACGGGGGGCATCAGCCTGGTGTCTAACAAACTCACCGCCGACATGCCCCTGATCAAGGGAAAACTGGGCCTGCTGATTTCGGCCCGGGGTGCCTTCAACTCGCCCCTGCTGCACCTGGCCTCCCCCCGCCTGAACGACATCAAAGCCGACTTTGGCGACGTGGTGGCCAAGCTCTTCTGGCGGGCGGGGGAACGCAGCACGGTAACGGCCATGGGCTACTTCAGTAAAGATTTCTTTCAGACCAATCTGCTGGGCAGTCTGGCTAACATCAATGCCACCGGCACCCAGTACCGCCACCAGACCCTGAACGGCATGGTGCGCTGGTTTTATACCCTGACGCCCCGGCTCAACCTCCAAACTACCGCTATCGTAGCGCAATACGTCCCCGACATCATCTCCCTGGAAGCGGGTTCGTCCAACAAAGTCACCCTGCGGCAGGGGCTTTTGCAGCGGCAGATCAAGTCCAACCTGAACTACCAGACCGAACAGTCCAAAACCGAAGTAGGTCTTAGAGTATGTTTGGGACTATTATTTGGCCAGCCTATTGAGCAGGATTGAAATAAAGCCAATTCGTAGCATAGCCTCCGAACTTTCTATGGTTTTGTCTACGTCTCGGAA
>NZ_VFIA01000031.1 GCF_014282275.1 Spirosoma utsteinense
TGAATGAACTCATCCAGCAAATGAGCATCTTCTACTAGCTTACGCATGATTGGAGTTTGTTTGAGTTATGCTGAACCTAAATTGCAAACCTTTTTCCTAATGTCTATAATTCCAGTACATGCGGTGGCAGTTTCTTTTTTAGCCCTTCAAAGTAGTAAGGCTCGGTCTTGGTGCCTTCACAGACGATCAGGAAAAATCGCCTTTTAGGACGGCTGTTCTGTTTACGTTCAGTCTCCTTCCGTTCAAACCGTTTCTTGATGGCATTATCAATTTTCGCTACGCGTGCCATGCTGAAAGAGTTTGGAAAAATCGCCGATATAGGGAATAGCCCCGTAGCGGCCCTGAATATAGTCAGTCTCGAACGAACGATCTTTGCGAACTTTAGTGCCGTCTTCTTCTTTGTACTCCACTAACGAATACAGGCAGGTGGCTCCATATTGATCTTTTTCTGTAAACCAGATCTGGTCACGTCTAAACTGCCCGTAGGTAAGCAGGTTCGTATCGTGTGTTGCAAAGATCAGTTGGGCATTATTAAGGTTGGTTTCGGGATCATTAAAAAGTCGAATGATGGCATGGGTAAGGAGTGGATGAAGTTTGGCATCAAGTTCATCGATGACAAGCACAGCAGATTTGATGATAGAAAGGTAAACCGGTGCTAATAAGTCAAAAAACTTGATTGTGCCTGAAGACTCATTATTGGCTAAATCAAACTCAACGTGACCAGTAGGCTTATGGTTAGCATCGTATTTATCATGCATTGTTTTAATCGAGACGGTTTGTTCCCCTCCTAACAAGTCGAAAAACCGTTGTTGGTTTTCTTCTGAAAAGGCCGACAGATAATCCTTGCTCATAGCTGCTTTCTGAAGGCCAATAGCTGTAAACCCGAAGTTCATCTTTCCAATGATTGCCATGAGTTCTTCGCGCACAGGCGGTGCATCCAGCAGTTGCAGTAAGTGATTTCTGTATAAGTCATGGTCAATTCCAGATGTGTAAAGCAATTGGCGAAACCATTCAAATATACGTTTTGCTACCGGTCCATTGAACTGATCACAAACAGATAGGAATAGGGCGTTTTCGCGCGTTCTCTCTTCCAGGCTTTTGCCTTCTTTAAATTCTTTGACAACTTCGATATCGCTGTCTTGTCGCAGGAATAAATATTTTTCCCGTGCCTTTTTTGTCTCGAATAGCCATTCGGCCTTCACTGATTTCTTATCAACTTCAAAACCGTACCGGTACTGGGTTTCATCTATTAAAAAGACGATTTCGAAGTAACTGGGAGCATGCTCAGTTTCTGTACTCAGTAGGAATGGCTCAACACTTATTTCGTCTGTTGATTGGCGTTGGGCAGAGTTTCTAATGATAACTCCCATAGTATTCATAGCCTTCAACACATTTGATTTGCCGCTTGCATTTGCTCCGTAGATGGCGGCACTACGTAAAAGCTTATGTCGGCCGGTATCAATAACCCGCTCCGGAAAGTCGCTTATACCTGAAGCATCCATCCGTAAGGTTTGGCGATCTTTGATCGACAGGAAATTAGCAACGCTGAATTCTACAAGCATAGTCGTTGACATGTACAACAGCTACAAATCTGTACACACTGACAAATAACGACTCTATTTGAGATAATTTCTCAAATAGAGTCGTTATTTGTGAATCAATGCAACACAATGAGCGGCAATGCCTTCCTGCCGACCCACAAAGCCGAGGTGTTCGGAGGTAGTTGCTTTGATGGATATGTCTTCTTCTGGAATCGCCATAACCCCGGCCAGACACGTTTTCATCGCCGGAATGTGAGGGTTAAGTTTGGGTTCCTGTAACACCACCGTTACGTCGACATTGGACACTTCGTAGCCTTCGGCCCGTACCATCCTCAGCACTTCGGCGAGCAATACCTTACTGTCGACGCCCTTCCAGCGTGGATCTTTGTCGGAGAAGTGGTAGCCGATGTTGCGCATGTTGGCCGCTCCCAGCAGGGCGTCGCAGAGGACGTGACAGACGACATCGGCGTCCGAGTGGCCGAATGCGCCGTGGGTGTGTGGAATTTGAATGCCGCCCAGCCAGAAGGGGTGACCTTCCACCAGTTTATGCACGTCGTACCCTTGTCCTACGCGTATTTTCATGAATTAACCTGCTGGGTGAATGGTCTTATTGCTATACCGGGCATCGACCGCTTGTTTAGGCCGCTGCTTCCTCACGCCGGTAGTAAAGGGTCGAACTGTTTTCCTTGCGTAACACCTGCCGGGCCGCTTCCTGAATAGAGGCTGGTGTAACAGCCTGAATCTGGGCGGCTTCCTGGTTTACGAACTCAGGATCGCCGGCATTGGCTGCAAACGCCAGATTCATCGCCCGGTTCAGCAATTCTACCTCCGAGAACGCCAGCGTAGCTTCGGCCTGGTTCTTTACTTTGGCCAGTTCTTCCTCCGAGACGGTCTGATTGATAAAATCATCGACAACGGCTTCTACCGCAGCATCGGCTTCTTCGAGCGATACGCCTTCGTTCAATGTTCCCTGTACGATCAACAGGCCCGGATCATCGGAGGCTGTCAGGTAAGCACCAACATTGCTGAAGAGCGGATTATCGCGAAGTAGTTGCTGGTATAAACGCGACGATTTGCTCCGACCCAGCATATCGCTCAAAAGGTCGGTAGCCATGTAACCGGCTTCGAAGCGGCCGGGCATGTGGTAGGCTTTGTACAGACCGTTGAGGGGCACTTTCGCTGAAACTTCGAGTTTGCGGGCGGCCGTCTGCAACGGCTCTTTCGGTACGTTCCGGATGTACTGTTCGCCGGCAGGGATGGGGGCAAACCACTTCGCGCAGAGCTGTTTGACCTGCTCTGTGGTTACGTTGCCCGCTACGACCAGCACGGCGTTATTTGGCAGGTAGTATTTGTAGAAAAAAGCCCGTACATCGTCGAGGGTAGCGTTTTCGATGTGGCTGATGTCTTTCCCGATAGTGGCCCAGCGGTAGGGGTGAGCCTGGTATACCAGCGGCCGGAGTTTGAGCCATACATCGCCATAGGGCTGGTTGAGGTAGCGCTGCTTGAACTCTTCGATCACTACTTTCTGCTGTACATCGAGTACCTGCGGATCGAAGGACAGGCTCAGCATCCGGTCCGATTCGAGCCAGAAGGCGGTTTCCAGGTTAGCCGCCGGTAGAGTGATATAGTAATTCGTGATATCAGGACTGGTGAAGGCGTTATTTTCGCCCCCCACCTTCTGGAGTGGCTCGTCGTAATTGGGAATGTTCGTCGACCCGCCGAACATCAGGTGCTCGAATAAATGCGCAAAGCCCGTTCGGTTCGGGTCTTCATCGCGGGAGCCAACGTTGTACAGGATATTGACAGCCGCGATGGGCGTTGAATTATCTTCGTGGACGAAAACCTTCAGGCCGTTGTCCAGCACAAATTGATCGTAATGAATCATGGATAAAACTTTTGCGTATAGCCTACGTTAGATAATACGCATAGAAACAAAAGTACGGCTATGCCCGTACAGAATCAAACGACGTTTCTGCATACCAACGTTATCGACCTTGAGAAAAATAATAGTTACGTTCTGTCTGCTCTGTTTGCCTTTGTTGGCGCCAGCTCAGGTCTTTACCGACCCTGCCTTTCAGCAAACGGTACAGCGTGCGCTGGACGACATCTACAATTTTGATTTTGCCGGTGCTGATGTTACCATCAAACAGATTCGGGGCCGGTATCCAGAGCACCCCATTGGGCCGGTTCTGCTGGCTACCAAGCTTGAGTTGCAGTACCTGCCGCTTCATGAGAACCAGGCAGCAACGGCGCAGTTTATCCAGGCAGCCGAGCAGGGACTGGAGTTGTCGAAGCGGATGCTGACCAAAAATGACAAGGACCCTGAAGGAGTTTTCTTTGCCCTTACTTCCCATAGCTACCTGTCCTCGCTATATAGTAATCAGGGCGAATCGATGAAAGCTGTGAGCGAGTCGCGGAAGTCGTTCGGTTATATGAAAGACGGGTTCAGCATGTTGAACAAGAGTCCCGACTTTTATTTCACCACCGGTCTGTATAACTACTACGTAGAGCGCTACCCGATGGACCATCCCGTTGTTCGGCCGTTCATGTTCTTTTTCGATGATGGCGACATGACCGAAGGTATCAAGCAGATGGATGTGGCCGCCCGGAAAGGGCTGTTTATGCGTGCCGGAGCAAATTACTGGCTGGCCCACGTTTTGCTAAAGCATGAGATACAGCCAAACAAGGCCGCGTTATACACCAAATACCTCGCCGACAAATACCCGAACAATCCACTCTTCGGCATGTCTAACGTCGAAGCGTTGCTGCTGGCAGGTCGGTATGCCGAAGCCCGGCCCTATGTACTGCGGCTGAAACAGTTGAACCATAAGCTGGTGCCGATGGCCGTAAATATGTTTGAAGGAATCCTGGAAGAGCAGGCCGATAAGAACGATAAGGCGGCCACCGAATCGTACCAGACCGCGCTCAAACTGCCTTTCAACGACCCCTATACGAAAGAGTATCATGCCATGGCTTATGCAGGGCTGGCTCGTATTGCAGCCCGCGCCAACGACCGGAACCGCGCTAAAACGTTTTACAAAAAGGCCCTTTCTGTAGGTCATTACAAGGGCCTGATCAAAGAAGCGAAAGCCTACGCAAAATCATAACAGCCCGTGTTGTCTGTTGGCGTTTCTGTGTGTACCCAATCGGGATGAAATCCTGCTGACGCTTGTTTCCTGTCTGGTCGATTTTATCGGTTCCCAAACCGGGTATACCCCAAAATAGCCTTTATTAATAATCCACTTCCAGATTCAGCACTTTCCGTAACTCCTGCAGCGCCGGGTTTTTGTCGGCCATGAAGTTGTATTTGTCCTGCGAACTGTAGATCATCTTTTTTACTTCCTGCTGGGTAACCGTGTGCTCCAGCAAAATTTTGCTGTTTTGTAGTCTTTCCCGCAGATAGCCCAGCAGTTCCGGCTTTATATCGGTCAGGTAGCCAACCTGAAGCGTATTGTCGAGGGTAATATGGATGGTCGTACCATCGAGGGTAAGCGCCCGGTTGAGTACCAGCTGTTCGGTGGCTGAGTCGACTTGTTGTAAGCGAAGTTTAGCGAATGCCAGCCAGTGCGCCTGTAAATCCTCCAGGCCGAAGCCTTTGTCGGGCTGGGTCGGAGCCGTTACCGGACCTTCCTCTTCAGCTGTGGCTGGCTGAGCCGGGCCAACGGTCAGGGAAGTTGTTGACCGCAACCGACTGGTAGCCGGACGAGGTAACGGTGCAATTTGTGGTCGTACGGGCTGGGCAGCGGTAGCCGCACCGTTCGCGGCAGGCTGACTGCTTCGGTTACTTTCTGCTACAGCCGGGGCGCTGGCCCTAGCGGGCTGGCCTACCTGATAACCGTTTACGGGTTCGCTCGTGATCGGGTGGATCTCAACCGGTTGATTGGCGGGTTCCGGCTCGGGTCGGCCTATGTTCGCTGGTTCAGTTGAGGACTGCGGGCTGCTGGATACTGGAATGCCGGACGTCGGTCCAGCGTTTTTTTTTTCACCCTCTGCCCCTTCCGCAGCAGCCATTACCCCGTTTCTGGTACCGCCCGAAACGGCTTCGGCAGGCACTTCAGGCAGCGCATCCCAATTGAGCAGATTGCGCAGGTTGGCTAGTTTCATCAGCCATAGCTCTGTATGCAGCCGTTGATCTTTAGCCTGTTTGTAATTCATATCGCACTGGCCACCAATGCTCAGCGCCGACAGCAGAAACGACATGGGAGCCCGAACGGCCTGATCGAGGTACTGACGCCGGACATTTTCGGTGACCTGTAGCAGTTGTACCGTTGCCGCATCTTTGCAGACCAGCAGATCCCGGAAATGGCGGCACAGGCCAACCACGAACTGATGTCCGTCGAAACCTTTGCGCAGGATTTCGTCGACGGTTAGCAGGCTTTGCGGAAGATTGCCGGCCAGCAGCAGATCGGTCAGTTTGAAATAATAGTCGTAGTCGAGAATGTGCAGGTTGTCCAGCACCTCTTTGTACCGAATGATCCGGTCGGCAGCAAAGGTCACGTTGAGGTCGAACATCGACAGCGCATCGCGCAAGCCTCCGTCGGCTTTCTGGGCAATGAGGTCGAGCGCTTCTTTTTCGGCGGTGATCCCTTCTTTTTCGGCAATACCCGCCAGGTGGTCGGCAATGTGCTGCGGCTGAATCCGGTTGAAATCGAAAATCTGGCAGCGCGACAGGATCGTCGGCAGGATTTTGTGCTTCTCGGTTGTTGCCAGAATAAAAATGGCGTAGGAGGGCGGTTCTTCCAGCGTTTTCAGGAACGCGTTAAAAGCCGCCGATGAGAGCATGTGAACCTCATCGATGATATAGATTTTGTACTTGCCCGACTGGGGCGGGTAGCGTACCTGGTCGATCAGGTTGCGGATGTCTTCGACCGAGTTATTCGAGGCCGCATCGAGTTCATGGATATTGAATGACGCATTCTGGTTGAAGCTGACACACGACTCACACTGGTCGCAGGCCTCACCTTCGGGCGTCAGGTTTTGGCAATTGATGGTTTTGGCAAGAATCCGGGCGCAGGTTGTTTTGCCAACACCACGCGGCCCACAGAACAAAAACGCCGACGCTAAGTGATTGGTCCTGATTGCATTCTTAAGCGTAGTAGTAATATGCTCCTGTCCAACTACGGTGTCGAACGTAGCGGGGCGGTACTTGCGGGCCGAGACCACGAAATTTTCCATACCGCAAGTTAGCAGGTGAGGGGCGTATTTCAAACCCGAATACCCCCAACTTGACCGCCCACGATGCGAAACTACCAGATTCCCTTCTGTATGAATAGGATAACCTGTAATCACACCTACGCTATACAAACTAGTTACTGGTAATCTTATTTTTTGTATTATTTGACGAAATAAAAGAAGTATTTTTGGTGAAATGGTAATTAGTTGCCATAACCGATCAGCTCAACGACTTTATGAAAAACAGGTTACCCCCGAATCCCCAGGAATCGTTGCCGGCTACTTCTGCCTTTTCTGCTCATTCCCTGGCTCGCCATCCGCGTCTGCTCATCTCAAACTCCGTTCTCCACACTGGCCAACCGGCTTGTAACGGGACGCGTGATCGACGCCGGAAATGCGTTCCTGCCCGGTCGATTTGCAACGCTGAAACGTCCTAAATTCCCGTAGCAACGAGAACCGTATCGGTAAGATATGGCTCTCGTTTACTTATTAAACGATGCTTAAGTACTTCATTCTGCTCTTTCTGCTTTTCAGCGCCTGTCAGCGTGACGACGCTAACCAGTCGCGGTCGCTGACGTTCTGGTGCTCGAACAACGCAGGAGAGATCACGTTTGCGCGGGAGTTTACCCGGCAGTGGCAGCGAAACCGGCCCGATAAACCGCTGCGGTACCAGCCCATCCCTGAAGGACAGTCGAGCGAAGAAATCATTCTGGCATCGGTGGTGGGCAAGACTACGCCCGATATTTATGCCAACATGTGGCAGGGCAGCGTTGAGATGTACGCCAAAGCCAGGGTGCTGGTCCCACTCGATACATTGGCAGGGTTTCGGGCATTTATCAACGCCCGGTGTGATAGCGCTGTGATCCGGGAGATAACCTCGTCGGACGGGCATATCTACCAGGTTCCGTGGAAAGTAAATCCCATTATGCTGCTCTGCAATACGCGCGCTATGGATGGGTTGAGTACCAAGGGGCCACCCTATACCTATTCGAGCTACACCGATGCAGGGCGGCAGTTCAAGCGGGATAAGGACGGCGACGGCTATGTCGATCAGTGGCTGGGCTATACAGAAGTGAAAGCGATCTGGTATCAGCGGCTTTTTAACTTTTACCCGCTTTACCTGGCGGCATCGAAGGGGGCACCCCTGCTAACCCGTAACCCCAACGGTCGATTACAGGCCGCCTTCAACAACCGGCATGCCGTGTCGGTGTTCCGGTTTTTACAGACACTCTATCGTGAAAATTACTTTGCTAAAGAGCGTCTTTCGGCAACCCGCGACCCCTTTCTGGCCAATCGCATCGCTACGCAGTTTACGGGGCCATGGACCGTTGAGTTTCTGGAAAAATACAAAGATCCGGGCTTTGACTACGGCTCTTTCCCTATGCCCGTACCCGATGGGCATACCGGTCCCGTTTATAGCTACGGTGATCCTAAAAACATTGTTATCTTCAACACATGCCGTGACCCACAAGCTGCCTGGGAGTTTATCAAAACCCTGGTCGATCAACCCGGCGACCTTCGGTTGCTGGAGCTGACAGGGCAGTTCCCGCGCCGGAAGAACCTGGATACGGACCCCTATTTTGCGCCATTCCTGACCAAACACCCGCGTTTGCAACCATTCGCCAGGCAAACGCGGTACATCAAGGGCGTCGATAACAGCGAGGTGATTGTCGAAGTCTTCGACATTATTTCGCAGGAGTACGAAGCCTGTGTGATCTTCAATAAAAAAACGCCCGAATCTGCCATTGCCGATGCGGCCAGGGCGGTGGATGTACTGTTAATGAGTGAAAGGACGATTGAGTAAAAACGTGAAACCCCGTTGGTCGAGCCCTCTTTGTTCGTTCAGTCTATCGCTCCTTCGCCCGTTCGTTATAGATGAAAAAGCTACTTCCTTACCTCCTTGTTTCGCCTTACCTGCTGCATGTAGCCGTGTTTGTTGCCTTTCCGGTGGTGTTCTCGGTCGTGCTGACGTTTCATAGCTGGAATATCATTTCGCCGATGCAGTATGTTGGGCTGGCCAATTATGAACGGCTGTTCAATGACCGGCTGTTCTGGCAGGCGATCTGGAACACACTGCGGTTTCTGATGGTGCATATCCCGCTCCAGATTTTACTGGCTCTGATGCTGGCTGAGCTACTGAACCGGACGGTGCGGGGAGCCAGCTTTTTTCGGGCTGCTTTCTTTCTGCCGGTCATTGTGTCGGGGGTGGTGGTTACGATTTTATGGCAGCAACTGCTCAGCTTTAATTCCGGTATTATAAACCGTATGCTGACGGCTATATCCCTGCCGCGGGTAGCCTGGCTCGACGATCCGGCGGTGGCTATGTATTCGATTGCGGTTATGGCCACCTGGAAGAATGTGGGCCTGTATGTAATTCTATTTCTGGTTGGCCTGCAATCTGTGCCGGAGCAGTATTATGAAGCAGCCGATATGGAGGGGGCTACCAGCTGGCAAAAGTTCCGGTTTATCACCCTACCCATTATCAACCCAACCATTTTTACGGTCGTTGTTTTGTCGACCATCAGTGGATTCTCGCTCTTTATCGAGCCTTACATCATGACCGAGGGTGGACCGATGAACACAACGCTGTCGGCAGTAATGTACATTTATAAACAAGCGTTTCAGTATTACCATATGGGGTATTCAGCTACGCTTGGCTTTTGCTTCGCCCTGATCATTCTGTTCGTTGTGGTGATTCAGAAGCGGTATGTCGAACAGGAAGTATAACCAGCGGACCGCTGCCAGGAGCTTTGTTCACTGGTAGTGGTTCGGGGACAACCCAACACATGGCCCAAACCATTCTTAAATACGCACTACTCGTTCTGGCGGCTTTGTCGTTCGTGTATCCATTTATCTGGATGCTCAGCGCGTCGTTGTCGTCGGAGAGTGGACTCGGTTCGCTGGTACTGCTGCCGGAGGGGTTTACGTGGACCAACTACGTCACGGTCTTTACGAAGATTCCGCTGGGGCGGGCCTTTCTGAACAGTGCGTTCGTTGCCATCATCACCACCAGTCTGGTACTCATATCAGGGGCCATGGTCGGCTACGCCCTCGCCCGGCTCGACTTTGTGGGGCGCAATGCCATTTTTTACCTCATCATTTTCACAATGACCCTGCCGTTTCAAATTACTCTCATTCCTAATTATATCACCATGGTACGACTCGGCTGGGTCGATACGTATTTTGCCCTGATCGTACCCTTTGCCCTAAGTTCACTATCGGTGTTGCTGTTTCGGCAGGCGTTTCAGGGATTACCGCAATCACTTATCGACGCGGCCCGGATGGATGGGGCGGGGGAGTTGCGGATCATCTTTCAGATTCTTGTTCCCAATATCCTGCCAACCGTATTGACGATCACGATCCTGACATTTATGGGGCTTTGGAACGAAGCCCTGTGGCCGCTGATCGTCATTCGTGATGAACCAACGATGACAATGCCGCAGCTGGTAACGCTGTTCTCGGTAGGCGGGCGGGCCGACGCGCAGTTAGGGGTGAAGATCGCGGCAGCCGTTATGCTGGCTGTGCCGATTGTGATTCTGTACTTATTTTTCCAAAAACACTTCATCCGAAGTATGGCCACCTCGGGTATGAAGGATTGATCAGAAAATCTCGTATGCGCTGTTTCAACGTTTTCTTTATTTTCCTGCTGGTTCTTTCCTGTAAAGAAGAACAGTCTGTCGCCCAGACCGTCACGAGCCGCTATGTTAACCTGGCCCATCTGGACCGGCTTTACCAGGCTGTCAGGCTACCGAATGGCAGTGAGGTGGGTACGGTGGGTATCTACAGCGAAGCACCCGATTACCGGCTGGTGACCGATGCCGATGAGGGGTTTACCTGCATCGATGATGTGTCGCGGGCCGCGATGCTGTTACTCCGCGAACCTGACCTGACCACCAGCGCCGACAAACAGGCGAAGCTTCGGACCATGACCGAATTTGTCCTGCAACTCCAGTCTGACGAAGGGTATTTCTATAATTTTCTGTGGCCCGACCGGTCTATCAACAAGACGTTCAAAACAAGCGTTGCCGAGCCTAATTTCTGGTCGTGGCGGGCCTTGTGGTACCTGACCGACGCGTATCCTTATTACCAGCGAGCCGATCCAGCGCTGGCCAGTCGTATCGAAACATCGACGCAGAAGCTGACGACACTTATTGTACGTGATTTTGGCCGTCGGCGGCAGGAGTTCACTGTCGTAAAAGGCGTTCAGGTGCCCAAATGGCTGCCATTTGGGTCAGGCTCCGACCAGGCCGCTATGCTGCTCATCAGCCTGACGACCCTTCAGCAACGGACGCCTACAGCCGATAAGCTGACATTGATCGAACTGCTGGGCGAAGGGATTTTGGCCATGCAGTATGGCGGTCCGGGACAGTATCCATACGGGGCAATCCTGAGTTTTGAGAACAACTGGCATGCCTACGCCAGTGATCAGGCCTATGCGCTGCTGCGGGCTGGCAAAGCCTTGAACAAGCCCGCCTGGCAAGCGGCTGCCCGTCGCGAAATCGACAATTTCTACCCGTATCTGCTCCGGGAAGGACTGCTGGAATCATTGGCTATTGAGCAGACAGGCAATGAATGGAAGGCGATCGATACCCGCAAGTTTTCGCAGATTGCCTATGGTGTACGCCCTATGGTTTGGGCTGCGCTCGAAGCCTACGATCAGACCAAAGACGCCAGGTATGCCGATATGGCTGTACAGTTCGCGGGTTGGTTTTTGGGTAAAAACCCCGCTGGCGTTATCATGTATGACCGGGCAACAGGCCGCGGATACGATGGGATCGGAGCAAACGGGGTTATCAATAAAAACGCGGGTGCTGAGTCTACGATCGAATCGCTCTGGGCCTTTCAACGGCTGGAACAGTACCCCGAGGTGCTGAATAAACTTAACTGAAGCGCAAAAAAGCGATCGGCAAACATGGCTGAAGTACTCCTGAAACACATTTCCAAAGCGTATGCGGGCGGCCCGACAGTGATCCGTGATATCAGCATCGACGTGAAGGACCGCGAGTTTGTCGTGCTGGTCGGGCCGAGCGGTTGCGGCAAATCGACATTACTGCGGATGATTGCCGGGCTGGAAGACATCACAAACGGCGATCTGCTCCTCGATGGTCAGCGTATCAATGACCGGGCGCCGAAAGACCGCGACATTGCCATGGTGTTTCAGAATTACGCGCTCTATCCGCACATGACGGTTTATGAGAACATGGCGTTCGGGCTGAAGCTGCGTAACATGCCGAAGGATGAAATCAGGCAGCGCGTGACGCGGGCCGCTCAGATTCTGGAGATAGAGAGCCTGCTCGACCGAAAGCCCAAAGATATGTCGGGTGGACAGCGGCAGCGGGTAGCTATCGGGCGTGCCATCGTTCGAAATCCAAAGGTTTTTCTGTTCGATGAACCGCTGAGTAACCTCGATGCCAAACTGCGCGGCCAAACCCGGATCGAACTTCAGAAACTCCACCGCGACCTTCAGGCAACGATGATCTACGTGACCCACGATCAGGTTGAGGCTATGACGCTCGGCGACCGTATCGTGGTGTTGCGTAACGGCGATGTCATGCAGCATGATACGCCCCTGGCGCTCTACAACCAACCGGCTAATCGCTTTGTGGCGGGCTTCATTGGCAGCCCGCCTATGAATTTCCTGCCCGGTCGAATCGTGGCTGACGGAACGGCATTGCGGTTCGAGAGTGCAGGCGGGGCGGTGTCGATCAGGCTGAACGGCTCCGTTCATCAGCAGGCGCTGGCAGCCTACGCAGGCCGGGCCGTTGAACTGGGAATTCGGGCAGAACACCTTACCGACCAGCCGATGAATAGACAGCGGTCTTACTTTTCGCCGGAGCAGCTCATTGTCTTTGATGCGGTTGAGCGGATGGGCAGCGAAACACTGGCCTATTTCATTCTCGAAGGGCAACGGTTCGTGGCGCGTTTATCCGGCGATTCCACGGTTGATACGAGCGTGGGGGTATCTACGTTCTGGGACATTGACAAAGCCCATTTCTTCGATGCCGACACCGAGCAGACTATCCGATGAGGTCTTCGGGAGGCCCATCCCAAAGGGAGAATATACCAGCTGGCGTTATACGTCCCTGATTTCTTTGCCGCAGTGCGGGCAGCGTCGTATGACGGTCACTTTCTGATTGCGAATCTGTTCCGTAAAGCCTGACACCAGGATACCCGTCGGCAGGGCAAACAGGCCGATACCCATAATAGCCGCCAGGCCACCCAGTAGTTTGCCAAGGGGTGTTATGGGGTGGATGTCCCCATAACCAACCGTCGTCATAGCGCTCACGCCCCACCACATGGTTGCCGGAATACTGGAAAATTTGTCGGGTTGAGCCGTATGTTCGACATAATACATGATGCTGGATACGATGATGAGCATGAACACGACAAACGTCATACTAAGGATCAATTCTTCTTTTTTGTCAGTCACTACCCGCTGGATCATACGGAAGGCGTGTGAATAACGGGAGATGCGGAACAGCCGAAAAATGCGGAATAGCCGTAGAATTCTGACGATAGCCAGATCGGTGGCGAAGAGCGTAAAATAGAACGGAAAGATAGCCAGAATGTCAATGATCGACGATGCCGAAAACAGGTACCTCAACCGTCCCCAGAACCAGTGCCGGTATCTGTCGTTTTCGACGCAGACCCAGATCCTTAACAGATACTCGATGGTAAAGAAGAGCACCGAGAATAGTTCGAAGTCATAAAAAAGCTGCGTAAACCGCCGGTTGTATTCGGGAACCGTGTGTAGTACAATAGCAATGGCGTTCAGGGTGATGATTGTAATAAGAACGATATTGAACGCCAGGCTGAAACCTCGTCGTTTGCCCGACGAGGTTTCGAGAATGCGGTAGACGGAAAGGCGTAAATGGTGCATGACGGCGGGGCGTGTAAACAGCCCGTAAGCTACGCAACCTGACTGAATTCAGAACCCGCCGTCGTCAAATTATCGGGTGCTTTACTGTCTGGCAGAGCGGTAATGCCGAACCGCAAGCACGGCTATGGCTGTGGCCACCACGGCTAGTACGCCCGAAGTCAACCCGATCGTGGGGGCGGTCAGATACAGCAGTGCATTGCCGGCAAAGTAGGTACCGACAATGTCGCCCAGGTTCACGAAAGCCATGTACGTAGTGAATTGCGACCCTTCTACACCTTTGCGGCAAATACTCATCAGGACGGGCATAGCCGCAGCACTCACGGCCGGGTCCATAAAGTACAAGGCTACCAGGCCCACCTGGGCTACTTCGCGCCGGACCCAGGTTTCTGAAAACAGGTTGAAACCGAGTAAGTAAACCGCAACGATTCCCAGCATGATCAGCAACAGTCGACGCGCTCCGATACGGTCGGCCAGGTACCCACCCGTTAACGCAATTACTGTTGCAACGATCATACCATAGGTACCCGCTAGCACAGAAACTTCGGTATCGCGCCAGCCGAGCTTGTCGATGAGGTGGTGATTATAAGCCCGTAAAAACAGCGCGTTACTCATGTAAGCCAGGAGAATGGCTCCAAAGATCAGCAGGCTCTGGCGGCTGAATAAGCCCCGGAAAAGTTCGGTAAACAACCAGCGAAAATCGTGATCAGCCCGTTCGGAGGATTTTATTTCCTGGCCAGACCTGTTGATGCTATCAACCGTAACCCGACCAACCGTGAGTCGGCCAAGCGTGGCGCGGCCAACCGTGGCCCGGCCAAACGAAGGCAACAGCCGATCGCCGGGTTGTTCCCGGATGAAGGCCATCAGCAGTACACCCGTCGACAAAAAGGCAACCTGCGCCAGGGCTGCGGTATGGAACCCGTAGTCACGCAGGATATGGGAAAATACGGCCGCTCCAATACCTGTGCCAGCCAGAAAACCAGCCCGCATGAAGGCATTGCCCCGGCCGCGCTCCTTTTCGGGAAGAATAGTGATCGCCATTGCATCGACGCTGGCATCCTGAATAGCGGCAAACACGCTTCGTATACAGAAAAGCCATGCCAGCGGGGTAAGCTCCGCAACCGGGTCCCCCACAAAAAGTAATAGGCCCGAGGCCAGTACCGTCATCAATTGCGACCCAACCACCCACGGTTTTCGTCGGCCCATGGGCGACCCCTGGAACCGGTCGATGAGGGCCCCCCAAACAAACTGGAAAGCCCACGGCAGGCCGATGATAGCGATGAAAGAGGCAACCTTATCGGGCCGCACACCTTCGGCAGTGAAGTAATTGGTTAAAGCCGTTAGATAAAATCCTGACGGGATACCCTGCATCACATACAGGAAGAAAAAGAGGCCATACCGTAAGGGACGGCTTTGACTAAGGGTTAATGGATAATATGGAGGGGGGAAGGCGGAGAGCATACGTTGAGAGCGATCACAATACCTGTACCCGGTAACGAATGATTATGTTTACCCCGTTGGCGAACTATCGCGTAAAAAAACCGTTTATTCTATTGCACAACCCGGAGAAAGTATCTAACATTGTCCGCGTTTCTGCGCAACAACTAATGGCCAAGCTCGTTTACATACCGACCTTCTTCCATACTACGCCATTCCGGTTTAGGTCCGTAAGGACTATATAAAATTGATTGCCTACGTGGCAACGTCGTTCCGTCAGTTCCCTTTTCTTCATCTTTAACAATAGCACGGTTAAAAGTCTGCTCCGGCGACCCAATCCGTTTTGTGGCTGCGAAGCCGCCCCAAGTAACGCCAATGATCACGCCCGAAATAGTCAACGATCAGTTCATTGTTCAGGTCGCTAATGAAAACCATCTGAAACTGGCTGAAACCATCTGCCATGAAATGGAGGAAAGTGCAAAAGCCCGGGGAACCGGTATTGCCAAGCGCTCCCCCATTTATGTAATGGAGAAAATGCTGGAAGGTAAAGCCATCGTGGCAACTACCATGGCAGGTGAATGGGTCGGCTTTTGCTACGTCGAAACGTGGGAACACGGCAAGTTCGTGGCGAACTCCGGCCTGATCGTGCGGCCGGAATACCGAAAAAGCGGTATTGCCACGCGCATTAAAGCCAAAGCGTTCGAACTCTCCCGGACGAAGTTTCCCGACGCTAAAATTATTGGTATCACGACGAGTCTGGCCGTGATGAAGATCAACTCCGATCTCGGCTATCAGCCTGTTACGCTTAACGAACTGCCCGGCGACGAGGCTTTTTGGAAAGGCTGCCAGACCTGCGCCAATTTCGATATTCTAACGCGCACCAACCGTAAACACTGCCTCTGTACGGGCATGCTCTATGACCCGGAGGAGCACCAGAAAGAAAAGAAAGAAGATAAGTGGAATTTTCTGAAGGAGTCGAAACTCTATGAACGCTGGATGCGTATCAAAGAACGCGTTTTGCTCCGGCTCCATAGCGATCGTTCCCGATCGCGCCCGACGCGTGAAATGGAATCAGTAGGTTAATCGCGTTTTTCGAACCAACCGGTTTTACAAAAAAAGTCGTACTCAGGTAAGCTGGGTACGACTTTTTTTGTAAAACCGGGGCGGAGCCACGCTTACATAGCCATTTACTCACCGGGATGATAGATTCGCTTGGCTTCCCGCAGGACAGTGGTTTTATCCAGCGTCATGGGTTTTGTTTTCTGATTGACGAACAACTCCATCTGATCCGTATAATGTGGACTGTCGGGGTGGTTCGATGCGCCAAAGCAATTGACCGTTTCAATCTCGGGCAGACCGACCTTTGGAAACTTCACCAGTGAAATATAGGATTCCCCCTGATTGCTACGCACACGGCCCTTCGTATAGGGTCTAGCGTAAATAGACGCCATAACATCGGGAATACCCCAGACAGGCAGTTCTTTGCTTCCCCGTACGTGTTTCTGGTAGTCGCCCAGCACAATTGCCGTACGGCCAAAGTGTTTGAGCAGGTACGTTCTAACATAGCGAAGCCCTTCAACACAGTCCGTAGTCGTGAGGGTAGCTGGTGGGTTGGTCATGGTAGACGCTTTGTTCTTCCAGTAGTTATAAAAGAGGAGAAAAGCTGCGGCCCCCTGGCTGTCGGCTGTGGCTTGCCGGTTCCAGGACACCAGGGACTGAATGAGGTCGCGGATATCGGGGTAGTCGGCCGGGCTGAGTGTAAACAGGTTATTGGCATCAGGACCGGAAGTGTAGGATAGCCGGGCCGGCAGTTGCAGGTCGTATTTAATTCGCTTGAAATCGGCGTAGCTGAGCTTGTCATATTGGGCCATCAGTTCGCCGTAGCGTACACTACGGTTGTTGTTCCACCGCTCATAGCCCATTGTTTTGTCGAACTGGTCGGCTGGTAGATTATCGGCGGGGGCGGTAGCATTGAACGGGGTGTTGTTCGTATTGAACAGGTAGCCGCCGGGGGGATTGATATACTGCGGAAAATCGCTCAGTGGGTGAAAGTTCGTCCAGCGGGTTTTCGAGGTGTTACCCGGTAGTGTCCCGCTCCAGTCGTAGGCCGGATCGCGGTAGGGAATCTTGCCGTTGCTAACGTAATAGATCGTGTCGGGATCTGCATAGACGACGTTAAAGCCCGGAATCGCCGTCATCTGCATGGCTGCACGAAACTCCGAGAACGATCGGGCTTTGTTCATGCGGTACCATTGCTCAATACCCCGCAGATCCTGGTTGGCACCGGTACGAATGGCAAAGGTGCCCTTTTTGGTGACAAGGGTTGGGCCATAAGTGCTCCAGTACGCCTTGCGACCGATTGCGAACGGAATTCCCTTTATTCGCAGCTTCACCGTCTTTACTTCCAGCGGGAGCCACTTGCCATCAAAGAAATACTGCTTTGGATGGGCTTTGTCGGTTTGTAGCTGATAGGTATCGATCTTGTCCTGGTAGTTGACCGTATGCGCCCAGCCGAGGTGTTCGTTGACACCGTGAAAGATGGTCGTGCCGCCCGGAAACAGACCACCCAGTATATTCCAGCCCTGTTCACTGCACAGATGGGCTTCATACCAGGCTACAGGCCCCTCCAGTGGCTGGTGGGAGTTGATCGCCAGAAGGGTTTTCCCTTCCGTCGTTTTATTGCGGTGTATGGCAATCGCGTTGGAGCCGGTTGGTTTCAGAAAGTCGATGGGTGGCACCTTGCCCCCAAGAATAGCCTGCAAAGCCTGATCGACACCCGATATAAGTGACAGCGACAGCACTGTTGCTTTCAGGTAATCGCTGACGGACACGGGAAACGCTCCCCGTACCAGCACCTCCCCGGGGTGTGCTCGGGCGTAGTCGTTCAGGCCTTGCAAATACCCGGTAAGCACAGCTTTATAATCGGCTGAAAGGGCTGTTGCGCCCTGCTCGGCTACCAGTTCTGGTGCATGGAGCAACTCAACGACATAGTCGGCGGCAGCACCCTGCTTGCCCAGATGGCGACCTAACAACCCTTTTGTCGGCAAAATCAGGAGTTGGATCGTTTTGAAATCGTCTTCCGCATGAGCCCAGGCAAGGCCATAGGCTACTTCAGGATCAGTTTTAGCGAATATATGCGGTACACCATATCCATCGCGGGCAATAGTGACCATCGCTGGATTGATTTGAGCAGTAACCAAGACCGGTAGGATACAGAAGAATAGAAGAGACAGCGTTTTCATGCAGGTTTTTAAGGTGCGCTAAAGGTAGACGAATTGCCTTCAACACCAGGCAAGGTCCCCACCGACTAACGAGGCAAGGGCTTATTGTTTCTGAATGAAATGGCTGGTAGCTCGTCGTTACCTGATGAAGATGAGAGAGCTTTGTTAACATTGGCTTAACATTGGGCTTGATTGGTGATCGGGCTAGTTGACGAGAAAAGGCGGCATTTACGTCTCTTGTTCCCAATTTTCAGTCTGGAATGATGTGAGTCTGTCACTATTTCGACAGCCAATAAATAATTCCAATATTAAGTTTTTGGTATTTATTCACATTTACATAACATTAAGGTAATATTTGAGTAATATTGACATAACATTGAAAGTCACAACAATTCGAGCGTTTTGACTTGCAGGGATTATTCACTTTTTAACGTCATTGAAGTCATGAAAAAAGTCTTTTTTCTTCTTACGCTGGTAGGCTTCCTGGCGACGCAAGCTTACGCTTCGCCGACAGGTCCCCGCAAAACCAAAGCGCCGAAAGTTACTTTAGAGAAGCAATTAGCCAGTTATATCTCGTTCCCTGAAGCGCTGGCACCCATCCAGCGGGCAGGCGTCGTTGTTATCCAGTTTCGGGTAAACGCCGACAGCGAACTGTGCCAGTTGACGGTGTTTAGCCAAAATGAACAGATCAATACCAGTCTGACCAAGCAGCTTACCGGCAAGAAATTAGCTGGTTACAGCAGCGACGCAGCGGAACTTCATACGGTTCGGTTGCGGTTCCAGCCTGAATAAGCAGACATACCATAAAAAAAGTCCTTTATCGATCGGTCGATAGAGGACTTTTTTTATGCCTAAACTTTTCCCATGAACCCGAGGTTAGCCCACAAACCACAACCCACCGTTTCATGTCTGAATCACTCTCGCTGGTCTGGCTCCGGCGCGATCTACGTTTACACGATAATGCGGCTTTATACCACGCGCTTAAGAGTGGTCGCCCTGTTCTACCTGTTTTTATATTCGATCGGGTTATTCTGGATGCGCTGGACGACCGGCGCGACCGCCGGGTAGAATTTCTGGTGCAGGAGATCGATCGGCTCCGTACCGAACTGGCCGGGATGGGATCGACGATTCTGGTTCGTTATGGTAACCCTATCGATATATGGCGTGAATTAACAACGCAGTACCCCGTTGGTGATGTGTTTGCCAACCACGATTACGAAGTATATGCCAAAGAACGCGACAAAGCGATTGGCGAACTGCTCAACGAGCGCGGTATTGGTTTCCATACCTATAAAGACCAGACGATTTTTGAACGGGATGAGGTGCTGAGCGGAAGCCGTACACCATACACGGTTTTTACTCCTTACAGCCGTAACTGGCATGGAAAACTCGATCCGTTTTTTCTAAAATCGTACCCGACGGAAGCGTATTTCGAACATTTACACAGGGGAATTGGCCAGGACGAAGCGAACGTCCTTACTTTGGGCGATATGGATTTTCTGCCGGTTGGTGAGCCCTTCCCAAACCGGACAGTGTCCGATACGTTACTCGATGCCTACAAAGAGACGCGGGATATTCCGGCCCGGCCCGGTACCAGTGAGTTAAGTATACATCTGCGCTTTGGAACGATCAGCATTCGCGATCTGGCGCGGCAGGCTAGAGCGGCTAACGACAAAACGTTTTTGAACGAACTGTGCTGGCGGGATTTTTACTTCCAGGTGCTCGACCATTTTCCGCATGTCGAAAAGAGTTCGTTTCGCCGGGAGTATGATCGGATTGAGTGGCGCAATAACGAAGATGAATTCGACAAATGGTGTCGGGGCGAAACCGGCTACCCGATCGTCGATGCGGGTATGCGCCAGCTTAATACCATTGGCTGGATGCATAACCGGGTTCGGATGATTACGGCCAGCTTCCTCTGTAAGCACCTGCTCATCGACTGGCGATGGGGGGAAGCGTACTTTGGTAAAAAACTTCGTGATTATGATCTTTCAGCCAATAATGGTGGCTGGCAGTGGGCTGCTGGCTCAGGAACAGATGCCGCTCCTTACTTCCGGGTGTTCAATCCAACGCTGCAAACCCAGCGTTTCGATCCTAAAGGAGAATATATCCGGCATTGGGTACCCGAATTCAATAGCCTTGACTATCTGCCTCCTATGGTAGAGCATACGATGGCGCGTCAGCGGGCACTCGATTTGTACAAAAAAGGACTAGCCAAATAGTTACAGTTTCCACTGGACCAGCCAACCCGGTTTCACTGTTTTTGGACGCGGAACACCCGCAAGGCCCGTCGCCGGATTTATAGCCATGAGCGTAATGGGCACAACCGTTTTCGTCTGGGTGGAAATAGCTTTGGTAGCCCGAAAAAATAGGTTGCCGCGAGCGTCTACATCATCAACAATGGCGTAAAGCGCATCGCCGGTATGGAGTTGTTCTTCGCCAATTTGCAGGTCCTCCGTCAGGGAGAATGTCCAGCTCTGTCCCACTTTAGGAAGTCCTGCCCGCACAAGCCAGGCGGCTGCATCGCCCACAAATAGCGAAGGCGTTGCTGGTTTGTTTTTCAGTAGTTCGGTCAATACGCTATCGATCAGATTGACCTCGCTTGTTGTTCCGATCGGGTCGGGCAACGACTCGACAGGAACACCTTCGGGCTCCGGCTCATCGTCGCGAAGCCAGCCCATCCGCCGGGCCTGTTCGCGTTCCTGATTGTAGAGGTCGCCCGTCGAGGCCAGCATCATACCTATCGAACCAACCCCATACGCTGGGTTAGTGAACAGTTCTTTCATGGCCAGAATCCGGTAGAGGTAATAGCCGGTTTCCGGATTCATACTCATGGCATAATAATCACGGTGGCCGGCGTGTACGATTTTACGTTCGACCATGCCAACCCCGCCGTTGTAAGCTGCGGCCACCAGTGTCCAGGAGCCTAGCTTACGGTGTAGAAACCGAAGGTATTTGCTGGCAGCCTCGGTCGATTTGCGTAGGTCGGTACGTTCATCGTTTCCGGGAGCGATGGATAGACCCATATCCTTTGCTGTTTCGTCCATGAATTGCCAATAGCCAACGGCGCCGGCCGAAGAAACCGCATTAGCCTGCCACGCGCTCTCAATAAGCGGCAGGTACTTGAAGTCATTGGGAATATTGTGTTTTTGCAGAATTGGCTCGATGACGGCGAAAAACGGGGCTGAGCGCGCCTTCAATGCATTTACATGGCGAGCATATCCTGAGCTGCTGGCTAGGGCACCAGCCAGTTTGGTCGAGACTTCGCCCTGCTGAGTGGGAACGATCTCTCCCGAAAAATGAAGTCTCGCCAGGCCCACAACAGGGCGCGTCTGTACAGGGCGGGCCGGAGTCACCCTTTTAAGCGTCGTCTTTTTCTGAGCAAACGTAACCTGAACAACCAATAAGGGGCTGATGATCAGGGCGACTAGGCAGCGTGTAGTTAAAATCAAAACAGCAGGTGATGGTGCAACCCATAGACAACGAATCGATGCCGGGGTTTAGTTCAGACGCTTTATCGGTGCGTTTTTGCTCTGTTATTAACCAATTGCACGTTTATAACTGTTTCCAGGTCAAAATCCAGCCCGCTTTTACGCGGTCGATGTCGTTCAGGTTAACACCAATCCGGCCTGTCGATGCGTCAACAGCGGCCAGGGAGAGATCGTAGGTCTGCCTGTCGGATGCAGAGTAGATCTTATCGGCCCGTAAATAGACCTTGTTGGTTCTTCGGTCTATATCCTCCACAATGGCATATAGAATGTCACCCTCTTCGACCTGCTTTTTATCAATTATGTTGCTGCGGGTTAAGCGAAAAGACCATACCTCTCCGCGTTTCACTGCAGCCGCTTCGGTTAAACGAGCTTTGATACCGCCCCGGAATACGTCGGCGGCATTTGGCAAAGGAATGTCTATTGTCTGACCAGTTGCCAGTGCTGCTGACTCCTGCATAGGTGCATCAATCGCCGAGTGCGTTTCGTTGTCCACTATAGCTTCCGGGAGTAGTACTTCGTCGCTTTGCGGTGCTGACTCGGGAATCAACGGCTCACTTAACAAAGCCATCATAGTAGTTGGAATCAGACTTTCATAATGGCAATAGTTGGAGAACAATTCTTTAAACGCCAGAATTCGGTACAGGTATTTGCCGGTTTCGGCATTCAGCCGCAAGTAGTAATAGTCATGTTGTTGCTGCCGGCGAATGTTAGAGAGCAGTGCACCAATGCCGTTATTATAGGCTGCTGCGGCCAGCGTCCACGAACCCAGCCGATTGTGTAAGTAGTTCAGATACCGGCAGGCTGCGTGGGTAGATTTGATCAGGTTTTGCCGTTCATCACTAGGATGGATCCGCAGGCCTAATTCGCGGGCCGTAGCAGGCATAAACTGCCAGTAGCCAACTGCCCCTTTTGGCGACACCGCAAACCCCTGAAGGGCACTCTCTACTAAGGGTAAATATTTAAAATCTGAGGGTACATGGTGAGAAGCCAGAATAGGCTCGATCACCGGGAAAAATTTTGCTGCCCGTTGCCGGATTCGGTACAGGGCTTGGCTTGCAACGGACTTGCTGGCTAAAGCCGATAATAATCGCCTGGCAATAACCTCTTCATGTAGCGGTACCGATTCGCCACAGAAATGGACCGGGGGCAAAGCAGGGTTGAAGGAAGGATCAAAATATGGTTCCGATGTTGATGAAGAAGTGATGGAGCCTGAAGTAGTATAAGGCCCCGACAACGGGATGGATACCGTGGTTAAAAGCAGGCCAACAGCCAGTACAAGAAAGGTGGCTATATTCATGTGCGGTGGGAGAGGATGGTAAATGTTTGGCTATAATTTTCAGCATTTTTCGTAGCGGTCAGTTTTCAGTCATTGGGGAGTCAAACTTTGTATAACAAAAAATAGGCCACCCTACAAAAGGTGGCCTATTTTTATATTTGCTTGCGTTGCTTTCTCTAGAGCCAGTCCCAGAAGTGTAAAGGACGAACACCACCGGCTTTTTTCCAGGATAGAAAACGGGGGCGACGGAAACGGAGTACCATCAAACCCATCATTAATTTTTTTATGGGTAACCCGGTTCGTTGCTTTTCCAGATCAGCGTCCTGCGCATCGGGGGAAGTAGCCGCCGAAGTAGCCATAGCAATTAATTGCTGCGTGTCAGACGGGGCTTTAGTCAAAGTCGTATTCGGGCGTGGCCCCCAGGTGGGGTCTGTATAATCGTCGTCGACTAACTCAACCGTTGGCGAGTCCTTGTTTTTCTTCGATAATGCCAGGGGCTTGTGCCAGGTGGGTAGTGGCTTGGTCAACTGTTCGATGGTAGAGCCCCGCAGTAGAACCGCATATTGCCGGGAATTGCTGAGCAACTCTTTATAGGCAAGGATTCTGAATAGATAGTGGCTTGTTTCGCGGTGTAACCGGAGCCGGTAGTAGTTCGTTTGACCCTGCTGTTCCATCCGGTTCTGGACGTGTGTGATGCCGCCATTGTAGGCAGCAGCCACCAGTGTCCACGAGCCAAGCTGGCGATATAACTGGTGCAGGTAGCGGCAAACGGCTACGGTTGCTTTTTGCAGGTTGTTGCGCTCATCAACGTTCCCACTTACCGTCAATCCCAGTTCCCGGGCAGTACCGGGCATAAGTTGCCAGTAACCTGATGCCCCTTTTGGCGATACACAATCATTGACCAGCGCACTCTCCGCCAGCGGCATAAACCGAAAATCGCGGGGAATTTTGTACTTGCGCAGGATAGGATCGATAATTGGGAAGAACGTCGATGCCCGCCGACGAAGATCGAACAGGCATTCCTGCTGGGCACCATAGGTACGTAATGTTTGTAACCACCGGCGCGATACACGCGGTTCGTCGATAGGTACCTCCTCTCCACAAAAGTAAATGGGGAAAACCCGTTTGGTTGAGTCGACGACTAACAGGGCGGGATTGTCTAAATCGTTCGGCAAGGCAAGTGCCCGGCTTGTATCAATCCCGAAAGCAGCAAGA
This sequence comes from Spirosoma utsteinense, assembly GCF_014282275.1. Classification (GTDB taxonomy): domain Bacteria; phylum Bacteroidota; class Bacteroidia; order Cytophagales; family Spirosomataceae; genus Spirosoma; species Spirosoma utsteinense. The sequence goes on from NZ_VFIA01000031.1 coordinate 24,231, forward strand.
CCAGGAGCCGAGAATGCGACAACTGGTTTTATAGCTGCCATAAGCAGTGAAAAACCTACTTCTTTAATCAAAGGAACATAATTTGGGTAGCACATGAGACGACAAAACCCGGACCTAAATCACGGGTTTGTCACCAAACTTAGAACGAATATAGCTGATTATCTGGTACATACCAAATCGTAATTCTAAGAATTATCCAACGGGACATATAGTAAGTAGGATTTTATCTATCAAAAGCGCCTGCTACCAGCGTCAGCTTCCCGTAATCGTAGCGACCTTCTAAATGGTCGAATATAGCTTTCAATCGGCCTTCCTGAATGCCTACTGCCTGAATGGCGCGCTCAATATCAGCCCGTTCGGCCGGGCTGACAAACGAGCTTATCAAGGTTTCCAGATCCAGGTTGTATCCTGATTTAGCTACCTGCACGAGGTGGCTGGCAATGGAACCTGTGGTCAGCTGACGTTCGGCGGCTATCTCCGCAATTGTCATGCCTGTATTATAAAGATCAAGCGTTTGCTGCTGAGTAGATCGTTTTGGCGTCTCGTTGACGATGGTGCGTACCACGGTTCCCCGACCGGACGTTTCCCGAACATAGCGGGCGATGACCTCCAGAAATTTACGGCCAAACAACTGAAGCTTGCGTTCGCCCACACCGCTTACATTGCGTAAGGCATCGGGTGTAGTTGGACGCTGCCGGGCCATATCTTCCAGCGTTGTATCGGTGAAGATCACATAAGGAGGCACGTTCTGGTCGTCGGCCAGTTGTTTGCGCAACACCCGCAACTGTTCGAATAAGTCGTCGCGCGTCGCGTCGGGTTTTGTTCGTGTCTTTTCGACTACCTGTTTTGGGGCATCATCGGGCCGGACAAGGTCGATTTTACGGTTGCCTTTCAGTACCTGATCGGCGAGAATACCCCGGCGTAACGCATAATGCTGATCGTAGCCAACTTCAATGACCCCAACATTAATAAGCTGGTGCAGGTAGTTTCGCCAGTCTTCGAAGCGCAGATCCCGACCGGCACCATACGTTTTTATCTGGTCGTAGCCACCCTGTAGTACGGCCTGGCTTCGGGAACCACGCAGAATGTCGATGAGCAGGTTCATGGGTACCCGTTCCCCCGTCCGTACTATGGCCGAGAGTGCTTTTTGAGCCAGCACAGTTCCATCGAACGTTACACGCGGGTCGCGGCAAACGTCGCAGTTGCCGCATGGCTCGGGTAGTTCTTCCGAGAAATAGGAAAGCAGGATCTGACGACGGCAGGTATGTGCATCGGCATATTGCTGCATCCGTTCCAGTTTAGCCAGCTGAAGGCCAAGGTTAGCCGGGTTGTTTTCGGCCAGCATTTCCTTGTAGGTTGCTACATCGGCAAAGCTGTAAAATAACACAGTTTGAGCCGCGGCCCCATCGCGGCCAGCCCGGCCAATTTCCTGGTAGAAGCCCTCAATGTTTTTGGGCATGTTGTAATGAATTACCCACCGCACGTTCGACTTGTCGATACCCATGCCAAACGCGATAGTCGCGCACATGATTTTGACATCGTCCCGCAAAAAAGCCTCCTGCGTTCGGGAGCGGTCAGCGGGGTCCATCTTGGCGTGATAGAAGGCTGCATTGAATCCTTTTTCCTGTAGTTTAGCCGCCAGCGATTCGGTCGATTTGCGGCTAAGGCAGTAGATGATGCCCGACGTATCCGGTTTTTGCTGAAGTAGTTTTATAATCTGCTGTATACGATTCTGGCCAGGCAGCACCTGCAGACTCAGGTTCTGCCGGTTGAAGGACGAAATAAATATGGCTGGGTCATTCATGCCGAGCCGGGTGGCAATGTCGTGCCGGGTAAGTTTGTCGGCTGTGGCCGTCAGCGCAATGGTTGGTACAGCAGGAAATTGCTTTTTCAGTACATGTAGCTGCGTATACTCAGGGCGGAAATCGTGCCCCCACGACGATATACAGTGCGCTTCATCGATGGCAAATAAGGAGACGGTTACGTGCTTGAGGAAGGTGAAAAAGGCTTCTGTGAGCAATTTCTCAGGCGATACATACAGTAACTTGAGCTTGCCGCTGATACAGTCGTCTTCGATAATGCGTTGTTCACGACCGCTTTGCGTGCTGTTGTAAAACGCAGCCGGTATGCCGTTCATATGCAGAGCGCCAACCTGGTCTTTCATGAGCGCAATCAGGGGTGAGACAACCACTGTGATGCCGGGCAGCATAAGCGCCGGGATCTGAAAGCAAACAGACTTTCCCCCGCCCGTAGGCATCAGTACAACTGTATCCCGACCGCTGGTAATCGATTTGATGATGTCTTCCTGCATAGGTCGGAAGAGATCGTACCCGTAATACCGCTTCAGATAATCGGCTGGCTGGCTAAGATCTGAACGTTCGGAAATAGGTTGTTTACTGGTAAATGCGTCGGTTGGAGTCATTGATAAAGCGAACTACTATCAAATATACATAAAAATTTTGGGCTGACTTAGTGGTGTTTATCTGTTTTTAGTACCATATTTCATACCAATTCTGGTTAATAATTAGCCACCTTAATCTATAAAATAGTATGAAAAAGACAGTTGCTCTATTAGGCTTTGCCCTTAGTTTACTACTGACCATCAATGGTATGGCTCAGGACGATAAACCCAAGAAAGAAAAAGCCAGGGCCGAAAAGAAGGAAGCGAAAGCGGATAAGAAAATAGCCAAAGAGGCTGGCGACGATGCGGCCAAAACGACTGCTAAAGCAGAAAAGAAAGCCGCCAAGGCTGATATGAAAGCGGCCATGAGCCCGGAGGAGAAAAAGGTGGCTAAAGAAGCTAAGGCCGACATGAAAGAAGCGAAAGCAGATAAGAAGGCGGCTAAGGAAACGGGCGATAAGACCGCTATGAAGGAAGCGAAGGCCGATAAAAAAGAGGCTAAAGCCGATTTGAAAACGGCTAAATCCGACGACGGCAAAAAGATGGCCAAGGCGTTAAAAGAAGAGAAAGCCACCCCCGCTGATTATAAAGCACCAATCGATCGGTCGTCGAAAGGACCCAATGGTGAGCCCGTGATGACTGGCCCGCGCGGTGGGAAGTATTACATCAATAAAAACGGGAATAAGACCTATCTAAGTGGTAACAAGGGCTAAAATCCAGTCTCACTTAACTGTCTAAGTCTACTAGTACCAAAAATGCCCGAGCCACAGGATGGCTCGGGCATTTTTGGTGGTTTTATAAGCAGTTAAATAGTACGTTTCGGTTCGTCGCTGGTTTGGTTCTCCAAATCGAACAGATCGTTCAGCACGTCGATCAGCGTTTCGGCTTCGCCCCGTTTGCAGGCAGCCTTAAGCTGTAAGACGGGTAACTTGATGATCTTTTGCATGATGCCCCGCGTAATCTTGTCTATTTTCTCCGACTCACCGGGAGTCAGGTGTTTTAGATGCCGGGCAATCTCTTCTTTCCGGATCTGCTCCAGCGCATTTTTAAGTTTGTTGATCGTCGGTGAAACGATCATCTCCTTAGACCAGTCGCCAAATTCAGCTACTGCCTGATCCACAATGGCTTCGACCTGTGGAATAGCTGCCAGCCGCTGATTCAGCGCTTCGTCAGCGCGGTTCCGGATGTGGTCGATATTATAAACCAGCACACCCGGTATCTGCTCAACAGCGGCATCGACGCTGCGTGGTACCGAAAGGTCGATAAAATACTTATACGTCAACACGTTCAGCGACTTCAGCAGCAGGGGCGTAACCAGCGGTTCGTCGCGGGTGATCGACGAAATAATCACGTCGGCCCGGCGAATTTCGTCGGTTAGGTTGGCAAAGTCGGCCACCCGGAATCCGTACTTTTGAGCAAGGGCCTCGGTTTTCGCGTGAGTGCGGTTGCAAAGTGTAATATTATTGAGCTTTCTCGCCTCCAGGTTTTTACAAACGTCGGTGCCAATTTCGCCCAGGCCAATAACCAGCACGTTAGGGTTCTGGTTTTCGCCAACCAGTTCTTCGATCAGTTCAACAGCTGCGTAGGAAACCGAAGCCGCTCCATCGCGGAATGAGGTCTCCTGAGCAACGCGCTTATTAGTGAAGAAGATGGTGTGCATCAGCCGATGCAGAAATGGTCCGGCCATGTCCAGGTCAGCCGACCACTGGTAAGCGTGCTTCACCTGATTCGGGATCTGCATGTCGCCCACTACCTGCGAATGGAGCCCAACACAAACTTCGAACAAATGCCGAACGGCCGCGTTGTGAGCATCGAAAAACTGGAAGTAAGGCAGGTAAGTGTCCGTATCGGTCAGGCCCTTTTCTATGAGCAGCAACCGGGCAATATCGGCGTTAAGATTGGGCGACGCAGCAGCAGGTTCGGTAGCATAGTACACTTCGGTACGGTTGCAGGTCGAAACCACCAGAAGGTCGGTCAGGCCGAAGAAATCACGCAGACGGAGCATTAATCGCTTCGCTTCATCTTCGTTGAGTGCAATTAGTTCACGCACCCGGAGAGGAGCCGTTTTATGAGATAAACTAATTGATTTGAACGTATCTAACATCTCAGATAAAACACGCTAAAGGACCTTTAGCAAGCACAAAAATACGGTACAATCACTGGACATGAAAACAACCTGTGTAAAGGGTTTGGTTATTTAGAATCTATCCAAATAATAAGTTTTCATTCTTGTTACAGTCCTATTCTATAAAATAACAGGAGTTTGGCTTCAGACGTTCTATCAGGGTATATAAACTAGCAGCTTTTATGCTTCAGTCATCTCTTTTGCACCATCGATCGTATTTTTCCGTTTACTTGAACAGAATATCCGTTCGTGTCAATCTGATAGGGTTGATAGAGTATACAAGCTGACGAGCAGGGTAGGTTCTGGTACTATTTTCTGAGCGGGTTGCTTTCAACCAGCGGTTAGTCAATATATCCGTCGTTGATTCGTAACGTAACATTATGCTGAAGTCATTCGACATTTACAGTCAGAATAATATTCTGAAGATCATCGTGGCCCTGAATCTGCTTCTGGTAGGAACGGGTTCGTTATTGTATACCAACCGGCTGATCAACAAGCTGGAACTTCGGGAAGAGCAGTACATACAGCTATATGCCAAAAGCATCGCTTACCTGACCGATACGACACACTCCAACTCCGGGGATCTCAACTTTGTTACCAGCGAAATTCTACAGGCGAACCAGACGATCCCGGCGATCTACGTCAATCCGGACGGTGAAATTTCGATGCCGTTAAACTTTACGCTTTCGGCGACTATGACCGATGAAGAAAAACAACAGTATTTACGGGAAAAGCGCGATGAGATGCGTAAGAATCATATGCCCGTTGTTGTCGAAATCGGTAATGGCGTACGGGGTTTGGTTTACTATAACAACTCCGGATCGCTTCGACAGCTCAATTACTTTCCGTATGCGTTGTTAGCCATATTAACCTCGCTGGGGGTACTAGCCTACCTGGCGTTCAGTTCGTCGCGCCGGGCTGAGCAGAACCGGGTATGGGTAGGACTGGCCAAAGAGACGGCCCACCAACTCGGTACGCCCATGTCCTCGCTGATGGCCTGGGTAGAATACATGCGGTCGGATCCGGAGCAGTTTGATGGGTCTATCACGGATGAGATCGAAAAGGATGTTCAGCGGCTGGAAACCATAACGGCGCGTTTTTCGAGTATTGGATCAGTTCCAACGCTTAAAGACGAAGACCTGAACGACGTAGTCCAGCAGTTTACTGGTTACCTGGCGAGACGTATTTCGACAAAAGTGAAAATGAGTGTAGCCAGCCAGCTTCCTGCTGGTCAGACGGTGAAGATGAATAAGCTGCTGTTCGAATGGGTAATCGAAAACATCTGCAAGAATGCAGTGGATGCCATGAAAGGGGTAGGCGAATTGCGGCTGAACATGATCATGCTACCCCATCAGGAGGTTGCCATCGACATTACCGATACGGGCAAAGGTATTTCGAAAGCCAACATGCAGAAAGTGTTCAATCCCGGCTACAGTACCAAAAAGCGAGGATGGGGTTTGGGCCTTACGCTGGCCAAACGGATCGTCGAAGAATACCACGACGGACGCCTTTATGTTAAAAGCTCGGATGTGGGTAAGGGAACCACCTTCCGGATTGTTCTGAACACCGATTAGGAAAGCCTGCTCAGACGATAAACTTTCCTGATCGGTGTTGTTGATCGAAAACTACCGGATAAAGGGAAGACTAATCGTATCGGTTTCGATCTCGTTGCTTACATTCAGGCTCCGGTCGCGTACGGTGATCCTGAACTTTGTTGGGTACATCCGAAACGTAGTTCCATACTGGAACGTGGTATTAAAGTCCAGTTTGCCTTTGATGGGCCCTTTAGGTTTTCCTTTGGTGAGTTCCGGGAAAAATAATGTGTTGGTCACATCGAGCCTGATCTCCTCGTATTTTCCGTTTATCAGACGAAACGTACGTAGCCGGTAGTTGCCCCAGCCACCATTCGATGCGTAACGGGCCGAATCGCCCGACGGAACCGGCGTATCGTTGCCCAAGTTACCATCACCATCTTTGAAGTTGACTGTAATAACGACCGAATCACGCCTGGCTTTACCAACTCCCGTGCCCGCTTGCAGGGGGTAAGGATAGATCTCCTCGAACTCAATTTCAGGTGTGTCGGAGTAGTTAGGCTCGTTGAAACAAGCCGAAAGGGCCAGGGCCATGCCCAGCATAAGAAGATACGGTTGAATTTGTTGCCGTCGCATACTGTTGTATTCGTGTTGCAATAAACGCGTTTTTAACTTTGTCTTTTCTATCAACTCTCTCCGCCGAAGCCATATCCATACGGCAATCACTCCGGCAACAAATCCTGACGGTCGGCAACGAATCGTTCGAATCGCTGGCGCTGGCTGTTTTTCGCTATCAGGCAGCTTACAACCCAGTTTACAGGACCTATCTGGACTGCCTTTCCGTTCGGCCTGAACACGTGACCGGGTTAGATCAGGTTCCGTTCATGCCGATTGGCTTTTTCAAATATCACACCATCCTGACGGGACTGGATCCCAACGACAGAATGGCTGCTGACACCCTGACGTTTGCCAGCAGCGGAACCACAAGCCGAAAGGTCGGGTCGCCGTCTTCTGAATCTGCCGAGACCAGCCACCACCTTGTGCCTGATCCTGAGCTGTATGACGCTGTGAGCACCCGCATTTTCGAGCAGGCTTACGGCCCCCTCACAAACTTTCATATTCTGGCGCTGCTGCCATCTTATCTTGAACGAAATAACTCGTCGCTCGTGTATATGGTTCAGCGATTTATGGCGCAGAGTGGACGATTTACAAGCGGACACCTGCCCACAGATGCTGCCCTGACCGCCGACGAATCGGCAAATTTCTTTCTGAACAACGTCGACGAGTTAACCCGGCGGCTTCGGCAGTTGACCGACCAGCCGGATGGCAAACGGATTCTACTTATTGGTGTCACGTTTGCCTTGCTCGACTGGGCCGAGTCTGATGCCGACCTGCGTTTTCTGGGCCAAAATCCGAACCTGGTTGTGATGGAGACAGGTGGCATGAAAGGCCGACGAAAGGAATTACTGCGCGAAGAGGTGCATGAAGTCCTGACTGACCGGCTGGGTATTTCCCGCGTTCACTCCGAATACGGGATGACGGAACTGCTTTCGCAGGCTTATTCTATGGGGGAGGGCGTGTTTCGGCCAAGTCCAACGTTGCGCGTGGTCCTGCGCGACATCAACGACCCGTTTCAGCGTATTACCCCCGGCCAGACCGTGTCACGCCAGACGGGGTCACGCCAGACCGGCGGTATCAATGTTGTCGATCTGGCCAATCTGGATTCCTGCTCATTTATCGAAACGCAGGATTTGGGGCAGTACGTTGACGAGGGCGAATCGTTCTCCGGGGCGTTTCGCGTCATCGGCCGCTTCGACAACTCCGACGTACGGGGATGCAATCTGCTGGTTATCAATTGAGAAGTCCGTCAGTTGACGAGTCGGGGAGGACTGCTTTCTATAACTATTCCCCGGCTCGTCAACTGACGGACACCTCAATTACTTACGCGTACAGTTTCACGTCATCCAGCGAGATTTGATCACCACACATGATCACCAGCCGCTCAATGACGTTCCGCAGTTCGCGGACGTTACCCGTCCAGGGGAGCGACTGGAGGTAGGTCATAGCATCAGGCGTCATGTCTTTTAGTGGCGAACCGTACTCCGTAGCGATATCCTGCAAAAACTTATCGGCTAGCAGGGCGATATCGCTTCGGCGTTCGGCCAACGGTGGTACGTTGATAACAATGACACTCAGGCGGTGAAATAAGTCTTCGCGGAAGTTCCCGTTGGCAATTTCCTGCCGCAGGTCTTTGTTGGTAGCCGCAATAACCCGGACATTGACTTTGATCTCCTTGTCTCCGCCAACCCTGGTAATCTTATTTTCCTGTAGCGCCCGCAGCACCTTGGCCTGCGCCGATAAACTCATATCGCCAATCTCGTCGAGAAAAAGCGTACCGCTGTCAGCCTGCTCAAATTTACCCACGCGCCGGGCTACTGCTCCCGTGAAGGCACCCTTCTCATGGCCAAACAGTTCGCTCTCGATGAGTTCGCTCGGAATGGCCGCGCAGTTCACTTCAACGAGTGGCATATTGGCACGACTGCCTTTTTCATGAATTTGCTTGGCAACCATCTCCTTACCCGAACCGTTGGCACCGGTAACGAGCACCCGCGCTTCGGTAGCAGCCACGCGGTTGATGGTATCTTTTACCTTTCGGATTGGATCTGATTCGCCAACGATCTCATTGAGTTTGTAAATCCGTTTCTTGAGTGTCTTGGTCTCCTGAACCAGCTTGGCCCGTTCAATGGCGTTACGGACCGTAATGAGTAATCGGTTAAGATCGGGTGGCTTGGTGATAAAATCGAAGGCACCCCGCTTTGTTGCTTCAACGGCGTTTTCGACGTTACCGAAGGCGGAAATCATAATGAACTGGGTGCTTTTACTGGCCTCGCTGGCTTTCAGGAGCAATTCCAGCCCATCCATTTTGGGCATTTTAATGTCGCACAGGGCTACTTCGTAGTTTGTGCGCATAATCATTTCCAGTCCCTCCTCGCCATCTTTGGCTTCGTCTACATCGTAGCCTTCATACTCTAAGATATCGCGTAGTGCCGCCCGAATGCTTTTTTCGTCGTCCACGATAATCAATTTGGCCATATAGTAAGGGTGGTTTGAACAGTAAGGTTGTGTACAAGCTAAAATAAAGGGTTTGTAATTGCCCTGTACTGGTTAGTGCCCAAATGTAATCAATTTACACATTGTGGGGGCTAAGGAAGCTATTGGCATCATTCCTTTTTCCCTGAAAACGTGCTTTAATCGTTAACAAATTGTACGTAAATACCTCCATCAGGAGCTATGTTCATCCGGTTTCCTGGAAAATCAGCCTATCCTTTCTGAAGATGGTAATAATCCGTTAATAATATAGGGAAAGTAGTGTATTGTAAAGCCCTGCTGTTGTCAGGTTAACGCGATTTGTTATCCAGTATGCGTGACCGGTCGTGAGGGCGAAAAACGGCAGAAATGAAATAGACTACAGGCGTTTGCACCCGGTGTGTACGTTAATGACTAGTGGACCCATGTTACCGGTTAAATTTGGTCTACATTTATTTGGCTTAACCCACTCATCGTACCCATGTCTACTCGTACTGTACTTTTATGTGCGTTGATCACACTCTCAGCGATAACCGTCCCGGCCCAGTCACGCCGTCGGGCGCAGCTGACAGCTCCGCAGAGCAACAGCCCGGTGCCGGTTGTTTCGGCTCCGCAGGCACGGCTGCTGGAGAGTCTGCGGTTCAATAGTTCGCTGATGAACCAGGCAATCAACTACTCGATCTATCTGCCGCCTGATTATTATGTATCTAATCGTCGCTATCCGGTTGTGTATTTACTGCACGGTTACGGCGATAATGAAACCAGCTGGGTGCAGTTCGGCGAAGTCGACCGTATCGTAGATGACAACGTGAAAACGGGCCACCTGCCACCCATGATTATTGTGATGCCAAACGGGGGTGCCAGCTTTTACGTCAATGATTACCAGAACAAGGTTCGTTATGAGGACATGTTTGTTCAGGAACTGATCCCCTATATCGATTCTTCGTTCCGTACCCGTCCGCAACGGGAGTACCGGGCTATATCGGGCCTGTCGATGGGCGGTTTTGGCTCACTGGCCCTGGCTATGCACCGGCCCGACCTCTTTGGTTCCTGTGCCGCGTTGAGTGCGGCTGCCCGCACCGACGAGATGTTTGTTGCTATACCTGAAGAGCGGTACAATGCTGTTTTTAGCCCGGTATTTAGCGGCCCCGCCACGGGTAACGACCGGCTAACCCTCACCTGGAAACGCAATAACCCAATTACCCTGGCCCGGTCAGCGCCCGAAGGTGACCTGAAGAAAGTACGCTGGTATATCGACTGTGGCGACGATGACGCTTTGTCGGCAGGCAACTCGCTCTTACATATAGCGCTGCTCGATCGTAGGATTCCGCACGAATACCGCGTTCGGGATGGTGCCCATACCTGGGCCTACTGGCGGACGGGGCTACCTGATGCGCTGAAATTCATAGCCGAAAATTTCCGCCGGTAAGCGGGACCTACTGCCTGATCGGAACGACGGCTTCGGTGGTGTCCCAGGCCAATACCATGTCGGTTCCGCCCGTGGCTGGGGCAAAACTGATTGTGAATTGCTCGGCCATCGGGCTGTGCGGACGGGTGTTGACCATGACGCGCAATTCATCTTTTGTGGAATCGTAATTAGTACCCCACTGGCCGGTCTCCCGATTGAAAATCATTTGCCAGCCATTCGGGAATGGAACAGACCATAATGAGTATTTGCCCGATTTCAATTGCTTGCCCGCAATGGTTACTGGCTGTTTGAACTCAATGATTGTTGCTTCGTTGGCACCCGTACGCCAGACTTTCTGGTAAGGAACCAGTTCGCCAAAGATTACGCGCCCTTTCTTGTAGGGCTGGCAATAGTTGACTTTTACGGTGAGGCCATTCTGCGTGGTCTCCGCTACGGCTTCGGGGCTTCCCGACTTGGTGACCGTTCGCAGTACAAAGATGCCGACGAGTACGACAGCGGCAATGACGCCGAGGATGATAAAGATACGTTTCATAATTTCCTGGTGGTTTGGGACTGATACCGGGCAAGTTAGGCAGAATTAGGAAATCGGCTCGCCAAACGTTGCTGCCTGTTCTGGAAACTGACAGGAATAAAAGAAATGAGGTGACACGGTCATACCGCATCACCTCACTATGAGCCTATAAAAATCTGTCTGAAGTCGCTTCCTGCCCGTGCATGAGCTGGCAACTTATGCCCGGCGAAGCGACAGGCAGGCTATCAAGCCGTTTCCTTCTTCAGCTTGTCGCGCAGCTGAAACAGTTCATCGCGCAGACGGGCCGCTTCCAGGAAGTCGAGATCCCGGGCAGCACGCTCCATTTTGACCTGCGTATCGTAGATGACTTTTTCCAGATCGTTCTTGCCCATGTATTTGACAATCGGGTCGGCCGCAATCCGAATCTCGTCAGGTTCGACGTAAAACTGTTTCACCTTCGAGTCGGCAACTTTGGTTTGACCCATGATGGCCTCGCGCGACTTGAAGATCGTTTTAGGCGTAATACCATTATCGGTGTTATATTCCAGCTGGATGGCCCGGCGTCGGTTCGTTTCATCGATGGCCTTCTGCATAGAGCCCGTCATGGTATCGGCATACATGATAACCTTGCCGTTTACATTCCGGGCTGCACGGCCAATGGTCTGAATCAGCGACCGGATATCCCGCAGGAAGCCTTCTTTATCGGCGTCCATGATAGCCACCAGCGACACTTCCGGTAAGTCGAGTCCTTCGCGCAGCAGGTTGACACCCACCAGTACATCGAATACGCCCAGCCGCAGATCGCGCAGGATTTCGACCCGGTCGAGCGTTTTTACTTCCGAGTGGATATAGCGCGTTTTGATGCCTACCCGCTCCAGATACTTGGTCAGCTCTTCGGCCATGCGTTTGGTCAGCGTCGTGACCAACACCCGTTCACCGACTTTGATACGGCTGTCGATGGATTCGAGCAGATCATCGATCTGGTTCAGGCTGGGGCGTACTTCTATTTCGGGATCGAGCAAGCCGGTTGGCCGGATAAGCTGCTCCACAACGACGCCCTCACTCCGGCGCAATTCGTAATCGGATGGGGTAGCCGACACATAAATTGACTGACCACATAGCTCTTCGAACTCCTGGAAGGTCAGCGGGCGGTTGTCCATGGCCGAGGGAAGCCGGAAACCATAGTCTACGAGGGCCGTCTTGCGGGATCGGTCACCGCCCCACATGGCCCGTATCTGCGGGATGGTCGCGTGGCTTTCGTCGATGACCATCAGGTAATCATCCGGAAAATAATCGAGCAGGCAGAAAGGCCGCTGGCCGGGCATGCGTTTGTCAAAATAGCGGGAATAGTTCTCGATACCCGAGCAGTAACCCAGTTCGCGCATCATTTCGAGGTCGAATTCGGTTCGTTCCCGAATGCGGGTAGCCTCCTGTTCGCGAAACTCCGACTCGAAGTAGCGGACCTGCGTGACCATATCATCCTGAATCTGGTTGATGGCCCCGTTGAGCGTGTCGCGGCCTGTTACAAAAAGATTAGCCGGAAATATAGTCACCAGTGTCTCGCTGGACAGTTTCTTGCCGGTGCCGGGATCGATCCGCTGTATGGTCTCTATTTCGTCGCCAAAGAAAATAACGCGGTAAGCAAAGTCGGCGTAGGCCACATACAGATCGACCGTGTCGCCTTTAACCCGGAAATTGCCCCGGGCAAACTCGCCTTCGGTACGGCTGTAGAGAATACTGACCAGCTGGTGCAGGAAGTGGTTGCGGCTCATCTGCTCGCCCACCCCGATCCGCACCACGTTACGTTTGAATTCTTCGGGGTTGCCCATGCCATAGATACATGACACCGACGCGACCACGATTACGTCGCGCCGACCGCTCATCAGGGCTGACGTGGCTGCCAGCCGCAGCTTGTCAATTTCCTCATTGATGGCGAGGTCTTTCTCGATGTACGTACCCGTTGTAGCGATGTAGGCTTCGGGCTGGTAGTAGTCGTAGTAGGAAATGAAGTACTCGACGGCGTTTTCAGGGAAAAACTGCTTGAATTCGCCGTAAAGCTGAGCAGCCAATGTCTTGTTATGGCTCAGTACGAGGGTGGGCCGGTTGGTTTGAGCGATGACATTGGCCACCGAAAACGTTTTGCCCGACCCCGTTACACCCAGCAACACCTGGGCGGGTTCGCCTTCCCGAACGCCTTTCACCATCTTCTCGATAGCGGCAGGCTGATCGCCGGTAGGCTGGAATTCTGACGTTAGTTTGAAATTCATTCGTATTGGCCTGTGCGGCCCGCTGTAATCAGGCTAATTTACGAAAAATCGGAACGGATTGCAAGGCTGGCTTTTCCGTTATTTTATCGTCCGCTTCATGCTTTGTTTGTCTTTCCGGCGGTGTTCTTGCTCGTCCAGTTTCTCCTGGTGGATCTCCTCCGCTTCTTCCACGGAGTGCGTTTCATACAGGCTGTCCTGCGCTTTGGCTTTCTCGACCAACTTGCCAAAAAACTGGTGTAGGGCCATAAGTTCTACCTCGCTCAGGTCTTCCACATTGAGCAGTCGGTTGGAGGCTTTCCGATTGACCGCGATCAATTCGTTCAGCTTGATCTGCATGGCCAGTGAGTCTTTGTTCTGCGATTTCTGAATCAGAAATACCATCAGAAAGGTAATGATCGTCGTGCTGGTGTTGATGACCAGTTGCCAGGTATCGGAATAGCCGAAAAGCGGACCGGTAAAGACCCAGACGATAATGGTTGTCAACGCCAGCAAAAAGGCCGTCGATGAACCGGTAGCCCGGGTTGCCGTAGAGGCAAACGACTCGAAGCGTTGCGTGAATGAATTTGTTTTCATGAACAGGAATGGTTTCTAAACGTATAGATACCGTGTAAACGCTGCCAACGCTACTTCCAGAAATTAAATCACATTAATGTCTGCTCCGGGGGCTTTGAGGCACCATTTTTCCTGTCTAGGGCATCTGTCCGGTTTCACGGCGCAGGCTGTCGGCAGAAATTTTTGCCGCCCTTGCGCCTTTGGCAAGGTACCGGCGTAGTTTCGGTATGGCCAGGGCCATATCGGCCAGGGTCAGCATGCCATTGATGCCGGTGTAGCCAACAGAACGCTGGACCAGTTCGCCATTGGGGGCAATAAAGAGCAGGGTAGGGTAACTCCCTACGGCATAGGTACGGGCCAGGTCTGCGCCCTCGCCAAACTCGGCGTTTATCTGGTAATTGACAAAGCGCGCATTGTATTTCTCAGCCACTTTGGCATTTGGAAACGCTTCCCGGGCCATCCGGCGACAGGGCGGGCACCAGGTTGTATAGACATCGAGGAAGATCGGCTTATTCTGAAGTCTGGCTTCGGCCAGGGCCGCCTGCCACGAGCCCGCAAAGAAGGTAACGCCTGCCGGTGGCTGGGCATGGAGTTGACGCGTAGTGAGGAAGCAAAATGCCAACAGGAGTAATGCGGTTTTCACAGGTTGTGGGCAATGGGGAATGAACGTAGACAAGCAGAAACAAAGGTAGCCAGACGAACGGTTTTCCGGGCTCCGTTCCGTGGTATTCGGGTGAACTAATACCCTGGCCAGCTTGTCTTTTTTATACATGGCAAAGAAGACACAAACAAGCACGAATCCCGCTGATACTAAGGACGAACTAAGCTGGCGCGAACGATTTGCTGCCCTCGGAAACCTGCCTGCTTTTTTTAAACTGGTGTGGGAGGTATCACCGGCATTATTTATTGGCAACGCATTCCTGCGGCTTATCCGGGCCGCCATTCCGGCGGCTACGCTTTACATTGGCAAGTTGCTGATCGATGAGGTCGTACGGCTATCGGCACCGGGCGGGCCTGATGATACGACCTACCTCTGGACCCTTGTTGGGGCTGAATTTGGACTGGCCATTCTGTCGACGGCATTAGGTCGGGCAGTGGCACTCATGGATGGGCTGCTGGGCGATCTGTTCGCCAACCGGACTTCTGTCCGGCTCATGGAGCATGCTGCCACGCTCGATCTGGAGCAGTTCGAGGACGCTACCTTCTACGATAAACTGGAACGGGCCCGACGGCAGACCAACGGCCGGACGGCGCTGCTTTCCGGGGTGTTCGGGCAGGTACAGGAATTGATCTCGGTTGGCTTTCTGGCGGCTGGTCTGGCCGTATACAATCCGTGGCTGTTGCTCCTGATCCTGGTGGCGGTTACGCCCTCGTTCATCGGCGACAACTACTTCAACCAGCGCAGCTACTCACTCACCCGTTCGTGGACGCCCGAACGGCGCGAGCTTGACTATTTGCGGTTTGTGGGCGCTAGTGATGAAACGGCCAAGGAGGTCAAGATTTTCGGACTATCGGGTTTCCTGATCGACCGGTTCCGTACATTGTCGGATGAGTTTTTTCAGAAAAATAAGGCGTTGGCTATCAGCCGGGCAGGCTGGGGCGTGGTACTTACAGCCCTCGGAACGGCTGGCTACTACGGTGCCTATGTCTGGATTGTGGCCCGCGCTGTCAGCGGGCAGATTTCGCTTGGCGATCTGACGTTTCTGGCCGGGTCGTTCCGGCAGGTGCGGGGTTCCCTGGAAGGGATTCTGCTTCAGTTCAGCAGCCTGACGCAGGAAGCTATCTACCTGCAGGATCTGTTCGATTACTTCGCCATTGAGCCGCTCATTCATTCGCCCAAAACGATACGGCCATTTCCTAAACCCATTCGTGAAGGGTTTGTCTTTGACAATGTCGGTTTCAAATACACCAATTCCGAACGCTGGGCCTTGCGTAATCTGTCGTTTACACTTCAGGCAGGCGAGAAGCTGGCCCTGGTGGGGGAGAACGGTGCGGGTAAGACCACGCTGGTCAAACTGCTGGCCCGACTCTACGACCCCATCGAAGGCCGTATTTTGCTCGACGGACACGACCTGCGCGAGTATGATCTCGAAGAACTCCGACGAAATATCGGGGTCATCTTTCAGGACTACACCCGGTTCAAAATGTCGGCTGGTATCAACATTGCCGTGGGAGACATCGACCAGCGTACCAACCAGCCCCGTATCGAAACCTCAGCGCAGCGGAGTCTGGCCGACACGGTCATTGCCAAACTTTCCGGTGGCTACGATCAGCAGTTGGGCCGGTCGTTTGGGAAAGGGGTTGAGCTATCGGGTGGCGAGTGGCAGAAAGTAGCGCTGGGCCGGGCCTACATGCGTGATGCCCAGTTGATCATTCTCGACGAACCGACGGCCGCCCTCGACGCGCGGGCCGAGTACGAAGTGTTCCAGCGGTTTGGTCAGTTGACCGACGGGAAATCGTCTGTTATCATCTCCCACCGGTTCAGCACTGTACGGATGGCCGACCGGATTCTGGTGCTGGAAAACGGCACCCTGCTCGAAATCGGGAGTCATTACGAGCTACTCGAAAAAGACGGCCGCTACGCCGAGTTGTTCGGCTTGCAGGCGCGGGGGTATCAATAATGTTTGTGCATAGAAAAGCCAGTTATAGTCAACTGTAGCTGGCTTTTCTGTGCACAAACAGATTTACGCTTTCTCCGGCTCGGGTCCGCGAAACGCATCTTTTTTGTCTACCGCAGGGAGCTTAACGGGTCGCCCTTCGCGAGCCGACTGGTAGATAGCTTCCATGATTTTCTGGTCCTGAAGGCCTTCTTCCCCGGGCGTGAACGGCGTTTTGTTCTCCAGCACACAGGTAGAAAAATGGTCCATCTCAGTGGCAAAATGGTCTTTGTCGCCCAGGTTATGCTGGATTACCTGATTCGCTTCACCCTGCGCCTGACTGGTTTCCAGTTTCAGCCCTTTGTAGGGGAAAGCCGGGTCCATTTTGATCCAGCCCGTGTCGGCCAGCACCTTGTAGTTCTTGTCATCGTGGTGACCGTAGCTGGTAGCGCAACTGGCCTGAACCCCACTCGGGAATTTCATCAGCCAGTTTACCTGCTCTTCTACTTCCTTGAAGCGCGGGTCGTTGGGCGTACTATGCACATAGGCCGACACTTCGGTGGGTTCCTCGCCTAGCACATACCGGATAGTATTCAGACAATACAGGCCTACGTCGGGCAGTGACCCGCCCCCGGCCAGCGCCTTGTTGAACCGCCAGTGCTTCGGGTTGTCGGAGTTTTGTCCGTTGTTGGCTATGATCGATTTCACCTTGCCGAACTGCTCTTTCTGTACCATCTCGCGCACCATCCGGTTGTGTGGTTCGTACTGAATCCGGTAGGCGATCATCAGTTTACGGCCCGCTTTCGTACAGGCGTCGATCATCGACTGGCATTCCGAGGCCGTGTTGGCCATAGGTTTCTCGCATAAAATGTGCTTGCCTGCCTGCGCCCCCCGGATGGTATACTCCGCGTGCATGCCGTTGGGCAACACGATATAGATCACCTGTACTTCTTTGTTATCACGCAGTTTGTCGTAATCGGCATAGCTATAGCAGCTTTCGGGTTTGATGCCGTACTGGGTCGCTACCTTCTGCATTTTTTCGGGACTGCCGCTCACTAATGCCACAACTCTGGACTTCTGGCAGGTTCCAAAGGCAGGCAGAATCTGGTTGAGGGTCAGGTGGCCCAGACCTACAACAGCGTAGCCAACGCGTTGATCGGGTGGCAGGGGCGTAGGCGTGGACGATTCCTGCTGCTCGGTGTTGGCTTTGATCTGCTCCAGCTCCACGGGTTTCTGCTGATCGGCCGGGATATCGGCTGGTGGAGATGTGGCGGGTAATTTAGGCACCGGGCCGCTGGGTGTGCTGGCTACCGGTGGTGTCGCGGTGGTGGTAGCGGGCTTCTTATCGCACGAAGCGATGGTGCTACCTACCACGCCAAGGGCCACACTACGCCCGGCCGCTTTTAAGAATTGATGACGAGACAGGGCAGGTTCACCAACCTGACTGAAAAACTGGTTGACAAGCGAATTGATCGGTTTCATAACGTTGTATTTGCAGGAAAACTGACTGATTTTTACTTTGTTGTAAAAAAACCAATCGAATGACTTCATGCGTCCAACAGTTGAGCAATTGCATACGTCAGGCCAGTACATACTGCTCGAATCGTTCAAAATCGACGAGATGAGTCAGTTTTTGATGCGGGAACTGGGGATGGTAAAGAAACCGAACCCGGAGCCTCAAAAACAGCGCACCGGAAGCTGGATTTTTCTGGTCGGTCTGACACTGGCCGGGGGAGCGTTTGGGTATGCCGGGGGAAAACTGTTAAAGGGTAACGCAGGTGTTGACTCGTTTTTGTGGCAGGTGGGAGCCGGGGTGCTGGCGCTGTTTCTGCTCCTGCCGATCCACGAATTTATTCATGGGCTGGCTTTCAAACGCATTGGGGCACCGAACGTTGGGTATGGCTACTCACTCAGGAGTATGATGGTGTATGCCTACTGCCAGAAGTTTCCGACCACTATGCGTGAGGTGGCGTTCGTGGCGGTGCTGCCTTTTGTGCTTATTACGGCCGGGCTGATCACGGCCTGGATCGTATGGCCAACGTATGGTGTGTTCTGGGCTATGTTGCTGCTTATGCATACGAGCGGCTGCATAGGCGACTTTGTGCTGATCAATTATTACATCAAGACCCGCCATCGCAGGGTTTACACGTATGATGACGTAGAAGGCGAGCGAATGACGTACTTCTTCGAGGAACGAGGGTGATGAGTTGAACAGAATACTTTTCAGACAGGATAAAGGGGATGGACAGGATGTATAAAACAAATCCTGTCCATCCCCTTTATCCTGTCTGAAAAAAGAATTATCGAATCGGTGAATAATCCGTTGGCTTCATGTAAACGGATTCAACTTTGTCGGTCAGGGGTCCGTTCTTTTCAGATTCGGCTTTTACCTTGACCCATTCAGGATCTTTGCGGAAGTCATCGAAATGCTGTTTCCCTTCTGCCTCTGATGGATGGGCCAGTATGTAGATCAGTTTGGGCTGTTTCCCATCGGCCTCCGTCGTGAGCCAGTAGCCAATGTTAGTCATACCGTGGTTGGAAAACAGCTTCAGCGTATGGTCATGGAAACGAGCGAGGAGATTGGTCAGCTTGCCGCGCGCGGGCGTGTAGGTGCGTAGCTCGAAGGTGCGCTCGGGTTGTTTGGCTACGGTTTTCACCGCCGGCGACAGTTCGGACTCCATCATGAAAATCTGATCGACATGATCGACAAGTTTGCCATTGGCTTCTGTTTTGGCAACGACAGCTTTCCATTCCGGGTCGCTGCCGAAGGCTTGCCAGGATGCTTCGCGTGCTTCGCGGCTGGGATAGGCCAGAATATAGACCAACTCTTTCCGGCTGGTATCGGTAGGAGTCCAGTAGCCGATATTTTCCATACCGTGCTTGGCGAAGATCTTGGTCGTATACTGCCGGAACCGGTCAACGATTTCGGCGTATTTGCCCGGTGTAGGGTAATAGATCCGAATCTCGTATAGCTTGTTCGTGGGTTTGACCGGAGCGGACTTAGCCGAAACGCCCCCGGTGAAGATGGTGGTTGCCAGAAATACGCCAACGGCCAGCGATAGAATTAATTTGTGCATAATTTGAAATGAAAAGCGAAAATAAGAACAATAGAGACGGTATGCGAATGAAAAAGGGGCAACTGCTCTCATATTACTTGTAAAACACGGGCCAACGCCTATTTTTGTCAATACCCCATCCTGTAACCATTTATAATTACCTCATGCTAAGCCGCGTTGCCAACTCTGTTTACTGGATGCATCGCTACATTGAGCGGGCCGAAAACTATGCCCGGTTTATGAGCGTCAATTTTAATCTTGCCCTCGACCTGCCGCCCAATGTCGATCAACAGTGGCAACCGCTGCTGATTGCCACCGCCGACGATAAATTGTTTGCCAAGTATTACGATGAGCCTACCCGCGAGAATGTCATTCAGTTTATGACCTTCGACAAGCGCAATCCCAATTCGATTGTCGCCTGTTTGAGTTATGCCCGCGAGAACGCCCGCACCATTCGTGAGGCTATTTCTAAAGAGATGTGGGAACACCTCAACCAGTTTTACCTCATGGTGCGTGATACGGCCCCTAAACAACAGTGGGGCCAAAGTCAGACGCAGAGCTTCTTCACCGAAATCAGAAACGGTACACAGCTTTTTTACGGCATCATCGACGCTACCATCACCCGCAACGAGGCCTGGCACTTTGGGCGCTTAGGTCGTTTTCTGGAGCGGGCCGATAAAACATCGCGCTTTCTGGATGTGAAGTATTTTACCCTCCTGCCCGAAGCCGACGCTGTTGGATCGACGCTCGATCTGATGATCTGGTCGGCGGTGCTCAAGTCAGTCAGTGCTTATAATATGCACCGGCAGCAATACCGATCGCTGACACCGTCGAGCATTGTCGAGTTTCTGATTCTGGACAAGATGTTTCCCCGGGCGGCCGCTCACTGTATCCGGCAGGCCGAACTGTCGCTTTACGAGATTTCGGGTAATAACATCACCAGCGGTTTCGGCAATACGGCCGAGCGGACACTCAGTAAGCTCCGTACCGATATCGAGTTTACCGAAACGAGGGATATTTTCAAAGCCGGGCTACACCAGTACCTCGATACGTTCCAGACCCGTACCAACGAAGCGGGGGCGGCTATCTTTGAAACTTACTTCGATCTGAAACCGGTAGACGCCTAAACCAGCAAAAAAGGATAAAGGGTGAACGAGCAGCACAATCCAGCCGCTCGTTCACCCTTTATCCTTTTTTTACCTAGTAGAAAATCGGGAACGTCAGGGCTACATACGCCATGCCTGCCCGATTCCGAAAGCGGTTGTTGTCGGCAATAACATCCCGGTTCTGAACCGTCACCTCGGTGGTCAGCCATTGGTAGCCGACTTTAACCGCCAGGCGCTGGCTAACGTGAACACGGGCGTATACTTCGGTCGTGAGTGTACCCATGTCGTTGTCGCCTAGCAGCCGCAGGTTCAGGTGGCTTGGACGAGCCCGCTGGGATATGTTGGCTCCTGTGAAAGGCGTCGTCTGCACAGTAGCATTCTGTACCGTATCTGTGTCAAAGGCTCCCGTCGATGATCTGTAGCGGGCGGTACGCCGGCGGCCGAGTGTTAGCCCCAGCAGATCGGCACTTGCTCCCAACTCTACCCGCCCCAGATTTACCTGAGCCCGAACGCCAATATTCAGCGAGGTCATGGTCACATAATCGAACCGGACGGTGTCGATGTTATTGTCGATCAGCGGCCCTGATAAGGCTCCGAAGCCAGTTTTGCCACGCGTCAGGCGGGCGGGTGCGGTGTAGTAATTGATGTTGTCGCCATAAAAAGCACCAAGTTTGGCTGTCCACCCCAGCGAAACCAGCTTGTGTTCACCAATATTGATCAACTGATAGTACCCCAGGGATGGATTGTAATTATTTTTCGAATAAGCCATCCCCACCTCGTAACCGCTACTGAGCCGGTTCGATACCGGCGATTGGGCAAAACTATAAACGGAAGAGAAAGTCAGTAACGCGATAAGTAGTTTCTTCATGCAATGGAGCAGCCTGTTTTGGCGGGCAAAGATAGCGGGAAAGGGAGGACGGAGAAAGGGAGGACCAGGGAAGGGGTATACATTATACCGCTTTTCTCCGTCCTCCCTTTCGCCAATCAGCTCTTTTTTCGTTTAAGCGCCCACTTTAAGCACCACAGCGCCCAGGGGTGGGATGTTTAACTGAATCGACTGAGGGCGGCCCTGCCAGGCAGTTTGTTCGCTCTCGATAGGGGTGCCATTCATTACGCCACTTCCGTAGAACTCGGTGGCGTCGCTGTTGAAAATTTCACAATAGCTCCCTGCTGACGGAACACCAATGCGGTAGTTACTGCGGGGAATAGGGGTCATATTCAGTACAATGAGCAATGTATCGTTTGGGTCGTTTCCTTTGCGGGCATAACTAACGATACTGTTCTCGCGGTCGGCCGTGTCAATCCACTCAAAACCGTCGGCCGTAAAGGTTCGCTCATACATAGCCGGTTCGGTTCTGTACAAGTGGTTGAGGGATTTTACGCAGGCAGCCGTGCCTTTATGAGGAGCGTGTTGCAGTAGATGCCAGTCCAGACTGTCATCAAATTTCCATTCCGAGGTCTGGCCAAACTCCCCGCCCATGAACAGCAGTTTCGTACCGGAATGGGTGAACATATAACTGAACAGCAGGCGCAGGTTGGCAAACCGCTGCCATTCATCGCCCGGCATTTTCTCGACCAGCGATTTCTTACCATAGACCACTTCATCGTGCGACAGCGGCAGCATGAAGTTCTCCGTATACGCGTAAACCGTACTGAAGGTCAGGTTGTCCTGGTGAAATTTGCGGAAAGCCGGGTCACGCTCGAAGTACCGCAGCGTATCGTTCATCCAGCCCATCATCCACTTCATACCAAAACCAAGCCCCCCTACATAAACGGGTCTCGACACACCCGGAAACGAAGTCGACTCTTCAGCAATAACCTGAGTATCGGGGAATTGAGCGTAAATGGCTTCGTTGATTTCTTTGAACAGCGATACGGCTTCGAGGTTTTCGCGACCACCCAGGGCATTCGGTTCCCACTCGCCGGCGTTACGCGAGTAGTCCAGATAGAGCATGGATGCTACGGCATCTACCCGCAAGCCATCTACGTGACAACGATCGAGCCAGAACATGGCGTTCGAAATCAGGAAGGAGCGTACTTCGGGGCGGCCGTAGTTGAAAATATAACTTTTCCAGTCGGGGTGGTAGCCCCGGCGCGGGTCCGGGTGTTCGTAGAGATGCGAACCGTCAAACTCATACAGGCCGTGGGCGTCGCCCGGGAAGTGGGAGGGAACCCAGTCCAGGATAACGCCAACCCCCGCCTGATGCAGGCGTTCAATGAGTTGCATAAACTCCTGCGGAGTGCCAAACCGGCTGCTGGGCGCGTAGTAGCCCGTGATCTGGTAGCCCCATGACGGCGCATACGGGTATTGCATAACCGGCATGAACTCGACGTGGGTGAAGCCCATATCCTGAATATACGGTACGAGCGCATCGGCAATTTCGCCGTAGCTGAGTTCGCGCTCCGGATTGCCTGGATCACGTCGCCACGACGAGAGGTGCATCTCGTAGGCCGAGAACGGGGCGTTCAGGGCGTTTTTGGCTTTCCGGTTGGCCATCCAGTCCTGGTCCTGCCATTCGTGGTAGGTATCCCAGATGAGCGACGCGGTTTTAGGTGGAACTTCCCAGGAGTGAGCATATGGGTCTCCTTTTTCAACCTCACGGCCCCCTTCGTGAACAATAAAATATTTATACGTTTCGCCCCGGCCAATATGAGGAATGAAGGTTTCCCAGATACCCGATGAATCCCAGCGCACGCTCATAGGCGCACTGCCTTTATCCCAGCCGTTGAAGTTGCCGATGACCGCAACATAACGGGCAGAAGGGGCCCAGACGGCGAAGTAAGTGCCAATGACGCCGTTATGTTCAACGACATGAGAGCCAAATTTTTCGTATAGCTTCTGATGTTTTCCAGCCCGGAACAGATGAACGTCGAAGTCGGAAAAACGGGAATATATCGGATTTGCCTGCTGCGTCGCCGGATCGACTTCGGGAGTGGTTCGGGGCTGCCCGGTAACAGATGGTTGAACTACTGGTTCAATTTCGGCCGGTAACGGCGTGGTTTTGCGTTTTGCCATTGGTTAAGTGAATCGGTTACAGGGTTGAACCCGATCAATGCTGGAAAGTTAAAAAAAAACCGGTAGGCCCTTGCATTCCAGTCCGCAAGCGGGTGAAATGTGTTGATACAGGACAGCCATTGCCGGCGGTTCTTTATCGCCTGCTTTACCGTATGGCCTGACCTGTCGTCCCAAATGTTTTCTCGATTTGCTGGCGCATGAGCTGGACGTAACGCGTAGGGAATAAGCGCGTTAGCCACTCGATTTGATACGCATCGGTCCCAATCAGCACCCGGGCTTTCTGCTGACGGATGCCCGCTATAATTTGCCGGGCTGCTTCCTCGGGTGTCGTTCTGGCTACCCTGGCGAAGCTGGCTGCTCCCTGGCGGTGCATGGATCGGCTCACGAAACCACTGCTGCCAAGGCGGGCATTGGCCGCAATATTGGTTTTGATACCCCCCGGATGTACACACGTTACCCGAATCCTGGTATCCATCAATTCCATGCGCAAGACATCACTGAATCCCCGAACCCCGAATTTGGCGGTACAATACGCTGACTGGTGCATAACGCCCGCCAGCCCAAAAACGCTGGATAGGTTGACGATATGACTGCCCGGACCACCGTCCCGATCCCGGTCCAGCATGTACGGTAGAAAAGCCTTCGTCATTCGGATTACCCCCCAGAGGTTAATGTTGAGCAACCAGTCAAAATCGTCCAGACTTGTTTCCGAAAAGGGGCCGCTCCCTAACGCCACGCCCGCATTATTGATGAGCACGAGCCGGGTATTGGCTAATGTCGGAATGGTTTTGTCGGCAAAACTCCGGATGGCTTCGGCATCGGCCACATCCAGGCGGGCAGTCGTAACGTTTCCCGAAGCCAGCTGTTTTGTCTCTGCCAGCCCGGTTTCGTTCACATCCGTTGCAATGACGTGCGCGCCCTCGGCCGCTGCCTGAGACGTGAGCTGGCGACCAATGCCGGAGCCAGCCCCGGTAATGATGACGGTGGTGTTCTGGAAAAGATTCATACCGGAAAAGATGAATGTTACGGAGTAAAGATAATGTCCGGTAATGTAGAGATTGCTTTTCACAAATGCCCGTAACGGGTACCCTCAATTTTTCTGCAACAACCCGGTTTGTAGCATGGGAACGTCGGACGGACCATCGCTATCGCTCAGGCGGATTTTTTCGATTTCGCGGATCACGTCGATAATACCTTTGAGAGGAATCTTCACCCAGGAGGGTCGGTAACTGATTTCATAACCCAGTTCGTAGACCGCTTTTTCGAGCAGATAGATCAGTAGCAGAAAGTTGGTTTCATTATTATTCCTGAATAGCGGATGCGGTGTACCGAAGACGTCGAAATAAGCATTCAGGAAGGTGTCCCGGATGAGGTAAAACCATCGGTCCGACACCCGCTGTAAATGATCGGGGTCGAGTTCTTCCGTTTCGGCCGAGTTAAAGAGCTTAGCCGAAACAGCGTAGTGATACGACCGGATCATGCCCGCTACATCTTTAAGGGGCGAGTGTTTGATCTTACGCTCACTAATGCTGGACTCTGGCTCACCCTCAAAATCAATAATGATGAAGTCATCCTCGTTGTTCTCATTCTTTACTGCCAGGACCTGCCCGAGGTGATAGTCGCCGTGAATACGGATACGCATCGAATCGATGGAACGCGTGCGGAAGTCGGCGATAAACGTCTCAATCATTTCCCGGGCTTCCATAAACACCCAGGCCAGCCGCTGTGCCTGTGGATCGAGTTTCGTGTAGTTGTCGATCAGCAATGTATACCGGCGTTCCAGCAAATCTTCGAAGCGCTGGATCAGGAAATCACGGTACTCAGGGGTGAACGATTCAGGGGCAAAATCCGGGTTAGAGGGTATACCGTCCCGGATAGGTTTGTACAGGGCACAGTGCATTTCACCTGTCCGTCTGGCGAGCAGTTCAACCTTTTCGAAGACGTCTTCCCGGATTGAAAAAATACGTTGCGGAACGGCATACAGGAAATCGTTGAGGTAGTCGCCCGTTTGTGCCCACGAATCTCTGTCATTGGAAACCATTCGTTGCATCATGCCAAGTGTTACGTCGGTAGACCCCTGCTTCCAGACAATGCTGCCGCCGAAAGCCGGTATATTGTCGAAGCTGCTCTCGTCGGTTAAAAAGGCTACCATATCCACCTCCGGATTTGTCTCGCTGAACAACTTTCTATAAAGCTTCAGGAAATATTTATCGCCGAACGTCATTGCCGAATTGCTCGAATCGACAGGCAATACCTGCGAATGAAGTCTGTCGTCATTGTCGAGCCCATTACCGCGATGGAAGGTAAGCTGACCGTTGGCCTGCGCTATGGTCTGATTTTGCTGAATACCGCCAAACAAGGCTTGCCGGAAGCGCTCATCGTAAATGGCGTCGATAAGGGTTCCTACCCGCCCGCCCAGCGTCGCGTCGCCTATGCGGCCCTTTTCAGGAACGTCGGCCAGACGAAAGGGCAGGGTCCGCGATGCCCGATCGCTAACAAACGAAAGGGGCAATAAATACTGTTCGGGTAAGCCGTTGGCATAGCTGGCTTCCAGAATGAGCAGATAAGCTACATCTCCATCGCTCAACGGCACTACATGTACAGTCTGAATGGCGAAACCAGTTTGAGGACGGGCTTTCCCGGCAAACCACCGGCAGGTATTGACGTAGGGAGGAAGTACTGTCTGGGCCAGGGAGGACCAGAAACCGGAATTGTTGATCGCATCGGACCAGGTAACAGACGAAACAAAAGGCTGATCTGTAGGCATGAATGGCAGTCGGTTAAAGGATAGGCAGCATTTTGGGTTACCTTAAAGTCGCCTTTTCCTTTTATGAGTCAAAAATTTCTTGAATATACACTATAGTATACCATGACAGTGCTGACAAAAATCGGCTTAGGCCAGGCAAGGTGCTGGGTAGTAAACACTAAAAAACCAGTTTCGGCCCGATGAAACTGGTTTTGATTCGAATAAGGCCCCGTTCAGGTAATTGTCTACCTGGGGCAGAGAGACGAGCGACTACGCTGTTTCCCGCCCATTTCAGGGGCAGCAGCCTGGACAGGTCAAAAAAAAGCCGGCCCGATCTGATCGGTCCGGCTGGTAATGGCGTGCTGAGCCGCTACTCATTGATTGCAGAAAGTTCAGTTTGAATAACACGGTTGAGGGCGGCTGGCTGCCTGGTCTTGAGCGAAACGGTCTGACGGGTTACTTGAACACCGTTGGTGATTTCGAGCACATAATCACCATCAACCAACTCGTCCAGATTTAGACGAATGCGGAATGATTCTTCTTTCTTGCCAACGCGCTGCGTATACAGGAGTACACCATTGGTTGTTTTCAATTGAATATCGACAGCCCCACCAACTTGTTTGTCGAGCGCAATATTGAGTTTGCTGTTGCCGGAGGTGTATATGCCGGTTTTGAAGGTTGCCGCTGTTGGACGACCAGGTTTGGCTTCGCTAACCGAGAGAGCGACAAAACTTAGCGAAAAAGCCAGGAGCAGGGATTTGGTGAGCGTTTTCATGATACTTGGTTTTTTTGTTTGAGTGACTAGTTAGACCCGGGTTATTCCCGATTGGTGAAACAAAGATATAGGCTACAGCTGGTACTATGCATTACAAAGTACTAGAACGGTCGAATGTCGGGATGAGCGGATAAAGGGCGTTGTATCGATCATAAGTGAGCTGAATTTCTGACGCTGAACGATATCACTTCAGGGTGTAACTTGCACCTGTAAGCGCTCAATCAGCTGAATTTGACCATGATCATTGAATCGTCTGCTCTAACCCATCGTGTTCCGCACGTGTTCAAGCCCTTTACGCATCTGGTTGCGGCCGAAAGTACCCGGCATGGGGGGGTGAGCCAACCGCCCTTCTCTTCGCTTAACCTTGGTATCAACACCGATGACGAAGCCAGTCATGTCGACGAAAACCGACGCCGGTTTTTCAAGGCTTTAACAGCCGACACGTTCGGGTTTGCGTCTTCCTATCAGGTTCACGGTACTGACGTTTTACACACAACGGAGTCTGGCCGGTTCACTGGGTATGATGCGCTCATCACCAGTCGGCCGGGTCTCCTGGTTGGCGTAACCGTAGCTGACTGTGTGCCTATCCTGATCTATGACCACGAGCACCAGGCGGTGGCGGCCGTTCATGCGGGTTGGCGCGGCACGGTGGGGGGTATCGTCACCAAAACGCTGTTGGCTATGCAGCAGCAGTTCGGGACAACGGGGAAACAGTGTTATGTTTATGTGGGTACGTGCATTGACGAAACGACATTTGAAGTCGGCGACGAGGTGGCGAGTCAGTTTCCGCCAGCTTTCGTGCAGACTGACCCCGGTAGACAGGTAACCTGCGCCAATCTTAAAGCGGCCAACGTAAGCCTGTTAGCTGCCTTTGGTATTCCTGCCGCACAGATCGACGTGTCAGCTTTCTCGACGGTACTAAACAATGATGAGTATTTTTCTTACCGGGCCGAACAGGGGAAAACCGGGCGGATGCTGGCCGTTATTGGTATAGGCGCTTAAACAAAAAGGGAAGGAGCGGAGTTATGTTCCTGTTTCTCAAATATATCTCTCACTCAACGCATTTATTAAAACTATGGGTATCCTGTATTCAATCCTCGTCGGTGGTATTGCTGGTTTTCTGGCTGACCTCGTATTTAAACGGTTTTCTTTCTCGCTGATCGTCCAGATTCTGCTGGGTATTTTAGGCGGGTTCATTGGCGGCTACATCTTTGGCCGCGATGGTGGAATCATCGATCAGATTGTGACCGCCTTCGTTGGCGCTGTTATTGTGCTTGGTATTGCTGCTCTGATCAAAGGGTCACGCAAAACAATATAAATAAAGGGAGTAAAGGGAGGAGGGGGACGAAAGGGAAAAAGGATTGCTGTCGCGCTAGTCCTTCCTCCCTTTCGTCCCCCTCCTCCCTTTACTCCCTTTTTTCTTCCCTTTCCTCCCTTTATTTCAGTATCTGCCGCGAGATAACCAGTTTCTGGATTTCACTGGTGCCTTCGCCAATAGTACAGAGTTTGGCGTCGCGGTAGAACTTCTCAACCGGAAAATCTTTGGTATAACCGTAGCCACCAAAAATCTGGACGGCCTCGTTCGCTACCCGTACCGCTGTTTCTGATGCGAACAGTTTCGCCATTGCCGATTCTTTCGTAACCGACTTGCCTTCGTTTTTCAAATCGGCTGCCTGATAGGTAAGCAGTTTGGCGGCTTCAATATCCGTTGCCATATCGGCTAGTTTAAAGCCAATAGCCTGAAAGTTAGCAATGGGCTGGCCGAACTGTTCACGTTCTTTGGCGTAGGCCAGCGCTGCATCGTAGGCTCCGTAAGCAATGCCCAGGCTTAGGGCTGCGATGGAAATTCGCCCACCATCGAGTATTTTCAGCGACTGCACAAACCCATCGCCCACTTCGCCCAGCCGTTGGCTGTCCGACAGGCGGCAGTCCTGGAAAAGCATCTCGGCGGTTTCTGACGCCCGCATCCCTAATTTATCCTCTTTGCGCCCTCCTGAGAAACCGGGGGTTCCGCGTTCGACAATGAAGGCTGTGGCATTGCGCGACGTATTGGGTTCGCCCGTACGGGCGATGACTACGGCAACGTTACCGCTGCGACCGTGGGTAATAAAGTTTTTAGCACCATTAAGCACCCATTCGTCTCCCTCTCTAACGGCTGTAGTACGCATATTGCCTGCGTCCGACCCCGTATTGGGTTCGGTAAGCCCCCACGCGCCCAGCCATTCGCCTGTAGCCAGCCGGGGCAGGTACAGTTGTTTCTGGGCCTCATTGCCAAACATCAAAATCTGGTTGGTGCAGAGTGAATTGTGGGCAGCCATCGATAAACCCACAGACCCATCGACCCGTGATAGCTCCACAATAGCGGCCACATACTCACGGTAGCCCAAACCGGCTCCGCCATATAGTTCCGGCACCAGCATGCCCATCAGGCCCTGATCCCCTAACTGACGAAACAGATCGGCGGGAAAATACTGGTCTTCGTCCCATTTTCGAATGTTCGGGCGAATTAATCGCTCGCTCAAATCGCGTACCGATTGTACAATAAGTTGTGAAACGTCTGCCCTCTCATCACCGGCGCTTACTTGGTTTTCTACAATTTCACTGGTCATTCTGGTTACTGTTTACTTGTGTAGTTTATTGATGAATTTATATCCATAATGGACAAATGCAATATCTTCTTATATAACCACAATTCGACCAAAACGGATGCCCTATGGCCGGAAATTAGTATGAAAAAAAAGGATGATCTTTATAATGAGTGTTTTGATGACAACTAACGCCGGTTTTGTAACTTTTTTTGTCAGATACCGGATTTTGACGACGCCCGTAACAACTTAGCTACCGGTGAGTCATTAAAGGGGCGAATTGAGTGATGTGTTAGGAGAAAACTCCTATTTTTGCGATAGTCCGGAGCAGAGTGGATTATTATCGATCGTAGAATTTTAACTTCTTTTTATATACGCCTATGAAATTGGCAGTCGTCGGTACAGGATATGTAGGTCTTGTTACGGGTACTTGTTTTGCAGAGACGGGTAACCAGGTTACGTGCGTTGATATTGACGAGCGTAAAGTTGAAAAACTCAATAACGGCATCGTGCCCATTTACGAGCCAGGTCTCGAAACCTTGTTTCACCGGAATGTTGAAGAAGGTCGCCTGACGTTCACCACTAATCTGGAAGAAGGCATCAAAGGAGCGGAAGTTATCTTCCTTGCCCTGCCAACCCCTCCGGGCGAGGATGGATCGGCCGACCTGAAATATATTCTGAAGGTAGCCAGCGACCTTGGTCCAATCCTGAACCAGTATGCTGTGATCGTCGACAAGAGCACGGTTCCCGTTGGAACGGCCGAAAAAGTTCATGCCCACATTGCCGACAATGCCAAAGTGGACTTCGATGTTGTCTCCAACCCCGAATTTCTCCGGGAAGGTGTGGCCGTCGAAGATTTCATGAAGCCTGACCGTGTCGTGATCGGTACGAAATCAGATCGTGCGAAAGGGGTAATGAACCGCTTGTATGCTCCGCTGGTTCGGCAGGGCAACCCCGTTATTTTTATGGATGAGCGTTCGGCTGAAATGACCAAATATGCGGCTAACGCGTTTCTGGCCACGAAAATCACGTTCATGAACGAAGTTGCCAACCTGTGCGAACGAGTTGGGGCCAACGTCGATGATATCCGCCGGGGAATCGGTACCGATAGCCGCATTGGTAAGCGCTTTCTGTTTGCCGGTATCGGCTATGGTGGCAGCTGTTTTCCTAAGGACGTACAGGCCCTGGCTAAAACGGCCCAGGATTTCGACTACGACTTCAAGGTGCTCAAGTCGGTTATGGAAGTCAACTACCGTCAGAAAACAATGATGATTCCGCAGATACTGGCGCATTTTGGCGGCAATCTGAAAGGGAAAACCATTGCTGTCTGGGGACTGGCCTTCAAGCCGTACACGGATGATATTCGGGAAGCACCAGCGCTTGACAATATCAAGGCGCTCGTGGAAGCCGGTGCGAAGGTAACCGTCTACGACCCCGAAGCGATGGACAACGTGCGGAATCAGATTGGCAATACCGTAGCCTACGCCCATACGCAGTATGCTGCGCTCGATGATGCCGATGCCCTGTTTATCATTACTGAGTGGCCGCTGTTCCGTACACCTGATTTCGATAAAATGAATCTGCTGATGAAAGGCCGCGTTATCTTTGACGGACGTAACGTCTACGAAACGGAGCAGATGCGCGATATGGGGTATACCTATTACAGCGTTGGCCGTGAGGCTATCAAGGTGCCTGTTGAGCAGCCTGTTAAATAAGTAAACCTGCACGTAAAAAGGATACCGATCGTTGACCCATGTAGTCCGTTTACCTCTGGGTAAATTACACGACATGGGTCAACATACCGTCAAACATATGAAACGAGTACTCATTACCGGCGGGGCCGGGTTTTTAGGATCGCACCTGTGCGACCGGTTTATTAAAGAAGGGTATCACGTGATGGCTATGGATAACCTCATCACGGGCGATGTTCGCAATATCGAGCACCTGTTCCACCTGCCGAATTTTGAGTTCTACCACCATGACGTATCCAAGTACATCCACGTGCCGGGTGAACTGGACTACATCCTGCATTTTGCTTCGCCAGCCAGTCCGATCGACTACCTGAAAATTCCGATTCAGACCCTTAAAGTGGGGTCGCTGGGTATCCATAACTGCCTGGGTCTGGCGCGTGTGAAAGGGGCGCGTGTGCTGATCGCATCCACCTCTGAAGTGTACGGCGACCCAACCGTTCACCCGCAAACAGAAGAATACTGGGGTAACGTGAATCCCGTTGGACCGCGTGGCGTTTATGACGAAGCCAAGCGCTTTCAGGAAGCCATGACAATGGCTTATCATACATACCACGGCCTGGAAACGCGTATTGTTCGGATTTTTAACACCTACGGACCACGAATGCGCCTGAACGACGGCCGTGTGTTGCCGGCTTTCATTGGCCAGGCACTCCGGGGCGAAGACCTGACGGTTTTTGGCGACGGTAGCCAGACGCGTTCGTTCTGCTACGTCGATGACCTGGTTGAAGGAATTTACCGGTTGCTGCTGAGCGACCACGCCTACCCGGTAAACGTTGGCAATCCGTCGGAGATCACGATCAAAGAATTCGGTGAGGAGATTATCAAACTGACGGGTACATCGCAGCAGTTGGTCTTCAGGGACCTGCCTACCGACGATCCCAAGCAGCGTCAGCCCGATATTACCAAAGCAAAAGCAATTTTGGGTTGGGAGCCGAAGGTGTCGCGCGAGGAAGGTCTTCGGATTACCTACGAATACTTTAAGAGCCTGCCCGAAGAGGAGCTTTACAAAGCCGCTTACCACCGGGAGTTTGCCAAGATTTAATAAAGTTGCCGGTAGTATGATTTGTAAAACCGGCTTACCTTTACAGAGGTAACTGCCTTGCGCCGTTGCCTTTAGCTGTCTTCTAAAAACCTGCGAACTGTATTGTACGCAGGTTTTTTGTTTGTTAGCCGACCATAAGTGATGGTCGGCTAACAACCGGTTAACTCAGCCGATCTTTAAAACTTTCGTAGCCATACGTCCGGATCAATTCAAACCGGTCGTCGGTTGTCAACATACCAATGGCTGGCAGATTGACCCCATTGAACGTCGTCGTTTTTACCATCGTATAGTGGATCATATCGTCGAAGACGAGCGTATCGCCAATTTCCAATGGCTTGTCGAACGAGTAATCGCCCATAAAATCACCGGCAAGGCAGGTCATACCACCTAACCGGTAGGTAGGTTTGCCTGCTACCGGTTCGTGATAGGCAGAAAGAATGCGTGGTTTGTAGGGCATCTCAAGTGTATCGGGCATATGGGCCGCGAAGGAGGTGTCCAGAATTGCTACGTCGATTCCCTGGCTGTTGAGCACGTCGAGTACCGTGGAAACCAGTACGCCCGTTTGCCAGGCAATGGCCGAGCCAGGCTCCATAATTATATCGACGTTATATTTCTCGCGGAATGCCCTGAGCAGACCAATCAGGTGCTGGGTGTCGTAGCCTTCGCGGGTCATGAGGTGGCCTCCGCCGAGGTTTACCCATTTTGCCTGATGGAGCAATTCTCCAAACCGGCTTTCGAGCGCGTCGAGCGTGCGTTCCAGCGTAAACGAGTCATTTTCGCAGAGGGTGTGGAAGTGAATACCGTCCAGTCCATCCGGTAATTGATCGGGCAGTTGATCGCGGGTGGCACCCAGGCGGGAACCCGGCACACAGGGATTGTACATGTCGGTGGCCACTTCCGAATATTGCGGATTGACCCGGATGCCGCAACTGACAGTTGATGCCGGTACGTGTTCGTCGCTGTTTGCCGCCAGTTGATGTTGGTTGTACTGCGCCACACGTCCGCTGAAGCGTTCCCACTGACTCCAGGAATTGAACGTCAAGTGACTGCTGCGCTGAAGTACCTCATCGAAATCCTGATCCTGATAGGCCGGGATGTAGGTATGCGCTTTTACATCCATGTATTCGTTGACGAGCTTTATTTCGTTGAGTGAACTGGCGGTTGCTCCGCTCAGGTACTCACGAACGATGGGAAAGGCGCTGTACATCGAGAAGCCTTTCAGCGCCAGAATGATGGTCACTCCGGCTGTTTTCTGCACCGAGTCGATCAATTCGAGGTTTCGGCGAAGCTTGGCTTCTTCCAGCACGAAGCAGGGGGATGGAATCGTATCCAGATGCGGCTGTAAGGTCATATTCATACCACAAAGGTAAGCAAACTAATGCCTGCTCTGTCGCGGGTAGTTCGGTGGATAATCGATCCCGAACAGAATTGGCAGGATGAATAAGTAAGGATAACCACTACCAGGGGCTACGCCCACTGGCAGGGTTATCTGCTCGCCCTGCCAGTGGGCGTAGCCCCCGGTAGTGGCAGGGTTGATGGGTTAATTTCACTTACTGTATTCTATTCCAGTGTGAAGGAGATGGGTAGGTTGTATTTTACCCGTACCGCCCGGCCCGACTGCTTGCCAGGTCGCCAGTTGGGCATCTTCCGAATTACCCGAACGGCTTCTTCATCGCAGCCGAAACCAATACCTTTCAGCACCTGGATATCGGTCAGGCTACCGTCTGTGTTGACAACGAAGCTCAGGAACACCTTACCTGATACACCCGCGCTGGCGGCTGCCCGTGGATAGTTCAGACTCCTGCTCAAAAAGGTGCGTAGCGCGTCCAGGCCGCCAGGGTATTGGGGTTCCTGCTCAACAGCGACGAACACATCCTCCGTTCGGGGCGCTACCTCAAGCGCTTTCTCATCGGCCGTTGCCGCACTGGCCTCGGGTGGAGCAATGACGTCAACATCGCCCGTACCGTCGGCGGTTAGCGGTCCGGAGGTTGCATCCTGAAGATCGTCGGTAGTGGGTGGCAGGGCATCCTCGACCACATCAGCTTCGGGCATGACAATAGGCACCAGGTTCCGCACGGTATTGACCGCCGGTGCCTGCTCAACAGGGGGTAGGGGGCGTTCGGCTGGCGGTTCTGTCAGCTCGATGATGTCGGCCTGTACCATAATGTCTGTATTGGCCAGCTGATCGCCCGGCCAGATCCTGCTGTACAAAGTTGGTGCGTACAGGCCTGCCAGAAATAAACCGACGCCCAGTCCCAGTGCAAGGGTGAGCGTCGGTCGGTAATGCTGGCGCAGGTTAAAGGCACCATAAGCCCGGTTGCGGGATTGAAAAATGATTTCGTCGTAGGTCAGCGCTACCGTATTGGACGAGTTGGGGTTGAGCATGGTACCGGATGTTTATCAGTGTACCGGGTAGATGCCTACGTCAACTCAATTCCACAAAACGATCTGTGGCTTGTTCCCTCTTTTCACGAAATCGCCGTAACACCTATACCGGATATTCGTGCGGCAGGGGTATATCGATGCGCTCCTGAACGGGTAAGCCCTGCTTGTTCATCTGCTCGATAAATGGATCGGGGTCAAGCTCTTCGCAGTTCCAGACACCGGGTTTCATCCAGACACCGGTCAGAATGAGCATCGCGCCAATCATGGCCGGGACTCCCGTTGTGTAGCTTACCGCCTGTCCGCGCACCTCACGGTAGGTTTCGGCATGATCGCAGTTATTCCAGATAAAATAGGTCCGGTCGGCACCGTCCTTCATTCCTTTGATCTGACAGCCGATACTCGTCTGGCCGGTGTAATTCTCCCCAAGACTTTCGGGGGCTGGTAACACCGCCTTCAGAAATTCGAGTGGGATAACATTCATACCCTGAAACGGTACCGGATCGATGCGGGTCATACCCACATTTTGCAGTACTTCGAGGTGGGTCAGGTAGGCCTGTCCGAAGGTCATCCAAAACCGCGCCCGCTTTAGAGTCGGAAAGTTTTTGACCAGCGATTCCAGTTCTTCGTGATAAAGAACATAGGATTCCCGCTCACCGATCTCCGGGTATTCAATGGCTTTATGGATGCTCATGGCCGGTATCTCGATCCACTCCCCGTTCTCCCAGTAACGACCGGGCTGGGTAATCTCGCGAATGTTGATCTCGGGGTTGAAGTTGGTCGCAAATGCTTTGCCGTGGTTGCCGGCATTGCAGTCGACGATATCCAGGTAGTCCATCCGGTCGAAATGATGCTTATTGGCGTAGGCGGTAAACACCTGTGTA
The DNA here is from genome assembly GCF_014282275.1 of Spirosoma utsteinense. Classification (GTDB taxonomy): domain Bacteria; phylum Bacteroidota; class Bacteroidia; order Cytophagales; family Spirosomataceae; genus Spirosoma; species Spirosoma utsteinense. The sequence goes on from NZ_VFIA01000031.1 coordinate 60,075, forward strand.
GCACCGGGATCGAAACCACAGCCAAGCAAAGCCATCAATCCTGCTTTTTCGAAACGCTCTTTATAAGCCCATTGCCAACTGTATTCAAATTTAGCAACGTCTTTGGGCTCGTAGTTGGCCGTGTCCATATAATGTACACCGGCTTCCAGACAAGCGTCCATGATGGGCAAATCCTGATAAGGCAGGGCTACATTGATAACGAGCGTTGGCTCGAAAGACCGAATCAGCGCTACCATTTCGGGCACCACGTCGGCATCGACCTGCGCCGTTTGAATGGTCACCCCGTGCATTTCCTGAATCTCGGTTGCAATCCGGTCACATTTTGCCTTTGTGCGGCTGGCCAGCATAATCGTGGTGAAGACGGTACTGTTCATCGCACATTTGTGCGCCACGACGCTTCCTACGCCACCTGCTCCAATAATGAGCACATTTGCCATGTAGTTCGTTTTTATAGTTCAAAAAATAACCTGGCTGCAAAGATAGACAAAGTCAGGAAGCCGCTAAAAATATGGCGTAAACCGGAATCAGCCAGAAAACCGCTTAAATGGAACACGCAAGCTCAATCGCTACAAAGGCAACGGCCCACCCGCGTACCCGACATTCGGGAATAGGCAATGATCTGAGAACTGAAAAACAGGAAAGTGGTTCATTTACAAATCATTGCGTCATGATTGACTTTCGAAACAAAGATTTAGTATATTTGTTAAGTAGGGTATTAGCCTATTCATCAATGAAAGAACATTACTCAATCTAACCGCTATGAAACTACGATCTTCCTCCGGCTCATTCGAATTATCCATCCTCGGCTACGGGAGCGACGTTGCTCACTGGCGTGAACGTAACAATTTACTGTGTCGATTTTCTACCAGCTGGCGTCAGCAAACCGATTCACAGTCAGTGCCCCTGAAAACCTGGGAGGTGAACCGGCTGCTCAACGGCCTGAAAGCACTCTGGACCAGAGCCGCCAACCGCATCGATTTGACTTTTTCTGAGCCCGGACTTAGTGTCGAGGCTTCTGCGTTGCCCAATGAGAAATACCGGCTGCAGATTCAGTTAGACCACGCGCTTACGCCAGCCTGGCATAACTATCCTGATGTTCCTGTAGAGTTGAATCTATTGCTCAACCGTGCCCAGTTGCAGGAAGCGATCGACCAGCTATCGGGTCAGTTAGCCAGCTATCCTGAGCGGTGAACAAGGAGCCGTTTGTTACTTTATGAACAGAGATTTGTATTTACTAACGTATATACCTATCTTTCTGCCGTGTATCTCTATGTGCTTAGATTACAAACACTCCCCCTTTACACATACACGTGTAGTCTATGTTATTGATCGGCCAGCGCAGCTTTTTCGAGCTCAACATCCTTGATTACGAACACGCGCCGGACAGCTCCTCGCTGGCTGATCGGAATTTGTTGTGGGTAGCGGTGCGGTCGGGTTGGCAACATCACCAGTCTACATCTACAGCGGCAATTCTGCACACGTATGAGGTTGAAAAATTGCTCAACTGGCTTCGTTTGCTGCACACTACTGGCCGCTCTCAGAATCGTTTGTTATTCAATGAGCCTTGTCTGAGCTTTGAATGTATTTCGGCCGATTCCGATGAGTTTCTGTTGCAAATAAAACTTGCCTTCGAGGTCGCACCCGACTGGCACGACGACCCATTTTCTCCTTTCTGGTTACCGGTAGTTATTCCAAAACGGAAGTTGTTGGAGGCTATCAATCAATTGTCGGACCAGTTCCTCAGTTTTCCGGTACGTCGATGAGGTTACCACTTGGTAACATCATTGGCATTATACATATTTGTAGCCAGACTATAAATTCGGTAGATTTATAGTATTAATACTGCAGCCCGAATCGGGTTTGTACACACACGCCTAATTTAAAACATAAACAGCATCAGTATGAAAGTTGTCAAGCGTAGAAATCGCCAGATGACCATGGAGCGCATCCTCCGCGCAATGGGCGATGTCATGGCTGAACGGGGGACAGAAAAGGCAGGGATTAATGCCGTAGCTGAACGGGCTGGCGTTAACAAGGTGCTTATTTACCGCTACTTCGGTGGATGGAACGGGCTGCTGGAAGCCTATGTCCAGCGTGGATTCTTCCTGTCGATGTTCAATGAGAAGTTTCTGGAGTCAGTGCCGGAGTCATTGCCCGTCGAGAACCGAAGTAAGGTATGGTCAGAGTATACCATTCAGTTTATGCGCGAATTCCGGGCCCGTAAGCCATCGCAGGAATTGATCCGGTGGGAGATGAGTCATGGCGAAACCGAACTGGCCCGCCGTCTGGCCGAATTTCGCGACCAGTCCTACAAAGACCTGGTCGACAAACTAGCTCCCTATTCGGATTATGACCCCATCGCCATTACCAGCCTGATGATAGCCGCTGTCACGCATATGGTACTGATCAGTAGCCAGCGGGATAAAATAGTAGATATTGATCTGCGCTCGGAAGCAGGCTGGGAACGGTTGGAAACCGCTATCCGGCGCATCTATTCCAGCCTTAATTTTGCCCTGGAGCGCGAAAGCACCAGGAAAGTAGAGGTTAAGTAGCCAGTCCCATTTCTATAAGGCGTGTATCAGGTCTGATTTGGATAGTATACCAGATTAGCCAGATATACGCCTGTTCCAGTTAAAGGCTCTCTATTTCAGCCCCAATCGTCATTGATCTTTTTACATGAATCGATGCGTGGGCCGTGGCGGGCATGGCTGACCCACGTAGCCTCAGCAGGTGCTGCAAATAAAACGGGGGATGGCCCTGAGCATGTGTACGTAGCGAAGTAGCCGAACGTATAGTTGAGGTAGTTTTACCACGATAAAATCTGCCACTGATTTATGACTCCACAGGTCGACGTTGCTATAATCGGGGCTGGATTTGCTGGTCTGGGCGCGGCTATCCGGCTGAAACAGCGTAGGGGTACCTCGTTTATCGTGTTCGAGCGGGCGGCTCAAGTGGGTGGTACCTGGCGCGATAATGTCTATCCGGGATGCGCCTGCGACGTTCCTTCCCACCTCTACTCGCTGTCGTTTGCGCCCAACCCGAATTGGTCCCGGATGTACTCGACCCAGCCCGAAATTTTTGCTTACCTCAATGATATCGTCGACACCTATCAACTGGCTTCTGCCATTCGATACAATACCGATATTATCCACACGGCGTTTTCTGAATCTGCTGGTTTCTGGACGCTGACCGATCGGGCTGGCGGCCTGACAACGGCCCGCGTCGTTATTGGCGCTATTGGACCCCTTAACCGGCCGAGTATGCCAACACTGGCCGGGCTGGATACGTTTACCGGTAAGGCTTTTCATTCCTCAACGTGGGATACTACCTGTGAGCTGGCCGGTAAACGGGTTGCCGTCGTTGGAACGGGGGCCAGTGCTATCCAGATCATTCCCCAGATAGCGCCTATCGTGGAGCAGCTGACCGTTTTTCAGCGGACGGCCCCCTACATAACGGCTCGTTCTGACCGGGCCGTTTCCTCAACCGAACAGCGGCTGTTTCGCCGGTTGCCCCTGTTACAGCAGGCTTACCGGTCAGGTATCTACTGGTTGAATGAACTGCGGGGTCTGTCATTCCTTGGTAATGAGACCTTTAATAAACTGGGTACCCGGCTAGCGCTCAGACACCTCTACGCATCTATCAGCGACCCTGTACTACGGGCAAAGGCAACCCCTGCCTATAAGCTGGGTTGTAAACGAGTGCTGGTGTCAGACGACTATTACCCAGCCCTGACCCGGTCTAACGTCGACCTGGTGACCGATTCGATCGAGCGGGTTACGCCGACTGGTATCCTGACAAAAGACGGTACGGAACGGCCTGTCGATGTACTTATCTTCGGTACTGGCTTTGTCGCTTCCGAAATCATCTGCGATCTTCATATCGTGGGTCGGCAGGGCCGCAACCTCTTCGACCAATGGCTGGCAACAGGGCCCGAAGCGCACTATGGTATTACCGTATCGGGCTATCCCAATCTGTTGTTTCTGGTTGGACCAAACACCGGGCTTGGCCACAATTCCATTGTCCACATGATCGAATCGCAGGTTCAGTATGTGCTGGGTTATCTTGATTTGCTGGATCAGGCGGGGCCAGACGCGTTTCTGGACGTAAAGCCTGAAGCGCAGGAAGCCTATAACAAGGGCATTCAGGAAAAAATGGCGGGTACTGTCTGGGCGTCGGGCTGTCAGAGCTGGTATATGGATTCGCGCGGGAAAAACACGACGCTCTGGCCCGCCCTGACAGTGACCTACCGCAAAGCCACAAAACGGGTTGACCCGGCCGACTATGAAGTAGTACCCATCCGATACCCAGACCCATTGGCCGTTCCTGCATCTCCGGCCTGAGAGCAGCGAGACTTACGCAAGATTTTCGCGCAGATAGGTGGCCATCTGCAATCCCGACGTAAAGGCTCCTTCCACATTGCCATCGCCAAATCCATCGCCACCAAACAAAAGGGGTGACAGTGCTGCAGCGGCCAGGAATGAGCCGGGATAGCGTTGGTTGGCAAGGCTATAGCGCCATCGGTGGACCTGAATGCTACGTACCGCGCTGGCGGGTATCCACTCGCTTACCTGATCGATGAGTTGCTGACCAATACCAGAAAGATCGCTGTCGAAGTGCGCCTGGCTGAAGTCGGCGCTGGCGTGAATCGTTACAGATGGCTGGTCCGGCGAAATTCCTTTTTGTCCATTGTCGGCTATCCAGGCTACAGAACCCGTCTGGTAGCGGATGGCACCGGGAGGGGGAAGAAGACTCGGCTGATTCATCGCTACCATCACCGCGATACAGGGGTGATACGTAATAGCCGAGAGGGCTTGCTGATCAGAAGCGGTCAGGCCGACATGACTTTTCTCAAGCAGGGTCAGGGCCTGAGGTGCCGGAATCGTGACAATCAGTGAATCGGCCCGATACTGCGCGCCCGCTTCCGTTTCAACAAGCCAGCCCGTATCGTCGGTTCTGATCTGGCAAACGGTTTCGTTCGTCAGTACGGTCAGGTTACGCGCCAGCGCTTTCGCGATCTCATTCATACCGTTGGCACCTATGTACCGCGAATGGTTGAAATTCGTGTCGCCCAGCGTAGCTTGCTCCAGGTGCCACTCGGCCACGATGCCTTGTGCCGATAAATCCTGAAGGAGGTGTTTGAAAGCGGTTGTTTTGGCCGAGATATACTGTGCGCCATGATCCAGCCGGGCCTGTTCGATGCGTCGGGTAGCTAGCCGGCCACCAATCCCGCGGCCTTTATCGACGACAGTAACATCCCAGCCGTAGCGGGTTAATTCACGCGCGGCTGTCAAACCGGCCAGGCCTGCGCCAATAATGAGGGATGAAGGCATTTAATTTAAACTGATTTTGGAATGCGATTTACAATTTAAACCGAACAGTTTGTAAATCGCATCGAACAAACTGTTTATTCGATTGGCCGTCCTGTTCATGCGCTTGTTGTCTCGCTACGTCCTACCACTTCTGATCGCGCTGCCAATTGGTTTCCTGATCCTTTATCCGCAGTTGGTACGGTGTATGCGTATCAGCTACTCGAACGATTTTCGGGTGGTTGTGGCTCCGGGCCGGGAGGGCTTTATTTATGTGAACCGATCCGCCAGCGCTACCCAGCAAACTCAGGTAAGCCGGCATATGGTGGCCGCCCGCCATCGTATTCGGCGGTTCTGGGGAGGCCAGCAGGGAAAGGCCATACTGATCTACTGTACCAAACAGGCTGAGTACGAGGAATACTGCGTGGGCGGTGAGGGGGCAGGCTGTAGCATCGGCACATTTTGGGGCGCATCGTACCTGATTCTTGGGCCCGACGGGAATAGTACCGACGTGATCGCTCATGAACTCTGCCACGATGAGCTTTTTGCCCGCTTAGGGTGGTGGCGGGTAAAACGCCAAATTCCTCAATGGTTCAACGAGGGGCTGGCCCTGATGGTCGACTACCGGTTCAGTAATCCGTCGGTCTGGGAGCAGCCCGATAGCCTTCAACCACCTTCGAATACTTTTGACGATGACAACCTGATGCCCTTTGCCCGTCGGCCGATGCTCAAACTGGCCGATCTGGAAACGACCCGCGATTTTTTTGGTGGTGACTATGGCCATGTTATGCTGGCCTACCAGACCGCAGCCGACGAAGTGTCGCGCTGGCTGGCATTGGTTGGCCGGGCGGGTGTGCCTGCCCTGAGCGATGCCATTGCTGAAGGCGCTGATTTCGGTGATGCATACCGGCAACTGGAGCGGGCAAAACGGCAGACGCCTACGAAGTAGCCGGTTGTTCCGGTAGCCAGATGCCGATACGTTGATTGCTGCCAAACACACGGGGAGACTACAATTGTTGTGATTTATTAGGCGACAATAATAATGCCCCCCGGCTATTCCTTTCACTTGGAATAGCCGGGGGGCAGGGTACTATACGATGGATTCTTAGAGAGGACTACTAGTAGATATATGTAAAATGGATAGCGTAGCAGGGTTAAAAAAGAATACTGGATCGTGTTTAGGAATCAGGTCATCCGGTAAAAATGAAAAGGTAAACGTTGAGTAAATCAGTTTAAAGGGTGTGGTTAGAAGTGGAAAGCCACTTGGGTAGTTTTGTTCGCTTGTTCGAACACAATTCCGAATGATTAAAAAAATGGTTAAAAAAAGGAAGGTACATAACACGCCTAAGGCATTTCAAAATTCTTCTCTTTCGACGTCATTTTATATCAAATTCGGGACATATTCTTATCCATTTGGGACAGGCTCTGAACTTTTACGTCACCTTTATATACTAAATTTTCTTTATTGATTAGTTGTTGATGAATTCCAACGGTGTTTGGCCATAGAAATTTTTGAACACTTTAGCGAAATGCGACTGGGTTTTGAATCCGGTGAGGTAAGCAGTTTCGGCCGCATTGTGGCCCGATCGTAGCAAGTCGGCCGCTTTACGCAGACGATACTGGCGGATAAGGTCATTAGGTGCCAGTTGGGTCAGGCTATGAATTTTCCGATAAAGTGTCTTACGACTCATGGACAATTCGCTGGATAACCAATCGACATTGATAGAAACGTCGATGAGGTTCGTTTCCAGCCGTTCATATATCTGGCGCAGGAAAGGGTCCAGCTCTGTTTCAAGCGGGGCGGGGGTTTCGGGCTGGGAGAGTTGCCGACGGTAATAGTCCCGCAGCTTTTGTTGCCGCCCAATCAGGTTGCGCAGTCGCAGGTGTAATTCCTGCTGGTTGAATGGCTTGGCCAGGTAGTCATCGGCACCTTCCGCCAGTCCATCGACCCGGCTTTGATGAGCCGCCCTGGCCGACAAGATAACGACGGCTATATGCTCGGTCTCCGGATGGCTTTTTATAAGCCGCGTTAGTTCGTAGCCATCCATCACCGGCATCATTACATCCGACACGACCACATCCGGCAATTCGGCCTGAGCCAGTTGCCAGCCTGCTTCGCCATTGGCCGCCGTTAGAACCCGGTAAAACATAGCCAGTTCAGTCGCTACAAAGCCACGCAGTTCGTCATTGTCTTCCACCACCAGAATGACTGGCGTGAGAACATCATCGTCTGGCCGTTCATCGGCCGGAACAAGTACTGGAGGAGCGATAAGTGGATGATGTTCGCCCGTTGGTACGGCCAGCGGAATCGACTGTATCGACAAGCTATCCGAAATGGTATCCGGCTGTGTTGTCTGTACGGGTAATGTCAACGAAAAGGTGGTGCCTGAACCAGACTCGCTTTTTACCGCTATCGTTCCGCCGATAAGGGCGACCAGCTCATTGACGAGTGAAAGACCAATGCCGGTGCCTTCATAAGCGCGGGTGCGTGAATTATCGACCTGGTAAAAACGATCGAAAATGCGCGGAAGCTCTTCGCTCGGAATCCCGATACCCGTATCGGCCACCACCAGGCTGACGGTTTGCGTTGGCTCGGTCTCCGATGGTGCCCCTAACGCCAGGGTGAGCGTAACCTCCCCGCCACTGCCCGTAAATTTGAGGGCGTTCGACAGGAGATTGGTCAGGATTTTTTCCCACTTATCAGCATCGAACAGATGTTCCTGTTGGATATCCTGTGTGTTGTAGTGTAGGGTTACGCCTTTCTGCTCAGCCGCCGGGCGGAATGAGTCAATTAGCTGACCCACAAATTCGGTAAGAATACCCCGCATGGTCGATACGCCCATGCTGTTGGCTTCCAGCTTTGACAGATCCAGCAACTGGTTGATAAGCCGCAGTAACTGGCGGGCGTTTCGCTGGACAAGCGCCAGCGTCTGGCGCGTGCGCGTATCGAACTGAGGGTCCAGCAGTAGTTTCTCCACCGGCGATATGATGAGCGACAGGGGCGTTCGAAACTCGTGGGTGATATTGGAGAAGAACCGTGTTTTCAGTTCATCGACAATTTTTAGCTGTTCTGTTTGCTGACGATTGAGTTCGATCTCCTGCTGCTGCCGGATTCGGTTCGTATACAGTCGTACCGATCCAATAAGGACGCCACCAATGACGAGCGCATAGAATCCATAGGCCCAGCCTGTTTGCCACCAGGGTGAACGGATGATGAGCTGAAGGGAGATGCCCCGTTCGTTCCAGATGCCGTCACTGTTCGATGCCTTTACCCGAAACTGGTAGTTGCCCGCGGGCAGATCGGTATAGTTGGCAAAGCGACGGTTGCCACTCGCTACCCAGTTGGCATCGACCCCCACTAACTGGTAAGCATACCGGCTCTGGCGGGGCAAAACGTAGGTAAGGGCCGCAAACTCGAACGAAAGAAAATTCTCGTTATGGGCCAGCGTAATAAGGCTGTCAGGTATGGGTCGTCTTTGGTTAAGGACCTCGAAATCGGTGAGTTGAACCGGAAATGGGCGCCTGTCGTCGCGGATGCGGGCCGGATTGACCTGCACCAGTCCGTTCAGGCTCCCGAACAGGATTTCGCCCGGTCGGGCGTAGACGGCGTTCTCCAGAAAATCATTACTTGGTAATCCATCATTAACGGTATAACTCCGGATACGGCCTGTGCGGGGGTCATACCGACACAAGCCTTGATTCGTGCTCAGCCAGAGGTAACCCGCAGCATCGCCCGCAATGCCAACCACCCGATTACTGGGTAACCCTTCCTGAATGGTGACAGCCGAAAATAGCCCGGTCCTGGGGTCGCGCCGGATCAATCCGCCCTGATTGGTACCCGCCCAAAGTACCCCGGCGGCATCTTCATAAAACGTAAGTACTTCATTACTGCTAAGCTGGCCCGGCTTTGGCCCCGCCCGGTAGTGGGTAAATCGGCCTGTGCGGGGATCAAGTCGGCTGATGCCTTCCCCGTTGATGGCCACCCATACATGTCCTGTTCGGCTGGCCAGCAGTGCATAAACAAACATGTCGGGTAAGCCCTTACTATCGGCTGGGTCGTACTTGTAATAGGTGTAGCGGTGCGTTTTCTTGTCGAAACGGGCAATGCCGCCTTCACTACCGATCCAGAGGCTGCCCGCCAGTCCCTCACTCATAAAATGGCCTGACAAATCGGCTTCATAACTTGTATAGCGATTCGACCGGGCATCATAGGCCATCAGCCCCTTTTCGGTACCCAACCAGATTCCATCGGGTCCATTCGGCAGCATGGAAAAAACAAAGTTTGTCTGACTGGCCGATACGCCCAGCTGAGCCGGCTCTATTTGGGCGGAGCCACCCTGCCGGGCATCGGTTCGATGGAGGGTATGGTAATTACTGAGCCAAAGCCGGTTCTGGCTGTCGAGTAGTACGGCGTTGACCCGGTTCTCGATCAGGTTGGCTGTACTGGTGGTTGGTTTTAGCTGATACGTAACGAACGGCTTGGTATTGACGGGTTTTTTATCGACCCCATTGTCAGTACCTACCCACAGGGTTCCGGCCCGATCGATATACACGTTCTGTGCGCTGATACTACTAATGGCACCGGGTAAACTGGGGTCGGGCCGATAGGTAGTTACCTGCTGGTGTTTGGTATCAATACGTTGCAGGCCTTCGGTAGTGCCTATCCACAGATTTCGGGTGGTATCGAGTTGAAGGGAGTGAAGAAAGATGAACTTGTTGATTTTCCCGCCTGGATTATAGGGTGTCAGTTGACAGGGCTGGGTGTCCAGCCTCAGCTGGAATAATCCATGGCCAGCCGTTCCCAGACACAGCACATTCGGGTCGACTTGAACGAAGGAATTGAATGTAGGCTGGGGGCCGCTGCTTACCGGAGCAGGCAGCAGGGTATACCGTCCGGTTCGCCGGTCAAAAAGATGAAGTCCCCTGGCTGTGGCAACCCACAGGCGTTGTTTAGTATCTTCGAAAACACGCTTGATGGGCATGTCGGGCTGGGGCGAGGGATAAAGCACGAAGTGATGTCGGTCGGGCTCGTAACGAGCCAGTCCATTATACGTACTAAGCCAGAGAAACCCCTGGCTGTCCTCATAAACATCCAGTTGGGTATTCCAGCGGTTGGCGTTCCTGGCCAGAATAGGGTGGGGCGTTACCTGGCCGGTTAGTCGGTCGACGGCATGAAGTCCCCCCCCTTCAGTAACGGCCCAGACCCGGTCTGCCCGCCCCTGGCAAAGGCCCGTAACCCGGTTGCTGCGAAAACTGTGGTTCGGGCGGGCCGGGTCGGGCCGAAAAATGATGAACGTATGCCCGTCGTACCGGTTGAGCCCGTCGTTGGTCGCGAGCCACATAAACCCGGCCCGATCCTGAAGCATACAGTTGACCGAGTTATGAGAAAGGCCGTCTTTGACCGACAGATGTTCGAACTGATCGAGGGACGGTTGAGCAACAGCGGATGGTTGCCCGGTCAAAAAAAACAGAAAGAAAAAGAATTGTCCGATCGCTGTGAAAAGTAGATTTGTCCAGTAGAACAAGTCGATTTTACGGCGACATATGGGCGCTCCCGTGTGGTGAAGCGCTACATAACCATTCATAAAAGGTTGCGTAGAAAGTTATCTCAAACAGATCTTATTAATATATCACGAATGTATATCAAATAGATTACATTATTGATATGTCTACCAGCCTACCACGCGACTACTTGTTTTTGCCTGCGCCAGGTCGCCTGGCAAATGGCTCAGTATTTCGTTTTTAAGCGCGTTGATGAGTTTGCGCTTAAGAAAACTACGGTGTATTACCAGACTAACTTCACGTACGGGTTGAGGAGCCGCGCCGGGCGATTGATCGAACGGCCGAAGCCGTGCCCGGCGCTGATCGGTCATGTCAACGGTAGCGAGGTAGGGAAGGAGCGTAAATCCATCCTGTTTGTCGATGAGCTTGATGAGTGTTTCCAGAGAGCCTGTTTCGTAGCGTAACCGCACTGGCCGTGGTTTCTCCGGCGATTCGATAGCCGTTCCAGCCGGTTGCTGAAGCATGGTTGACCCACTAGCCATTCGGTCGGCACCACAGAGGTTGATAACCTGGTTGCGAAAGCAGTGACCATCGGTTAGCAGCCAGAGGCCATCTGTTTGCAGGTCGGCTGCCGTCACGGCTGCTTTCGCCAGCAATTCATGGGAATCGGCCGCATACACGACGAATGGTTCCTGAAAGAGGGGTATCTCGGTAATACCATTTTCGGTAAGGGGCGTTACAACCAGCCCTACATCGATGAGGCCGTGGCGAAGTCGATCCACAATTTGTTCCGTCACCAGTTCCTGAATCTGTACCGAAACTGCCGGGTATGTCTGAATAAACTCACCAATAAAGTAGGGAAGCAGGTACGGAGCCAGCGTTGGAATAATGCCAATGCGCAGATCGCCCTGGAAATCATTCTTCGATTCGCTGACGATCTCCGGTATACGCCGGGCTGCCCGTAGCACATCACGTGCCTGAGCCAGAAGGGCCTGGCCGGTTTCGGTTGGTACAACGGGTTGCTTGGATCGGTCGAACACGAGGACGCCCAATTCGTCTTCCAGCTTCTGAATCTGCATACTCAGCGTTGGCTGCGTAACGTGGCAGGCTTCGGCTGCTGTAGCAAAATGCCGGTATGTATCGACAGCAACAATGTAATCGAGTTGAGAAAGCGTCATAGCCAATGAAGGATGTCAGGCAAGCAACAGATGATAGAGGAAAGCGGATAAATAGTGTTGATGGGTACAATCATTCATCGCTCACCCTTCATCAATCAGCATTATTCAACTTACTTTTGTCTAATTAAAACGATATCGTTTATGAAAACACGTCGACTGCTCTTTTTTTTGCTGGTATTAAGTACATCGACTGGTATGGCTCAGTCCAGGAAATCATCGAATCCACCCGCAGCGGGTTTCGATATGGCTGGTTCTGATCCCAAAGCCGTGCAGATTGCTGATCAGGTCATGGTAGCCATGGGTGGTCGGAAAGCCTGGGACAATACCCACCTGATTGCCTGGAATTTTTTTGGTGCCCGCAAACTAGTCTGGGATAAATGGACCGGTACCGTACGGGTCGATAACCTGCGCGACGATCAAACAGTGCTCCTGAACATCAACACCGACAAAGGTCGGGTATTTCGAAATGGCAAGGAACTCACCGAGCCTGATTCGGTAGCCAAGTACGTAAAAGCGGGTAAAGCTGCCTGGATCAATGATTCGTACTGGCTGGTTATGCCGTTCAAGCTCAAAGACTCGGGCGTGACGCTCAAATACCTGGGCGACACAGTAGCTACGAAAGACGGGAAAGCCGCCGACCTGATTCAAATGACGTTCAAGGGAGTAGGCGTAACGCCCGATAACAAGTACCATATCTGGATCGACAAGAAATCGCATCTGGTCACCCAATGGGCACACTACCCTAAATATACTGACGAAGTACCCCGCTTCACGCTGCCGTGGGCCGATTACAAGACGTACGGGTCTATCCTGTTGTCTGGCGAACGGGGTGAGCGTGACCTGACCGAAATTATGGTTTTTACCGGCCTTCCTGGTGAAGTATTCAGCGATTTCAGCCGTACGGACTTGAAACGCTACCCGCAGGAAGACTAAGTGACACACCGACCAAAAGCGACGTTCATCGACTATGTCGAGTCTACGGTATTTTCGTAAACTAACTTCTTAACATCCCTGTTTCCTCCCTATGGAAGCACCTGTTCTACAGCCCCCCGTTCTAACACCAGTGCCCGTTGGCAAAACGGGCGTATTGATCGTTAACCTAGGTACGCCCGATAGCCCTTCGGTGCCGGACGTGCGGAAATACCTGCGCGAGTTCCTGATGGATGGACGCGTCATTGATGTTCCTTATATTCCTCGTTTCCTGCTGGTCAATGGGATTATTGCTCCGTTCCGGGCACCCAAATCGGCTAAAGTGTACAAGCAACTCTGGACCGAGGTAGGGTCGCCCCTGAAACATTACGGTTATGTTGTTGAGCGACAGTTGCAGGAAGCGCTTGGCGATGCGTATGTAGTTAAGCTCGCCATGCGTTACCAAAGCCCCAGTATAGATGCGGGCCTGGCCGATTTTCAGCGGATGGGCCTGACTGATCTGGTCGTAATCCCCTTCTTCCCGCAGTATGCTTCGGCTTCAACGGGATCGGTGTACGAAAAGGTAATGGACATTCTGAAAACATGGCAGGTGATGCCCAAACTCCGGTTTGTCAATCGGTTTCTGGAGCATCCTAAATTCATAGAAGCGTTTGTTCAGGCGGGTCGAAAATACCTCACGGAGCGTCACTATGACCATGTTCTGTTTAGTTACCATGGCTTGCCTGAGCGTCAGATCCGAAAGGGCGATGTTACGAAAGACGTATGCCGCTTTGGCGATTGCTGCGGCTCACTTACGGCCATGAATCAGCACTGTTACCGGGCGCAGTGCTTTGAAACTACGCGCCGGATCGTGCGCGATCTGGGTCTTGCCGAAGGAAGCTATACAACTTGCTTCCAGTCACGCTTAGGCCGTGATCCCTGGATTAAGCCCTATACCGATGATATCATCAAGGAACTGGCAGGCAAGGGGGTGAAGAGCGTGCTGGCTTTCTCACCTGCTTTTGTGTCCGATTGTTTGGAAACAACAATCGAGGTGGGCGAAGAATATAAAGAAATGTTTGAAGAACGAGGGGGGGAACACTGGCAACTGGTCGAAAGCCTCAACGACAATCCGTTATGGGTGGAGACGCTCGTTGACCTGGTCAAAACAGCCTAAACTCGTTTACACTAAGGAAAGCCCGCGACACTGTGTTGCGGGCTTTTTTGATGGGCAGTGAAACGGCTGTTAAGGCTCTGCAGCTGTCTGGTTTTGCGCCTGAACGGCACAGCTCGATCTGGATCGGTTTCAACGCTTGGCGGTACCCATGAATAGCGCTCACGTCCTGCTCATTCGGACTGACGTATGTGTTATATTATTATGTGTAAATGGTAACATAAGCGGCCGCCTAGTTGATCGGGTAACGGACATGTGGGATTTGAATCATTGTTGATTGAATCGTTAGGTTAATGGCCAGGATTAGGTAATACCACTTCGGGTAAGTAGAGTTAGTGCGGTCAGGCATGAAAATCTCGCGAAAGATGCCATATATACCAGAAAAGATTTCGATTCTCAGCGTTATCTATTGATAAAGAGCGTGTTATATCTATGGCTTGATTGGCCCATTGCTACTAAAGGTTAATTCGTGTGTAGTCATCTTATTTATTGTATGGTAGGTAAGCTGATGAAACAATTCCACAAATCTTTTATGAAATAAGAGTTGCGCGGAGAAAATTGGCACGTGATAGTGCAGGGAACTTGTTTAGTGCACTCTTTGCAGGTAGGTAGATTTATAAACTATTAAGTCAATTATGTAGATACTAAATTGCCTAATTATCTAAAAAGTTAATTTATTGCATAGCTGTCTGGTATAATGGCTTAATATTTGTTATTCAAACTGCGTGGGAAAATTCTAAATATTATTCTATGCACATTAATTGTACCATTTTCAGCAAATACGTGTGTATGAGCGTTGTTAAATATTTTTATACATTCATCTGTTTGGCTCTCATTTCATTGGTGCCTGCATCAGCTGAAACCTTACCTGGTCATAGGCTTACGGCTAACTGGCCCGATAGTGTGTCGAGTGCCACCCCTGTAAGCTATTGGGGCCCCCTGCCGCTGAAAGTGATTTCTCCACTGTCGAGTGTTTCGAATGATCCTATTCGGTTTAGTATACAGTGCAGTAAGCCAACTGTGCGGTTAGGTGAGCCATTCGAGCTAATCATTACGGCTGAACTACTGAATATTTCGCCTAACCTGCTCTTCTTTCAGTCAGGTTTTAACACCTACACGCTCAAATTGTTGATGCCTGCCGGTTTTGAGCAAACGGGGGGCGACTTCACCGATAACGTGACGGGGCAATTGTCTTATCCGTCACGTCCTGTAATGACCTATCATGTTCGAGGATTCTTCCGGACGGTTACGCCGGGTACAGGCTTTCGCTTATTACGGGGGCAGGCCAACGATCAGGGACTGTTTGTTGAAAAAGCGGTTGTTACAGTAAAAACAGAGGTGGATGACAACGTTGTTGTTCCACAAGCCGCATCCAATCCCGGTAATTTGCCAACCGTAACGTTGTTCGTGCAAACGGATGGTAGTTTAGCAACCGGATCGGGCCGGGAAGCGGCTGCTTCATATCGTGGCTTCCTGGACTATGCCGCCTGCGACGCGGTTTCAGGCTGGATACTGGATGTAAACAATTTTAGTAAATCGCAGGAAGTCGACATTTATATCAATGGTGTTAAAGTGGCTACCGTGCTGGCCGACCAGCGTCGTCAGGACGTGGCGAAAGCCTATGGCGTGAAAGATTTTAGTGAGTACGGGTATGTCTGGGTTATTCCAGACTATTATAAATCAAACACTTCACTGACTATATCGGTGCGGCCAGCCGATGCGTCGGTAAACTTAGCGAATAGTCCCACCAGAACGGACGTTTGCCCTGGTTCGGTCGTGACGCCCCCTACAACCGTGACGGTCACTCCGCCCACTACGGTCACAGTAACCCCCCCGACAACCGTGACGCTAACCCCGCCTACGACGGTCACGGTCACGCCCCCGGTCACCACTACACTGGGTGGGGCGCTGACGATGTTGCCTCCAACCTACAACTGCGCCACGGGTAACATCATCTTCAACACCAGCGGGGGC
>NZ_VFIA01000032.1 GCF_014282275.1 Spirosoma utsteinense
CGGCCCATTGGAGGTCGGTCAGTGGCTCCCACTGTTTGGTCATGACTTTGTCGTTTGGCGACCACAAAGTTGGCACGACCCTCAACCTTTCTCAATTTCCCAACACGTTCTTAAAAGAGATAGAATCAAGATCAGAAGGCAATATATCATCACCAATAATTGAAATACTGCTAAATAATAACCCAGAATTTCAAGCATTCCCAATTCAGGAATACATCAAAAATTTTAGAAGAAAGTTAAATTCAATAAATTTTAGCAAGTCAAAAGGCTTAGAATTTGAAATTGAATTCCCTTTGAGCTGGTATTTTAATGAAGGAAAAAGACCAAATGTTTTATGGCTACTGAAAAATGATTTAAATGGAGTGTCAAACACAGTAACAGTTTATTTAATATCAAATAAGTTAGGGGTTACGCCCGATATAATAGCTTCAATAAACCCATTAGAATTAGCAGACGAAATTTTTGCGTTAGACAACATTACGACTGAATACTCTAGTTATAATCCTCTTAATTTTAGTAGCACTAGAATGATTATTGATGGTTGTTATGGCGTTAGATTAGAATTTGACTCAAAAATATCACGACTAGGCTTTCAAGGCGAGTTTTTCATCGTAATATATTATGTTATGTTTCGTGATTACTTAATATGTATTAGTTTTTACGTACCTAAGTTAGAGAATGAAATAAATAAGGAAGACAATAAAAAATTTTTTGACTTAATTATGAATAGCTTAATAGTATTAGATAAATACAAGTAGGTTTCTTCTTGAAGATTTTAAGTTTAATCAAACTAAACACCAAATGCATTATATAACATTTTTCGAAGCATTGAAGAGCTTCAAGAAGTAATAAGCTGTATTTTATTATTATTGATCCGTGAGCAAGTCTGTAAAGTCAAGCGGGATACCACGAGCATCAACCGAGCATAATAACAACATAGAGATGAAGTTGCTTTACGGACTAATGCACGGAGTTAGAAGATGTTTTGATTCCCGTTACCATGCAAGACTGCCTTTATCCCAATAAGTTCATCTAACGTAACATGAGTATTACGCTTAATACCTGACACTGCAAATAGTCGCTGACGAATCACCCCGTCCGTATCTGCCTATGTGATGCAGATCGCGTTAATCTGACTAGCAAGTACACTAGCTGTTTCTTCATAAATAGTGTTACTTCTGAAGAGACAATATACTTATGCCGTTGTACCATCTGAATACACTACTCTGATGAAATGAATGTCACTGGTGGCCATTGGTGTGTAAACAGCATGTCCCTCTTCAATTGAAACACTAATATTTGTCGTAGCATAAGGCAAAATTTTGATTTTTACTCGCTTATGTATCATTAACAATTCGTTAGCTGTACGACCTATTCCTACTTCAACGGCTACTATTGTCTTACTACAATTATTATGCGCCCTAATTTTAACACTTCTTCTGAACTGGTCATCTGTGGAAAGTTTAGCAAATAAAACCTTAATGTCTTTTGCCCGACATGCTACTACCATTTCATTCACTCGCTTTTTAGCCTTCTGACTGTATGCTAAACTTTCTACACAACTAAACTCAAGTACGTACAACAAAATAATAAATTTTTTCATAGTAATTAAAGAGTAAAATGGATGGCAGTACATTGAACAATAAAAAATGCCCGCTAGAACCAGCAGGCATTTTTATTATGGCTGCTTTCCAAGCACTACCGTATTTATTGTATCCCTTATTTCATTCCCATAAGGGTTTTCTGATCTAAAAAAGCAAGAGCAATAAATTTCGCCATACAACTCGGAATCTATTTTTTCTGCAGACATCGCCCCGACCGCTTGCCAATCTTCATACCATTTAGAAAATAGCTCACTTCGTCGTCTTGCAAATCTTATATTTCTATTGCCTGGACCTGGGTTCCAAACACTCTCATCACTACAGACATACAACAAGATCCTATCAGGATGCTTTGACATGTAGTATTATAGTAACTCTAATATCGTTGTTCCTATCCGAGGATCAGCAGGCATTTTTCTTGTAGGCCGCGTATTAAGCTCCGGCCCAAACCCAAACATCCTTAATTCATGGGCAAAAGAAGAAGCGGATGATACATAGCCATCCGCTTCGCAAAAGTAAATTATATATCTAATCCCGTTGTCTGTGACAAAGGAAAACTCGGCATCGTTAGCTTTTTCTGGGAAAACCGAATAAGCCTGATAATTGGATACATTTAGGTTCACCCGATTCGCTCTTTTTGTTTCCGTTAGCACCGCCCTTAGCTATATACTCCTGCATTTGGTCTGCTACTTCGACCATTCGACGAAAGTCTATTGCCACAGAAGGAAAGGAACTTGTATTGTTAGCTCCTTCATTACTGCATTGTTTTGCTACGATAATAGGCGAAGTGTTAACCTTTGATACATAGCTAAATGATCGTTGGGTACTACAAGCACCTTGGCTGGCTGCACCCATTCTGTTTACTTGTTTCATCGCTCCGTCCGATAGAGGTATGAGTGTGCCAAAAATTGGTATAATACAATTTCTGGTCTGATAAGGAACACTGCGTTACATTAAAGTGCTACAGTATTGTTACGAATATAGTGATCATTTAGTTTTCATCATAATCCGGAAGTAGGAATCTGGATTCCGGTTTTTACTTCCGCTCGTCGTTAGTTCGCCGGATTTCCAGGCTTTTTCCACCGCAATTGATCGGTTTTCACTAATTCCTGTTGTTCGTTTACCGGATTTGATCGGTTTAGGTGCCTTTACAGCAGAAAACTATTTTCGTTCGCGTGTTTCGTTTGCCATTAATTTGATTATCCGGTTCGGTTTGTCTCACTCCGTCATCAACAACTTCATCCGCTACATCATCACTTGCATTATTGTAGCCTCCTACAGAAAAAGATACATTCTAGCTTTTATCCTATATTTTTCATAATCACATAGATATGTGAGCCAATCCAGTGGCAGAAGTCCAAAGGCCTCTATCCCTCAGCAGGTCTTAGTTATTATTGTCACGCAGGATTCCCTTTATCTCCCTAAGCTCATCCGCATTAATCCCGTGTTCACACGAATGTGCCTCATTGATCCGTGAGCAAGTCTGTAAAATCAAGCGGGATAGCATGAGCATCAACCGAGCATAGTAACAACATAGAAGTGAAGTTGCTTTACGGACCAATACACGGATCAATAATTTGGTTGTGATAACTAAGGCTTATTCCAAGCTGCCGGATAGTGATTAGATTGCTCAACTTCTAACCGTTCAAGCCGTGATTCTTCCGGTCTAAGGATTGAGCCGGGTCGGGCTAGTTGATCGGCAATGGTATAAACAACGACAGGTTTGGAGTCCGTATAGTATGGTTGTTCTTTTTCAACCAGATAAATCGGTTTCGTCAAACCGTACCGGATACCGTCTCGTATCGTTTTCTGTGATTTGCTGAACGTAGGCCATTCACTCGCTATGGTTTCGAGAGCTAAGGTTACAATTTGCTCGTCTACAAGACCCGCTGCTATATACCCGCCCGCTACGGTTGCCGCCTTTAACAAAGTAGTATGCCGTTGGCCCTCACCCGCCGTTCGTACGAAGCGAACGAGCCTAGGTAATAGGTTTCTTTCATCCTGTCTGTTAAAGCGGCTGTAATCAATTGTATGGCTTGCTTTGGGCGGCTCATACGTACCAGACAGTACGATAGCATTTTCATTGATGTACGGAGTGGGATCGTAGGATACAAACCGTAAATCAGTTGGGTTGCCCCCTTTGCCCTTGTCGAGATTAACCCCGAATATATCGCTGAACAACTTTTGTAGATACCGGAAATGGGCCGCTAAGGTTTCAGGCGTCCGGTGGTCTGGTAACTGTACCACAAACCAAAGTCCTTTACGCACCGAAAAGGTGCAAAGTAGTACGTAGGGTAAGCGGGCTATATACTTTTTAAGCTCGGCCATGTTAACGCCGGGATTGTCTTTGATATCTACATCGCCCATCATCATCGGCCATTGTTGGCTGATCTTTTCGGCAAAACTTGTGTCCCTTCTTCGGTGGTGAAGCAGGGCAACGGGTGTAATAGTCGGAAGCTGCTTTTTTAGTTCGCCCTGCTTTTCTGGGTCAGATTCAGCTCGTATGGCTTCGATGGTCGAGCGGTAATACTTGGTACTAACGATACGTCGTAGACTTGTATTTCGGGCTGGTACGTTGGCAAAATGACCCCGCTGGTGGTCGAGTTCAAAGAAGCTGATCGGTACATCCAAGAGGTTAGGGCGGTATGGCTGACTGTTCATCCTGCTAAGTGCTAAAAAAGGTGCCAAACGGTTTTGGCAGGGTAGTTTGATACTGCCAACTGCCAAACCCCCTATATGGCCTTTAGCAGTTGGCAGTATTGATTTAATCGATTGTGACCAGTTTGTAGAACTGGTTGCGACCCTCTTTGTAGTCGCTCAAGCGAACAGCTCGGCCCTCATCATCATACATGGGGGGGTGTTGCTCAATGATCGTTTTTAGGCGTTCTCGAATCGTTGCATTTTTAGCCTTAAACTCACTTTCCAATACCGTCCATACTTCATGTTTGTGTAGGGGTCCATCCGATAAAAGACTTACAAGCCGTTCTGCAAGATCCTCGGTATCCGCTTTGTGTTTGCGGTGGTTGATGTGAGCGGCAATCTGATCAGCCTCAGCCAACACTAATCCGTTCGCATCTTCCCGGTATTGCAGATAAACCGGTTCAGGTCGTTTGCCCCGTCGTAACTTTAAATATCGCAATCGGATGAGGTCGGTATCATTCCCGCTGGCATCCTTTTCGAAACCGATTTGTATTACTGTACTGGCTTTGTTAGCGGCTTCAGTGCCCGTATGCCCTCTTGCTTTTTCGGTGCCTGGGTTTTGGTGAATGACCAGTAAAAAGGTCGCATCGTGCTTGTCACACAGATTGCCGATGAAGTCATATAACCGCATCGACTCCTTGGCGTCGTTGAAGTCGCTAACGGCATCCGTAACCACGTCAATCAGGCAGAACATGTGAAGTGTTGTTTGTTCTCGAACGTGGCTTAGAAAGGCTTCAATACCGTCAAAACGGTGGCCACGCTCAATGGCTTTGATCGACGTAAAGCGGAAATCGGGAGGCTGATCGATTACTGTGTATCCGGCTTTTAATTTTATGCCCTGTATGGCAAAGGGTAACTCCTCGCTTTGATTGCGTTCAGTGTCAATATAGCACACACAGTAACGTTCCAACATTGACCGGCTAAATCCCAAAAAATGGGGGTTGTTCGGGTCACTGGTAAGCATCAGCGCAGCAAAAAGTTCGGCAAGCCTTGATTTGTGGCTACCGTATGCTCCCTGAATAATGTTGAGCGTTCCCCGTCCAATGATACCGGTATCCATACGGCTTACCAGTGGAGGACTAAATACCACGCTACGGGTAGCGGCATTGCTCACCAGTCGTTCACGTTCTAATAAATGGTCTAGGTTCTGTGCTTTCTGACTATACCGTATGTTTTCTTTTAAGTTGTCTGGCTTACCGATTTCAGCGGCAAAGTTGTGGTTAGCAGTTGCGGCTAATTCATCATCCGACATGCCATAAATTGGCAGTATGTGGGCATCTTCGTTGTGCTCAATAGCTATACCTGTTTTCCAGATATAGGATGTGCGTGATAATTTGATACCTGTTTCGTAAGCCTTCTGACGTATTTTATCTAAGGTGAAATCCTTAAACTGTTCTTGTTGAGATTTATCATCTCGCTCCTGAACAGGCAGGAATGGGGTTGCTAATCTTGAAATAGGATGATTCATGCGTCCAGCCCTCCCATCGTTTTCCGGTCACCCTCATCCAACCAAGCCAAAAGTTGAGTACGTCGGAAAGTCAACCGATTTCCCCGCTTCATATGGGGTATTTGGCGCTTTGATACGAGCGTATAGATACGGGCGGCACTTAGTCGAGTGACTTGCCGGGCTAACTCGATACCGCCAACCTCATCAGGGGCGGTTTGAGTCCCATTTTGTTGCCTTAGTTCCTGAAGCACCTGCTCAATAGCAGATAACCGGCGGTCAATTATTTCATAAGGGTTTATCATTACCGTTTAGCGTTTAATTACGCTGGCAATGTTCGGGCGGGGCAAGTGGTGCAACCGGTTGCAACCAGTTGACTATTTTCCTAACCGTTTGCTGTTATTCCTTTTTGCTTCCACTAACTCTCTGTTAGCCAGTTGTAAAGCATCACCAGAAAGAAGTGGCATTACTTTATCAAAGTTTTTGATAGTACTCTTTGCGTCGGCTGTTCTTTCAAGTGGTGAAGTCATTTTACCATATTTATCGAGCAACTTTTGTCCGCTTGTTTGTCCATATTTTTGTGCTATTCCGTCAGCATTATTACGGGTTATAGGCTGGTTACGATAATGATATAGCATTGCTATTTGTGCATGTGTAAGTTCCAGCGGCTCATTACCATCTGCCGGTGGTGTTGAGGTGAGCGATTTATTGGACTGACCGTCTTTAAGATAAGGCTTAATTTCTTCAGCATATTGTTGAATAATGTCTCGAACTAAGAACACGTAGTCGTTCAATCGCTCATAGATTTCAGGCCAATTCACGTTATTATATTCAACTAATTCGGGAAATTGATCGGCAGTTTTGCCCTCGAAAATCGATAGTTGCGTAGATAAGTTATCCAAAGATTTATTATAAGCCTGCAAGCCGATCGTACGGTTTTCTTTCTCAACATCATTACTTGCCTGCCTTAATTCATCACGAAAGCCCATAAGTTGTGGCTCCAAAACAGCCTGGATTCTGCCACTGTCCAACCAACTACGTACATTTTCGCCAGATTTAGGATTAGGCCCATCAGTAATACGACGAATACCTCGAAACACAATCTTAGACGGGCCTTCAAACGGAACTTGTTTAAGTCGTTCAAGCCTATCATATTCATTTTTTAAGGCTTGTGTGGTGCCCGGGTCATCACGTAGCAAACTTAACCCATTAGAAGGATCACGGCTAAACATGGCATAGAGAAGGCGAATTTCTTCAAAGGACGTTTGGGTTATGCTCAATATGTTCGTCCGCATAGCTCTTCGTAGGTATCATTTTTAGTAATTTGGCCTCTAGAACTTATAATAAAGCATCGTAAGCCAAATCAACAGTTTCAGAGGCGAACGAATCTAGGTAGATAGCTGTAATGGCTTCTGTCTTATGCCCCATTGAAGCTGAAATAACTCCTGTAGCTACGCCTGCCCTGCGTAGGCTAGTAGCGAATGAATGCCGGGCTACGTAAGTCGTTAGTGGAGCATTAATGCCTATTTGTTCACCAATTGTTTTTAGATCAGCGTTCACTTGCCCAATGATTTTTTTTAGCCGGTTTTTAATTTGTGTCGGCGTCTTATGGCTGGCCCTGTTGAGGATGCCGAATACATAACTATCAAGTCCGTTATAGGTCAGTGGCCTTTGTCGGTCAACAATTGAAAGAGCAGGTGTCAACATCCGGATAGAGAACTTACCCCCGGTCTTTTGTCGAACGTAGGTCAGGCGTGTATTCCCATCACTATCAGTTGTTAAATCCTGGTAACGTAGACTGGCAAGGTCGGTAAAGCTAATTCCACCAACATAGAAACTAAATAGAAATATATCTTTAGCCCGCTGCAATCGCTCTACTTCAATCGCGTTTCGAAGTTCAGAAAACGGACCGGTAGCTAAAGCCGTTGGTACAAATGTTTCGATTTTTCGAACGTCGTCGCGACTAATCGCTCGTTTACGGGTAGAAGTGTCAAACTTGCTAACATTAAATTTGTGCTTGTCACTAACGTTGCGCCTAAAAGGGTAGTCTTTCAGTTCGGCCAATCCTTCACCGATAGCTTTATTAAAGACAGCCCGAAGGGTTCTAAAACGATTACTTAAAGTCGTATCGGCTACACCCTTCGCACTCATGTGTGTCTCGAAAGCATTAAGGAATTTTACGGTAACCTCCGCAAAGCGAACGTCGTCCTGCTCAGGCGCATCGGCAGATTTAATGAAGTTGACTAACTGATTTTTAAGGTCTCGGTAAACCAAACTATTACCAACTCGGCCCGTCTTTTCCATGCCATAGATCAACTCTTCAATATAGGCCAACAACTTTGATCTACGGGCTTGCTTACGACCTTCAAGAGCTTTCGTAGCTACTTCTTTGGCATTGTGTACCTCATCGTTTCCTGCCAATGTTTCGGCGGCATCTCGGTATTTACGTTCCCAGCCCTCTAACGCAATGATAAGGTTGTTCCGATTTGGTTCAGGATATGATCTGCGGATTGCTTCGCGATAGCCAGTATGTTTGTCATTCCAGTATTTGGGAAATAGACTTAACCCGGTGGCAATGTGTTTGCGTTGCCTGTCTTTGGTTATGCAAACCATAAAAGGGTGGCTCCCATCGGCCAGTGTCTTAGAGGTAAAATACAAAATCCGAACAGTAGCCTTCCCTTCTTTGTGTTCAGTTGTCTTTGCCATTGGTTTACACGTCGGTTTACACAAATATAATAATAAACCTACTATTGGCAATTAACGACAATAAATAAATAATATATATATTACTGATTTACAGCCTATAACGAATAAAAAATAATCAGCAATAAAAGTCAAAGTACTGCCTGTCACGCAGGGGGTCGCGGGTTCGAGTCCCGTCCGGACCGCCACTGAAAGTCAAGCGCTTACAATGTAAAAATTGTAAGCGCTTTTTTATTACACCTGTCTGACGTAGAATTAGTCCGTCAACATCATCCCGTTTTTCAATCGAAAGTCATCACGTGACCACGAAAATTTCGAGATGCCGCAGCCGCATTTCGCCACAACTTAGGGATACGCCCCCCTTACAGGCGTAAAGGGCCAACCGGCTTCAGCCTCCGTGCGTATAGTATCTGGCGTCAGATCCAGATATAATTACGTTGATAGAATAAGTAGTTTACTAACTTGCCATTCCCTAGCCAGCCTAACGGGCTCCCCGACATACGGTAGCAGCCAAAAACAAGGGTTGGCCACATTGCTGATGAAGAAATTTTTGCGTGAGAATGGCCTCTCACTCCTCTTCCTGTTTATCACCTTACTAACCTTACTGGGCCAGATTGTTGTGGGCTGGCATGAGTTTAACAATGAACTTAGTGATTATAATCGTCCCGCACTCGCTTTTACGGCCTACTTAACCAGCGGACACTGTATCGAAGGCGTTTTCGAGAACTGGGAAAGTGAGTTTCTGCAAATGGGTCTTTACGTGATCCTGACCGTCTCGCTCCGTCAGAAAGGGTCTTCGGAGTCTAAACGTATCGACAAAGCCGAAGAAGTAGACCGCGAACCATCACCCAATCGTCCGGGAGCACCCTGGCCCGTTCGTCGGGGCGGATGGGTGCTGATACTCTATCAGAACTCTCTGAGCCTCGCTTTTCTTGTTCTGTTCGCTTTGTCGTTTTTTCTCCATGCAGTAGGGGGCGTTAAGCAGTATAACACGGAGCAGGTGCTAAAAGGAAAGACAGAACTACTCACATTAGGGCAATTTCTGGGAACGAGTGAATTCTGGTTTCAGTCGCTTCAAAACTGGCAGAGCGAATTTCTGTCGGTGTTGTCTATTGTGGTCCTATCTATTTTTCTGCGCCAGAAAGGGTCTCCGGAATCCAAACCCGTTGATGCACCGAATGATGAGACTGGAAAATAATCGCCCGTTGTTATGCTATACATAATCCCGATCAGCGCTAACATAGACTCAAACCCTACCAGCGCGGGTTTAAAGGCATAAATACGAGCGAATAGCCCAACATTTGTACTCCCTGAACGCTTTTAGGGGTATGGCTACCGAAACGAAACCCAATACCGGCCTGTCGCTGACCGATTCGAACGGTCGGGAACAGTTACAGGCTTCCCTGACAGATTATATCACCTTCCTGCGCCGACAACCCGCTATATGTGGTACGCCCGAGCAGCAGGAGACGTTAATCAGGCATGTCGCTCAGGGCCATGACTTAATTAAACTTGTAGCGGCCGAACGACTTAAAATTACCCGTGAGCTCGATAAGCAGAAGCACGACTGGATGGAAATCGAGAAGGAGATGACGGCTCCTATCCTGGCCGCCATGCAACCCCTCAAAGACGCTGTCGAGCATTACAACCGGGAGCAATTGCGCGTTCGGGAGCACCAGCTGGCTGAAGCCGCTGAACATAATGCATCTGCGGTGCCGACGGGTGAAACGACCTGGCTTACGCCGGAGGTGGCACTGGTGGCGCTACCTAAAGGGGTACAGATGAAGTGGACTTTTGAGATAATAGACCGAAATCAGATACCCAACGGCTACTGGACAATCGATGAAGCCGCCATCAAAGCCGACATTACCCGGGGCGCACGGGATATTCCGGGCATCCGCATCTACGAAGAAGCCGTCACTACATTCCGGAAGTAAGCTGTAGAGACGTATAAGGGGCCGGGTTCTGAATGAATGCACCAGATTGCTGCGCTCATTCAGAACCCGACCCCTTATACGTCTCTACATTATATATGATCCTATTTTTTTATAAAAAAAATGATCATATAAATACTATTATTTATGCAAATACGACGAACATATAAAGTCTAAATTCCTCATCAGGCGAAGCAAAATTCTAAACGTTGAAGTTAGTTAAAAATAAAAAATATTATTATCCAACAATGCTAAAAAACACTCTTCGACTGAATTAATGGAATATTAATCTGTATTAAAAAGAAATTATTTTTTATATACCGATTAATAAAAGCAACTTATTTTTTAGCCTGATTCAGCTCACATGATCAAACCAACAATCGGCAGGAATTATATACCCTTACATTAGCAGTGTATCTACAGGGCAACTAACCGGAGCTAATAAACTTCAGATACCATATCCTTTATCCAAATACTATAAAACTTCAGGGCCAGGAATAATACACTTCACAAAAATTATTTATCCATTAAATGATTTTCGGCCAACACGATTTTTTTAATCGTGCGAATTCGCTTGCGTTTACTTTACCCAGCAGTAATATATCCATACACTCAAAGTAAATACTACCATGAAAAATACTGCCTACCTGTTTTGCCTTTTTTTAACAGCGACGTTTTCCGGATTCGGGCAAAACGTCACATTTTCGTCCAGTAGGGGCTTTTATCAAAGCCCCTTACAGCTTACTCTCACAACTAACCTGAGCGAAAGTACGATTCGGTATACTATTGATGGGTCTGCCCCTACTACTTCAGCCGGTCTCATATATACGGACGCAATTCCTATTAATACAACCACTGTTATTCGGGCAATTGGCTATAATACGACCACCACGACGCCAGTTACAACGAACTCCTATTTGTACCTAACCGATATATTAACACAACCCACAACTATCATAGGATGGCCCAATAATAGTTACCCACTCGGATCAGGGTCGGCTACGGCTATTCATGATTACGAAATGGACCCCGATGTAGTGAACAATCCTGCTTATACTAACAGCATTAAAAATGGGCTAACATCAATTCCAACAATGTCCCTTGTTTTAGACAAAAACGATTTTTGGGATTTATATGAAGGCGAAACGAAGCATCCAACCTCAGTAGAAATTTTTTATCCGGATGGAACAAAGGAACAATTTAATTGCGACCTCGAAGCACATAGCCACGATCGGCTGAAACGTTCGCTTAAATTGGGATTCAACGCCAGTACAAACACAAATCTATTAAAAAGTGCCCCGTATAATAATGCAGGTACTGCCAGCACGTTCAACGATACCAAAATTGTATTACGCGCTGGAAATAACCGCTCCTGGGCTCGAAACTGGAATCCCGATCGGACCTGTTATACTCGTGACGAGTGGTACCGGGTATCACAGCAGGCTATTTCCGGAACAGGTGGTAGAGGCACCTTCGTCCATTTGTATGTCAATGGGCTATACTGGGGACTGTATAACCCTGTAGAGCGCACGGATAATGGTATGCTGACCCATTATTTTGGTGGTGCCTTTGCCGACTGGATGTCGTTGGACCATGACGGAGTCAGAGACGGAGACCCTTCACGATTTAACTATCTGACCGGTACGCTCATCAATCAGGACATGAGCATAGCTGCCAATTACACACAGTTAAAGTCGTACCTTGACGTAAGCAAATTCTGCGACTACTTGATTGTAAGCTGGATGATGGGAATGACAGACTGGCCTGGAAATAATTTCCACGGCGGCAACCGTAATAATCCGGCAGCTCCTTTCTTCTACAACGCCTGGGACGCTGAATGGTCTTTTGACGTCACAAATGGATCCAATCAGGGTGCCTGGGTGCATCCTCAGTTTAGAAACACGACGACTGGTACCGCCACTATTGCCAAGATCTGGCACGCAGCCCGGCAAAATTCGGAATTCATGCAGTTGTTTGCCGATCGGGTGTATAAACATTGCTTTAACAGCGGTGCCCTTACCGATGCCGCTTCCCGGGCTCGGTGGGCACTTATCAACAGTTTTATCAACACCGCCATTATTGCCGAATCAGCCCGCTGGGGGGATGCCCTGAACGACGGAATAACGCGTACCCGCGATACGCACTGGACACCCGAGGTAAATCGGGTAGACGGACTCATGAACGGGAATGTAGTCCGGTTCATCAATGCCCTTCAGGAGCAGGGTTATTATCCCACGGTTACGGCCCCTGCCTTCAACCAGGAAGGAGGCTCTGTAGCTACCGGCTTTCAATTGCTGATCACCAACCCCAACCCGTCTGGTACAGTTTATTATAGTATCGATGGATCTGATCCGAAAACAGCGGAAGGAGCAGTAGGGCCCGGCGCTACTGCGTATACAACGCCCGTTACTATAGCCAGCAACCTGACCGTTAAAGCGCGCATTCAACGTGATGGTGTCTGGAGTTCGCTGCACGAAGTTTCTTTCACAGTCTCCGGACTTATCACTGGTCTGTACATCAACGAGTTTATGGCCAGCAACACGAAGAAGCCAGACGAAAACGACGAGTTTGACGACTGGATTGAAATTTACAATGCAACGTCCCAACCCATT
The DNA here is from genome assembly GCF_014282275.1 of Spirosoma utsteinense. Lineage (GTDB taxonomy): Bacteria > Bacteroidota > Bacteroidia > Cytophagales > Spirosomataceae > Spirosoma > Spirosoma utsteinense. The sequence continues at coordinate 12,995 of NZ_VFIA01000032.1, forward strand.
GACATCGGTGGCCTGTACATTACAGACCTCTTATCTAATCTTACGCAGTACCAGATCCCTGTCACTAACCCGGCGCTGACAACCATTCCGGCAAAAGGCTATCTGCTTTTATGGGCCGACGGGCAGCCCGCCCAGGGACCGTTACACGTTACCATAAAGCTTAGCAAAGGCGGTGAAGCGATTGGCCTCTCGCAGCTGGTAGGCTCAACACCGACACTTATCGATTCCTATACGTTCGGCCCTCAAAAAGATGATGTATCGCTGGGTCGATTTCCGGATGGGACGGCAACGTTTAAGGAATTTTTCAAGCCAACCCCGGGCAGCAAAAATAGCATACCCTTCCGCGTAAATTTGCTGATCAATGAGATTCTGGCGGTCAACCAATCTTCCATTACCGATGAAACCGGCGAACACGACCCCTGGATTGAACTTTATAATAACAATAATGAGGCTGTTGACATTGGCGGGATGTACCTCTCCAACACCATCAATAACCCCTCTCTATGGAAAATCCCCAGTACCAATGCGGCCCAGACAACGATTCCTGCAAAAGGCTACCTTAAGCTTTGGGCCGATAACCAACCTAATCAGGGTATTCTGCATGTCGGTTTTACCCTTAGTGAAACAGGCGGGCAGATCGTGCTGGCAGACATCGTTGGCCCCGATGTTTCTCTGTCTGATACCCTACGGTATACTACCCAGACAGCCAATGTATCGGTAGGCCGGTTTCCGGATGCCAGCAAACAAGTCAGGCTTTTCAACACGCCCACACCAGGTGCTACCAACACGATTCCACCGCTATCAAACCTCTTTATTAATGAGTTTATGGCGAGTAATTCAAAGAAACCCGATGAATATGGCGAATTCGATGACTGGATCGAGCTCTATAATAATGGTACACAAGCGGTAGATGTCGGCGGACTATACATAACGGATGACCTGACAAATCCGGCTAAATACCAGATTCCTACAACCAATCCGGCGCTAACCACAATTCCGGCCAACGGTTTTCTGTTGATTTGGGCTGATGATCAGGCGACCCAGGGTGTGTTGCACGTAGGCTTTAAGTTAAGCGCTGGCGGGGAACAGATCGGTTTGTTCCAGCCCAATGGAACGGGTACGCTTACGCTGGATTCCCGAACATTCGGGGCTCAGGTAACCGACGTATCATCCGGAAGGGAACAGGATGGGGCCGCTACGTTTGTAAGCTTTACCACACCGACGCCCGGTGCCACTAATTATACAAACCATCCGCCGGTGGTAGCCAACGCCATCCCCGATCAGCAGGCTACCCAGGGCAGTAACTTTAATCTGGTGCTGGCGGCCAACACCTTCACGGACCCCGACGCCGACCCCCTGACTCACGCAGCTAGTTTGGACGACAATGCCAGCCTGCCCCCCTGGCTCAGCTTCAATGCCGCCACCCGCACCTTCAGCGGCACACCCCCCACAGGTAGTCCCGCCAGCCTCACCCTTAAAGTCACCGCCAGTGATGGGCGGGGTGGCTCGGTGAGCGACAGCTTCGGGCTGAGCATCGCGCCCGCCACGCCCGCCAACACGGCTCCCGTGCTGGCCCCTATCGCCAGTAGGACCGCTACGGTGGGCCAGCCCCTGAGCTTCACTGCCCAGGCTACCGACGCCGACTCCCCCGCCCAGACCCTGACCTATACCCTGGCCGGGGCTCCCTCGGCCACCATCCACCCCGTCACCGGTGCCTTCGCCTGGACACCCGCCACTGCCGGTACCTTTAGTCTGAGCATCACCGTGACCGACAACGGAACGCCAGCCCTGAGCGCCCAGCAACTCGTCGGCATCACCGTTAATGCTGCCCTCCCCCTTCAGCAGGCGGTGGTAAGCTACAGCCTGATGAACGCCGACAACGAACAGGAAATAAGGGTGATGACAGCAGGGGAAGTCATCAATCTGGCTACCTTACCCACCCGTAACCTCAACATCCGCGCCAACACCAGCCCTACCCTGGTGGGCTCAGTGAAGATGGTGCTCAGTGGTAAGCAGAGCCGCACCCAGACCGAAACAGGCGCACCCTACGCCCTGTTCGGCGATAACAACGGCAACTACAACGTGTGGGTGCCGGCCCTGGGCAACTACAGCCTGACCACAACGCCGTACACAGGGGGAAGCGCCCAGGGAACGGCGGGCGTACCCCTGACCGTGAGCTTCTCGGTCATAAACCAGGTGTTAGGTGCCCGGCTGAAGATTGAAGGTAACCCTGGCGAGGCTGGCATGATCGTGACTTATTACCCCAACCCCTTCTCTCAATCGTTTACCCTGCGCTTACAGAACAAACTACAGGGCAAACAACCCCTCATCCTGTACGACATCCATGGCCGGGAAGTCTTTCAGATGGATGATGTTCAGCCAGAGCAGACTATCCGTTTAGGGAAAGATTTAGGTTCGGGTATCTACATTTTACAAATAGGCACCGGTAGAGAAACCAAGCGTTACAAGTTGATAAAAGCCCATTGAGCTTCGTAAAAGGGCTGCTCGTTTCCTGCTCTTCACCGCAAGTTCTGTAGCAGGCAGAGTGCATGACCCGCGCAGCGTTAGCCTACATCCGGTTGGCCAATACCAGAAAGGCTCGAAACAACTTGTTTCGAGCCTTTCTGGTAAGAAATAAGGGAGTTAGCCCTGTTCCATCATCTCGGCGGAGAGAAAGTTCACGATCTCCCACGTGAACGGATACCAGAACCCGCTGTTGCTGTCAAATACTTCGGTAGCCGCTTCGCAGGTAAATAGCTTGTAATTGAACTTGTCGTAATTACTGGCCAGATAGCCGGGGTAGTAATACATTTTTTGCTGCGACCGGGCATAATTGGTTTTCAGCAGCATCAGGTACTTACCCAGGCTGTACTTACGGTAAGCCGGGTGGTAAAAATTCATAATCCCGGCAATACTGCGGGAGCCATTGTCGAAGATACCAACGGCGATCAACTGGTTTTCATCCCGAACTTCGATGGCGTACGTTTCAAACGCATTATAGTTGCCTCCGCCTAGCAGACATGATTCGACCGATTCGGGGGCGTCGAAATTTATTGACGCTCTGTACACGGTATAGAGTGTGGTTAGGTCTTCGGAAAACACCAGCGGTTTGATCGTTACCGAAAATCGGGCGTTAACCCGAAGCAGCCTGAGCTGGTCTTTGCCATACTCGACCTTGGCCAGCGTAATACGAAGCCAGTGTACAGGACAAAGTCTGTCCTCGAATGGTATGAACCGACACGTAAAAATATCCTGCTGCATTCGGAAATACCCCATGCTCAGGCACAAATCCAACTCACTTCCTCTCATCTGTACTACGTCTTCCCCGGGTCTTTCGGCTGAGTGACAATTTAAAGTCAAATTTTCAGTATGACCGCATAGGCCGACGGGTTTATCGGTTTTTTTCGATTACCGGCAGCACAAATCAGCCAGCATAAGTCTGGTTGACTACGTGTTGGGGGTAGACTACAGAAGAAGAGATCGGGGATTGAATCTAGTAACGGATTGACCAGTAGGGATTGCGGTGGGCTATCATGCTGTCGGCGATGTGCTGGCGAATAATAGCATCGTAGGCCGTATCATCAATCTTTTTACCTTTCAGTTTTGGCATCTTCAGCTCGTCGGCGGTAACGGGGCGAAACGTGACGCCTGTGGCCTCGATCACAACATCACCATCGTTGAGGCTTAATTCCATGATAACACCCGGCAAGCCATTGTAGCGTTCCGGCCCGGCCGGTACCGGTATATCCTGCGCGAACCAGGCGGTAATCTTCTGTTTCCTGATAGGGTCCTCGGTATCGGCCCGCATACAGATATACCCGGCAATATCCTTGATCTGATTGCCAATTTTCCAGACCGGCGTATGGAGGGAGTCGTCCACGATATAGGTTTTACCCAACATCTCGATCATTTCCGTTTTTTTGTCTTTTTCGAAATTCCGGTACAGTTTCAGTTCGGAGTTACGCCAGGAGTAATTCCCATCTTCGGTTTCACCCTGCTCGCTGGCGTAGCTATAAAAGCTCTCGTTGGCATTGAAGACCAGCTTCATTTTCTCTTTGTACTCACTGTCATTTTTCCAGGTCTGCGCAGCCCGGTCTTTCTCCTCCTGGCTTAGAAAACTCATCCGGCCAATGATCTTTACCCAGGAGGTCCGGCGTTCGTAGCTTACGACACCTTCGGTTTTCTGCCCCAGCGACGTCGTAGCGATCAGCGCGAACAGGAATAGGTTGATGAAACGATTCATAGCTTGATTTTTGATTGACAGTAACTCCTCTTAAAAGCCTCCGTTCCGGCGAATGGTAGCGTTGACACCCCGCATGTTATACGAGAAGCTCAGCAGAAAATACCGCGCCAGTGTATTCACCTGCTCGTTCTGCCGGTAGTTCTGCCCCGCATACTGGGTAATCGATACGTTTCGGTTCAGCAAGTCGACCGACGATAGGCGAATTTCGGCTTTTTTAGCCTTTCCAAGAATATGATAAACCGATGCGTTCCAGAGCGGGATACGCTGATCGAAGTTAGACTGCCTGTTTCGGAACACCCGGTAATTCAGACTGGTATTCACGTAAAAGCTACCCGGCAGTTTCAGGTTCAGATCGCCGTTGAAGTTGTTGTTGGTGATCTGCTGGTTCTGCCCCGAACTGATCGAGTAGCGGGTGTTGGTACGACCAATGCTGGCGTTTCCGTAAAACGTCAGCCACTCCGTCGGCGTCAGGTCGAGCCGGGTACCAATGGTATAGTTGCGGTTCTCGGTTTCGTTGCGCGTTCCGTTGATGTTGGTCAGGTTGTTTCCGAAATTAAGCTGTGAGTTGATGTTCAGGGTTGCCTTTGTTTTCTTGAGCGGAAAACCAACACTCATGTAGGAGCCTATGTTTTTGCCCCCCGTTATGTTTTCCGGAAAGGTTGTCGTGACGAGCGTTTCCGTATTAACCTGTTGACTGTATACGATCTGATTGACGTAATAGGTACCATACACATTCACGAACAGGTTCGTGAAACTGCCGGGGTTGAAATAACTGAACCCACCGTTCACGTTGTGTTGCAGTTCGGGCAGCAGGTTCGGGTTACCCTCGTTGATAAATAGCGGGTTGCTATTATTGATGATGGGTTGCAGATCACGGGACGATGGGATACGAACGTTTACGTCGTAGCCGCCATAGAGGTACTTATTGTTCTTCATGTCGTAGTTGAGCGACACGTTCGGCACGACGGTTGTAAATGTTCGGCTGATGAGACTGTCGACCGGCGAGGTCTGATCGGGGGCATAGCGACCATTGAGCGAGAAGCGCTGCCCCGCCAGCCCAGCCGACAGGTTCAGGCCTTTGAAGGAGTACCGGAGACCGGACCCGACCCGGTTGAACAGGTACTCGTTTTTATAGAACCGGCTCAGCGAATCGTTCCGGATCGGGAAGGCGTCACCTACGTTCAGCACATCCCGGTCAACCTCGTCATACCGTAAGCTGAAGTTATAGAACGTCTCCCAGAAAAACTTTTTGGCAAACGGCTCCACGTACAGCAAACTGGCTTTGTATTCATTCCGTAGGCTGTTTGTAGTTTGTGCCTGCCGAATAACGCGCAGGGCTTCGTTAGCGCTGGTAGCCTGAAAGAACCGCGTTTGAGAGTTGAGATCCAGGTTGCCATCGTTGGTATTGATCTGATAGGTAGCACTGGCCGCAAAACTCCGGCTTTTCTTCTTGAACTTCAGCCGGTACAGCACCGTGCTAGCCGAGCCAAACTGCCGGGAATCACTCTGGTTGGTGGATGAATCGAGTGTCGATGGCGTGTAGTCGGGCAGCGTTCCCGCAGGCGGTATACCATCGCTGCGGGATAAAGCCTGCCGCCGGAACAGGAAAGCATTGCCGTTGTTCAGGCGGGTGTTGTTAATAATAATCAGCGTTTGCATGGAATCGAGCGCTTTCTCGTACCGCAGGCTTACCCGGTGATTACCATTGAAATTAATCTGATTACTGGCTTCTTCGGTCAGGAATGAACCGGTCTGGAGGAAGTTCTCGCGGTTACGGAGGGCATTGATTTCAATGCGGCTCTGATTGTAGTAATAGCTGGTGCTGAGTTTGGTTTTCTTGGTGTCATAGTTGTAGTTGGCTCCTCCGGCGGCATTGTTGGAGAACCCACGCCCCCCGCCCCCGTTGATAGGGATACCTAACGACTCGTCGTCATCCCCGCCAAAATAGAACCCCCGCCCACTGCCGCTGAAACCGAAATCGGCGTTATCGTTCCAGTTGAACGAGTTGCTGCCCCTAAAATCCTGGTAATCGTTGAACGACAAGCCCTGCTGGTTGGTGTTGTTTCCCAGGCCAATGACCGAAAACTGCTGTTTGGAGTCGAATTTATTGTAGTTTCCCTTAACTTCGGCGCGGGCAGGCAGGTCATTGCTGGCAGGCCCGGCACCGGCCGTTACCTTACCGAAACCGCCTTTCTTGAATTCTTCCTTCAGCTCGAGGTTCACGGTTTTCTCTTTCTTCCCGTCTTCCACACCAGTCAGTTTCGACTGCTCTGTTTTATCGTTGTAGACCTGCACTTTCGAAATCGATTCGGCCTGGAGGTTTTTGGTAGCCAGTTTGGGATCCCGGCCGAAAAAGCTTTTACCATCGACGGTCACTTTCTCAACCGTTTGCCCCTGTGCCCGGATATTGCCATCCTGATCGACCTGCACGCCCGGTAGCTTCCTGAGCAGATCTTCGACCGTCGACCCCGGTGGTACCTTGAATGAACTGGCATTATACTCAATGGTATCGCCCTTGATGGTTAGCGGTGCTTTGGCCGTTCGCACAACGACTTCCATCAGTTCTTTCGTAATGGGTTTGAGTACGAGTTCACCCAGGTCTATCACGGCATCACCCGTGGGCTTTACTACCAGATTGTAAGGAATGTAGCCAACGAAAGAGATTTTCAGGATATACGTGCCAGACTTGATATTTTTGAACGTAAACGACCCTTTCTCATCGGCCCGCATGAAGTTGACAAGCGAGGAGTCTTTGGGACTCAGCAACATGATCGTGGAGGAAGCGAGCGGAGCCGCCGACGTGTCGACCGATCGTCCCTGGATACTGATACGGGACGGACTGGGCGCACTTTGCCCATAGAGGCTGGCCGTCAGCAGACATAGCACGGCCAGCAAGAAAAGGTTTTTCATAAAAAAGAGAAAGGTTGAGGGTGGTATTGCTTCCAGAGCAAAACTACTCCATAAAGTGAAAAACAGTTACACCGTTAACGTATTTTAACTAAAAATATAGTAGTTTATTTTTTATATGGGCTAATAGGCTAACAATCAGTGAATAGTGTCGATACTTGTTGACCATAGCCAGCCAATGAAATACGTTTGCCAACCTGCCTGTCGTTGCTAGGTAACCGCTTCTACCCCATCTCAGTCCATCAATTTCCGATCTTTCGGTTGTCTATGTCACGGTTCATCACTACCCTGATTCGCCTGTTCATTATGCTCCTCCTACTGGCAGGACTCATCGCCATCTGGGAGCAGATCCGGGGAAGCAGTGCCCTGAGCCGTTTCCGGCGGGACGACAGTACCGTTCAACACGCCGTACTAAGAGAGGTAACGGCGCTGGGCAAGCTGGAACTGGTTCGCTACACGTTCAAGGACATTGTCGAGCACGAACAGTTAAACACCTTCCTGCCCAATGCCAATGCCATACTGATTGTAGAAGGCGAAGCCACGGGCTGCATCGACCTTACGAAGATTGCCCTTGCCGACATTACTACCCGTAGCGACTCCCTGACGATCCGGTTACCCAAACCCGAACTGTGCAGCTGGAAAATAAACCACGACCGGTCGCGGGTGTACGATACCCGCTTTTCGTTTCTGGATGACTCCCAGCTGGTAAGCGACGCCTACCGGCAGGCCGAACGCCAAATCCGGCAGTCGGCGCTGAACGGCGGTATTCTCGAACAAACCCGCCAGAACGCCGACCGAATGCTGCGGCCACTGCTAACACGGCTATCGGGCCAGCGGGTGGGAGTCACTTTTGAGAAGTGACTGGAGCCGACAGCGTTGCCGTATACGAATAAAAGCCCGCCGTTGTAACAATTTTGGTCTATTTTAGGTAACATCGTCATTAGTCCGTCGTTTTCAATACACCTGTATTTACTGCGTTAGTACTCATGAATGCCAACCCGCCATCTGTTACCAACGGCAACCTGCTGATTGCCGAGCCTTTTTTGGGCGATAGCAATTTCGAACGGAGCGTTGTACTCGTTTGCGAGCACAGTAACGCTGGTACGTTCGGCCTGGTCATGAATCAGTTGACCGATATTCACCTTAGTGACGTTATCGAAGAGATCCACCCCGACTTACCGCTCTTCGTAGGTGGCCCGGTCCAGCAGAATACGCTCCATTTTATCCACCGCCGACCAGACCTGATCGATAACTCGATCCGTATCCTCGACGGTCTCTACTGGAGTGGCGATTTCGAACAGATCAAGGACGCCGTCAACGTCGGCACCCTTACCGAACGCGACGCCCGGTTTTTCATTGGTTACTCAGGCTGGGATGAGGGTCAGCTTGCCGAAGAACTGAGCCAGAAGGCCTGGATCGTGAGCCGTACCGACGCTGACTTTATTTTCGATACACCCGTCGATGCCTTCTGGCGTGGCGTTCTCAAGCGTATGGGCGGTCAGTATAAATCCATTGCCCACTATCCACTCGACCCACGCCTGAATTGATGGCTGGTCTTTGGTTACATTCGGGATGTACACCAACATCTTAACTTTTTTTAACCAATTTTGCGGATAATTCGGCGTTGTCGAATAATGAATCAGCCGTTATAGGGTGGTCATCTCTAACCATCCATTTCCGTATGCATACGTATCGATTACTTGTTCTTGCCTTTCTGATGTCGTCGTCCTTCCTCGTTCGGGCGCAAAGCAACAAACCCACCGGCGGCCACTTCGGCGTAAAAATAGGCGCTTCGCTCACGCGCCTGAACGTTTCGGGTATCACCGCCAATATTCCCAAACAGTCACTGGCTCCAATTCTGGGGGTTATGTATCGGTATCGCCTACAGAAAATCGTGCTCCAGCCAGAGGTGCTACTGGCACAAAAGGGCGGCAACTTCCAGACCTTACGGATTGGCGCAGCAGGCCGTGATACCGAAGCCAATAAATACTACTACGTGAGTGTGCCCGTTCTGTTGGGTTATATTCCCACCGAAGGGCTGACACTACAGGCAGGACCCGAATTCAGTTATGCCCTCAACGCGGGGAAAACGAATGGCCCCGGTGCCAAAAACGATTTGGGCCTGGCCGTTGGTGTACACTATGACTTCCTGGATATGCTCGACAAATTCAGTCTGCACCTGCGCTATGTTCAGGGGTTTACCAACGTATCGCCTGATCCGCTGGCCGTTTACAAAAACCGCGCGCTCCAGGTCTCGATTGTGTATAATCTGTTTCCGAAAAAGTAAGTTGATCAGTCGGCCAGTCAGTGAGTTGATCAGTCGACCAGTCAGTGAGTTGGTTAGTCGACCAGTCAGTGAGTTGATCAGTCGACCAGTCAGTGAGTTGGTTAGTCAGTGAGTGGCTGACGCACACAACTAATCAACTCACTGACTGGTCGACTGATCAACTCACCAACTGACCAACTGACTGACTCACCAACTGACCAACTGACCAACTCACCAACTGACCGACTGATCAACTGACGCATGCTTTCCGACTTCGGCATTATTCTGCTATTCATTCTGGCCGCGTTTGCCTTCATTGGCATCGTGCTGTTTGTGGCGCGGCTGCTGCGTCCGCATCGACCCAATGTGGAGAAGAATAGCACCTACGAGTCTGGGGAGGAGCCAACAGGAAACGCTAATGTGCAGTTCAACATCCGGTTTTATGTTGTAGCGCTCGTATTTGTGCTGTTCGATGTCGAACTGGTGTTTCTCTTTCCATGGGCTACCGTATTCGGGCAGGAGCAGCTCATTCGCGAGACGGGCGGCCTTTGGGGCTGGTTTGCGCTGACGGAAGTTTTTCTGTTCGTCGCCGTGCTGGCCCTGGGCCTGGCTTATGTATGGGCCAAAGGCTACCTCGACTGGGTGAAGCCCAAACCGAAAATACCGACGCTGGACACGAACGTACCACCTGCCTTGTACCAACAGGTAAATGAGCGGTATAAACGCTGATCTAATCCATGCTACGCCGTTCAGCCTTTGTGGCGATCCTGCTTCTGTTTGGCTACGTTCGTGCGGCAGCTCAGGACCAGTCGGTGGAGTCCTACGACGTGCGGGTCAGCACACAGAATGGCAAGCGATTTCGGGGGGTTCTGTATGCCGTGCAGGAGCAGGATCTTTACCTGGACAGTAAGCAAAATAACAGACAGTATCGAATTCCCCTGACCCTCATTCGCAAAGTGGTGATTCACTATAAACGACGCAGAAGCACCATTGAGGGGGCGCTTGTGGGGGGCGGTCTTCTTGCTTTTCTAACCATCCGGTCCAGCCGGAAAAACCCGTTTCGGAGCCCTGCCCTATACAGCGTAAATCTGCTGTTATCTACCGCCAGCGGGGCAGCAGCAGGCGCGATCATCGGACGTAACATTGGTCCCCAGGCCCGCAAAACGATACGCCCCTTCGGGCAAACGCCCGAACAGATAGCCGAAAGCCTGCGCGGGCAACTCGAGCCGTTTACGTACATCCACCAGAGCGACATACTGAACCGCGTGCCGCAATGAGTTGTTGGCCTGTTATATCTTTACGCTTATGAATCCAGTCAACGTGTCCGATAAATCCGGTGAAGCCAGCGTCATTCTGATGCGTTCTGAAGAACTCCTGAACTGGTCGCGGGAGAAATCACTGTGGCCCATGAGTTTCGGGCTGGCTTGCTGCGCCATTGAAATGATGCAGGCCTTTGCCGCCAGCTACGATCTGGAACGCTTCGGTATCTTTCCGCGCCCCTCCCCCCGCCAATCCGACATCATGATCGTGTCTGGCACCGTAACGTTCAAGATGGCCGACCGCATCCGGCGGCTGTATGAACAGATGCCCGAACCCCGCTACGTAATATCCATGGGGTCGTGCTCCAACTGTGGAGGCCCTTACTGGCAACATGGCTACCATGTGGTAAAAGGCGTCGACCGGATTATTCCTGTCGACGTGTATGTACCCGGCTGTCCACCTCGCCCCGAAGCACTCATCGATGGCTTTTTGAAGTTGCAGGAAAAAATCCGGACAGAGCACCCGTTGCTCGGAACTAAAGAATTTGTAGCTTCGGCCGACGACCGCCCCCTTTCCGACAACGGTTCGTTACCCGCCTGATGAATGCGCTGTCTGTTTCCTTCCGCCAAACCCTCCGTTTACTTCGACTCGTTGGGCTGCTCTATGGCGTTACCCTGGTGCTGAGCTTGCTGGCTGCGCTACCGCTCTATAACACCCTGAAGGGCGAGGATCAGAACTCGCTGGCGTTCATGAACCTGCTGAACGGCTTCGATTACACCATTTTTTCGGACTTTATGCGCCGTAGCGGGCCTGCCATTAGTCCATTGATGAGTGTAGGGCGATGGCTGGGTGTTCTGTATTTGTTTATGAGCGTATTTACGGCAGGAGGCATTTTATGGTGCTTTTCGCCTGCACCCGCTCTGCGTTCGGTCGCCCGCTTCCAGGTTGCTCCATTTTTATCGGCCTGTAGCCACTATGTAGGTCGGTTTATCCGGCTGTTCGGCGTTACATTGCTGTTTGTGCTGGTTGGCGCAGGTATTTGGCTCGTCATTGGTACCCTGGTGAGCATGATGCTAAGCGACACGATGACCGAGCGGGGCGTGTTCTGGGTTGGTCTGACCTTTTTTGCGCTGTTCGTACTGACAGCTACACTACTGCTCTGCATCGGCGATTATGCAAAGGTGCTCATGTTTAGTGAGGACGAACACACCGCCTTTCGGGCATTTGGGCGGGCCGGGCGGCTTGTATTACACAATTTGGGGCAAACTTACGGGCGCTACTGGCTGCTGATTGGGATTGGCACTGGTCTGTTTGGGCTCTATTTCCTCCTCGAAGACCTAATTCCCATGAACAGCTGGCTTACGATCCTGCTCATGTTCGTGGTGCAGCAGGCACTGGTCTTTGCGCGGGTCGGCTTAAAGGTCTGGTCGCTGGGAACGGCTTATTCGGTATACATGACCTTGCCTAAACCTGTTTCTCCTGTGCCGCCAACGCCGGTAGCCGAGCCGGTTTTTGCGCAACAGCCGACCGCTGACCCCGACCAGGACCAATCCGGATCAACTCTGGTATAGGTACCCGTAGCAATGGTAGTGCCGGTCTTCCGAAGCTGATATGGTCAGGTTTCCGGAGATCCAGGCTATTAGGGCCAAATTTATTCCACCTCTTGCCAAACCGCCCAATCTTCTTCGGTCCTTTCGTATTATTGCAGAATCATTTCGTTTCGATTCACTGATTTCGCCGTATGGCTGTTCCTACCCTCCCCCCTTCTGAACGTCAAACAACGCCCCCCGGCCTGTTTAGCTTACCTGTCATCGTAGCCGCGCTGGGCTACTTCGTCGACATTTACGACCTGCTCCTCTTCGGCATCGTCCGTGTACCGAGTTTGAAAGACCTTGGTCTCACCCCCGATCAAATCTCGACCGTGGGTACATCCATTATGAACTGGCAAATGGGTGGTTTGCTTATTGGCGGTGTGCTTTGGGGAGTCCTGGGTGACAAACGCGGGCGGCTATCGGTGTTATTCGGTAGTATCATCACCTATTCTATTGCCAATATCGCCTGCGGGTTTGTAACGAACGTAACGTTCATGGACCCAACGACCTACTACGCCCTGATGCGGTTTGTAGCCGGGATCGGGCTCGCGGGTGAGTTGGGAGCTGGCATTACGCTGGTCAGTGAAGTACTGCCGAAAGAAAAGCGCGCTATTGGGACGTCCCTGGTGGCAGGCGTTGGTTTGTTCGGCGCTGTAGTGGCCTATTTCACGGTTAAACTCTTCGACTGGCAAACGGCCTTTTTTGTTGGGGGCGGGCTGGGCTTTGGTCTACTGCTGCTGCGGGTGGGTGTGGTAGAGTCGGGTATGTTCAAGAACGTCACCGAACAAACGGGCGTTACGCGGGGCGACTTCTTTTCATTTTTCACCAACGCCGATCGGTTTAGCCGGTATATCAAATGCATCGGCATCGGCCTGCCTACCTGGTTTGTGATCGGCATTCTGGCTACGTTCAGTAACGAATTCGGAAAAGCGCTGGGCATCAGTGAAGAGATTCAGCCAGGGCTGGCCATCATGTGGTGCTACGTTGGTCTGGCCATTGGTGACCTCTCCAGTGGGTTTATCAGCCACCGGCTGGAATCGCGCAAAAAAGGCGTGGCCCTGCTCATGGGCATCGCACTGCTGTTCAGCCTCGTGTATCTGTTCGTAGGCATATCCAGCGCAACCATGCTCTATGGCCTTTGTCTGGCTATGGGTTTTGGCATCGGCTACTGGGCCATGTTCGTAACTATTGGCGCCGAGCAATTTGGCACCAACCTACGGGCCACGGCCGCCACAACCGTTCCAAACATGGTGCGGGGGCTGGTGATTCCAATGACTCTTTCTTACCAGGCCCTGAAACCCCTCATCAATACCATCAATGCCGGAGCCGTAGTCGGTCTTTTCGCCTTCATCATCGGGTTCTACGCCATCCTGACCATTCCGGAAACGCACGGGAAAGACCTGGACTACCTGGAAGAATAAAAAAATAAGAGAAGTTAGCGGGTTTCTCACATCGGATGGGCCACTACCAGGGGCTTTGCCCACTGGCAGGGCGAGATTACAGCCCTGCCAGTGGGCAAAGCCCCTGGTAGTGGCTCTACATCACTAGCTCTAAGTCACCGGTAGTAATCCAGGTCTTCTCATTAAGCAAGCATAACCAATTTATAACACGATCTCCATCCGAATATCGGCGCGGGCGTAGGGCGTTGGCACGCTGGGCACTTCGTTGAACCCTACCTTTCGATACAACGTCAGCGCTGGTGTCAGCTTCCGGTTCGATTCGAGCCAGAGCGTGCCGATGCCGAATTGACGGGCATACTCAATAGCGGCCAGACATAGTTTTTTACCGATGCCGTGCCCCTGCATCGCGGGGGAAACGGCCATTTTAGCGAGTTCATACCCGGTTTCACCCGTATTTACGACCGCTACACAGCCTACAACGACCTCGTCAGACAAGGCAAAGAAAATCTGGCCGTTATTGGGCAACACATGCTGTTCCGGGTGTTCGAGTTGTTCCAGATCGTGCGGTTCAACAGCAAAATACTGCTCGATCCAGGCAATGTTCAACCGTTTGAAATCGGGCTGGTAACGAGCGTCATAAGGAATGATGGAGATGTTTGTCATCGTCATTTGGGGTTTAGTAACTGATCCTGCACACGGTCGAAAAAGCTTCGGTCGGCGAGTTGCACTTCCATTTCGCTCAATGATACCAGGAGGTTATGCGTCTGACGGGCCATCATGTCCCGGTTGACAACCACAAACGCATCCCAGAGCGGCTGTAATTTGGGAAGCATAGCCTGCCCGGACTCGCTCAGGGTTAGCAATCGCTTACGACCATCCTGCTCCGATTTGGCTGATACAATCAGATCACGCTTCTCTAGTTCATTAATCACCTGAATAACGGCGGGGTGCGAGATGCCCAACTGATCGGCAACTTCCATCACCGCCACCGGCCCCTTTTGGGCAATAAGCACAAAAATGGTAGCCCATCGTACGTCGAAGTCCACACCGAACTGTCGATACGTTGCCGTAACACCCTGCCAGTAGGTGTCACTCAGGCGCCGAAGCCGACTGGCGAGCGCCAGTTCGGCCATGTCAGCCATAAAATCCATAAATAGGTAAGTAACTACGTAAGTTCTTACATAGTTAGGTATTAAATCAGATTTTGTCAAGTGTCCTGCCTTTATTTTTGTTAGTGTGATGCCACGTTCTATGCCACAACGCCCGGTTTACCGTAGAATAGGGTGCAAATCAAACCTGGAGCAAAGGCTATGATGAGGATGCAGGGCTAATCTATTAAACTGTTAGAATTTCTGCCCGAAGACGCTTATTTTTGTACTTTAGTAAGAATCTAATCAGCTGGCCTACATCTTATTATAAGCTGCGGGTAGCTATTCAAACAGTAGCAATGCAAACTTCCACGTACGTACCTTACAAGGTTAAAGACATCGCCCTCGCCGAATGGGGCCGCAAAGAAATCCGGCTTGCCGAAGCTGAAATGCCAGGTTTGATGGCCCTTCGCGCTGAGTTCGGCCCGTCGCAGCCACTGAAAGGCGCTCGTGTTGCCGGTTGCCTGCACATGACGATTCAGACAGCTGTCCTCATCGAAACACTCGTTGCACTGGGTGCCGATGTGACCTGGTCGTCGTGTAATATCTTCTCGACGCAGGACCATGCCGCTGCGGCCATTGCCGCTGCCGGTATTCCCGTGTATGCCTGGAAAGGCATGACCGAAGAAGAATTTAACTGGTGTATTGAGCAAACGTTGTTCTTCGGGGAAGAGCGCCAGCCGCTCAACATGATCCTCGACGATGGTGGCGACCTGACCAACATGGTCTTCGACGTCTATCCCGAGCTGATCCAGGGTATCAAAGGCCTGTCGGAAGAAACGACAACCGGTGTTCACCGCCTGTATGAGCGGATGAAAAACGGTACGCTGCACCTGCCGGCCATTAACGTCAACGATTCGGTAACGAAGTCGAAATTCGACAACAAGTACGGCTGCCGCGAGTCGCTGGTCGATGCCATCCGTCGGGCTACCGACCTGATGCTGGCTGGTAAAGTTGCCGTTGTTGCCGGTTATGGCGACGTAGGTAAAGGTTCGGCCGAGTCGCTGCGGGGAGCGGGCTGCCGTGTGCTGGTAACTGAAATCGATCCGATCTGCGCCCTACAGGCGGCTATGGATGGTTACGAAGTAATTCCTATGGATGAGGCCGTACCGCGTGCCCAGATCTTCGTTACCGCCACGGGTAACGTCCGGATCATCAAGGACCGGCACTTCAAAGCCATGAGGGACAAGGCTATCGTCTGCAACATCGGCCACTTCGACAATGAGATCGACATGGCCTGGCTGAATGAGAACTACGGTCACAGCAAGAGCCAGATAAAGCCACAAGTCGATATGTATGAGATCGATGGCAAAGAAATTATCGTGCTGGCCGAAGGCCGGTTGGTAAACCTTGGCTGCGCCATGGGGCACCCATCCTTTGTAATGTCATGCTCGTTTGCCAACCAGACGCTGGCCCAACTGGAGCTGTGGTCTAACGCTGACAAATACGAGAACAAAGTATACGTCCTGCCGAAAAAGCTGGATGAGAAAGTAGCCGCTATGCACCTGGCCCACGTAGGTGCCCGGCTTGAACCACTGGAGCAGGAGCAGGCCGACTATATCGGCGTAACGGTTGAAGGTCCGTTCAAGTCGGAAATGTACCGGTACTAATTGATGGAGGATATATAGGGACCAGCGCGCTATAGCGTACCTGATTATACAGCGCGGCTTCGGAAACGGGGCCGCGCTTTTTTGCATTAATTTTATTAGGTTTGACAGGTCAACGCCGGAGTATCCGCATCTGCCGGCATGTTCCTGATTTTCTGGCTGCTATGAATCGATTATTGCTCCTGCTTTCAGTATTGTTTCCGCTCCTCTGCCCGGCGCAGCAGGCGGAAATCGATACGCTGCACTGGAGCGCCAATCGACGGCTACAGCTATCCGACTTCCATGCACCCAAGCAACCCGGCCTGGGCGGCTCCGAATTTTACTATCAGATAGGGTACGATGTACGCCCAACGGTCATTGGTACGTTACCCGCCATCGATGCCTACTGCCTCATGTTCCGCAACCTGTCATGGGTTTCGGAAACAGCCCACAATGAGCGCACCCTGGCCTATAATCAGGTGCTGTTCGATCTGGTGGAAATTTATGCCCGCCAGATGAAAGCCAAACTCATTGCCCTCAAAGCCGACCGTCGTTTCAAGCAACAGGCCAAGCAGATCGAGTACCTGACCAACGCCGAACTGGGGGCTGAAGTAAATCGGTTCCGGTCAGAAACCGGCGGTGGCGACGACCTTGAGGTGCTCAAGCGCTGGCAGCGTCAGGTGATCCAGCGGCTTTATGAAGTACCGGATCTGGTAACGAACTTCCAGCCGGCAAAAGTGGGGCTGGGCTTATCGGTTGGCGGGAGCACCCTGATACCAACCGGAAATCTGATGCAAACATTGCCCCGGCAGGTTGGACTCCTGTATGGTGTTGATGTAGCTGTTGGCCGAACGCTGCTATTACTCAACCTGGGCCTCCATAATACCAGCCTGCGAAAAGGATTCACCGATCAGAATCAGGAATGGCCGTATGGCATCCACGTCAGGTCATCCCTGATCGACCTTGGATTCGGCCGTATTATTTACGACTCGCCACATACCCGGCTGGCCCCTTTTGTGGGCTACCGGCTGCTTAACCTGTTGCCCCGCGACCGGAAAGATGATCGCTATAAAGGATTCTCGCTGGCCAGTCACATGCCCACCGCTGGCGTAATCTGGGATCTTAAATTCGGCGGTAACATCTCTCAGCCCGACCGCGTAGAAGATCATTTCTGGTTTGTACGGACTAAACTATCCGTCAGCCCGGTTCTGGCACCCAAATCTCTGTCGGGTGGGCTACTCAACCTACAAATCAGCGTTGGCGGCTTTGGACGCCCCCGACGCGTGAATTATAGACCCGAGCGGACCACCATTGTTTTGCCGGGCAACCTCATGTAACCGTCCCTGTTCCTCCTACGCCCCGACATCGCTCCGCGTAGACGCTACCGCCTGAATACTATCTATTAGTACATCACGAGTTAAAAGCGACTAAGCCGTCACGGCTACGTGCTCACCAATACCATGCCCCGTTGCTACCAGTTCGGTAACGGGCTCCACTGTTATGACCACGAACTTAGAGGTCGGGGTATTACTGATGTAAGCCACACTCGCGACCGGAACAAGCGGATTCGCTTCGGGATAATAAGCCGCCGTGTTGCCCAGAGGAATGTTATACGGAATAGCAATGAACTTCTCCAGTTTTCGCGTTTGCCCTTCAAAATGGCTGGTAATATTGACCAACTGCCGATCCTGAATACCGCGATCGGCCATGTCCTTGGCGTTCATAAAGATGACCCGCCGTTCGTTATAAACGCCCCGGTAGCGGTCGTTATAATCATAAATCGTGGTGTTGAACTGGTCGTGACTCCGGATCGTCATCAGCACCAGCTGGTCAGGCGCAATGTCGTGCATGACCATATCCGTTACGGTGAAGTTAGCCTTCCCGTTTTCGGTGGTGAAGTTACGTTCACGGGGACCGTTCGGCAGGTAGAAACCGCCCGGCTGGCGAATCTTCTCGTTAAACTTCTCGAAGCCGGGAATAACCCGGTCAATAGCATCACGGATGGTGTCGTAATTTTCGGTGAACCCTACCCAATCGGCAGTGGTTCTGTCGCCAAGTGTCGAGATGGCAATGCCCGAGATGATCGCTACCTCACTGAGCATCTCCCCTTCCAGCGGCCGCAGTATGCCCTTGTTCATGCTGACCACGCCCATCGAATTTTCGCAGGACGTAAACTGATGCCCCAATTTCTGCATGTCAATATCGAGGTGAGTGAAGCAGGGAAGAATCAGCGATGTACGGCCCGTAACGAGGTGACCCCGGTTAAGCTTCGTACTGATGAAGGCCGTCAGGCTCTGCTTCCGAAGTGCTTCGGCAACAAACTCGGTATCGGGCGAAGCGGACAGGAAGTTGCCGCCCAGGCTGATAAAGACGCCCGTTTTACCCTCGTACATAGCCTTGATCGCTTCGACGGTATCCCAGCCATGTTCACGGGGCGGCTCGAAGTTAAATTCCTTCTTAAGAGCATCCAGAAATTCGTCGTGAGGGCGCTCCCAGATGCCCATTGTCCGGTCGCCCTGCACGTTGGAGTGGCCGCGTACCGGGCAGGTACCCGCACCAGGTTTGCCAATAGCGCCTTTCAGCAGGTGCAGGTTCACGATTTCCTGAATGCTCATGACCCCGTTCTTCTGCTGCGTCAGGCCCATGGCCCAGCAGGTAATGATTTTCTGCTTCGGCCCGATTATGTCGGCGGCTTCTTTAAGCTGGGCCCGCGTCAGGCCGCTCATCGCTTCGATGTCGTCCCACGATGTATTACGCATGGTTTCGACAAATTCATCGTAGGTCGTCGTGTATTCCTTGATAAAGTCATGGTCGACGACCGTTCCCGGCGCGGCTTCTTCGGCCGCCAGCAGGTGCTTCATGATGCCCCGCAGCACGGCCATGTCGCCGTTTATATTGACCTGTAGATACAGATCGCTAATGGGCGTACCATTGCCGAACAACGTCCCGAGCGCCTTGATCGGATTCATGTAATCCTGCGGATTCTTGAAATAGCTCAGTCCTGCTTCATGCAATGGGTTCACCGCAATAATTTTTGCGCCCTTCCGCTTGGCAATCTGCAACGCCGACAGCATCCGTGGGTGGTTGGTACCAGGATTTTGCCCCATGATGATGATCACCTCCGCATCGTGAATATCGTTGAGTGTGACCGAGCCCTTACCCAGGCCCAGCGTCGGACTAAGGGCCGATCCCGAACTCTCGTGACACATGTTCGAGCAGTCGGGCAAATTGTTGGTACCAAACTGCCTGACGAACAACTGATAGAGGAAAGCAGGCTCGTTGGGCACTTTCCCCGACGTATAAAACAGGGCTTCGTCGGGCGACTTCAGCGCGTTCAGTTCATCGGCCACAAGTTGAAACGCGTCGGGCCACGAGATTTGACGGTAGTGGGTGTCGCCGGGACGCAGCACCATCGGATGGGTTAGCCGACCGGCGTTGTTAAGGTCACGGTCGGTCATGTGCGACAGCGCAACCAGACTATGTTTAGCGAAGAAATCAGGGTCAGCCCGGCGCGTATCGGCATCGGACGCGGTGGCTTTCGCTCCGTTCTCGCAGAATTCAGCGACGGAACGGTGGTCATCAGGATCGGGCCAGGCGCAGGACGAGCAGTCGAAGCCGTCCTTCTGGTTCAGTTTCAGCAGTGCATGTGTACCTCGCCCAACACCGGCTTCACCCCACGAAAACTCCATGGATTTCAACACGGCCGTTACCCCGGCGGCCACCGTAGCGGGTTTGCCTAAGGTAAGGCCGGTAAACTCTTCGGGCGGCTGGGCCAGAATCGGGTTTTTGTTTTTTGCACTCACATTATCGGGGGCCGGGAAGACTCGTTTATCGGCATCAGGTTTGCCCTGCGGATCATAATGATCGTTTGTTGGTAAGGCACCCTGATCGGGACGTTCGCCACTTTTCGGGCCGGTTGCGGCCTGGTCAGCGGGAATGACGGGCTTATTTTCATCGAAATTGGGCGTCTTTTCCATGATATATTCAGTTTGAGGAGTTTGTCGGGTAGTTGTGTAATATCCCTTTAACCCCTTGTTCGGGTATTGGTTTAGCTGTTGGGCTGATATCTGCCACCCATCCGGTAGTGTCTACCTATTTAAATAGCGCAAGAGCTTTCAGCAGAGTTTGTGATACGCCCCAGAGCAGCGGAATACTGACGACCAGCCAGGCGAGAGCAATGCGCATGGGCGAGGATTGAGATGGCTTGTTCATGCAATAAGATCGATCAAACAGTGACAGGTTTCGGTTCGTCTTTAACCTGATAGCGGTCCGCTACAGGCTTCACCAATAGATTACAGATGAAGCCAATCACCAGCAGCGACGCCATAATGTACATGGTCGTATTGTAGGCATCAGCCTTGGCAACACTTTCGGTCAGCCCCGCCAGTTTACCCCGGCCAATATAATATTCACGCAGGAACGCGACAAGATTAGGGCCCACGATAGCGGCCGTGCTCCAGGCAGTCAGCAGCCGTCCGTGGATGGCTCCAACCTGTAACGTGCCGAACATGTCGCGCAGATAAGCCGGAATGGTGGAAAAGCCCGCACCGTACATGGACAGGATCACACAGAAAATAGCCACAAACAGAGCCGGGCTACCCGCACTACCCGCCGTTGGAATCAGCGTGTAGAGCAACGCCCCCAACCCCAGGTAGATCATGTAAATACGCTTGCGACCCGTTCGGTCGGAGAGCGATGACCAGAAGAAGCGGCCGATCAGGTTGAATAAACTGAGCAACCCCACAAATCCGGCTGCGGCTTCGGCCGTGATACCACGCCCCAGACCCAGCCGCCCTGTAGAAAACACCTCCTGAATCATAGGCGATGCCTGCGACAACACGCCGATACCAGCCGTTACGTTCAGACACAGGATAGCCCAGAGCAGCCAGAACTGCGGAGTCTTGATGGCCGTATCGGCCGTTACGCTGGCCGTTGTGATCATCTTGTTCGATGGATCGGTCGTTGGCGTCCAGCCTGCCGGTTTCCAGTCGGCAGCCGGCACCCGGGCAACGATTACCCCAAACAGCATGAAGCAGAAATAGATAACGCCCATGGTAGCAAATGTTTCCCAAACCCCCGTTGACGTGGGCGTCTGGTAGTGCTTCATCAGCGCTACGGCCAGTGGCGAGCCAATCATGGCACCTCCGCCAAAGCCCATTATAGCCAAGCCCGTAGCCATACCAGGCCGGTCGGGAAACCACTTCATCAGGGTTGAAACGGGCGAGATATAGCCTAGTCCAAGACCAATGCCACCCAGCACGCCATAACCACCAATGAACACTGGCAGACTGTGCAGCCGTATACCCAGGGCCGAGACCAGGAAACCGCTGGTAAAGAACAGCGCCGAGGCCAGCATGGTCTTGCGAGGGCCGCTGCGTTCGACCCACTTGCCAAACAGAGCCGCCGACACGCCCAGAAAGAAGAAGGCGAAGTTAAACACCTGCACCGTAGCCGTCAGCGACCAGTCGCCGGGAGCCGACTCTGTAATGCCGATAAGCCGCGACAACGGTATATTAAAAACGCTCAGGCCATACGCCTGCCCAATGCACATGTGAACGGCCAGCGCGGCCGGAGGGAACAGCCAGCGGCTGTAGCCGGGTCCGGCAACGGTATTCTCCCGATCCAGGAACGATAATAAAGCCATAAAACAAGGCAGATTTAAAAGGTTGCAGGCTAATCGATGAGTCCTATAACTCGCTACAGGACTCATCGATTATTACCGGCTCCGTACCTACACCGGCGTTATGAGCATAGAACTATTACCCCACAGGATAAGTCTATTATAAATATATTAAAGTTACCCACCTGGCGAATTGAAAGCTAATGGAAACGAATACCGGCACCAGGGCTAATGGCATCGATTTCCATCCTGTATCCATTCACTCCCAATCGCCTATAGCGACATTGCGCAGAGTTTACGAACTTGCAGGCTATTATGAAAAAGCTCATTCTATGGCTGGCACTGGCTGGCCTGGCTTCCTGTAGCCCCGGCTATCACCTCACGAACCGGACCGCCAGCCGGATTGGTGTCGATTCGGTAACGGCCCCGGCCAATGCCAGCGTCGCCCGTTTCCTGACCCCCTACCGGCAGGGTCTGGAAAAAACGATGAACGAGGTGCTGACCCATTCCACCGGACGTATCGAAAAAGGCCAGCCCGACGGCCCGCTCAATGATATCCTGACCGACGCCCTGCTCCAACAGTCAATTCAGCGCTACGGCAAACCCATCGACTGCTCGCACCTGAACTTCGGCGGTATCCGCAACAACTTGCCGGAAGGTAACATCACCACCGGCTCGGTCTTCGAAGTGATGCCGTTCGACAATCAACTGGTCGTGCTGACCCTCACCGGCGACATGCTCCAGCAATTGCTCGATCATTTTTCCAGTGGCAACAAACTCGTGGTAGGCGGTATGCGGGCCAAACTTCAGAATGGCAAAGCCCAGTCGGTAACGTTTACCAATGGCCGGACGCTCCAGCCAAGCGAAACCTACACGGTGGTGACGAGCGATTATATCGCCGACGGGGGCGACAACGCCAATTTCCTAAAGAACGCCATCAAGCGTGAAACCCTTAATTATCTCATGCGTGATGCCCTGATCGACTATTTCCGGCAGCAGGGCAAAACCGGTCAACCTCTTACGCCAACTTCCGATGGACGCATCAGCCTCAACTAGACGTCAGTTTCTTAAATTGCTGGGCACGGCCGCTGTTGTCGGCTCCGTAGCGCCCGACATCATGGCTGGTAGCGCCAGGCCCAAAACGACGATGCTGACGATCCTGCATACGAACGACGTTCACAGCCGACTGGACCCCTTCCCGATGGACGGAAGCCGGAACGCCGGGCGCGGGGGTGTAGCCCGCCGGGCCACGCTGATCCAGCAGATCCGGCAGGAGCAGGAAAATGTGCTGTTGCTCGATGCGGGCGATATTTTTCAGGGAACACCCTATTTCAACGTTTACAAGGGTGAGCCCGAAATACTGGCCATGAACCAGCTCGGCTACGATGCCGGGACAATTGGAAACCACGATTTCGACGGCGGCATCGACAACATGGTTACGCAGTTCGGCAAGGCGACGTTTCCCCTGCTCATTGCCAACTACGATTTCAGGAACACCGTGCTCGACGGAAAAACCAAGCCCTACAAGGTGTTCACGAAAGACGGTATCAAAGTGGGTGTGTTCGGGCTGGGCATTAAACCGGAAGGGCTGATCCCGAAGGATGCCTATAAAGAAACCAAATACCTCGACCCCATCGACATTGGTAACGATATGGCCACCCGGCTCCGAACCGAACAGAAGTGCGATTATGTTATCTGTCTGTCGCACCTCGGTTATAAGTACGATGGACCAACCGTATCAGATAACGTACTGGCGGCCAGGACCCGGAATATCGACGGAATTATTGGCGGCCATACCCACACGTTTCTGGATGCGCCGGTCACGGTCAACAACGCCGACGGCCAGCCGATCTGGATTAATCAGGTAGGTTTTGCCGGCATTAATCTCGGCCGGATCGACCTGACGTTTGAACGCGGTAAGGCATCCATGGCCGGTCAGTCGGTAGAGGTCAAATAAACTTTGTACCTTTGTTCACGAGGAATAAGGGACTCCCAGTTCAGTCCCTGCTGCTCTTTCACTAATTCAATCGTTCGCCCATGAAATTTGGCGTTGTAGTATTCCCCGGCTCTAACTGCGATCAGGACGCAGTTGACGCGCTGGAATTGATGGACCAGGAAGTTGTTAAACTCTGGCATAAAGACCACGACCTGCAGGGATGTGATTTCATTATCCTGCCTGGTGGCTTTTCGTATGGTGACTACCTGCGCACAGGGTCTGTAGCGCGCTTTTCGCCTATCATGAACGAAGTTATTGCCCATGCCAACCGGGGCGGCTACCTGATGGGTATCTGCAACGGGTTTCAGGTGCTGGCCGAAGCACGGCTTGTACCGGGCGTGTTGCTGCGGAATGCGAACCAGCAGTACATCTGCAAAAACATTTACCTGTCGCCCCAGTCGCCCGATGCCTTGCTGACGGCGGGTCTGGATCGCCCGGCCTATAAAATTCCGATGGCCCACGGCGAAGGCCGTTTCTTTGCCGACGCCGATACGCTCAAATCGCTCAATGATAACGGGCAGGTGCTGTTTCGCTACTGCGACGAAACCGGTGCCATCACCGATGCGGCCAACCCCAACGGTAGCCTTGAAAACATTGCGGGTATCACCAACAAAGGCAAGAACGTCTTTGGTATGATGCCCCACCCCGAACGGGCCGCCGACCCTGCCCTGGGCAATATGGATGGCCGCCTGATCCTGGACCAGATCCTGAAAACGGTGCTGGTGTAAAAAGTCGTAGAAGTCAAAAGTCATAGAAGTCGTAAAAGTCAAAAGTGGCTGACGCTTGAGTATTGCTCTTGCGACAGCCACTTTTGACTTTTACGACTTCTACGACCCCTACAACTTACGACTTCTACGACTTACGACTTCTACGACCCCTACGACTTCAAGGCCGTACGCTACCACCGTATTCGTCGGTACGCTTGCTTGAATCGGGGCTGATAAACTGCTCGATCAGGTAGCCGTTCGCGCTGTGCAGCTCGACACCGTCAAAGCCCGCGTCGATGGCTTTTTAGTTGCCGCAATAAATTCCTGAATGGTGGTTTTCACTTCTTCCGTTGTCAGCGCACGGGGCGTTGGGTGGTCCGGGATCCCGTCGGTATCGCTGTAGATCTGACCGGCAGCGGCCGCTGCCAACGACGCGATAACTTCACCGCCCTGGTGCATATTCACCGAGTGACCAATTCGCTTTCGGTCAGGAGTTTCACAGGATGAGACACGCCTGGCTGCGAAAGACCCGTCAATTCCTGAATATCGGTGCAGGTCAGCGTTCCTTTTCGGGAGAGCTCTATCAGAATCGACAGCCGGTACTTGTCGGCGATGGCTTCGGTAGCTTTTTCAACGAAGCGATCTTCCATGAGCTGCCGCGTATTGACCTATGAGTATACAAAATCAACAAAATCGATTCCCGTGTTATGCTCCCTTCTAATGTACAAAAATTTAGCCCTATTTTTATAGATCCTAACTTTTTCTTCGTATGCGACGCTATTGTCTGTGGTTACTGTTTTCCCTCAGCGGGTCATCGATGGGCGCTTATGCACAGGCAGTGCTATCTTCCGATCTACCCATTGTCGTGATCGATACCGACGGGCGAACGATTGTCAATGAGCCTAAAGTTACGGCTACCCTGCACATCATCGATAACGGTTCCGGTAAACGCAACACCGCCACCGACCGGCCCGCACTAACCAGCACCATTGGCATTGAAATTCGGGGTGCTTCGTCACAGGCGCTTTTCCCAAAGAAATCATATGGATTCGAACTGCGCGATTCGCTGGGCATCAGCTCGGTCAACGCATCGGTTCTGGGTATGCCAGCCGAATCAGACTGGGTCCTGAACGCAACCTATAATGACAAAACCCTCATCCGGGAAACACTGACCTACGACCTGAACCGGGCGATGAGCCCGTACTACACCCCCCGCTATCGCTACTGCGAAGTAGTTCTCAATGGAAGTTATGCCGGCATTTATATCCTGTTCGAGAAAATAAAGCGAAACAAAAATCGCGTGAATATCACCAGCATCAAGAAGACCGATATTACGGGGGATGCGCTGACGGGCGGCTATATTTTCAAGATCGATAAAACCGAAGGATCACTTTCGCGTAGCTGGGACTCGCCCTACCGGGGAACGCGGGGTCAGGCCATTCCCATTCAGATTGACCGCCCTAAACCGGAGGATCTTGCCGAAGAACAATTTCAGTATGCCAGAAAATACATCACCGACTTTGAAAAAGCCCTCAGCGGAGCAGCGTTCGAGGATTCCCTGACCGGTTACCGCAACTACATCAACGACGACTCCTTCGTGGATTACATGCTGATGACCGAAGTATGTAAGAATGTGGACGGGTATCGGCTCAGCACGTTTTTTTACAAAGATCGTGATTCGAAGGGCGCGGCCGGCAAGATCACCATCGGTCCAATCTGGGACTATAACCTTGCCTATGGTAACGCCGATTACTGTTCGGCTAACACCTTCCTGGGCTGGGCCTTCGATTTTCCGCGTATCTGCCCTACCGATGGGTTCCAGACACCGTTCTGGTGGGACCGCTTACTGACGGACCGGGCCTTCGCCAGTAAAGTACGGGTCAAGTACCAGTCTCTGCGTCAGACGGTGCTGAAAACCGAGCGCATTCAGGCACACATCGATTCGGTAGCCAGCGTATTGACCGAAGCCCGAATACGCAACTTCCAGCGGTGGCCGGTGCTGGGCCAGTATGTGTGGCCCAACAGTTACGTTGGTAAAACCTACCAGGACGAAGTTACGTACCTGAAAGCGTGGATTAAAAACCGGCTTGAATGGATGGATACCGCGGTGTTACCTTTTGGCGCGCCAGTGCTGGCCAGTGAACCCATCGACTCGTTCGAACTGGTTGTCAGTCCCAATCCGTCGGCGGGCGACGTGGCCGTACGCTACCAGCTTACGCAGGGTGCCGACCTACACCTGAACATCACCGACGCTACGGGCAGGCTATTGCAAAGTCTGGCGTTACCGGGCCAGCCCGCCGGCAAACACCAGCGAATCATTCCTAATCTGCCTGCTACACCCGGCATTTACTATGTCTTACTGAAGACCGAAACTACATCGGTAAGCCGAAAGCTGATCCGGCAGTGAAAGCTACTGCAAGGTCGAGAAGAACTGTAGGGTTTTAACAAGGTAATCGGGGATGCTGGTATCATGAGCCTTTCCCGGCAACGGCACCAGTTGTACGGACAGAGCGCCTTGTTTCTTCATCGCATCGAAGGCATTCTGACTATTCAGGAAGTACACCTGTTTATCGTCTGTACCGTGAATGAGCAAGGTGGGCGTTTTAGGTACAAAATTATAGATATCGTTTTCTTTCAGGGCGTTCAGGTATTCGGTATCGGTGCCATTCAGGATACCGGCACGAAAGGTGTCGGTGAGGGCCAGGTGCAGGCTGACGTTGATCGTAGCCGCCGTTCCCTGGCTTTGCACCTGGGTGGCATAAGGTTCTTTCAGGTAAAACGACAGGGGCCGGTTGAAGCCGTAAATTCGATTATAGGTTTGCATGACCCAGATATACTGGCTGTTGGCAACAGGAAGACCCGACGAGGGATTACCCAGCAAAAACTTCGAGAAACTGGTTTTGTCATAAGCACCTGCTCCGCAGCTAACCCCTTTCAAAGCAAACGCCATGGGGCTTTCACTTTCAATTTTCTGTTGCAGACCCATCGTGGCGCCCCCGCCCTGGGAATAGCCCGACAGGTACAGGTTGTTGTTCCAGCCGATGGATTTCTGCTGGCAAAACTCCCGAACGGCCAGTAACATGTCGTAGCTGGACGAAGCCAGCGTTTTCCGGTGTTCGTAGGGATGCAGCACCTGTTTGCTTTCGCCGTAACCAATATAATCGGGATACGCAATGAGGTAGCCTAGTGCTGCGCCCAGCGTTCCCATGGTGTAGGCTTCGGTACCTGGCGCGTAATAGGACGGTGCCAGGGTCTCATCGAAAATAGTACCGTGCTGAATGCTGATAAGGGATAATGGACCCGTTTTTGTTGGCACCAGCAGCGCACCCGACGCAGTTATATCGCTGCCATCTACGTTCTTGGTCCGGTAGGTAAGCCGGTACACGGTACACCCGTTCTGTACAAATAGATCGGGCGAAACACCCCCGAATAACGTAGCGTCCTGCTTGAGTTGGGCCAGTGTCTGTTCTTTTGTCAGCTGGGCCAGCTGTGTGCTGCCCACCAGATACTGGTTCTGTGTTGTTGGGTCAAGTGTCGTATCGGTCTGACTACAGGCCGTAACGAACCAGATAATCCATAGGAAACGGATTAGCTTACCAGGGGTGATCATACAGATGTGTTAAAAGAGAGGAAGGTTCGAAAAGCACGTACTACCGCACTGATCTTTAACCAAAGGTCTTCAGATTTCAGGTACTGATCCCGATTATGTATGTCAGTTGCCCGGATAAGTAGGCAGACGGGTATTTACTGTCGGTAAAGCCGGGTAAATGGCCTCCAGTCCGGACAACTTTACTGTAAGAAAAATCAAAACGATACCTTTGGCCCGTATTTCCAAGCGTAGTCTACCCAATGAAAGTTGCCGGCTTTAGTTTTATCCGTAATGCTGTCCAGTTCGATTATCCTATCGTTGAGGCTATTACCTCTGTCCTGCCGCTCTGCGACGAGTTCGTCGTGGCCGTTGGGGATTCGGACGATGATACGCTGGCATTGATTAAGGCTATTCCAAGCGACAAAATCAGGATTATTCATACCACCTGGGATCAGACAGCCCGGGCGGGTGGGCGGGTGCTGGCTCAGGAAACCGACAAAGCCCTGGCAGCGATCTCGCCGGATGCTGACTGGGCCTTCTATATCCAGGGCGACGAGGTGCTGCATGAACAGTCTATCCCCGCCGTTCGGCAGGCGATGGAAACCTACCTCGCTGATCCTACCGTAGATGGTCTACTATTCAAATACCTACATTTCTATGGTTCCTACAGCTATGTGGGCAACTCCCGACGCTGGTACCGGCGCGAAATTCGCATCATTCGTAATTCGGGCAATGTGGTTTCGTACAAAGATGCGCAGGGATTCCGCAGCCGGGACAACCAGAAGTTGCGCGTTAAACTGATCGACGCCCATATTTATCACTACGGTTGGGTAAGACCACCCAAAACGCAGCATACCCGCCTGCAAAGCATGCACCGGTTTTATCACGACGATGGCACAGAAGTCGTGACGGAACCAGAAAAAGCACCCGATTTCGATTATAATCAGGCCGACTCGCTCCTGCCTTTCACCGGCGCTCACCCGGCCGTTATGCAGGCCCGCGTAGACCGGTTAAACTGGTCGTTCAACTTCGATACACGCCAGAAAAACTATAAAACGCCCCGCCTGCGTTTGCTGGCTTTTGTCGAAAAACTAACAGGCTGGCGTATCGGCGAGTACAAGAACTACAAGCTTGTTTGAGTAACAGCGCCCGTACGCCAGCGTTGAAAGCTAGTGTAACGTGAATTCGGGATTAAGCTGCCTTAATTTTGGCCCGTTAGGGCCTTTACAGCGCAGCGTTGGTAGGCCGCCGGAGCGGTAGGACAATTTGATTTCAGCAGTGCCGTCAGGTACATAGACGCTGAAAATTTCTACCGACGCTACGCTGTTAAGGCCCTAACGGGCCAAATCTAATCCCGAATTCACGTTAATGTACGGGCGCTGTTGGTTGACCCGGGAATTTACTGCTTCAGGATTTTAACTGATTTCGTCTGTGATGGGGTCGTAGCCCGTAGCAACAGCAGACCCGGCAGTGACCGCTGAAGGTCAAATACCTGCTCGCCATTTCCCTCAGTCCCTTCCACAAACCGGTTCTCCAGCACCCGGCCACCAGCGTCGCTCAGTACCAGCCGCACCGACCGACCGTCGACGCCACCCAGCCGCACCCGTACCCGGTCGGTAGTTGGATTGCCCAGCACCGTTAGGCTCAGTTCGGCCTCAGGTTCAACAGCCCCCGTCCGGGCCCGACCGCAGGCTGCTTTCAGGTTCCATTCGTAAGTGACCGTTACGCCATTCTGGCGGGCCATCAGCATGAACGGCTGCACATCGTTGGCCGTGCGGCTATCCTGATCCACGAACTGGTTCGGATTAGATGTCCAGCCCGTAATACCCGCAGCCGCATACTCGATCGGTGTCCCGTTGCCGCCACTCGTCCGGAAGGTGATAGCGCCCGTTGCGCAGTCGTAGGCTGGGGGCAGTAAGGCCAGTGCGTTACCCGTTGGTGGGTTTACAGGCGGCTGAGGGTTGGCGCAGTACCCCCCAAAGTCAAACGTATAACTGACGGTTATCCCGTTCTGGGTAGCCGTAATGGTCAGTGGTTTGGGGTCATTCCGCAGACCCTGCTCCACGATACCCGTGTTGCTGGTAAGCGACGAACGGCTGATTCCGGGCGCGATGTAAATAATGGGTGACCCATCACCCCCGCTGGTGTTGAAGGTAATAGCCCCCGTCGCACAGGTATAAGTAGGTTGTGTCAGCGTCAGCGAACCGCCCGTAACAGGGGGCGTTGGCGGCTCAACAGGTTGCCCGTTTGGCGTGATCGTAATGGTGAAGGTAGCGCGGAGCGGGTCGCTGCGGTAGCCACTTGTGCTGGCGGTAACATTCACCGTATAGACTCCCGGCGTACGAGGGGTGCCTACGATCGGTATGTTTGGAATCGTATAGTACGGATAAGACCGGACCTGTAGCTCCAGCCCATCGGGCAGCCCCTCCGCGCTGATCATCCAATCGGAGTTATAACCGGGTATGCCGGTGGTAGGATCGGAGAAGTAAGACCCCAGTGAAAAGAGCAAGGGTTCTCCAGCCTTATAGGATAGATTTGGAATAGGGTAGCTCAGTGGAGGCTGCGGGGCGGTCGTATTACTGCAGGGGGCTCTCAGATCGAACTTATAAACGACGCTGACGCCATTCTGGGTGGCCGTGATCGGAATAATCTTGGGATCATTCCGCAGGCCCTCCTCCACCGTACCCGTGTTACTGGTCGCCGACGCCCGGCTGATTCCCGGTGCCTCATACGTAATCAGCGAGCCATCTCCACCACTGGTGTTGAAGACAATAGCTCCGGTCTGACAATTATACGTTGGTGTCGTTAACCGGAAAGCGCCCGTATTCTGGGATTCCGGCACGAGCTTGACCAATTGATTATTAGCCGTGGCAAACACCAGACTACCATCGCCGGCTACGCCAATCTTAACCAGCGGTCCATCGCCGGGCCCCTCGAAAGTTCGCCGGGCTACCACCTTGAGCAAGTCGGGTTCGTTCAGTGGCTTCTCCGTCGGATCGACCAGCAGAATTTGGGGGTCTACCCCGTTCTGTAGCGAGGAGTTCCCCACGGCATAATACTTCTTTCCGCCAGCACCTGAATACACCGTGATGTAGGCATCGGTGAAGGTATTGTCGATGACCCGCGCCCGTCTGAAACTACCATCCGCGTTCAGTTCAACGATAGCCGTATTTGGTGCGCCGGGATATTTGGCGGGTACTACCCCGGCACCAACCAGCGCATAACCGGTACCATCGGCCGACACGAGCACATCGGTGACCGACTTCAGGGCAGTAATCGAGCCCGGCAAAGGGCCATTTATATTCATGGTTAAGGGTAGACCGTTTAGCAGTCTCTGCCACATGACATCCCCATTGCCGTTTAGCTTGGCTACCCAGCCCCCACCTGGCACATAGTCGCCGACGGAGTTGAAATACCCGGCCACCAGATACCCGCCGTCGGGTGTATTGATAGCCACATTGCCTATTGTCGCGCTGTTGTCGGGCGTGGCGGGATAGGGAGCCGGGAAAGCTACCGATCGAGACCATGAGGCTTGCGGGCCATTGCGCCTAATGAACGTCTTTATCTTCGTGTCATTGTACTCAATACCGCTGGTAAGGGTCAGAACTCCCGCGTCGGGCGTACCCAGCGCGTAGGCTACCCCTTGCCCGGCACCTTCCGAACCTAAATTAGCATTTAGGCGGGCGAGGATACTGTACCCTGTTCCGTATTCCCGTCCAATCAACAATATGCCGCCATTCGACGTAGGATTAGTGAATAGTATGCTGGTCACCGCTGAATACCCACCCACATTCGGTAAGCAGGAGGGGCATCCCGGAATTTTCCCTCCTATGTACGACGTACCGCCAATTAATCCACTTGAGCGGAGTTTATCGCCGTCCAGGTCATATTTAACCACTTGCAGTCCATCGCCCGTTGCAATGTTGCCATCGGTAGTTATGGCCAGCGTTCGGCCAACCCGGGCCCACTGCGCGTCTGGTATGGACTGCCCCCCGGCAGGGTGGATTACAAGCCCTGTCCAGAAAATTACCAGCCCGATAAGCTGTCTTGAGAGTACATAGTTCTTTTTCATATGTGTAGATATTCTGTTAGAAATAAGCCATTTTATTGATAAATTCTAGTATTTTATAAGAAAGATACTATCGTATATAGGTATACGGTTGACTTATCTATGTGTTTTTACTTATCGGTATGTTTTTGCAGAGATGCTTTTTTACAGTCTCTTTTAGCAAAGGGGCATGGCCTTATTAGCCAGTTCAAACCTCCGGGTGATCGCTTGGCTGGCTACCAGCCACAAAAAAAGGCAGACCGTTATGGCCTGCCCTTCCTGTATCTGTTATGATCCGTTCTACTACACGTCGCAGAGTAGCACCGCTTCTTTCAAACTCGTCAGTGGATCACGCTTGGGAATAAACTCCTGCGCTACATATCCCTTGAAACCG
The DNA here is from genome assembly GCF_014282275.1 of Spirosoma utsteinense. GTDB lineage: Bacteria > Bacteroidota > Bacteroidia > Cytophagales > Spirosomataceae > Spirosoma > Spirosoma utsteinense. Next base: position 45,751 of record NZ_VFIA01000032.1, read on the forward strand.
GTATCGACAATCGCTTTCATGACCGCCGGATAATAGATCTCCTGCGTCTCGTCGAGTTCATTACGCCCCGGATTGCCGCCCGTGTGGTAGTGACCGATGTATTGCTGGTACTGGCGGATGGTGCGGATAATGTCGCCCTCCATGATCTGCATGTGGTAAATATCGTACAACAGCTTGAAGTTGTTCGAGCCGACGCGCTTACAGAGATCGGCACCCCAGGCCGTATGATCGCACATGTAATCTTTATGATCTACCTTGCTGTTCAGCAATTCCATGATCATGGTAATACCGTACTTCTCGGCGCTGGGCATCAGGCGTTTCAGACCCACGGCACAGTTGGCAGCCCCCTGCTCGTCGCTCATACCCCGGCGATTTCCCGAAAAACAGATCACGGTAGTCATTCCGGCTTCTTTCAGCTTTGGGAAGATGGCCTCGTAACTGGCCACCAGCTCATCGTGAAACTTGGGGTCGTTAAACCCATCATTGATTCCTTTACCGGCACCTTGTGGCAGCGCCGATGTCAGACCATATTTCTTCAGCGTTGGCCACTCGTCCGGACCAGTCAGGTCAATGGATTTTATACCCATTTCCTTCGCGGCTTTGCAAAGATCGTCCAGTGGAATTTTACTGTAACACCACCGGCATACCGAGTGGTTGATGCGGCCTTTCAGGAGTGGGGCCGCCGTTTCGGTTGGGGTCATAGCAGTAGCGAAAGTGCCGGTCAGCGACAGAGTCAGTGCGCTACCAGTCAGGGTTTTAAGGGCCGTTCGGCGGGAAGGGTTCATAGGAATTGTGTCTCTATTATGCGTCTTCAGTATAATCAGTTACGTCTCCTGAGCATCCGTAAAAACCATCCGGCCAGGAAACGGGAAGGATTAGCTACAAAGACGCAAAAGGTTGCGTCTCTACCGTTACAATTCGCGAATCCGGATATTACGGAACCAGACCTTGTTGCCGTGGTCCTGCAAGGCCAGATGGCCAGCACTGTATTTACCAAAGCCTTCCCATCCTTTGAATTTACTTTCGGCCACCATCTTGTCCCACTCAGGACCGCTGGTTTGGTACTCGGCTGTTTTCTTTCCGTTCAGGTACTGTTCGGCTTTGCCTTTGCTGATCACCAGGCGGGCCTTATTCCATTCACCGGCGGGTTTCGCGGCCATCGGGGTAACCGGTTTTTGCAGATCGTAGAGCGATCCAGCCGTACGGTTGCCATCACGTCCCTGCTTGGCATCCGGATGACGCTCGTTGTCGAGCACCTGCATCTCGGGACCAGTCTGGTAAGTAGCTTTGAATTTCGGGTCTTCGTTTACGTGAAAAATAATACCGCTGTTACCCCCTTCGGCAATTTTCCATTCGATCTCCAGCTCGAAATCGCCGTATTCTTTATCGGTTACCAGATCGCCTATGCCACCCTGGGTCAGGTGAATGGCATTGTCGTCAACGACCCATTTCTCCGTAACAGGCTGACCAGGTTTGAGGTAAATATGCCAGCCGGTGAGGGTTTTCCCATCGAATAGCGTTTCCCATTTGCCTTTCCTGGCAGCGGGCTCGCCTGACTTGACCGGGTTCGGTTTAGCTTCGGCAGCGTTGGTATTGGGGGCAATAAGGGCGAGGGCCAGGAGGGCCGCAGCCGATACACGCAGATAGTTCATGGTTGAGAATGTTAAAGTTGTGCGTACTGTAGTTATCGTGAAGAATAAGGAAAGGCCGGTTAAACGTACTTCCAGTAAGGTAAAGGCGAAACGGAAACAAACATACCTCACTTCTGGCTAAGAATCTCTTCCAGAAAGGCCCGGAACGGGGCCGCAAACTCAGAACGCTTCAACGCAAACTCGACGGTTGTCTTCAGAAAATCGAGCTTGTTACCAATATCGTGACGTTTTCCTTCGATACGGTGGGCATACAGATTCTCGCGTTTGAGCAACAGCAGCATGGCGTCGGTCAATTGAATTTCGTTGTTTTTACCCACCGGGGTCTGCTCCAGCATATCGAAAATATCGGGCGTCAGGATGTAGCGGCCCGCGATGGCCAGGTTGGACGGTGCATCGATGAGCGCGGGCTTCTCCACGAGCGTGTCCAGTTCGAGGATACGGTCGCCAATGGACCGCCCGCCTACGATGCCATACCGGTTCACTTTGTCGTGCGGAACCTCTTCTACGGCAATGACCGAGCAGCCATATTGGGCGTAAGTGTCGATGAGCTGCTGGGTTACGGGAATAACCGAGTCCATGATCGTATCGCCCAGCAACACCGCAAACGGCTCGTTACCAACATGATGCCGGGCATACCGGATGGCATCGCCAAGCCCGTTCAGCTCGCGTTGACGAACATAGTGCAGATTGGCCATGTCAGACAGTCGGCGCATCTCATCCAGCAGGAGTTGATCTTCTTTCTCTTCGAGCCGCGTTTCCAGTTCGAAGTTGCGGTCAAAATGGTCTTCGATCGCCCGCTTTCCTTTTCCGGTAATGATCAGGATATCTTCGATACCCGAATCGACGGCTTCCTGCACCACATACTGGATGGTGGGTCGGTCGATAATGGGAAGCATTTCTTTAGGTTGGGCCTTGGTAGCGGGCAAAAACCGGGTTCCCAGACCGGCAGCGGGGATAACAGCTTTCTTAATCATAGCTAGGGGGGAAAGAGGGAGGAAAGGGAGGAGGGAGGAAAGGAGGAGGGATGAGAGGGAGGAAGGGGATTAAAGGGAGGAGAGGGATCAGCGGAATTATGCCTTTTCTCCTTACTCCTTTACTCCTTTACTCCCTCTCCTCCTTCCTCCCCTTCAAACAATATATGGTTTTATAACACGGGCGTTTATTTTCTTGAGTCCAACAAACAGGCGGTTCAGCATGGCATCATCGCGGTAAAGGCCGATAATGGAACCACCCGATCCGGTGAACGAGGCCGATGCTCCGCAGGCCCGTGCCGTATCGATCAGGCTTCGGTTTCTATCGCTGATGGCGTAGATACGGGCGCGCAGATCAAAATTCCGGTTCACAAGCTCATTCAGCGCGTCGGTATCCTGCCGGCGCACAGCTTCATTCCCTTCCCGGGCTACATCGGCAATGGCATTCATGGTTTCCACCACCAGTTCTTCGCCTTTGAGCCAGCGCGCCCGGACGTCGTTATGGACCCGCCCCGACTGTTTGCCAAGGTCGGTGTTATAGGCAATATACAGTTTGGGCAGCAGACGCGGATCGAGGGGCTCATACTGGCCATACCCCTGCTGCTCCATCGTAGCCCGGTCAAAATCCATGTAAACGCAACCTTCATAGCACTGGATAACCCGGTCCTGCAGGCCAGCCGTAATCCCCAGTTCCTCCGATTCTGTCGCCAGCACCAGATTGGGTAGCACCGGTAAGGGAATCTCCACGTTGTAAAACTGCATCAATGCCCGAAACGTAGCCACGATAATGGCACTGGAGCCCGATAAACCCACCTGCCGGGGAATCGATGTGCTATAGCGGATGGAAAAATTCTGGTTGGGCAAGCGGATATGTTCAGCTTCGCAGTACTCGGCAAATTTCTTGATGGCGGCTTTCAGCAGCGGCACTCCACCATGATAACCCAGGGTACTAACAGCGTCGCGCAGGTGATGCAGGCTTCTGAACACGTTGGTATCCTGCGGCTGAGGTTCAACGTGTAATTCGGGCGACGGATACAAGGTAACGGACGCGCCGAAATTACGGACGGTAATGGCAATTGTTTTGCCAAAAAAGCCATCAGACGGGTTTCCAAGCAGGCCCGCCCGGGCGTAGGCACGGGTTTCGATAAGCAAGGTAAAGTCACATAAGGCGGTTAGCAAGCCGCGGATCAACTGAATCGGGGTATCCCGATGGGACAAGTTTACGAAACAAAGACGGACAGCCCGTCGGCCCAGCCAATAAAAAAAGCGACCGGGACGTCTGCCCCGGTCGCTGATCTGATTCGTATACGTTAGTCAGTCAACAACTACAGGTCGTCGAGCAACTACCGGAAAGCCCCTATTGGGAATCCGTTTTATCTTTACCGTCATACCCTTTATTGTGCGGGTCATAGCCTTCGCCGGGGTTGTCCCCATCTTCGAGGTATGTCGCATCGCCCCGGTGGAAAAGGGCATCGTCTGATGGGTTTTCAGCTACTTCGTCCAACTTTTTAGCCGCTTCGTCGCTCATCATATGCCCCTTTGGCTGGCCAGAATCATTGACCGCGTCAGCATCGACATCCCACGCCTGAGTGGTGCCATACTTTTCTCCCACGGGTAGATCAGGTTTACCGACGTTCTTATTGTCTTCCCGACTTTCGGCGGTCATGTTCCGGTTCTCGGTCTCCATGTCCATTCCCGAGGTCGAGTCTTTGTAGGCATTGGTACCAACGCCTTCCGACTCGCGACCGTAGTCTGAATCGCCGTGCTGGTTAGGGTCCTGGGAATAGAACTCAGGATCCACTTTATCTGGATCGAATGGTGATGTCGTTGCCATAACGTTAAGTGGTTTTTAGGGATTATAACCTAAAAAGCAGAGGGGTTGTTTTTAGGAAGGGAGGAAAGGGGGGAAGGAGAAAGGAGGAAAGGGAGGAAAGGGAGGAAAGGGAGGAAAGGGAGGAAGGAGGATGGAAAGGCTTCTTCCCCTTCCTTCCTCCTTCCTCCCTCTCCTCCCTCCTCCCTCTACCACCTATTTATACGCTGGATTCTGGATCAGCGTGGGCGCTCCACTTTTGAACGCATTATCAATAGCCTGCTGTGGGACGGGGAAATACTCGTTCTTCCCTTTGGTGAAGCGCCCGGTTTTCAGGTACGTGCGCTTTTCCCCCTCCTTAATCAGGTACGCGCTCAACGTTTGGTCGGCAATACCCCAGCGAACCAGATCGAAGAAACGGTGACCTTCCATGGCAAACTCCAGCCGGGTTTCGAACCGAACTGCTTTCCGGGCCGCTTCTTTGGTCGCGAAAACAGGCGAGGCCGCTCCGTATTCAGCAATAACATAGTTGGCAGCAGGCTCATTCAGTTCGGTATACGCATCGCGGGTATCGCCGGGGAGCGCCTTCCGGACAAAGTCGGCGGGGTTGGCCGCCCGCTTCCGAACCAGATTGACCAGTTCACGGGCACGGCTCAGGCTCCCTACTTCGACCTCCGCTTCGGCCAGCCACAGCAATACGCTGGCGTACCGGATCAGCCGGTAGTTGTTGGCCGTCAGGTTCTGCCAGCCGACACCCAGCAGGGTATTTTTCTTAGACGCCACGTGCTTCTTGGGCGAGTAAGGCCCGGCATAGGTCTGATCCCGGATAAAGTCGCTGTTGTGGATCTTGAAATCCTTGTACAGAATACCCCGGCGACCAACCGTCCAGTCCAGACGAGGGTCCAGCGTACCCGTGTAAGGCGTGTAAGCGGCTTCCAGCGCAACACCCTGGTCGTTTTTCACGTCGACATCGTTGAACGTATCGAGCAACGGCAAGCCCGTAGCGTCGGTTTTGTAGGCGTTCACCAGGTTCTGCGATGGCTGGTAGAAACCACAGCAGCCCCAGGGCGATGCGTAGGGGTGGGCCAGACCCATACCCGCCGTGGCCGCTCCATCGTCAGATGCCGATTTGGCATACTGCACCTCGAAGATCGACTCGGCATTATTACGCGTATCCGAATCGAAATTCTGAGAGAAGTTGCTCATCAGGCTAAACTTGCCACTGTTTACGATCTGATCGAGTACCGTTTTAGCAGCCTGTAGTTTTGCCGCATTCGGCGCACCGGTGGCTACATCAAACCCCTGAAACATGTACGTTTTGCCGAGATGCGCCAGCGCGGCCCACTTGGTAGGGCGGCCGGGTTGGGCCTGCGTTTCGGGAAGCCCGGCGGCAGCAGCCTGGAAATCAGCTTCGATATTAGGCCAGATCTCTTTGTCGTTCGGTATTTTGGTCGAGTTTGGGTCGGCTACATCGTACGTTTTCTCGTCGATGTAGGGCACGTAGCGGAAAATCTTGCGGGCCTCGAAGTGATAATACCCCCGCAGAAACTTGGCTTCGGCTTCGATCTGCTTCCGGCGGGCGTCGGTGATATCTTTTGCCTCGGCCAGGTTATCAAGCACGTTATTGGTACGGGCCACGCCTTCGTACAGCCCACGCCACTTGTTACGGATGTGTCCGTTGGTAGCCTGAAAATCGTACCGTTCGAGGAACGACTGCTCCGGCTGGTCGCCCGAGTCGGTCCCTTTATACGCATCGTCGGAGGTAAGGCCGCCAAATACCCAGTTCTGGACTTCATTGTTCCAGGCGTCCTGGCCGTCGATACCCTGCCCATCGAGCATTCCGTAGGCCCCAATCAGGATACCCTCGATGCCCTGGTTATTGGACAGCGAATTAGGACTATACTGCCCCTGTGGCGGGCGGGTCAGGAAATCGTTACTGCACGCATCCAGCATCAGCAATCCACCGAGGACCAGCGCCGACACAGCGATTTTTTTATGAACCGTTTGCATAATCTATGCGAGTTTTTTTATGAGTTGATTAAAATGCCAGGTTCAAGCCAACCAGCAGTGAGCGAGACACGGGCAAATAGCCGCCGTCGAAGCCGAGGTTCCGGTTCCGGTCTGAATTGGTGTTGTTCGAGATACTGATCTCCGGGTTCAGCCCGGTGTACTTGGTAACTGTCAGCAGGTTCTGGCCCTGCACGTACACCTGGCAGCTACTCAGCCCAAGCCGGGATAGTACCGTTTTGGGAATTGTATAGCCAAGCTGGACGTTTTTCAGCCGGAAGTACGAGCCGTTCTCGATAAAGTAAGTAGATGGCAGGCTACTGGTCTGGTCGTTGGCATCCGGAATGGGCGTTGTACCACCCTTGTTGGTTGGCGACCATGCTTCGTACAGGGCGCGGGGCGACCGGTTGCCCTGGAACGTGTTGAAATCCGTGAAGTAGCGGGTGTAGTTGAAAATATCATTCCCCTGCGAACCACTGCCAAACAGGGTCAGATCGAAGGCTTTGTAGCCCAGGTTTACGTTCAGCCCGTAGGTGAAATCGGGGTGCGGGTTGCCAATAACGGTCCGGTCAGCATCCGTAATGGTTCCGTCGCCATTGACATCGTCAAACTTGAACTTGCCCGCCCGGTTGTAGGAGCTGGTACCAAACTGTGGCCATGCCCTGGCCTCCTCTTCCGACTGGAAAATACCCAGCACCTTGTACCCAAAGAACGACGAGACAGGCAAACCCGCCTGCGTAACCGTTACGCCACCGCCCGGAACGCGCGAGCTATACCCAAAATAGCGGGTGTTCTCGCTCTCATCGAGTTTCAGCACTTTGTTGCGGTAGGTGGCCACGTTGCCCGTTACACTATACCGCAAAGCACCCACCTGATTGCGGTAGCTGATGGCAAGATCGATACCCCGGTTTTGCATACTACCCACGTTGTAGGACGGAATGTCGGCATCACCGGCGGTAAACGTAAAGGGCGTCGTGAAGAGCATATCCGTTGTTTTCCGGCTCCAGACATCGAAGTTGATCTCCAGTTTGCTGGCCAGCAGAGACAGGTCAAGGCCCAGGTTGGTCGAGGCTGTCGATTCCCATTTAGCATTGGGGTTACCAAAGCGCTGGGGGCTGAAACCAATCGTTGCCGTACTGGTGCTGCCGTCGATCGGGTAGCCATTGTGAAATGTGTCGGACCGGTAGGTCGTGTAGGAGTTGTAATCGCCGATGGCCTGGTTACCCGTAATACCAAAACCAGCGCGCAGCTTCAGGTCATTGACGAACGGCACGTTATTCTTGAAGAAGTTCTCTTCCGAAATCCGCCAGCCCGCACTCACCGCCGGAAAAAGCGCACTGTTGGAGGCCGACAGGAAACGCGACGATTTATCCTGCCGCAGGATACCCTGAATCAGGTATTTATCGCCGAAGGCGTAGTTAACCTTGCCGAACAGCGAGAACAGCGAGTAATCCTGTTCTATCCGACCTTCATTGCTCGACGAGGAGCGGTTGCCCAGATCGAGGTAGCTCTGAATGGACAACTGATCGTTGAAGAAACCACTGCGGAACGCACCGAAAAACTCCTGGTACTGCCGGATAGCTTCCGTCCCAACGAAGGCATCGATCTTATGGACGGTGTTCAGGGTCTTGGTATAGCTCAGCGTATTGGTCCAGACCCACTGGTAATTGTAGCGATTCTGGTCGGTCAGTTCGAGGTTGAAGTTACCCTCGATGTATTCAGGATTGGCCCGGCGGAGGTATTTGGCGCGGTCGCCGTTGGCGTCGATACCAATGGAAGAACGGGCGGTGAAACCGGCAGGCAGATCCACTTCGGCGTAGGCATTACCAAATACGCGGAGGCTGTTATAGCGATTGTCGCGCTGGCGGTAGAGCGTGGCCAACGGGTTTTCGTTGTTACCCAGATTCAGGCCCCGGCTACCGGCAAAGTTACCGGCAATATCATATACGGGTAGCAGCGGGTGGTGCTTGAAAGCGCCCGAAACCGCGTTCTGCTCTTCGTTGTTATTGAAACCGCCTTTCCGGCTGCTGTAGGCCACTGTCAGGTTTTCGCCGATACGAATGCGCTTCTTCACGTTAAATTCGGTGTTGGCCCGGATCGAGTAACGGTCAAAACCAATGTGTTTGACCGTTCCCTGCTGGTTGAAATAATTGACCGTCAGCGCATAGCGCCCTGTCTCTGAACCACCCGTAGCCCCAATCTGGTAGTTCTGGATGGGTGCCGACTGGGTTACTTCATCAAACCAGTTGGTGTTGGCCGAGCGCGTGATGGGGTAAATGTTGCTCGGGGTCAGGGAGTACAGATTAGGATTCACACCAGCTGTCCCTTCCTTGCCGGCACTCGGAAAAACGTAGGCAGGAATCGTCACCTCGCCGTTTGCTCCGTAGGCATACTGTCCGTGTGAGGGCGTTTTACCCGCGCCGAGGTCAGCCTGGTACAGGTACCGGCCCAGCTCTTCGGAGTTCAGCGTTTCGCCTTTCTTGGCCCACTGCTGCGACCCGTAGTAGGAGTTGACGGTGATCTGCGATACACCCGCCTTTCCTTTCTTGGTCGTGATGATGATAACACCGTTGGCCGCCCGCGATCCATAGATCGACGAAGCCGAGGCATCTTTCAGCACCTGAAACGTTTCGATGTCGTTCGGGTTGATCGTACCGAGGTTTTGCGTCGGTACGCCATCGATGATGTAAAGTGGATCATTATTACCAATCGTACCAAACCCCCGGATCCGTACCGTAGCACTACCACCCGGCGTGGCATCGGACGTGACGGTTACACCCGCAACCCGGCCCTGCAACTGCTGGGATACATCTGTGGCCGGAATCGAGAGCAGCTCTTTGGTATTCACCGTAGCAACAGCACCCGTGATGTCGCGCCGGGACTGGGCACTATAGCCCGTTACGACAACTTCATTCAGGGTCGATACATCCTCGGTCAGCGTGATATTAATACTGGTTTGATTGCCAACGGCGATTTCCTGCGCCTTGTAACCAATGAATGAAACGACAAGCACCGCTCCGTTTTCGGCCTGAATGCTGTAATCTCCACTGGCATTGGTCGTTACTCCGCGGGCAGTCCCTTTAACGGATACGTTGGCCCCGGGGATACCGCCACCGTCGCCCTGCCCACTTACCTTACCCGTTCGGACGGGCCCTTGCCCAAACGTTAGTGTCACCGAGAGCAATAAGCTCATCAGCAGGCACAGTCTTGCTGTTGAACAGAAGATGTTCCTCATGAATGAAAATATTAATTTAGGTTATATTTGTATAAGTATTTATACGCAAGCAAATAAGTAATTGTTAGTATAATAATCAATAGTATTTTATTTAATGTGGGAATAATGAAAAAAACCAGCATAAACAGCTAGTTTGACATTTAAATAATGCTACGCTTAGATAAGTATTTTTACTTAACGCCTTTATTATTTATTATTCACTTTACGCGAAGCCAGGCTTACGTGGAATGGATTGATAATCCGTTCTACATAAGCCTGGCTTCGCGTAAAGTGAGTTAGCTATACGTTCCTGTCGTCCCGAAGCGCGGCTAATTCGGCGAGCAGCTGATCATTGGTGGCTTGTAGCAGTGCCATCCGTTCATTTAATTGGAAGAGCAGAAATTCCACGTTACGCAGCCGCTCCTCGGTCGTAATAGCCGCCGATGGCGAGTTAAGCTGTTTGAACATCAGCCCTTCACCCCGCAATAGCCAGTCACCATTGACCTGGGGGTAAGCAGTCAGAATTTTCTCGAGCGTGTCGTAGCGCGGCTTAAGCCGACCGTGCAGAATGTGGTACACTTTTTCGCCCCGATGTTCGCCCAGCTGTCGGGCAAACTCCAAAACACTGACGTTAAGAGCGTCAATTAATTGCTGAAGACGGGTTTCGATCATGGCATATACGGGGCAGCAGGGTACTGGAAAAGGTGGGGCGGGCCGTGTTTCTAACGTATATCCGGGCCCCTGGGCGGCTTATCTACAGCCTTGCTCACTTTTACACACAAAACTGTAAAATAAGCGCTATAATATGAGGAAACGGGTTTGCTTTTTACGCGAAACTGTGTAATTTTAAGTCAGTAAACAGCACCCTTATAAAAGGCAAAAGGGACCGCAAAACGGGTCCCCTGCTTGAACAGTAAACAACAAATACTAATGAACACGCAAAACAACGGCCAAATCGAGACAATTCAAAGCGAAACCGTTCCTAACCCGTTTCAAAAGGGTACCGAATCTGTTGGCGAGTTGTCTGGCAACGGGACTGCCCGACGCTATAAATACCTGGAAGGGCACCCCCGCCAGTATCGCTTCGATGCAAAAGAGGGCGTATTCAATATCAACGGTGCCGAAAAGCTGGGGCGTACACTTACCTTTCAGCCTATTGCCTGGCGCATATTCACGGACAACATCCTGAATATGGGCACCAAGAACTGGGCTGAAATCTTCTTCATCGATGAGAAGAACTGTGTGTCGGCAGTGCTGTTCCATGGCTATTCCGTCGATAATATCTTCCGGCTGATCGAACCACTCTACTACGACGACTTGACCCTCGCCGACGTCGTGATCACGGCCATTGCCGAGAAGAAAGAGAATACTAAAATTCATCCAAAGGGCGTCTACTACATCGCGAACTTCACCTACAAGATGGCCGATGAAAAGCAGACGCAGGTATTAAAGCAGTTTGCGCAGGAAGCCAAAATCTTCCGTCAGGAAACGCTCACCGACATCGCCAATATTAAAACTGCGATGAACTACTACAACCCCTTTGCCAACGTTGCCGAAGAAGCAACGCTGCTGCCGGCGGGTTGAGCCTGACCTGTTTTTTTCCTGCTTGCCGGCACGCTACCAGGGGTGCCGTGCATACTGCATACCCCAAACGCTCTCTGTCATGATTTCACCCAGTGCCACTCAACTCACCCAGTCGCTTTTCAGCCCTGCTGACGAATATCGCTCTATACCACGTGTGTCGAACTCAGACCTCACCCGGCTCAAGGAAGAACACCTGGGTTATGGAATGGGGAGCGGTCCGGCCCGGTACAATATGGACAAAGCGAAGGTCTTTGGCCGGACCTTCCATCAGCACCTGCTCGAACCCGAAACCATCGGTACGGTGCTTCAACAGTTATTACCCGACCTTACGCCAGGGCTGGACGCTATGGAGCCCGATCAGGTCGATAAGCTGGCTACGCTGATGAAAACCATTCGGCAGGATACATTCTGTCGGCGCTACCTGCAACGGTCCGAACGGGAGCGTACCGTACTCTCGACCGACCCAACGACGGGTGTTGCCTGCAAAGCACGGCTGGACATGGTCTATACCAGCCCAAAACGCCGGAATGCCCTCGTTATCGACGTAAAAACAACGTCGGCCAGGACCCAGGCTCAGTTTCTGGAGTCGTGCTACACCTATGACTACGACCGCCAGGCGGCCTTTTACGTGGATAGTCTGCGTCACTCGGACGAAAAAGCGTGGGATTCGACCCGGCAGTTCCGGTTTGTGTTCATCGGCGTCATGAAACAGCGTCCTCATCGCCTGTTTGCAATCGATGCTACGTCCATTCCCAATTTCATTGAGTATGGCCGTAAAAAGTACCGTTTCTGGCTGCGCAAATGGCGCGAAGAACAGTCAGCCATTGCTGTACCCAGCCAGGGGCTCTGGCAACTGAGTGCTTAACACGAACGCACTCAAAATACACAACCGACTATGAACGCATCCATCATAACGTTAACACCCGACCAGCTCCATTTCGATTGGGGAACAGACGGGCTGGTACTCTGGATTGAAGAACTGGACGGGGCTGGCAGTCTGGCCAATCAACTGGACGAGGTTATGGACCGGATTGCGTTTGCCATCGAGCTGCAAACCGGCTGGGACCATCGTACCGATTCGGCTACCCTGCATCCCCTTTACGGCTACCGGCTGCTGCTGCGCGACGCGTCGGGCCTTTGGAACGCCGTCCAGACCGATGAGACCGGGCACTTTGCGGGCCTGATGCCGCTACAGGAAATGGATTATGAAGTCGCTTATGACAAAGTAATGTGGCTCGATTAGGTATGTCCTTTTCGTTAAAGACGATGCCGAACCTGATAGTCAGGTTCGGCATTTTTCATAACAGAGCTGATCACTTAAATTTGAGCGTTGTCCTGCTCACGCAGAAAACGTTGACTAAAACAACGGCAATCCGCAGCTAACTAACGTCAGCGCGGAAATAAAAAACCCACTACGTAACAATCAGTAAAACCATGAAACAGTCACTACTTCTTCTACTGGGCATGACCTGCCTGCAAAGCTGCTCGCCGAAGGAAAACGCTCCCCAGACACCCCTGCCGATAGAATATGAATCCTGCTGCGGGGTGCAGCCGGTTAATTTTCAATTGGGTAAGCACTCGATATACGTACCGAACGTCTTCACGCCCAATAACGACGGAGTCAATGACTATTTTTATCCGTTCGTCAGTTCCGGGATTGGCGAGGTACAGGGCTTTACAATCTTTAGTGCGGAGGGTGATACGGTGCTGTTTCAACGCCCAACCCTCGTTTATAACGACCTGGAGAATTATGCCTGGAACGGCTATCGGAATAACGGCTCAACCTTCAGCACGCGGTACCGGGGGCGATTTAAGTACGGCATGCGCATTGTCAGCAAGGACGGCTTGTTGCGCTTTGTAGAGGGTGAAGCCTGTAGCGTCCTTTGCGAACCGGGAACAACGGAACTGAAAGAAAAAAAGAGCTGCTTTTTCCCAAGTCAAGCCGGGAAAAATGACAAAATGGGCCTGCTAGACAGTTCGCTTACCAGTAAGGAGAAAAAATGTATAAACTAATTTTCCTATCGACCGCTCAGATTTCAGCCAGCCTATAGGTTCACAAAAAAATGGATACCCCCGTTGACAAAATAGAAAAGATCATTTTCTGGCAGCAGACACCAAACAATGCCGAACCTGACTGCCGGGTTCGGTATTTTTATTTTCGGGCATAGGCAACCTTCGGGCATGAGTTTACATCATTACCCAAACCAACCCCCACAGACTGCTTATGAAAACCCTCCTTCTTTCGTTGTTTGTGGCCCTTGTCACAACAGCGCCCACACTGGCCCAGTCAACGGTAAGCGCCAGTGACATTATCGCCAAGATCAACCGAAACGAAACGGTTTCCTACCGAAACGCAACCATTACGGGCGATCTGGATTTAACCAGTCTGGATAACCGCAAAGAAGTGCGTGAAGGCAGCTGGAAGGGAGATTCGCAGGAATATTTGAGCGTAGTCAACGTACCAGTTTCGTTTAAGGACTGCCGCTTTACCGGTAAGGTCCTGGCCTACCGCACCGACGAACAGGATGAACGTCGGCTGCTGAAAATGAGCAATAAGGTGTACAACACAGACTTCACCGAAGCAGTGACCATCGAAAACTGCACCTTCGAGAAGGATGCCGCCTTCAAATACTCAACCTTCAAACAGCGGGCTATCTTCACCGACAATACCTTTCGGGACGATGTGTTGTTCAAATACTCCAAATTCCGCAGTGCTGCCGACTTTAGCGGCTCAACCTTCCAGGGGTATGCCGACTTTAAATACACGAAGTTCGACGAATCATCGACCTTTGAAAAAGTAGCCTTCGGGCGGTACGCCGACTTCAAATACACGAAGTTCGAGGAAAGCGTCGATTTCCGTCAGGCCCGTTTTTCGAACACCGCTGACTTTAAATACACCCAATTCCCGCGCGGTACCAACTTCGACAATGCCCGTTTCGACGGTTCTACCGATTTTAAATACACGACCCTCGACGGGCGAAAATTTGCGCCTGGTAATCGGTAAAAAACGTACTCGTAACGAACAGCCCAATACGATTTTCCACTCGTGTTGGGCTGTTTTTTATGAACGTATCCTCACAGAAACAGACCTTGTTTCAACTCCTGCCCCCTTTTTTGCGTTACTACTAGGATAAACAAATTCACATACTGTTTTGAAACGCACCACAAAGATTCTGGTCGCCCTCGTTGTTCTGTTGGTTGTAGCACGACTCCTGCTGCCGTACTTCGTACTTCGGTATGTCAACAAAACGCTGGCTGACATGGGGGACTACACCGGCCACGTCGAGGATATTGACATTCAGCTGATCCGGGGCGCTTACCAGATCGACGACCTGCGCATCCGCAAGGTCAACGGCAAGATCAAAGAGCCGTTCCTGTATATGCCCAAGACCGACCTGTCGGTTGAGTGGAAATCACTGTTCAAAGGGAAACTGGTCAGCGAGGTCGAAGCCTACGAGCCCGAACTGAATTTCGCGTTCAGCGATGACGAAGCGTCTAACCAGACCGGCGCTGAAGTAGACTGGACCGAATACCTGACAAAACTCCTTCCAATCAACATCAACCGGTTTTCGGTCGTAAACGGCAAGGTGAATCTGACCAGCCTGGTAACACAACCCCGCGCCGACCTATCGCTGCAAAACCTCCAGGCCGAAATCAGAAACATCCGGAATGTAGAAGATCAGGGAAAGAAACTTCCGTCACCGGTGGTAGCATCGGGCGATGTGCCGGGCTACGGCGGGACGATGAACTTTTCGGCCAACATGAATCTGCTGAAGCAGATGCCCGATTTCGATTACAACATGCGTTTTACCGATTTGCAACTGGTCAAAATCAATCCACTCGCCCGGGCTTATGCCAACATTGACTTCGAGCGCGGTACGATGAGCCTATTCAGTGAAATGGCTATGCTGGACGGTAAGCTCAACGGCTACCTTAAACCGTTGACGAAGGAGATGAAGATCTTCAAGCTCAACGAGCACGAAGGCCGGTCGATTGGCAAGTTCTTCACCGAACTCGTCGCACAGGCCGGAACCGCCGTATTGAAGAATCAGAAAAAAGATCAGGTAGCCACCCGGATTCCACTCAATGGCACCATCGATGAAGTGGAGACAGCCATCTGGCCAACGCTGTTTGGCGTGCTGCGAAACGCCTATATCGAAGCGTTTCGGGGCGAGTTCGACAATAACATCACCTTACAGGATGCGCTGAAAGACGTAAAAGCTGACTTCAAGGCCCGCCAGACGGAGCGAAAGGAAGAACGAAAAGAAAAACGAGCCGATCGAAAGGCCGAACGCAAAGCGAAGCGGGAAGCACGTAAAAAGGAACGTGAAAAATAGATTCCCCTAAGACGAACCCGCTACCGGTTGAACGGTGGCAGGTTCGTCGTTAGGGAATCTGTTACTAAGACTTCCGTTTTCTTACCGTATCCGGGCGAACACCCGACTCTGTCTGCCGGGGAGTATACTTTGGCTGAATTCCCTTACTATCGCCACGTGCTTTTTCTTTCCGGTAATTCGGATTGGCCGTATTCCGGTTCTCCAGTTTTGTCTTTAAGGGTTGTTCGGGCAGCGGACGGGACGGCTTGGCGGCCGATGCTGAGGCAGGACCACTTGCCGACGGTGCGGCTGTTGTTGACGCTGGCTTGGCTGAAGCCGCAGGTTTCGCGGGTTTCTGTGGCGTCTGCGCCACGGCTATAGTGCCAGCGAGGACTAACCCGGTCAGGTACTTGATCATATTGTTTGGTAGATTGATAGCACTGCAGACCTACTGCTCAACGATGCAGTTTGGTCCGGCATGACTGTGTTGACTAGCGAATGGTGTCGACTTTTGTAGCCCCACCCCGGCGTAACGAATCGGGTGGCAGGCGCCGTTGCTTCCGGTCTTTGGGAAGCGTTGTGTCCATACCGCGCTCCATCTCCATGCGTTCGCGTCGGCTCGTTTTTTTGATCTTCGGCCGGGGTGTATTTGTTCCCGGCGTCTCTACGGTCGAGGTCGATTGCTGCATGGTTGGCGACTGGCCACTCTGGGCCATCGCGCCGGCGGTAAGGCCAGCAACCAGCAGGGTTGTAAAAAATAGGGTCCGTTTCATAACGTTGGTTCGTTTCTTATCTCTGTTTAACGAACACCTCCCCGGAAAGTTACGCTACCGGTCTGTTTCCGAGGATAGGCCCAGTATGTCATTCGTGTCTTCACCCGGTTCCGGCGCTGGCCAGGCCGGTTGGGCGGGTGTGCCGGAGAACTTCAGCGGAACGCCAACAGTCCGAAAAAGTCCCGCTACCGGGTGCTCCTGCGTCAGGATCATCTGCCGGGCCATCAGGTGTGGGTCTGTCTCAAGGTCGGCGAGGGTGTTGACGGGTGTGATCAGCATATCGTTCTCCAGCCCAAACTGCGTCCACTCGTCCCGGCTCCTCTCCAGAAAAAGCGATTGAATCTGTTGTTTAAAGTCGGCCAGCTGAGCCGGACTGGCGGGCAGCAGAAAACCCAGCCAGTCGGGCTTACCCACCAGCCCACAGAATTTCTGCCAGAACTTGGGTTCGAGGGTGCCCAGCGCAGCATATTTTCCATCGCTACAGGGATAAACGCCGTAATTGGGCAGTCCACCCGACAAGGGCATACTCCCGCGCTCGGGCGACTGACCACCGGCAAAACTGGCGTAGGCTACCGACAGCAGCGGCATGACGGCATCGGTCATCGACACATCTACCTGCTGTCCCTCGCCGGTTCGCTCGCGGGCGTAAAGGGCTGCCAGCGTAGCCATCACGCATCCGTAGGAACCGCCCGCGATGTCGGCCAGCTGTACGCCCGGAATGACCGGAGGGCCAGGCTCACCCGTAAAGTCTGGCCCCTCACCGGTCAGGCCGAGCACCCCTGCCAGCGCACTATAATTCAGGTCGTGGCCCGCCAGATGGGCATACGGCCCCGTCTGCCCGAAACCCGTAACCGACACGTAGATGATGCGGGGGTTGACAGGCCGGGCAGCTTCATAACCGATACCCAGTTGATCGAGGTAGCCCGGCCTGAACTGCTCAACGACAACATCGGCCGATTTGACCAAATGAAGAAACTGGTTGCGGCCTTCCGGCGTTCGATAATCGAGGAAGATACTGCGTTTCGAACGATTATAGGCCAGGTAATTGGCCGACTCGCCGTTTACGTACGGCGGAAACGAACGCACGTAATCCGGTGCCTGCGGGTCTTCGATCTTGATAACATCGGCACCCATGTCGGCCATGAGCATAGTACCAAGCGGGCCGGGCAGCAGCCGGGTCAGATCGAGAATAGTCAGGCCGAGCAGCGGGCCGGTAGCAGGGTGGCGGGTGTGAGACACAGCAAACGGATGATTATGCGAATTATCACCAGCTAATTTGCTATAAAATTTAGTGTTATCTATACAGGGGCGGGTAGCATCCGGCTATCTGTTTATGGAATTTAAGCGCTCACTGCATCATACAGCTAAGTAGACCGGACACCCATGTTTCTAAAACGGTTTCGCAGACCCAAACTCACTACCGATCTGGAGTACGTGGCCGTTTACCGCGCCACGGGTGATCTGGCTGTGCTGGGTGAGCTGTATGAGCGGCATATGGAGCTTGTCTATGCAGTATGCTACAACTACCTGCGCGACGAAGAGGAGGCAAAAGATGCGGTCATGCACCTCTTCGAACAGCTGGTGACCGATCTGCGCCGACATGATGTTCAGCAGTTTCAGCCCTGGTTACACAGCGTAGCCCGCAACTACTGCCTGATGCAGCTGCGTAAAAGGCAGGCCCACCCCGTAGCCGTACTGATCACCCCTAACGCAGACGAAGGTTCGTCCGACGAATGGCTGACCCTGACGAACGAGGACCTGGACCAGCCGGACCTCGAAGAGAACCTGACCCATATGGAGACTTGCCTGCAAACGCTGCCCCCTGAGCAGCGAACCTGCCTGACGCTCTTCTATCTGGAACAGAAAAGTTATACCGATGTAGCCCATGAAACGGGCTACGACCTGAAACAAGTGAAAAGTTATTTGCAAAATGGTCGCCGGAACCTGAAACTTTGCATGAGTAAGCAACCATGAACGACCAACTTTCCTTCGACGATCTGCGGGCCTATCAGGCCGGGCTGCTCAGTGGAGCCGCGCAGCACCGCGTTGAGCGTATCCTGCTCAAAGACCCCTTCTATGCCGATGCGCTGGCGGGCCTCGAAGCCATGCAGCAAACCGCCATCAATGCATCGGGTCGGCCAACCACCGAGCAACTGGCCGATCTGCGCGACACGCTTCACCAGCGCATCCATGAATCGGCAACCCGCAAACGACTATGGCCGCTCTGGATCGCGACGACCACGGCAGCGATCCTGTTTATGCTGGCGATGGCCGTTTATTTTATTTTCTTCGCGCCGAAACAGCCGACAAAACCAACACCGGTTAGCCCACCAACGACACTTATCAAGCCTACATCATTTAATGGCTCTTTTTTAGCCGCCCACATCAATCAATCGACCGTCTGGAAGTAGATTTGCTTTTCGCAATCACCTTCTGATCAAACGCTCGATGATTCGCCACAAGTACCTATTTCCCCAGTCATTGCCTCGTCTGGCCGTTCTGCTGGGTCTTCTCTTCATCACCTCCGTTTCCGGATACGCTCAATCGAAACCCAGCGCGGGTAAAAGTGCCAACGCTATTTCGGCCATCCGCGAAAGCGACATCAAACGGGATCTGTTCGCGCTGGCGGGCGACCATTTTCGGGGGCGCGAAGGGGGTTCGCTCGATGAACTGAAAGCCTCGGTCTGGATCGCCGAGCAACTCCGGGCCATTGGCCTGCAACCGGCGGGCGATGATGGCACTTTCTTTCAATTCTTTCATATCCAGCGTACGCGCATCACCGAAACGAGTCGGCTGAACATCGGCAGCCACCAGCTTACCCACGGGGAAGACGCGTTTATTCTGGCTCCCGCCATCGCGTCTGTCGATGCGCCCCTGGTATTCGTCGGCACCGGTACGCCCGACGATCTGGCGAAGGTCGATATCAAAGGGAAAGCTGTAGCGCTCGCCTTTTCGGGAACGGGGCCACCCGAGCTGAGTTACCGGCGGTTTCTGTTCGGAACCATGAACCGTAAGGCTGCTGAGCTGATCAAAGCCGGTGCGGTAGCGGTAGTGTGGGTTTCCGATGCACAGGCCCAGTCTTACTTCGAACGCTGGACAACGGGCCTCGAACGGGGTCGTTACGACCTGCCCGGCGGCCCAAACACCCGCATTTTCTCGCAGGCCCCAACCGTCTGGCTCCCCGCCAGCGCCCTGGAGTGGGTAAAACAGCCCGGTCAGCAATTTACGAACGTAGTCAATGTCGAGAGTTTCAGCTACCCATCGGTAAATATTGTGGCGAAAGTACCCGGCACCGACCCAACCCTCAAGAATGAACATATCCTGTTCAGCACGCACCAAGACCACGACGGTGTTCGGCGGGCTGTAGCGGGCGACTCCATCTGGAACGGTGCCGACGATAACGCCAGCGGCTGTGTGGCCACGATGGCTCTGGCACGGGCGTTTGTTCAGAAACCCGCGAAACGGTCGGCACTCTTCGTCTTCCACGGCGCCGAAGAACGGGGCCTGCTGGGATCACGCTACTATGTCGACAAACCTACGGTACCGCGCGAGTCGATCGTGGCCGTGCTTAACGCCGAGATGATTGGCCGCAATGCCCCCGATAGTGCCTGTATTCTTGGTCAGCAGCCGCCCCACCGCAACTCGGCCGATCTGGTAAACGCGGCTCTGACGGCCAATACCCTGACCGGGATGACCTTCAAGCTCGATACGCTCTGGGATAAGCCAGACCACCCCGAGGGCTGGTACTTTCGCTCCGACCACCTGCCCTATGCGCGCGTCAACATTCCGGCCATTGCCTTTACCAGCCTGCTGCACGTCGATTACCACACCCCAAAAGACGAACCCGAGCGCATCGACACCAGCAAAGTGACCAACATTACCCGCTGGATGTACCTGACGGGCTGGGATATCGCCAATCGCCCCCAGCGGCCAGCCATCGATAAGGGGTTCAAGTTAGAACGGTAACCTCTTTTGACAGGATTACAGGATTGAACAGGATGCGCTTTCTGATACATTCTGTAATCCTGTAATCCTGTCAAACCCTTTTCAACCACCCCTACAACGGCTTATACTATGACGTCCCTCAACCGACGCCCTTCTTTCTTTTTTACGCTGGTAGCACTCGTGGGTCTGTCTGCCTGTCACCGCCCTGCGACTCAATCTACCACCTATTTCCCGGCTAAAGGCGACGCCTGGGCCCGGCGGGAGCCGGCTAAAGTAGGGATGGATGCTGCCCTGCTCGACCAGGCCGTGGCGTTTGCCAAAACCCAGGAGACCACCCAGATGGCACCCGATTTCTCGACGCAGGAAGAAATTTTCGGTAAACTGCTTGGCCCCATGCCCACCAGCCGGGCAGCTACCAACGGCATCATTCTGCGGCATGGCTACATCGTAGCCGAATGGGGCGAAACCCAGCGCGTCGATCCTACCTATAGCGTAGCCAAAAGCGTGTTGTCGACGGTGCTGGGCATCACCATCGAGCGCGGCATGATTCCGGACATTCACGAACCGGTCGCGAAACTGATCCAGGATGGCGGCTACGAATCGATCCAGAACCGGGCCATCACCTGGGAGAACCATGCCCAGCAAACCAGCGAATGGGAAGGAGAGCTGTGGGGTAAAAACAGTGATTTTGTGGGAAAGGAAGCCTTTGGCAAAGGAGAACGCAAACCCCGAACCCTTCAGAAACCCGGCACCTACTACGAATATAACGATGTCAGAATCAACCGCCTGGCGCTATCGCTGCTCCGGCTATGGAAAAAACCGATTCCCGATGTAGTCCGTGACGAAATCATGAATCCGATCGGGGCCTCCAGCACCTGGCAGTACATTCCTTATCCCAACGCCGTAGCCGACATCGACGGAAAGCAGCTGCCATCGGTAAGTGGCGGCACGCGTTGGGGGGGCGGCCTGCGGATCAGTGCCCGCGATGAAGCCCGCTTTGGTTACCTGTTTCTGCGGCAGGGTCGCTGGGAGAACCGGCAGATCGTCTCGGCGGACTGGGTGAGACGGGCGACAACGCCCAGCCCCGTGGGTCCGGACTATGGCTACCTGTGGTGGCTCAACACGGGCAAAGGCTCGACGGGTAAAAAGGCCTGGCCCGATGCACCGGCAACCAGTTATGCCGCGCTGGGCGCAGGACAGAATACCGTCTGGGTAGACCCTGAGCATGACATCGTGATCGTGTGGCGGTGGCATAACGGCAACCCCAACGAATTGATCAGGCGGGTGCTGGCAGCGGTGAAGTAAACCCTTACGGCAGAATAAAACTCACCACATTCGATGGCGTCGGGTTGATACCGGTGTATACTTTTCGCTTTGTCTCCGGATCGACATACGCATTTTCGAAGGCTGTGATCCCATAGGCGATTACATACACGCGCTCACCGGGTTGAAACGCCTGCAGCTCGTCGGCCAGCAGCTTTTCGGCAAACTCCCCGGTAGAGCCGGGCGGCACAACCACCTGCCCCCATGTTGTCACGTAGCTAAGGTGACTCACCTTCTCGTCGCGGCCAAAGAACAGCCGCACCCGTCGTTTCTGCTCATCGGCCGTCCCGACCGGCTGAACCGGGCCGGTCACCCCCGACAGGGTCAGGTTCAGTCCTTTGATCGACACTGACAGGTTCGATGGTACCGTTTTAGCTCTTTCCCAGATAGTAACGGAATTGGCAACCGTGATCAGGCCGCCGGTATGCACGATACCGATCTGTTTGAAGTTTCCGTACTCGGAGCGGGGTTTGTTGTAGCTCAGATTATAGTTACCCCCAAACACATTGGCGATGGTGAAGCGTCCTTCAGGGCGGGTGCGGGCCGGAAAGGCGGTCTGCAACCCTTCGAGCGAGACGATCATGCTGTCACTTTTGGCCTTCACCACGCCAAATTCATCGCACAAGGTTACAAAGCCGCGGATATCACTTCTCGGCGGGTCTGTGAACGTAGTAGCTGGCTGCAATGCGGCAGGCGGTGGCGGTGTCTCCGGGCCACCCCGCTCGCAGGCGGTCGAAACCAGGAGCATCAATACGTAAACCGGGTAAAAAAGGTTGAATCGCATGGGTGCCGGACGATATAAAAAGAAAGGATCAAAGTTAACCGATCACGGTAAATACGCAAGAAAACTGCTTAAAGTACTATTGACCCTAACCTAGGTAAGACAGGCGGAAAACATAGCTGGCTGTCAGGCTGTTAATTTCTTTGAAACGGCCGTCCGCAAACTTTTTGCGCGCTCAATTGTCGTTTAGCATTACTTTTGATTTACGTTGGTAGTATTACCACTCGATTCATGCCCCTGACGAATACTTTATGATAGCCGAACGCGAACGCATTTACGAACGAGCCGATAATAAAGGTTGGAAAAAATGGGGGCCTTACCTGTCTGACCGCGCCTGGGGAACCGTTCGGGAAGACTACAGCCCGTACGGAGATGCCTGGAACTTCGTTACCCACGACATGGCCCGCTCCCGCGCCTACCGCTGGGGCGAAGAAGGCATCGGTGGTATCTCGGATAATAAAGGCCATATCTGTTTCGCACTGGGGTTCTGGAACCATAAAGACAACATCCTCAAAGAGCGCTTCTTTGGCCTCTCAGGTCCGGAGGGAAATCATGGCGAGGACGTAAAGGAACTGTACTATTACCTGGACAGCACCCCTACGCACTCGTACATGAAAATGCTGTACAAATACCCGCAGCAGGAGTACCCCTATAACCGGCTGGTCATCGAAACAGCCCGCCGGGGGCGGCAGGAACCCGAGTTCGAATTGCTCGACACGGGTATTTTTGCCCAGGATGAATATTTCGACATTTTCATCGAATACGCCAAAGCCGACCAGAATGACTGGCTGGTAACCGTTACGGCCCATAACCGGTCGGCGCAGGACGCCCCGCTGACACTGCTGCCTACCATCTGGTTCCGAAATACGTGGTCGTGGGGCTACGATCAGTACAACTCCCGCCCTATTCTCAACGGCATCGGCAAGAGCCAGATCGAGGTCAACCACCGGCAGTTAGGTAAGTACAAACTTTACTGCGAAGACGCCGACGCACTGCTTTTCTGCGATAACGACACCAATACCGAACGGCTCTATGGACGGCCAAACGTAGCCAAATACCCCAAAGACGGTATCAACAACTACATTACTTCGGGCGGGAAAAAAGGATTTATCAACCCCAACCAGATCGGCACCAAAGCGTCGGCCCAGTATACACGGCAGGTACCCGCCGGGGGCAGTACCAGCATCCGGCTGCGGTTCAGCGATCAGACGTTGCTGGCCCAGCCCGACCCCGCCCGCCCGTTTGCCGACTTCGACGAGATCTGGCAGAAACGCCTGACCGAAACCGAAGGCTTCTATAACCATCTGCAACGGAACGTAACCGATCCCGAACTGCGGGCCATTCAGCGGCAGGCCTATGCGGGCATGCTCTGGAACAAGCAGTTTTATTATTACAACGTCAACGAGTGGCTCAAAGGCGACCCGAAGATGCCGGTGCCGTTCCAGGGACGGGTGTATGCCCGCAATGAAGGCTGGAAACACATGTACACGGCCAACATCCTGAGTATGCCCGACAAATGGGAATACCCGTGGTTTGCGGCCTGGGATCTGGCGTTCCATACCCTGACCCTCGCCCGGCTCGACCCTGATTTTGCCAAACGGCAGCTGGCGGTTATCCTGCGGGAGTATTACATGCACCCGAACGGGCAGATTCCGGCCTATGAATGGAACTTCGGCGACGTGAACCCGCCCGTTCATGCCTGGGCAACCTGGAAGGTCTACGAAATCGATAAAGAACAGAATGGCGTGGGTGACGTCGGGTTTCTGGAACGGGTTTTCCACAAACTGCTGCTGAATTTCACGTGGTGGGTCAACCGGAAGGATGTTGAAGGAAACAACATCTTTGGCGGTGGATTCCTGGGGCTGGACAACATCGGGGTGTTCGACCGGAGCCAGCCGCTCCCCATGGGTGGCCGGATCGAGCAGGCCGATGGTACGGGCTGGATGGCCATGTATACGCTGAACATGCTGCGGATTGCCTGCGAGATTTCGCTGACACGGCCCAGTTATCAGGACATGGCCAGCAAGTTCTTCGAGCACTTCCTGCACATTGCCTCGGCCATGAACAACCTCGGCAAGCAGCACATTAGCCTCTGGGACGAGGTCGACCAGTTTTACTACGACGTACTGCACACGCCCGACCAGAACGCCCGGCTCCTCAAGATACGCTCGATGGTGGGATTGATTCCCCTGTTTGCAGTCGAGATCCTGGACGAAGATCTGCTCTCGAAACTGCCCGATTTCAAACGCCGGGTCGAATGGGTACTCACCAACCGGCCCGATCTGGCATCGCTGGTGTCGCGCTGGCACGAACCGGGGAAGGGCGAAACGCACCTGCTCAGCCTGCTCCGCGGTCACCGGATGAAGATGATCCTGAAACGGATGTTCGATGAGACGGAGTTTCTGTCGGACTACGGCATCCGGGCTTTATCGAAGTACCACGAGAAAACGCCCTATCAGTTCGAGCTGAACAGCGAAATTTTCCAGGTGCGCTATGTGGCGGCCGAGTCGGAAATGAGCATGTTTGGTGGCAATTCCAACTGGCGCGGACCTATCTGGTTTCCGGTCAACTTCCTGCTGATCGACTCCCTCCTGAAATTCTACCAGTATTATGGGGATGATTTCGAGATCGAGTACCCCACCAATTCAGGGCAGGTGATGAGCGTAAAAGAAGCTACCGTCCTGGTGGCCGAGCGGCTCATCAGTATCTTTCGGCGCGGCCCCGACGGGCGGATTCCAGCCTACGGTTTCGACGAGAAAATGCAGCATGACCCGCATTTCCAGGGTCTGTACCTGTTCTACGAATACTTCCACGGCGACGTGGGCGCAGGCTTGGGTGCCAACCACCAAACCGGCTGGACCGGCTTGGTAGCCGACCTGATCGAGTATGTTTATAAATACCGAACCCAGAACGTGGCGGTGTTGGAGGCAGGAAAATAAACAAAGGGCCGGGCCGCAAACCCGGCCTTTTTACTGCCTTACTTGCCAACACCTATAAATTGGCTTCACACAAGCAGCACACGACAAACATGGAATTAACGTATAGACTGGCAATCGAGTCTGATCTGGTGGACATTATCAGGATGTTGGCAGACGACAAATTGGGCGCTGAGCGGGAAGACTATCAGATTCCTTTGCCAGAGGCTTACATCCAGGCGTTCAGGGTAATCACGGCCGATAGCCATCAGGAGTTGACAGTGGTGGAATTTGCCCAGGAAATTGTAGCCACATTCCAGTTAAGTTTTGTTCAGTATCTAACCTATCAGGGTGGCGTCAGGGCGCAGATAGAAGCGGTGAGGGTAAAATCAGGGTATCAGGGGCAAGGCATTGGCAATGCCGTTTTTCAGTACGCTATTCAGCGGGCCAAGAAAAAAGGGGCTCATCTACTTCAGTTGACCACCGATAAGAAGAGACCGGAAGCCAAACGATTTTACGAATCGCTTGGCTTTATTGATTCCCATGAGGGCATGAAACTTCACCTGAAATAAATACCTGCTTGCCTATACCAAGGCTAACGGCTGACCAGAGAAAACCAGTCGTTTTTTCAGCCTTACCACAAAACAATCGCACAAATGCTGGGTTTATAATACAAACAAAATACACCCCAGCGTTATGAAAATTGCCATAGAAAAAGGCCAGGAAAAGCCGCTGTTAGCAGACGGCCACCAGACTGTAACGATCACCGATATTCAGGAAGGATCGAGCGAAAACAAAGGGATTCCCTTTTTTGCTGCTCGTTTTGAAAACGAAGATGGTTACGTATCACACCGTTTTTACCAGTCACAGGCAGGTATGTCCAGCATTGTGAGCTTATTTGAGCAAGCAGGTATCGACGTAAAAGAAGGTGCCGAACTGGATACCAAACAGCTGATCGGCAAACAACTCGATATTGAAGTGGGCGAACGGTCGTACAACGACCCTGAAACCGGTAACGAACGGACGCTGAAGCAAGCCATGAATTTTCTGGTCAGCTAAATTTTTGACTTTATTCCGTACCACGGACTTCAGTCCGTTTCTATGGTTAGTCATACGGACTGAAGTCCGCGGTACGGGTGAGGTTATTTTTTGTAGGCAAATGACAGGATATATCCTTTTTTGCCGTCGCCTTCGCTGGCAATATACAGGTCTCCGTTAGGGGCAAAGCAGATGCCTTCGGGCTGGCGAAATAGCTTTGGGTCGAGTTCTTCGGAGTATATGATTTTGGCCTGCCGGTTTGTAATAAGCAGGCGCTTTCCGGCCGAGGTCAGCACATACCACTCGCCCGTTATGGGATGAACGGCAATACCCGATGGCTTATACGTTTTTGGGTCTATGCCAGCCGCTTTGAGCTGATCATCGTTGAGGCTCATGTCTTTGAAGACCGCTTTATTGAGCAGATCGAACGAGTAAATGGCTTTATCGCTCGACGGGCCACCCCCATTTTTGACCGCTATCAACAGCCGTTTTGTCTTAGGTTCATAACCCAGTCCTTCGACCTCTGTTTTGGCGGGCAAGCCGGTTAGCGTGCGGCCGATCTGGGTCGACTCGGGTTTAAAGCGAAACAGGTTTCCGTTGCTTTCAAGCACATATACCTCATCGTTGACATATTCTATCCCTTCGAAGTCGCCGTAGCCACCGAACCCGAAATCCTTGACAACTTTCTTTTTCTTCGTGTCATACACATACACGACAGCCTCCTCATCCTGCACACACAAAAGCTGGTTGTTTTTGTAATACGTAAGGCCTGATATTTCTTTCAGCTCCTTCGGCAACGTTACGTTTTCGTCCGGCGTATTGAGCACATACGGCAATTTGAACGGCGGATCTATGGAGTCGGCAGTAGGTTGCTGGTCTTTTTTGGTAGACGACGTACCACAGCCGACCAGGAGCAGCGTAAGCACAAGCAGAACGTAATTCATACAGGATTCGGGTTTAAGACAAAGGTAAAAGCCAGTACCGCACTACCTCGTTCGGGAGAAACTTAATCGGCTGGCAGTACCTAGTAGGTAACTGCAAAAGTCGGCGTTGTGGATATATGAAAATATAATAAACCTATTGCCGTTGAAATTAGTAAGCCTAGGAGCGAAGCCAGTCGGTCCGAAACAGCTGGCTTACCGGTCAATTTTCGCCACCCGGTTCATACGCGCGGCCCCTACTAAACCACCAGTCCAGCTTGTCATTTACCGTTTTAAAACGCACGTTATCCTATGAAAAAGCACGTAGGTTGTCTCTGTCAAATCATTCCGCCGTTCATTATTGATGAGCTTAAAAAGGCAGGCGTTGCTATTCCGACGAACACAAGAACGATCAGCCGCGAATTTCGCGAACGGCGCGCCGACCAGCTGGCTCTTCGAAGCAGTCAGTCGGCACTGGTCACCCCACCCACAAAGAATGCCGACCGCTTTGTATACGATTCCAATACAACGCAGCATCAGCGGCTGTTGCTGGTACGCAAAGAAGGGGGAGCCGCCACCGTCGACCCAATTGTGAATACGGTGTATGAAAACGCCGGCATCATCCGCGAGTACTACAAAACAGCCTTCAATTATCTATCGGTCGATAACCATGGGGCCGATCTGATTCTCAATGTGCATTTCGGACAGAACTACGCCAATGCGTTCTGGGATGGCGACGAAATGACGTTTGGCGACGGCGACGGTGAGGTATTTATCAACCTTGCCAACGCGCTCGACGTGGCTGGTCATGAGCTTACCCATGGCGTAGTGCAGTACACAGCGGGACTCACCTACCAGGGCCAGCCGGGAGCACTCAACGAACATTATGCCGACGTATTCGGATCGGTGATCAAGCAGGTGTCGAAGAAACAAACCGCAGCTACAGCCGACTGGCTCATTGGCGATGAAATCATGGGGCCTTCGCTTCAGGGACAAGCCTTGCGCTCCATGAAAGCGCCCGGCACCGCTTACGACAACCCACTGATGGGAAAAGACCCGCAACCCGACCATATGAACGCCATCTACAAAGGAACGGGCGATAACGGGGGCGTTCATATCAACAGCGGCATTCCGAACAAAGTATTTTTCCTGGTAGCCACTGGCATTGAAACCGACAAAGCCGCTTTGCTTTGGTTCGAGACGCTTAAAACGCTCAAGCCAACGACGAACTTCAAAAGCTTTAAGACCGCCATCCTGAAGCAGGCAAAAAAACTTGCCGTCGCCAAACGTGTCCCTGCCGATACCGAAACTGTTGTTAAAGAATCCTTTCTGGCCGTAGGTTTGTAAACGATCTATGCTTCGGCACCACTGCTTATGAAACTGGTCTATTCGCGCGAAGGGGGATTATTTCCTCAGCGGGCGCACACAGAAGTTCAATCTGCCGATCTACCGGCCGACTTACAGAAAATGGTCGATAAGGTGCTGACACAGCCAGACGCTTACCAACCCGTATCGGCCAACTCTGCACTCCGGGATGGCTACCAATACCGGCTCGACCTGACAGAAGGACGCAAAAAGATCTGTCTGCGCTTCGATGACCTTAACCTGCCCGATGAGGTTCAGCCGCTGATTCATTTCCTGCAACAGCGTACCGGGAAACCTTAACGAACAGTAACGAATAGCTTACACCCGCCTTTTACCGTCGATCAATCCCTTATCAATGATACGTCATCCATTCCTTTCGATTACCCTGCTTGTTTGTTTTGCTGGCTCTCTGTTACAGGCGCAGCCCCTCAATACCCTGTCGGCCCAGGAAAAGAAAGACCACTGGTCGCTGCTGTTCAATGGCCGTGACGTAACTGGCTGGCACACCTACGGTGGCAAAGGCGTTGGGTCTGCCTGGCAGATAGAGCAGGGCGCGCTTCATCTGAGCGTTCCCAATCGGGCGGGTAACAAAGCCGTTAACGGGGGCGATCTGGTCACGGATGCTACTTTTTCCGGCGATTTTGAATTCAAAGCCGACTGGAAGGTAGACCGCCTGACCAACAGCGGCATTTTCTTCTTCGTGCAGGAGACACCCGCTTATAAGAACGTGTATGATACGGGGCTTGAGCTTCAGGTCCTCGACAATGCCATCTATGAAGGCGCGAATGAGAACAAACACCGGGCGGGCGACTTTTTCAGTGTTGCCAATGCGCGGGTTCGCGAGGTAAATCCGGTTGGCTCCTGGAACCAGCTGCACGTGATCATGAAGAAAAACCAGCTGACGGTTACCATGAATGGCTTCACCATCCACGAACACGACCTCAGCAGCGCCGACTGGAAACAACGCCTGGCCGGTAGCAAACTGAAGGATGCACCGGTTGGCAAAGGTCAGTTCAAGGGCCGGTTCGGTTTACAGGATTGGGGTAGCCCGGTTTGGTTTCGCAATGTCAAGTTCCGGCAGCTGTAACGCTTATCGAAACGAAGTAAACCAGAAACGCCGGACATGAGCCCGGCGTTTCTGGTTTCTGAACCTATTTAAGTTTTTACGCTGGCCTGAATTTCAGCCAATCGAGCGGCCGCTGTATCCTGGACGGCCACGTCCGGGTGTAAATATTTATTTTTCTTACCCGGACGTGGCCGTCCAGGATACACCCGGCCAGGATACACCGGCCGCTTGATTGGCTGAAACCTTAGAGTATGTTTTGGATAGTCTAAAAATGAGAGTCCGTCTTATCTTGTAGTTACCAAGCTCCAAGATCATGAACGAATCGTTTCAAGCACTAACGGACTCTCAATGGCA
>NZ_VFIA01000033.1 GCF_014282275.1 Spirosoma utsteinense
TCCGAGACGTAGACAAAACCATAGAAAGTTCGGAGGCTATGCTACGAATTGGCTTTATTTCAATCCTGCTCAATAGGCTGGCCAAATAATAGTCCCAAACATACTCTTATTGCTGTAAACGATGAAGCCGGATATACGTCCGGTTTTGTCGTTTACAAGGGTCACTTTGATGCAGCCACATCTACAAAGCTCGTAGAGGGTATGGACCAAAGGCGTCTGTTAACAATCATTTAATAGACCAAAGACTGTTATACTTAGTCTATTGATTGCACCTATATCTTACAGACTTTACCTTCGGGCAACCCAAAATCCCCTATGCATCGTTTTCCTCGTACGTTTCTTCTTTCATGCCTGCTCCTGGCAACGGTGGGTCTGGTCCGGGTGTATGGCTGGAACAAAGCTACCCACATGGTTACGGGTGCCATTGCCTACCGCGACCTGCAGGCTTCTTCCCCTCAAACGCTGAGCCGGATCGTGGCCATTCTAAAAAAGCATCCCGACTATCAGCAACGCTGGTCGGCCAAACTAGCCGACCCTACCTTATCGGAGGATGAGAAGAACCAGTATCTGTTCATGCTGGCCGCCCGCTGGCCGGACGATATACGCGGGCAGGCCCAATACGATCACCAGAGCTGGCATTATATCAACTACGTCTACGCCCCTGAACAGAACATAGCCCGCACCGACACAACCCTGGCCACGGGTGAGACTATCCTGCAGGCCTTTGGCATGAATCAGCAGATTTTGCGCAGCAATGCCCCCGACAGCGCCAAGGCAATTGCCGTCTGCTGGCTCTTTCACCTGACGGGCGACGTTCATATGCCCCTGCACACGACCGCACTTATCGACCAGCAGTTTCCACAAGGAGACAGGGGCGGAAACCTGTTCAAGATCAAGGTTATGATGAGCAATCAAACGATAAACCTGCATTCATTCTGGGATGGTATGCTGTTGGGAGCCGATGATTTTCGCTCTGTCAGCAACCTCGCGGTTCAGTTACGACAGGTAATCAGCCGCATGCAGCTTGTTCAGCTGGGCAGGGCCGATATCAATACCTGGTCAAAAGAAAGTTTTCAGCTGGCACAGGACAATGCTTACCGCAGCAATACCCTACCCGCCGGGACCGATCAGGACGGTGCCATTTTACCGGCCGATTATGTGGATACGGTAAAACCGATTGCACAACGACAGGTTGCCCTGGCTGGTTACCGGCTGGCCGATGAGCTGAAGGCCGACCTGTCGGACTGAATGTTGTATTAACCTGACAGGCAATCTCATGACGGAAAAAGCCAGTTAGTAAAGCACCCTATCCAGGCATTCTGGTATCGCTTTCCTCACAACAATGACCGGACTTATCGGTTAATAGTAGACACATTTAGTAACCATTTTCTTAGATGTAGCATGAATTCTGACCTTAACGAAGAACTGGCAGCAAAGCAATTAGCCGAAGAATACAATAACGCGCTTAACCAGAAAATAGAGGAACGCTTTCGGGCAGCCTTATTCCTGGTCGACCCTTCCCTCGACATGGATACTGTAACCGTCGTTAGCAATGTAGGCAGTGACGACGATCAACTAACTGTCGACGGGGTCGATGACGAAACGATCGACAAGGCAATGGCTATATTCGAGCAGGACAATCAGGAGGATAGCTGATTCTACCGGTAAAAATTATCACTATGTGAAGAACTAATTGGTAATTTTAACTGGTAGCAGGTAAGAACTGGCACAGTTATAGAGGGCCATTTTCAGCCTGCATTATTGCTAATTAGTAGCAAAACGCGCCGATCTATCACGAATAGATCGGCGCGTTTTTATTGAACGTTACCCCTGAAACAGCGAGTAGCCCTATAGATGGCTGTCGTTTCGTATTAAAATACTTAATCTATCTACATAATTAAATTTATAGGCAAGGTTTTTGCTTAATATTTAAAAAAAACTTACACTATGGACCAACACTACTTATTGTGGAAATTTTATCAGTCAGCTTACCCGTTCATTGCCTGTTCGATATATGGCCGGGGTAACTACCAGAAACACGCCTTCATGTGTCTGAATTAACCCCTTACTACTTCCTCCACGCTAAGCCGTTGTAAGCTATAACCTGAACAGGTGCTTGTCTTACAAGTAACAAAAAAGCCTAGACACATAGCGTCCAGGCTTTCCACTTCTATCCACACCATTGCGGATTAGCTCCGCATTGATACTCAAAATTACACACTAATATGCATTGACCGGGCAATTTCCTCTCGTTCGGCCCAAAAACTTAGTTTAGCCACTGGTCAACGTTGCTTTTTTGTATACTTAAAGACACCTAAAGGCGGCTAACTGTATTGATTTTCAAGCAAAATGGACTGCCTTTCTGGTAATTATTACTCTTTTTCTAAATATTATAAAGTACAATACACGATCCTACATATCAACATATAGCACTAGTGAATTTACTGTTTATTAAATTTTGAATAAAATAACATAAAGCACTAGCTTTCAGCTACTCAAAGAATATATTTGCGCTGGTACTTCCTCAAAATAATATAAAAAAATGAAATGGTTACTTTTTGCCAGTGCACTCGCATTTGGCTCCTCGCTCTTTGTATTATTGTATTACCGGCTCAGCTTTCGTGATCGGTGCCCGGTTTGTAAACAAAGGGACTCGTTCGAGCGTGTACCAAGGCCTACAGCCGTACGGGCCGTACTCTTCTACCTGCCCATTCAGTACTACGTGTGTTACTCCTGCATTAGTCATTTCATACGCATCAAATCATAAATCATCCGATTGATGGCAAAAAAGGATAGTGCTTACTTTCCCGGACTGATATATACTCGCTAGAAAGCGTCTTCAAGATAAGCCGGGTTACATGGGACGATAGCGTAAACAGGCCTCTAATTCGGCTTGTTGACGCTCCCAAATCAATTCGCGTCGTACTCGGTACTTATTCAGCACGGTATGTACTTGTTGATCCTTGCTGAACAGTAACGCTGACTTCTTCATGGACCAAACCCGGTCCAGTTGAACCAGCAGGTTTTGATGGTCAACTTCCAGTTCTTCTACCGCCTGCTTTTCCAGACCATAGTGAGTTTTCCATTCCTGAACGTGGCTCTGTAAAAGTTGGAGCCTTTTCGATTCTGGGTCGGTTTCCTGTGTGCTGACTGCCACATCAACGGTCTCAATACGCTTCATTTACACTACTATGGGTTGTTAGTCGGCTGTGGTTGTCCAGCAACCACATGGACCGGAAAGGTCATTAAGACCCAACTGGATAACTCTTCAGACGCACATACTGGGTCAGGTCACAAAGGAGTAGCCCGGCCGAAGGTTCATCTTTCCGTCGTAAAGGGCCTACAGATGGGCGGGGGTTTGTCACCAGGCCACAATTTTTGATAAGATAGTTACCCTAAAAAACCACCAGATAGGAATATTGCCTACTAACCTTTACACCAGTGTTACTACTTATCTGTTAGTCCTGGCGTACCACAAACAGTAGTCCTTATTATATTTATGATCATTACATATACCTCGTTCCAGTTTATTCTGCTGGCCATGATCACCCAGTTATTTATGACCATTGTGTTCGCCAGAGAAGCCTTGACCACAGCCTTAGGCACCTACTGCCGGGTCAAGTGTGGAGTAGCAGGCCTGGTATATTTTATTTTTGCCTTTATACTGACCTGGATTCTGTTTAACTCATCGATAGACCGTGACCCGGCATGAACACAAAATGCGCCGTCTGGTCAGACGGCGCATCACTCGTTCAGTACAGGAATAGACAGTATAAGGCAGGCCCGGGGCCATATATGCTTAAACTATCATTACTCTTGAATGTTCGCGGGCTCCGGTCGGCGTCGTACGCTTTGCCGATCCGTTCGCTACCACAAAAGCCGTATTTCAACCGGTAATTTATTGATAACACAGTAACTATCAACGGCCAGTCAACACCAGCGCAAGGCCGTTGTTGTGCGTCGAAAATCGGTTTTCACATCGGCAGATATACGCTGAAAGTTGACCCCTCCCCTGGCTGACTGGTAGCGGTAATGGCGCCACCATGATTGGTAGTCACTTTCTCACAAATAGCCAGCCCTATACCTGTTCCGGCAAACTCACTCTTGCCGTGCAGCCGTTGAAACACCTGGAAAATGCGATCCAGGTATTTCTCGTCGAACCCAACTCCGTCGTCGGCTACGTCGATTCGATGATACCAATCGGCCGACCGGGAAGGTTTTACCGAAGAAGGCAGCTCGCGCTCCAGCACAGACTGCGCGCTGATTTTGACGTGGGCGGCAACCGGTACGCCCTCCGCATCGGTCCGGCGAAACTTCAGGGCATTGCTTAGCATATTTGTGAAAAGCTGACTCAACTGAGCCGGATTACCTACCACTGTTGGTAAATCACCCACGGTCACCGATGCGCCTGTTTCAGCAATGATGAGGTCCAGATCTGAAAGGACCTGTTGAACCACCTGAGCCAATGATACCAACTCGCGGGTTTCCTGCCCGGTGGCAATGCGCGAGAAAGTAAGTAAGTCTTTGATCAGGGTAGACATACGCCCTGCCGATGCCTGCATGCGTGTCAGATAGTCTACTCCCTCTCCCAACTGATCGGCATAACCACTTCGGAGCAGGTCACCGAACGACTGTATTTTGCGGAGCGGTTCCTGCAAGTCATGCGAGGCTATATAAGCGAATCGCTGGAGGTTTTCGTTAGACCGGATCAACTGATTGGTCGACTCGGTCAGTTCTTCGTTGATCGACATATACTCTTCATTGATCGACGCATATTCCTCATTACTACTCGCCAGTTCTTCGTTGGTAGCCGCCAGTTCTTCGTTGACCGCAGCTAGCTCTTCGGTGCGCTCCATCACCTGCTGTTCCAGGGTTAGCTGAAGCCGCCGTTGTTGGGTAACATCCTGCGCCACTCCACTCAACAGCACCGGTTCGCCCGTTGTAGAGTCGTAGGATACCTGGGCCTGCACATGAATAATTCGTTGCTGGCCCGTGAGCTGGTTGATTATGGGATGCTCGTTCGTGTACAGCCCCGGTGAGCCAGGCTGGATTACGGCGGCTATCGCATCAGCAACGGATGAGCGGTATTCTTCAGGCAGCAGAGTGTATACATTCCCCAACTTTTTTGTGGGTTGGGACAACCCCAGCCAGTGCATGAGCCGCTCGGAATACGTTAAGCTACTGGTTCGGATATCCAGGCTCCAGGTAGCCAGCTGAGCCAGTTCAACGGCCGTCCGCAGCGACACTTCCGCTTCGGCCTGTTTTTGTCGGGCTACCACTAGATCCGTCACTTCGGCTCCCGTGTTTGTGACGCCGTAAATTTGGCCGTCATTATCGTAAAGGGGCGTAAAGCTGTATTTGAAATAAAAGGATTGCAACCTTCCATCCACAACAATGTCCACCCGCTGATTCTGGGCATGGAAAGCAATCCCGGTCGTATAGACACCATTCAACTGCTCGTAAATACCCTGGGTAGCCAATTCGGGTAGCACCGCAGCATAGGGCTTACCAATAACGTTTTTGTCCCTACCCCACGCATCCAGAATGGATTGATTGGCAAACTGTATCCGCATCTGAGGACCTGTATAAACGGCAATTGGATACGGAGCACTCTCTATCACACTCCGTAGTTTGCTTTCGCTGGCTATGATCTGCTGCTGCGCCAGCATTTGCTCCGTTACATCCTGGCAGATCACCATCACGCCGGAAATAGTCCCGTCCAGTTCGCGGTAGGGCTGGTAAACCAGATTGAGAAAGCCCTCTTTCCGCTCCCCCCCATCATGAACAAAATACGGTTGATTGTAAAGCGAACGCGGGTTGCCCGTTACCCTGACTTCATCGATTATTGGACGAAAGACCGACTCTGTTTCCGGTATAATACTAAACAGGGGTTTATTCAGCAACGCTTCCCGGCTTCGATTGATCAATTGGGCATAGGCCTGGTTGACTATATGCACCCGCATGTCTTCTCCGCCCAAGACAATAATGCCAACCGATATGTCCCGTATCAGGTTCTGAAAGCGTTGTTTGGAATGACGCAATTGCTGATTACGGGTTACCTGACCGCGGCTCTCAGCACCGGTAACGAATACCCCGACTGGCTGCCCCAATTCATCGATGACCGAGTTATAGGTGTAGGTACGGCAGGCCATATCCGGTTGACCATTTCCATGGCTGGGACTTAGCTGATCGTCGCTCCAGGAGGTCTCCTCCCCGGCCAGCGCCTGATCAATCAGCGGTTCGATAGTCGGCCATATCGCGGGCCACACCTCTGCCCCAGGCCTGCCCAGGGCCATAAGCGGCTCACCTTCCCGTTCCAGAATGGGGCGGTAAGCATCATTATAAAAGCATAGATGTTCCGGTCCCCAAAACAGAAACATGGGAAATCTGGCTTTCAGGATGATGGGTAAGGTTGTGCGCAAACTCAGGGGCCATTGATCAGGCACCCCCAACGACGTTTTAGACCAGTCGTAGCTACGGGTACGTCCTCCCATTTCGCCACCACCCTGTAAAAAAGGGTATTTCTTTTCCGTTGAGTATGTAGTCAAGGCAATCCATATTGGCCTGCGATCTGGCCAAAAACCAGCTCTGAACAGGAATTGAGCATCCAATAACGGGCAAAAAAATCAATTCTTCAATTAGAACTAGCCTATGAAACAGCCAGGAACCTACAAATACGTATGCAGCTGATCCTGTTGGCAACAACCACCCTTCAGCGACGGGGCCAATGTGCGTAACGATAGTCGGGAAGAGCAGCGTGAAGCGCCAGCTATAGACGAGGGCCTGCCCGATACGACTGCCCTTTCTCATTCGGTATGTTTTCGGGCAAAAGAAGTAAAGAGAGAAATAAGGGCGGCAGAAAACTGGGTTTCGGAGGACCGTTAGTTACTCATTCCGGACAACATGCGGAATCAATTTTTCTTTGATCGTTTCAATCCGGCGACGCGGAATCGAAAAGGCACGTCCATCATCCAGAATCACCTGCGCATTTTTGAATGTCTGCTGCTCAAAGCGAGCAACGTAGGATTGATTGACAAGCGCCCCCCGATGTACCCGAATAAATGAGCTCAGTTGATCTTCGAAGCCTTTCAGTGTCACACTGGCCAGGTACATGTCGCCACTGGTAAAATGCACTTTAGAATAGTTACCAACGCCTTCTATCCACAGGATAGACTTAAGCGGCACTGTCTTCTTAAGGCCGGGTACTTTGAGCTTGATCATACAATCGTCTACCCCGTTGAGTAGCAGGGTCATAATGAATTGGAACAGGCAACTAAATGGCTACAGCACCAAACGAGTTGAAGATAATAACTACGCTTTTAACCTGTTATTTACTTAATAGACCAAACATAAAACTAAAAAAGCAGAGAAATGTTACTTATCTTTAAATCCAAGCGAATGGATGGGGCGTATATTGATAAGCAAACGGACATAATTCTAATTAATATTTTTTAGGTACAATTTAATTGAATTTGCCGAAGACAACGTGTTTTCAGACTGCTTCATTCAACGGCGACATAATTACGAATCGTTTTTCAGAGGTTAACATATTAAAAGGTTAGTTCAAGAGGAAGGGTAGACAGCATGGTGCAGCTAGCGCCATGCTGTTTTGTTAGTCATCTTTTCGATCAGGAAATGAATCTGCAAACAGCAGGGTAATCTATGGTTCATTAAGTTCGTCAGGCAGCGTACCTAATAATGTATCAGCTACGGGTCGAAGTCTTGTAGAACAGGCGAGCTACCAGCCAACAATCAACTTTTAATTACGTTAAACTAATTTAATAAAACTAAAATGTTATTTTAATTAAATTATTTAAATATAAGGTAACATAATTATCCATTATTATCTTTGCTAATGCCAGTTAAGGCTGATTGATTAAAGGTAGTACGCAAAAGGCTCTTGGTATCTAAGAGCCTTTTTTGCGTGGATAGCTGGTCTGGTTCTGCACGGATGCAGCCCCACGCAGTAGTGGCTCATGAGAAAGCCAGAGATATACCTGATCTGGTATTGAACACATCAACCCTGGCTGCCCGGCAATAGTCACCCTAGGCCTGGCGAGGTGAGAAGCATTTTTATCTGCTATAAGAGAGGCAAGTAACAGGCCCTTCTATGCCTACACAAACGAATTAGCATAAATACATTACCCGGTAGATGTCTGTTGCCATAGCAGTTCCAGGTCAACTCTCAATCCCTGCCGGGTGGCTGGTGGTTGTGTTTGTAAACGGGTAAGGATAAAACAAAAAAAGCACTCACCCTTCCAGGTAAGTGCTTTATAATCAATGTGACCCCGAAGCGATTCGAACGCTTGACCGTCTGCTTAGAAGGCAGATGCTCTATCCAACTGAGCTACGGGACCAGAAAAGTAGCAGCGTAAATGGGCGTAAGCGCTTTGTAGAACTCGATACCCGCAACCCTTGCTACAGCAAACAGTAAGTATCAGGAGAAGACAGGCTTTCCCGACCCTTTACAGGGTACAAAGGTACAATGATGGTAACGATTATACAAAGCACAAACCTGAACTGTGAGACTCGTGAACGAACGTCGTTCAGTGTGATAAGTAACAGGACCAACGGCTGGTGATCGAACAATCGATGGGTAGCGGCTGTTCTCTATCCACTTGATAAACATACCAACGTTATGAGC
This sequence comes from Spirosoma utsteinense, assembly GCF_014282275.1. GTDB lineage: Bacteria > Bacteroidota > Bacteroidia > Cytophagales > Spirosomataceae > Spirosoma > Spirosoma utsteinense. Next base: position 8,645 of record NZ_VFIA01000033.1, read on the forward strand.
AAAGGAGCCACCCAACCCACCGTTCGCGAAACCGCCGACGACACCAAAGGATACGAACTAGATAATAACCTGCCCGACGAAGCCCAGGGTAAGACCTCCCGCGGCAAACACAAGACCAAGCAGAGCACCGAAGACAAACACGATGCGACGGGTTCTGTGGAGGACAGTAACAAAGGAGGTCACGGCCATTCGGGCCATAGCAAAAGCGAGAACGGCAGCGAATCGAACGCCGAGCAGTAGACAGACTACTGTACAATAGCGTCTAGCTATCTACCTACTGAATGACCCGGTTGCATTACGACGAAAAGTCGGCGGCAACCGGGTTACTTTTTTGTAGCTGCGAGTGAACAGACTATGGTCAGTTTAATAAAATTAGCGTGGTCGTAAACTGAAAAATGATCGCTACCAAATTGGTGTTGCGAAAGTTCAGCTCCCATTTGCGAATAAGTACAAGTAGCTAGAGGGTAAAACACCTCTCGGAGCGTAGGACGATTTTGAGGGGTGATTTGTAGCTTTAATTACGCAAAGCAAGCGCCCATAATAGTGTTGAACTAATCCAAAGTTCTTTACAGGCGCAGCAAAAAAGGGGCATAAAAAAACCGTCCAGCTCTTTCGAACCAGACGGTTGTTAGTGTCGGGGTGGCAGGATTCGAACCTACGACCTCCTGCTCCCAAAGCAGGCGCGATACCGGGCTACGCTACACCCCGAACTCTGTTAAGCTTTATTGCTCGACGGGTGCAAAGATACGAAAAAAACGATTGCAACCACATTTATGCAAAAATAATTAAGCTTAACGCTGCGGAGAGAGAGGGATTCGAACCCTCGGTACCGTTACCAGTACGACAGTTTAGCAAACTGTTCCTTTCGGCCACTCAGGCATCTCTCCGTAGTCTAATTAGTCGCTCAGCGATTAATCAGGGCACAAAGATAGCGGGATTCGCCGTTTTCGACAAGAGATGTCCTGTAAAATCTTTTCTTAATCATTAATTTCGCCTTTTGGGGTGCCTGCCCACCTACTTCAGTGGGTTCATTACCAGCCCAATTGCTCCTTATTATGAACTGGCTCTATTCGTTTTCTACCACCGAATTTATTTTTATTGGCCTGTTCATCCTGTTCTATGCTCTCTATATCCTGCGCACCTTTCGGCTGGCACGACAACTCAATACCGCTGCCTGGGGCGTAATCCCGAAGTTTTTCCTGCGCGGCACCTACCTTACCCTCCTGATCATCGCGATACTCGGTCCATCATTCGGCGAAGCCGACAGCCAGGTCTCGACCGCCGGACGCGACGTGTTTTTTCTGATCGATGTATCCCGGTCTATGGACGCCGGAGATGTGGTACCAACCCGGCTCGAACGCGTCAAGTATAATGTGCAGCAACTTTGCGATACGCTGCCTACCGATCGTTTCGGGTTGATTCTGACATCGTCGGAGTCGTTTGTACTCGCACCCCTCACCGCCGACCACGACGCACTGAAGCAATTTACCCGCGATATCCGCACGAGTTCCGGCTCGTCCAGCGGTACCGATCTGTGCAGCGCAATTGAACTGGCCCGCCAGAAACTGCTCACCGACCCCTCCACCCGGCAGCACGTGAAAGCCATTGTCCTTTTCAGTGATGGTGAGAACTTCGGGCCCTGTGATCAGGCGGGCCTGCTCAGGCTGCGCACCTTTGGCGTTCCCCTCATTACGGTGGGCGTCGGTACCGAAGCCGGAGCCTCTATCCGGTCAGGACGTGATTTCATCCGCGACAACGACCGTCAGATTGTCCGAAGCCGGTTGAACCGAAGCTTTTTGCAGAGTCTGGCCCGCGATAGCCGGGGACAATACATTGAAGCTGATGTTAGCGGCCGATACATCAACGAGCTGGCCAGCCTTATCCAGTCCGTACAGGGCCGGGTTGTCGATCAGCAACGGATAGCCGTCTCAACCAATAAATATTATTATTTCGTGCTGGTAGCGCTGGTACTGATGGCACTGGACCTGATTGTGACCGTTCGAACCTTCCGGTTGTAAGATTGTCTGACCGTTTCCGCTTAATTTTGGCCGATCGTTTCGCCGATTCGTATGATATATGTGTTCCTTGTGGCATGGCTGTGGTGGACCGATCCACTCACCAATCCGATTTCGTACAACAACCGGGCGCGTCAGGAAGCTGAGCTAGCCTATCAGGCGGGCCAGTACGACCGGGCGCTGTCGCTGTATGCCTACCTGAGCAAGACAACGACTACGGTTGACCCGGCGGTACGGCTCAATCTGGGCCACACGTATTTTCAACTGCGCCAGTATGCCAAAGCGAAACCACTGTACGAATCGCTGCTCCGGTCTGACCGGGCCGATCTGCGAACCGTAGCAGCTACCCAGTTAGGCGTTATGGCCTGCTTCGACCGTGACAGTGCCAACGCCTTGACCCTGTTCAGGCAGGCGCTCCTAGAAAATGCCAATAATGAACCGGCACGGTACAATTTTGAGTTAATAAAGAAGCGATATTCCGGTAAGGCGCTCCCGCTTCAGAGCCAGAGAAAGCAGCGGGCCAACCAACCGCAACAGGTCAATAAACCGACCCCATCCGGCGGACAGGTGGAGCGATCCTCGCGGCAGGATGAACTGCTGCGCCGGTTCAGGCAGCTAAACCTGAGCGAGGAACAGGCGCTTCAGTTGCTCAACGCCATGCAACAGGACGATCTGCCTTATGCGCTGACCCGCTCGGCTCGCCAGGCAGGTACGAAGTCGGCCGCCAACGGCAATCGCTGGTAAACATTGAATCAACAGCTGCTATGAACGAAGTCGTTATCATTGCCGCCGTCCGGACGCCTATTGGCTCATTCGGGGGCGTTTTATCCACCCTCTCCGCTACCGATCTGGGAGCAGCCGCCATCCAGGGTGCTTTAAGCCGCGCCGGGGTCAGTCCCGATCAGGTACAGGAAGTCTACATGGGCAACGTAGTATCAGCCAATGTAGGGCAGGCTCCCGCTAAACAGGCCGCGCTCAAAGCGGGTCTACCGGCTACGATCCCCTGCACCACCATCAATAAAGTATGTGCGTCGGGGACTAAAGCCATCATGCTGGCGGCCCAGGCTATTCAGCTGGGCCAGGCCGATGTCATCATAGCAGGCGGCATGGAAAGTATGTCGAATGTGCCCTACTACGTACCTAAAGCACGTTTCGGGTACAAGTATGGCAATGCCGAACTGGTCGACGGCCTGGCCCGTGATGGCCTGGTAGACGTTTACGATCAATGCTCGATGGGCGTTTTCGCCGATCGGACCGCCGAGAAGTACGCCATCAGCCGCGAGGCACAGGATGCCTACTCGGTACAATCGTATAAACGGGCCGAAGAAAGCACACAGAGCGGCCGGTTCAGCGCCGAGATCATACCCGTTGAGGTGGCGGGCCGCAAAGGAAGCGTGACCGTGACCGAAGATGAGGAATATAAAAACGTCATCTATGATAAAATTCCAACCCTGAAACCCGCTTTCGGTACGGGCGGTACAGTTACTGCGGCCAGTTCGTCGCCCATCAGCGATGGGGCGTCGGCCCTGGTGGTAATGAGTCGCCGGAAAGCCGATGAGCTTGGGCTGAAGCCGCTGGCCCGGATTGTGGCCTACGCCGATGCTGAGCAAGAGCCACAGTGGTTTACGACAGCCCCGACAAAGGCCGTACCACTGGCCCTAGAACGCGCCGGACTCACTACCGACGATATCGATTTTTTCGAGATCAACGAAGCCTTCGCCGTGGTGCCGCTGGCCTTCAGCGAAGTGCTGAACGTACCCCAGGAAAAACTCAACGTGTTTGGCGGGGCCGTATCCATTGGTCATCCGTTGGGCGCATCCGGGGCCCGGATCGTCACAACGCTGACTAACGTACTCCAGCAAAAAGGTGGCCGCTACGGTGCCGTAGGCATTTGTAACGGCGGTGGTGGTGCTTCGGCCCTGGTGCTGGAACGATTATAGACGCATTTTTAGACAATCAACTTACCAATCAACCTATTACGCACCTGTTACAACAAGCGCAAAGTCCGGTTCAGCCGGGTTCGTCAGGTGTTACATTCCCAAAAACCTTTATAAATGAACGCAATTCAGGAAACCAATTTCCAGTTCCCCGGTCAAACAGCCTTCTATCGCGGTAAAGTCCGGGATGTGTACTCGTTCCCGGACAAACTCCTCATGATTGCCTCGGACCGGATTTCGGCCTTCGATGTCGTGCTGCCCCGGCCCATCCCCTTGAAAGGACAGGTGCTGAACCAGACGGCAGCGTATTTCCTGAAAGCCACTGCCGACATCGTGCCCAACTGGCTGCTCGATGTCCCCGACCCGAACGTGAGCATCGGCCTGAAGTGTGAACCCTACGCCGTTGAAATGGTCGTTCGGGGTTATCTGGCGGGCCACGCCTGGCGTGAGTACCGCGATGGGCACCGGGTACTCTGCGGGGTGGCGCTGCCCGACGGCCTGCGGGAGAACGACCGACTGCCCGAACCCATTATCACGCCAAGTACGAAAGCCCATGAAGGGCACGATGAAGACATCAGCCGCGAAGAGATTTTACGGCAGAACATCGTTGGCGAATCCGACTATGTTCAGTTAGAACGTTATGCCCTGGCCCTCTTTAACCGGGGTACGGAAATGGCCGCTGAACGCGGACTGATTCTGGTTGACACAAAGTATGAATTTGGTAACCTGAACGGGACGGTTTACCTGATCGATGAGGTACATACGCCGGATTCGTCGCGGTATTTTTACGCCGACGTCTACGAGGGCAACCAGCAAACGGGCCAGCCGCAGAAACAATTGTCGAAAGAATTCGTTAGAGAATGGCTTATTACAAACGGATTTCAGGGTAAAACGGGACAGAGCGTACCCACCATGTCCGACGAGTGGGTCAATCAAATTTCGAAGCGGTATATTGAACTCTTCGAGACAGTTACGGGTCAGTCGTTTCAACCTGCCGACGATACCGATCCGCTCCGTCGCCTAGAAGCTGCCATTTTACACGCCCTGAATAACTAACGTAAACCGATTGAAGACCAGAATTTGTTGGTTGGACGATGTGACTAACCTTAGCGTTCAACAGCCATGGTCCGACCAACTTCAGCTTGATTAACTATGACGTATACCATTGAAAAAAACGAGCAATACGCGCTTATCCGTTTAGCCGAAAGCGCTATCGAGGGAGAAGTCCCTCAGGATTTTGAAGCGCTGAGCCGGGTTCTTTTTCGGGAAGGATATAGCAACATTATTGTCGACATGGAACCGGTTCTGTCGGTCGACCCGGCGGGCGTAAGTACCATCCGAAAAATAAACCGCCAGTGTACAAATGAAGTTGGGTTGTTGGTGCTGGTTACCCAGAACGACGACCTGATCGAGTTTTTGGACACGGCCCACATCAGCGATCTAACCATTCTGCCAACGGTAGAAGAGGCCATAGACGCGGTGTTCATGAATGAACTGGAAAACGATTTTCGAAGCGAGAGCGATGACGAATACGACGCAGGAGGCAGCATCGGCCGCGACGAAGCCTGACAACACGATTTACCCGAATACGGAACACCACCGGTCGGCATCACAGCCATTTGCCATTACGATTCTGGGGGCTGGCTCGGCTACGCCCTCCCTTCAGATGCACCCCACGGCGCAGCTGCTTACGGTAGGTAGTGATTACATGCTGATCGACTGTGGCGAAGGCACGCAGCTCCGGCTGATCGAGCAGAAGATCCGGCCGGGCCGGTTGCGGTATATATTTATCAGTCATCTGCACGGCGATCATTATTTTGGGCTGGCTCCGCTCCTGTCGACACTCAACCTGTCGGGGCGGACCGAGGACCTGTACCTGTTCGGCCCCCGTGGCCTGGACGAAGTGCTGACCACCATCTTCCGCGTGTCTGATTCGAGGCTGGGATACAGGCTGCATTTCCAGGCCGTTGATCCGGCCATGTCCAGTGTGTTGCTCGACCATCCACAGATAACCGTCGAGTCGATTCCGCTTCAGCACCGGATCGACTGTTCGGGGTATCTGTTTCGGGAGAAAACGCACAAACCACACCTGTTGCGCGAGAAACTACCGGCCGACGTGCCGGTGCAGTACCTGAAACAGCTGAAAGACGGGCAGGATATTCCGGATGAGACCGGTGGTGTTTTGTATGCCGCAGCCGACTATACGGTGCCTGGGCCTCCTCCCCGCTCCTACGCCTTCTGCTCCGACACGCGCTACGTGACGGAACTGGTCCCCCAACTTCAGGGCGTAGACCTTTTGTACCATGAAGCCACGTTTCTGGAAGACAATGCCGAACGGGCCGCTGAGGTATACCACTCAACCGCTCAGCAAGCTGCGGCAATTGCCGCCGATGCGGGTGTAGGTCGGCTATTGATCGGTCATTTTTCATCCCGCTATAAACAGTACGATTTATTTCTGGACGAAGCCCGTAAAGTATTTCCTGAAACCTATCTTGCTGAAGAAGGCGAAACCTTCGTTATTTAACAGACCAACGACAAGACGCGCCCTGTAACTGCGTTGTCTAAGTCGGTGGTCTGTTTTATTTCTATCCCTGTTCCTTTCCTGTATGCTGGTTTTTCGCTTGGGTTTTTTAGATGTCGGCTGGCTCGATCTGCTCGACATTCTGCTTGTTACGGTTCTTATCTACCAGATTTATAACCTCGTTCGGGGTAGCGTAGCCAGTCGGGTATTTATTGGGTACCTGCTGGTTTACCTCGCCTATCTGGTAGTCAAAGCACTGGGACTGAACCTGATGACGACGATCCTGGAATATTTTATCAGCGTAGGTGCGCTGGCGTTGATCATTATCTTCCAGCAGGAAATCCGACGCTTTCTGTTGCTCATCGGCAAATCGACCAATGTAGCCAATAGCCGCTGGATACGGCGGTGGCTCATGCGTCAGCCAAACGACGGTGAGTCGCAAACGCAGTTGAAGCCAATTATCGATGCCTGTAAAACCCTGGGCAGCGAATTTTCGGGGGGCCTGATCGTTGTGCAGAAGAATGACGACCTGGAAAAGTTTGCCCTGTCGGGAGAAATCATAAATGCCGATCTGTCGAAACCGCTTTTACTGGCTATCTTCAGCCAGTATAGCCCCCTTCATGATGGCGCGGTATTGATCAGTAACGGCCGCATCCGGGCAGCCCGCTGCATTCTGCCGGTTTCTGATGACGACGAGTTACCACCAGCGCTGGGCTTTCGGCACCGGGCCGCCCTGGGTATGAGCGAGGCAACAGACGCAGCCGTGATTGCCGTCTCGGAAGAAAGTGGGCGTATGTCGCTGGCCCTCAACGGTGAGTTGTATACCAACCTTGTCTTATCTGAACTGGAGACGAGGCTGGAGTCCTACCTGCGCGAACCCAAGCTGCTAAACCATTTGCAGTAAGTGTCGTTCGTTTGAAAACAAACGAACGATTCATGATTTCCTTTCTCCGTAGGGCCAGCGCTATTTTTACCCTGCTGGTCGTGTTTACCGCATCGAGCCAGGCCCAATTTCGTCTCGACCTTGAGTCAGGCGTGGTAGTGGGCACTACTTATAACGAAGTTCGGATTCCAAACACGGGCGGCACCCGCTTCGACCTTTCTGATGAGTTAACGGCTAAACCAACGGTTTTTTACCGGGTTCGGGCGGGTTATACGTTCGGCAACCGACACACGATCTCGGCGCTGTACGCTCCGCTTACAGTCCGCTATACCGGTCAGTTCAGCCAGGATGTCAACTACAACGATGTTCGCTATCCGGCGGCTCAGCCCCTGACAGCCTTTTACCAGTTCAACTCGTACCGCTTAACGTACCGCTACGATGTCGTAGCGCGTGAACGGTGGCGCGTCGGCGTCGGACTGACGGCTAAAATTCGGGATGCCAGTATCCGTCTGCGGGGCGAATCCAACAGCCTCGACACACGGTTCGATGATCTTGGCTTTGTGCCGCTGCTGAACGTCTATGTAGCCTATCAGCCTGACGACCACTGGAGACTGCTGCTGGAAGGTGATGCGCTGGGCTCTACCTTCGGACGGGCAGAAGATATTTTTGCCGGTGCTGTCTATCAGCTAAATGACCGTCTCGGCTTCAAAGCCGGGTATCGCGTGGTGGAAGGTGGAGCCAACGTCGACACGATCTATAACTTCACCTGGATTAACTATGCATCCGCAGGCATATTGCTGACATTGTAAAGGCAGTCGATCAGTCGGTGAGTCGGTCAGTTAGACAGTACTGACTGACTCACCAACTGACCGACTCACCAACTGACCGACTGATCAACTGCCTGACTATTAATATTCCAGCATAGCAGGCAGTTTTTTTGCCTGTTCGATAAAATCATTTACCTGCTCAACCGACGGAGGCCGTTGGGTAAACTGCCGAACGCTGTTGATTTCGATTAGTTTAGCATGCAGGTTGGCCGACGAACGATGGGCCAGTTCCTTCACGGTGTCGACGCCAGCCTCTTCCATAAGGTCGCTGTACACCCGCCCAATGCCCTTGATACGGGCCAGATCGGCACGGTTGGCCAGTTCCAGAATAGCCTTAGGGTCAACGCCGGCCGCCGTTGCCAGTTCTTTTCGGTTTTGGGGTGTTCTGGTAGCTTCTAGTAGTGAGTCACTATCACTTAAGCCCTGGCCTTTCAACGCATTAAGCACTGCGTTCGTAACACCACGCAGTTCTCCTAACGTAACGCTCATAACAAAAAGAGTAAGGTTTTGGTCACAACGGACTGACCTTCAGGCCGCTTACTATATATTTACTTACTGTACAGCTAACGAATAAGGTACTTTCTCCGGATATCGTTGAGGAGAAATTTCTTTTGAACGGTAAAGCTCGCCGGGCTCATCTGATCGAATTCCCGTTTCCAGGCTGCATACTGCTCTGGCTCAAGCTGATAGAACTGACGGGCTTCTATTTTTTTCTGGGATAGGTATTCCTCGAACTCCATTTGCGCTAGCTGACTTTTTTACTGATACCGGCCATAATCTACTACTTTACTTCCATAATGCTGCTATACTAAGCAGTAAACTTAGCGCTTTCGTGACAAAATGACGGAAATCAAGCGTAAAAAATATGATAATTCTTTGTTGGAATAGATCGTGAAGAGGGTATTCTCTCACTAATAATTCAGTAGATGAAAACGGCTTTTGCTTCTCTTTCTGACGCCCCGCTACAGCCCGGACAGCCCAGCGTTCAGGATCAGTCGTTGTTGGATGCCTATTCCAGCACGGTTATCAACGTAGCCCGGAAAGTAAGTCCGGCCGTTGTACAGATTAAAGTAAGCGGGCGGGCAGCAGAAAACCCGGCTACCCCTCCAGGGCGGAGACAACCCAACGGCGAGGGTGCTGGCGGCTCTGGTTCTGGCTTTATTACCTCAACCGATGGCTACCTGGTTACCAACAACCACGTTGTTGCGGGAGCCAGCCGGATCGACGTGACCCTGCCCGAGCAGAACGACGGCGCAGTGGGTTCGCCGGAACGCATCGTTCGGCCGAGCCGCGACGTGACGGCTACCCTTATTGGCCGCGATCCCGCCACCGATATTGCCGTGCTTAAAATTGATGCCGCTGGACTCAAAGCCATTCGCTTTGCCGACTCCAGTCAGGTGCAGGTGGGCCAGATTGCCATTGCGCTCGGCAATCCGTATGGCTTCCAGTATTCATTGACAGCGGGGGTGGTAAGCGCGCTGGGGCGAACCCTCCGCTCCGAATCAGGGCGGCTCATCGACGACGTGATCCAAACCGATGCTGCGCTGAATCCCGGTAATTCGGGTGGGCCACTGGTCAACTCACAAAGTGATGTTATTGGGGTCAACACGGCCGTAATTCTACCGGCACAGGGCCTGTGTTTTGCCGTATCGTCCAATGTGGCGGCTTTGGTGGCGGGCATGCTCATTCTGGACGGACGTGTCCGGCGGGGATACCTGGGTATTGGCGGACAACTTGTTACCCTCCCGGAACCCGTCAGACAATACAACCAACTCTCGACAAAAACAGGGGTGCGGGTAACGAGCGTCGAAGCCGACGGTGTAGCGGGCAACGATGCGTTGCTACAGGGCGATATCATCGTGGGATTCAACGGACAGCCCGTTACCAGTGTTGACGACCTGCACCGGATGCTGACCAGCGAAACCATCGGTCGGCGGGTTCAGCTGACCGTCCTGCGCAACAACCGGCAAAAAGGCATTATGGTAACACCAGGTGAGATTGAATGAGGTTTCGCTGCGTAGTGCGGCAGATTTTAGTACCTTTCGCGCTTTGTGAGATCAATTTCCCGGCCCGGCCTTTCGTTGTCAACGCAACCACCGGGCGAGCCCGCCATACCCCATGAATCAACAATCTGTTATAGAGCTGATCACCCAGCTCGACAGTCCTAAAATTAAATTTGCCTTTACCGACATCGACGGTGTGCTGCGGGGCAAAACCATTAGCCGCCAGAAATTTCTGGATGGGCTGGCCGATGGTTACGGCTTCTGTGACGTAGTCTGGGGGTGGGATTCGGCCGACGTACCCTACGACAATGGGCGTACGACGGGTTGGCAATCGGGGTATCCCGACGCATCGGTACACATCGATCTGGCCACATTTCGGCAACTTCCCTGGGAAGACGGCCTGCCTTTTTTCCTGGCAGACTTCGACGCCGTTGCTGCCTGCCCGCGTTCGCTGCTCAGGCGCGTAGCCGAACAGGGCCGCGCGATGGGGTTTCATGCCGAATTTGCGCAGGAATTCGAATGGTTCAATTTCCGCGAAACACCACACAGTTTGCAGGAAAAGGGATTTCGCCAGCTAGAACCGCTTACGCCCGGCATGTTTGGCTATTCGATTCTGCGGCCCTCGCTCGAAAGCGGCTTTCATAACGATCTGTTCGATCTGCTTACCCGGTTCGACATTCCCCTCGAAGGGTTACATACCGAAACCGGGCCGGGCGTCTATGAAGCGGCCATTGCCCACGATGAGGTTGTTCGGGCCGCCGACAAAGCCGCTCTGTTCAAAACGTCGGTGAAAGAAATTGCGTACCGGCATGGCCTGGTTGCCACGTTTATGGCGAAATGGAATGCCGATTTGCCGGGATGCAGCGGTCATATTCACCAGAGCCTTTGGAACAGAGAGCAGACAAAAAACCTGTTCTTCGACGCGGAACAGCCAAACCGGATGAGCGAACTGATGCGGCACTTCATTGCCGGGCAGCTGCATTGTCTGCCGTATATCACCCCCATGTTTGCCCCCACCATCAACAGCTACAAACGGTTGGTGGAAGGGGCCTGGGCCCCCACTACACTAACCTGGTCGGTCGATAACCGGACAACGGCCCTGCGGGTCCTGAACCGGAACGAGGCTCTCACGCGCGTAGAACACCGCGTATCGGGTGCCGATACCAATCCGTATCTGGCCCTGGCAGCCGCGCTGGCATCGGGCCTGTATGGTGTCCGGCATAAGCTTACGCTCGAAACAGCCGCTTCTGTAGGTAACGGCTACGCCGACAAACAGTACGGTATACTACCGACAAACCTGGCCGAAGCCACGCGGGCAATGGCCGCTTCGCCCATTGCATCTGAACTGTTCGGTGTCGAATTCGTTGACCACTTCGTCCGCACCCGCGACTGGGAATGGCGCCAGTACGCCCAACAGGTTAGTGACTGGGAGTTAAAGCGGTATTTTGAAATTATTTAACGTCGAACATGCGTCTCGTCGATTACCCCACAATTATCAGAAAAGCCTGGGCAGGTTTTGACCCGTCGGTACAGATCAGTACCATCGAAGATATCAGTGCCCGCGTATCAACGAACCACGTCTTTAAAGTTACGTTCGACGACGGCGACTCGATCATTGCCAAACTGTCTTACTTTGGCAAATTCGAGCATTTCCTGGAAGACCACCGCATTATTCACGTCCTGTCGAACAACCTGCTTTATCCGTTCGAGAATCTACTGGCGAAATCGCTGGTGCGTGACGGGCAGGTGTATACGTATCGGTACCAGGAGGGCTTCCTCGATGCCTGGGTCGTGTTCTACAACCCGATTCGCATTCAGCAGAAGCTCCCCCGCCGGCTCGACGAGCACCACATCCGGGCGCTGGGTACGCAGATCGCCCGCTTTCATAAAGCCTGCTCGCGGGTAAGTCCCGTCTTACCCAAATCGTCGAAAACGCTGCGTTCGGATATCTGGGATCTGCTCGACCTGCTGGATACGGAAGCCGGGCAGTTTGAGCACCGTATGCATACCGACGAGTTGAAGCGCCAGTGCGACCTGTTCCTCACCAATCGCCAGAAACTCGTAGCAGGTACGGTCGAAACCATGCCGGTTTTCGTGGACTGGAACATCGGCAACTTCTCCATTACAGAGGATCTCGAACTGTTTTCACGCTGGGATTATGACTGGTTCCGGATCAGCTACCGGGTTATGGATTTCTATTTCTTCAGCCGGGTGGTATCCGACCTGGGCGACCGGACGGTGTTTAGCTACGGCATTGGCCCCATGATGGAAGACCGGTTTATGCTGTTCCTGAAACAGTACCACCGGATCTACCCGCTCACCGAAAATGAAATTCGTTTCCTGCCCGAAGCGTTTCGTTTTTTCATACTCAACTACGTCATTAAATATGGGCGGTATTTTTTCCACCGTACCTACGCCATTAAACTCCAGCGCGAAGCCTACGAGATCTACTTTCCATCCATCGAGCAGTTCGATGCCGAGAAAATCCTTCGGGAGTTGGGCATATAGCCGCGTGAGCGATTTCTCTCTCAGGCTCAATTCATTACCTCCTCTTCGCGGCTATACCGTACGGAGCGGGGTGGTATCTGCAAACAGACAAATGAAGGTAAAGGGAAGCGGGCTCACACACCATTTCAGGACTCGTCGTAGTGAATAGTCATGGTGCGAATAAGACTGCTTGCCTGATCTTTTCCACTCAGGCCAATACCTGAACGTGGTGCCCGGTCCCAGCGAGGCAGAAAAGAGCCATCCAGCGGAGCATCCGTTATCTGGCTGTACTTCCCTTCTTTAGTGCGCCAGCCGAACTCATAATATTGCCCCCTTTGACTGCGTATTTGCAGCGTAATCGAAGGGGTATCGTCTGGTACCGGCTGCGTCTTTAGAACACGACGCGTTCCCGCTTTAATCTGCCAGAGTTCAAGCGACCCCTGCCGAATACCTATGCCTAGTTGGTTTTGGGCATCCCCGTACACGCACAAACTTTGCAGCAGATCGGCCTGGGGAACGATGTCGGCCGACATGGTGTAGGTTCCTTTCTTGACGACTAGTCCCAGGAAGGTACCCGCCTGGCTTGAGCTGGCATTAACCAGCTGCAGTTGACCCTGATTCACCTGATACACTGGCTTGGGAAGGCTTACATCCCACACCCAGGGAACGCTGTTGCGGGCCTGACTAAAATTAACCGTCAGGTTTGACTGCCGTCTCTGTGTAGTCTGAAGCGGTGACTCAGCCTGAGTGGGCGTTGCGTGTCCATACCGAAAAGTGGGCCACTGGCTTTTGTCAGGCCAAATCAACTCGCTCAACACGCCCTGACGCCCGGTAGAGGTAAAATCGGTGCCGTCGTAGGCATGGTGCAGGTAAAAGTAACGCTCATCAGGCGTCACTACGACGGTTCCGTGTCCTGGGCATTTCCAATCCTTATTACTGACCAATAGCGGGTTGTTGATGTATTTCTCCCAGGGGCCTTGCAGTTTTTCGGCTCGGGCCAAACCAACCTGATAGTCACACTGCGCCCCGCAACAAGCGTTGCCTGAGTAGAGCATGTAGTAGTAGCGACCTCGTTTGAAAATCGCCTGTCCCTCAACGCCCCCCTTTTCCCAATTGGCCGGCTCAGCCTTGATGAGCGTAAACGCTTGTCCGGTAACCTTGCGTCCGTCGGCCGATAGTTCAGCACCCAGGATTTCAATGGATCTGCCTTTATCCAACCCGTAAGCTTTCCAGGTAATGAACCATTTACCTCCCTCTTCGATGATAAAAGGATCAATCGCTTCGGTCGTCCATTCCAGTAACAGGCCATGGTCGGTGAATCCCTTCGTCAGATCGCGCGTCGTAGCCACGCCAATAAACGAACGCTGGTCGGATTTCCGCCGAGCGGTGTAATACAGGTAATACGTATCGTTTCGGTAGAATAACTCCGGGGCCCAGTAACTGCCCATCGTCCAGGCAGGTAGTTCGTTAAATCCAGGACCCACATAGGACCAGTTAACCAAGTCTTTGGAGGAATAAATGGGGTAGGCCGGCCCCCACTCCGAGGATGTGCCTACGGCAAAGTAGGTCTCACCAATCCGAATGAGAGAAGGATCAGCAAAGTCGCCCGCAATGACCGGATTTGTATAAGTGGCTCTGGGGGCAGGAGAAGGAGTAGGTTGGGCCAATGCCTGCAAGGCCACAGCCAGCGTAGTGATAATCAAAAAAAGAGCTTTTCTCATTCGGTAATCGCTTGATAATGGCCGTGTAACAGAGGGTACCCTAAAAAGGAGCTATTCCAGCAGCCGAAGATAGGTAGCTGAATTCAGGGTTCTGAATAAGTTAACGTGATTTATGGATAGCCCCCAAAAAGAATGGTTTGAGTGTAGGGTCAGCGCCGGATTCAGGAATATCTAAAACGGAATACAACCACTGAAAATTGACAAACCGACTATGAATATATACAGTCAATTGAAAGAAAACTGCTTGAAAGCATCGGCTGCATCGTAATTTTGCCTATTCTATATGGTAAAAAGGCCAGTATCATTCATTCAATAGCTTTCCATGCAGCTTTCCGATTTTAAAGCCGTAGCGGCTGATTATAAAGTTATCTTTTTCGATGCCTTTGGCGTACTAAAAAATTACGAAGGGCTTTTGCCTGGCATTGAGAATACGTTTTCGTGGCTGCAGGAAACGGGCAAAGAGTTTTACATCCTGACCAACGATGCTTCGCGGAGTCCGCAGGAACTGGCCGAATCCTATTACCGGGCGGGTTCCTATGCCATAACTCCCGAGCGCATCATCTCGTCGGGTATGCTGGCCCGCGAGTACCTGGACCTCAAAGTGAACCACGGTACAGTCGCTTACCTGGGTACGCCCAGTTCGGCCCATTATCTTGAAACGCCCGATCTGAAAACCCTGCCCATCAGCGAAGTCGACCTAAGCGACGTATCAGATATAAACGCATTGGTGCTGCTGGACGATGAAGGCTTCGACTGGAACACGGACCTGAACAAGACCGTCAACCTGCTCCGCAAACGCAATATTCCGGTGATCGTTGCCAACACCGACGAAACGTATCCCGTTTCCAAAACCCGCATTGCCATTGCCATTGGTGCAGTTGCCGAAATGATCGAAACCATCGTGGGCAAGCAGTTTATCCGGTTCGGCAAACCCGATGCGCAGTTGTTTATGTTCGCCTACGAACGACTGGAACATGCCGACGGCCCCGTGAGTAAGCGCGACATTCTGATGGTGGGCGACACGCTCCGCACCGATATCCTTGGCGGCAACAAATTCGGGCTCGATACGGTGCTGGCGCTCACGGGGAACACCCAGCCACAGGATGCCGAGATCCAGATCCGGAGTACAGGCATTATTCCGACTTACGTATGCGAGTCGGTCGTGATTTCAGAATAAATTTATACTTGACTGTGAGGATCTTGTGAAAATATAAACGCTGGCGCAAAACAAGTTTACATTGCCCACAGTTTAATTGCCCACGACGTCAGGTTGGCGTTTATCATTCACAATTTATACACAGTTATGAAAAATTATCTCGCAGCATTGCTCATGCTGGGCGCTCTGTCGGCTTCAGCTCAGGTCTACAAACCGTTCAAAGTAAACGTATCGGTTGGTTATGCCAAGCCCCTCAACGCCGGTGTTTCGGGCGGTTTTCTGGTAGCGGTGGAGCCTAAGTACGGCCTCAGTGATCATTTCGATCTGGGTCTCCGGCTGGAGTCGGCCTTTGTAGCCAGAGGCATCGAGCGCAACGGCAACACAACGAAGAGTGACGTAGGTGCTTTTGGCTCCTATCTGATCACGGGCAACTACCTGTTCGGGACTGAAGGTATCCGTCCATTCCTGGGTGCTGGCGTTGGTCTGTACAGCGTAGCGTCGGGTGGTTCGGTAACCGTTACAGACGGGCAAACCCCGCAGGACGTCAACTTCGTAAGCGATACCAAGTTTGGCGGCATGATTCGGGCGGGTATCAAAACGGGTCACTTTGTAGCGGCCGTTGAATACAACGCAGCCCCTACGACCGATAACACGATTGGTACGACGAAGATCAGCAGCGAAAACGCATACTTAGGCGTTAAGGTTGGTTTCGACATCGGCGGTGGCCGTCGGTAGTTCGAACTAAGTCATTGGCAGAAAAGCCTGTTCAGTTTAACTGAGCGGGCTTTTCTGTTTCCAGACAATTATCGCATTATCATGCGTTATGTATCGGTATGTTTGTACCGGGCGTCACTACGCTTTCCTTTTCCCATCATCTCTAACAGGTCGTATGTAATGAAGGTATCTTTTCTGCCGCTGTTGCTGTTACTCACGGGTTCAGCCTCCGCACAGGTCTTCAAACCCTTTAAAGTCAACATCTCCATGGGTTACGCCAAACCACTGGAAGCGGCCTCTATGGGAGGCATTCTTCTCTCGCTCGAACCCAAATATGGTCTGAATGACCGGGTCGACCTGGGCCTTCGCTACGAACTGGGCCTAATGAACCATGCCTACACCGTCGACAACGGGTCGGGTACCAGCGAGTTAAAGGGTGCCAGCTCATTCGTGTTTACCGGCAATTACCTTCTGTCGGAAAGCAATTTCCGACCCTTCGTCGGGGCCGGTCTGGGCGTGTTTACGGTTGGGGGCGTCAGCTTTTCGGAGGGCGACGGGGGCGTTTCGGGCGGCACCAAGTTGGGCGCTATGGTGCGGGCTGGGTTCAAAGCAGGTCACTTTGCCTTCGGCGCTGAGTACAACCTGATACCCAGCAGCACGGGCGTCATGACCAGTGCGTCATCGGTTGTCCAGCGCTATAAAAGCCCCAACGCCTACCTCGGCCTTAAAATTGGCTTCGATATCGGCGGGGGAGCGTATGAGTAAATGATGAATGATGAATGAGTGACTAGCGGGCGCCAAACCCATTCATCATTCATCATTCATCATTTACTCATTCACCATTCACTCCCTCGGCAAGATCAGCGGGTGGAAGCGGAAACCTTTTACTCGGTTGAATTCCAGGGAGGGGGCCGGTATTTTGAAAAACTGGGCGGTGCCAATGAAGCGTTGCAGGGAAGGGGAAAACGTGCTGATGCGCGACAGGTCGGCGTCGGGTGAAATGAAAAACTGCCGGTGCCGCTCGAATTTCACCTCATTGCCCACAGCGTCGACCATGCGCGGGTTCTCGTGTCCACCTGTCATACCACTCCCGCTATAGCCAACGTCAAGGTTGAGCCAGCGCGGAAACGACGGGCCGACCGGCAATGCTGATGCGAGGTTGACCGACAGCCAATACTGTTGGCCGTTGTAATCTTTCAGCATCTGCTGCCCCGTCGTTTTCCCCAACAGATTGGGCCGATAAGGGGGGAATATCGTTTTCCGGAATCCATACTTCATGCTCACGATCTGTTGACCGGTGCCGTACTGTTGCCCTACGAACAGGGCCGTACCGGCCACGTTGGCCAGCATGTCGCCTTTGGAAAAACCCCACCCGTCGGCGTGGCCGTCGTATACCTCCAGCGTTGTCTGGAAAAGGAGCGCCAGCAGTCCACCTGTAAGGATACTGGCCCGCTCGTTGACGCCACTCCAGCGCATAAGTTCATAGCCACCCCGACTCATGCAGTAGGCTGTAGCCGTATGGCCTACTTTGTCCATTTGCAACCATTCGCGGTTGTCGTTGAAGCTATGGAAGGGCACCTTTTTTTTGTACCACTGCTTACGGAGCAGCAGCAGGGTGATGGTATAAAAAGCGGCCGTACTGGCAACGACGCCAATAAACCGCCCCTGCCGAATGCCCGGCTGTTCCGTTACAGGAGCAGGCGCTGGTGTCAGGACCTGTGCCCGTATAGACTGCCCCGGTAGCAACAGGCTAAAACCAACCAACACCCACGCCCGCATACCTTGCTTCATAGTGTAAAAGTAGGACCAAATCACTTGACCAGCTGCGCCAGTTCGGTAGTAGACACCGTCAGCAGACCCACTCTAGGCAGTCGTCGGGTCAACTCACGCCAGTTGCCATCCTGCGCGTAAATCTGTTGCAGCATCCCGGCGGCCTTGGGTACCTGCTTCGTATTGGCCAGCGCAATAGCCGTCCAGTACTGCATTTCCAGGTTTTTAGGGAAGAGTTTCATGGCCGAGCCGTAGGCCTGCATGGCTGCCTTCATATCATTTTTCTCTGTCGCCAGATCGCCGTTGTTCATGTGCTCGTAGGCGCGGTGGGTCCGGAGCAGACGCGCCAGTTCGGGTAGCGGCTGTACGGCATCATCCACGCGCAGGTCGACCAGGTGATTATCGTCCCAGGGCGCTCCGGTTGCCTTTCCTTTTACGACCAGCAGCACCGCCGATTGACGACCGCGTATATCACCCCCGGCAGCCTGGGCAGCGTTGAGAGCACTTAATACCCGTTCGGGCAAGGGCAGTTTGCTGTTGGCTTCGAATGCTTTCGCCATGGCATCGGGTACGGTATTTTTCAACATCATGTTAGCCTGTACCGAGTAGTTAGCTCCCTTATGATGCCCGGCGAAATCGATACATTTTTTGCCCGTATGCACCGCTACGTTGCCTTTCGCATCGGCAATAGCTACCTGGCGTACCTCCCGCCCTTCGTCGGTTCGCAGCAGTTCGTCCAAAGCCTGCTGGGCAGTCTTCCCACTCTTGAGCAATTGTAGTCCCCGGATACCGAATGATTTGTTGGTAAACGATTGCGTAGCGACAACGCCTACCCCCGCTTCGCCCCACGAGACCGACGTACCGACCGAAAACCAGTGACTCTGAACGCCTACCGCCAGATCACCCGTCTTCGGGTCACGGGCCACGATTGAGAACGTATGCGCAAAGGGATCGCCCTGGCGCGTGTGCTGGGCGTTGGTAATAAGGGGTAAACTCAGGAACAACAGGAGTATTTTACGCATGAGTCGTCATTGAAAATGTCTTCCAAAAATAAGCGAAATGAGCCAGCATCGCCGTGTAGCCGGTCCGTTCAGGCACTTATTGTCCTGATTTTGTCCGGTGAAGCGCCCTTTTCGGAACAACCACCCCACCAATTTTGTAGATATAAAGGGTGTCTATCCCGTTTCCTGACATGGCTAAGCATACAAAATCAAACCAAAAAGGCCCCGACGTCGTACTGATCGGCGCAGGCATCATGAGCGCCACCCTCGGCGTCATGCTCAAAGAACTGCAACCTGATATAACCATTGAGATTTACGAACGGCTCGATAGTGCAGCCGCCGAAAGTTCCGACGCCTGGAACAACGCCGGTACCGGCCACTCTGCTTTCTGCGAATTAAACTATACCCCCGAGCGGGAAGACGGCACCATCGATGCATCGAAAGCCGTTAAAATTGCCGAGTCGTTCGAGCAGTCGAAGCAATTCTGGTCATTTCTGGTTGAGAAAAATTTCCTGAGCGACGCGCCCAACTTCATCCGCTCCATTCCGCACATGAGCTTTGTATGGGGACAGGAAAACGTAGCGTACTTACACAAACGCTACGAAGCGCTCCAGCAAAACTACCTCTTCCACGGCATGCAATACTCCGAAGAGCAGTCGCAGCTTGCCGAATGGATGCCTATTGTGATGGAAGACCGCGACCCGGCGCAACCGGTGGCTGCCACCAAAATGGACCTCGGCACCGATGTGAACTTTGGCGCGCTGACCCGCTCGATGTTTAAGCAACTGCAAACCATGGACGGGGTAACGATGCATTTCGGCTACGATGTTCGGGATTTGTGGCGGTCGAAATCGCTGGGGGGCTGGAAGCTCAAGGTAGAGAATCTGGCCGATGGCCGGACGCGTGAGGTGCAAACCGACTTCCTGTTCATTGGGGCCGGTGGTGGCTCGTTGCGGCTTCTGGAAAAATCGGATATTCCCGAAAGCCGGGGCTATGGCGGGTTCCCCGTTAGTGGTCAATGGCTGCGGTGCACAAATCGCGACGTGATCGAACGGCACCACGCTAAAGTGTACGGTAAAGCTTCGGTAGGGGCTCCGCCAATGTCGGTACCTCACCTCGATACACGCATGATCGACGGCCAGCAAGAGCTGCTGTTTGGCCCGTATGCCGGTTTCTCGACCAAATTCCTGAAAAGTGGCTCTTATCTGGACCTGCCCAAGTCGATTCAGCTGAGCAATATGGCTCCGATGCTGATGGCGGGGATGCACAACATTTCCCTGACCAAATACCTGATTCAGCAAGTACTACAGTCGCCCGAAGACCGTCTGGATGCGCTGCGCGAATATTTCCCCAACGCGCAGATGAACGACTGGGATCTGGAGATTGCCGGGCAACGGGTGCAGGTAATCAAAAAAGACGACGAAGAAGGGGGTGTGCTCGAATTCGGCACCGAGGTCGTGAGTGCGGCCGACGGTAGTATTGCGGCCCTGCTGGGCGCTTCGCCCGGTGCTTCGACGGCGGTATCCATCATGCTCGATCTGCTCAACCAGTGCTTCCCGGATAAAGTAAAATCCGACGTGTGGAAAGCAAAACTGACCGAAATGATTCCATCCTACGGCCAGGTCCTGGGCAATAACCCTGAACTGGGCCAGCGGCTCCGGAAGCATACCAGCCAGGTGCTGGGGCTTTCCATGGAAGAACAAATGCCGGAAGTAACGCGCTAGGCGTTTATAGATAAAGCCGCCCTGCCGGGTCGGTCGAGCGGAATGGTTTCCGACTCGGCTAGCCCGGCAGGGCGGCTTTACTGCTTACTTGGCGGCCATAGTGGGTGCCATGCTGGTATTCCAGATGTCGCGGTGAAGTTTCCACTGTCCTCCTTCTTTCTTCCAGATCACGACATACTTACCCGTATCCAGTTGGGCATCATTAGCACCGTAAAGCGTATATTGACCCACCTCAAAAACCTGATCGCCGTTTTGCTGGGCCTCCGTTGTCGCGAGTTTGGCTTTCTTCACCCCTGACTCAAAGGCACCTTTCCAGAACGTACCGATGGCTGTGTTTCCGTTGACAGCTTCCATGCCGGGCGGCATCAGTTGAGCATCGGCCGAATAATAGGTGTTCATCGTCGTAGCGCCCTGGGCATAGGCCTCCATGAACTTCTGGTTAGCCGCCATAATGTCGGCTTTCATGTCCTTCTGGGCAAATGCAGACATGCCTGTCATCAGGACTAGTGCGAATAGAGAAAATAGGTTGGTCATCCAGGTAATGGTTTGGTTATCAGGAGCAATCTAACGAAACGATCTCTCTAACATCTTACTCCATTGATTTAATGGATTGTCAAATTAGTAACCGGTAGCTCCCCTAAAAACCGGATCGGCGGAGTCAGGAACGGGTACTTAGTTGGCCAATACCGAGGGGCGGCTATACAGTAGTTGCCGGAGAGCCGCCAGGTGTGATAACAAAACCAGGGGCACAACGACTGAGGGTAGCCACACGAACGGAAAGTAAAGGATACCAACATTAGGCTGGCCAAACGCAATTTGTTGAAAAGGAGATGGCACGGCCAAAACAGCCGTTAAAACAATGTTGACCAGCAAGGCCATACAAATCAGGTTCCAGCCGATCAGCACCGTTCGGGATACTCTTTTTTTGACGAACCCCAGGTAGTGGATGACCGGGGCGGTAAGTCCGGAAAGCACGTCGAAATTCTGCCCTTCGAAGGTCATGATCTGCGGGACAGACTTGTTGAGAAATAACCAGAACAGCACGATCTCGACCGGAATGCGTACGATGTGGAGCAGCGTCAGCCGGTCGAGTAGTAAGCCATCCAGAAATTGACGACCCTTTTCGGTCAGAAATAACCCCATAATGAACAGTATCGGGGGTACCAACAGCCCTGGCAAACGGGGTGGCACGCTGTCCGTTCTCAGGTAGAACCCGGCCAGGGAAAGCCCCGCCTGTAGCGCCATCCAACCTAGTAGCACGAGCAGAACAGGTTTCGATTGCCGGGCGGCTCCGTAGAAAAACCAGACCGTAATCCCGGCTGTGGCGATAAAAACAAGACTTACCAGCAGGGGCAGGTTGGGTATCATAGCGATGGTAGATTTAACCGCCACCAACCTACGCAATTATGGCGTTTAACCGGCTTCAGGCAGAGAACTATAGTGTTTCGCGAGTACTCTAGAAATAAATAGTCTGAAGGTTGTTTTTGTCATGCTGACGAAGGAAGCATCTTCGAATGAAACCATTTAAGCGCAAGTTACAGCAGATGCTTCCTTCGTCGGCATGACAAAAACAACCTAAGTCATTTTCGTTCATAAACGCAAATGACTCTCCCTAAGCAGGAAGAGTCATTCTGTATGTAATTCTCGTTAATGTGAATTATGAATAAGGTATGCCTGGTGTAACCCCGACAGGGGTGTCCTGTCATTAGGACTAAACGGCCTCAAGAACACCCCAGCCCCGTTAGGGGCGACCCGGTTGGCAATAGCGGCCGCCCCTAACGGGGCTTCTATTGCATAAACGGGTCATTCCTATTAACAGGACACCCCTATCGGGGCTGACAGGATGTCTGCGTTACAAATTCCCAACCATATCGCCCGGCTTCACCCACTCGTCGAAATCGGCTTCCGCGACGTAGCCGAGAGCAATGGCCGTTTCTTTCAGCGTTGACCCGTTTTTGTGGGCCGTCTGGGCAATTTCGGCGGCTTTGTAATACCCGATCTTGGTGTTCAGCGCCGTTACCAGCATCAGCGATGAGTCGACGTGTTTCTTGATATTGGCTTCGATAGGTTCGATACCTACGGCGCACTTGTCGTTGAACGACACGCATACGTCACCAATAAGTCGGGCCGAATGTAGGAAATTGAAGATCATGACCGGCTTGAACACGTTCAGTTCGAAATGGCCGTTCATACCGCCAATGTTAATGGCCACATCGTTGCCCATCACCTGCGCAGCAACCATTGTCATGGCCTCGCACTGAGTAGGGTTCACTTTGCCCGGCATGATCGACGACCCCGGCTCGTTGTCGGGGATGTGCAGTTCACCAATACCCGCCCGTGGGCCGCTCGACAGCATCCGGATATCGTTACCGATCTTCATCAGACTGGCGGCAACCGTTTTCAATGCCCCGTGGGCTTCCACGATGGCATCGTGCGCGGCCAGAGCTTCGAATTTATTCTCGGCCGTGATGAACGGCAATCCCGTTAGGGTCGCGATGTGTTTAGCTACGTTTTCGGAATAGTTGGGGGGCGTGTTGATCCCCGTCCCCACGGCCGTACCGCCCAGCGCCAGTTCGCTCAGGTGAGCCAGCGAATTATTGATCGCCCGCAGACCGTGGTCCAGTTGCGACACGTAGCCCGAAAACTCCTGCCCTACCGTCAACGGCGTGGCATCCATGAAATGCGTCCGGCCGATTTTCACAACGTGCATGAACGCCTTCGACTTGGCCGCCAGCGTATCGCGCAGTTTGGTAATGCCCGGAATAGTTACGTCCAGCAGCGTTTTATAGGCCGCAATGTGCATGGCCGTCGGAAACGTATCGTTGCTCGACTGCGACTTGTTGACGTCGTCGTTGGGGTTCAGGTATTTCTTCTCGTCGGTGAGTTGCCCGCCGTTGATGACGTGGGCCCGGTAAGCGACGACTTCGTTTACGTTCATGTTCGACTGGGTACCCGACCCGGTTTGCCACACCACCAGTGGAAACTGATCGTTCAGGGTTCCGGCCAGAATCTCGTCGCACACCTGCCCGATGAGGTCGCATTTGTCCTGCGGCAGCACGCCCGCGTCGAGGTTGGTCAGGGCGGCAGCTTTCTTGAGGTAAGCAAACGCCTGAATAATCTCGCGGGGCATTTTATTGATGTCCTGAGCGATTTTGAAGTTCTCGATGGAGCGTTGGGTTTGTGCGCCCCAATACACATTGGCCGGGACTTGCACCTGGCCCATCGTGTCTTTTTCGATACGGTATTCCATGAATAAAAGCGAAAGGGTGAAAGAGCAAACGATTGAATGCTGGTTACTATCTGTTTCCAGCAAAGTTAAGGGGGCAGGCAACAGCGTTGCAAAGAATTATTATCTTTGTCATATAGTTGTCAAACGACAGCTTTAAAACTATCAAATAACTATGCAGGTGTCTGTTCGTAAAATCATGGAGGGCTTAGGTGGCGATCGCTTTGTAAAGCGGCCTGTTCGGCATGAATTTGATCTTATTGACATTGTAAAAGAAGGATTACCGATGGAGTCAGTTGCTTTTTTGCAAACTAACTTCGGCTTTACGAACAAAGAAATGAGCCATATTCTAGCCATTTCAGAGAGTACCTATCAGCGCAGGATACGTGCCAAAGAGCGGATGACTCAGGACGAGACCGAAAAAGCCATCTCGCTGTCGGAATTGTATGCAAAGGGAATCGATGTTTTTAGAAACCAGTCCGACTTCGAAACCTGGCTTCAAACTAAAATACCAGCAATGGGTAATCAGCGTCCTACAGCTATACTGGACTCGATGATTGGCCGTCAGCACGTTATGGATGCCTTAAATCGCATACTTCACGGCATCTTCTCCTAAATCGTCAATTCGTTACCCAGAGAAAAATGGATTACGCGCAAGCCGTGGCCATGGGTTTATTTCTATGATACTTTACCGAATAGCAGACAAACGCTACGCCACTGATCTGGGCGGTACAGGTGGTTTGTTTGCACCAGGTCGCTGGCACCGGCGGGGAACGCCACTTGTTTATTTAGCCGAGCACATATCATTAGCGAAGTTAGAAGTCCTGGCCCAATCACCGGGCCTACCTGAGGATCGGGCGTTGGTAACCGTTCGTTTGCCGGATAATGCATCTATGCTTATCATTGAACCAGAGACCTTACCTGAAGGCTGGCAAGACTGGCCTTACTTAGATGAACTTGCGGATATAACAGAAGAATGGATTTATGAACGAGCCTGCTGGATCATGCGTGTCCCCTCGGCCCAATCTCCATCCGAGCATAACTTCTTACTCAACCCGCTTCACCCCGAACA
The DNA here is from genome assembly GCF_014282275.1 of Spirosoma utsteinense. Classification (GTDB taxonomy): domain Bacteria; phylum Bacteroidota; class Bacteroidia; order Cytophagales; family Spirosomataceae; genus Spirosoma; species Spirosoma utsteinense. The sequence goes on from NZ_VFIA01000033.1 coordinate 33,702, forward strand.
CGCAACGTTGACACTGATTCGCATAGAACCACATCCGTTCGATCCCCGTTTAAAATAGACCTTATATCCGCTACCTTCGTAGTCCACTTTATATCGACTTATGCAAAATCTCAACGTTGCCACCGCTCAGTTCGAGAACGCCAGTGGTGATAAAGCGTATAACCTGGGTATCATTCGGGAGCTGTCGGCCCAGGCAGCCCGGCAGGGCGCGCAGGTCGTTGCCTTCCACGAATGCTCCATCACCGGCTATACCTTCGCCCAGCATCTGTCCAAAGAAGAACTCCTGGCCGTTGCCGAACTCATTCCTGAGGGCGATAGCATCCAGGCTTTACAACAGATTGCGGCCGATAACGACATCGTTATTCTGGCGGGCCTGTTCGAAAAGGACAGTCAGGACCAGATCTTCAAAGCCTACGTATGCGTCGACAAGAACGGGCTGGTGGCTAAATACCGCAAGCTCCATCCGTTCATCAACCCCAACATTCTCCCCGGCACCGAATACGTGGTCTTCGACCTCTACGGCTGGAAATGCGGTATCCTGATCTGTTACGATAATAACATCGTCGAAAATGTCCGGGCAACAGCCTTGCTGGGAGCCGACATTATTTTCATGCCCCACGTAACGATGATGACACCCTCGACCCGACCGGGTGCCGGCTTTGCCGATCCGGCGCTATGGGCCAACCGCGAAAACGACCCCACGTCGGTCCGGTTGGAATTTGACGGCATGAAAGGCCGCGCGTGGCTGATGAAGTGGCTGCCCGCCCGCGCCTACGACAACGCGGTCTATGCCGTTTTTTCCAACCCGATCGGGATGGACGACGACCAGCTGAAAAATGGCTGCTCCATGATCATCGACCCATTCGGAGATATCGTAGCCGAATGCCGCCAGTTGGGCAATGAGGTTGTAACGACAACCTTAACGCCAATCAAGCTTCAGCAGGCGGGTGGTTTCCGCTACCGCAACGCCCGTCGCCCCGACCTCTACCGTACCATTATCGGGCAAGAACATGTATCGGAGCAAAAAGTGATCTGGCGAACGGATAGCGGGGAAGCTACAAAATAACGTTACCCGGACAGTAAACACGGACCATGGCAGTAGTCTATAAATTACCCAGGAAAATAGCCGCCCGGCAGCACGAGATAACAGCCGACTACCTCGCTATTCTGGATCGGCATCTGGCCGATTTGCTGGCGGGGCGCGTAACCGACATGTACGAGATTCGGGATGTGGCCGATGAGATGAACATGCACCCCACACATCTGAGCAACACCATTAAACTGACAACCGGAAAAGCCCCCTGCTATTTTTTCGAAGCGAAGATCATGGACATCGCCCGTGCGCTTCTCACCGATACACACCGGTCCATCGCCGACATTGCGACCACGCTCACCTTCGACCCGTCGAACTTCACGAAGTTCTTCAAACGGTTCCAGGGAACCACACCCAGGCAGTATCGCGAGGAAATATGGCTGGCAAACGCCCTAAATACTGAAGTACTCACCATTTAATCTGAAGCTGTCACCATAACCCGGCCCCGCCCGTGCCTCACCTTTGTACCATCATTTAACAACAAACAAGATGGTAACTGAGAATAAGATAGCACTCGTAACAGGCGGTAGCCGTGGACTGGGAAAAAATATGGTCCTGGCCCTGGCAGAAAAGGGCTTTCATGTGCTGCTCACCTACAACAGCCGGCAGGATGATGCGCAGGAGGTAGTGGCAGCCGTTGAGGCACTCGGACAGAAAGCGGTAGCCCTCCAACTCGACAGCAGCCATGTCGGCAGCTTCGATGCTTTTTATGAGCAGGTCAGCCGTACAGTACAGGAAACCTTTCAAACAGACCGTTTCGACTTCCTGATCAACAATGCGGGCACGGCCTTACATGCCTCCTTCGCGGAAACGACCGAAGCGCAGTTTGACGAAATGATGAACATTCATTTCAAAGGCGTTTTTTTCCTGACCCAAAAAGCATTACCCCTACTGAATGACGGTGGACGGATCATCAACATTTCGACAGGACTGGCTCGTTTCTCGGTTCCCGGCTCTTCTGCTTATGCCAGTATGAAAGGGGGGGTGGAAGTTTTCACCCGGTATCTGGCCAAAGAACTGGGCGCACGCGGCATAACGGCGAACGTAGTGGCCCCCGGTGCCATTGAAACAGACTTTGGCGGGGGCCGTGTACGGGACAATCAGCAAATGAACAGTCAGCTGGCTTCAGTTACGGCGCTGGGCCGCGTTGGCGTACCTGACGACATCGGCGGAATCGTTGCGTTCCTGTGTACCGAAGAAGCCCGGTGGATCAACGCCCAGCGCATCGAAGCGTCGGGAGGCATGTTCCTGTAATTGGCCACCGGTCAAAGGCAAAAGTGAGTGAACAGCGTTTATCAGCCAGCTAAACACGGAGGAACGCTATCCACTCATTTTTGCATTTGACCAGCCTATTCGACAGATTTACGTGACCAGCCCTAAACCAACTGTACGATGGATCAGCGCATTATCAATCTGTTCGACGAATACACCCACAAACCCCTTAAACGGGCCGACTTTCTAAAACGGCTGGCCAGCCTGACCGGCAGTATGGCCGCAGCAATAGCCGTACTTCCTCTGCTGGAAGTCAACTATGCGCAGGCGGCTACCGTACCTGATCAGGATGATCGTATCAAAACCGAATCGGTCACCTTCCCCGGTGCCGACACGATCATGAAAGGGTATCTGGCCCGTCCGGCCGCTGCCGGTAAGTATCCGGCCGTGGTGGTTATTCACGAAAACAGGGGCCTGAATCCACATATCGAAGACATAGCCCGGCGGGTAGCCCTGGCCGGGTTTGTAGCCCTCGCGCCCGATGCCCTTTCGGCAGCGGGCGGCACGCCGGCCGACGAAACACAGATGCGTGAACTGTTCGGCAAACTTGACCCTACGGTGACCCGCACTAACTTCGTCAATGCTGTCGAGTACCTCAAAACCCGCCCCGACAGTACGGGCAGTGTAGGGTGTGTAGGGTTCTGCTGGGGTGGTGCTATGGCCAACCAACTGGCTATTCACGCGCCCGGCCTCAAAGCGGCCGTTCCCTTCTACGGTCGGCAACCCGACGCGGTCGATGTACCGAAGATCAAGGCGGCCGTGCAGCTTCACTACGGCGGACTGGACGAGCGGGTCAATGCCGGTATTCCAGCCTACGAAGAAGCGTTGAAAAAAGCCGGTATCCCCTACGAACTTTACATCTACGAAGGCGCACAGCACGCCTTTAATAACGACACAGCTCCTACCCGCTACAATGAAGCCGCAGCTAAACTGGCCTGGGAGCGCACTATGAAGTTTTTAAAGGAAAAGCTGGTATAAAGCGTTCCGGCTATCGATCGGCGCGGCTGGCCTGCCAACTGCCACTATCCTGACCACCGTTGGCAAGCCAGCCGCCCTTTAGCAGGGAGCCGGCCATCGATCCTGAAAAGCTGGGGTCTCCCCCACCCTGCGGATCGGCGTAGCTTGCTTTCAGTTGCCCGTTTTGCCAGCTGATGGTTTTCAAATCGATCGGGTAGCGATTTCCGTCGGGGGCCAGCATGATAATCTGACCCGCCAGTTTCTTGTTGCTGTCCTGATTGATGAGTAGTTCAAACTTGCCGGAATCAGACCCTTCGTACGTGCCGATCCATTTTCCGGCGATCATTGCCGACGAATCTACCGCCGTCATAGCGGTGGTGTTTTGTGCCGTAGCAACCGAGCAGGTAGCCGTCAGCAAACCGAGAGTTAAAACAAAAAGGTTGATAGACATAAGTAAGGAATTTAGGCGTGCCAAAAAGAAACGCTAATATCCTGACTAATAGCCAATCAACCTTTACCTTTTACTAAAAACGGGATGCCCCGCCAGGGTGGGGCATCCCGTTTATTTATTGCTCAGGTTTGCGGCCGCTTTCTCATCGACCATCCAGACCAGTTCCCCTTCCGTTAGCTTGATCACCTGCGATGGATACGTATCGGGCCTGTACTCACCCTCCAGCACTTCCCGCAGGGGGTCTGCTTTCTTGGGACCGGCAACCAGGAACAGGACGCAGGACGCCCGGTTCACCAGCGGAGCGGTCAGGGTTAGCCGGTACATCGTTTGCTGCTCCAGAAAATAGGCCCTGGTCCAGGCCGTTTCTTCATGGACGACTTCCGTTCCGGGAAAGAGCGAAAGCGTGTGCCCGTCGTCGCCCATGCCAAGCAATACCAGATCGAAGGTTGGGCCGCTGTCACCGAAATAACTATGGAGTATCCGGTTGTAGTCGGCCGCAGCTTCGTCAGGTTCGAGGTCGGTGCGCCAGACATGAATCTGGTCTTCGGGCGTATACACGTGGCCAAGCAGCGTGTCATAGGCCATACCCGCATTGCTCTGCTCGTCCTCGATAGGTACGTAGCGTTCGTCACCCCAGAACACGTGTAGTTGCAGCCACGGTATCTGATCGACGTAGGGCGACTTGGCCAGCAGTTCGTGGAGCGCTTTTGGCGTACTGCCCCCCGATAGCGCAATCGTAAACCGATCTTGCTTTTTCAGGACGTCCCTGATGCGTCTGGCAATGAAATCGGCCGCTGCCTTTGCCAGATCAGCGGGATTCTTTTTAACAATGAGTTGCATATTTTTCGTTAGACAAAGTCCTCGCGCATAGGCGTAAACACGTCGACCAGCATACCTGCTTCCTCACAAACGGCACCATGCCATACGTTGGAGGGTACGTAGAAGACATCTCCCTGTCGTAAAATTTGGGTTTCGTCGGCAATGGTGATCGCAAACGTGCCGCTCTCGACATAGCTCATCTGCGTATGCACATGCCGGTGAACGGCCCCTACACCACCCGTTTCAAACGCCACCTTCACCATCATCAGGTTAGCGTCATACGTCATGATCTTGCGCTTCACGCCCTCACCGACTGTCTCCCAGAGGAGGCTTTGATCATCGACAAACAAGCGGGCAGACTGTGTTACGGCCATAGTAATAGATACGGTTAACCAGAAATCGACACTAACGTTATTTAGTCCACTCGAACCCGTCTTTCTCAATCAGCTGCATAGCTGCGTCAGGTCCCCATGAGTTGGGTGCGTAATTTGGAAAATCAGGTGCCTGACTCCCCCAGGCTTCTATGATCGGTGTGACCACCTTCCAGGCGGCTTCGACCTGATCGGCCCGCATGAACAGCGTCGCATCGCCGGTCATCACATCCAGCAACAGCGTTTCGTAGGCTTCCGGCTCCTGCTCGTAGGCCGTTTTATAGCTGAAGACCATTTCAACAGGGTCGAGCGCGAGTGTCTGGCCCGGACGTTTGGCCTGAAACCGCAGCCGGATATCCATAGCGGGCTGAATGCTGATGCTCAACCGGTTGGACTGCCAGGTTTTGGTCGCTTCGTCGGGGAAGGCGAAGTCGGGTGCGGCTTTGAACTGGATGGTGATGATCGTTGTCTTTTCGGGCAGGAACTTGCCGGTACGCAGGTAAAATGGCACATTCTCCCACCGCCAGTTATCGACGTAGAGTTTCACAGCCGCAAATGTTTCTGTAGCCGAATCGGGCGTTACACCCTCTTCTTCGCGATAGCCCGGCGCGTGCTTACCCTTCACCTCGCCTGGACCATATTGTCCCCGCACGGCCACTTCGTTTACCTGCTCAGGCTTAATCCGACGGATTGAGTTAAGGACGCTCACGGTTTTGTTACGAACCTCGTTGGCATCGAAACTGGCGGGCGCTTCGGTAGCTACCATACACAGCACCTGCAGGAGGTGGTTCTGGATCATATCGCGCAGGGCACCTGACCCTTCGTAATACCCACCGCGCCCTTCCAGGCCAACGGTTTCGGCAGCCGTGATCTGGACGTGCTCCACGTATTGCCGGTTCCAGATTGGCTCGAACAGCGAGTTGGCGAAACGCAGTGCCAGAATATTCTGCACCGTTTCTTTACCCAGATAGTGATCGATGCGGTATATCTGCTCTTCGGCAAACAAGCCGCCCAGCAACGCGTTGAGTTCCAGTGCCGTTTTAAGATCGTGGCCAAATGGTTTCTCAACCACGATCCGAACGCGCGACGTATCGCCACATAACTGAAGTTTACCCAGATTTTCGGCAATACCCGGCACAAGCTGCGGGGCTACGGCCAGGTAAAAGATGACACTGGCCCGCTGGCCCCATCCCTTTTCTTTTTCGGCGACGACATCCGATAGCCTGGAATAGGCAGCCGCATCACCCGCATCCATCTGGAGATAGCTGATGGCCGGGGCAAACGCATCCCAGGGACCATCTTTTCGCCGGGAAAAAGATTGAACGCCCTCGTGCAGCCGATCACGAAAACTATCATCGCTATATTGGCTGCGGCCCAGTCCTATCACAGCAAATTGCTCGGGCAGGTAGTTATCAATCGATAGATTATAGAGAGCAGGCGTAAGCTTGCGAAGATTAAGATCTCCGCTTCCGCCGAAGATAAACAACACGGTAGCACCGGGTCTCTGATTGGTAGATGGAATCATCGAAAGTCAGGTTGTCGTCAGACACAAAGTGGCGGCAAGTTACCGACGCACTTAGTTTGGAACAAGTTTGGGCGTTTATGGTTTGGTCATAGTACCAATTCAGCTACGCTGCCGGTACGCAGCGAGCATTTCACCTGCCTGTTTCAAACTATGAAAATTGCTATTGGATCTGATCATGCCGGTTTCCGCTACAAGGAAGCTATCCGCCAATTTCTGACCGGCCTTGGCCATGAGGTCGTCGATAAAGGGACTGATTCCGAAGCACCGGTCGACTACCCGCGTTTCATCCGACCCGTTGCCGAAGCCGTTGCTGCGGGCGAAGTGGAGCGGGGTGTCGTGCTGGGCGGGTCAGGGAATGGCGAGGCCATGACCGCTAACCGGGTCAAAGGCGTTCGGTGTGCGCTATGCTGGAATGAAGAGTCGGCCCGGCTCGGACGGCAGCACAACGACGCCAATGTAATCTCACTCGGTCAGCGCATGATGACCGAAGAAATGGCGCTACGCCTGGTGCAGATCTGGCTCGACACCCCCTTCGAGGGAGGCCGCCACCTGATGCGGATTCAGGAGCTGGACGAATAGGCAACAAGTCCACTTTCACACCTTTATATTCTGAATTAAGGTATCAAATCCAAATTTTACGCTACTAACCATCATTTTTACAGTTAAAGTTGCTACTTTGGAGAAACTTTAACTTGTACAAATAATGGACACACTTCTAATTAACCTAAACGCATTATCACGCTATCACATAACACCCAGTCAATACACTTTTTTATTTCTTACACACGCCCGGCAGTATGCAGCCATGTATAAGTACTGCCAGGAAGGACCAGGTTTTAAATCGGAAGAAATCCTCGATCTGGAGACTCGGGGCCTGATTCTGAACCTTAACAAGACCGGTTATTATTACCTCGATTTTTTCGTCCTGACCGACAAGGTAGGCAGCGACCTGTTCGATCAGGACCGCGACAAAGCCGGGCTCGCGGTATGGAATGCCTACCCGATCTACCTGCGCGACTCCATCACCGGCGATACCTTCTCGCTCATCAATACCGACAAAAAACAGTGGCTGACCGACTATTACCTACAGGTTGGTCACCGCCCCGAGAAGCACCGCCAGGTCATGGATGGTCTCGACTATGCCATCGACAAAGACCTGATCGACATGAATATCCGGCAGTGGCTCGATTCCGAGCAATGGACATTGATGCTGGAACTGAAAGAGCTGGAAGAATCGGTCTAGCTACCGGCTCAGGGCATGAGTGCCCGAATACGATGTTCCAGCTCGGCGGCTTTGGCCCTGGCTTCGGCAAGCGGCAAGCCTACATTCATGCCGGGCCGTTGGTGGCCCGTTGCAGTGAGCCATGCATCTTTCATCAGGCGTTGACGTTCGGCAATAAGTTTCTGCACCTGCGTTGAATTGGGTACAGCAGCAATAGCGGCTTGTAAGTCTGGCGCGGTGGCAATTGCTTTTTCTCCCAGCCCCAGGAGAATGGCTTTGGCCATGATCCAATGGCCGGTATCGCCGGGATGAACGCCATCGTCGGCCAACGCAAAACCAGCAATGGAAAACGCAGAATCGACTACCCGGTGGGCCTCCAGAAATTGCTTCATCGGGTAGTGAACATCGATAACAGTCCAGTGGGCCGCTTCTTTCTGACGCAGTAACCAATCGGCATACCGATCGAGTACGGCAGCATACCCAACTTTACCCCCACGCAACTCATCGTAAACCGGTGGGGTAAGGTGGATGATCTGGGCACCGGACCGGACGACTTCGTCGTGTAACCAGTTCATACCCGTCCTGAATTTCTGAAAACGACTTTCGTCGAATGGCTGGTAAATGCCATCATTCATCCCATAACTGGCAAAGACCAGATCGGGTTTGGTCTGCGTCAGTACCCGTTCCAGCCGTTCGTGGAGGTCAGGGCGGGGGAATTTACCATCGGCATGTCCCGCTTCGGAAAGGCCCGATACGGTTTCACTTGGCAAACCCACATTAATAAATTCAACCTGTTGACCCGGATAATGCGTCCTGAAATAAACCTCTATATCCGTTACGTACTGACCGCTGTAGGTGATGCTGTTGCCCAGGAATACGACACGGTGTACGCCGGGCGAAAACAAGGCTTGCCCGACGCATAACCGCCCCGGTTGCAGCATTAAACCCATACTGACTACCAGACCGACCAATTGCCTCAGCTGTATCATCCTCTTTATTTCATCGTCCTGACGGTACCAACAGGAGCTACTTCGCTGCCGACGCCGGTACCTCTTCTTTTTGCTTGGCCTCCAGTTCAGCCAGTGTCCATGCTTCGGTGCGGCTGGTATGGCTGGCTCTGATCTTTCGAACCTCTTCTGGTTTAACAGCCGGTGAGGAGCGTGAGTTGCCGCCAAATTCGTACCGGATATAGCTGGCAATCGAAGCGATCCATTCGTCACTATTTTCGGACATCGACGGCATCACGCTGGGGTATTCTTTGCCGTCAACCGGCCCCGACAAACCATGCAGGACGATGCGGATAGCCATGTTCTTGTTATCGAACTGAAGGCGCTTCGAGCCTACCAGGGGCGGAGCGGGCATAGCGCTTCCCCCAACGGTCAGTCCTTTTCCTTCCGGCCCATGGCAGGTGGCGCAGAGCGATTTGAACGTCGACGCGCCGTCCAGAATCAAGGTCCGGTCGGCGGCTGTCAGGTTGCCGAGCCGCCGGCCAAACTTCCGCACATCTTCATTTTTATCGAGGGCCTGCTTCGTGGCAACCATCATCTCGTTCGTTGTGTTGCCAGCCACCAGCTGGTTCACCAGCGGAGCGGCACCGGGGGCCTTGCTGGCGTATAACGACAGCAGCAACTGAACCCGAACGTCGTCACTGGCATCATTGGCAAGCGTTCCAACCTGGGCAATCATCGACTCATCGTTGCGCTTCAGCCAGGGTTCACTAAGCCAGATCGCCGTTTTCCGCACCTGCGCGTGTTTGTCGTGAAGGGCCTTGCCAACCATCTCTTTATCAAGCGCGTTCAAGCCTTCCAGCGTCCATAAGGCATGGATTCGGGCCAGGTGGCGCTCGTCTGACTCAGCCTCCCGTTGCTGGACAGCGAGTTGCTTTAAGGCAGGGATGACCGATTTGTCGCCCCGGGCAATGAGCTGCTTCTGGGCATTATCGCGCCACCAGCCGTTTGGATGGCCCAGATACGTCAGCAGCTTATCGCTGGGGTCGTCCAGCATTGTAGGTTTTTTATACCGCCTGAACCCATCGTGAACAACCCGATAGATACGGCCATGGCCTGTATTAGCGGCCAGCCCCAGGCTATCGATCCGGTTGCGCAGAAAGCTTCCTTTCTTGGTCCAGTTGGCCTGCTGAATAATGCCACGGTGCATGTCAACAACGTACAGATTACCGTCCGGGCCGGTATACGTGTTTACCGGGCGAAAATTCATATCGGACGAGGCCATAAACTCTGCCTGCTGATACGCATTTTTCAGCGTGGTTTTGCCATTGGTGTTCGTAACCTTGGCGCGCCGGATAATCCGCGCGACGGGTTCGGTTACCAGGTAATCGCCTACCAGATCGGCGGGCAGGTTGTCGCCCCGGAAGATCGACTGGCCCGTGCTGGCGGTAAAATGATTGAGCGTTACATTGGGACGGAGTCGTTTGTAACCACCCTGCACATCGGGCGTTGCCATGATGGGCCATACTTCCTGAAAATCGGCCGTAAACTGGTCGTCGAAGTTAAGGCTCCCGTAAACCGGATTTATTTGAAACCCCAGCACTGGATTTTCACCCCCGGCACTGGAAAAATACAAGCGGCCGTAATTGTCGTGGGTGAGGCCCCACTGTCCGCTCGAACCACTAACGAGCGTATCGACCTGCATGGTGCCGTTGGTATAGCGGAAGCGGACAGGGTCATAGGTCAGGTACATCCAGTTATCGAGGTTCCAGTCCAGACCGCTACGCTGGTGTTCCATGTTATTGGTGTTCTTATAGGTCGGATTGTCATAGACCAGCTTCTTTTTGTCGGCTTTACCGTCGCCATCCGTGTCCTCGTAACTATGTATGGCCAGCGTATTGGTTTCATTTACCAGCAGTTCGTGGTTTACGCACTGGATCATACGCGGCAACAGGAGCTTATCGATAAAAACACTGCTTTTATCCATCTTGCCATCGTTATCAGTGTCTTCAAGGAGCGAAATCCGGCTGATGGGTAACTGCTCTCCCGTAGCGTCGGCATCCTGCATGTAAGTCAGCATTTCGGCTACATACATTTTAGCATTTCCGTCCCAGGCAATAGCAACCGGCTCTTTGATCATGGGTTCGCTGGCCACTAATTCAAGGTGATAGCCGCGGGGCAGGCGCATGGACTTCAGGCTCGCTTCAGGCGATAGGTAAGCCCCCGTGGGAGCAGGGTTGAAAGCCGGTTCCGGTTGCTGCACGACCGGCTTCGGTGTGGTGCAGGTGAACACAAGCAGGGCAAGCGACAACATACTTCCAATCCAGAGCGTATTCTTCATGTTTATATACGTGAACACAGATTATGATAGGGGAACCGTTTCGACAGACGGTAGACCGTGCGTTGCGGGTACGTTCACCCTCTATAAATCAAAAAACATCCATTATTTACTTTTCAAATTTATATTCCAGTCCTGTAGAGTAGCCTACACCTGGCAAGGACAGGAAACCATATTGGACCCACCCAGGCATACAGCCATCCTGTTCCGATCAGAACGGCAGGCTGACTTTAAGAGATTTTCGCCAAAAACATGTTATACTACACACGCCACAGCCACAGTGGTGTGATAACCGAAAACAATAAAGGCGGACACCGGCTCCCGAGCTTCGCTGGTGAACGCGCAAACCCGGCATGAACAGACGCACCCGACAGGTAAGTTACTTTCTGTCCAGCCAGTACTTTTCCGACGGCATCCGTACCACGGTATCCATCTTATTGCCCTCCCTCCTGCTGGCTCAGTTTGGACTGCTGGCGAACGGTATGGCTATGTCTATAGGGGCCCTGAGTGTAAGCCTGAGCGACGCCCCCGGCCCGGTACAGCACCGGCGCAACAGCATGACAGCGACCGTATTGATCGGTTCGGCCGTGACGTTCATAACGGGATTTGCGCGCATGAACGACCTTACGCTCGGCCTGGAGATTGCGTTGTTCGGCTTTTTCTTTTCTATGTTTTCGGTTTATAATAACCGGGCTACGTCTGTTGGCACGGCGGCTCTGCTCATCATGGTGCTCATGCTCGACCGGCCACTCGATGCGTCCGGCGTTGTCCGCGAGAGCGGGTTGATTCTGGCCGGAGGTATCTGGTACATGGCCATCAGCCTGCTTCGGTCTCGGCTGCGGCCTTACCGCCCTGCCCAGCAGGCGCTGGGTCAATGTATCCATGAAATAGCCCGGCTAATGGCCATCAAAGCCGATTTTTACGCGACGCATACACGGCTGGACGATGACTACCGGAAACTGGTTGCGCAACAGGTCGTTGTCAACGAGATGCAGGACGCCGTTCGGGAAATGCTGTTCAAAAGCCGGCAATATATGGCCGAATCGGACCGTACCAGCCGAACACTGGTTCTGACATTCTCCAGTGTCATGGACCTGTATGAGCAAATCGTGGCGATGTACTACGACTATTCCGGTATTCGGGAGCGGTTCGGGAAGTCGGGCGTTCTGGACACGATTGCCCGGCTGGTCCGGCATTTATCCGATGAACTCGATCACATTGGCCTCACGGTCCAGTCGATTACGCCCTCGCGCCCACCCCTCGACCTTACTCCCTCTCTAACGGCACTGAAACAACAAATAGACGACATTCCTGATACCGATGGCAGTACGCTAGTTCTCAAGAAAGTGCTGGTAAGCCTCCGCAACCTGTCCCAGCGCGTAGCAACCATCCAGGCCAACATGACGGCTCCGGCAACGAGTCCACAAAACGAAAGGCTGGAGTACGGACGGTTTGTATCGCATCAAACGATCAACTGGCAGTCCTTCCGCGACAACCTCACGTTCGACTCATCGGTATTCCGGCATTCGGTACGGGTAGCGGGGGCGCTGCTGCTGGGCTTCTTACTAACCAAGTTTCTACCCTATGCGCAGTATAGCTACTGGGTATTGCTAACGATACTGGTTATTCTCAAACCCGCCTTCAGCCTGACCCGGCAGCGCAATCAGGAACGCATTGTTGGCACGTTCATAGGGGGCCTGATTGGTATCGTGATTCTGACGTTCATTCCCAACAAGACAGCCCATTTCGTTTTCCTGGTTCTGTTTATGATCGGAACCTACAGCGCGCAGCGGGTCAATTACATCGTTATGGTCATTTGCGTAACCCCCTTCGTACTGATTCTTTTCAGTTTTCTGGGAATCGGCTACCTCAGTGTTGCAGGCGAACGGCTACTGGACACCCTACTCGGCGGCCTTATTGCGTTGGGGTCAGGCTACCTGCTGTTTCCCAACTGGGAGTCGCACCACATCACTACGCCTATGACCGATGTGCTAAAGGCCAATATCAGGTACATGCAGTTGCTGCTCGACGGTTTGTCGGGTCGGGCTATCCCGGTAGTGGATTACAAGCTGGCACGGAAAGAGGTATATGTGACCTCAGCCAATATAGCGGCTTCCTTTCAGCGGATGGTATCGGAACCGAAACACAAACAGCGCAACGAGAAGGCCGTCTACGAATTTGTGGTGCTGAACTACATTCTCTCCGCCAACATTGCCACGATCACTTCGACTTTCCTAAGCTCCCCTCAACCCTATCCGACGATCCTCATACGCCCGGTCAAACGGGCGCTGGGTACGCTGACCGATACGGTCCGCCAACTTGGAGAAGCGTCCGAGAAAACAAACACCGATACGCTGGCGTCTCCGGTAGCAGCGCTGTCTGAGGCCACTACCTTACCCCCGGATGACCGACAGTTGAGCGAACATCTGGGTTTTATTCAGCAGGTAAGTAATGATATTGGTAAAGTGGTTGCCAAGGTAAGCTGGCAGGATGTGCGGGTATGATTTACCCAGCTGACATAAGCATGCCGCGCTTTCCGCTTATACCAAGGCAATACCGTCTTTCTGGAGCACTATCTTCCGGTCTTTGTACAAGGTACCAATCGCTTTCTTGAAGGTCTTCTTACTCATTTCCAGCGTCTCATAAATTACTTTGGGATCGCTGTGGTCCGTTAGCGGCAGAAACCCTTTATTGGCTTTCAGCGCATCTAAAATGGTCTGAGCACTGGGTTCCACTTTCTGAAACCCAATCTGCTGCAAGCTCACATCGACAAACCCATCGTCACGAACGCGCTTGATAAAGCCCGGCATACGGTCGCCAACAGCAACGGGCCGGAAGATCTCGTTGTGATACAGCAATCCCTTATGCCGGTCGTTGATGATAACGTTCACGCCCAGGTCGGTGATCTCGTAAGCCAGCAGATCGACGGGGTCATTTTCGAGCAGGTCCGACACGTCGTCGTCCAGAAAACGGGTCACTTTAGTGGAAGCCACCAGCCGATTGGACTCTTCGTCGAGGTACATGAACACGACGCACCACTGCCCTACCTCCAGCGGACGGCTCTGTTCCCGATACGGAACGAGCAGTTGCTTTTCCAGCCCCCAGTTGAGAAAAGCCCCCACATCGGAAACAGCCACAACCGGCAGGGGTGCAAACTCATCGCGCAGGATGTGCGGGGTCAGCGTAGTAGCGATAGGGCGCTCGTCATAATCTTTATACACAAATACCTCGATCTCATCGCCAACCGACAAGGATTCAGGTACGTATTTTCTGGGCAGCAGGATATCGTCGGCCGGGTCGCCTGCTTCGGTGGTTGGATCGCCCAGGTAAAACCCAACGCTGGTAATACGTCGGGCAACGAGGGTATTCATACGGCCAATGTCAATCATAAGAAGGTTGGTATGCGTTCGTGGGTGCAAAAGTAGCGATAAATGGGCCTACCCGGTTTGACCTCCTCTAATCAGAACCCAGAAGCGCACCGGTACGGCTACCATCTGACGCATTTGGCGAGGAAAGTGGTCGGAATACAAAAAGCCCCGGCAGCTGGTCTGTCGGGGCTTCGTAGGGTAGTTGGTAGTAAAACCGCAAACCGCTTCGTTTTGTTGCATGACAGAAAAACTGACGCACTATTTTTCACTTTATGTTTCGGATTAATTCTAGTAGCATTGGGGTAGCATTCATTAACTTCGTTCTATGCCTTATTTAGTACTTGATCTTGAAATGACCGGCCCGGAACCGGACTACAACGAAATTATTCAGGTTGGAGCGGTGCTCTTCGACGACAACTGGGTCGAAAAGGGGCAATACCTCACCAATGTATACCCTGAAAATAAAGAAGCTTTTTCTTCATCGTCCGAAAAAATCCACAACCTGTCTCTGGCCGAACTGGAAGATGCGCCCATGATCTATGATGTGCTGCCCGAACTGGAAGAGTGGATCTGTACGCAGCTTGGTCTGCGGGTTCCTAAAGGCCAACTGGATCGGACGCCCTATCTGCGCGACGTCATCATTTGCGGGCAGAGTGTTATCAACGACATTAATTTTTTGAAAGAAGCGTACCGGTACGAGAAACTGAAGTGGCCGTATTCGCGCGTTCTGCTCGATTTACATACGCTTGGCTACTTCACCTTCAAGGTACTCAAAGCCAACGGTCGTAAAACCCCCGATCGGCTGAGCCTGACGGCTATTGCGGGTTATTTTGGCTTTACGCGCGAAGACGGTTTTCATAACGCGCTGGAAGATGCTGTACTAACAGCAAGGTGTTTGAAGGAAGTATTCAGGCTTAGCGAGAGCATGAAAATAAGCGGGTAAACCCATGCAGATCCGGTTCACAACGCAGTTTGGCGTTCGCTATAACTCCGCTAGTTTCTTTACCGACCTGGGCGATCAGGCCATTAAGAATGAGTTTGCGCTGACGTTCGACCTGTTGGCAAAACCGGTTGGTAACAGCAAGCGCCGTCCAACCCGCTAGCGGGTGCCGCCCGGTCAGGACAACTGCGAGAGGGAGAGCGTCGGTACAGCCTGCCGTTTCAGATGCCACCAGCTTAGTAAACCCGCGGCCAGAAACAGAACCGCTCCGATCGCCACCCAGGGCCAGCGGGTAGGGCGTTCGAGCGGGTTCGTATCACCGATCAGGATCAGACCCGCCCAGTAGTTGGGCAGCTGATTAGCACCGTCGGCATTTTCCAGCCAGTCCTTTTTAGCCTGCTGAAGGGCCACATCTTTGGAGAGGCCCTGATCTAAATAACGATAAAAACTATCGGTCAGGCGGTAGGTAGCGTCGTTCTGAACGCTCCATAAGGTCGTCAGGACGCTGGGTACGCCCAGGGCCGAGAATCCACGGGCCAGACTGAAGACGCCTTCTCCCCGTTGAATGGCTCCTATACCGGTTTTGCAGGCCGCCAGTACCACCAGTTGCGCATTGGGCAGCGCCCCGTCGCCTAAATCGGAGAGCCGCAGGGTGGAATCGGCGAAATAGAGCGTCGGCTCCTGGCCGGTGGTATCGGCGGTGGCATGGGTAAACAGGTGAATGACCCGATAGGCAGATACTTCGGCCTGAAAAGCCCGACGCGTAGCAGCCTCGTGGGTAAGTAGCATCGATGTACCAAACCGGCCTGCAATGGGGTCCAGCGCCTTGTCGGAGCCCGCCAGCTTTACCTGTCCAAGCCGGGGTGCAAACGAAACGGGAGCCACGCCCAGAAAATCACCGGTCCCAACCCGGGCAGGTTTCACAGCGCCGGGCTCTTCCCGAAGCAGTAGATGCGCCGAATAGGCATAGCTAAACGCATAACTTTTCACCAGATAATCGAGCCGAACGGCTGAACGGCTCAGTGCCTCGAAGGGTATTAGTGACCCGTCGGGCGAGACGATTACCCGGCCAGCAGGTACGTTTAGTGAAGCAAGCAGTTGTTTATACAGTGTGTTGCCTACTGTAGTGAACCGCGCTACAGTGGAGGTATGGTTCATGGCCTCGGGGTCGGCAAGTAAGTTCATAAACGGCCGTACTGCCTGACTATAAGGCGCTACCGGCTTTCGTTGTAGCGTTACCTTATTGGCCGTTACGCCTAACAGGTACAAAGCACTGTCGCCTTCAAAATAGGTCACGAATGAAGCGCGCTGGATTTTGAGGTACCGTTGCAGATCGGCCACCGACGTAAGGCTACTAGCGTATTTATACTGAAAATAAGCGGGATTCGTCCTTTCAAGCTGCCTGTGAAAATCATCCAGCTTATCCTGCTGCGCTATCAGCGCCGACTGATTATTGGCATACGCTGTCGTGTTGGGCTTGCTTTCGGTTAGTTTTGCCTGTTGCTCGCTAACGGCCTTCCGTAATTTATCTTCCTGCTCAGCCAGTTGCGGGGAAAGTTGCTGGCGGGCACCAAGCTCGTTGAGTTTGTCGGCCAGCATAACAGCGCGGCTTTTCTCAAAAAAACGGAACGCCTGATCTGTATCGCCAAGCCGGTAGCAGGTTTCGATGGCCCGCTCATACATACCCCTCGTTTTCTGCCGCCAGTATAGCTTCGACTGCTGCCCGGTATGCTCCCAGCGCATGTAGTCGATCAGCTGATCGGCCACTTTATACGTGGCGAGCGCGTGTTGAAGCTGTTGGTGGTTGTTATTCGTGGCTTTGGCGTACTCAAGCCACGTATCAGCTTTGTCCTGAATAAGATCCAGCAAAATACCTTTGTGTTCAACCAGACGAATTTGCTCTTTCTGCGGATTACGCGCAACGGGCTGTTTGCCAAAGCCAATTGGTAATAGCTCCATTCCCTGTTGATAGAACGGCAAGGCTTTATCAAACTGCTTTTTTTCCCAATACACCGTGGCCATCATGTTTAGGCCAACTGCTTTCACAAATACATCAGCGCTTTGGTCAATTCCGTACTGGCAGTAGTGTATAGCTTCGGCATATTGCCCTGTCTTCTTGTACAGAAATGCCAGACGGATAGCCAGGGTAGGCGTTTCCGAATACCGAAGCCGCTGCGACAAATCAAAGCTGAACTGAGCGTATTTCAGTGCCTGACGATACTGATATTTATACCCTAGAATTAAACTTAGCAAGCTGTAATCATCGGCCAGTGCCTGCTTCAACTGCTCTTCTTTTTCAATCAGACCAATGGCCTTTTCAATAGCTTGCTGCGCGAGATCGTATGCCTGTAACGTACTGAGCGCCTGCGCTTTTTGACGCAGCAAATTTGCGGCCAATGGCTTGTTATTCAGACGGATAGCCATTGGAATACCTAAATCAGCGTGAACGATTGTTTGTTGGAAATCACCAGCAGTTTCGTAACCATAGGCTAGATATAAATGGGCATTACTCACCCAATTGGTAGCGAGCGGATCATGCCTACCTATTACTACAGCCTGCTTGAGGGCATTGGTTGCCTGCGTGATTTGATTCTGATAGGTATAAAGCACTCCCAACCGGTACCATGCCTTTGATAAATCAGCAACTCGAGTTGTTTTCAGATTGTGCTGGCACGCTGAAATGGCACGGCGAACAAGTTGCACCGCAACAGGAAGATTATCATTGACCAGCAAAGCCTGCCCGGCCTGCAGGAGCGCGTTCACATAGATAGAATCTTTTTCGTACCCACAATGATCCCACTGGGTGAGCCAGGCATCCAACGGCTGGTACTGTTGCTCGATGGGACGCATAGCAATTTTTTTCACCTGTTCAGCCAAGACCGGGACAGGGGGGCACTGAGCTGCTCCCAGTAATGGGAACAGGAACGTAATACAAAGATGCAGACTCTTACGACTCATCATGACATGATCTGCACGTTGACTATTGGTTGGTTATGAATTCACGATGAGAAGTCTCCCTTCCTGAACAGTACGCTCCAGGCTTTTCTCAAAACAGGTCAATTCTTCGAACAGCTTTTGCTTCAAGTCGACCATACCCTCTGCCGTTGGAACGATGTTGTTTCGATGTAGGTAGGACGCTATCTGACCCGATACATAAGCCGCGGCATACGACGTTCCGCGAATACCTGGTTCATCTTTAAAGGGACTCTTGAACCCTGACCAGCAACGGCCGTACACGCCAATAGAAACAAACGTCTGGGAGTAGTTCCCAACCGCTTTAAAGCCCCGCAGTCTGTACTGAACCCGAGGGCGGTCCAGATTGAGATGGGCCATCAATGAGGTATCATCTTCAGGCACCAGTTCATTGATGGCCTCCTGTTTAGTACCCAGCCCGGTAGTCCTTGCAGCGGGTTCGACGCTGGTGACGGTAATTACATTGGTAAAAACACTGGAATAACGGGCCGGATATAGGTTGTTGCTGTTGAGATCCTTTCCCTGATTACCAGCAGCGGCTACGACGATGATACCAGCCTTTTCTAACGCACGAAATTTTCTTGTCAATAACGCCTGGCCTTCATCATCTAGCGAGCCAACCCAACTGGCATTCATCACATATACAGGCAACCCATTTCTCTTCTGCTCCAGCACGTAGTTCAGACAACTTAATAAATCAAACAGTGTGCTGTACCCTCCGCAGTTAAACGCTTTTACCGGCAGTACGCTAACCTGCCTGTCCGACTCCTGATTGATGATGGCCGTGATATACGTTCCATGACGCCCGCTTATTGAGTCTGACCTTAAACCGGCAGGGCTTTCAAGCGTATGATTCATCCGGTGATCATCAAAAGCACTACCAGCTATCTGCGGACGAGTTAAGGTTTTGAGCGCATCCAGCAGAGGAGGTACAGGCTGACCGGCAGTATTCGGCACATCCAGATAAGCCGTAATACCACAATAACCGATACCTGCCGACTCTGAACCACATATCGATTTTCCGCGCACCAGTTGCAGTGGCCCTGTTACCCCAGAACGATCGGTATACTGATACTGGTTTTGACTTGGCCGATTGGCAAAATCAAATTTAACACCTGAGTCAATAACGGCGACCACACAGGTAGCACTCTCAGGATAGTGGCTTATATCTTTCTCATCAACTGGCTGGAAATCGCTGTTGGCGGCTGTCGCACTGATCAAATCATCCTGAACGGGTGGCGAAGGTTTTGAACCAGGCAGCGTCCCGCTTAAAACAAAATTGTTCGACTGATCAATGCTAGCAAACGTCGCACCGCTGAAGGCATTACGGGCAATTACAGATGGATTTAGTTCATCAAACTCCAGGAGAGCCGTATAGGAAATCTTCCCGTATTCCCCTTCAGGATTTGGGCAATCGCTAACCCGAACCACACGTACGCTAACCTTCCGTTTCTTTATTGTGAATATAGTCTTATCCCGTCCAATCAAGTCTATTTCGCGTTTGCTTAAGATGGCAATCTTCTGCTTTTTAACAAGCAGTCTGCCATTGATGCTGATTACTGGAGGAATTACACCACGTCGTTGCAATCGGGCCACTTCCCGCTGCTCACAATCCAGTTGTTGATCACGCACTGGGCTTATTGTCCGTTGGTGGAGTTTGTCAGTATCGTTTTCGCTTTGACCAACCCGAATTTCCCCGGACTCAACAATTTCGTGGTTCCTGAATTCCATAGAGTGTGAACAGTTAAATCTATTATAAATGATCGATCATTTGCTGAGCCTCACGTTTTCCCTCCAAGTTCTTGCTAATCACCTCCTCAAGCAATTTTTTAGCCGCTGCTTTATCCATCGGTCGGTTTCGTTCCAGAAGCGTAATGGCTTCGAGGAAGGTGCCGGGGTTACTGTATAGATCGGCGCGCTGACTCAGGCGGTGGAAGCGGTCAATAGCTAAGTCGTAATTCTTCTGGCGCAGGGCAACAACACCCGCCAGTTTCAGCGCCCGGTCGTTATTGGGCTGCTGAACCAGTACCGCTTCAAAGACCGATTCGGCTTCTGCAAACTTCTTCTCATTATACAAGCCAATGCCCTGCGTAAGGCTGTCGGTAGCACCACCGCTCATGGTGGTTGTCAGCTGATCGAAGTTTTGTTCGACATAAGCCTCTGCCAGTTGAGCAGCCTCTGCTGAAGTGGATGTATCGCGCAGGAAATACCAGCCAAACCCCAGCACGAGTACGACACTGGCAGCGGCCACCCAGCGCATAGGGGCGCCCCAGGCCGAACGGGTCATTAAGGCATCGAGTTCGGCTTTCCGCTTGCTCATGGCGCTTACCTTAGCCGTATGTTGGGCCAGCACGTAGAAGGCCAGTGATTCGGCAACGGCCGGATCGCTGCGCAGGGTTGCCTCAAAGCGGGTACGCTCGTCGGCAGACAGTTGCCCTGTCAGATAATTTTCAATTGTTTCCAGTTCGTTGTTCATGGTGCGTTTCGATAGCGTTCGCGAAGTTTATCTAAGCAGCGCAGGCGGCTTGTTTTGGCCACGGCGGCCGAATTATAGTCTATCGACTGCGCTATTTCATCGTCCGAATACCCTTCACCCCACAACAAAATCATGGAACGACACTTATCGCCGAGGTTTTTCAAGTGGTGATACAGGTTTTCCACATCACTTTGTGCAATCAGGTGTTGCACGGCAGATCGGGCCGTATCAGGCAACTGCATCAGCGAGTCATCGAGCGACAAGGCATCATGGACGCTACTTCGATTAGTCGTCTTTTTTCGAATTGCGTCAACACATTTGTTCGTAAATATTTGATACAGGTACGTTTTAAGTTCCGAACGCCCTTCAAACCGGCCGCTAATGATGTGATCGAAGACGATTAAAACCGCGTCAGAATACGCGCTGGCGCAGTCATCTTCCGCCAGTCGGTGCTTGCGAACGCCCTCGGCAACGAGGTAAGTATATTTTTCATAAAGCTTATTTTCATAGAGTCGACGCTGAGGCCCCCCCGCCCGGATGCCCGCCATCAAGTCGGCGTCGGTAAGTGACCGTGAAAATAGTTGCATAGGATAACCAGGTGATTACATGACGGTAAGGTAGGGAAAAACCCAAAATCAACCAACTAAGGCCTCGTTGCCCGTTAATGACTACGTAAAACAAATAAGGAGTATAGGGTAGCCGTAACGGCTACCCTATACTCCTTATTTGTTTTACGTAGTCAGAGAGGCCCGGTCATCTTCCGCTCACCCAGCGATTCAACAGTCAGCTTACAGACCAATGGTCCTGATCAGGAAATCAGAAATGGTTTAGGGCTAAAGCACAGCAAAAAGACAAGCACAGCCAGCCAGCCCAGTACTTTTCGGGTTGCGCTCATTGGCTCCTGCAATTCGGTTTCAGGGTGGTAGATACCCAGAAACCGACCCAGTACAAAAACAAACACCAGAAAGCCGGAGTAACCTTCCCAATCGGGACGTAACCAGGAAAAAAACAGCTGCGTTGCCACGACGCTAAGCGTAATAAGCCAGGTCGTCATCCTGTTTTCGCTGATGCGCGAGAAGGCCAGAAAAAGAAAGAACACGTACAGGGCGAAATAGCCCAGTTCGCTGTAAAAATCTTCGTTGGTAGGTACAGCGAAGTCGGTAGGTTTAAAAGCACCCAGCCCGGCATAGAACGCAAACACAATGAACAGCGCCGGGGCTACCCACCGGAATCGCTCCCTGCCGATCAACGCGTAAAGGATATGCCCACCATCCAGTTGTCCGATAGGAATCAGGTTGAGAGAGGTAAAAAACAACGCCAGGTACCCGGCCAGTACATACGGGTAATGAATCATTTCGTTCGGATGCGGCAGTCGGGCCGGATCAGCCACATAGGTTTTAAAGAAGCTGAACAAAAGATTGTCGCCCAAGCCAACAGACCCGCCGGGCGGTAGACCCTGATAAGCGTACTGTCCGTAATCCAATCCCCACTTCTGGTATTCGGGGTGGATGGTGAAGATGAATTCCGGGGGCGGCAGGTGCGAAAAAGCGTACCAGAGTACGACCAGTGCCAGGGCAAACCCGGCCAGGGGTCCGGCAATACCAATGTCGAAATACTGCTTCCGGCTGTTGATGTAATCTTTAATACGAATGAACGCACCCAGTGTCCCGATAGTCTGCCCAACACCCAGCCAGAGCGGAATGTAATAAGGCAACGTTACCCGAACATGATTGGCACGGGCCACAAAATAATGACCGAATTCGTGGACGGTCAGAATTGCCAGGAACGGAATGGAAAACTGGAACCCGGCGACAAATTCGTTCCAGCCTAGTGTCACCATACCGTCAACGGGGATAAACAACCGGCCAAACATCCATTCGGCGCCAGCCATGGTTGTTGTAATGAGGGTAAGCAAAAAAAGACCTCCGTGGAGGAGGTACGTTTTGGTACGTGGGGTCATGCAGGGCGGTTGATTATGGTGCAGGATATACCATCATAAATCCTTGACGTAGTCAATAATAGTCATTGGCGGCTGGACGTGTACAGCCTGAATACCTAACTCAGCGGCAGCCTGGATGTTCGCAGCATTATCGTCGAAAAACGCTGTTTCTTCTGCCACTAAACCCGCTTCTGTCAGCACGTGCCGGTAGATATCGGGCGAGGGTTTGGCCAGGCGCACTTCGTAGGAATAAAACACGCGCTCGAATAGCTGTTCCAGGGTGGGCAGGTTCAGTTGTGTCAATACATCATTGACCCGGCGGATATGGATGGGACTGGTGTTGCTCAGCAGGAACAGGCGATGATTGGCTTTCAATTCCTGGATTCGCGCGATGCGCTCAACGGGCAGATCGAGCAACACAGTATTCCAGGCGGTATCGATTACTTCGTCAGCCCACACGTCGTTTTTCAACAGTTGCCGCACTTCAGCCCGAAATGCAGCATCATCGAGCAGGCCCGTTTCGTAGTGATTGATAAAGTTATGCTCTTTCCAAATCGCCCAGACCTCGTCTTCCGGCAGGTTGGCCAGCATGGCAAAATTACGAACGGGGGCGGTCAGGTCGATGGGAATGATGACATCACCCAAGTCGAAAACAAGATTTTTAAGCGTAGACGGGTTGAGTATGGAATCCATGTATGGGAAAAGCTTGCCGGGTTGGTGAACCGACGGCCAAAGTTAACGTTAGATTTGCAGACAAAGCGAGAACGGTTCACATAAGGAAGCCGCTGTCGAATTCGACAGCGGCTTCCTTATGTGAACCGTTTATTCTACAACGACGCCCATTGAACAGAATTTGTCGATTCGCTGGTCGATACGTTCCTGCGGGTCGAGGGCGTTGAGTTCAGCCAGGGTATCGATAATAACGGTTTTGAGCTTATTGGCCATCTGGAGGTGGTCGTTGTGTGCCCCACCCAGTGGCTCCTCTACAATTCCGTCTACCAGCCGGGCCGCCTGCATATCACGGGCGGTAAGCTTCATGGCTTCGGCGGCCTGCTCCTTAAAATCCCAGCTACGCCACAGGATAGTCGAGCAGTTTTCAGGAGAAATCACCGAGTACCATGTATTTTCCAGCATCAGTACCCGGTCGCCGATCGCGATGCCCAAGGCGCCACCCGACGCTCCCTCTCCGATGACAACGCAGATGACGGGTACCGTCAGCATGAACATTTCCTTCAGGTTACGGGCAATAGCTTCGCCCTGTCCGCGCTCTTCGGCTTCGAGTCCGGGAAAAGCACCCGGTGTATCGATAAGCGTAATGATAGGCTTATTGAACTTCTCTGCCAGCTTCATCAGCCGCAGTGCTTTGCGGTAGCCTTCAGGGTTAGGCATACCGAAGTTCCGCTGCTGACGCTGCTTGGTATTGCGGCCTTTCTGCTGACCGACGATCAGTACCGTTTGTCCATCCAGTTCGCAGAAACCGCCCACCATAGCCGGATCATCACGAACGGTACGGTCGCCGTGCAGTTCGATAAACTGATCGCACATGAGCGATATATAATCGAGCGTGTAAGGCCGATCCGGATGGCGCGACAGCTGGACCCGCTGCCAGCGGGTCAGATTCCTGAATATCTCCTGGCGCAGCTTATCGATGCTCTGCTCCAGTACGGTAACCGCTTCGCTAACATCTACGTTACTGGTCTGAGCCAACCGTTTGGTCTCTTCCAGCCGCGCTTCGAGGTCGGCTATTGGTTTCTCAAAGTCGAGGTAAGTTCTCATAAATAGACGGAGGAAGGAGGAAGGGGAAGAAACGGATGAAGGACTACTCGCTCATCCTTCCTTCCCTTCCTCCTTCCTCCCTTTTCTCCTTTATAGTTCAAAGCTTTCGCCTTTTTTCGGAATGGTAACTTGTGGATATCCAGACTCGGCGAGGGTTGCCTTGAAAGATTCCATACTCTCGTATTCGCCGTGGACAAGAAAAATATTCTTGAGCGTTTCGGGGGATTGCATCTCCACGAAGTTCATGAGGTCATTTCTGTCACCGTGCCCGCTAAACACATCGATCTTCTCAATGTTAGCCAGTACCGTATGATCCTTACCCTTGATGGTCAGCGTAGACTGCCCGTTCAGCAACCGCCATCCAAGGGTACCTTCGGCGCAGTAGCCAATAATCAGGATAGTTGAGTACGGATTGCTGATGTTCTCCGCAACGTGGTACTCGACCCGGCCACCCTGAACCATACCCGACGACGAGATGATGATACAGGGCTCTCCGTAGTTGGAAACGGCTTTACTGGCTTTCGCCGACTCCAGGAACTGGAAGTTCTCGAAGTCGAACAGACTTTCATTTTCCTTGTAAAACTCTTTCGCTTCGCCGTTGAGCATCTTCACGTGCTGAAGATAAATCTTGGTGCTTTCGAATCCCATAGGGCTGTCGGAAAACACCTTGATGGGCGGAAAGCCCCGCTCGGTATAGAGCCGGTTGAGGGTATACAACAGAGCCTGCGTGCGTCCTACGCTAAAAGAAGGAATGATCAGTCGGCCCGGAATATCGATACAGGTCCGCTGGATAATATCGGCGAGTGCGTCTTCCGGCGACATCAGGTTCTCGTGAAGACGGTTTCCGTAGGTGCTTTCGCAGATCAGATAGTCGACTTTAGGCACGGGTGCCGGGTCGACCAGAAGCGGATAATTTTTACGGCCAATATCTCCTGAAAAGCAAATGCTTTTGCGCTCCCCATTCTCTTCCACGTGGATAACGATGTGAGCCGCCCCCAGCAAATGGCCTGCCGGAATAAACGTAACGTCTATGCCATCGGCCACCCTGAACTTACGGTTAAACGCGATGGGTACAACGCTTTCCATTGTTTCCCGAACCTGTTTGTCGAGAAACAAATCTTTCTGCAGTTGAACCTGCCGGTCTTTAACCCGTTGTTTTTTACTGGCGTTGAGTTCGTTGATCCGCTTCTGATTCAGCGAAGCCGAATCGCGAAGCAACACGTTGGTGAGCGCAAACGTCGGCTCGGTACAAAGAATCTGTCCTTCATATCCTTCACGGAAAAGATGGGGCAGATTGCCCGAGTGGTCCATGTGTGCATGAGTAAGCAGGACCAAGTTGATACTTGAAGCCTCAAAAGGGAAAAAGCCCGGTTGAGGAGTGGTTGGAGCGGGTGTCTGACCATTGGTACTGGCCTCTCGTGGCGCAGACCGTTCCATGTCAGACCCACAATCTATCAGGATGCGGTAATCATCCAGTTCCAGCAGGTACATACTACCTGTCACCTGCCGGGCCGCCCCCAGAAACGATAATTTCATGCGTACAGCTTAAGTTCTGAAGTCGTTTATTGTAAATTAATAGTGTTGTTGTCCACCTTAACCAGGTGGTGCGAATTCCGTAGGTTTGCAATATTACAACATTGGCCGCTATTTCTGGTAAAACACCGGCAAACGCTGTCCTGTTCCAGCCACTGGTTATCGTTGTTCCAGCTTACGGTGGCTACAACCCAAGCTGCTGGCTCCCTGTTTATTTCCGGGTAAACTACGTAGCTGGATGGGCCATCCCTCTCTCTGCCCGTTTTGTGCGCGAATTAGTCATCCCGTACATTTACCAAATCAATAAACCCTATACGAATGATAGAGCAGACAAAAAGCCTTGCTGGCAGCCTTCTTTCAAAAATTATCGTGCTGGAACAATTGTCGACAGAATTGGATAGTGTAGGCGTAACCATAGAAAGGCTCGACGCCCTGCCGTATGAGTTGCTGGACGATGTGCTGGATGTGCTGGAATTTGCTCCGGAGAACCCTGTTGACGAATTTTTGATGGACAACGAGCCGCCAGCCGTGTCAACCCGTGACGACCTTCGCGAGTATTTCTCTACCAACTACAGACAAAAATCGGCCAAAGAGCTGGTTGACGAGTTGCTGATCATCAAAGCAGCTATGGAGCAAATGGGCGATCAATTCGATATCCGGGCTTATATTCCTGATTGACCGACGTCGACCTGATCCTGAACCAACCATCCTGACCGGGTCTCTTATTGAATCTAAAATTACGTTGAGCACGTAGATTTAAGTCAGCGGTCTCCGCCTGTCCACACCGACCGGTCCCACCGTTTTCCTAACACTACCGAGGCTCGACCACCCCAACCGGTCGGGCTTTTTTTATGCCGCTGTTTTTGCAGTTTTGTAGACGAAACAGTCTTTGGCCTTCTTTATGGACTGTATTTCCCGTATGCATCTGCCTGATTTTCATCGCAACGGTCTACGCCCGCTGTTGTCTCTCTGACCTGAACTGCTTGCCGTACATACCCGACGATCGAATTCTCTACCTGTTATAACACGCTGTATGCCCGCTTTTTTTTACCTGCTGACCGCGAGTCTGCTGTTTCATTTATCCAGTGACTCGCCAACAAACACGTTTAGGCGCACTGAATCCCCTGGCGACTCGGCTACCAACCAGGAGCTATTTCGGCAACTCGATGCGTTTCAGGCCAGCCCATCCCTTCAGTTCGGTACCGTTGCGCTATCGGTTCGGCGGGTGCGCGATGGTCAGGAGTTGATCGGCTATAATGCCCGACGCAGCCTGCCATCGGCTTCGACCTTAAAACTCATTACAACCGCCACTGCCTTATCGGTGTTAGGGCCTGGTTATACTTACACGACTTTCCTCGAATATGATGGCACTATCAAAGACAGTGTCCTTAGCGGTAATCTGTACATTCGTGGTACAGGAGATCCGTCACTTGGCAGCGGGCGGTTTCCCGGTTACGACGACTTACCTACCCTGCTCAAAAAATGGTCGGTTGCTATTCGGGGAGCGGGCATTCGCCAGGTTCAGGGATCCGTTGTGGGCGATGCCAGTCTATACAATGACCTGACTACTCCCGACACCTGGCCCTTCGGTGACCTCGGCAATTATTATGGGGCGAGTTTAAGCGCACTAAATATCCATGAAAATCTGTACCGCGTATTTTTCAAACCCGCCCAGTCCATTGGGGCTGCGGCTGGCGTAGCTCGTCTTGAACCCGCTGTGCCGTATGTTTCATTTCGGAACACGGTGACGACCGACGCAGCCAATACCGGCGATCAGGTAACCATCTACGGCACTCCCTTTCAGAACCAGCAGTGGCTAACGGGCAAAGTACCCGCGGGCACTGAATTCGCCGTGAAAGGCGCACTCCCCGACCCCGCTTATTTTGCGGCTTATGCCCTCCAGCAGCAGCTCATTCGGGACAATGTAACACTGCCAAACACTCCCCTATCGGTAGGTGGCGGGCTACCATCGTCGGTTAACCAAACCGGTAAGCGCGTTCTGTTGGCGCAGTATAAATCGCCAGCGTTGGCGGAACTGGTACGGGAAACCAATTTTCAAAGTATCAACCTCTACGCCGAGGCCCTGCTCCGGACTACGGCCCTGCGCCTGCGCAAGTCCGTTCCCTCAACCGATAGCAGTCTGCAAATCCTCAATACGTTCTGGAAAAGCAAGGGAGTGAATCTGGATGGTTTCCGCATTCGGGATGGCAGCGGGCTGTCGGCGGTTGGGGCGCTTACAGCCGACAACATGACTGGTATACTTAGTGCCATTGGCCGGGACAGTGCCTTTTCAACCTTTTACAGCACCATTCCGGTTGTGGGACAAACGGGAACGGTACGCAGTCTCGCAAGAGGTACGCCCGCAGCGGGTAATATCCGGGCGAAGAGCGGTTCTATTGAAGGGGTTCGGGCTTATGCCGGTTATTTTACAGCCGCCGATGGGGAACAGATGAGCTTCTGCGTACTGGTCAATAAATTTACGCCCGGCCGAAACCGGGCTATTACGACTGAACTGGAGAAGCTGTTTGTGACGCTCGTTCGAATAAAGGGCCAGTAAATACCGAACAGCCAGCCCGAAGCAGTAGTCTGCTCATGGCTGGCTGTTGGCTGGTTGTTCAGTCCTCCCCTTCGTGTTCACAGACGGTCACGACGCTGAACCAGTATTGACCAATGGCTTTTGTCACCTCGCTGAGCCGCTGAAACGTGGGTGGTTTGGTAATGAAGCTATTGGCTCCATTGAAATAAGACGTTTCGATATCGTCTTTGGCGTCGGACGTGGTCAGCACGACAATGGGAATATGACGAAACTGGTCGTCGGATTTTATCTCGCGTAACACTTCACGCCCATCTTTGCGCGGCATATTCAGATCAAGCAATATCAACTCAGGCAGTGTGTGAACCGCCCCTACATACCGACCCCGATAATGGAGAAAATCCAATAGATCTTCACCGTCTTCGGCGAACGAAATACGACTTTTAGGGTAATGCTGATGAAAGGCTTCACGTGTCAGGTAGCGGTCGTCCTCATCATCATCAACCAGCAGAATATGTATGGGTTTCGGTTGAGTTTGATCGGTCATAATCTTGAAGTAGTTGACTTTCGGGCAGTACAACGACAAATGTTGTACCCTCATTTGGTTGGCTATGGGCGGTTATGAAACCATGATGATAAACAACGACCCGCTTGCAGATAGCCAGTCCGATGCCTGTACCTTCAAATTCACTTTTGCCATGTAACCGTTGAAATACTTTAAAAATGTAATCTAAATACTTTTCGTCGAAGCCAATTCCATTGTCTTCAACGGTGATCTCAACATAGCGACGGCCTCCCGTTAATTCTGCATAGGCATGACCATCGACAGGGCGGGCCTGTATCCGTAACAAAGGTTGCACACCGGGCCGTAAAAACTTCAGGGCATTCGATATCAGGTTGGCAAATAAATGCTCCAGCTGACTCGGTACAGCCTGAATCATGGGCAGCGCACCAACCTCCACCTGAACACCTAATCCCTTGATACGCAGTTCCTGATCGTCCAGAATATGCTGTATGATGGTATCCAGCCGCACAGGTTTAAAATCCTCCCGGTTGCTGGACATCCGTGAAAAGTTTAATAAGTCCTTAATGAGCTTGGACATTCGCTCGGCTGAGCTGATAATCTTGCTCATAAACACCTGACTATCGGAATTGAACAGATTACCATACCGCTCGGTCACCAGCGTAGCGAATGACTGGATTTTACGCAATGGCTCCTGTAAATCATGGCTGGCTACAAAGGCAAACCGCTCCAGTTCCTGATTGGAGGCTTCCAACTGACGAATCTGCTCTTTCAACCTGGCTTCGTAGCTACGAAGCTGGTTTTCTGTTTCCTGACGGCGTACCAGCTCCTGCTCTAACTGGCGATACGACATAGCCAGCGCCAGAAACGTCATCAACGATAAAGCGAATATGATGATGAGTGTGTTGCGAAACGACCGGCTTGCCTGCCGGTTACGGGTTTCCATCAAAACCTTCTCCGTGTCAACCATCATCGCCACATGCCCACGGAGCTTATCCATACGTCGCTTCCCTTCATCGCTATAGGTTAGCCCATTCCGAACGTCGGCCAGCTTCGTTTTCGCCCGAAGCCGGGTGATGTCAACCTTGTCCATTACCAGCTTCTCAAGCAAGTTTGCCCGTTTCTCCTGAAGGTAGTTGTCGGTAGTCAGTTCATGTACGTTTTTCAGCTGAGCAGGCAATAACGTCAGTGCCTTCAGGTAGGGTTCCAGATAAACCGAATCATTGGTGATAACAAACCCGCGGGCACCTGTTTCAATATCTTTTACCAGCGACAGCGTTGACTCCAGGGCACTGATGACACGGTAGGTATGCCGAACCCGCTCTGTGTCCTGCCCATATTCGTTGTAGCTATAGAAGGATATGGAGAACCCCGAAACAATCAAGACCAGCGCCACCGAAAAACTCAGCGCTATGCGCCGGTTTGCGGTAACAGTCCGAAATTGATTGGCTAGATTCATAAGGTTGAGCGACTTACAGAAAGATCACAAATATACTTGAAAAGAGTATTTACAGAAATTCCGGGGCCACTTTAAGTACTCAGCCAGTGACTTCCTGTTTTTATAACGTTTCAACCATCAGGTTATGATTCGTATAAATACATACGTCAGCGGCAATGTGTAAACTCTCCCGGACCATCTCTTCGGCCGACAGGTTCGGGGCATGTTTTTTCAAGGCAACCGCTGCCGACTGGGCATACATACCGCCGGAGCCAATAGCCGCTACGTCGAAGTCGGGTTCGATCACATCGCCCGTGCCCGATACCAGCAGGAGGTCCTCTTTGGTGGCTACTATCAGCATGGCCTCCAGTTTGCGCAGGTAGCGGTCGGTACGCCAGTCCTTGGCCAGTTCAATAGCGGCCCGTTTCAGGTTACCGCCATAGGCGTTGAGTTTCTCTTCAAATCGCTCGATCAGGGTGAACGCGTCGGCGGTAGAACCAGCGAAGCCCGCCAGTACTTTTCCCCCCATCAGCACCCGAACTTTACGGACATTACTTTTAGCGACGGTGTTACCCATCGTTGCCTGGCCATCGGCCCCGAGTGAAACTTGTCCGTTGTGGCGAATGCCAACAACGGTTGTAGCATGAATTACCTGTTGCATGAATTGGTCTTTATTGTCTTATCTAACGTGAATGGGGTCGTTTGTAGTTCGTGAACCTACCGGCAGAAACGTTGACCGGTTTTCAGGCTGCTCATCTTAATTTGGTTACTCTTTCACATCACCGAAGGGAATAGGCCGATTGACGCTTTCCTCCAGCGAAATGAACGTCTCCGTACGCTGAATGCCACTTACCTTCTGAATTTTATCGTGCAGCACTTCGCGCAGATGCTGGGTGTCGCGGCAAACGATCTTTGCAAAAATGCTGTAGATACCAGTCGTATAGTGCACATTGACAACCTCCGGAATTCGTTCCAGCTGACGGGAGACCTCTTCATACAACGAACTCTTGTCGAGATAAATACCGAGAAAAGCACTAATGTCCCAACCAAGTTTGGCATGATCGATGACTAGTTGTGACCCGCGAACGATCCCCATTTGCTTAAGTTTGTTCATCCGAACATGCACGGTTCCACCCGAAACGAAGATTCGCTTGCCAATTTCGGTATAAGCCATGTTAGCATCCTGCATCAACAGACTCAGAATTTTAAGGTCGGTATTATCAATTTCTAAATTTTTCTCGATCATGTTACGCCTTATTTTGATGAGTGCTAACAAAAGTATTAAATATTTATATTTTTTGTAAATTTTAAGGAATATCGATGCAAAATTTGCAACATAAAACCTTAATCTATTATCTTTGTATTGTCAAGTTGATCGAGCGGGGTCACACGCCGGTCCTCTTGACTTTCGCTTCGGCGAATTGTTTCTCACACTGTAGGATGTCGAAATTGGCAGACGTGCCCTCCTGTCTCGGGGGTGGTGATAAGGGATAAACGCAGCATAATGCCGCCCGAAAGGGCGACTGGGGTTGACCACCAGAGTTGTGCTAAGGCTAACTGCACCGTGGGCGGTTCGAGTCCCCCTCCTACAGCCTGGTTATACCAAGCTTATCTGGTCAGTAAAGGTACTGACCGGCCGCTCAGGCGGAAACGTTTTTAGTTTGTTGATGAAGTGTAATCGAACACGCCGGCTCCGCGATGAGTCCGGCGTTTGTTTTTAGAGCCTTCCCCATCTAATGCATCGGCTTAGATATATATACGTATCTTCCCCTATTACCAGCCAGCTGGTACACCAATTGCCATAGTCGGTAGATGACCGCCCGCTAACGGACTTTTTTGCCTATTTTTGCGGTTTATCTGTAAAGACTCCCCCGTTATTCCAGCGTGAAACATATCCGTAATTTTTGCATTATCGCCCACATTGACCACGGCAAAAGTACCCTTGCTGACCGCCTGTTGGAATTTACCAAGACCGTTGGTTCCCGCGACATGCAGGCCCAGCTGCTCGACGATATGGATCTGGAGCGCGAACGTGGCATCACCATCAAGAGCCACGCCATCCAGATGGACTATATGTATAAGGGAGATCTCTACACGTTGAACCTGATTGATACCCCGGGCCACGTCGACTTTAGCTACGAAGTGTCCCGTTCGATCGCGGCTTGCGAAGGGGCGCTGTTGCTGGTCGATGCGTCGCAGGGAACGGAGGCACAAACGATCTCAAATTTATATCTGGCGCTCAACAACAACCTGGTTATTATCCCCGTCCTGAACAAGATCGACCTACCCGGCGCCCGGCCCGAAGAGATCAAGGACGAAATGGTAGACCTGCTTGGCTGTGAGCGTGACGACATTATTCCGGCATCGGGTAAGGAAGGTATTGGCGTTCCCGAAATTCTGGCCGCTATTGTGGAGCGTATCCCGGCACCCAAAGGTGAACCGTCGGGTCCTTTACAAGCACTGATTTTCGATTCGCACTTTAATTCCTACCGGGGCATCGAAGTTATTTTCCGGGTCAAGAACGGCCGTATTCGCAAGGGCGACAGGGTGAAGTTCATGAACACCGGCAAAGAATACAACGCGGATGAAATTGGAACGCTCCGTCTGGGCCAGGAACCCAAAGACGTGATCGAGTGTGGCGACGTAGGGTATCTTATTTCGGGTATCAAAGTAGCCAAAGAAGTAAAAGTTGGCGACACCGTCACGACGCTCGACAACCCCGCTACGGTGGCCATTCAGGGCTTTTCGGAAGTGAAACCAATGGTGTTCGCCGGTATTTATCCGGTAGAGACCAGCGAATTCGAAGACCTGCGCGATGCCATGGAAAAGCTACAGCTCAACGATGCGGCCCTGGTATGGGAGCCCGAAACATCGGCGGCTTTGGGCTTTGGTTTCCGGTGCGGCTTCCTCGGTATGCTCCACATGGAGATTGTGCAGGAACGGCTCGAACGCGAATTCGACATGACCGTTATTACTACGGTGCCATCGGTGCGGTTCGAGGTGATGACGAGCAAAGGCGAAGAACTTCAGGTATCGGCCCCCGCCGAAATGCCCGAACCCAACCTGATCGACTACATTGAGGAACCGTTTATCCGGGCGCAGATCATTACAAAAGCCGAGTATGTGGGTAGTATCATGGGGCTCTGCATGGACAAGCGCAGTATCCTTAAAAACCAGGTGTACCTGACTGCCGACCGTGTTGAACTTCAGTTTGAGATGCCGCTGGCCGAAGTGGTGTTCGACTTTTTCGACAAGCTCAAGACCATATCGCGTGGCTATGCTTCTCTCGACTATGAGTTTATGGACAACCGCGAATCGGACATGGTGAAGCTCGACGTGATGCTTAACGGCGATAAAGTCGATGCGCTCTCGGCTATCGTTCACCGTTCGAAGTCGTACGAATGGGGTAAGAAACTGTGCGAAAAGCTGCGCGAGTTAATTCCCCGTCAACAGTTTGAAATCGCGATCCAGGCGGCTATCGGCCAGAAAATCATTGCCCGGGAAACCCTGAGCGCGCTCCGTAAAGACGTATTGGCAAAGTGTTACGGTGGTGATATATCCCGGAAACGGAAACTGCTCGACAAGCAGAAGAAAGGTAAAAAGCGTATGCGCCAGGTTGGCAACGTCGAAATACCGCAGGAGGCATTCATGGCCGTATTAAAGATCAACTAACGATACCCTGATATAAAGAGAGACAGCCTGCAAATAGGCTGTCTCTCTTTATATCAGGGTATCGTTAGTTGATCTTTGGTAGTGGCTATATCGTGGCTTAATCGCTCCTGTTTGAAAATAAGCTCCCGGGTTGTAGCCGCCCGTTCGCGGGTTTCGCGGGCTTTCTCATAAAACTGCTCCGACGCTCGCTCGTCGTTGCTTTCAGCATATTTACGGGCCGACTGCTCCAGCAGGATCACCATTTCTTCCAGGCTGCGAACCGATTTCCACAGCGACTCTTCAACCGTTTTAGTGACGTCGACCAACAGGGAATTGGCCGTGTAAGCATGACCCGTATGACAGCGGTATCGGGTCAGTTTACCCTCCTGAATACTGATCAGGGCTCCACTGCATTCGGGACAGGTAAGGGCCGTCAGGTGGCCTATGCCAAGCACACCCAGTTCAAACGCATTTGCCTGGGCAGCAATACTTACTTCAGTCTCTATCCGCACCCGCTCTTTATCTGCCAGATGGACTTTGTCTGGAACGGTCTCCTCGATTAGCTGACAAAGCAGCGAAGCAAGGTCGGTAATGGGCACCTGGTAGTCGACGTCGACGTACTGCAACACGCTGTCAGGCATGCTGGCATACATGGCATCTTCGGGCTCCTGAACGACGCCCAGGCCCCCCAGCCGCTTTACAGACCACATACCCGATGTGCCATCGTCGAGCAGGCCCGTCAGCACCACCCCAATGACCCGGGGTCCATAGCTGTAGGCAACCGACCGAAACAGGGCATCGATAGACGGTCGAAAGCGGTTTTCCTTCGGTCCCTTCTTAACCACAACCTTGTCATCTTCAACCAGCAGGTGGTGATCCGGAGACGCTACATAAATATGACCCTGCCGAATCAGTTCTCCATCCTGGGGATGACTTGCTTTCAACAGCCCGGCATGATTGAGTATATCGGGTAAAAAGCTGGGAGAAGAAGGAGACACATGGAGCACCACAAAAATAGCAGCTTTAAAATCGGCAGGCAGGGAGGCTGCCAGCGCTTTGAGCGCATAGACTCCACCTGCCGATGCACCAATGACGATAATGTCACGTTTAGCCATGTGTAAATTAAAGTAACTTATTTGACTGTGTAGTTTTTTTTTAATCTAAGAGTATGTTTTGGATAGTCTAAAAATGAGAGTCCGTCTTATCTTGTAGTTACCAAGCTCCAAGATCATGAACGAATCGTTTCAAGCACTAACGGACTCTCAATGGCA
>NZ_VFIA01000034.1 GCF_014282275.1 Spirosoma utsteinense
GGCGACATTAGTCTGCTGTTTTTCAAGCTGTTGCAGTTCGTCAACGGTCTGGCTGATTTTAGTAGCGTAATCCATAACCAAAGATACGACTTATTGAATTTGATTTAGTATAATGTATCTGAATTTTGGCATATTATTGAATTAGTTACTCGTGAAATTTCTTTGTTTAGTAGTGAGAATAGCCGCTCAATGGCAGCCATATCGTATCATGGAACTGCATTTATAAATACTGAAGGACAGCCTCATGATGAAGTTTTTTTTGTAGAAGATTTAGCTCATCAGTGTGGTCATATTATTTTCAATACATTGACACTACATACAACCGATTTTCTTAAAATAAATAAAGAAACGCCTATGAGTGGTTTAACTGGTGTCGTTTACGATAATCGTTCTGTTTACGGAGCACTTCACGGACTTTTTACGTATATTTCTATTCTTCATTGTTTAACTAAATGTATAAAATTAGAGGTTTTTAATCCATCTCAATGCGTAGAGGCTTTTTCTCGTATTGGTTTTTTTATGCGAAAGTTTGAAATCGACTTGAATTACATGAATATGCCTCAAATTTATACATCAAAAGGACAACAGATATATGATGGGGCCTTGGCAAGTTTTGAGCAAGTGAAAAAAGAATTTGGAGCTGATTTTAAGGATAAGTGTTATGATAACCAGCCTTATATTTTTAACTACCATCTTTTTCAGAAAATAAACCCAACCTTCTAATGAAACAATTGATCTTCGTATTCCTTTGTCTACCAACCGTTCTACTCGCGCAAGTTAGTAGTCAGCCTGAATATATTAATTTTCTAAAAGCAAAGCTAATTTTTGACCGTGCTATTCAGTTCAGTGGGTTGCAGTCGGATAGTTTGACTATTGGCATTTCTGCATCGGGTATGATGCATGAATCCGGGCATTTTTCAACGCCGGATGAACGTGTTGATATACCCGAAGCCTATACGCTGAGATTGTTTAACGGGATCAATAACTTCTATATTGATGGTCTGATAAAATATCAAGGTAGAGAACTTAACCGGCAGGTTTATGTAAAGGAAGATAGTATATTTTATCGCGACCATTTTGATCGGGGCGTAAACCGGGATAATTTAAGCCATCGTGTCGAGCTTTATAATGAAATTCTTACGTTGCATCCAGCTCTTATTCTGACTTCTGCTCGTCAGGCACTAAGGTCCCTGCGGTATCTCGGAAAAACTGGAAATGCCGATTTATTATCTTTTTCTACGAACCAAGTCACATTTACACTTCGCGTTTTGCCTGATGGCCAGCTTGCTGAAGCTTCTTATCTGGCAACCCATACTTACTATGGCGATAATGTGCATCGGTACGAATATCTTGATTACAAACCGGTAGGCGGTTACCAAATGCCAAACCGCTTTAGAGAATATGAATTTGGTTCCTTGAGAAAAGAACAATCATTTACGTATGATCTTAAGCCAATGGCAGTGTTGCCAACAAATCAGGTTTGCCCTGGCTGCGCATTGGTCGCTAAAAATACTAGTGCGGGGCAGGTATCTATAAAAAGCTTAGGCGACAGTTTATATGCTGCTGAGTTGAATACGTATAATAATCGGGTTTTGTTTTTGGTAGGAGTCAAAGACGTTACCGTTTTTGAAGCACCCATCGGCTATAAAGCCAGTCAGCATGTTATTGATGCTATAAAACAAAAAACAGGTGGTAAGCCTATTACAAAAATTGTTGTTACGCATCATCACCCCGATCATGCCGGTGGCTTGAGGGCGTTTGTTGAACAGGGAGCCAGCATCGTTACCACAAAAGAGAACGTAGCTTTTTTTAACCGCTTTGTTAACTACCCTCATGAACTGGAAGGGCGGAAAGAAAGTAAACGATTAAAGCCAACCTATTTAGTAATTGACTCAGTACGAACATTTAACCAAGCAGATAGTGAGTCATTCTCGGTTTATTTTATTGGCGATACACAGCACACAAAAGAGCACTTAGTGACTTATTTTCCAAAACAGAAGGTGCTGTTTCATGGTGATTTATGCTTTTTCAGGCTTACGGGTGAATCGGCTGCTTCGGTTCGTGAACAGGCTGTCGGGAAATTAATTAATCGCTATAAGTTAGATGTGGAGAAAATATATGGCTCATGGCCATTGAAAGGGTTTAAGGAGTTTGGAACAAAAGCAGACCTGAACCGTAAACTTGAACTGGCTACAAAGTGAGTATAATCGGTTAGTATGTCTAGAAAATTCCCCTTTTACAAACAGTTAGACCAGCGCGACTGTGGCCCTACCTGTTTGCGGATGGTGGCGCAGTATCATGGGCGTTTGTTGTCGCAGGAGTATTTGCGAGAGAAAACGTCACTAAGCCGTGAGGGGGTATCGCTGGGCGGGTTGGCCGAAGCGGCCGAAACCATTGGTCTTCAATCGCTGGCTATAAGCGTCCCTCTAGATACTTTACAACAGGATGTACCTTTACCGTGTATAGCCTATTGGCGGCAACGGCATTTTGTGGTAGTTCATGCGATCAAAAAAGGTCGCATTTTCGTAGCCGATCCAGGTTATGGTCTAATGGACTACTCGCCAGAGGAATTTTGCCGGGGTTGGCTCAACAGTAAACACCCCAAGCCGGATGATGAAGGCATTGTGCTGGTGCTTGAACCGTCGCCCGCTTTTTATGACTCGGCAGACGATACTCAAACGGCAAAAAAACTAGGTCCATCATTCTGGCTGCGGTATTTTAGGCCATATAAGGCATTGGTATGGCAACTCATACTGGGATTGGGGATGGGGAGTCTGCTTCAGGTTGTTTTCCCGTTCCTGACCCAATCGCTGATTGACTACGGTATTAATTTTAATAACCGACGGTTTATTTACATTGTGCTGGTGGCACAGTTAGTTTTATTTGCTTCGCAAACACTCGTGCAGGTGTTTCGGGATTGGCTACTCATT
The DNA here is from genome assembly GCF_014282275.1 of Spirosoma utsteinense. GTDB lineage: Bacteria > Bacteroidota > Bacteroidia > Cytophagales > Spirosomataceae > Spirosoma > Spirosoma utsteinense. Next base: position 2,931 of record NZ_VFIA01000034.1, read on the forward strand.
CACATGACCAGCCGCATTAACATTCGAATGCAGTCGGATTATCTTATCAAGTTGATGCGATTGTCAGTTGGTTTTTTTGATTCAAAAAATATCGGTGATCTACTCCAGCGTATTCAGCGCGATCATGCTCGTATTCAGAATTTCATTTCGGCTATTACACTTCGGGCTGTCTTTTCCATGTTGGAAATTCTGGTTTTCGGTAGCATACTCGCCCTTTATGATCTGGCGATATTTGGATTGTTTCTGGCTGGGGCGGTTCTGTACATTGGCTGGACGTTTTTGTTTTTGAAACGTCGGCGATTAATCGACTATCGCTATTTTGATGAAGGGTCGGGTCAGCAGAGCAGTCTGGTTCAGCTAATAAACGGAATGCAGGAGATTAAGCTCAACGGCTCAGAACGGCGTCGGCGCTGGGAGTGGGAAGCTATTCAAATACGGTTGTTTCGAATCAATATAAAAGCACTGGCCCTGAATCAGACCCAAACGCTGGGAGGTTCGGTGTTAAATCAATTGACAAACATTCTAATCACCTTCATTGCCGCTCAGGCCGTTCTTGATGGTGAAATTACGCTGGGCATGATGTTGTCGATTCAGTTTATGCTGGGTCAGTTAAATGTGCCTCTCAACGACCTGATTTTGTTTATTCAAACCGGGCAGGATGCACTATTGAGTCTTGAGAGGATATCTGAGGTTTATCAAAAGCCAAACGAAGATTCGCCAGAGCAGTTATGTGAGTTGGCTTCTGATAAGTCGATCCGAATAGACAGTTTGTCGTTTCGTTATGGTAGCAGTACATCGCCCCTAGTGCTGGATAATATTTCGGTGAGCATTCCCGCCGGAAAAGTTACCGCTATTGTTGGTACGAGTGGTAGTGGAAAAACGACCCTACTTAAACTGTTGCTCAAGTTTTATGAACCCACGGCAGGTAGTGTACGGATTGGCAATCGGAATTTAAAAGACATTAACAGTGCTTACTGGCGATCGTGTTGCGGATGTGTGATGCAGGATGGGTACTTGTTTGCTGACAGCATTGCCCGAAACGTAACCGAATCGGCTTCAGACGGCCTTATCGACAAAGGGCGGTTGGTAGATGCTGTTCGATTGGCTAATCTGGAAACATTCGTTGATGAGTTGCCCACGGGTTTCAACACGCGTGTCGGGAGTAGTGGTATGAACGTAAGTGGTGGTCAAAAGCAACGGCTGTTGATTGCCCGTGCTATTTATAAAGACCCGGATTATTTGTTTTTCGATGAAGCAACTAGCGCCCTTGATGCAAACAACGAACGTACAATTCAGGATAATTTAGATCAATTTTTCGAAGGTCGAACGGTGCTTATTGTGGCTCACCGGCTCAGCACTGTTCGGAATGCGGATACGATTATTGTACTCGAAAAAGGTAGTATTGTTGAGCAAGGGACGCACGAAGGCCTTGTCGATCTTCGGGGAGCGTATTATACGTTGGTTAAAAATCAGTTAGAATTAAGTGAATAATGGCCATTTTGGATCGCGTTGACGAATTAGCTGATTATAGTGAACAGGTACGCGATGTTTTGGCGAAGCCACCTTCCGGTTTAGTTCGGCGTGGTACGGTCATGGTAATACTAGTCGTTGGCCTACTGATTGGAGCGTCCTCGCTCATTCGTTACCCTGATACGCTTGTTGGTCCGGTTGTGCTGACGACAAACCCACAGCCACAAAAGATAATTATTAGAGCAAATGGTCGATTAGGTCGTTTGCTGGCAAGAAACAATCAACTCGTCAGTAAAGAACAACCTTTGGCTGAGGTTGAGAATACAACACAATTAGTTAATGTACCCCGACTTCAACAACTGACGGCTGAGGTACATGCGTTTCTTCAAAAGCCTGCTGTGCTGTTCTCCCCAATTCCTGAAGGGACTACCTTCGGGGATATTCAGCCCGATGTTAATACACTTATTACTGCCTGTATGAATTATCATCGGTTAATAACGGATGGGTTCCTGTCGAAACGTTTAAACATATTAAGCCGTGAGATTAACCAGTATCACCAATTAGTAAGTGTGAATGAGCGACAAGCAGCACTGAATACAACCGAAGTAGACAACGCTGAAAAAAAATATCGAATTGACCGACGGTTGTACCAGGAAAAAGTTTATTCTCAAGTTGAGTTTTTGGGAATGGAAAATGAATTTCTTCGTAGAAAAAGAGAAAATGAAGAGTTTAGGAAAACGTTGTTACAAAATACACTACAAATAGAGGCAAAGGAAAAAGAGCGGCTGGATTTACAACAGCAACAAACCCTGCAACTTCGAACAACATTGGATATTATCCAACAGACCTTAATTAACATTGAAAATTTGGTACAAACCTGGCGACAGAATTATCTGATTACTGCACCTTTTTCAGGACAGCTACACTACCTTCATCCAATTGAGGAATTACAATCTCTTCAGGCAGGAGATACATTGCTGGCTATTGTTCCTCAAAATAAGCCTATCATTGGTTCTGCCTGGCTTTCGGCGCAAAACCGGGGCAAATTGCGTATTGGGCAAGCTGTTATTATTCGTTTAGCGGATTATCCATTTGCAGAATATGGTATTTTAAGAGGTAAGGTGAGCGCAATTTTTCAATCTTCCAATAGTGCAAGATGCCGTATAGAAATAATAATGCCCGATCAGCTTAGTTCATCCTACAATAAAAAACTGCCTTACCGCTATGAAATGCCTGGTACGGTCGAGGTCGTAACGGAGGACCTTTCCTTGTTGCAGAGAGCCCTATTTGGTCTACGAAAACTATTGTTGCCAAATTAAATGTAGCCAATAGATATTGAAACAGCTTTATCTCTACGTGCTCATATGTGCGTCATTATTGATGTAATCGAGTTTGTTACTCCAGACGAGCGCAATCTGAGTGGCCCGTTGCCGTACCTGTTCGGCGCTTTCACCCGTGAAGTTCTCGGAGAGTGTAGCCGAAAATAATTGCAACCACCGCTCGAAGTGATCGATGGTAAGGGTGTGGCTCTGGTTGATGATCAGGTGGGGGCGGAAGGGATGCCCGTCGTACGCGTTATTGCCCAGAATCAACGACTCCCAGAAGGCATACATTTTGGGTAAGTGTTTCGCCCAGTCTACCTGGGCAACATCGGTGAAGACAGGACCGATAAAGGTGTCTGCCTGTACTTTTTCGTAAAACGAATCCACCAGAAATCGAACAGCTTCGGGCGAATCCAGGGTTCTTTTGATCATTACACGGTTCATTTCAGGAAGAACGCCACCTTAGCCGGAAAACGTTTCCGTATAAGCGTCTTCCCGGAAACCCAGCACTATAATTTTTCCGTTGGCTTCGATCAGTGGACGACGAATGACCGACGGTTTTTCCATCATCAGGGCCATAGCTCCCTTAGAATCCGTGGGCTTCTCGGCATCGGCCAGTTTCTTCCAGGTCGTTCCCGCCCGGTTGATTAGTTCTTCCCAGGGCTTTTGCTGTAACCAGCGCTCGATCGTCGGCTGATCGATACCCTGTTTTTTGTAGTCGTGGAATAGATAATCGATGCCCTGCCCGGCTAACCAGACACGGGCTTTTTTCACGGTATCGCAGTTGGGAATGGCGTATAAGGTGTACATGTGAAATTAGTTACGTGGGGGCTAAAATACGGGCATTCCGTCAGGAGACAAGGGCGTCTATGCGTAAACGGGCGCACGCAGACCTGTCTTTCGATCGGTTTGCCTGACCAGCCAGATTAATCGGTCGCTACACGATGAACCTGTTCAGGACTTCATGGTGGCCCGTGTTTCATTCAGCAAAGCGGCTGGTAGTAGCCTGGACGGCCACGTCCGGGAGCGAACTGGGAATACGCTTACCCGGACGTGGCCGTCCAGGTTACGACCGACCACGTCCTGCCAGTAATCCTGAACAGGTTCTATATTTCCGGGCCACGTTGCGTAAATTTGTGTCTATGAAAAAATCAGACATTCATTTTGCGGTTGAACTTGACAACCAGAACGTACCCGAAAAAATATATTGGGAAGCTACTGATAACCCGAACGAGGGCTTGAGCGACACGCGCGCGATTGCCATTGCTCTCTGGGACCACTACCATAACAGTACGCTTAAAATTGACCTCTGGACGAAAGAAATGGAGGTGGTCGACATGAAGCGCTTCCTGATCGAGATGATGAGCGGTATTGCCGATACGGCCGTTAACGCCACGGGCGACAAACGGATGGCGGCCGACATCGAAAATACCTGCAAGATCCTGAGCAAGCGGCTTGAAGAAGAAATCAAGGAACAACAAAAACAGCAGTAACCGATTCGGAACGATTTATGCTGTCTCATTCAGGGATTGCCTACGTCGCCCCGCTTATCACCGTAATTCAGCATGAAAAAGATTCTTTTGTTGCTTTTTGTCGCTCAGGCAGCCCTGGCGCAGAAAGCGGGTATCCAGTTCAAGGAAATCCCTGTCGAACGGGTATTTCAGGAAGCTCGTCGAACCGGAAAACCGGTTTTCGTGGAGATTTTTTCGCCTACCTGCCATGTCTGCCAGAGCTTTGTCCCGACGCTGGCCGATGGCCGGGTTGGTAAATACTATAACAGCAAGTTCATCAGCACGAAGATTGATATTGCGCAACCGTCGACACGAACGTTCCTGGAGAAAAATCATTTGTTCGTGCCATCGCTGCCCCTGTTTCTTTACTTCGATCCGCAACAGAATCTGGTGCATTTTGCCATGAGCAACAACACGACCGACGAGGTAATCCGCCATGGCACTAATGCGCTGAATCCGCAGGCCCGGAGCCAGAACATGAAAGCCCGTTACCAACAGGGCGAACGGTCCTCCAATTTCCTGATCGACTACGCCATGTTCAGCCGTGTCACGAAAGATACGGTGGCCAACATCGCGGCTATGAACGACTACGCCCGGCAGCAATCCCCGGCAACGTTTGCGAACCAGACGAACTGGCTGGCCCTGCAAAAGCTCGTGCTGGACTACGAAAATCCGATGTTTCAGTACATGATGGGCCATATGGACACGTATCGGAAAGCGTACGGGGCCGATCTGGCTGAGCAGGTTGCCGAAAATATTCTGATGTCGTCGCTTTTTAGCGGCCGGGGTGCGCAGTATCCGGTTGCCAAGATTCTGGAGGTTCGGCAGGGGTTGGTTAAAGTAGGAATCGACGCTAAAGTTGCCGCCAACCGGACGCTGCTGCCCGAGGTGAATGCTTACTTCCGGGGCCACCAAACGGCCAAAGCCGTTGAGCGAATGGATGGTCAGGTGAACTCCAACCAGCTGTCGGTACCGGAATACATGTACATCACCCGGCTATTCAACCGAAACAGCCCCGACGCGGTGGATGCGCCTACGGTAGCTAAATGGGCTGCTAAAGCGCTCGCGATGAAACCCCCTCAGAAGGAACAGGCTGACCTGTATTTTGAACTTGCCGAAGCCTACCGACGGGGCGGGCGCACGGCCGACGCGCAGAAAGCCGCTCAGAAATCGATGGAACTGGCCCAGACAAATAAGCTGGACACCCGCCGGAATGTAGAACAACTGGGGAAACTCAAATAGGCGATTTCAACAGGATTAAACGACTTGAACGGGAAGGGGGTAAGGAAATTTGTCAAGTCGACAAATTTCCTTACCCCCTTCCCGTTCAGCCTTATTTGTTCTGGTAAACCGGACTTGTAAAGGGCGGTTGCATCAAAATATGAAAGGAGTTCTCGTCGCCGAGGGAGACGGCCCGGCGTAGGTCGTTTTCTGCCTGGGGTAACTGCCGAACCTGAATACGGGCGAGTGCCCGCCAGCGGTAGGCATCCGGTTTCTCGTCGCGAAAATACCAGACGGCTTTGTCGAACTCCCGGAAGGCGTTTTGGTACTCTTCGATCTGGTACAACGCGATGCCCCGGTCTAGGTAGCAGTCGGCCAGTGTATTATCCCGGCTGATTGCCTGGGTCAGGTCATATATAGCCGAGTAATAGTTCTCCTGCGCCAGATTACACTTGCCCCGATAGGCATACGCTATCGCCGACTTGGGATATTGCCGAATGGACTCATCGAAGTAGGTGTAGGCCTGATCGTATTGCCGTTTGGCAACCATATCGATGCCTGACTTAAATCGCTTTTGGTCTTTTTCAGACGGTGTATCGTGGTCCATCAGGTAATACCGGATAGTTAGATACAGCACAAACAAGAGACCTAATAGCGCAATTTCCATAACATAACCTGGTTTCTTACACCTTGCGAATTTACAAAATTTTGGCCTCTACAGGCAAGCCGCTTACTTAGATTAGTTGATCACGTATGGTTTTTGGTAATCCTTTTCTGACCAGATCATACGAGTGGTCGATCCACTCCTGTACATCCTGCCAGCGCAGGGTTCCATCGATGGTGATGGTGTTCCAATGCGTCTTGTTCATGTGGAAACCGGGCCGAACCGCCGTATACTGATCCCGTAGTTCGACTGCCCGTTCAGGATCGCATTTCAGGTTCAGGGTTGTCGGGCGGCTCTCCGTATCCAGCAGCGCAAAAATCTTGTTTCCTACCTTGAAGACAACCGTTACCAGATCGAAAGGAAATGACTCGGTTACGCCCGGTTTCGCTATGCAGTAATCGCGCAGTGTTTCAATATTCATCGCACAGGGGTGAATCAGGTTTCAACCGAATTATCGGGTACAGGCCCGGAAAATCATGACGCCTATGCAAAACAAAAACATGATTATGGAAATGCGGTTGATGCCGTGCATCATGCGCAGGTTGACGCTGGTTGGATGATTGGGGTCAGGCTTACGAAACACCCGGAGAAAATAGGCAAATACAGGCCCGATTTTGAGGTAATCTATGAGTCGGTTCATGTACGGAAAGACCAATGAAAGTTGAATAAGGAACTGTCAAACACAATTGTTCACGTAAATAACAAAGATTTTGACCGGCACGTTACCGGCCCAAATCACTATTATTCATAGTTCTTCATCCATTCTCCATACTAGGTTCAATCCATCGACTATCCTCTCGAATCAGATCGATCAGCTCATCAACGGCGCGGTCGGCCGGTACCGATTTCTTGATAACCTCCTGACCCCGGTACAACGCAATTTTATCGCGGCCAATCCCTACGTAGCCATAGTCGGCGTCGGCCATTTCGCCGGGTCCATTGACGATACAACCCATAATCCCAATCTTGACACCTTTGAGGTGGTCCGTGCGCTGGCGAATGCGGGCCGTTGTTTCCTGCAAATCGAATAGCGTCCGCCCGCACGATGGGCAGGATATATATTCCGTTTTGGTGATGCGCGTACGGGCAGCCTGCAAAATACCGAACGCCAGGCTGTTCAGCCGCTTCAGCTCGTCGGTATCCGGGCCCGACACCACGTCCTTGCCCGACAACATGATGCCGTCGCCCAGGCCATCGATAAGCAGACCACCCACGTCGGTAGCGGCATAGAGGGGAAGGTCTTCAGGAATCACGGTCGGATAACTGCGTCGGACCACAACCGGCGTTGTCAGCTGCTTGTCCATCAGGGCTACAAACAGCCGCCGTAGCTCCGGCATGGCGTGGGCATTATGGGTCATGATGACCAGAACAACGGTCTTGTCAGGGCGTACCGCGTCGATAAAGGCATCCGATAAGTCGCTCAGGCTAATCTGCACAAAATTCAATCGGGTATGCAGCAGGCCGGATGTCGTTCGGGCCGCGCTATACTCTGCCGCCGTCAATAACGGAAGTGCATCGGTCTGTGAGGCAACCGACTGCCAGGCCGGGTAGTCCAGAATTTCCTTCAGGCCGTTCGGCAGCATAAACTGAGCGGGCTGCGAGCCGGTATAGATATAATCGGCACCAAGATCATTCATGCGCCACTTGTCGGGTACGGGCAGATAAAAATGCCCGATGGGTGGCAGGACATCGTGGTCAACAACGGCTACGTGGCTGTAGTCGGCGATGACACGCGGCACGTTCTGCCCGCCAAAATTGGCTACTTCGTGGGTCGTTCGGCGCGTGTACCGGAAAGGATCGATGGGGTAGGTCGCCACCGCCGGAATGGGCTGACTTTCTTCGGCCCGTTTTGTATAGCGGGCGATCAGGGCGCTGGCTACGGGCGCTTCGCGCTCCGGCTCTTCGGTGAGCGACACACGAACGGTATCACCAATGCCATCTTCGAGCAGCGTACCAATGCCCAGTGCCGACTTGATCCGCCCGTCTTCGGCTTCTCCGGCTTCGGTCACACCCAGATGCAGCGGGTATGGCTTAAGACCTTCCTTGTCCAGTCGCTGAACCAGCAGCCGGTAAGCCTGTACCATAACCTGCGGGTTGCTGGACTTCATCGACAGCACAATGTTGTAGTAATGCTCGTCTTCGCAGATCCGCAGAAACTCCAGCGCCGACTCGACCATACCGACAGGCGTATCGCCATAGCGGCTCAAAATTCGGTCAGACAGCGAGCCGTGGTTCGTGCCGATGCGCATGGCTGTGCCGTATTCTTTACAGATACGTACGAGCGGTAGAAACTTTGCCCGAATCCGTTCCAGTTCAGCCGTGTAGGCGCTATCACTATAATCGATGTACTCGAAGCGTTTCCGGTCGGCGTAGTTGCCGGGGTTGATCCTGACTTTCTCAACGATACGGGCTGCCAGTTCGGCCGCGTTGGGGGTAAAATGAATGTCGGCTACCAGCGGTGTGGTATAGCCCCGCGCCCGCAGCTCGTCACGAATGGTGGCGAGGTTCTGCGCTTCCTTCACGCTCGGTGCTGTAATTCGGATGTACTCACAACCGGCTTCGATCATGCGGATGCTCTGTTCAACGGAGCCCCGTGTATCCATGGTGTCTACGGTTGTCATCGATTGCACCCTGATTGGGTAATCAGACCCCATAGGCACGTCACCAACGGCAACCGTAACTGTTTTCCGGCGCATGTAGTGAGTCAGCGAAGGGGTATAAAGCACCGGTGAGCCGGGTATGGCGGTGGCAATGGAAGGAGAGAGCAGCGAATCGAGCATACAAGAGTCGGCAAGGCCGTTTTACGGGAGTAAAGGTACGGAAAAAGCAGTTCTCCGTCCGGCTACTCCTGTGGGTGAAAAACGCAGGGCGTTCAGGAAATGTTCGCCCTAAACGGAAGTCGATTCCCCGGCTGAAACCAGGTCGCAGGAATAATTTAGTCGGGGTAGCTGGCAAACAAAAAAAAGGCACTTCAGTTGATTTACTACATCATAACTGGGGCCTTGTTTCGTTCCTACGGTTACGAACAACCTGGTAATAACGTCGAAAAAAACGCTATGAAAACGAATGTATTGAGTACGCTGGCTTTAGGAATGCTGATCACCGTCAGCGCTTACGCCCAGGATAACACCACGTCGGCCGAGCGTGAAGCGCGTCGGCAGGCACGCCAGCGGAAGATCGAAAACTCGAAAGGTGAACTGAAAGAGATGGGTCAGAAAGTAGGTGCCGAAGCGACGGAACTTGGGCGTGAAACCAAAGAAAAAGCTAAGAAAGCAGGCGACGCCATCGAACACAAAGTCGACGAACGGAAAGCAAAACGAGGCACTGCCCGGCATGACACCCTGTAGGTGAGGAACCTGCCAGCCCTGCCAGTGGTCGCAGACCCTGGTAGTGGCTGTAGTATGTCACATCACCCGAAACAGCCACTACCAGGGTCTTGCGACCACTGGCAGGGCTAGTGGCATTGTGCCTGTTTTTTTTGTATATTTGTTTCCAAATCAAGCGGTTTGCTGACCGGAAAAGTAAGGTCAGCTTTTCTTCACTCTCACCAAGCTGTTACCTTGACATTTTCCGAATTTAACCTCCACGACGACCTGCTGGCCGGTGTGGACGCCATGAACTACCTGAACGCTACCCCCGTTCAGGAGATGGCCATCCCCAAAATTCTCGCTGGTCGCGACCTTATTGCCAGTGCGCAGACCGGAACCGGCAAAACAGCCGCTTACCTCATTCCCCTTCTCGATAAAATCTCTCATGCCGACCATGATCACACCAGCACCCTGATTCTGGTGCCGACGCGTGAACTGGCCAAACAGATCGATGAGCAGGTAGAAGGGTTTGGTTACTTCGTCAATGCCAACAGTATCGCCATCTACGGCGGTGGCAAAGGCGACGACTGGGACAAGCAACGTAAAGCGCTGGAAACAGGCGCCGATATCATCATTGCAACGCCGGGCCGGCTTATGGCCCACATGCAGCTTGGCTACGTGAACTTCGACAGGATCGATTACCTGGTGCTCGATGAAGCCGACAAGATGCTCGACATGGGTTTCTCCGACGACATCATGAATATTGTCGACAAGATCCCTGCCAAGCGTCAGACGCTGCTGTTTTCGGCTACCATGCCCAATAAAATCCGGGAGTTTTCGAAGCGACTTCTGACCGAACCCGAAGAAATACGGCTGGCGGTATCGAAGCCAGCGGCCGGTATCGATCAGCAGTTTTACCTGGCTTTTGACAATCAGAAGCTGCCCCTACTGGCGCATCTGATCAAAAACAGCCCGACGCCCGTGCAGAGCATGGTGCTCTTCACCTCCCGCAAATCCGAAGTGAATGGCATTGTGCGGGCCCTGAGCAAGTTGAACTACGAAGCGCGCGGTATCAGCTCCGACCTGGAGCAGGACGACCGCGAAGTAGTACTGCGGGACTTTAAAAATAAAGCATTCCCGATCCTGGTGGCCACCGACGTACTGTCGCGGGGTATCGACATCGACAACCTGACGCATGTCGTCAACTATGACATACCGCGCGATGCGGAGGATTATGTCCACCGCATCGGCCGTACGGCCCGCGCAGCGACAACCGGTACCGCTATTACCTTCATCAGCGATCAGGACCAGAACCGTATCACCAACATCGAGAAGCTCATCGAGCGCGAAGTTGAGAAGCGTTCCGTAACGGAGGAACTGGGTATGGGCCGCTCGCCCGTGTTCGACCCTAAACGGTTTAGCGGACTGCGGGGTAAAGGCGGGCCTAGTGCCGGTCGGGGTGGCCGTGACGGAGGAGGTAGCAGCCGGGGTTCGGGTTCGGGCGAAGGTGGTCGCGGACGGGATGGACGGCGTAGCAACGAAAACCGGCGTTCCGGAAATGGAACAGCCCCGTCCGAAGATCGACGCAATACTACCGTCAATGGGGAGCGTCAGCCCCGAACGGACGTTGCTCCTCCCTCGGTTGAACCGACAGTTACGGGTGTCGAATCAGGCCAGCAACCCCGCGCCGTTGGGGTTGACGGGACTGCTTCCGACAAGCCCAAGCGCCGGAAAAAACGTCGGCGTGGTCCAAAGAACGAGACCGGCGAAACGGATAAGAGCCCGGTTGTAACGCCCCTTAGTGAGTAACTGAACCGACCTGTTTACCGAACAGCACAAATCGCTTTTGTGCTGTTTTTTTTGTGTTTACTTGTCTGCATACGAACTGCCGGAAGCCCCTATGAATGCTCCTATCACCCGCCGAACGTCACTGAAGACTCTTTCCCTGATGACGGGTAGTCTGTTGACGCCGTCTACCGATTTATTCGCCCGGCAACCCAAGCCTAAAAAGCTGGGTGTCGCGCTTGTAGGACTGGGTAATTACGCTACGAGACAGCTGGCCCCCGCCCTGCTGGAAACGAAGGACTGCTACCTGGCCGGTATTGTGACCGGCTCACCCGACAAGGCCAAAGCATGGTCTACGACCTACAACATCCCGCCAAAGAATAGTTACAGTTACCAGACATTCGATCAGATCCGGAATAACCCCGATATCGATATTATTTATGTTGTGTTGCCCAACTTCATGCACGCCGAGTACACGATCCGGGCGGCTCAGGCGGGTAAGCACGTCATTTGCGAGAAACCGATGGCGATGAATGCGGCCGAAGCCCGGCAGATGATCGATGCCTGCCGGAAAGCAGGTGTACAGCTTTCTGTCGGCTATCGGCTCTATTTCGAGCCCCATCACCTGGAAATGCGCCGTATGGCCGCCGAGAAGCAATTTGGAGCCGTTAAGGTGATCGAGTCGGGCCTTGGGTTTACGGTGCCCGGCCCGGATTCGTGGCGGCTGGATCGCAGGATCGGCGGGGGTGGGGCCATTATGGATCTGGGGGTGTATGCCATTCAGGGTGCCCGCCGGACAATCAATGAAGACCCGATCAGTGTGACGGCTCAGGCTTTTACGTTCGATAAAGTTCATTTCAAAGACATTCACGAAACGGTCTTCTGGCAGTTCGAATTTCCGGGAGGCACCGTTGCCCACTGTAGTACAACATACTCGTCCTATGTCGACCGCTTGTACGCGACCTGCGAGCGTGGCTGGTTCAAGCTGGAACCGGCCTTCAACGCTACCGGTGCACAGGGCGTCAGCAGCAGTGGCCCTATGGATCTGCCATCGCCCCAGTACCAGCAGATTGCTCAGTTGAACGCATTCAGCCAGTCTATTCGCCAGAAAACCATTCCGGAAGCATCGGGGGAGGAAGGCTGGAAAGATATGAAGCTGATCGGTGCTATTTTGCAGGCGGCCGATACAGGCCGAAAAATCAGTATCGACTGGCGGGCTTAATTACAGGCCGTTGTAGTACACGACCAGCGCTGTCAGCTCCGTTTTCTCCTTCAGGTCGGGCTTTTTGCTTTTCAGGTACGCTTCGATCTGCTCTTTGTGGTCGGTCATTAGTTCGAGCAGTGCTTTTTTCGAAGGCGAGAATTTTACTGCCCGCTTTTGGTAGGCCAGATACCAGTCCGCTTTTTTCATGATCTCGTCGTCTTTGGTGCCCACGTTCATGGCGGAGTTGTAATTCGATCGCCGGATGTAGACCGTCGGATGGTGTAACAGATCGAATTTCCCCACAACGATCTGTTCAAAGAAGCCGGATAAGACATCGGCTTCGCCCCGGTATTCGCGCACGTTGATGAACCGGCTGCTGGTGCCGGTCCGGTTATTTATGTCGACGTACCGAACGGTAGCTGCCTTCGTGGCCCGGATGTCTTTATTACCGGCTTTGATTTCTACTTCGTTTGCCAGAAGGTCGATTCGTACAGGCACACCCGCAATGGAGTCGGTTTTGGGCGTAAGCCGACCGTAGAATTTTACGTTGCCAGCCTGCCAGACGGTATCGATATAAGGATCGCCAATGACTTTGCCGGGTATTCCTTTGATGCCGAATAAAGTGCCGGTATTGGGAATGTTCAGGTTGCTGAAGTTGATACGGTCGCGGGTACTCTGGGTCATAAATTCCTCCTGTTCCTGCGACCGCGCAGTCGTCGTTGTCAGGACAGTGATGAGGCAGGCAAACAGAAAACGCATGAGGATAAATAGGAAATAAGTCCAATAAAAAATCAAAGAAACAATTTTTGTTTCGCTTAAACAGTGGCTTTCCGGATAAATGCAAAATCTTCTTTGGGTAAAGAGCCCTGAACCGGGTCGGTTTGCGTATTTTTGGCCGTTTTCACCCAATAATCAATCTCACTTCTTCATGATTAAACATCTTCTGACGGGCTTGTTCGCCGTTGGCCTGACCTATGGGGCTATGGCTCAGACGACTTTTCCGCGCAATGGCGTTTATGATGAGCGGCCGGGGCTGTACGCCTTTACCAATGCCACCATCATCGTTGATCCGCAAACGACTCTCCAGAATGCTACCCTGCTCGTTCGCAATGGCCGGGTCGAAGCAGTTGGTGCCAATGTCAGCCTGCCTGCCGGAACGGTTGTCGCTGATCTGAAAGGCAAACGGATCTACCCGGCTATGGTCGAAATCGATTCAGACTACGGGATGCCAGAGCTTAAACGCGAGCAGCGTGGGGGTGGCCGGGCTCCTCAGCAACTTGAATCCGCTAAAAAAGGACCTTATTACTGGAACCAGGCCGTACAGCCGGAGAACGATGCCAGTGCCCTGTTCAAGGCCGACGACAAAAAAGCAGATGAGCTGCGTAAAATTGGTTTCGGTGCCGTCCTGACGCATCCCCACGACGGGGTCGTACGGGGTACAGGTGCGCTGGTGACCCTGGCCGACGACCGGGAGAATCTGGTCTTGCTGAAGGCTAACGTAACAGCCCATTACTCCTTCAATAAAGGCAGCTCGGGACAATCGTATCCAAACTCAATGATGGGATCGGTGGCGTTGCTGCGTCAGGCTATGTACGATGCCGACTGGTACAAACGGGGCGGCAACAAGGAACAGGCCAACACGTCGCTTGAAGCGCTGACCCGTATTCAGTCGCTGCCCGCCATTTTCGACGCTGGCGACAAGCTCGGCATACTGCGTGCCGATAAGGTGGGCGATGAATTTGGGGTTCAATACATACTGCGGGGAACGGGTGATGAGTACCAGCGCATCAACGAGATCAAAGCAACGGGAGCGTCGCTGATCGTGCCCGTAAGCTTTCCACAGCCTTACGACGTTGAAGACGCCTGGGATGCCGATAATGTGTCGCTGTCTGAGTTGAAACACTGGGAAATGGCCCCGATGAATGCCGGTCGGCTGGCGGGGGCAAACATTTCGTTTGCCTTGACTACGTCAGGGTTGAAAAATAAAGCTGATTTCTGGGCGAATATCCGCAAAGCCATCGAAAACGGCCTGACCGAGCAGAAAGCACTCGAAGCACTAACAACCGTACCGGCCCGTCTGATGAAGGCCGACGATCAGGTTGGTACACTGCAAAAGGGTCGCGTGGCCAACTTCATCATCACGTCGGGTAACCTGTTTGGTGCCGATAACGTGATCTACGAAAACTGGATTCGCGGCAAACAATACATTGTCAACGAGAAAAATGCGGCCGACCTGCGGGGCAAGTGGGCGTTGACCGTCGGTGAGCGTACCGGTCTGACCCTAAACATTACCGGCAAATCGGCCGACAAGCCAGAGTACCAGATCGTGGCCGATACCATAAAAAGTACGCCTAAGGTGGCCGTTAGTGGGGACTTGATTTCGATTCAGCTACAACTTGATAAGAAGCAGCCCGGAACCACCCGGCTAACCGGTTACCAGACCAGTCCAGCCAACCTGAAGGGTGATGGCGAAACGCCCGATGGGAAGCGAGTGGCCTGGTCAGCTGTACGGGCCGCTGGTAGCCCAGTGTCCACGACGGCCACATCCGTGTCGGCGGTGGCGACCTTACCTGCCAGCGCCACGGCGCTGTTGTACCCGTTTGTAGGGATGGGCAACACCAGCAAGCCTGTGCCACAAACGATGATGATCCGCAATGCCACGGTCTGGACGAATGAAAAGGATGGCATCCTGCCTAATACCGATGTGTTCGTTACGGGCGGAAAGATTACCAAAGTAGGTAAAAACCTGCCGGTTCCTGCCGATGTGGCGGTTGTCGACGGTACCGGCAAGCACCTCACGACCGGCATCATTGACGAACACTCCCACATAGCGCTGCTATCCGTGAATGAAGGATCACAGTCGAGTACGGCCGAGGTTCGTATGGCCGATGTGGTCAATTCGGAAGATGTCAATATCTACCGCCAACTCGCCGGCGGTGTCACAGCCTCGCAGTTGCTTCACGGTTCAGCGAACGCCATTGGCGGGCAGTCGGCCATTGTGAAGCTCAAATGGGGTGAATCGCCGGATGCGATGATGCTTAAAGGGGCCGATGGGTTTATTAAATTCGCCCTGGGCGAGAACGTAAAGCAGTCCAACTGGGGCGACGTTAACCGGGTTCGGTTTCCGCAAACCCGGATGGGTGTGGAGCAGGTGTATATGGATCACTTCATGCGGGCCAAAGAATACGCCAAAAGCTGGGCCACTTACAATGGGCTTAACGCCAAACAGAAAGCCAGCGCCGTAGCGCCCCACCGGGACATCGAACTCGACGCGCTGGCGGAGATCCTGGCCGCCAAACGGTTCATTACCTGCCACTCCTACGTGCAGTCGGAAATCAATATGCTGATGCACGTAGCCGACTCACTGGGCTTCAAGGTCAACACGTTTACCCACATCCTGGAAGGGTATAAGCTGGCCGACAAAATGGCTAAGCATGGTGCAGGCGGGTCATCGTTTGCCGACTGGTGGGCCTACAAAATGGAAGTCCACGACGCTATTCCCTACAATGCAGCGCTGATGCACCGGCAGGGGGTGACGGTGTCGATCAACTCCGACGACGCTGAAATGGCCAGACGCCTGAATCAGGAAGCCGCCAAAACCATTGAATATGGTGGCATGACCGAAGAGGATGCCTGGAAAATGGTTACCCTCAATCCGGCCAAACTGCTGCATCTGGATAGCCGGATGGGCAGCATTCGGGTGGGCAAAGACGCCGACCTGGTTCTCTGGAATGCCAACCCCCTGGCGATTTATGCCCGTCCCGAGAAAACGATCATCGACGGTGCCGTTTATTTCGATCTGGCCAGTGAAGACCGCAAGCGTGACGCCATGCAGGCTGAACGTGCCCGGCTGATCCAGAAGATGATAACGGCCAAAGCAAGTGGTTCGCCAACGACCCGGCCTGGCTTTAAACGGGCTCGGATGTGGCACTGCGAAGACATCGAAGGCTTGATGGCCGAAGGGGAAGAAGAGGAACAAACTCAAACGCAGAAATAGCCGCGGAGAAACATCATCATGAAAAAGATATTTATTTCAATACTCACGCTGGCATCGCTCACGGGCTATGCGCAGAACCCCGCTCCGGCCAAACCACAGGCCCGGGCCACCGCTTTGCTGGGCGGTACGATTCACATTGGCAACGGGCAGGTAATCCCCAATGGGGTGATCATCTTCGATAAGGGAGTGATCACGAATGTGGTCGATGCCACCATCGTTAAACTGAACCTGACCGATGTCGATGTTGTAAACATCGCCGGAAAGCACGTGTATCCCGGAATTATTTCGCCTGCGTCGACGGTAGGCTTGCAGGAGGTGGCGTCGGTGCGGGCCACACTCGACAAAGAGGAGGTGGGCATACTGAATCCCAACGTCCGCGCCCTTATTGCCTACAATACCGACTCCGAAGTGATACCGACCATCCGGAACAACGGCGTTTTGCTTACCCAGGCCACACCCCAGGGCGGTACCGTATCGGGTAGTTCGAGCGTGATGATGGCCGACGGCTGGAACTGGGAAGATGCCGCATTAAAGAAAGACGACGGTATCTGGCTGAACTGGCCCGGCTATTTCGCCCGCAACTTCAACTTCGAGGACTTTACGATTACCCTCAAAAAGAACGATAAACGCAACGAGGTGATCAGCGCTTTGCAGGCCACCTTTGCCGATGCCAAGGGGTATGCTGCGCTGCCAAATCTATCGCCGATGAACCTGCGTCTCGAATCCATGCGGGGTCTGTTTACCGGCACACAAAACCTGTATGTTCGGGCCGATTATGGCAAAGACATCATCGAAGCCGTTACGTTCGCCAAATCGTTCGGAATACCCAGGGTGGTGGTCGTTGGTGGGGAAGAAGCCAACCGCGTGGTTACGTTCCTGAAGGACAACAACGTATCGGTGATCCTGAGTGCGCTGCACCGGTTGCCCAACCGGGAAGATGAAGATGTCGATCTGCCCTACAAATTGCCCAGCATTTTACAGAAAGCGGGTATACTGGTTAGCCTGAGTTATGCCGATGAATGGTGGCGGACACGCAACCTGCCGTTTCTGGCCGGAACAGCCGCCGGATTCGGAATTGCCGACCGGGAGGAAGCTCTGAAGCTGGTTACCTCGAACACGGCTAAAATCCTTGGTATCGACAACCTGGTCGGCACGCTGGAGAAAGGCAAACAAGCCACCCTGTTCGTATCGGCGGGCGACGCGCTCGATATGCGTACGAACGTGATCGAACACGTCTTCATTCAGGGCCGCACGGTAAACCTGGACGACCGGCATAAGCGCCTGTACAATACCTACAAAGAGAAATACCAGCAGAAATAAGAATTACTAACAAACGAGCCGTGGCACGACTTCCATCGTGCCACGGCTCGTTTGTTAAAAAGCTCCGACGAAATTCAAATCATGCCTGTCGCCTGATCGCGAACCGAACCAGATGAAAAGCAGGTGGCAGGTCAACAGAAATCCCTGCCACGTGCCTGACCAGTCATTCACTTAATTGCTGATATTGCAAGGCTGGTATTGTATTTCTTGCCAATGGCCGAAAGAAGCTTCGGGCGCGGTTCCGGGCTTTGGCGACCAGGTAAGAGGAAGGTGGCGGTTGTACGACGTCCGTGTATTCTACTGTTTTTATGATTCGAATTATTTACCGCATAGCCATCATGGCCTTGTGTTTGTTACCGGGCGCTGACATGACCTACGGCCAGGCTATCCAGTTCGACAGCTCGCCGACCATCCGGTTACCTCAGCAAGGGGAGTGGCAGTTTCACCCAGGGGACAGCATTGGCTGGGCCAATCCCGGCTATAATGCTCAACGCTGGCCGAAGCGTAGTCCCCAGCTGAATCTGATGGAAAACGCGGCACTTTGGGAAAGCGGTCGGGGCTGGTTCCGGAAAACAATTCGGTTTCATACCCTCATGAGCGATTCAGTAGTAATGACTATTCGCCAGTTCGGCACCTCGGAGGTCTACCTCGACGGGAAGCGGGTGGCCACACTTCGGCCTGCCCATTTCGACAAGGGCGGTTCCCAGCGGATGATCGCCTTTGTTCCGCTTCAGATTGCCGACACGAGTCAACATGTTCTGGCGGTGCGGTACGCGTTCCGTCGTGATCCCTTATATGGTAGTTCGATACACAAAGCACCCTTTCAACTGGACTTTCAATTAAGTGATCGGGCCACCACCGAATTAGTGTACAGCCAGGCGAGTTCGGCCGCGCTGGAGTACCTGATCGTGGGGGTTTTTGGTGTGCTGAGCCTGCTGCACCTGCTGTTTTACCGGGCCAATACTACCCAGCCCGTGAATCTGCTGCTGTCACTGACCATGTTAGCGTTTTCATTGATTTTCCTGATCGACCGGTTGGAGGGTGAAGCGGGTACCCTGACTATAGACTCCTTGTTGGTATCCGTGCTGTGGATACTGGTGAATGTAGCGATGGGGCTATTGCTGGTATCGGTCTATACCTACCTGGGCCGGCGGCAGAACTGGCTATTCTGGGGGATTATAGCGGTATTGACGGCGCTGGTAGCCTATAGCACGTTTGTCGGCCCAATTCCGGGCAGCATTGTCTGGTTACCGTTCGCGCTGGTGATAATCGACTATATTCGGGTTAGCTGGCTTGCCCGGCGGCATAGTTCCGATCCGGCAGCCCGTTTGCCCTGGAATTCCCTGAAGTTCTCGCTGTTTGCCATGTTGGCACTCATCGGGCTGGTTCTCGTAATGGTTCTTGTCTCCCAGTCATCCGAAAACGAGAACAACCTGGAATGGATCGCTGTCCCCATCGTCATTCTGAGCCTGATTTCTTTGTTCAGCGTACCTATTGGCCTGTCTTTCTCCCTGGTGGGGGACTACGCCCGTACCTATCAGTCGCTGCGTCAGCAACTGGACCTGGTCAATCGTTTGTCGGCTCAGTCGCTGGCCCAGGAGCAGGAAAAGCAGCAGCTGCTGGCTAGCCAGAATGTAGTTCTGGAGTTGCAGGTAGCCGATCGTACCGCCGAATTGAATCGTTCGTTGAGCGACTTACGGGAAACACAAACCCAGCTGATCCAGCGCGAAAAACTGGCCAGTCTGGGTGAACTGACAGCCGGCATCGCCCACGAGATCCAGAACCCGCTGAACTTCGTTACGAACTTTTCGGAGGTATCTACGGAGCTGGTTGTCGAACTCGAAGAGGAGCAGCAAAAGGCCAGCCGCGACGCAGACCTGGAAACCGAGTTGCTGGGCGACTTAAAGCAGAATCTACAGAAAATTACGCACCATGGCGGACGGGCTTCGGCCATTGTCAAGGGCATGCTCGAACATTCCCGCACCGGCACCGGCACCAAACAGCTCACCGACCTCAAGGCGCTGGCCGACGAATACCTAAAGATCGCTTATCACGGATTGCGGGCCAAAAATCCCAACTTCAACGCGCAGCTGGTAACAGATTTTCAACCTGAACCCGCCGAAGTCGAGGTGGTACCTCAGGATATGGGGCGGGTACTGCTAAATCTGTATAACAATGCTTTTTACGCGGTATGGCAAAAACAGAAAACAGCGGGTCCTGACTACAAGCCGACGGTTTGGGTCCGTATCGGGCACTGTATTGCGGAGAGTACGCCAACCCAGAATCGGGTGTCTATCATCCTTGATGTACGTGATAACGGTGCCGGTATCCCCGAGTCGGTCGAAGCCAAGATCTTTCAGCCCTTTTTTACCACCAAACCTACGGGCGAGGGGACGGGATTAGGCTTATCCCTCTCGTATGATATCATCACCAAAGGCCACGGAGGAACACTATCCGTAGAAAGCGAGGAAGGCGAGGGAAGCACATTTTTCATTACGTTACCGGCCCGTTCCAGCTAAAGCAAGGCCCTTTCCACGCTGTACAGTCAGCGCGGGCGTGTTATAACAGTCTCATTTCCTGGCTGGAATCAAACAATAAGCAGTCCGTTCTGCCGCAGCTGTATCCAGGCAGGCGACTGCATGAATGAGCTGAAGTTGCCTAGTCCGCTCAGTTCATAGTCGGCCTTTAGTTGCGCTAATGAACAGGGTTCGTGGGGGCCGATAATGAGCGTAGGCAGCCGGTTCATGATCCAGTCGCCAACGGGCACCGTGGCCTCAAGAAGCCACTGGCCCTGCCGGCTATAAAACTCCAGCTCCGCCATCTCCACCACCTTCCGCCCCTGCTGTAACTCGAATACCTCCATGCTGGGCAGATTGCCCGGCCAGATCACGAACGCATTGGGACGCGGCTCTTTATCGGACGGCTGGCTGATGGCTTTCTCGATGTATCTCGGTGGAATGGAGGTGACCGGTACCGGAAACGTAAACCAGTCCTGTAGAGGAAGCTCAAACCCCACATCATGCATGTAGTTGAACAGCGACTTGCGCAGGCCATCGGCAAACAGATCATGATTCGCCCCCGACGGGTCGGCATGCTCCAGGTCGTTGTCGGCAAACCCGCCGAAGTCAGGCCCGATGCGCATCACGTCGAACCCCGCCGGGTCGACCCCAACGGGGCTGTGGGCGGTCATGGCAAAGCGGTGCCAGAAACCCGATTGAACAACCCCGTTTTTGAATAACTGCCGAACCATTTCCAGGGAGTCGACGGTTTCCTGCATCGTTTGGGTCGGGAAACCATACATCAGGTACGCATGGACCATGATGCCGGCCTGGGTAAAGGCATCGGCCACGCGGGCCACCTGCGCCACTGTAACGCCTTTTTTCATTCGTTCCAGCAGGCGGTCTGAGGCTACCTCCAGGCCGCCGGATACCGCAATGCAGCCCGACGCTTTCAGCAGTGTACACAGGTCGGGTGTAAAGCTGGACTCGAACCGGATATTCGTCCACCAGGTCACCGTCAGCTTCCGGCGAACGATTTCCAGCGCCAGGTCGCGCATGAGGGCTGGCGGTGCGGCTTCATCGACAAAATGAAATCCGGTCTGTCCGGTCTGGTCGATGATTTCCTCGATTCGGTCGGCCAGGAGCGCGGCTGTTACCGGTTCGTATCGTTTGATGTAGTCCAGCGTCACATCGCAGAATGAACACTTACCCCAGTAGCAGCCGTGGGCCAGCGTCAGTTTGTTCCAGCGGCCATCGCTCCACAGACGGTGCATGGGATTCACGACTTCAATGACCGACAGGTAGTCGTTCAGGGGGAGGTCGCGGTAGTTGGGGGTGCCGGTTTCGCGCTGGGGGACATCCTTTTCCCGGGCGCCGTTGTAATAGGTAACCAGCCCGTTGGTTCGGGCATAGACGCGCTTGAGCTGGCTTATTTCGCGCCGACCGTCCAGATGTTCCAGGAGCGTTAGCAGCGGAGCTTCCCCGTCGTCGAGGCAGATAAAGTCCACATAATCGAAGACGCGCGGCTCGGTCAGCGATCGTAGTTCGGTGTTGGCATACCCCCCGCCCATGATGATCCTGATGTCCGGGTGGTGCTGTTTCAGGTATTTTCCGCAGGTGAGTGCCCCGTACAGATTGCCGGGAAACGGAACCGTCAGGCAAACCACACCGGGTTGCCACTGCTGGATTTTCTGTTCCAGCAGTTCGATCAATATCGTCGACACCGGCGTGTCAGGCGCTTGTAAAGCCTCGTGTAACTCATCGAAGTGCGTGGCCGAACGACCCAGCCGTTCGGCATATCGGCTAAAGCCAAAGTGAGGATCGACCGCTTCCTGAATCAGGTCGCTCAGGTCTTCGAGATACAAGGTAGCCAGATGCCGCGCCTTGTCGTGGATGCCCATCGTGCCAAAAGCCCAGTCAAGCTCTTCCAACTGCGCAAAACGCGAGGCCTCAGGCAGATAGGTCCGGTCGCAGATGCTATGAGCGAGTGTTGGGTTCTTATTCTGGAGAAAACGAATTACCGGATCGATGGTGCCGACATAATCGGCCTGCAACCGGCAGATGCGGTAACTGTTGTCCGACAATTCGGCATCGGCGGCTTCGAGTTGGGCAAACATCGCTGCCAGCCCTTTGGCCGAAAAAAGGGCTAAAATAACCTCGATACCCAGGTCTGCCTGGTATGACGTGATATGCTTTGTGTGGAGAAACCCTTTCAGATAGGCCGTTGCCGGATAGGGGGTGTTGAGCTGAGTAAAGGGTGGGGTGATGAGTAAGAGCGTCTGATCCACAGCGATACGAATTTGCGGATAAGGTTCGGGCTCATCCTGAAAAAGCATAACCTCATGGTTTCGGCAATGGTTCGTGGGCGCGACGTTGCCGCAGCAGTTGGCTGAACGATCGAACGCACAGACTGTTGTTGCTGTAACTACCCTCATTCCTACAAGCATGGCTTTTACTTTTTTGACCGCCGAATGGCGTAACCTTATTTTTGCCAATTACCCCATCGACCGTCAGGTACTGGAACCACTCGTGCCCTACGGTACTGAACTGGACGAGTATGATGGGCAATGCTACGGCAGTCTGGTTGGGTTTTACTTTCAGCGCGTGAAGCTGTTTGGAAAGCTGGCCGTACCTTTTCATCAGCAGTTCGAGGAGTTCAACCTGCGGTTCTATGTCCGGCGAAAAACCGATACCGGCTGGAAGCGGGGCGTCGTATTCGTCAAGGAAATCGTACCGAAGTTTGCCATAACGCTGGTCGCCAATACGCTCTATGGCGAACCCTACGCGACGCACCCGATGCGGCACAGCTGGCGGCAGACGGGCGATACGCAGGCTATCCAATACGATTGGAAGGTGGGCTCCGACTGGAATCACATCCGCGTCCATGCCGATCGGGTAGGGCATGCGCTGGTTGCCGACAGCGAAGAAGCGTTCATTACCGAACATTACTGGGGGTATACCAAACGCGGGGAAGGCCGGACGTCGGAGTACGAAGTCGTTCATCCGCAGTGGTCCATTTATCCCGTTCGCGATTATGCCATCCACTGCGATGTAGAGAAACTTTACGGAGCGGCTTTCGCTCCGTACTTCGACCAGTCCCCCGCGTCTATCTTTCTGGCCGACGGGTCGGCGGTGGCTATCAAATCGGGGGCCGGCTTCTCCTGATCGATCCGTAGACAATGACCTTACTTGCGGGCGGGCAGCGCCAGGAGCTGAAGCCGTTTCAGTACCTGTTCGCCAATCTGCTGGCCCAGCAGCTGACCGTTATCCAGAGCTTCCCGGTAATGGATGCCGCCATACAATCGGCTGATAGACGCTTCGTCGGCAGCCTGCCTGAATGACTGAAAACGCCGAACGGGCAGTCCGTAGGCTACTTCGGTACTGTCAGTAAACCCCAGCGTCGGACCAAACAGGCTGGTCAACACCACAGCCGAAGCGGTGGAGATGACGCTATGGCCGCTGGGGTATTCGGGAAAGGGGGGTGTTTGCAGCAACGGACGCCAGTTTTCGTTGATATGGGCGTTGATAAAGGTTTCGGGGCGGATCACATTGTAGCGGTATTTGCCATCCCAGCAACTGATAAACCCGTCCATAAGCGCCACGGCTGTCAGGAAATACGCTGCGCTGGTCTTCATCAGATCGGCGTTGGTCTGCCGGGAAACCTGCCCGGCAATAGCCAGCCAGTGGCCACCCGGCGACAGTTTCTTGCTGGCAAAGTTCATGTGGCCCTGGGTGTTCAGAAAAAACGGGTTACAATCCCAGTAGTTGGCAATCAGGCGCTGCTCAGCTGTCAGGTTAGTGCATACGTCAAACACGTTACGGGCACTTTTAAAGAAGGCGTTATCGGGCGTTATACCGAAAGGGGGTGGCGGCTGAAGTCGGCAATGCGACGCGGAGTCGAGCGTAAGGGGGCGGATGCGTCGCCAGTAGGGTTCAACGGCGGCCATATAACCGGGGGGCGTAGGCAACCAGGCTCCCGGCAGCTTTTGTGGCGTATACCGACGCAGGGAACGCGTTTGCCGGTACTGGTCGCCAGCGGCCCAGGCCAGGATATGGCTCGCCATCTGTTTGCCCACCGCCCGGGAGGCTACAATGGTCTGGGCCGAATACCCCTGCCTGCTGGCCAGTTCCCAGAGTTGATCGGCCAGTTCGTCTAGGCGTTTCTCGGAAAAAACCAGCGTTCGCCCA
Organism: Spirosoma utsteinense; assembly: GCF_014282275.1. Classification (GTDB taxonomy): domain Bacteria; phylum Bacteroidota; class Bacteroidia; order Cytophagales; family Spirosomataceae; genus Spirosoma; species Spirosoma utsteinense. The sequence continues at coordinate 27,419 of NZ_VFIA01000034.1, forward strand.
ACCGCAATCAGGGCTTCGGTAGCCGCCAGCGCAGGCTGGCAGCCGCTCAGCGACAGAGGGGGCGGGGGTGTCAGTCCCGGCAGCTGACCCGCTCCCGACCGATAGGGCCCGCTTTGGCAAAGCACCAGGGTTTCGTAGGCGGCTGCGTGGGCATACACATAAATGCGGGCGGCAACCGGGGGCGAAAAGATATCGGCCACAATTACCTGCGTCAATGCATCATGGGCGCGGTGAAACAACAGCCGCTCCGTGGCAGCGGTCGGCTTTCGGCCCTGCCCATGGGCCGATCCGATCGCGAGCATAACTACAAGCCACCATCGTTTCATCGCTCGTAGCCAATTAGAGGACCATCGTTCCGGACGAAAAACACCCGTCTCCGACCCGATCCTGTGCGTAGCTGAATCCCTGTTCTAACGTCGCCATCGGCCCAAAGTCCCGATTCCCGGGCCGGTATCGGGCGGAAGCTGCCCTTGTCGTCGCCCCGCAGGATAACGCCCATACTGGCATCGCAGGGGCCATGCTGAACCCGATACGGGTAGAAATTTCCCGCCAATAACAGGTCTGTTTTTCCGTCACCGTCCCAGTCGTCGGCCAACACCGTACTAACGCGGGAAAACTGGGCGTCACGGGGGAAGGGGGAGAAGGAGAACTGACCGTTACCCTGATTGACGAACACCCCCGACGCCAGTTCGTAACTGGTCACCGTCGTGGCGTTGGCCAGTTCGGTTGGTTTGACGATTGTCTCAACGGTGGCATCGGCATACTGCTGATAGCGGGTGAACTGTCGGCGTAACGGCACTACCTGATCGAGCAGTTCATCGCGCGAAGCGGCCGGGTAGGACTTTCCCTGAACAAAATAAGTCCAGATGGGGTCGAGAATGCCATCTTTATCGACATCACCGGCAACGATGCGCATGGGTTCGGCCAGACTGGCCCGGAAGGGGTTATTCAGACCGGCATTCCCGGCCACGATGTCCACGTCGCCATCGTGGTCGATATCGGTCAGGAGCAGCGACGCCCACAACCCATTGCTTTGCCCTAGCCCAGCCTGTTGGGTCCGGTCGGTGAGCTTCCCCCCCTGATTGCCGAACACCCGGACGGGCATCCAGTCGCCAGCCAGGACCAGGTCGGGGAGTTTGTCGCCATCGAGGTCGGCCCAATGGGCTGCCTGTACCATACCGGCCAGCCGGCAGGCGGGAGCCCGCTCATCCGTGACGTCGGTAAAATGAGCGGGTCCACCCCCTGCGGGCGCGTCGTTGCGCAGGAGGTAACTGACCGATGGCAACGGAAACGAACCGGCTTTGCCGCGCCCGCCTACAAATAGATCCAGGTCGCCATCGCCGTCGAAGTCGGCAGCCGCTGCGGCTAGTTTACTATCGCGCATGACGGGCAGCGCTCCCGCACTGGCCGGACCGAAATTACCCCGGCCATCGTTGAGATAAAGACGGTCCTGATACTCGGGCGACCCGGCTTCATACTCATTGCCCCCGCTGACGACGTACAGGTCTGAATCGCCGTCCCGGTCAGCGTCGAAAAACAACGCATTGACATCTTCACTGGCCGCATCAGCCTGTCCGGGCTGCTGAGGAGCGGGCGTAAAGGTACCATTCGCCTGTTGCAGCCACAGCCTACCCGACTGACCAACGGCTCCGCCTACATATATGTCATCGCGGCCGTCGGCATTGACATCGCCCGTGGCCAGTGCCGGTCCAAGTCGCGAAAGCTGGTAGGGGATCAGAACTTCGACTTTAAAATCGACAAAGTCGTTTTCCTGATGCCGGAAGGGGAGGATTCCGGCCATGGCCAGTGGCCTGAACCAGGGAGAGGCAGGGGCAGGCATAGCCGAACCCGCTATCGCATCTGTTTGGGCGATGGTTATCGTTTGCCCGGCAACCAGATCCTGCCGTTGCGTCTGCCGCCCGTCGGGCCAGTAAACGGTCAGGCGTTTGATGGTCGTTTCGGTTCCTACGCCAAAATGAAGCGTGGTCTCCACCGATGCCTGATAGCCACGAACGGGATATACCGTTTGCAGCTGCCGCCCCGCCTTCGTTTCGATGACCACCCGGGCGCCGAGTGCCTGGGTGTTGCCGCCACTACCTGCCAGTCGTACCCGCAGGAAGTGGGCCGAATCGGGCTGCTGGTCGGCATTGTTCCGGTAGAGCGATACGGGCTCGTTCTGGTGGCAAACGACCAGGTCGAGGTCACCGTCACCGTCGAAATCGGCATAGGCCGAGGCTCCCGAAACGGCGGGGGTATCGATGCCCCATGCCGCCGATTGGTTGCTGAACGTCAGGTCGTGATTGTTTCGGAAAAGGTAACTGGTGAGCCGGTTGGACGGCATTTTTTTGACCAGATCGAGGGTCTGGAAGTTCAGATTTCCCCGCGCTGCTTCTTCCAGTTTGGCATCGGCTACCGTGTACTTCATAAAGTCGAGGTCGGTGAAGTCGCGCAGGTAACCATTCGACACGAACAGGTCTTTCCAGCCATCATTGTCGAAGTCGGCCAGGAGCGCCGACCAGCTCCAGTCGGTTGCCGATATTCCCGCCAACTGCCCGATCTCGCTAAAGCGCACCTGCCCGGCCGGGTCGGTGCCCTGGTTGAGTTGCAGCATATTTCGCATCTGCTGCCGCACGTAGCCGCTATCGATCAGGAGTTTGTAGGTGTCGTATTCATCGGCCCCTTTCAGCATTTTTTGCCGGTGGTTATCGGCTGGCAGCATATCCAGCGTGACAATATCGGGCAGCGTATCGTTGTTGAAATCGGCCATGTCGCAGCCCATCGAGAACTTGGACGTGTGGGCCATACTGCTGCGGATCGACTCCCGAAAGCCTGTGTGTTTCCCGGCCGCATCGTGTTGGTTGAGGTACAGGCAATCCTGTTCGGTATAATCGCTGGTCGTGTACAGGTCGGGCCAGCCGTCATTGTCGACGTCGCCCACGCAAATGCCCAGTCCGAAATTGATCGGGTTGTTCAGAATACCTTCGGCCAGGGTCACATCGGTGAAGTGACCTTTATCGTTGCGTAACAGCCGATTGCCGAACCGAAGGTCGGGGGTGGCCCGCAACCGGCGGGTGTTGAGCAGGGGGTTAAACGTGTGGTCGGAGTGGTTGAGAACAAATACATCGAGGTCGCCGTCCCGGTCATAATCGAGAAAGGCCGCCTGGGTCGATTGGGTGCCGGGCAGGTCGAGGCCATACGTCTGTGCCTGTTCGCGGAAGTGCGGTACCCGTTGTCCGTTGCCCAGGTCTTTTACCCCTTCGTTGATGAATAATTCATTGACCAGTTTCGCTGGCGCGAACTTGCCGGAATGGCAGACGTAGACGTCCAGTAAGCCATCGCCGTTGATGTCGACCACACTTACGCCCGTTGCCCAGGTACCATTCCCGCCCACACCCGCCTGCGCTGTAACGTCGGTGAACTGCCAGTTTTTGCGGCCTTTCTCCGATCGGTTCAGGTACAGGGCATTCCGAACCGTATTGCCGGAGAAGAACAGATCGGGCCGACCATCGCCATCGAAATCACCCACCCCAACCCCGTTCCCGTTGTAGAGATATTCGTACCGGAAAATATGCAGGGAGTCGGTTTCCTGAATCAGGTTGGTGAAGCCAACGCCCGTTTCCTGCGCCGACAGACGAGTGAACAGGGGAGGGTCGGCCGGGCGCATGGCCCACCAGCCGGGTATGGCCAGTAAACCCGCCCATAGGGCTATGATAGACAGTCGGGGCATAAGACGGTGGGTATCGTTCAGTCCAGTCGGAGATTTTCGTCGCCGGGTTCGTAGGTAACGTATACCAGCAGTAAGGTCATCATTTCCTGGTCGCTCCGCATTTTTCCATCCGACGTGATGAGTTTAGCGGGCTTGTTGGGATTGTTAGGATTGCCATCGGTGTTGTCATACGTGCCAACCACGTTCACCACTGCCCCCGTTGGCAGCACCACCGGCTTCTGGTAGCGATACAGTTCCTGCCAGCGGAAATCCCAGTCCGGAATATGAACCAGCTTCAGCGTATCGGCATTGGGAAGGGTAGCAAAGGCGGTAAATTCTTTGCCCACCTGGTGCATATGCGGCCAGGCGTACAGAAGCGTAATGGGTCTGTTCTGGTAAGCCACCTTCAGGCTACAGGTTTTTACTTCACCCCCGAACAGCAGTAACGGGGGGGTTATCTGCTTTTCGGCAATGCCGCCCGATCCCAGGCTGATAACACTGACCGTGCGCTTGATGGGGGTTTTCTTGAAGAAGAAGTTGACCCCGCTAATGACGTCTTCATCCTTGGCTGACGGGCCGAAGTGAACCGTCAGCAGGACCACGCCCCGCCGGGGCATAACCCAGCCCATGTCAGGCGGGTACGTTTCGGGGGAGGCACCGGGAATCCAGCCCCCGTAGTACGTCATCTTTTTCTTGTACGGCGTCCATTCCTGATAATGCCAGGCATCTTCGGCGTTGAGGTCGACCTGCTCGATGGTGTTGCTGAGGGAGATCGTTGTATCCTCGACCGGGTGAATGGCGAAATTGGCGTGGTGGATTACCTTCTTGTTGCTCGATGTAAATTCCAGCGCTTCGACATTAGCGGCTTCGGCTAGTTCGAACGGGATTTTAAAGACCATGAACCGCTCGACACCGTCGCCTTTCTGGGCAAACGGTCGCGGCATTTTCAGTGTCAGGTCGGGCGGACGGGTGTAGCCGGTACCGGCCTGAACGCGGGTCATCAGTTGTTCTTCGGCTTCGTGCCTGACTTTACCTTTGGGCAAACCGGCATCGATCCATTCGGTAATGGCACCAACCTGATCGGGTGTCAGGCTGCGCTTGTTGGCGAAGGTGGCATAATGGTCATCGGCGCGCCAGGGGGGCATATACCCGCTATTGATTACCTTTTTGATGAACGTTGCCCGTTTGGCTACGTCCTCGTAGGAGATGAGCGAAAACGGAGCTGCTTCGCCCGGCCGGTGGCAGACGGCGCACTTCGCGTGGATCAATGGCTGGATGTCTTTGTAAAAGGTCGACTTCTGCCCGAAACTGGTTTGGCAGGCCGCTAACCCAACCAGCCAGACGAAGCCACGTACGATAGACTGTCTCATAAAACGCTGAAAAAAACCAACCCACTGATGGCAGTGGGTTGGGGGAACAATTTATGAAAGAAATGAACGTGTTGCAGCCCGATGCCGCAGCAAGTTCAGCGCCTGATCAGGGACGGTCCCACCACACACGACCGGTGGCATCCTGTGGATCACGCCCAAAGCCAGCTTCTTTAGCCATCTCGTCGAGTGCTGCTTTCCGGTTTGCATAGTTCGGATCGTTCACGTTCGGCAGGGGCAGTGGTGCGCGACGGGGTATGATCAGGGTTGCGCCGTTGGATATCAGCGTAGGCAGGGCCAGGGTGGAGGTGGCGTTGGGTAGGCCCGTCCGTTTCCAGGTTGCCCAACCTTCGGTAGGCTGGCGCAGGAAGTTTACGTACTCCTGACTGGCAATCAGGTCCATGGCTTTCGCTGCATTGAAGGCAACTTTGGGATTTGTCAGGTAGGCTGTTTTCTCCGCTGCCGTCATAGGGGTGTAGCTGGTCACCTGCGCGCTCTGCGCGACCATGTCATACCAGTCGAGCGAGGCTAATACCCCGGACTCATACCAGGTTTTAGCACTCTCACCGGTGATGGCCTGAGCACCCAGTTCGGCACGCATGAAACAGAAATCGGCGTATGTAATAACCGGGAAGTAATTCTTCCCCGTGCCGGCCGTACCTGATGCATCGGCGTAACTTGCCTGAAAGAGACGGGGTTGAACATACGATAGGGTATCTATAGCCGTACGTGAACCACTCAGCGTCAGGTAACGGGGGGTGTAGTAATGAAGCACGTTCTGGGGCAGTCGAGCCGCATCCGGGCTTGTGAACCCACCAATGTAACGTCGGGCCGATTCCTTGGTGCCAGCCGGTAACTGCTTATCGGCAATCAACAGGTCGATATTGGCCTGCGAGTAAATGTTAGGCGTAAAGAATGCATCGATCCTTGGATCCTGGCTATCCCACATGAAATCAACCAGGGGCTTCGATGCACGTAGGCCGGATGCATTCCAGTTTGATGCTCCATCACCGGTGAAACTGGCTGGCGTAACAAATACCCACCCGTCGGTATTGCTGCTCATCAGATCGGTGGCGGGTGAACTCAATACCTCCTGAGCGATTGTTTTAAGCCGGGCTGGATCGCGTTTCGCTAACCGCATGCCGATTTTGAGCCGTAGCGCATTTGCGGCTTTTACCCACTGTTGGGTATTACCGCCATAATACTGATCGTTGGTTCCCAAGGCTACCTGCGTAGCTGGTTGAGCCGTTTTGAGCGTGGCAACGGCTTCTTTCAACTCAGTGTCGAGCGTCGTGAAGATGGTTTGCTGGGTGTCATATTTAGGAGTCAGTGTTCCGCCATAACGAGCCTGAAATGCCTCCGAGTAGGGGATACTGCCGTAAATATCACTCACATAGAACGTGTAATACGCCTTCAGGATACGGGCAATTCGAATCATGTGTACGTAGCGCGGCTGCTCTTCTGCGGGTAGTTGCTCAACAAGTTTCTCTATATCAGCCAGCGTATTGCCAACGCCGTTTGAATTGCTATAAAGACGGCCGTACCGCTGGGAGAAGTTGTCGTATACCTGCGTAAAGTTTTGTCCATTACCATTGACTGCTGTCGAATACTGCATCCAGGGCATGATGCGTTGGTAATAGTCGTAAAAGGCTTCGAAGTCCTGATTATGGATGCCGAGGGTTGCGTTCAGAAACTGATTGGCCGGTGGAACGCTGGTTAGTCCTTCCGGATTGATGTTCGTTTCAATAAACGCTTCCTTCTGGCAGCCGCTGAACACCAGCGTGCCGGCCATCAATAGCCCTGAAACACACTTTTTATAGGAAATATTCATGATAGTAAATTCGATCGATAATTAGCGCTGAATTAGAGCCCTACGTTAACAGTTACACCAATGTTGCGGCTGAAGGGAAGCCCGCCGTATTCAGCAAATTCACCGGCGTTGTTGCTCTTCAACGACTGTGGATTGATGCCGCCGGGTGCTGTACGGTACAGGTAGCCCAGATTCCGACCCACTACACTTAACCGTAGTGACTGGACTTTTATTTTGTTCAGCAATGAAGCTGGCACATCATAGCTGATCGATGCTTCCCGCACGGCCACCCAGGAGTTCTCGAATACCGAATATTCCCGGATACCTGATCCCCAGTTGGAGAGGTTGTCATAGTAAGCGTAGGCAGGAATAGGTTTGAGGTAACCTTTGTCTACAGCCTCCTTATAAGTCATACCGCCCAGGTCGATCTGCTGACCATCTACCGTAGCTGTTACACCTGCGTTCAGGATACCTTCAGGAATAATACCATCATTCCGTGTATTGCCCTCGGCATCGGTAAACGTGATACCGCCCGACTCTGTATCGCGGCCAAAGAGGCTGTTCGTCAAACTGCCGTTTGCCGAACCGTAGGCATGCGTGGCCGATGCCATAACGCCACCAATTTTAGAGTCGACCTGGAACGTAGCCGAGAAGTTACCGTAGCGGAAATTGTTGACATTGCTCAGCAGGAATTTCTCCAGCATGGTGCCAACGTCTTTCGATCCCTGACCAGCCGCCCCACTACGCAGGTAAGTGAGGTAGCCGCCCGTTGTTCCGCTGGCTGCGCCAATGAGCTTGCGTCCTTGGTCGTCGCGGGCAAAAGCATAAGACGTGTTGATGGTACCGTAGTCGCCACCCGCCCGGGCAATCGACTGGATGTCGGCCCCGAATGCCAGACTCAACTGATACGTATCGATACCATCGGCCAGCTCCAGAATTCTATTCCGGTTGCGGCTGAAGTTGAAAGACGTATTCCACTGGAATTTGCTGGTTTTGATTGGCGTACCCGTAAGCAATACTTCGACACCCCGGTTCAGAATCTTGCCGGCGTTGACCAGTCGGGATCCAATACCAGACTCCTGAGCTACAGGCAGACTAAAGATCTCATTGCGTGTAAGCTTGTTATAGACTGCAACGTCTAGGCCTAAGCGGTTGTTGAAGAAACGCATATCAGCTCCTACTTCCCACTCCCGCGCCAGTCGGTTGCGGAGGTTATAGTTGGGAAGTGTGTTATCCCGGAAACCATATTGCTGAAGCTGACCATTGACCGACGTAAAGACACTACCCGCCGAGTAGAAACCGGTCTGGTTCGTTCTCCAGGCATCCGTATCACCCCCGGTGAAACCATAGCTGGCCCGCAGTTTACCGAAGGTTAATGCACCCGGCAGCCCTTTTACCGACTGCGTGAAGTCCCAGGCTAAGCCCACCGATGGATAATAATACGAATACTGGCCACTTCCATTAGCATATGTCAGGGCCGACGAGTAATCGATCCGGTTGGTGAAGTTCAGGAACAGTGCATCTTTATAGCTGATATCGCCATAGGCATATACGGCATCGGTCCGTTTGGAAGAAGCAAGCCGCTCACCGCTGATATCGGCGACAACAGAATTGATCGAGTTTGGCAACGCAAACTGGCCCGGTATCCGTAAGCCGCCATCGGTACGAAGCCGAAACTCCCGACCACCATTAATCCGGTTGGTTTCGCCACCAACGGTCAGATTCAGGTGAAATAGCGAGCTTAGATCCCGATTGAAGGTTAGCAACCCCTGAAAACGCGACTGGTTGTTAGCCTGCGAATACTGGGAGTACTCGCCACCGGCGAAGCCTACGCCATCACCCAGGTTTTTATTCTCTGTCTGGTACAACTCATTCTGGAGGTTGGCGCGAACCAGACCCGTCAGCCAGGGGGTAATATTCAAGTTGACGTCGATGTTGCCCCGGAATACTTTCTCCTTACGTGTCGTATTATACTGGAATGTCTGCCATAAAAATTCAGTGATGTTGTATGGATCGTCGGCATTGCGCTTACGACCACCTAACTGCGAAGCATAATTAGCTGTCCAGTAGTCGATATCCAGTGTTCTGGGCCGGTTGTAAACGAAACGGAAAACGGGGTTGAAGTTACCCCCCTGCCGGATCGGGTTCAGGTTATTGTTGTCGGTATAATCAGCCGACACATCAAGGTTGACAATTTTACCCAGTTTCTGCGTAGCCCTTACATTGAAGTTATTCCGTTTCATTTCGGCACCACCCGGCATAATCGTGTTATTGAACAGGTTTGAGAACGACGCCCGGAACGATGACCGGTCATTGCCACCCTCAACGGCTACGTTATGGTTCGTGTACCGACCAGTCTGGAAAAAGTTAAGTGGGGTATTCGCCTGCCAGGGAATCATACGCCCATCAATGTCACGCACCATATGGCCGTCTAATTTTGGCCCGAAGGAATAATTCCAGTTTTGGGTATCGACCAGGTCCGTGCCATCGGCCGCTTTCGCAAATGTTTGCGAGATACCGGCTCCGTACTGATTTTGTACATCCAGAAACCGATAAGCGTTCTCGAATGACGAGGTATGGGTATAGGAAACCCCTAACCCTTTCTGTTCGCGGCCCCGCTTGGTCGTGATAACGACAACGCCGTTCAGCGCTTCCGAACCATACAGCGCACTGGCTGCCGACCCTTTCAGAACGGTCATCGTCTCGACGTTGTCGGCATTCAGGTTTTTCATGATGTTACCAAAATCCTGAGCAGCACCCCACGAATCGGCTCCCGTAGTGGCAGGCCGAATCAGGACACCATCGACAACGAAAAGAGGTTGCGTGTTCGGGCTGAGCGAAGCATTACCGCGGATACGGATACGGGACGAAGACATGGGCCCACCTGAACCCTGATCGATCTGCACACCCGCTACCTTTCCCTGAAGCGCATTGACCAGGTTAGCGCTATTGGCTCGCTCCAGATCCTGCCCTTTCACTTCCTGAGCAGCATATGCCAGTTTACGGGTTTCCTGCTTTACACCGAAGCCCGTCACAATTACTTCGTTCAGGGTTTTTGGATCTTCCCGTAAAACGATCGTTAGCGTAGCTGCATTGCCCGCGGCTACTTCCTGCCGTAAATACCCGACGCCCGATACGACCAGGGTAGGGTTCGCGCCCGTTACGTTGATCCGGAAAGCCCCGTTTGCATCCGTACTGGTTCCGGTCGTGGTCCCTTTTAGCAACAGGGATATGCCGGGAAGTGTAACGCCCTGTTCGTCTTTGACGACACCAGAAACGGTAGATCTACTCTGTGGATAAACATACAAACTGCTTACTAAGAGAAGACCAAGGAGTATTAGTCTATTCATATGAGAAGTAGGAGATAATTTGGTGAAAGAAGACTTTATAAGTACAATTCTAGCATATTTCTGTCAAACGAACCTTAAGTTTGTAAAAAAATTTAAAATATCGGCATAAAGTGCTGTCTTTTCTTCGTTAAATGAGGGTGTTCAGGTAAGCTTGTTACTCAATTGCCAGGAGCATAGACAGTTCTTTATTCGCCCTAACCCTCTCTGTTTTGAGTACTTTACCTTTCGTGAACCATTGTTTTGTTCTCGTCCTCTCGTTGGTTCTGTCCGCTACAACTCTTTTCGGGCAGGCACCATCAGCCCGGCGGATTGCCGCCCACGTAGAAACGCTGGCTTCTCCCGCGATGAAAGGGCGGGGAACCGGCAGTCGGGAGAACGAAAAAGCCGCTGCCTACATCCGTAAGCAATTCAGGAAATACAAGCTACGTCCGCATGGTGTCGATGGGTATTACCAGCCATTCACGGCGAAGGTCAGGCGGGTGGTTGTCCCCGATAGCCTGCGGCAAGCCAGCAATGTAATCGGCTTTCTGGATAACCACGCGCCGTATACCATCGTGATTGGAGCGCACTATGATCATTTGGGAGACGGCCGGCAGGGAAGCTCGCTGGCCGAAAACCCTGAAGGCAAAATTCACCGGGGTGCCGATGACAACGCGTCGGGCGTGGCTGGTTTGCTGGAACTGGCACGCTATTATGCTACAAACGCGCAAGTGGAACCATACAACCTTCTTTTTATCGGGTTCGGGGCCGAAGAACTCGGTTTACAGGGTTCCCGCTATTTTGTCAGCCAGCCGACGGTACCGTTGGAGAAAGTAGATTTTATGGTCTGTCTGGATATGATCGGGCGGTACGATCCCGCGCGGGGTGTGGGTATTGGTGGGTACGGTACCAGCGACGCCTGGCCGGAACTATTCACCAATGTGAAAGGCAGCGTCAAGTTCTTTACGGATCGGCCGGGAAACGGCGGCTCTGATAACGCGTCGTTCTACGCCCGCCAGATTCCGGTTCTGTTTTTCCATACGGGTGGACACGCCGACTACCACCGCCCCACCGATACGGCCGACAAAATCGATGCGCAGGCCGAAGAGGGAATCATTCGGTTAGGTATCGAGCTTATCGACAAGGCTATGCAACAGCCCAAAATGCGTTTCACACCGGTGAACTGATTCCCCGGCACCCGTTTGGACCATAAATCAACGTACAGCAATACACTTATAATCAGTTCTATTTATGAATCGGCGAACGTTCATCCGTCATTCCGGTATAGTTTCGGCTACCGTGCTTAGCCAGCCTGTTTTGTCTTTTCCTGCCCGGGATTTTCCGGCCGTACGCGTTGCCCAGAACCAGCGTAACTTCCGTAGCAAAGCGGTAGAGGAAACCATTCAACGCGTGAAAGGCCAGATCAGGAACAAAGAGTTAGGCTGGCTATTTGAAAACTGCTTTCCCAATACCCTGGATACGACCGTCGACTTTGCCATGGTCGACGGTCGCCCGGATACCTATGTCATTACCGGCGATATCGATGCCATGTGGCTCCGGGACTCAACAGCCCAGGTGTGGCCCTATCTACCGTTGATGAAGCAGGATGAACCGCTTCGTCAGCTCATCGAAGGGGTTATCCACCGGCAGACCCGGAACATTATAAAAGACCCGTACGCCAACGCCTTCTATAAGGATGATACGAAAGTAGGGGAGTGGAAAGACGACCGGACCGATATGAAGCCGGGCCTGCACGAACGCAAGTGGGAGATCGATAGCTTGTGTTATCCGGTACGACTGGCCTACGGATACTGGAAACGAACGGGCGATATCACTCCGTTTGGAGCCGACTGGCAAACTGCCATGCGGTTGATCGTACAGACGTTCAGGGAGCAGCAGCGGAAAACGGGCCATGGTCCGTATAAGTTTGAACGGACAACAAGCTGGGCTACCGACGGTGTTCCGCTGGGGGGCTACGGCTACCCGGTGCGTCCGGTAGGGCTGATCTGTTCGACCTTCCGGCCAAGTGACGACGCGACGGTTTTCTCCTTTCTGGTTCCGGCTAATTTCTTTGCTGTGATATCGCTGCGTCAGATGGCCGAGATGCTTACTGTCCTGAAAGGCGATGCCCGGCTGATTGCCGATGCCCGGGCACTGGCGAATGAGGTCGAAACGGCCCTGAAACAATATGCCGTCATTCAGCACCCGGGTATCGGTAAGGTCTATGCCTATGAGGTGAATGGTTTCGGGAGTTATAACCTGATGGATGATGCCAACGTACCGAGCCTGCTGTCGATGCCGTATCTGGGGGCCATGAGCGCCACCGATCCTATTTACCAGAATACGCGCCGGTTGGTGCTCAGTCAGGATAACCCCTTCTACTTTGCGGGGAAAGCCGGGGCGGGTATTGGTGGCCCACACGCCGGTATGGACATGATCTGGCCCATAAGCATTACGATGCGTGCTCTAACCAGCGCTGACGACCGGGAGATCAGTTCGTGCCTGACCATGTTGCGAACCTGTAACGCGGGTACGGGTTTTATGCACGAATCCTTCCATAAGAATGATCCATCGACGTTTACCCGCAAATGGTTTGCCTGGGCCAATACACTGTTCGGGGAGTTAGTGCTCAAGACCGCCAACGAACGCAAACACCTGCTGAACCAGGCGGGTTAGTCAAGCGTAACACCAAACATGAGTCATTCCAAATTTTAAAAGTCGCTATCTTTTTAGAAAACAAAGGTATTACGCGTGGTGTCAGGTCCCTTGACCTACCGTGTATACACTCCTTTTTTCCTGCAGAAAAGCCCGGTAGGGGCGACATGTCAATAGAAAAGAAAGAAGGGGTAGACCCGTAAAGCGCCGTAGGTGCGACCTAATCCAGTTCAGTTAGGTCGCACCTACGGCGCTTTAGAGAGGATAGGAGCGCTACCAACTAGTGACAGGTCGCCCTTACGGGGCTAGCTGACCAAGGCTGGAGATCTCCCCAGACAATACGTCCCCTGACCCAATGCCACGCCCCCGCAGATGTGCCGGAACCAGGCAGCTTTGTGGGTAAGGTTTTCCCGAAGTGTAACGATTCGTTAAAATGCGGGATGACTCATGTTGGTTATGGTCAATCAGACTAGTTGACCCGCAGCTTTTGACCAGGTTTGATCCGGCCCCGCGAGGAAAGGTGATTTTTGCGGAGCAAGGCGGATACCGACATGCCGTAGCGGCTGGCAATGCTGGATACCGTCTCGCCCGAGCGCACCCGGTGAAGTACGGTGCGTTTGATCTTTGGCTTGAACGAAAGATCCGAAGAGCGGCCTCCACGCAGGTAATCCCAGACATTACCGGTCAGCAGGAAATGGTCGGAGTTGATGGTATTCGCCGGAAACGAGTAAATATTGAGCGGGCTGAAGGGGTTCCCCTCGTAGCGCGTTTCGAAATGAAGGTGTGGTCCTGAACTGCGGCCTGTGCTGCCGCCCAAACCGAGCTGATCGCCCGCTTTAACGAGCTGACCGGTTTCGACAGTTTGCTTGGACATGTGTCCGTAAAGGGTTTCGAGGCCATTGAAATGGCGGACCAGTACATAGCGGCCGTAACCATTGCCGTCCCAGCCAACAACCCGAACGATGCCGTCGAACGATGCGTAGACCGGATCGCCGGTTTCGAGGTCGAGGTCCGTGCCGGTATGCCAGCGGCCCCATCGATACCCGAAATTGGAGGTCATTTTGCCTTCTTCGAGCGGAGCCGACCAGTAGCGATTGGCGGGCGGATCATACAGCTTGATATCGATGGTTTCGTTGAACTCCAGCGGGTTGATGTTGTAGGGGTCGATTGTGCGGGAGTCCCAGACGGCGTAGTAATCAGCGATTTTTACCCATTCATTACCAACCAGTACGGAGTCGATCACCTCGACCACGCTGGTTTCGCCCTGATCGATCTGGCTGGTATCTTCGCTAACGACGGGGTTTAACTGTTTCTTGGGTTCAAACTGGCTATTGAAGCGCAGTTTGGTAGTTTCCTGTTCAAACTGGTCGTCCGCTTTTTGAGGCTGATCAACGACGGGGGCATTGGCATTGGGCTGATTTTTGGGCGTAATACGGAAGTTGTTCTTAAACCGTCCGCGCTCCTGCGCCTGTGTCGTTACCGTGATACACAGACACCCAATGGCCAGCAACCATTGAATTGTAGTTCTTCTCATCGTTTTCGAGGATGAGTTTGTGTTACTGAATGGCAAGGGTGTAGCAGGCCGGCCAGGGATATACACCCCATAACCCACCACACCCCGGAAACTCAACATCCACAAACCAGTAGGTTAATGAACAAGCTGTTGCTCCTGCATTTCAAGCGTTACCAGATACCGTTCGGCATCGAGGGCTGCCATACAACCGGTTCCGGCTGCGGTGATGGCCTGACGATACACGTTATCCTGAGCGTCTCCACAGGCAAAAACGCCGGGAATATTTGTTTTAGTACTTCCTTTTTCGGTCAGGATGTAGCCACTGTCATCCCGCTCGATGTATTCACCGAAAATGCCGGTGTTGGGGGTGTGACCAATGGCAACAAAAAAGCCTGTCACATCTAAAATGGTCTCTTCGAAGGTACTGGTATTCTTGACCCGCGCGCCCGAAACCTCATCGTCGCCCAGGATTTCCTGGGTTTCGGTATTGTATAAAATCTCGATGTTCGGTGCTGTTTTTACCCGCTGCTGCATGAACCGCGACGCCCGCATCTCATCCCGGCGCACAATCATATATACCTTCCGGCACAGGTTAGCCAGGTAGCTGGCCTCTTCGGCGGCTGTATCACCCGCACCAACGATGGCTACATCCTGACCACGGAAGAAAAAGCCATCACAGACGGCGCAGGCCGATACCCCCCGTCCGTTGAGCCGCATTTCGGAGGGCAATCCAAGCCATTTGGCCGACGCACCCGTGGAAATGATGACTGAGTCGGCCGTGATTTCGTGCTGATCATCGACAATGGCTTTGTGGGGATGTCCGGAAAAATCAACGGCCGTAACCATACCATAGCGAACGTCGGTACCAAAACGACGGGCCTGAGCCTCCAGATCCTGCATCATCTGGGGTCCCTGGACGCCATCCGGGTAGCCCGGAAAATTGTCGACCTCCGTTGTAATGGTCAACTGACCGCCGGGCTGAGGGCCCTGGTACATGATGGGGTGCATATTAGCCCGGGCTGCGTAAATAGCAGCGGTATAACCGGCCGGGCCGGAGCCGATAATCAGGCACTTAACGTGTTCGGTAGTCATTACAAGGGGGCAAATGGGTTGCCTGCTGGTTTATTTATCCCATGCGACAAACGCAGTGGTAAAGAGACAACATACGCAAAATTGAAAAAATTTCGCTTGGGGAGCAAGAAAGAGCGCTTTGTACCTTTGCGCTCCGGGTAGCACGAGCCGGTCAGGCCGTGTGTGGCCACTGCCAGCCTTGACCCGCTTCTGAGCCTCTCCGGTCTGTTTTCGCTGACAGAGGGTATATATGGCTGCTTTTATTCTCTACTTTATAAATTGACTTAGTCCACAGATTCCTCTATGATGCACGTACGTTACGCCACCAGCCCTACCGAAACCAAACAGTTCACGACGGATCAACTGCGGGAAAACTTCCTGATCGAATCCGTTTTTGTTCCCGACGCGCTGTCCCTTGTCTATAGCCACTTCGATCGTATCATCGTGGGGGGCGTCATGCCCGTTGCCGGAGCGGTTACGCTGCCCACCTACGATGAGCTGAAGAGTACCAGCTTTCTCGAACGCCGGGAACTGGGAATCATCAACGTGGGGGGAGCTGGTACAGTCACCGTAGACGGCCAGACGGTCGATCTGGCCAGGCTGGACTGTCTTTACGTAGGGCGGGGGAGTGCGTCTGTCGTTTTTGCCAGCACTGATCCGGCACAGCCTGCTCAGTTTTATCTGCTTTCGGCCCCGGCACACACTACCTATCCCACTCAGAAAGCCGCTGGTACGGAGGTGTTCTCGGCTGTGATGGGGTCGTCTGCAACGGCCAACGAACGAACGATCTACCGCTATATTCACAAAGACGGCCTGCAAAGTTGCCAGCTGGTGATGGGGCTGACCATTTTGCAGCCAGGCAGTGTCTGGAACACCATGCCCGCTCACGTCCATGACCGCCGGATGGAAGCCTATTTTTATTTTGACCTCGATCCGGACCACCGCGTGCTGCATTTGATGGGACAGCCCACCGAAACCCGTCATATAGTCGTGGCAAACCACCAGGCGGTCGTGTCGCCCCCCTGGTCGATTCACTCGGGCTGCGGCACGGCCAGCTACTCATTCATCTGGGGGATGGGCGGAGAAAATATGGACTATGCCGACATGGACATGACGGCCATTGCCGAGCTACGGTAGGCCGGAGACAGGCTGAACGGTGCAAGGCGCAGGGAAACCGTTTCCGGCAGCCTGTACCGTTCAGCCTGTTTAAATCCGGGCTCGCTGGTCAGGAAGGCCCCCAAAAATTTCCGTTGGTATGAGTACCTTCGCGGTAACTGCCAATGACCATGCGTTTACTCTACTTCCTGCTGCTGTTGACTCCGGTTGCCGCCAATACCCAGTCGCTCCCCATTCTTGATCAATCGCCCGGTCGTTTGCACTGGTATCGCCTGACGACACCTCACTTCCGGGTTCTCTATCCGGAAGGATTCGATACAACCGCCCAACGAACGGCCCAGCGGCTGGAGAGCCTTTATGAACCCGTGAGCGCGTCGCTCAACCGCCGTCCCCGGCCTATTTCGGTGATCCTCCAGAACCAGACCACCAACAGCAACGGGTTTGTGACGCTGTACCCACGACGGTCCGAATTTTTTGCGGCCCCGCCCCAGAATCCCAATCTGGCGGGTACGCTCGACTGGCTCGATCTGCTGTCGGTGCACGAATACCGCCACGTCGTGCAGAATGAGAAGGCGCTGCAGCATTATGGACGCGTGCTGTATACCTTACTCGGTAATACCGGCCTGGGACTGCCGTTGCTGACCGTGCCCGACTGGTTTGCCGAAGGCGACGCCGTTAGTACCGAAACCCTGCTGAGCGCAGGTGGCCGCGGGCGAATCCCGAATTTCGATCTGGGTATGCGGGCGAACCTGCTGGCCGGGGATCCGTTCAATTACCAGAAGGCGGTGTCGGGGTCTTACCGGGATAATGTGCCGGATCATTACGTGCTTGGCTATTTGCTGACGACCTACGCCAAACAGGCTTACGGCCCGGAGGTGTGGAGCCGCGTGCTGAACCGGAATTACCGCCGGTTTCCGTGGCCCTTTGCTTTCTCGGCCAGCATCCGGAACGAAACGGGCTTACGGGTCGAAGGACTGTACCGGAAAGCCATGGACGAATGGACCGAAGTATGGAAGAAACAGCAGGAAAGCCTGACGGTAACGCCCGCAGCTACCTTTCCGGTTCGGGTTGAGCAGGACCAGACGAAGGTCCCGGTATTTACTAACTATCAGTACCCGCAGTACCTGACCGACTCCACCGTTTTATGCGTCAAGAGCGGGTTGGGCGACACCCCCCGGCTGGTGCTGCTGGATAAGAACCGGCGGGAGAGAACGCTGTATGTACAGGGATTTCCAAATGATCCGGGAATGCTCTCGGCCACATCGGCCAAAGCGTGCTGGATCGAGTTTGGTTACGACCCGCGCTGGCGTCAGCAGATTTTTTCCAATATCCGGCTGCTCGATCTGGCCACGGGGCGACTTTCCCGACTGTCGCACCGCGCGCGCTACCTGGCCGTGGCGCTCTCGCCCGACAACACCAAACTCGTGGTCGTTGAAACAACCGACCGGTATAAAACCCGGCTCGTGGTGCTCGATGCCGTATCGGGGAAAAGGCTGAAGACGCTGTCGAACCCCGACAACGAGTATTATGTGCAGCCCCGCTGGCAGGCCGACAACAAAACGATCGTTGCGGTGGCGCTGAGAAACAGGCAGAAAACGATTCAGCGCATCGACAGCCAGCAGGACGAACGGACGGATCTGCTGCCCCGCGCCAACGAGAATCTGAGCAACCCGCAGCCGTGGGGCGACTACGTGCTATACGGCTCTCCCCGGTCGGGTATCGACAATGTGTATGCCGTAAAGGTGACATCGAAAGAGGTGTTTCAGGTAAGCTCGCGGCCGCTGGCGTCGTATCATGCGACCGTTTCGCCATCAGGAAACCGGCTGGCCTTCAGTGATTTTACGGTCGGCGGTTACCGCATTGCCGATATGCCGCTCGATCCGGCTGGCTGGAAAGCCGTTTCGTCGGCCGCGCCCGGTATCCGGCAGCCTGTCCGGTATTTCGGGCCTGCTATC
Source organism: Spirosoma utsteinense (assembly GCF_014282275.1). Taxonomy (GTDB): domain Bacteria; phylum Bacteroidota; class Bacteroidia; order Cytophagales; family Spirosomataceae; genus Spirosoma; species Spirosoma utsteinense. The sequence continues at coordinate 45,941 of NZ_VFIA01000034.1, forward strand.
GATAGTACGCTGCTAGCGACAGAACCGGGTGGGCGCGACGGTCGACGTGTACTCGCCGACTCCGTAAAGGCCGTCACCGCCTATGTGCCAACCCGTTTTCGGCGGCTGGCTAATGCCATCAATGTGTATAGCTGGGGACCGGTGTTCGGGTCGACGGGGCAGGACCTGACCGTAGGGCTAAACTCGCAGGATTTGTTGAGCACGACCCAGATCGTTGTGGGCTACACCTATAACCAGGCTGAGCGCGTGGGGGCCTACTTCGCCAGTCTGAGCTATCAGGGTCTCTACCCCGTTTTCGACCTGCGTTTCCAGCGGGGCAACCGGAATACGTCGCTTTATGTAGACCGGCGAACACCGCTGGACAGTCTGCGATCCGACCGCTGGCAGTATAATCAACTGACGGCGGGCGTTCGGCTACCCATCCAACTGACGCAATCCAAATACATACAGAGCCTGAGCGCATCGGCCTATTACAATTACCTCCAGGTAAGCGGGTATGCCTTACCGGTTCGGTCTATTACCGAAGTAGGTTCGGCCGGGGCGTTGAGTGCGATGACCTATGGCTTCAGTTTTTCCCGGCAACTGCGGCAGAGCAAGCGCGATGTGGGGCCGCGCTGGGGGCAGGCCGTCTCGGTGACCTACCGGACAACCCCTTTTGGCGGGGCGCTTACCAGCGAACAGTGGAGTGTTCAGGCAAACGCATTCTTTCCGGGTCTGGGCAAGCACCATTCACTAGGGTTCAGGGGAGGCTACCAGCAACAGGCCCAGGGGACCTACCGTTTCGGCCCGGCCGTGTTTTATCCACGCGGTCAGGCCTATGTCAGCGATACCCGTATTACGGCGGGCAGTGCCGAGTACCGGCTACCCATAGCCAATACCCACTGGCCGCTGGGCCGGTTTGCCTACATACAGCGGATAAAAGCGGCTGGTTTTTTCGACGGGGCCATTGGGCAAAGCCCCATCGACGTGCGGAGTGCACAAACGGGGGCGTTGCTGCGTACGGAAACAAGAACCCGTAACTACCGTACCGCCGGTGTCGACCTGGCTTTTGTATTCAACGTGCTCCACCTGCGAACTCCTTTCGAAGCGGGCATACGAACGATCTACAATACCAACACGGGGGAGTGGCTCTTTCAGCCGTTGGTGGTCGATATTGGCTTCTGATGGACAGAACGCTGATTGGTATGATTTTTATGATCAGCGCAGATGAAGAGCTAATCATAAAAATCACACCAATCAGCGTTCCGTCTTTCCCACACTTATGCCTTATAAAAAATCCATTTCGACAGCTCCCTGTAGGTAGGCTTTTTGCCGTACATCAGGATACCGACCCGGTAGATGCGGGCGGCCAGCCAGGTTGTGCCAATGAATCCGAGTACCAGTAACCCCATCGAAAGGGCCAACTGCCAGCCCGGAACGCCCAGCGGCAATCGAACCATCATAATAATAGGGGAGGTAAACGGAATGATCGATGCCCAGAAGGCCAGACTACTGTCTGGGTCGCGGAGAACGAACTGGGCAATGATAAAGGAGAAAATGATGGGCATCGTCACCGGCAGCATAAATTGCTGGGTGTCGGTTTCGTTGTCGACGGCTGCTCCAATGGCGCCGTAAAGGGCGCTGTACAACAGGTAACCGCCCAGAAAATAGAACAGGAAGGCACCAATGATGAGGGGCAGGTTTAGATTTTTGACCGAGCTGATGAACGTCGACACCGGGTTGACAGCCGCTTTGCTAACGGTTGGCGGTGTATCATTTTGCTGGTTCACCTGTGCCTGTATCTGCGACTGAACGGTTGGCCGTTCGGTGAATTTACTCCCCAATAGGGCCGTACCCGCCGAGGTGATCCCAATCGAGAGCACGATCCAGAGCATGAACTGGGTAAGACCCACCAGACCCACGCCCAGAATTTTACCCATCATCAACTGAAACGGCTTCACCGACGAAATAATGACTTCGATGATCCGGTTCGTTTTTTCTTCCACGACACCCCGCATCACCTGCATTCCGTATACCATCACCGTAATATAGATCAGCACCGCACAGAGCAGGCCAATGACCGAAGCCGCGCCCGTACTGCTTTGCTTCTCGCCTTCGTCGCTGAGGCTGATCGTCTGGGCATCGACATCGACTTTTGCTTCTTCGATCACCTTCCGCGTAATGCCTGACTGCGTTAGTTTCACGTTCTCGATTTCTTTCTCGATGGTTCGCTCGATGCCTGATTTGATATCGAAACTAACGCCCTTCTCCGCAAACAACTGAACGCCTTTCGTGTCGTTCAGCACATTTTTAGGTATGTACACCAGCACATCGCTGCCACTTTTGGGGAAGGCTTTTTTTGCCGTAGCGATAGGGGTGTTGACGAAGGAGAACAGCAGCGACGCCGAGTTCTTGAACTTCCCCGTAAACTGACCGCTTTCGTCGACCACCTGCACTTTTTTCTGATCGATCGAACTCATGGCAGCCCAGCCAGCGAGTCCGTAGAAAGCCGCAATCAGGAGCGGCCCCAGAATGGTCATGACCAGAAATGACTTTTTGCGCACCCGCACCAGGTATTCGCGCTTAATGATGAGGAAAATTATATGCATGATTGACAGGGTAAAAGGGTGAACCGGCCGGGCCGGCGTGACGGAGCGTAACGCTCGTACATTCTTTTTTAGTCGTTATGGTCGCCGACGGCCCGGATGAAAATATCGTTCATGCTGGGAATGTTCTCGCCGAAGGACCGGACCGCCACCCGGTCGAGCAGGTGCCGGATCAGGTCGTTCACCGCAGCATCGGGCGGGATCTGAATGTTGGCCCGTAAAAAATGGTCATCGGCCGGCCGCGTCTCAAGGACCGTAAAAGCAGGCGGAAGGTCACTAAGCGTACCCTGGTATTCAACGTGGTAGGTATGGGTCTTGAACTGCTCTTTGATCGACTGCTTGGTGCCATCGAGTACTTTCTTCGATTTATGGATCAGCGCAATGTGGTCGCACAGTTCCTCGACCGATTCCATGCGGTGTGTCGAGAAAATAATGGTCTTGCCTTTATCGCGCAGTTCCAGGATCTCGTCTTTGATAAGGTTGGCATTGATGGGGTCGAAACCGGAGAAAGGCTCATCGAGAATGATCAGATCGGGTTCATGCATGACCGTAGCTACGAACTGCACCTTCTGCTGCATCCCTTTCGACAGGTCTTCCACGTTTTTTCCCCACCACGTCTTAATGTCGAATTTAATGAACCAGATCTTTAGTTTTTCCATGGCCTGCTTCTCACTCAGGCCCTTGAGCTGAGCCAGATACAGCAGCTGTTCGCCCACTTTCATTTTCTTGTACAGCCCCCGTTCTTCAGGCAGGTAGCCGATGCGTTTGATATGGTCGGGTTTCAGGCGTTCGCCATCCAGGATCACATCGCCCGAGTCTGGCCCGGTAATCTGGTTGATGATCCGGATGAGGGAGGTTTTACCGGCACCGTTGGGACCAAGCAGGCCAAAAATACTCCCCTTAGGCACGGAAAGGCTCACATCGTTCAGCGCCCGGTGTTCGGCATACTGTTTAACGATGTGGTGGGTTTCAAGAATGTTCATGTCGTTTAGGTCAGCGTTGGTGTTATGTTGAGGACGGGTCAAACATCGTCGTTCGAGGGTGCCCGGCCAAGTAATTTACGGATGAATAGCCAAACAACAGGACGGACGGTCATAAAAAAGGCCACAGCCGGTAGACGGCGTGACCTTCAGGAATTCCTATATCGATCAGCGGGTATCAGCGGTAGTAGTCCCGAACCTGAAACAGGAGCATCAGAAACAGCAGACCGAACAGTACGCTGATGAGGTGAAACCCGACGAGGCTACCGACAATGCTCAGTATCTGCGCGTAGTAACTGAACACCCAGCCCGACCGCTTGCGGTTAAACAGTCCGGGCAATGCCAGCAATCCCAGTATCAGACCAACCAGGGTCAGTATCATGGTGAGGGTATAGCCAACGCCAGTGCCTACCCCGTCCAGGAACGATACCGGCATCAGGGCTGCCCCAATGCCGAGGAAGACCAGCAGGGCAGGCAGCGTCAGGATCATCACGATAAGGGTGACGATCGGCCAGTATTTGACAAATCCTTCGCGAAAATTGATCGGAAATTGAAACGGCGCTTTGACCGTGAAATACGGAGCCAGTTCCGTTTCGAGCAGGGCTGATTGATTCATGGTACCAAATGGTTTAGGGTCAGGCCAAAAAAGGATTATTTAAACGGCCAACCTACACATTTATACCTGTAAATACGATATTGAATGATACCATCGGTCTGCCGTTTATTAAGCGGAAACCTCTTCCGTATCGATCGGCTGCGTCCGGAACTCACCTTCCCACTTGGAAATAATACAGGTGGCAACGGCATTACCGGCCACACTGGTAGCGCTGCGCCCCATATCGAGCACCTGGTCGATACCCAGCAGCAGGGCCAGCCCCTCGGCGGGCAGGTTGAACATCGACATCGTCCCGGCAATAATAACCAGTGAAGCTCTGGGTACGCCTGCAATACCTTTGGACGTGATCATCAGGGTCAGCATCATCGTGATCTGCTGCTCGATGCTCAGGGGTATATGGTATGCCTGGGCAATGAAGGCGGTGGCAAAGGTCATATACAGCATGGAGCCGTCGAGGTTGAACGAATACCCCAGCGGCAGCACAAACGAAATGATACGCTCCGAACAGCCAAACCGGCGCAGGGCTTCGATGGTCTGCGGAAAGGAAGCTTCCGAACTGGCCGTACTGAACGAGAGGATAATGGCATCCTTGATCTCACGCAGCAGCGCCAGGTAAGGAATGCGAACGACGAGGCATATGGCACCCAGTACAACGAACATGAAAAACAGCAGCCCGCCAAAAAAACACACAATCAGGTACGCATAACCACTCAGAATACCTAAACCCTGCTGCGCCACGATGGTTGCAATGGCCCCCAAGACCCCAAACGGGGCAAACCCCATGACGTAGCTGGTGATTTTGAACATGACATGCGACAGCGCGTCCAGTGCTTTGATCATGATCTTGCCCTGCGCCCCAACCGCACCGACGGCGATTCCGAAAAAGATACTGAACACCACGATCTGAAGAATTTCGTTGTTGGCCAGCGCATCAATGAAACTCGTCGGGAAAATATGGGTGAAGAAGGTCTCCAGCGAAAATGGCTGCACTTCGATGCCCGTATCGGTTCCTTTATCCGGTAGTTTGATGCTCATGATCTCGCCGGGCTTCATGATGTTGACGACCAGCAACCCAACGATCAGCGACAAAATGGTAGCGAAGTAAAAGTAAGCCAGCGTCTTAAGCCCGATGCGCCCCACTGCTCCGAAGTCGCCGAGTTTAGCGATGCCTACCACCAGCGTGGCAAACACCAGCGGCCCGATAATCATCTTGATGAGCCGCAGGAATATTTTGGACAGGATGTTAAGGTCGGTGCCTGAAAAGCCGGAGTCGGTAACCGGGAAAAAGTAACCGATGGCAATACCGAGCACCATGCCCAGGAAGATACGCGTTGTCAGGTTGGGGATTTTCATGCAATCAGAGTCAGTAGCAGTATCGACAAAAGTAACGGAATCCGGTCAGTTCCGAAAATGCGTATATAACGTAGCCAGAAGCAAATACGATAACCAAGCCAACCACGGCTCAATAGACAACTAAAACGAGCGCTGCGTATAGCCCGAACGTATCAGTTCAATTTCCGCTGAATATTTTTTTGTAGATGGGCTTTCGGTAGGCAAACTGAAGCCACATGAGCGGATACATCAGGTAGTCGGTCAGTAAAAAAGGCGTCCGGAAGGTGATGTCGTCGACCACAATCGTACCCCCGGCCGGGTTGCGCAGTAGGCGATGCCGGTGATGCCAGGCGGTAAGAAAGAACGGGAGCTGTGTACCCTGATCGATGAAATAGATTTCGTCGGGACTGCTTTTCTGGTCGACGATCTCGCTGATCCAGTCTTGCCGGAACAGCAGAAAATTCAGCCGCAACTGAACGATATCGCCCGTTTGGCAGCCATCAAAGCGAACTACCTCAACGGGTGGGAACGGTGGACTGAGCCGATTAAATAGTGACCGGTCAAAGCCAGCCCATACAGCGCTCAGGGCCTGACTGACAGATGTTTTGAGTAAAAGGTGCATGAAAGTGGAAGAGAATACAGGAAATTTGACGAACCTTTTAATAAAAAACCATACCGTAAAATTGATAAAGACACGAATATCAGCCAATTTGACCATCTGTTTTCGGCTTCATGTGAGCCGAACCGGGCAGATTTCTGATCGGCGTATGAGTCGTTTCCGACGATGGTCGGTGGGTTGGTTTCTAGCGGTATTGCTCAATTGGGCAGCTCCCGTAGTGGCCAGCGTTCCAGGGCCTGAATACCTTACTGTACGTAACGGCTTGCCGCAGGGATTTATCAAATCGCTGATTCAGGACCGGCGTGGGTTCATATGGCTGGCAACCCGCGATGGCCTGTGCCGTTACGACGGTGTGCGCTTCCGTATATACAACCATGACCCCCAGCAGGTCAAGTCGATCTCATTCAGCAGTATCTACGAAATTAGGGAAGACTCTGAAGGAAAGCTCTGGCTGCGTACAGAAAATAACAACGTCGACTGTTTCGATCCCGTCACCGAACAAACCCGCCGGGTATCGGCTTCGCCCCAGTTCAGTCAGGCTATTGGCCGCGATCTGCTCGTAGCTATCTACCCCGACCGGCTGGGCAACGTGTGGGTGGCTACACAAACGAACGGCTTTTTTCGGCTGAATCCTAACGGAAGTGTTTCCCATCACCACTGGGCCGCCAAAGGAGATACGGTTCAGCGGCACATCAATGCCATGCTGATCGATCAGTACGGCCGACCGTGGCTGGCCGCCCGCGATGGACTGTTTCGCTACGACCCGGCGTCGGGTGCCTTTACGGGATTCAGAATAGGGCAGGGGCTTCCCCAAAATAACGTCCAGGTCTTGCACGAACGCTCCAATGGAGAGTTGATGCTTGGTTTTCCGGGGCGGTTTGCCATTTTCAACCCCACCCTGGGGCGGGTGCGGACTATACTGGATCTGCCCGACACCCCAGGCCTGACGCCCCTGTTTGCTACCGATTACCGGGGAGCGGATTATGTCAACCAAAGTCGGTACACCAACGCGGGTGGGCTGGTCCGGCTGACTGGTCCCGATGAGCCGAACGGGTCACCGAAACTAGCCCGATTCCCGGCCCTGTCGCTACTGGTCGACCGGTCGAACGTGCTCTGGATTGGTACGAACGGCGATGGGGTCATCAAATATGACCTCAACAAACGCCTGTTTATGGCGTTGCCTTACCGGACAAATTTTCCCGTCGACTGGATGACCCAGCAGTTTGGCGTGCCAGCCAGTGCCATACCAGCCGATATCCGAAGTCAATGGCCGTATGCCATCCAGCATCAATTCGACCAGCAAAAAAACCTGTGGATCAGCAGTGCCGAAACGCCACCCTATCGGTACAATAAACCGCGCCAGGTGTTTGAACCCATCCGGCCGGCGGGTATCGAAGCACGGTGGTTACCCAATGGCCTGTTCCGGATGACGGTGCTGGCTGCTGGTCCGCAGGGTGAGATCTGGGGACTGCTGGGGCCCGACAGCCGGGCGGTAGTCCGTTATAATCCCGAACTACGTACGTTTACGGCCTTCCCGTTGCCGTTACCGTTAAATCATCCCTATCAAATCCTGGCGATGACGGTAGATGGGGGCCGTATCTACCTGGCTACGCAGAACCATGGTCTGCTGCGGGCCGACCTGTCGGCGAATCGGCTTATCCGCTGGCATGCCAACGCCAGCGACCCGGAGTCCCTGCCCAACGATGCGCTGTTGTGCCTGGTCCAGGACCCGGCTCAGTACAATCATCTCTGGATCGGTACGTTCGGAAGCGGTTTGTGTCGGCTCGACAAGCTGACGGGCCGGATACGCCGGTTCACAATGGCCGAGGGGTTACCGAATAACGTGATCTATGGCATTCAGCCAGATGGTAACGGTCATTTGTGGTTAAGTACCAACCGGGGCCTTTGCCGCTTCGACAGCCGGACGTTCGAAGTCAGGAGCTACACGGCCGACGATGGGTTACCCAGCGAGGAGTTCAATCGTCACCACGATGTGATGCTGCCCGACGGACGAATGATTTTCGGCGGTGTTGGCGGCTACACCGTTTTTAACCCCAACCGGATTGGCGAGGATCCTTTCAAACCGGTAGTAGCCCTGACAGCCCTGCGCATTAATAACAAACTCGTCAACGCTACCGACGCCGATTCACCTATCCGGCAGGATATCAACGAAACGACCGAGATACGGCTCAATTACCTCCAGAACTTTGTTTCATTCGATTTTGCCGCCCTCCAGTTCAACCAGAGCGGTAAAAATCAATACCGGTATAAACTGACGGGCCTAGACAAAGACTGGGTATATAGCGGCAATCAGGCCACCGCCAACTACACAAACCTGTCGCCGGCGACCTACACATTCGTGGTCAACGCGTCGAACACGTCGGGGGTGTGGAGTCCGCATACCCGTCAGCTTCAAGTGGTGGTGGAGCCACCCCTCTGGCGGACGTGGTGGGCTTATATTGGGTATGTTCTGCTGTTGCTGGGGGCCATTGCGCTGTTTCTGCGGATTCGGATCAACCGTATCCGGCTGACGAGCCGAATGGAGCTTCGTGAACAGGAGTCGGTGCAGCTCAAGAACCTGGATGAGATCAAATCGCGGTTCTTTGCCAATATCACCCACGAGTTCCGAACTCCGCTAACGCTCATTCTATCCCCGATCGAGCAACTGCTTCAGGAGATTTCAGATCCACAGCATCAGAATCGACTGGCGCTGGTCTACCGGAACGCGAACCGGCTGCTGCGGCTGATCAACGAACTGCTCGACCTGGCCAAACTCGAAGCCGGGAGTCTGACGGTAACGCCAACCCCCGGCGATCTGGCCGATTTTGTCGACCGTACGGCGCGGGTATTCGAGGAGGAAGCCCGCCGGAAACAGGTTCGTCTACAGGTCCATTCCCTGCTGATCAGCCCCAACTACTGGTTTGATGGCGACAAGATCGAGAAGATTCTGAATAATCTGGTGGCCAATGCCCTTCGGTTTACCGGCGAGGGCGGCTCCATCATTGTATCGGTCATGGCCTTGCCTCAGACGAATGGCGTGGTGAGTGAAGACTCCCAGCAGGAGCCTGACGAACTGATCCGGCTGACGGTAACCGATACGGGAGAGGGGATCGATACGGCCGAACTGCCACGCATCTTCAACCGGTTTTATCAGGCCGATGCCATCAGCGACCGGGCCGTTGGCGGGTCAGGCATTGGGCTGGCGCTGGTAAAGGAGTTAGTCGATATGATGCAAGGCAGTGTGGAGGTAGAAAGTCGCCCGGGTCTGGGTACCACCTTTGTTGTTGAGTTACCCTGCCGACCGGCCCATGCTACGCTGGCTTCGGCCGTCACGACCGGCCCCCAGCCCCATGCCACACTGGATAGCGCTGCCGACTTCTCCGTCAATGAGGGAGCACAGCGGTTGTTGCTGGTCGAGGATAATAATGATATTGCCGATTATGTGGTCAGTATATTAAGCCCGATATGGCAGGTGCGCCGGGTAAATAACGGAAGGGCCGGTGTCGACGCGGCCCTGACCGACGGGCCGGACCTGATTATCAGCGACGTGCTGATGCCCGAATTGAACGGCTACGAGCTGTGCCGTCAGCTGAAAGGCAATCCCCTGACGAGCCATATTCCTATTCTGCTCCTGACGGCCAAAACCGCCCTGGAAAGCCGCATAGAAGGGTTGAACGCTGGCGCTGACGATTACATAAACAAGCCTTTCCAGGTTGACGAACTGCTGGGCCGCGTCAGAAACCGACTCGAACAGCAGCAGCGTAGCCGACAGCATTACCGTTCCCAATTGCTGCGGGAGGGCCATCTACCCACTGTCAGTCACTCGCCTGATGATGAGTTCATGAATCGGGTGTATGCCATACTTGAAGAACGGCTGGATGATTCAACGTTCGGGGTCGAGCCGATGGCGAATGTCGTAGGCATGAGCCGGATGCATCTGAATCGGAAAATCAAGGCCATGACCGGTATGACGCCCAATGAACTGATCCGGGTCGTGCGGCTGAACCGGGCCGCCGAACTACTGCTGACGGGGGCTTCCGTCTCCGAAACCGCCGACCGGGTAGGGTTCGATACGGCTGCCTACTTCTCTAAAGTATTCAAGGAGCAATACCACATGACCCCATCGGATTTCATCGAAAAAAGCCGCCACGAAGTAGCTGACCAGCGGGGCTGAGAAGCTCTGTTGATCCGCTGGAATATCTTCCTATTTTCATTAATAAGTCTATTTAGTATATATTTTACATTGATATTTGAACCGTTCACACATACGTAGCTACTGTTTACAACGGATGTTACAAATTTTATAGGCTTTGTTACGTAAGAGCAAGCGGCTGGCCGTCAATGGGATTAGTATTGTGTCATAATAGGTTTACACAACGACACATACCATCTATTGCTAAACGCTGATGACTTATTTTTCTTCTGCCTCCGTTTCGGCCCGTACGCTCCCAACTGATTGGCCTCCCCTTAAATTATATCTGCGCGAGACAGGTCGCCAGTCGTTTTCAGTAGCTGATCTTGTTTACCTACAGGCTGTCGCTAACTATAGCTGGCTGAACTGGGTAGACGGGCGCCGGATGCTGATGCCGCGCACCCTGAAATACTATTCTCCTAAATTACCTAATGAGTGGTTCATCCGGCTACACCGGAACTGCGTCGTCAACCGCCGGTACGTCGAGCGGTTGGAGCGCACGGAAACGGGTGGCCTCGTCCACTTGTCTACCGGTGATGTACTGCCCGTTTCCCGTCGGCGGTGGAGTTCTGTCCGGCGGCAGTTAGCCAACAACATGCCCCATTTGAATTAACTACCGGTTTTCCGTTTCTTCCAACCTAAGAGGCTACAACGACAAGTGGCCCCAGCTTATGTAAGCTGGGGCCACTTGTCGTTGTAGCCTCTGGAATTAGTGGACTAATAATTAAGATAATATAACTATTCAATGCTTAAGTGTGAATTTAATTGTGCAGAAGGTGGACTAACCATATAGTAACACGTAGATAATGTTATACTACTGAAGAGATTGTAGATTTGTCTGGAAAGACTAATCTACAATCTCATGAATCAACAACTACGAAAGACCATCAAACTAGGGGCCTGGTTGATGGCACTATTATGCGCTCACAGTGGCTGGGCGCAGCTATTAACGGATGATTTCACCGCAACAACATTGCCGTATTCACTGACGGCGCAGGGCGGTTGGGCGGCTCATAGTGGAGCCGGTACGAACACGATTCAGGCAACAGCACCCGGTTTGACTTATAGCGGCATAGCGACAGCCGGAGGTTCAGTGGGCCTGACGACTGCGGGGGAAGACGTAAACCGGCAGTTCACGCAACAGACGAGCGGATCGGTTTATGCTTCGTTTTTGATAAATGTAGCTGCTGCTCAGGCAACAGGTGATTATTTCCTGCACCTCGGACCCAGTACGATCGGAACAACCTTTATTGGGCGTGTTTTCGTCAAAAGTACAACGGGCGGCTTTCTGCTGGGACTATCCAAAGGCACTGATGCGGCCGGACCAGTCTACAGCACTACGGTTTACTCACTCAACACGACGTATCTGGTCGTATTGAAGTACACTTTCGTGGCTGGCGCTACTAATGATCTGGTTGATTTGTTCATTCAGCCGACGCCGGGACAGGCGGAGCCAACCCCGTCCGTATCGACTACATCGGTAGTCGCCGATCTGGCCAATGCTGGTTCAATCGCGTTGCGGCAGGGTACGGCAGCCAACGCGCCAACCCTGCGGGTCGATAAACTACAAATTGGAACCAGCTGGTCGAGCGTTACCAGCGCCAGCACACCTGTTGCCGCGCTTTCTACCAGTACAACGGCCCTGACCGGGTTTGTGGCGGGGCAGGGAACGGTGTCGAATACGCAAACCTATACCCTGACTGGCAGTGATCTCAGTGCCGACCCCGTCTCGGTATCGGCAACGGCGGGTATCGAACTAAGTACCGATAACAGTTCTTTCACGCCTATGCTCTCGCTGCCAACCTCGGCTAGTGCCCTGTCGCAGGTTATTTATGCCCGTCTGACGGCGGCTACGCCAACGGGAGCATTCTCGGGTACGATTACGCATACCGCCAATGCAACGCTGGTTGCGCCGGTGACGGTCAGCGGGCAGATAAACGCGCCCAACGCGCCTGTGCTAACGGCAGCACCAACGACCCTGACAGGCTACACAACCGCCGAAGGAACACCGTCGGCCGTGCAGGCATATACCTTAACGGCAGCCAACCTGACGGATGGCATTTCGGTGTCGGCGTCGACCGGTGTCGATGTCAGCCAGACCCCGGGCAGTGGCTTTGGCGCTACCCTGACCTTACCCTCGTCGACGACATCGGCCGTGGTCTATGCCCGGCTGAGCGGAACGGCCGGAGGGGCCGTCAGTGGGACCATCACCAACCGTTCGGGTAGCCTGACCGCCGTGGTTACCGTAAGCGGCACGGTCAGTACGACAGGTGCAACGCCGATCTCTACCGCGCGGGTAGGCATAGGTCAGTCCTTTACGGTAGCGGGCCGGGTAACGGTAACCAACCAACTGGGCGCTCGTCAGCTGTACATCCAGGATGCAACGGGAGGGATCGTGATCTATAGCGGTCCCAGCGGCACCGACCTGTCGGGTCTCGTTCAACTGGGGGATTCTGTTCGGGCCAGCGGTCCCGTTTCCGTGTTTAGCGGGTATACCGAGATCACCGCGAGTGTCAACACCTTTACCGTCGTAACGGGGGTTGCCAATCGGATGGTCATGCCGGTTGCTATTACGCCCGATCAGTTACCGGCCTATCAGGGGCGGCTGGTAAGCGTCGCCGACGCCACAATCACCCCCGCTACGCCCACCTTTACGGGAGGGACCAGCTACACCATCACAGCGGGCGGCCAGTCGGGTACGTTGCGGATCAGCGCGAACTCACCCCTGGCCGGCGCGGGTCGTCCGACCAATCCAGTGAGCGTAACGGGTATCGCCGATCGGTTCGTTTCAGGTGCGACGACGCCCGGCACGAATGGACTGCAACTCCAGCCCCGTATCCTGGCCGATGTTCCCGGCACGACACCGGCGTCAGATTTGACCTGTACCGTGGGTAGCAGTCCTGCGCTGGGTTCTGACAAAACGCTGGATATTGTCGCCTGGAACTTTGAGTTCTTCGGGGCCGACGCCGGTACGATCAGTTGCCCTAGCGGTACGACACTGACTTATGATAATTTTGGCCCGACCAATGAGCTGTTGCAGCAAACTAACGCCACGACGGTATTGACCAAACTAAATGCCGATATCATTGCTGCCGAGGAGATCAGCGATATCAACCGCCTGGATGCTGCGGTGAAAGCCATGCCGGGTAGTTACAGCTATGTGTGTTCGGACAAGTTTTCGTACTACTTCCAGAACGAATGCGACCAGACGCCATCGGGTGGAACCGTCTTTGGTCCAACCCGTCTGGCCCAGAAGGTCTGCGTCATCTACAACACGGCTACCGTTACGCCCGTACTAGCGGAAACCAAGGCCCTGCTGGCCGACAAGTACAACTACCCCAGCGACAACAACTGGTCGTCGGGTCGGCTGCCGTTCCTGTTCGTTGCCAACGTGACCATCGACGGAAAAACAGAAAAAATCCACGTAGTCGCGCTACACGCTAAATCGGGCAGTGCCACGGCCGACTATAACCGTCGGAAGCAGGACATCATCGATCTGAAAGCAGAACTGGACACCAGGTACGCTGATGCCAAGGTTGTCATACTGGGTGATTACAACGATAAGCTGAACGGCTCGATCGCCACCGGGAAAGAGTCATCCTACCAGTCGTTTGTGACCGATGTGACTAACTATTCGGCGATTACGCTGCCGCTCGAAAACCAAGGCTGTTCGACGTTCAACTCCTCGGCCAGCTTTATCGATCATATTATCGCATCGAGTGAACTGGCTAAAGCATACGTTAGCAATTCAGCTTATGTGCTTCAGCCATTCAGCATTCCAAACTACGGCAACACGACGTCCGACCACAATCCGGTTGTGGCCCGTTTCGATCTGAGCCAGTTCGTCGCGCCGGTTACGGCGCTGACGCTGGTAGCCTCTGCTACCCCCGCATCAATTCTGACGACGGGAACCACAACGCTGTCGGCAACGGTATCGGGTGGTACCATGCCCTATACCTATACGTTCACGGGTCCCGGATCAATCACGGCTACAGGCAATACGGCGGTGGTATCGGGTCTGACGACCGGTGTTCAAACGTTTACGGTAGTTGCGCAGGATGCTACGGCACCAACGTCCCAAACGGTATCCGGAACGGTCAGTGTAACGGTGACCGAAGCGGTTGCGGCCCCGTTCAGTATTACGGGCGTAACGGCAGTGAGTTGTGTAACGCTTTCGGTGGGTCAACGGCAGGTGAGCTTTACGCCCCGGTACACGGGTCTGAGCGGTCAGCCCATCAGCTTCTCGGTGGTCAACGAGCTATCGCCCACCACAGCCACGGGACCTTACACGTTGACGCTCTACACCGACAACCCAACCATCACCCTCAAAGCAACCCAGACGGGTACGGCGGGTGAGGCTAGCTTTACCTACAACTGGCTGGCGGCCTGTAACGGGGGAGGCACGCCCCCCGTCAATCAGGCACCGGTGGTAGCGGCTGGCATTCCGGCGCAGTCAGCCACAGTGGGTCAGGCATTCACGTATGTGATTGCGGCTAATGCCTTCTCGGACCCTAACGGTGACGCGCTGACGTATTCGGTGAGTGGTTTACCGGCGGGTCTGAGCTTCACCGCTCCGGCCACCATCAGCGGCACCCCGTCGGTATCGGGGGTGTCTACCGTAACGGTGAGGGCCACTGATCCGGGTAGTTTATCCGTGAGCACGAGCTTCGTACTGACGGTGAGTTCGGCGGGAACAACGGCCCCCTTCAGTATCACGGGTGTCACGACGGTAAGCTGCGTGACGATCACGGCGGGTCAGCGGCAGGTGAGCTTCACGCCCCGGTACGCTGGTCTGAGCGGTGCGGCAGTCACCTTCTCGGTTGCCAACGAGCTATCGCCTACCACGGCAGCAGGGCCTTATACGCTCAATCTCTACACCGACAACCCAAGTATTACCTTGAAGGCCACCCAGACGGGTACGGTGGGTGAGGCTAGCTTCGTCTACAACTGGCTGGCGGCTTGTAATGGGGGAGGAACGCCCCCCGTCAACCAGGCACCGATAGTAGCCGCTGGCATTCCGGCCCAGTCGGCCACAGTGGGTCAGGCTTTCACGTACATGATTCCGGCTAACGCCTTCTCGGACCCCAACGGCGACGCGCTGACGTATTCGGTGAGCGGTTTACCGGCGGGTCTGAGCTTCACCGCTCCGGCCACCATCAGCGGTACGCCGTCGGTATCGGGGGTGTCTACGGTAACCGTAAAGGCCACTGATCCGGGGAGTCTGTCGGTGAGTACGAGCTTCGTGTTGACGGTGAGTTCGGCTTCGGTCGTAGTGCCGGGTGGTCCGTTCTCGATCACGGGTGTCATGACGGTAAGCTGCGTGACGGTCACGGCGGGTCAGCGGCAAGTGAGCTTTACGCCCCGATACGCGGGCTTGAGCGGTCAGCCCATTAGTTTCTCGGTGGTCAACGAGCTATCGCCCACCACAGCAGCAGGGCCTTACACGCTCAATCTTTATACCGACAACCCAAGTATCACCCTCAAAGCGACCCAGACGGGTACCGCAGGGGAAGCCAGCTTTACCTACAACTGGCTGACCGCCTGCGCAGGTGGAAGCGGTCGTTTGGGGGCTCGTCCGTCGGTCGAGTCTGAACTGGATGTTCGGGTGCTGGGTAATCCGGCTCAGAACGGATACGTGACCATTGAGGTACGGGGCGCTGCCGGTCAGTCGCTCGATCTGAGTTTGACCAATGGAAATGGTCAGGCAATCAGTTCGCAGCAGATCCGGCAGGCTGCATCGGTTGAGCACCATACGTTTGCTATTGGTCGTCAATCGGTGGGCTTACTCTTGCTGCGGGTCAGTATACCTGGCCAGTCGAAGACGGTCAAGGTGATCAACGGCAATTAAGCGGTTAGCCGTAGTAACTAATAAAGGCCCGGTCAGTACTGACCGGGCCTTTATTAGTTAACGTGAACTATGGAAATTTTAATGATAAATTATTGACAGTAAACTAGTTGAGGTTTATTCAATTTTGTTTACGCCAGTTCATAATAATCAAGCAAAATTAAATTACATTATTTTCAGTCGGTGATTTGTCATGGCTCCGGCCACCCGGTCCGAGGAACGAGGAATCTTCGGATAAGCGTGGTTTTACTAGCCATCTCCGAAGATTCCTCGTACCTCGGACCGGGTGGCCGGAGCCATGACAAACAAAGTGCCATTTGATTCTGCTTGCTTGATTAGTTCACGTTAGTTACTAAAAAGTATAGCTACGTGTATGGTTTTACAGACGGCACCTGATTGTATAGAAAATCCGCTGGCAATAGCCGAAAGAGTTACGAAGGTCCAGCTGGTACCAGGTATGAAGGGTATTGATTGGTGCGTAAGTCTATAAAGATTTTTGCCCACTGTGAATTATAGATAAGGCAGGCGCGGTTTAACCCCGGTAGGGGTGTCCTGTCAATAGGACTAAACGACCTCAAAATGCTCCAGCCCCGTAAGGGCGACCCATTCAGGGCGGCCCATTTGTGAGCAAGCCGTTATAGGGGTCGCCCTGAATGGGGGCTGCAATTGGATGAATAGGCTCTTTACTAGTTCAGGTTTGCTGATCGTTCACTTTTCCAAATCGGGCCGGGCCACCGGGCGGTT
The DNA here is from genome assembly GCF_014282275.1 of Spirosoma utsteinense. Classification (GTDB taxonomy): domain Bacteria; phylum Bacteroidota; class Bacteroidia; order Cytophagales; family Spirosomataceae; genus Spirosoma; species Spirosoma utsteinense. The sequence goes on from NZ_VFIA01000034.1 coordinate 62,854, forward strand.
CAACACGTTGGCAGAAGTGGATGATCAGCAAAGCTGTCTACTCTACAAAATTAGCTACGAATCTATAGTTGGACTTATCACGTATAAATTGAGCAATCGAAAAAAACAATCCGTTTGCCTAAACGATTTGCATTAAAAATAGTTGCCCTGTTACTTGAATAGAGTTGTCAAAAAACAGGTTACTGCAAAAATTAATATGAACAAATTTTATATACTTATTTTGATGATATTTAACTTATAATATGAAATAGGTGTTGATTTATTCAACCTTTAATAGGTATACATTTAATGGCAAAATAAAGTAACTTTTTGCGTTAAGTAAGGAAGACATTAAAAAGAGATTAAAATTATTGCACTTATTTAAATTCTATATAATCCATAGATTTTTATATAATCTTCCTAATCATGTAAACTAAAGCCTAAATTGTTGTTATTTATATAATTATATTAATATAAAATAGACTGTTTCTAATAACAAAATATACACATAAGAAAGTTCGGTTTATTAGAAACGCATGGAGACTAGTACTCTTCCAAAATAGAGGTTAGAGCAAAATAATTAGCTTTGTGGCATGGGCCAAATCGCTACCCCGTTCGTCCTGTCGGAAGCCGACCAGACAACACTAAACAATC
>NZ_VFIA01000035.1 GCF_014282275.1 Spirosoma utsteinense
GAGTTTCACGGTGGCTACGGCTGAAGATAAACTCAAACGATGGTATGAGCAGGTCAATCCTATGAATAAATCAGATTATTCTAATAATTAAATTGGACAAGTACTAGTCCCCGGTAAGAGGTACCCAGATCATTCGGTTTGTTGATGCGTTTCGACAGAGCAAAAGCCTCTTCGAATGCCTGCTTGGCCGTGTTCAGCTGACCAACACGGATCAGCGAATCGCCCAGCTGACGCAGGGTCCAGGATCGTACTGTGTCGGGTGCCTGAGCCAGCGAATCCGGGAGGAGAGTGGTCTGCGCGTATGTAGGGCGGGAAAGTACTCCACAGAGACATCCAACGATGAATAACATCAACCTTTTCATTTTAAGAGGAAGGATGCAAAACGGCTCGTGCGGTATACCGTTCTCGCCCACAAGTTCTGTTGAATTTACTATTAATACAATAGTTTGATAGAGTTACTTTTCAGGTGCGTTTTAGTAATCAGTCAGTTGCCCATTCCTGACGTTGTCAGGAACAGCGTAACGCGCTTACAAGAGAGGTAGAATAGGAGAGTCGATTGTTCAGTTAGTCTGTCTTCAAAAAGCAATTAGTGGCAGGGTGGAGCGAATCACCGGCTACCAACCGCAGGCCCGTATCGGTCCTTACATTATCCAGTGTACAGCCATAATCGGGCAGCAGGGCGTATGCGCTGGTTGACGCTGTCTGACCATCCTCTACTGTGTACAGAGGCTGGGCAGATGCAACTGCCGTAGCAAATGAAAAAAAGAGTGATAAAAGAAACTGGCTTAAGTAGCGTTGGTCGTTAATGCCTGGTACGCCAACAAATTACAGGCGGTTCAGGCAATTAATGCTACTCTATGGGCAAAATCGCCGGGGGATGGGGTAGTATCAGTCAATACCCTACAATCATAGGGTATGCAACGGATTGTAGGGACCCACTGGTAAGAAAATAAAGGCCGTTTCAGGCAAAACGGGGCGTTTTCGTGGACGAAATTGCCTGCCGGTTTGTTCTGAAACGAGCCTTCGATTTGTAGCCTGCTACGAGTTCAATGAGAGCAGGATTTGACCCTTTGCTGGACAATAACGGTTCGTGAAAATGGGAGGAGCGAACCGGTGAACCCCCTAAACTGCCTGATGCTGTAGCTTACGGGTGGTTCCTTTGTCCATTGATCATGATGGAGTCGGGTTGATGGTCACGATGATGTCTGCCTTTAAGCTCACCCTTGGCTGACTGCTTTGAGCGATAGCCTGGCGGGCTTCCTGTAGATTTCGCTGCAAATCCTTGATGCGCTTCTCCCGGTATTTCACGTCCTCTTCCGCATCAGAGGCACTAATCTGCTGTTCATGGTAGCTAACTTTGACATTCGTCATCTTGGTTAGAATGTCGACAGCTTCCTGTGGGCTGAAATGCCCGTTAATTAATTGGAGTTGCATAGCGGTGATGAGTATCGAATGAATAAATAATTGACGGGGAGCCGCCCATTGTCGGTACCAGATCGACATCATTGTCCCTGCCCCATGGAGAAGGCCCGCTTTCCGTCAAAGGCGTAGAGGTTTTCGGTTTTGACGGTGTCTATCGTGAGCTCGGCCGCTTTTGACAGAATCTGGACAATGCCTTGTTTATCAATGGGTTCGTTAGCTTCAGTCAGGAAACGACAGCGCCAGTGATCGGTGCAAAATGTTTCTCTGAACCCATTGGGCCACACTTTTATGCCCCGGTTGGTAATCATGCTCAGCGGTAATTCCGGCGTAGAAATCTGGCTGACCAGGCTGGCCAGTTCATTGGGGTCGCTACCAGGCCAGTGGACAAACACATCGACGCCAAGCAGGTCTTTTGAAGCCGCTGGTTTGCGCTGATAGGCAGGCAGTTCGAGCGCCTTTGAGCCGGCATAGGATACAGCCTTAAGCGTAACAGGTTGCCGGCCAAGCCGCGCAATGACCGCCTGGGCAAATTCGCTTGTGCCTACTTTCTGCTGGCTGATTCCTTCTTTATAGATGTCATAGGTATGCACGCCATCTTCAATGGTTTTGAGCCAGGCATTCTGTACGCGCTGGGCCACCTCGGTCTGGCCAAGGTGATTGAGCATCATAATGGCCCCTTGCAACAAGCCCGATGGGTTTGCCAGGTTCTGGCCCGCCCGCCGGGGTGCTGAGCCGTGAATGGCTTCAAACATGGCACATTCCTCCCCAATATTTGCCGAGCCAGCCAACCCAACCGACCCCGCAATCTGAGCCGCCACATCCGACAGTATATCGCCGTATAAGTTTGGCATCACAATTACATCGAAGGCTTCGGGCGTGTCGGCTAGTTTAGCGGCCCCGATGTCCACAATCCAATGTTCGTTTTGCAGGTCAGGATAAGCCGGGGCTATCTCATCGAATACCCGATGGAACAGGCCATCGGTCTGTTTCATGATGTTATCCTTGGTAAAGCACGTGATCTTTTGACGCTTATACTGACGGGCGTAAGCAAAGGCATAGTGTACGATTTTTTCGCAACCCGGCCGGCTGATCAGCTTCAGGCATTGCATGACTTCATCGGTTTGCTGATGCTCGATCCCGGCATACAGGTCTTCTTCGTTTTCACGAACGATGACCAGATCCATGCCCGGGTGTTTGGTTTTTACAAACGGATGCAAACTCATGCAGGGCCGGATATTGGCATAAAGTCCCAGCATTTTCCGGATGGTAACATTAAGGCTTTTGTAGCCTCCTCCCTGCGGGGTAGTGATGGGCGCTTTCAGAAAGACCTTGTTGCGCCGAATAATATCCCATGATTCGCTGGAGATACCAGACATATTGCCGGCCAGATAAACCTGTTCGCCAACCTGGATTTCATCCACTTCCAGTTGGGCACCAGCCGCCTGTAGAATGGCGAGCGTGGCATTCATGATCTCAGGGCCGATCCCATCACCCTTTGCTACGGTAATTCGTGTCATTTACGTTTTTTGTGTATGAATTCGTTGCAAAGGTGCAGGCGGCTTGTTATAAGTAATAATTTATATATTTGATGATTAGCATAAAGATTATTTATGAACTACACGCTACACCAACTGCATGTCTTTTTCAAAATCTCGCAAACCCAAAGCATTACACGGGCCGCTGAAGAGTTACATCTAACGCAGCCTGCGGTCTCTATCCAGTTGAAAAACTTTCAGGATCAATTCGAGATTCCTCTGACAGAGGTCATTAGCCGACGAATTTACCTGACTGATTTTGGGTGGGAGATTGCCCGGGCTGCCGAAAAGATTCTGACAGAAACGCATGCCATCAATAATCGGATTCTGGCCCACAAAGGGCTATTGTATGGCAGGCTAACGGTGTCGGTCGTATCGACGGGCAAGTATGTGATGCCTTACTTTCTGTCGGGCTTTATGCGCCAGCATGAAGGTCTCGAACTGGTCATGGACGTGACGAACCGGCAAAAGGTAATTGCCAGTCTGGCTAAAAATGAAGTTGATTTCGCGTTGGTGTCCATTCTGCCCCAGCAACTGAATGTGCAACAACTAGACCTTATGCCAAACAAGCTGTATCTGGTGGGGCGTCGACTCGACGATTCATCCCTGCTGAGCGATGATCCCGGGCAACTGGAGAAGCTCCCGCTCATCTACCGGGAGAACGGTTCCGGCACCCGATCTATAATGGAAACGTTTATTACTGATCATCAACTGGTGGTGCGTAAGCGATTGGAACTCACCTCAAACGAAGCGGTCAAACAGGCTTTGCTGGCAGGGCTGGGTTATTCCGTTATGCCCCTGATCGGAATCAAGAACGAACTATTGACGAACGAATTACAGATCATCCCGATCAAGGGTTTACCCCTTCAAACGTCCTGGATGCTCATCTGGCACAAAGACAAACAATTCTCACCGGTAGCTCAGGCCTATTTGAGCTACCTACGGGCCAACAAAGAGATGATCGTTCAAGCGAGTTTTGACTGGTATCAGCAGTTTTGACGTGGACACTAGTTGGGCCACCTGCGCTCCAAACGCGCAAACGATTCAGGTACGTTCGTGTTGATGGGCCAGCGTGTCATGGTAGCCCAGCCGGTAAGTCATGAATAACTGATAGCCAATTACCAACGCTCACTCAACGGTTTGTTCAGCATCCTTGCCATAGATATCGTATACGCCTAATCCCGGCAAGGGCATGACTACGCCGTTGTTGAGGGTTGTGGTTATGGGGGCAGGCAGCCTATCAATTCTCCCACGAGTCGAGGCCCAGCAGTTTACGGCCCAATGGACTTAGCTCAGCCGTTTGGTATCGCTCTTTTTCCCAGTTGCGGGGATCACCCGGAAACGCATACCCTTCCGGAGCCTGCCGTTCTCTCCAGGAGGAAACGCGCCACTCGCGTAATGCCTGATTATCTTCCTGGGCGGGCATCATGGAAATGTACTGGGCAATCCTGACTTTATCGGCCGAGCGGTTGGGGCGAATCCCGTGCGGCTGGGCGCTATTGAAGATCAGTAAATCACCGGCTTCCATCTTCACTTTCACCAGGTCAAAACCAGTAGTGTCTGGCTTGAAGTGATCCCGGTCGGCGGGCTGGGTTAATTTCCAGGTGTCATACGTACGGAAGAGTTCAGGGATACATTGAAATCCCCCCATGTTCTCGTCAGTCTGATCGGCTAACGCCAGTACACCCTGTACGTTTTGCGGTTTGGTTTCGGGGTCGTAATCCCAGTGAATAAATCCTTTAAACGTGTCTTCGGGGCGAAGGGGTAGGTTCAGATTGGCCCGGTCAATGGTTACCCAGAGTTTTTCGGTGCCCCAGATATCGACAAACGCGTCATAAACGCGGGGATACTGCCGGTTATCCCATTCAAGCTGATGGTTGTAGAGTTCGACCATGCCATTGCCGGCCAGTTCTTTCATTTTCATCTCAGCGCGGGGTGGCGCATACCAGGTGGAGGGATCGTTGGGGTCTTTCTCTTCAAATTCCCAAACGAATTTAGCCAGCCGCTCGGCGTTTTCTTTCGGTACCGCATTTTTGATAACGATGTAGCCATTGTTGATCCAAAATTGCCAGTCTTCTTCCGATAGCACCCGCAAAGGCTTCTGAGGCCCGCCGTCGGGGTTGCTTCGATCGCTCAGCTTGATCGAGCTACTGGTAGCTGTCGATGGGTTGCCCGGAATGTCTTTGTGGGCGTTATCGGGAATCATTGTCGGGGCCATTGTCTTTGTTGCTTCCATGTTGTTGGTAGTATTTAAAGAAGTTTTTGTTGCAACAAAGTTAGGTGTGGACTACCCTGAGCTGTTAGTACAATACTTGCCGTTATTTGCACTATATTGCTCTTGCCTGGGCGTTTGCCAGCCATTTATGCTAGATATAAGCAAAAACCAGGACCGATGAAGATCCAGTTCGAAGAAATTCACCCGGATAGCGACAGCTCCTTTCACTTGCTGCTGACCCCCCAGCTGAGCGATGTTTTTCTGTGGCATTACCATCCTGAATACGAAATTGTCTACATCGAGGGAGCCAACGGTACGCGCCACGTTGGTGAGCATATCTCGCGCTATGAGGGCAGCGATCTGGTGTTTATTGGCCCCAATATTCCACACCTGAATTTCGATTATGGCGTAAAAACCGAACACCAGAAAGTGGTCGTCCAGCTTAAGGCCGATTTTTTGGGTACGGCCTTCTGGCAGGCTCCGGAATGTCAGGCTATTGCGGGACTTTTTGAGCGGGCCCGTTCGGGCGTATCCTTTTACGGGCAGACCAAACAAACCGTTGGCCAGCAACTCAAGCAATTAGCTCAACTGCCTCCCTTCGAGCGATTACTGCAACTGCTATTCATTTTCAAAACACTGGCCGTCAGTACCGAGTCCAGTTCGTTGCAGGGTAAGGCGGTCACCAATGCCTACAACCTCAGCGAGCAACTGCGACTTAAACGGGTGAACCAGTTTATTGCAGAGAACTATACCCGGAAAATCGATATTCCCGAAGTAGCCGCTCTGGCGAATCTGACGGAGGCCGCTTTCTGTCGTTATTTCAAGCGAATGACCCAACTGACCTTCACTCAGTTTGTCAACCAATATCGTGTCAACCAGGCCCAGAACCTGTTGCTGTCGAATCATACGGTCACCGAAGCGAGTATGGCCTGTGGCTTCGAGAGCTTATCCTACTTCAACAAGATCTTCCGGCGTATTACCGGCGAAAACCCGATCCAGTTCAAAAAGCGCCACCGTATCTAAAGGAAGCTAGCCTGTATCGCGGGCAGCAATCACTTAGTTTCAGGACGACATACTGCACCCGTTCCTGCCTAACCTAAGCAGGAAGGTACCTGGTCGGACAGTTGCGTGGGTTAGTAGATGACGGGGCCATGCAGGCTTCGACCGCCGTATTGCCAGGCGTTGGCGCGCTCTTTCTGCACCAGATAGGAGACGTTTTTTTCTCGTTTCTATTTATCCGGTACATACCAGAATGGAATCGTTGTTATTTCCTGAGGTTTGGCCAGGGAGTCGGGTTTGAGGCTAATGCGAATCGTGTTTTTGCCGGTTTTGAGATTAGCCGGGATCAGTACCGTTTTCCAGCCGCGCTGCTGCTGGCTACCCCGTTGCGTGAACAACAAATCCGGGCGACGATAGACCGAGTCGTTGACGGTGATGTGCATCAGGTTACTCATCTGCCCATGGCTCCATTCGGCAAACCGACGGCGTATTTCCTTTCTGGGCAGTGTGTCGTTCCAGACGGGCTCTTTGGCTAGTTGCGTCAGGAGCGTATCCAGGGCTTTGGGATAGGCGACGAAGAGCCGGATAAATGGTTCACGGATTACGTCGGACTGAATGGCTGCCGCCGAAACGTACTCACCATCCGGCAGTTGGTCGTCGTAGGTGTTTGGGTTGCTGAACAGGCTATCGAGCCGGGCTGAGTACAAATGCCGTTGGTTAAACGATATTCGCCGATCAACCCGCGACATATTGGCCAGAAGCTCAACCACAATCACCACAATAAAAAGGACCATGAATAGCCCCATAGCCCGTACGATTTTTTTAAAGGGAAGGTGGCTGAAGAAGGTGTTGACAAGGAATCCAAAAGGGGGGTACATACCCCAGTATACCAACTTTCCGACAGACGTAAGTTGATAATGGAGCCGCTCGCCGGTCGGGTGCGCTTTAACGGTTGGCAAACTCAGTACAATACTGGTAATGAAGTAGAGTATAAAGAGTGCGTAGGCGGAAAGTTCAATAATATGCCGGATGTCAGGCGGGATCATTGGCCGGACAATAGCCGAAATCAGCAGAATAATGACATAAGAAAGGGCAACAACGATCAGGAATATGACAAACAGAAAAGCAACGGCAAAAATAATGTTGCACCGCTGGTCGAGCCGCAGAATATACCGGTCGAGTGGCCCCAGGTCGGTAGCCATCCGCTTCTGGGCGTAGGGCGTTGAGAAGGGAATCCGGTCGTAATGAATACCTGTTGGATAAACGGCGAGCAAACCGACGAGCCCTACCCAAAACGCCCGCATCACAAAATTGGTCAGGAAGGCTAAAAAAAGCACATAACACATGGCCTTCATCAGGCTATAGGCCAGCAACGGCAACATCCCCTGTGCGCCGGCCATACTGGTCATGAAATTATACCGGAAGTAATCGAATGCCTGATCGAGCAGGTCGGGTAACTGCAAAACAGCAAATAAAGCCGCGCCCGAAATAACCAGTTCGAGGTTCCAGCTTTGAGCCGTCAGCTCCCGCAATTTTTCCTGTTGATCGGTTGAAAGTGTTGGTTGGGTAGGGGCTGATTCGGCCATATGGGTCGGGAAACAGGCGTTGGGAATTACTTTTTTCGGTTGTTAGTGGCTACCCGCAAAGTAAGTAAAATTCCCCTCTTAAACCGGCTCTGCCAAATCATGGCTCAGCAGGTGGCTGGGCCGGGCCATGAATGCTTCGACTGCGGCATTTCAGCGCCGGATTGTTGTTACTCAGGAGTTGCTCCATCAGCCTTTTACCCGGCTACAAGCGTGCATGGCAAATCGTCTTCGGTGCAGCCATACACGCTTTACCCTGTTAGGCGGTAGCTGGCTCGGCAAAACCGGTACCTACTGTCAGCGCCTTCCATTGCGCCATATCAGCCTGCAACGCCTTGATTTTCCCGGTAGCCATATCGTAGGCATCCTGACCCAGCAGCAGGTGAAGGGGCGGGTTGGGCGCAGCGGCAATTTGAATCAGGGCCGCTGCTGCCTTCACGGGGTCACCGGGCTGGTTTCCTCTGATTTGTTCCTGGTGAACGGCCTCGGACTGCCGGACCAGTGTATACGCATCCAGTTGACCTTGGGGAACCAGCAACGAACCGGACGACAAAAACTCCGTTCGGAAATAGCCCGGTGCCACGACGGTTACCTTAATGCCAAACGGAGCCGCTTCGGCCGCCAGCGATTCGGATAACCCTTCAACCGCAAATTTGGTGGCGCAGTAAACACCCCAGCCGGGGAAATTGCCTGTTAAACCACCCACCGAAGAGAGGTTGATAATATGCCCGGACTGCTGCTTGCGCAACTGGGGCATAACCTGCCGGATCACGTTCAGCATCCCAAACACATTGACCTCGAAATTGGCGCGGGATTCGCGGTCGGTGAGTTCTTCCAGACTACCCAGTTGACCATAACCCGCGTTATTGACCACTACATCAATCCGTCCAAACCGGCGAATGGTGGCCTGGATGGCCTCACTAACACTGGTCTCCGTTGTCAGATCGACCGCCAGTGGTAAAAAGTCGGCTGATTCAACGCCGACGCTCCGACGTAGCTCGGCAACCTGGCGGGACGTTGCCGCCACCCGATGACCCAGCCGTAGCAATTGACCAGCTAATTCAAGTCCCAGACCTTTAGAGGCACCGGTAATAAACCACACGCGTTGATTGTCCATACTGTTGCTTGTTTTAGAAGCACAAAGGTAGACTGACCGTCAGGGGTGAGGTTACCAAATTCAAGCCGATACTTACCAAATTCAAACACGCCGGAAAGCCGAAGGGGTTAAGCCGGTATGCTTTCTGAAGAAGTAATTGAAGTGGGTCGGTTCGTCGAAGCCCAAACTATAACCAACCTCGGCAACGTTCCAGTCGCTGTGCCTGAGCAAGGCCCTGGCCTCGCCGGCCAGTCGGTCTGCGATATGGTCCGTTGTCGTTTTGCCGGTTGTGTCGCGCACGCAACGGTTCAGGTGATTGACGTGTACGGCGAGCTGGCGGGCAAAGTCACTCGCTGAGCGAAGGGTAAATCGCCGGGCCGGTGACTCGATGGGAAACTGCCGTTCGAGCAGTTCGAGAAAAATCGCCGTCAGCCGCGATCGGGCATCGGGGTGCTGATGCAAAACATCAGAGGGGCGCCGTTTGAGGGCATAATGAATCAGTTCGGATACGTAGTTTCGGAGCAGGTCATATTTAAGCGCATAGTCCGAATTAATCTCGGCCAGCATTTTTTCAAAAAGTGCGCTAACCTGGGCATCTTCGTCGGTATTTAGGGTATAGGCTGGTTTACCCCCGGGCTGGAACAAAGGCAGGTCGGTAAGGCCAACGTCGAACGCCCCCCTGAAGAATGCTTCGCGGAAAATGCAGAAAAAACCCGTTGTATCACCCGATACCGCTTGCCAGGTATAGGGTACCTGCGGGTTGAAAAACACCAGCGTTGGCCCGTCAATCTCAATGCTTTTATCGGCGTAATGGTACAGATTACGCCCCCGAATGAGCGTGATCTTATAAAAATCCCGTCGGCTGTAGGGGACTGGTGCGGTAGTGGGGGCCAGACAATCTTCCAGGCGAAATACATTAACCTGTCCGGTATTGGCCGGTGGCGTGTCGGGCAGCGTATTAAATTTATGCCGGTAAAACGCTTCGAGACTTTCAGTCGGTTGCATCGGGTAAAGTTACTAAATTCAATTAACCTGTAGTTGCTTATCCGCTCTATCATCTGTCCGCCCGAGCAGGTCGTGGACGGCTGGATGAGGCAAACGTCTGCCCGTAAGATCACCAGTTGTCCAGGTGCCGGATAATGATTTGTTTGCGCTACCGGGTCGAGGGTAATCGAACGGTGCCAAACCAGTAGGCATTGAGGACTTCAAAACAAGCTTCCCAGGCATCGAGCCCCATCGGTTTGTTTATATACGAGTGAACCCCTAGTTCATAGGCTTTTTCATATACTGCTTTTTCATTATGGTGACTCAGAACAATGATGGGTAGCCTCGGATAAGACGTCCGCAACTCACTCAGCAGTTGCCAGCCCTGATCCAGGCATGGTGACGTATCCGCCAGGGCGGGCAGTGAAAGGTCCAGCAGCACCAGACTGGGGAAGGCTTTCGGCGAACTCGTGTGCAGATGAGCCAGCGCTTCGGTAGGTGTATAAACAAAAACGGGTTCAGCCTGGGGCATCGTAGCCCGTATGCTGTACCCAATCAACAACTGGTGATCGGGATTGTCTTCGATCACTAAAATGGGGACAGACTTCTTCCGCCAAGTCCGCGACTTGTCTACATCCATAAGTTACTTGCTAGACTAAATAGGTTTGGCGGAAAACGGCAAGTATAAATGGATAATTCATTTTACCTGTTATTTAGCATAATTCTAAGATTACCATGATCTTATAATGAAAGCAGGGTAATGTACCCCGCTCGCGCCGGGCAGGGGCGGCAACGGGAAGAAGATTCGGGAGCAAGCCATCGCAGGTGGGTTTTCAATCTGTTCAGGTGCTCCTTTTCCCGGGTGGCCAACAAGTCCGGAATCATTTTTTGTTCATCTTTAGCCCAGCCCTGACGACATGTATACTCCAGGCTACCATGTACTCGCGTTATAAAGATTCTTCCGAAGCAGACCGTTTCAATACCCAATGGGCCCAGGCGGTCCAGCAGCTCAATGGCCTTAGCCTGCAAGCCCGCACCCTGGCTACCGACTGGGGTCCTACCCGCGTATGGGTCCATACCCCCCGGCGTCGTATATACGAGACCCTGATCTTTTTGCCCGGCTTCAACGCCAGCTCACTGGTTTGGCTGACGGGGCAGAATCTGAATCGACTGAGTAAAAAGTACCGACTGTGTCTGGTCGATATTAACGGACAGCCGGGACTGAGTGCCGGGTTAAGCCCCCTCTTACAAACCGATGAATACGGCTGTTGGGCCAGGCAGGTGCTCGAGCAGCTGGGTACCGCCCGTGCTACGTTGATCGGTCATGCATTGGGTGCTTTGATTAGTTTGAAGGCCTGCCGGATGGCTCCCGAATTAATTAAGAAAGCCATTCTGGTCAACCCCGCCGGCCTGCAGTCCCTCTCGCTGTCGCTGGCCTTACTGCGATATTACCGGCTGGCGATACAATCGCCCTCGGAGCGCGCCGTCCGGTCTTTTCTTCGGGAGACCGTTTTCAGCTCACTGGATCCACCTCTTGCTCCGGCTCAGGAGCAGCTGCTGGTGGACTTTCAGGTGTATAACTTACGGGCTTTTGCTCCGGCTCAATGGTGGCATCAGGCCCTCTCTACCGACGAGTTGGTAAGCATCCAAACGCCTATTTACGTTGTGCTTGGGGCTCAGGACAAGCTGTATCCTTATCAAACCACCCAAAACAGAGCGGTTGAGCATTTGCCTTCGCTGGTGAGCGTGACGGTGCTGCCCACCATGGGCCATAGTGTACAAAGTAGTTCGGGGTTTGGTTTGCTCCTGGAAACTATTCTTACCCAGTGACATAGGCGAGGTTTCGTTAAGTGAAATCTGTTATTCATCGCCTAATAGTCCACACTCATCTACCTAATGTAGTTGCTCATCGCCTTTTGTTTTCTGCCCCGTCAATAACCTGGCAACTTTGTTTCACCGGACCGCAAAAGAGTCCTGTCGCAGACCGAAGAACCGGTCAAATGAGGAAAATAAACAACTACATAAAGCCATGAAAAACGCACTATTTCTGATGTTGGGTCTGGTAGCCAGTACCGCATCGTTCGCCACTACTACTGAGTCCGGCAAACCCGAAGCCGCTCAGACCCGTCTTGTCATGACACCTGAACACAAGATCAAACTGTTCGTGCAACCCCTACAGACGAAAGGTCAGCTTTTGATTCAGGATGCTACCGGGCGGGCTCTCTACACCGAAACCGTGAACCTGCAAAAAGGGCTGAATCAGCAGTTCGACTTCGCTGGCTTGAGTACAGGTACCTACCGGTTAACCCTGGTGGCGGGTAGCCAAACCCTTGACAGGACGTTTGTGGTGCAGGAAAATCCGAATGCGAGTTTTATCGTTCAGGAATAGTCATGGTGTTATTGCGCCAGGAAGGTGGCGCATCACATCATAGCACATTCTACTCGTTAGTATACCTGGCGGTGTAATGCCTGCCGGGGCTGGTTGCCATTAGTAGGTATGTACAAGCCCCTGCTTCAAGGCATTTTCGTAGGCTTCTTTCATAAACTGATACAGATACGGAGACCGATGAGGACCAATAGCCCGACGCTCGTCCAGTTTTTTGACTATGCCCAGACTCACCAGCTTTTTAGCGAAATTTCGTATGTCCAGCTCTTTGCCCAGAATCGTCTCGTAGAGGGAGTGGATTTCGTTAAGCGTGAATTTTTCGGGTAGCAGGTTGTAGCCAATCGGCTGATGATAGATCTGGAGCCGAAGGGTGGCTAAGGCTTTTTGGACGACCTCATTATGGTCGAATAAAAGGGTAGGAATTTCTAGGACGTCCCACCACTGGTGATCGTCAGTGAAAAAGTCCGTCTGAACGCTCACCTTCGAATAATCGACTAGGGCAAAGTAGCCAATCCCCAGGGTCCTTTCGAATAACCAACTGTCCTCAACAACATGGCCATATTTTTTGGTGAACTCCTGGGGACTTTGCTCCTGAAGCCGGTAGGGCGAATCGCCAAAAATGTGGAATTGTTGAAGAAATACCTGGTCTAAACCTGTACGCTCCTGTAAGATGCGATTGGCGGCCTGACTCATGGGTTCCCTCCGCTGGATAAAACCGCCGGGTAATCCCCACCCATTCATACCTTTCCACTTAAGGAGTAAAATCTTCAGGTGCTGATCGTGGTACCCAAAAATGACCGAGTCGAGGCTGATATGAGGGAGATACTGCTGATGACCGTTCTTGACGAAGTCATTGACTTCTTCTAATGAATCCATAAATCAAAGATAAAATTTATTCTGTAATTTTTACAGAATAGAGAATTTTCACTACTTTTATCCTGTAAAAATTACAGAATAAAGAATTAGCGTTATAATAGCCTAGCATTCAGTACATTAATTAATTTAGTTTCACAATTAAACGAGTACCAAAAATGAAAAAAGTAAGCCTATTCCTGTTCATTTTTCTCCTTGGCATTTGCGTCAAAGGCTTTTCCCAAACCACCGCCACAGCCCCAACCGATTTTTTTGCCGGGAAATGGGAAATAACCATAATGGGTACGCCCGATGGCGACTCTAAAATGGTAACGGATCTGGTTCGAAAGGACGGCAAACTGACCGGCGAGCTAAAAGACCCGACCGGTAAACGAACGGAGGTTACTCCGATCACCAAAGTCGAGGAAGAGCCCGGTAAAAAAATTACGATCTACTTCGATACGGCTCAGGCTGGCGAAATTCCGGTAGAGCTGACCAAAGTGGACGATGATCATCTGAAGGGGTCGCTGATGAACATGTTTGAATCCACTGCGCTACGGATTAAAAAGTAGGGATTGAGTCTAACGCTGTATTTTCTCTACGCGTTAGCCTATAGCATCGAAAACCCCTGAGGATGGTTCATTTACATCATCCTCAGGGTACATAGTATGGTTATGGCTGCACATAGTTCAACCTAGCCGTCCCCACTCCACTTACCTGAAATTCAGCTTTTAGTCTATTAAATCATGAAACTGGCAACGAAAACGTTTGTGGTAACGGGTGCCGGTAGCGGCATTGGCCGGGAACTGACTTTACAACTCCTGCAAAAAGGAGCCAATGTAGCTGGTGTTGACATTAACTCAAGCTCGCTACTCGAAACGGGGCGAGTAGCTGGTTTGGGTGAAGATCGTTTCAAAGCGTTCGACCTGGACATCACCAGTCAGGAAGCGGTAAATCGCTTACCAGGCACCGTGACCAAGCACTTCGGTACCGTGGATGGCATCATCAACAATGCCGGTATTATTCAGCCCTTTAAACCCGTTTATGACTTATCCATCGAAGACATCAACCGGGTAATGAATGTCAATTTCTTCGGTACCCTCTACTTGACCAAAGCGTTTCTACCTCTGTTCTTGCAACGCCCCGAAGCGCACATTACCAATATCTCCAGTATGGGCGGTTTTTTAGCCGTGCCGGGTCAAACGCTGTACGGGGCCTCCAAAGCAGCGGTGAAGATTTTCACCGAAGGTTTATATGCTGAACTTATGGAGACCAACGTAGGTGTGACGGTTGTGTTCCCCGGTGCGATTGCGACCAACATCACCGAGAACTCCGGCTTAGGCAAACCTAAAGCGAGTGGTGATGCTAAAATGAAACCGTTGGCGGCCGATAAAGCGGCTGGACAGATACTGACAGCCATCGAACGTAATCGTTTCCGGGTAGTAGTGGGCCCCGATGCCAAATTCCTGGATATTCTTTATCGCTTTAATCCCCGCTACGCGACCCAGTTCATTCAACAGAAAATGAAGTCGCTTCTCAAGCCTTAACTTGACCTTATCTATGAAAAAGTGGGTCGTATTGTTCCTGTCATTTTGGAGTTCGTTCATCGCCCTCAGTACGCACGGCCAAGATTCCCGGGCGGTTTCATTTGATGCCGACTGGCGATTTAAGAAGGATTCGCTCAACGGCCCCGAAAATCCAACGTATAGAGATGAGCGTTGGCGTTTGGTGCAGCTTCCTCATGACTGGAGCATCGAAGATCTTCCTGCTCAACAGGAGGGAAAAGTACAAGGACCTTTTATCAAAACCTCCATTGGAAAAGCAGCTACGGGTTACACCGAGGGGGCGTGGGCTGGTACCGGAAAACGTTCATCCTGGACAAGGGCTATCAGGGTAAACAAACCTACATCACCTTCGACGGCGTGTCTATGGATGCCGATATCTGGTTGAACGGCCACCATCTGGGTAATCATCCCTACGGCTATACGCCGTTTTCGTTTAACCTCACCGACCGGTTAAATCCGGTTGGTAAACCGAATGTCCTGGTGGTCCGGGCAAAAAATTTGGGCAAAAATAGTCGCTGGTATGCTGGATCGGGCATCTACCGCCATGTATGGCTGATGGCCCTAAACTCTGTGCACACGGCCATCGACGGCAACTACGTGACGACACCCTCCATAGCACCGGGTACGGCTCAGGTCAGGATCGAAAACACGATTGAGAACGAAGCGGCCCAAACCAAAGTACTGGATATACAGGTCGAGGTGGTAAGCCCATCGGGACAGGTGGTCGCCAGTCAGAAACAATCCATATCGATTGCGGCCCGGAGTACTAAGTTGTCCATGTTGCAAGTACCGGTTAATTCCCCCACGTTGTGGACGCTGGAAAAGCCGGTTCTTTATTCAGCCCGGGTAACCCTGCTCGCCGGGGGGAAGACCCTGGATCAAACCACCACGCCCTTCGGCATTCGGAGTCTGCAATTCGATGGGCAGAAAGGGTTTTTGCTCAACGGAAACGTGGTGAAATTAAAAGGTGGCTGTATTCACCATGACAACGGACCGCTGGGCGCTGTGGCCATTGATCGGGCGGAAGAGCGGAAAATAGAATTGCTCAAAAAGGCAGGGTATAACGCCGTCCGTCTGAGCCATAACCCCTCTTCATCCGCGATACTCAATGCTTGTGACCGCCTGGGCATGCTTGTGGTGACCGATGCCTTTGACATGTGGGAGAAGGAGAAACTTGGGGTGAAAAACGGCTATCACCAGTATTTTAAGACCTGGTGGAAGAAAGATGTAGACGCCATCATGCTGCGCG
Organism: Spirosoma utsteinense; assembly: GCF_014282275.1. Taxonomy (GTDB): domain Bacteria; phylum Bacteroidota; class Bacteroidia; order Cytophagales; family Spirosomataceae; genus Spirosoma; species Spirosoma utsteinense. The sequence continues at coordinate 15,887 of NZ_VFIA01000035.1, forward strand.
ACCGCAATCACCCGGCCATCATTATGTGGGGCATTGGCAATGAAATCTGGGAAGCGGCCGACACCTCTGGCCACCGGATCGCCAAGCAATTAGCCGATGAAGTACGCCGGTTAGATCCCACTCGTGCGGTAACGGAAGCCATGTTATACTTGCCTCAGCAAATCAAATTCAAGTGGGAAGCGTTCGCCCCGCATCTGGATAACCTGGATGTGGATGGCTACAATTATTTCATTGGGGGCAAATACGACCCGATGCAGCGGGATAGTGCGACGATCCATCGGTACGAATCGGAACATGCCAAACACCCCAAAAAACTGTATATGGCTACCGAATCATACCCGTCGGCAGCGCTGGAAAACTGGGAAGCTGCGGAGACGTATCCATTTGTTATCGGGGGATTTAGCTGGACGGCGATGGATTACATCGGAGAAGCCAACATCGGAGGGCCGACCTTGATTACTGAAACCACCAAAGTGCCGCAGGGTCTGATGAGCCTGATGTTGTTCTTTAAACCCGAATCCTGGCCGGTCTACAATGCCAACTGTGGCGATTTAGACCTGATTGGCAATCGGAAAGCTGCATCGTACTACCAGAACGTGGTTTGGCGCAACAGTCCGATTGAACTGCTGGTGCACCGTCCTCTACCGGATGGCATGAAGGAAGCCCGGTCGCCCTGGGGTTTTCCGGATGAACTGAAAAGCTGGACATGGCCTAGCCAGGAAGGGAAGCCCATGCAGGTGAATGTCTACACCCGGAGTAAGCGGGTCAGTCTGGAACTGAATGGTAGGCCCATCGCCGAGCAAGTCGTACCAGCGGGCTCGATCACCGCCAGCTTTAGTGTTCCTTACCAGCCCGGAACGCTCACAGCCCGGGGATTTGATGGCGAAACGGAAATGGGCTCAAGCAGCTTATCAACCGTCGGTAAACCAGTTGCAATCCGGTTGATAGCGGATCGAACGACGATTAATGCAGACGCCCAGGATTTGGCTTATGTACAGGTCGAGATTGTTGACGAAAAAGGGCAGGTTGTTCCTGTGTCTGATGATCTGGAGATCAGCTACGAACTCAGCGGTAACGCCACCCTGGCTGGCGTAGGCAATGGAAATCAGGCCGACATGACAAGCTTTCAGCAACCGCACAAGAAGGTGTACCAGGGAAGAGGGCTGGCGATTATTAGATCCAACCGCCAGAAAGGAGCGGTTACGTTGACCGCTACCGCTAGTGGGATGAAGGCGGGCCAGGTGCAAATCACCCTGAAGTAACGGACTTCCCGCAAAAACCGAATCAATTCATGTATCGATCATTGCTTTAATCAATGCTTACATTTAATCTGTTACGAAAAATCCAGCCACTTAGCGTTGCCGGACCACTGGCCCTCCTGCTGAGCCTGGGACTTATTGCTTACCGAGCCGCTGATCCGGCCCCGCCGGAAGCGAATCGCTTTACGAAAGTGGTACTGGCCGAAAAGCTCAACGAGCCTATGGAAATGGCCTTTCTGCCCGATGGCCGTATCCTGTGGATCGAGCGTAAAGGGCTCATCAAACTCATGAACCCCGATACCCGGGCCATTACCGAGGTGGGCAGCATCCCGGTTAGTACTAAATACACCTCAAAGAACGGCTCCAAATCGGAAGCGGAAGATGGCCTACTGGGCCTAACCGTCGATCCCAACTTTACCAAAAACCACTGGCTCTACCTCTACTATTCACCCGAAGGGGCGGAGGCTAAGAACATCATTGCCCGCTATGAACTAACGAATGATAAGTTGGTCGATGCGTCCAAAAAGGTCCTGCTAGAAATTGGGACCCAGCGGGAGCAGTGTTGCCACACGGGTGGGGGCATGACCTGGGATCGGGCGGGTAATCTGTATCTGTCGACCGGCGACAACACCTCGCCCCGCGCTACGATGTACGCACCCATCGATGAACGAGCCGACCACGGCCCCTGGGACGCCCAGAAATCGTCGGGCAACACCAATGACCTGCGGGGGAAAATCATTCGTATCCATCCCCAGGCCGACGGGACCTATACCATTCCTGAAGGAAATTTATTCGCCAAAGGCACACCCAAAACCCGGCCCGAAATTTACACCATGGGCCACCGTAACCCCTGGCGGTTATCCATCGACTCCAAAACGGACTATCTCTACTGGGGTGAGGTGGGGCCTGATGCCAGTGTCGACTCGACGGGCTGGGGACCACGCGGTTATGATGAGTTTAACCAGGCCCGCAGGGCGGGGAACTTCGGCTGGCCGTTGGTGATTGCCGATAATAAGCCTTATGGATCAGTCGACTTCGCCACCAACAAAGTTCGATTTCAGATTGACCCGGCTAAACCCATTAACAACTCGCCCAGCAACACGGGCCTGAATGAGCTGCCCCCGGCCCAGAAAGCCTTTATGTGGTATCCCTACGGATTGTCCAGCGAGTTTCCGTTACTGGGTAGTTCGGGGCGGAGCGCTACGGGTGGGCCAGTTTTCCGTCAGGCGGATTTCGTGGGAGCAAAACGTTCGTTCCCGGCCTATTACGAAGGCAAATGGTTCATCACCGATTTTATGCGTGGCTGGATCATGGTCGTGTCGATGGACGAGCAGAGCAACTACCAATCCATGGAGCGTTTTCTGCCTAATGAAACCGTGGGCAGTGCGATCGATTTGAAATTTGCGCCCAACGGCGATCTGTACCTGCTCGAATACGGCAGTGCCTGGTTTCGGGGTAACGATAACGCCCGGATTGTCCGCTTTGAATACAACGCCGGCAATCGTAAACCCATCGTTCAGGCATCGGCCAGCAAATTGGCGGGCGCGCTGCCTTTGAAAACGCAACTGTTGTCGACAGGTACCAAAGATGATGACCACGATGCGCTTAAGTATGTATGGACGGTTCGACGCTCGACGGTTCGACGCTCGACGGCCACCAAAGGGGAACCCACCCGAACCTTCACGCAGGCCAACCCGGGCATCACCTTCGACCAGCCAGGCACCTACCGGGCTACACTCACCGTCACGGACGCCAAAGGGGCTACCAATAGTCAGTCGGTAGACATTCGGGTCGGCAATGAGCCGCCCGTCGTCGATCTGGCCATCACCAAAGGCAACCAATCCTTTTTCTTTCCCGGTAAACCATTGACCTACAAGACATCGGTTCTCGACAAGGAAGACGGTAGCGTAGCCAACGGTACGATTGCCCCGCAGCAGGTGGCCATTACGGCCGATTACCTGCCCGAAGGCTATGATCCCATTGAAGTGGCGCAAAGTCATCGCGATGCGGACGCATCGGCGCAGTTCGCCACGGCGCAGCGCCTGATTAAAAACAGCGATTGCCTGGCCTGTCATCAGCCAGATAAGCGTTCGCTCGGACCGGGCTTTACCGAGATTGCCCAAAAATACAAAAGTCAGGCCGGGGCGGTTACGCTGCTGGCTCAGAAGGTCATCAAAGGTGGGAATGGCGTCTGGGGCGATCACTCGATGAGTGCACACCCCACGCTGTCGGAGGGTAACGCAGCCGAAATGGTGAAGTACATCCTCAGCTTCACCGGTGAGAAGACGTCTGAGACAAAGGCGGCAACGCTGCCGTTAGCGGGCGAGTTGGCCCCTGAAGTGGCGAAAGGTGAAAACGGAAAAGGCGGGTACGTGATCCGGGCCGCCTACCGCGACCGGGGCAGCAAAGGCGCAGCCGGGTTAGAAACCGAACGGGCTATTATTTTACGGAACCCCGTTGTTCAGCCGGTGCCCACCCAGTTTGATGCCTCACAGGGCGTCACCTTCACCGCTGCCCAGACCAACCGGGCGCTGCTGACGGGCGACGGCGCATACCTGGCCATGAAGGGCGTTGACCTGAACGGTATCGCCACGGTTAATTTCACCATAGTGGTCGATCCGGGCGCGCCGGGTGGGACGCTCGAACTGCACCTGGATTCGCCGAACGGCCCGCTGGCTGGAACCTCCCCGCCCATTGTCGGGGCTAAGACCACCAAGTACACGGCTGCCAAAATAACGGTCCAGCCGACAACCGGTTTGCACACGCTTTACATCGTGGGCCGCAACACCGGGGCTAAAGCCGAACAGCCCCTGCTGCATCTTAGTCGCATTCAATTTCAACCTTAATCAAACCAGAACAAACGCATGAGCTTTTCCCGAAACATATCCCGCAACGAATTTCTTCGAACCAGTGCCCTGGCGCTTTCCCTGCCGCTCCTGAGCAAGGTCGACGTTTTTGCCAAACCCATGAAGAATGTGGGGCTTCAACTTTATACACTCCGCAGCGAGCTGAGTAAGGACCCCGAGGGAACGCTGAAAAAAGCGGCCGAGATCGGCTACAAAGAAGTCGAGACCTTCGGGTATTCGAACGGTAAATTCTTCGGCAAGACGCCCGGAGAATTCAAGACATTGCTGAGTGGCCTGGGCCTATCGACGCCCAGTGGTCATTACATGCCGAACAACCTCAAGAAAGACTGGAACCAGGTCGTTGACCATGCAGCCGAGGCAGGTCAGAAGTTTATGATGTGCGCCTTCCTGTTTCCGCAGGATCGCAAGACCATCGACGATTATAAAAAGCTGGGTGAGCTATTCAATCAGTCGGGGGAGGTATGCAAAAAAGCAGGTATTCAGTTTGGCTATCACAACCACGACTTTGAGTTTCAGATGCTGGACGGTCAGCTTCCCTACGATCTGCTGCTTACTCAAACGGACCCTAAGCTGGTGAAGATGGAGCTGGATTTATATTGGGCAATCCATGCGGGTGTAGACCCTCTGGAGCTGTTCAGGAAGAATCCGGGCCGTTTCCCGCTGGTGCACCTGAAAGACATGGCAAAGACCGAGAAGCGGGAGTTTGCCGAAGTCGGTACCGGTTCGATTGACTTCCAGCGCATTCTGGATGCACGCAAGCTGGCCGGTATCGAGCATTATTTTGTGGAACAGGACGTCGTAACGAAGGGAACCCCGCTGGAAGCCATTGCGGTCAGTTTTCAGAATGTAGGGAAACTGAAGGTATAACGTATCATTCCGCATGAACAACCTGACCCGGTGCCTGACCGCTTGTATAGGCATTATTGGTTTGCTGAGTCTGGTCGCCTTTAGAAGCGATTGGGTGAGCGATCCTCCGACCCGCCTACCGAAAAAACCGACCTGGTTTCCCCAATACGATGTTGATCCGGCAACGTTTCAAAACCCGCCCCTCGCCTTTGGGCCTTACGCCCGCTGGTGGTGGCCGGGAAACGACGTCACTAAAGCCGAGCTGCAACGGGAGATCAATCTCTTTGCCGATAATGCCTTTGGGGGTGTTGAAGTGCAGACGCTGGCCTTAGGATTGCCCCTTTCAACTACCGACGTAGCGGCCCGCGTCAGGAGCTGGGACACGCCGACGTATTACGAAAACCTGAAAACGGCGTTGGAAGAAGCGCGTAAACGGGGGATGACCGTCGATCTGACGGATGGAAGCGGCTGGCCTCCGGGTGGCTCGTTTCTTGATCCGTAGGATGGCTTTTTAACCCTGCAATCGGCTTCCCTGGATTTAGTTGGCGGGCAACGGATTACAGTAGCGCTGCCCACCATTCCGAACCGGACAGGGGTGCCTGCCCAGGTGGTGGCTGTTCTGGCGGCTAAAGTCGTCTCTCCCCGTTCTGGCGAAGATCCCAAAACAACGGCCTTAGATTCAGCCGCCCCGCTGGTGCTGACCCCTCAGGTTCGTAACGACACGCTTCGGTGCCAGCTACCGGCTGGAAACTGGAAACTGATCGCTTTGTGGAGTCGGCCCAGTGGTCAAAAAACGATGGCGGCTACTCCCAATCAGGGGCCCGTTGTTGACCATTTTGATTCGCTCAAAGTCATCAAGAACTATCAGCACGTGGTCGGTTCCCGAACGGGCCTGGAGCCCTACTACGGCAATCCGCTGCGCGCTATTTTTAACGACAGCTACGAATTTGAAGTAGACCGGCACTACTCGCTGGACTTCATTGCCTATTTTAAAAAGAAACGCGGCTATGACATAACTCCCTGGCTACCTGCCAATCTGCAAAAAGGGTATAATTATGCGTCGTACAAACGGCCCAATGCCGCGCTCGACTATTCGTTTGGGTCCGAAGACTGGCGGCTGCGCTATGATTATGATCAGACGATAGGGGAGTTATTGGGCGAGCATTTTATTAAAACCAGTAGTCGATACCTGGAGAAGCGGGGTATGTTGCACCGCACCCAGGCATATGGCATGCCCATGGATATGATGGCTAACGCGGGGTTGGCCTCCATCCCGGAAACCGAAAGCATGCTTGGCCCGGAAGCTATTCTGAAGGTTATGGCGTCGGGTGCTCAGTTGTATAACCGGCCTATTTTGTCGGCCGAATCCGTCGTATTCATTAACCGGGCTTATACTACAACACCCCAGAAAATCAGGCTTGCCGTCGATAAATTGTTTGCCGCTGGGGTCAATCAGATCATTTATCATGGAGTACCCTATCGCTATACCCCCAGGGAATTAGGGCCACAGGGCTAGTATCCGTTTTCGTCCCCCTACCTTGGGACGGTCAACTTTTCGTCCCACCTGGGCGAAGGCAGCACGTACTGGAAATACCAGAAAGAGATTAATCAGTACATCAGCCGAACCCAGTACGCGTTACGGGCCGGCAAACCGCATACCGATGTGCTGATTTACTTCCCCTTCACCACTGTGGACGCTATGCCGGACAACCCGGAAGAAATTCTGACGAAAGGCTACCTTCCGGGCGTTGAAGCCCCTTTGCCGGCCAGCAAAGAAGCCCTTGATGTAGCAAAATCGACCTGGGCCGATCATGTCTATCCACTCATCAACCAATTGGAAGCAAACGGCATTAGTTGGGGCTGGGTCAATGATGCCTCAATTCAGGAGGCCCAACTTACCCCCGATAAACAACTCACCATCCGGGGGAATCGCTACCAGGCATTGATTATAGCGGATTCGTCGACTATTCACCTCCAGACGGCCCAGCGGATCAACACGCTGGCCGCCGGGGGTATGAACCTGTTGACCGTTGGCGCTTTACCCATCAAACAACCGTCGTATCTGAACTGGCAGGTCAACGATGAAAAGACAGCTCAGCTAATGGCAACAGCGGCTAAACAGAAAAATAGCCATCATATCCGCCAGGGGAAAGACGCGGCAGACTGGTTTCAATCGCTATCGCAGCCCGTCAAATTTGCCGGTACGTTTGGGTTCACCCGCCAGATGCAGCGGGAAATGAGCGATGGCAGCCGTATCCAGTTTCTGTGGAACAAGAGCGATCAGTGGCAGACGATTTCGTTAACGCTGGCTAAAAAATATGCCAGCAGCTACTGGCTAAATGCCGAAACCGGAGCCATAACGCAAGCCAATGGGGCTGCCATTACCTATCGTATTGCTCCCTACAACTCCGTCATTCTGTATGCTTCGACTAAAAAGACCGTTCCGGTCAATAGGCTCACGACTACGCCCGGTTTAGCCGATGGTGGTACCGTGATCGCCCAACTTACCACTTGGGCTATTCAGGCCGATAGTCTGATGGTAAAGGAGAGCCCGTTGTTTGACTGGAAAACGCGCGCTGACTTTCGGTTTACATCTGCCGAGGGTGTCTACACGGCCTCGTTTCAGTTGACGACCAAAAAATCATCTGCCCACTATTTTCTGGATTTAGGAAAGGTCTATTTCACGGCGGAGGTAACCATCAACGGCAAAGCGGCCGGACGACGGATTTACGCGCCCTACCGGTTGGACATCACCCCACTCATTCAGGCAGGAACCAATCAGATCGAGGTTCGGGTCACGCCAACGGAGTTAAACGGGTATATCGGGAAGGCCAAAACGGGAGATACCCGGTATAGACAGTTCAAGACTAAAGCAGATCAAATTATGTCGGCCGGTTTGGAAGGCCCTGTTCGGCTTTTAGAGAAATAATCGTCCGGCATACTCATACGAATCAACGTATCATCGAGCCCTCCGCTATCTCCCTGGCGTTGGAAGGCGGAGAGGTGTTGGGCGACATTGCCCGTATTCCAACGGCACCGATACAAAAGTCAACATGGAAGATCCGGGCTATCAATTACAAAAAGGCGACCGTCCCTGCCAACGGTGTTGGGTGATTCCATGCAATTGGAGCAACTCTTTAAAAATTTGCTCAGCAATGCCTTGACGTTCCGCCGGATGGACGTGCCCGCCCGGATTCACGTGCGTACAGGTGCGTAAGCCCTGATGATCTCATACAGATGTTTTCCGCCGAAGCTAGCGTGTACGAACGATGTAAACAAAGTGCAGGTTTTGTTATTTAATTTAAAAATAGATAAACAAGATAAATCCACTAACTTTAAAGAAGTTAACCCAGAAGCGCACCTAAACTGACGTTTACCCGTTTATGCTTACTTAAAATAAGCGGAACGGAAGGCTCCTGGAACGAGTCGATTAAGAATGGGAGAACTAAATCATAGCTCAAACCGGCGGAATCATACGAGTATTTACGACCTACCTGAAATCAGCAAAAGAAAAACGATTGAATACCCTCGAATTGAATCAGCGCTCCCGTATGTCCGTCAATTGTGCTTGGGGCGGTTGTGGATATGTATTTCGGACTAAACTGGTTCAGCGTTAATTTGAGGGAGCAGGCCAATTTCGAGCCCTATATGAAAATTCTTGCGGCTGTCTTACTGGCCTCGTTTCTCCTTTCCCAATCAGTCCAAGGCCAAACCGGCAAAGTACCGTTTAAACATATAACCACCGACGAAGGCTTGTCGCAAAGTAACGTAACCTGCATTCTCCAGGATCAGCAGGGGTTTATGTGGTATGGGACGCAGGATGGCCTCAATAAATACGATGGGTACTCCTTTACGGTATACCAGAACGATCTCCTTCAACCGAATAGCCTGAGCGATAATTTTGTCTTGTCTCTCTACGAAGACCGAAAAGGACAATTGTGGGTCGGAACTGATGACGGGGGACTATGCCGGTTTGATAAGCAAACCGGGCGATTTACCCGGTTTGTCAGTTCTGAAACCGATACCCGAAGCCTCAGCAGCAATCACGTCGTGGCCATCGCCGAAGATCAGCAGGGTAATCTCTGGATCGCTACCGAAGGCGGACTCAATCAGTTTGATCCGACCCGTGGTACGTTCATCCGTTACCAACATCAGGCCGGTGACCCAGGAAGCCTGAGTGAAAATGTGCTTCGGGATGTACTGGTAGACCATCAGGGGCAGATTTGGGTAGCCACCTACGGGGGTGGTTTAAACCGGCTTGATCCCGTAACCGGCACGTTTCATCAGTATAAAAATCGAACAGGAGATAAAACCTCCTTAAGCCATAATCTGGTAAAAAAGCTGTTTGAAGATTCGCAGGGGAGGCTTTGGGTGGCTACGGAAGGCGGGGGATTGAATCTGTTGAATCGGGATCAAAAGTCGTTCACCCATTTTCGGCACGATCCGGCGGTGGCCAACTCGGTCGTCGATGATGATATCAATACCGTAGGGGAAGACAGGCAGGGGAATTTGTGGATAGGGACCGAAAACGAAGGCATCAGCGTACTCAATAAAAGCCGGACTGCTTTTACCCATTATCTCCACCGGGAGAATGATCCCGACGGGCTCAATAATGGTTCTATTTATGCCCTTTGCCGGGATCGAAGCGGTAACATGTGGATTGGAACCTACAGCGGAGGAATTAATTTTTTTGATCACCAGCCAGCCAAATTTACCCGCTATCAGAAGGATATCAACAACCCTAACAGCCTCAATAATCCTAATGTGATGGCAGTTCTGGAAGACCAGCAGGGCAACCTATGGATCGGAACGGATGGGGGTGGGGTGAATGTCCTGATGAAATCTACCAATCGCTATGTCTACTACCAGCATACCCCCGCCGATCCGGGCAGTGTTGGCAGTAACTTTATTATGAGCCTCTACCAGGATAGCGATGGGGATATCTGGATTGGCAGTTATAAAGGGGGACTGAGCCTATGGCGAAAGGAGTCCGGTGACTTCCTCAACTTCACCCAGCGTGATGACGCAAAAGGGCTCATTCATGAAACGGTTACAGCCATTGTAGAGGGAAAAAAAGGGACGATTTGGGTAGGCTCCATGGGGGGTGGTATCAGTTGTTACACTAAAAAAACCGGCACTTTTGCCCATTACCGGCCCGACCCAACTCATCCTGGCCACCTTACACAAGGTTATATCAGTACGTTGTGGTATGATCATAATCATAACTTGTGGATTGGTACAGAAGGAGACGGCCTGAATGTACTCAATACCCGCAGCGGCACTTTCCGCTCTTATCGTCACGACCGGGCAGTTCCAGGTAGTCTGAATCATAACTTAGTGATCAGCCTCTACGAAGATGTTCGGCACCAGGTTTGGGTTGGTACCTACGGTGGGCTGAACCGGTTTGAGCCCCGGACTCAGTCGTTTGTCTCGTATACCGAAAAACAGGGTTTGGCCAATAAGGTGATTCAGGGGATGTGCAGCGACGACCGAGGAAACCTTTGGATGAGCACCAATAAAGGCCTATCGGTATTCAACCCTAAAACCAGAACATTCCGGAATTATGGGGCCGAGGATGGTTTACAGAAAGGGGCATTCAACCGGATATCGGTTTTTAAAGGACAGCGGGGTAACTTGTTTTTCGGGGGTATCAACGGTCTGACAAGCTTTTATCCTGATCGTTTGCGCGATAACTCGTTTGTCCCGCCTATGGTCATCACGCAGCTTCGTATTTTCAACCAACCGGTTTGGCTTCGATCCAATCAGGTTACCCTCGCCTATGACCAATCAACGCTGACCTTCGAGTTTGCGGCTTTAAATTACTCCGTACCCCAGAAGAATCAGTACATCCATAAACTGGAGGGTTTTGATCGGGATTGGCATTTGAAAAGCCACAGAAGGGTGGCAACCTACACCAATCTGGAGCCCGGCACCTATACCTTTCGGGTAAAAGCGTCTAATAATGATGGGATCTGGAATGAACAGGGAGCGGCTTTTCGGATAATCATTCAACCACCCTTCTGGCAGATCTGGTGGTTCAGGTGTCTGGTTGTGCTGTTGCTGGCCGGTAGCCTTTACGGGGCCTATCGCCTGCGGGTTAGGCGCATCCAGGCGCAGCAGATAGCCTTACAGCACCAGGTGCGGGTGCGCACCCAGGAAGTACTCCAACAGAGACAGGAACTACGGGATCAGGCGCTGGATATGCAGTTACTACAGGCCAAAGTGGAGCAGCAGGCGGCTCAGCAGCAACTTCAGGAGAGTGAGCAGCGCTTTCGGGAAATTGCCGACAATGTCGACGAGGTGTTCTGGATTCATTCGGCCGAACCCTTTCGGTTAATTTATATCAATCCCGCCTGCCAGCGGGTATGGCACACAACGTTCGAGCAATTACAGGCCGAGCCCCTCTTCTTTATGGAGACCGTTCTGGCCGAAGACCGTCCTGATGTTCTATTATTTATGGAGCAGTACCGGGCCGGGGTAGCAGGGGAATTAACCTATCGACTACAGCAAAAAGACGAGCCACTACGCTGGCTGATGGTTCGCAGCTTTAGCATCCGCGATGAAGGGGGGAAAGTGCTGCGTCACATTGGCCTGGCCAGTGACGTGACCAGCCAGAAAGAAAAAGAGTTTGTCCTCCAGCAATCCCTATACCGGGAGCAGGAACTCAATCAGCTCAAGTCCCAGTTCGTTTCCACGGCTTCCCACGAATTCAGAACCCCCCTGACTACCATTCAGTCCAGTGTCGACCTCATCAGTATGTACCTGGATTTACCCCCGGTCAAGGCCGGTTCCCCCGTTCGGCATCATCTGGGGGTTATTCAAAAAGAGATCAAAAAGTTTAGTACGCTGCTCTCGGACTTGCTGACGATCGGTAAAATTGACGCGGGGAAAATAGCGTTTACTCCCCAGTGGGTAGACCTGGTCGCGCTGATTGACGAGCTGATCGACCTTCATTTTAAGGGACGACTCTTCGATGAGCGCAGCGTTGCGTTGCGCATCGAGGGGACGCCCCGTCCCGTTTATGTCGATGGGAAGCTGATGAGTCATGTGCTGGTCAACCTGCTCTCGAATGCGTTTAAGTTTTCCAACGGTGCTTCGCCCTGCCTGCATATCGGCTTTGAGGAGACGCGTATAGTGCTGACCGTAACCGATACGGGTATTGGTATACCGGCGGGGGAAGTAGCGGCCCTGTTTCAGCCTTTCTTTCGGGCCAGCAATACAGCGGGCATTCAGGGTACAGGCTTAGGTCTGGTCATTGCCCGTCAGTTTGTCGAGCTGCACCGGGGCCACTTGGGCGTGGCGAGCGAAGAGAATAAAGGGACCACCTTCACCATATGCTTGCCGGCAGGGACGGAATAACAGGCTCCGGGAAGGTAAGTCGCCAGTCTTACGAACATCGCTGAATGGTGACCTTGAATTTGTAGCTCGTGGGCGGGAAAGAAATAGAAGAAAGTGGAAGTCTGTATGGAATTTGAAATTCCATACAGACTTCAGCGGGCTTAGTTGAGAGAAAAGGCTTTTACCGTATTATGGAAAAAAGTAGGTACGAACAGCATTTTTGCCGCTGGATTGTAGCCAATGTCAGCCGAGCTGATCTTCTGCGTAGAAGTGTCCATTTTTAGCTCAGTCGTCCCATCGGCCTGAATGTGCCAAACTTTTCCGGCCCACTCGGTGACCATGTATGTCTTATTGCCTAAGGCCACAATGCCATCGATACCGCCGGTTACCTTGGCAATTGTACGGAGTTGTTTGGTTACCGGATTCAGACTTAGCAGGGAGCCTTCCCCGTTGCCAATCAGTAATTGATCGGTTTCAAACAAAAGCCCATTGGTGCCTTTAAGCGGCTCGCCGGCTAAAACAAGGCTGGCTTTTCCGTTGGTTATGGCCCACACTTTACTGTCGTTCGAGTCCGTGACATACACCACGCCTTTTTTGGTATCAATGGCAATGTCATTGAGGAATTTAGCGCCTTCGATCGGGTACCGGTTCAGGATCTTTCCGGTGGCCAGCGCTATTTCGGCGACCTGTGTCATTTCGGTCACATACAGCTTGTCTCCCAAGATACCCATGCCTTTGGTCGAATTGAGGTTGTCCGTGAATTTCAACTGAATCACTTTGCCATCCAGCCCTAATTTGGCAATGTAGCTGCTTTTGTTTTCCAGCGTAGGGCTACCATTGATACAGGCTACGTACAGGATTTTTTGACCCGGTTCAAACAAAACGCTTTCGGGCGTACGAAGTGTCGTATCGCTTTCCCATACAGGTTTTAAATTAACGTTTTGGGCCTGGCTGAACGAAGTTGAGCTCAGCCATAGAGCAGGTAATAGGATAAGAAATGATTTTGTCATGATTGGTCTTGGTTTAGGGGATGAATACTGACTCCATGCCGGATGTCAATACAAGGACAATCTACCTTGTTTCTGTCAATTATTACCACTCACATAGGCATAGTATGCCATGGGTCGTAGTTGACAGCGATTATAAAAATCGTGGCCGCCAGTTCAGTTCAACGCGGAGGTTTTTGTGAACGATTTAACTGACGGTTAAACTCGACATAACCCCCTCGTTTCCAGTATAGCCTACGATCCTATACCGCTGGAGGAGTACTGGTCGGCGCGATTACCGTGGATACCTTGTTTTCCGTTACCCTGAAACGACCGTGGCGCGGTTAAACTTCTGGCGGTAGTCAGTGGGGGAGAGACCGGTAATCTTTCTGAACGTCTGACGGAACGCTTTGGGATCCGCGTAGCCCACCCCATACATCACTTCGTTGATATTGTCGCGCGAGGATTCCAGTTGCAGCTTAGCCGCTTCGATCTTCACCCGCTGAATATACTCGACCACCGAATTGGCCGTGGCCCGTTTGAAGCGCCGTTCCAGGTTACGTCGCCCGATACCGAATTGCAAAGCCAGTTCATCCACCGTATGCCGTTCCATGACGTTGGACTCAATATGCTGCTGCACCGCCCTGATCGTTTCGTCGGCGTGCTCCTTCTGGCCCTGAAAGATGATGAATGGCGACTGACTGTGGCGGTCTATCTCGATCTGAAACGCCTTGGCCATAAACACCGCCGTGGGCCGGCCTGCGTATTTCTCGATCAGGTATAGAATCAGGTTCAGGTAGGAGAAGGCTCCCCCGCTCGAATAAAGACCGGCTTCGTCCGTGATGATACGATCTTCAATCAGTTTCACTTGCGGAAACGACTGCCGGAACTCACGGGCGGCCATCCAGTGGGTGGCACATGGTCGTCCGTCCAGCAGTCCGGTTGAAGCCAGTAGAAAGGCACCTACGCACAGACTGCCCACTTCGGCCCCCCGCCGGTGCTGGTCCACGATCCAGGGGACAAAACCCTGATTGGCTGCTACCGTCTGGCGTAGATCACCGTCCAGGGCCGGGATGAGAATCAGATCAGTGCGGTCAATATCGTTTGGGTGGGCATCCGTACGCACGGTGTATTTACCTCCTGCCACTCGGACCGTTTCGCTCAGACCCACCAGCTGCACCTCGAACAGAGCAGGTCCGCCCTGAGCCAGCCCGTACTTGTTGGCTTCGGTCAGTACCTGCCGCGGCCCCTCGATGCTACCCAGAATCGCGCCCTCCGGTACTAAAATAGAGATGTGTTTCATACGGTGAAGATACACCAATGCGCTGTCGCATTCAACCCGTTATTGGTCGGAATTCTCCCCCCGGCGCGGGGTTAGACAGCCGTACTTTTGCGTAGTATCTATGGAAAATGTTCACTCTAAATCAAATCAGACTATGGAAGCCATTACCCAACCCGTTTCTAACCCAACCCCATCCCGACCTGGCCGGTTACGCCGGATGACGTACTGGTCATTATTTATTGTGTTCTCGTTAGCCATGCTTATGGACGGTGTAGCCGGTGTTCTACGCGAAGCGACTGGTCAGGAGGTGATGCGGCAACTGGGATATCCCGTTTACGTGCTGGTCATCGTTGGTACGGCCAAACTCCTGGGTGTGGCTGCTCTATGGCAACCCCGTTTTCGGACCCTGACTGAGTGGGCCTACGCTGGCTTTACTATTAACTTCGTCGGGGCCTTTGCCTCGTGGGCATTTGTAAACCCGCAACCAGGTACGCTGGCCCCGCCCTTCCTGATGCTGGTGGTGCTCTTTACCCTCTATGGACTGAGCAAGCGGCTTGGCTGAGATAGTTAACTGCTTGTTTGGCTGATGCCAGCGCAGCTAAAGTAGTAGCTGGAGCCATCTGTAACATGGGCCAATTCGCCAGGCTGTGGTTTAACGTCATGTTGGTGAGCCAGGCGGAAGAGCGCGGCCCATATCCGGGTGTTTACTGCAAAGCGTGGTTTTTTTTGTAGATTGGAATGGTGTCCGGTCAAGCCCTGAACGCATCGGCATAAACACAACCGTATCTCATGCAAATCCTGGTTTTGACAGCTACGGCGATGACGACCGCGTTAATCACCGGGTTATTCTACGCCTATTCGTGCTCCGTGAATCCGGGGCTTCACCAACTGCCTGATTGGGCTTACCTGGCCGCCATGCAGTCGATCAACCGGGCGATCCTGAATCCGACTTTTTTCCTCAGCTTTATAGGTACGCTCGTGCTGCTGCCGATCTGTACCTGGATGCACTACAGTCAACCGATTTCGGTTCGCTTCTGGTTGTTATTGCTGGCTTCGGTTCTCTACGCCATTGGGGTCGTTGGCGTAACGGTCGCCGGTAACGTTCCCCTGAACGAAGGGCTGGATGCGGTGTCTCTTGGGAAGGCCTCGCCGGACGAACTAAAGGCCTGCCGCCTGGCCTTTGAGCAACCCTGGAACCGGCTGCACGCCATTCGAACCATAACCTGTGTCGTTACGCTACTCCTGGTTGTCGCTACCTGTCTGAGTCGGGGGGAAACAACCGAGAGCGCTACCGTTGGGCCGGGCCGCGTTCGGCTACCTTAGCCCGGTACCGTTCCAGGCTCAAGCCGTAACCGCCAGACAGGTTATGGTCGGGAGAAAAAGTCCTTTTGTCGCAGATTATAAATGAGCTGGTACCAAAACCGGATCAGACTCGCTATACTAGTTACAACTCAATACGTTATCAACTTTTGCATGTGTGTTCTCCAAACGGATCGGCTATGCCTGCACCAGCTTTCAACGAAAGATGCCCCGTTCATACTTGCGTTGCTGAATACGCCTGGCTGGTTAGAGTTTATCGGTGATCGCGGAGTGAGGAATCTCGCCGATGCCCGTAATTACATCCTCAACGGCCCGGTGGCTAGTTATAACCAGCGTGGTTTTGGCCTGTATTTGGTGACATTGACCGAGAGTCGTCTGCCGATTGGCTTGTGCGGACTTCTGAAGCGGGAATCCTTAGCCGACGTCGATATTGGCTTTGCCTTCATGCCTGAGTACACCCGGCAGGGGTATGCCTATGAAGCCGCATCGGCAGTGCTGACCTACGCGCGAGCGACACTAGACCTGAAGCGTATTGTGGCGATCACGGCTCCTGGTAACCAGCGCTCCATCAGCCTGCTCGAGAGATTAGGTTTGCGCTATAAAGCGATCATTAAGCTTGCGGGACAAACCGAAGAATCGATCTTGTATGAAACCAGTTAGGGCAAAGCGGTTTGGCTATTTGCCTCATGCGTTAAAAAGCCAGTCTTAACGCGTTCTGGTAGGATAGCGTGTGAGATTTTTCTGGACGGTAGCTGAGCAGGAGAAAGGTATTGTCGCTATTGATCAGTTTGAATAACTATAGGAGGAAGTTTATTCAACGACCTTTGTTGCCTCTGCCAGCAGTTGCTGAGAAAATCGTACGCCTATTTTGCTAGCTGCGGTATTATTCAACGTGAGATAGTATTTTTCTGGGTGCTTTACAGGCAGATCGCCTGGCTTTGCCCCATTCAATATCTTGTCAACATAATGGGCGGCTTGCCGAAATTGTTGGGCAAGGTCCGGTGCCCAGGCCATTAATCCGCCATCTTCGGCAAAAACGGCCTGTTGATAAATAGCCGGAATACGGTTTTGGGCCGCGAACTCTACCATTCGCTTACGGTTGGCCAAGGTGAGGGCGCCCTGAAAGGTGAGCATTCCATTCATGCCATCACGGAGTAAATCGTCCAATGCTTTTTCAAGCTGGGGTAAGGAAGCGACCCGATAAGACTTAACGGCTACACCCAATGTTGCGGCTCTCTTTTCGGCTTCTAAAAGCTGGATTTCATGACCACCGATTCCGGGCGTTGCGGAAATCAAGGCAATACGGGTTATCGAGGGAGCAGCGGCTGTCAAGAGTTGAAGGCGCTTTGCGGTAATGCCATCGGGCAATTCGTCTATGCCGGTGTATATACTGCCCGGATGGGGCAAACTTTTAGCAAATCCGTTGCTGACCATACCGGGACAGGTGGCAAGAACCATGGGCATTTGTGGATTGTTCTTTCGAACTTCAAGCGCAAAAGGAAGTGAACCGACCACAATTAAAGACAGATCCATTTGTGCCAGTTCGGCCGCCATAATACTTCCATCGGTACTATTAGGCTGTGCCAATCTTTTTTCAATATGGATGTTTTTTCCTTCTGTAAACCCGAGTTTTTGGAGCTCCTCCGTGAAATATTTCTCCAGTTCCAGCACACCTGCCCCGCTCAAAAAACCGATACGGTGAAGCTTATTCTTCTTTAGAGGGCTATTGCTATATAAAATTGAGGGCATGGTGGTAAACAGTGAAAGTTGTCCAAGAAACTTTCGCCTTGTACTAGTAGCGTTGCTCATACATCAAGAATTTATCAGGTGACGGCTATTCTATTTTCGTTTTAGCTGTGTGACGGTGACCCGAACCTTAATTGGAGAAGAAATGGAGGTTTCAGGGTTTGGCCGCTGAGCTTATTTGTTGTTTTGCAGTAATAAACAAAACGTTATAGTCTCAATCTCAAATCATTTAGGCTGCGGTAACTTATGTGTGTGCTCTGCTCGCTGATCGTATTTGACAGATATTAAACGTATTGACTGTTTTGTCTTGCAATTATTCGGATGATTTCGTGGACGACTTCGACTGATGTTTAATCTTGAGACAAGCTACTGATTTATGTCCCCGGAAGCTCACTACAATTTATAAGTACGGCCAACATCCTATATCCCTTGCCTGCTTATTACCCCAGTTATCGTTTTCAGAACGAAACGGTATACTGAACGATACCCTGCTGCTGACGATAGGACTGCGCCCCCCGATTGATACCGGTTGTACCGCTTATCGATAACCGATGCACCGGCGTTAACTGGTAATCGAAGGTGAGCGTATAGTCTATGGTAAACCCCTGCTGCCTTTCACCAGCAAGGATTTGATTATTTTTAAGGTAACTGCCTAGTATGAAAGCTCTTAACTTATTGGTAAATAGTTTTTTCTCTATGCTCACGGTAGGGCCATGAAAGAGAAAACTCATCGCTGTAGCCTGGCTGAGCGTGTAGGTATAGCCGAAGTTCAGGTCCAGCCCGGTCGCCGGATTTTGCCTGGTGTAGCTGACCGTATAAGTCCAGTTCTGACGGTGGTTGTTGTCGGCGGTAAACGGATTGAGGTCCTGTAATGCCTGGTACATTACCGAGCCATTCAGGGTGTGCAGTTGACCTTGCCCGGTCCAGGATTTGAACACACTGCCCGACAGGGTTCGGTTGTTCTGCGCGATGCGGGTCGTATCATTGAGAGGTCGGTAGCCCGCCTGCTGCGTCAGGCCATAGTTTGACACCGACAAGTCGAGCGTCAGGTTGTCGTCCGATGTGTATGAGGTACTTACCGAGCCAATTAGCCGGTCTGTACGGGTGCGCTTCTGAGCGGTCAGGTTATCGTGTTGCCAGCCCACGCTACTCCGGAACTGGAGCCGGTTCTTAAACAATCGAACAGTGGGGGCTACCGTAACCCGTTCAATATCGGTCTGCAAATAATTGACACCCATCGATTGATAGCCGGGTTCAACACGTGTATAGCGCAGGCGTAGGTCGGCCCACTTCAGGCGGTAGTTCAGCGATGCCTGCAAGGCCGTACGGATGCTGGTTGACGAATTAACAGGCATTAAGTGCCTGTAGCCATTCAGGTAATTTACGTACTTAGACCGACGATCGACCGGTGCTGTAGGCTGCGGCTCCGCGTGGGTGTCGCTGGTGTAGGAACTGCCAGCTGCGTCTAACTCGACTGTTAATTTTTTATTGGCCCGAATCCGGCCACTTAGTCCCAGCACTACGTTTTGGGCGGGAGTGAGGTAGCCCGTACTGTCGGGCAGGATAGAACTGGCGTCGTCGGCAGCGTTGAGCAAAATCACGTCGAGGTAGGTACGATCAGTACCAACACCAATTCTGGCGCAGTAACCCATTCGCCGAAAGGTGGCCGGCCGGTCGGGGTCGGTTGCGCTTGGCTCAACGGCTTTGCTAAACCGCCCCACCATCAGGCCAACCCGTAACAGGCCCGGATTCAGCTCGAAGCCCGCGCCCCGCACAGTGTAGCCCGCCAGCGTAAACGGCGAGAACTCCAGGTTACGGTAGCCGCCGTGCAGTGTCAGCCAGTTCCTGTAGCGCGGGCTGACGCCAATGGCATTATACGCCTGCCCGTAGCCGTTGATGGGCGAACTCCACATGCCCTGAATGGGAATGGTCCAGCCACCACGCGTTGCCAGAACCAAGTTGCCGGTTAAATACCAGGGGGTACTCTGCACAAAAGTCCCTTCCTGAACCCGCATTACAGAGAAGCTTTTTGTCAACTCAATATCGCCGGTGAGTAGCAGGGCGGGTTGGGCCGGGCGGGTGGAGTCGGGCTGCGACAGCGAATTTGTATCCAGATAAACTATCCCCTTCCTGGCCATTAGCAAAGCGCTTGGCAAGATTGAGAAAATGAGAAAAAGGAAGAGCGTTTTCACCGTATTTGTCGTGCCTGAGTTACCTGACAAAGGTGGCCTCTTTACCGTCCGTCAATCCATACAAACAAGTTTGTATTTTACTCATTATCAACACAAAAGCCTGTATTGTGGCGACTATGGACTGGTATGAAAACGTAAACGCCAGCGAGCAGACCGGGGTCATTCGCTGGCGTTTGAGGGGGTTAAAAAGAGGATAGTTTGTGCCGGGCTCGGTCCATAATTCCGAACCTGATTACAGCTTGATATTTGTCGGACCCGATGGCGCGTAAATTAGGAACTTGAACGTATCGGACGTGGTAGCACCAGCCAGAAAATAAACAACAACGTTGGTGCCGAAGCTGCTGTGGGCGTAAGCCTCTACGCCACCGGTGTTGGGCGAACCTAAGTAAAGATGGCTGATGTGCTTGACAGTGCTCATACACTTCGAACCAGTCTTCCCCGTCTCCTCTAGGTATAAGCCCGAATGTTCCTTGAGTTTGTTATTCTTAACGTCGATGATAACTTTCAATGTGTATTTCGGTGTACCATTCACATCCACAATATCGGACGAATAAACGGTTACGTATTTCTCCTGCTCACCGGGGCTGTACGATACTTCCTCGAAGGAGTATTTGGCGGGCTGGGCGAAACCGGATAAGGCAATCAGGAAAAGGGCGAGGATACTGAGTACTTTTTTCATGATATTGGTTTGTTGTGGCAATTGGCCGTTGGTTAAAATGAGTATTGTTTGTCCCGTTTGGGTGATACAAAGGTGGTACATGCAGGAGGGGTGAATCCATACCAACTTGTTTGTATTTTTCTGGTAATGAGCAGATTGTTCATAAAAAAGTCCGTCCCTAACTAGTGGGGACGGACGAGAGACTGACCGGTAATTGACCGGCGTTATCAGATTTATCTGGTTTCAGATTCAGGATTTTATTGGTGTAATCCGGCCTGACACGTTCAACATCAGACCATAAAGAATTAGCCCGATACTTGTGCTAACCAAAAGCCACTTCACTAACTTGACTACCTCACCTATCACCGCCACAGGTATTGATTGGGAAGGGTAGCTGGTAAGCATCGTTACGATGATTGCATTTTCGAGGTAGTCGAACAGCAGACAGACGAACGGTAGCAGCGTAACCCACCTGCCAGGGAGGTGACGAAGCAGCATGGTCAGGATTACCCCGAACAGCATACTGTACACAATCGGGTAAATAAGGTCAGTTGTCAGTTCCACTCTGGTATAATACGCACGGGCTGCCGGGCCGTAATCGGCGACCATCGTCAGCGTCCGGGTGGGATCAAACCCAACCGTCAGGTCGATGGGGCCAATGGCTTTACCCGCTAACTGATTCATGGTGGCTTCGGCGTTTTTAAGCCAGTAGGCCGGAAAACTCACGTAAAGTACCAACAGGAACAGCAAGGTTTTCCAGTTGGTTATTCGGTCGAGGAAGTTGGTAAAGGGACTCATGGTTAGGTGCTTATCTAAAAAGCCGTGCAGACAATTGATTCGGTAGCGTCTTCCATTGACCCGCTTTGGGCGCTCACTGTGCCGGAAAGTGGGTTATAGCTGTCAAGGTCCATTCCAATACCTCACTATCTTCGTCATCCTGGATGGTGACGCGGCAGGTAATAGTCCGGGTACACATCCAGCACGTTCATACAAGCTGGATTGCCACGAAAACGGTTGTTTTTTGTGTCGTCAATATCAATCGGGAGTAGCTGCATTGAGACGGGATTTTGTGCGTAGTAACCGGGAGCGAAGCGGACAGTCCAGCTTGTTGGGTACGCAAAAATGGTGGACAATGGAGCCATACCAACCAGTTTGCTTTTTTAAACTTCGACCAGATAATCAGTCGTTTTCGCTGGCTTTCTTGCTAAACTCAGTGCCTGCAATTCCTGCGTCAATCCCTTGTACATACCCGGATTAAATGGGGCCATAAACTCCTTCACCGGGTTGCCGGTCCGGCGCGTTTTCAGACCCATGTCGCGCATGAGTTCGTCGGCGTGATGGAACGAGAAGGGGATGATGCACGTACCTGACGAATGCCCGTGGGGCACCCGCTGCGTAAGCCATGCCTGATGCCGGGCAATCTCGGCTTTCATCCCCTCGGCATCCGGTAAGTCGAGTTGCCCTTTCACGTACTGCGCCGAATAGTGTGCGGCCAGTTCGGACGTAAAGGGTGTAAACAGCGAGGGGTTATAACCTACGAAGGACAGGTTTGGCACATCGGCGGGGAGTACGTTTCGGTACAGTTGAAACCAGCCTTTGGCGTTGCGCAGCCGTTGACTGATACGGGCATCGAAAAACGGTACCGTTTGTCGGAAGCCGGTAGCAAACACAACCACATCGGCCTCTATTTTTTTGCCATTAGTCAGCCGAACGCCGTCGGTTTCAAACCGGCTTATTTCGCCCTTTTCGAGTTGGATGTCGCCCGTAGCAGCCCGCTCGTAGAAGTTGTCGGAAGTCAGGCCAATAGAGCAGTTGGCAATGCTGTCGAAAGGCTTATCGGGAAGCAGACCGCTTTGTTTTAGTTTGAGCTGGGCTGCTACCAGATTGCCAATGCTTTTGACCAGGAACGTGGTAACGGGTTTACCCATCGGTCCGTGCAGGAACTTATGAATACCATACAGAACCCGGTAGGGAAACAGCGACTCGCCGAAGCGGTGCAGCAGCAGGTATTTGAAGTTGAGACCCCAGAAAATACGCGGCATTTTCCATTTCGCTTCCCGGTAGATACACACCGGCTTATGGGAAACTGAACTCACCTGCGACAGAATATCGTGGGCCGATTTGGCAAAGCCTACTACGGCTACTTTCCGCGTTTTAGCCGCGTCGAGATGTTCCTGCCGGAAGGCGGTGCTGTGCATAACCTGCCCCTCGAACAATTCCCGCCCTTGAACCGTGGGCATGTTGGGTTCGCTGAACACGCCGTTGCAAACCACCAGAAAATCAACGTCAATTTGGCCCGTAACCCCGTTTTGCGCCGTGTGCAGTAGCCAGCCGCCATGTCCGTCGTTGATGGGTTCGGCATGGTTCACGGTGGTGCTGAACTGAATGTAGGGCAGCAGGTCGAAATGGCGGGCGTAGTTGGTCAGGTATTCCTGCACGTGCTCGCCGGTGGGCCATTCGGGATAATGTTTGGGCATTGGGAAGTCCGAAAAGGTATACGTGTCCCGGGTGTTCTGCGTCGTTACGTTCGGGTACCGGCGGGTGCTGGTCCAGACCCCGCCCAGTTCGGCTTCTTTCTCGAATAAAACCACTTCAAAACCGTGTTCGCGCATGGTTTTGGCCGTGACTAAGCCACTGACTCCGGCCCCGATGATACCGATTGTTTTGGTGGCTCCTGTCGAAGCCGTTTGTGTGCCGATTAACTGGTTGAGGTTTAGCGTTTTCATGCCGATTTTGGTTGTTTGGTTTGTAGTACAAAGGTGGTGGTTGAGCCAGGGGTGAATCCATACCAACTTGTTTGTATTTTACAGGATGTACACCAGCAAAAAAGGCTGACCTGTAAGGCCAGCCTTTTTCTTGATTGTCGCAGTCAGACCACCTATAGTTTGAATACGACGTCCGTTGATTTGTGGACGAACACAAACACAAACTTGTTGTCTTCAGCCCGTACGGAAACATACACCACAACCTTAGTCATGGGTGAGCGGTACGCCCTTGCATTGCTCAGGTCTGCCCCCTTATTGCCGCTACAAATTCCTGGCAGAGTATTACCAACGGGAGTAACCTGGTTCATCCACCATTTTTTGCCGGTTTTGTTTTCGATCAGGTACACATTATTTGCTGTATTGGTGGTGTAATCTGCCCTCAACGAAACGGAATAGGCAGGCTCTCCCTCGCTGTCCAAAATCCCGTGTGTAACAATGTTATTGAATAACACTACCGGATAGTCCCCGTGAGACTGTTCCTGACCCCAGGCGCATTTTGCCGCGCCGAGCTGGGCGAATGATGTGGCAGCGAAGCCGAAAACGAGGGCGATTACTAAGTTTACTTTTTTCATGGTTTTAATTGATCTGGCTAAAAAAGAGAAAGATTTTGTCCCGTTTGGGTGATACAAAGGTGGCGGATGAGCCAGGGGCGAATCCATACCAACATGTTTGTATTTTCATTCCAAAAGGCGTTCTTTTGACACTTCCTCTTGAGTATCAGCATGGAACGCGCCTATTTCCTGTGGATCTTTCTGCTTTTGACCGGTTTCGGTAATGCACAGTCAATCCGGCAGCCGGCGGGGGTGGTGCCTGTCCGGTTCGATATCGGCGGTGAGGTGTCGCTCCGGGGGCATCTGGCGTATTTGATTGATTCGACGGGTCAACTGAGCATTCAACAGGTTATGGAACGCCAGCGAACGGGGCAGTTTCAGACTTCGGCGAGCCTGACCAGCCGGCAGGATTTCGGGTACAGCACCACGGCCACCCACTGGCTGTATTTTGCCCTGAAAAATCCCGCTAATGCCCCGCAGTCAATCCGGCTGATGCTCGAAATTGAGTACGCCAACCTGGACGAACTGCAACTGTATGCCGTAGACGAGACCGGTATTCACACCGCCGGACCAACCGGCGACCGGTTTCGGTACGCGCAGCGACCCTATCAGAACAATAATTATGTGTTTCCCATCAGCTTGCGGGCGGGGCAGCAGGCCGGGTATTATCTGCGCATGAAACAACCCCACGCCATCCTGTCGTTTACCATGCAGCTCTGGCACCGTCCGGCATTTGTGGCCGCCGACCGGGGCGAATACTTCCTGTGGGGCATCTACGTGGGTATCATCCTCATACTACTGGTGCTGAACTTAGTCATGCTGCTGGCCCTGCGTGACTGGATTTACGCGTGGTACAGCCTGTATCTGCACTTCGTAACGATGCATATTTTCTCCGATTCGGGGCTGGGCTTTCAATACCTGTGGCCAACGGTTCCGTACCTGAACGAGTTTTCGCCGGTGTACCTCTACGTCTGGGCAACGATGGTGACGCAGCTTGCCTTCATGCAGTATTTCATCCGTCAGAACCGCCAGAACAGCCGGTTATTTGGGTGGGTCAGTGCCTTTAAAATCAGCGTAACCGCAGCCCTGGCTGTGTCCATCGCTGTACACTGGATCAAAGTGCCGGGCCGCGAAACGTATATGTACAAACTGGAGTCGCTGGCTACCACCTGCTTTGTGCCCATGATGGCCTTACTAATGATTCTGAGCCTGTACGAGAAAAGCCGCAAAAAACACCCCGACGATCGGGTAGTACGGTATTATAGCTACGCCCTTACCGTTCAGTTCAGCGGCTACGCCCTGGTCGCGTTCATGAATTTTTGCCAGGTGCGGGGCTGGTCCCTGCCCTTCGATGTGGAGAGTTACGCCATTATGGGCCTGAGCGTGTTGATTGATATCGTGTTTTTTACGTATGGACTAACCTATCGCTATTCGCAGTCCAGCGCACAGAATCAACAGCTGGAACTGGATTTACTGCACAATCAGCAGATGGCCCAGCGGCAAGTTATTACATCACTCGAAACCGAACGGCAACGACTGGCCCAGGACCTGCACGACGACATTGGACCGCTGCTCTCTACGGCTAAAGGATTCCTCTCCCGTTTGTTTCGAACGAAGCCGTCAGACCCGCTGCAACAGGCACAAATGCTGATCGACGAAGCTGCCGACGAACTGCGGACCCTGGCGCATCAATTGATGCCCCGGCAACTGGCGGAGCAATCCGTAGCCGATGCCATTGCCGAAGTAAGCCACAAACTGGGTAGCCGGGGGGTGCCGGTACAGTTCGTGACGCTGGGCGAGGCCCGGCCCCTGGGCGAACAGCGCGGGCAACTGCTGTTCAGCTTAGCCACCCAACTGATTCGCAACGGTCGGCAGCACCCACAGGCTACCGAAGTAACCGTTCAGTTACTTTACCACGAGCATCACCTGACCCTCTCCGTGGAGGACGACGGCCAGCCAGTCCACGCGCCCGATGCCGACGTAGCGCACCTGCGGGCCAAGGCGGAGTTGCTCCGCGCCGAACTGCTCATCGATACCAACGACGAGGGGAATTCGGTAATGGTAAGCGTACTCATCGCTAATCCGGTTCGGGTATGATTAGAAACCTCAGCCTGCTGTTTGTGGGGGTAGTAGCCGCCTTTCTGGGGTTGGCAACGTACCATCTGCGTTCCATAAGCGCCCTGCCGGAACAGGCTACGATATATAGCCATTGGGAAGACACGGGCGGTCATGCTACGGTACAGGATGTGGTGCGAATCAGCGAATCCACCACACCGGCTGCATTTATGCCGATTCGAGAACGCCGGATCAATTTTGGTTATACAGAGTCGATTCACTGGTTTCGGTTTCGCCTGGTGGCCGACCGGGCGACCGAAGAGCTGACCTTTGAAATCCGGGACCACACCATCGACCGGCTCGAATTGTTCGAGCTGAGAAACGGACAAATTACCTCGCTGGGAAAAACTGGCAGCCGCCTGCCCTTCGCGCAGCGGCCTTCGCCCACTAAAACGTTTGCCTACCTGCTGAACGTAGAGACTGGCCAGCAGGCAGACTACTTTCTCCGGCTCGATAAACGCTACGAGAACCTGGCCACTGAACTGACCCTGTGGCGCACCAGCGATTTTGAGGACCGGGAACAGCGGGCGTATTTTTTATGGGGTCTTTTTTGTGGCGTAATCGGTTTAGTCGTCGGGTTGTCGTTTCTGTTTTACCTCACCACGAAAGACCCGCTGTATGGGTATTTTGGCCTGTACATTCTTGGGCTGGCCCTGCGGCAGTTTGCCGATAGCGGGCTCGGTTTTCAGTTTTTGTGGCCCGGCGTTCCAGCCATTAATCAGCCCGACCCCGTTATTGAGGCACTCTGGTTATACCTGCCCGCTACGCTCTTGTTTCAACAACATTTTCTGGAACTCCGTACCGAATCCAAGCGGGCATTCTGGGCCACTCAGGTATTTAAATACGCCTTCTTTACCCTCTTCATCGGGCTGGTGATCGGCCAGCTAACGGGTGTTGCCGAATCGTACGCCGGCGCGAACCAACTTATCCGGCAGATACACACCGTTATGGCCATCGGCTGCCTTTTTGTGATTATTGGTAATACCGTAGTCGGGCTAAGAAGTGTCGACACGGTAAAGCGGCTCTACGGCATTGGGTTTGGTATTCAAATTGCCGGACAACTGGTTGTACTGGGCCAGAACATGATGAGCCATCAGCGCGGAAGTGTATTTCTGGTGGAGCCTTACCTAATTTCGATGGTCGTCTTTTTTATCGATCTCGTTGTGTTTTTATACCTGCTGGCCTATCGCTATCGCAAATCGCTGGACGAACAGCGACGGTTGCAGATTGGTCTGGCCCAAACCCGTCAACACACGAACGAAGCAATTATCGATGTGCTGGAATCGGAACGACAACAGGTAGGTGCCCTTATCCTGACCGATGTGGGGGGGCGGCTGACCCAAACCCGCTCGCTGCTGAGCACGCTCGCCCCCGCGCCCCTGCTCACCGAAGCGCTTGGCCTGATTGACAAAACTGATGCCTGCCTGGAGCAGATTCTCCGCGACAGCCTGCCCGCTGACCTTAGGCAGCAGGGCCTTCCGATGGCCCTCGCCGAACTGGTCCGGCAACGCAGTCAGGTCGGTACGGTGCAGCTGTCCTTCGCCTACGAAAACGACAGCCACGCCCCGGAGTTGACCATTACCCAAACCCAACAGCTTTATCGGATTGCCAATGAGCTGATCAATAACGCACTCAAACATGCCTACGCCACCGAGTGCCGGGTAGTTTTTCGGCAGGACTCCGGCCACTGGCAACTGACCATATCGGACAATGGACAGGGGTTCGACACCAATTCTGCGCCAAATCAGGGAGGGATCGGTTTGAAAAATCTACAGGCCCGTGCTCAAACCCTGGGCGCAACCCTTACCCTGACATCCGACAAAAACGGTACGGTAGTGCACGTAGCCGGATAATGAAAAATACAAACAAGTTAGTATGTTTTAGCGGGGCGGGTTCGGTTAGCTTTGCCCAATTTGCAACGCCTTTGAAACGAAATGTTTACATACTGCTGCTGCTGTACCTCAGTCTGATGCTGTCGTCAGCGGCCAGTGCTCAGTCGGTAGCCCGGCTGAGCGTGGATGCTTTGCCAGAAAATATAGTTCAGCTTGAAATATTTACCGATTCCACGCGGCAGTTGACCGTGAGCCAAATTAAGGTGCTCTATAACCGGCACCGCTTTCGTCCGCTGCCTGGTGGTCGGCTGCTCGCCAATTACACGACGGCCAGCTATTGGCTGCACCTGAGCCTACCGGCAACCCGAGGCCGAGGGCTGTATCTGGAAATCGACAACCCACGCATCAATCAGGTGAACTTCTTCCAGCTTGTTGGTACAGAGATTGTTCGTCAGGTCAGCACTGGCGACTCGCTGCCGTTTGGGTCGCGCCGGTTTTCTCATTACAACTGGGTATTTCCGCTCCTGCCCGATGCGCAGTTGCCCAGCGATGTGTTTGTCCAACTGGCCAAGCACGGCGAAATTCTGAATGCGCCGGTGCGCGTGTGGTTGCCCGATGCGTTTGAGCAGTACAGCCATCAGCGGTACTTACGCTGGGGTGTTCTGGCCGGTATTACGCTCATTATCCTGTTGCTGAACGGTGTGGTCTGGGCTGCCACTGCCGACCCGCTCTATGGCTGGTTCATGGCCGTCATCGCGCTCCACACGTTTCACCTTG
The DNA here is from genome assembly GCF_014282275.1 of Spirosoma utsteinense. Taxonomy (GTDB): domain Bacteria; phylum Bacteroidota; class Bacteroidia; order Cytophagales; family Spirosomataceae; genus Spirosoma; species Spirosoma utsteinense. Next base: position 44,421 of record NZ_VFIA01000035.1, read on the forward strand.
GGGCGGCATCGGGCCTGAGCTTTCAGTACCTGTGGCCCACCCACCCCATCATTAATGACTGGTATCCGCAAACGCTCTCGGCCTGGTTCATCGTGCTGGCGCAGGTGCAGTTTATGCAGCGGTTTATTGGCCAAACGGGCCAAAACAGCCGGGTGTTTCGGTGGGTCAACGGCTTCAAGTATCTCATCATCGGGGCAACTTTGTTCACGGTGTTGCTACTGGTCTTTCGTGCCGTACCGTCGTTTTATTTTCGCTGGCTGGTTGGACTAACGCTATTATTCTCGCTACTGGTTATTCCGTTGGCCATCGTGAGTCTCTACGAGCGCAGGCACCGGGCCGAGCCGATTATCCGGTTCTACGGAGCCATTACAGCGGTGCATTTTTTGACACTGACCGTATTCTTTACCAACATCGTCTTCACGCGGGCCGGGCATCCGCTGCTTACGTTCACCAACGAAGCACTGGTTGTCATCAGCTTTCTGGTGGATTTGCTGGTACTGTCGCTGGGGGTTCTTTATTTCGGCTTTGCCAACTACCGCCGACAAAACGAAACGCTCCTGACTGCCTTGCATCGGAGTGAGCAGGAACAATCGCAGCGAATCATCGACGCCCTTGAAATGGAACGTAACCGTATTGCCGAAGACCTGTATGACGACGTGGGGGCCATGCTCTCCACCGCCATCGGCTACGTGTCGAGTACGCTACGAAAGCCCGAAATTCGGGAGCGATTTCCGATGCTGGGTGAGGCTCGCAGCCTGCTGGACCGGGCTGTGGAGAACCTGCGCACGGTTTCGCACAATCTGATGCCCAAAAACTTCGCGCAGTTGGGACTGACCAAATCGCTGGCCGAAACGGTCGATAAAGTAAGTCAAAATAGCACCGTACAGTTCGATTACGTGGTAGTGGGTCAGGAACGTCGATTCGATGCCGCCACCGAAGTGCAATTATTTCGGATTGCGTCCGAACTTATCAACGACATTGTGAAAAATTCGACGGCTACGCAGGCTACGCTGCAACTTATTTTTAATCACCAGACCCTGAATCTGATTGCCGAAGACAACGGCCCCCGCACCCCGATTTATAACAACCTGACATCCAAAGTTAATTTCATTCAGGGAACCCTCGATGTGGATGCCTCGCCTACCGGTGTAACGACCATTATCGAAATCCCGTACCAATAATTCTGATTCGCGGATAGCTTAACGACTCTCGAATACACCCCTTCACTGTCCATTACAGTGCTCGCTCATTCTTTGACTATGAAAACGCTAACAAAAATCCTGATTGCCGACGACCATCAACTGTTCAATGACGGCATGAAGATGATGCTTTCGCCCGAGGACAACCTACAGGTAGTGGGGCAGGTATTCAGCGGTAAAGACGTACCGGATGCCGTAAACCGGCTAATGCCCGATGTGCTGTTGCTAGACATCAATATGCCCCATACCAACGGCCTGGATGTTGCCGCGCACCTGCTGAAACAGGTACCTGGCCTGAAAATAATTGTGCTAACGATGTACAACGACCGCAAGTTTGTGGACGACTGCAAAAAGATGGGCGTACACGGCTACATCCTGAAAAACTCCGGCGTGGACGAGGTCATTAACGCCATCGAAACGGTGCGGGCCGATAAAAAATACTATGACCCTAAACTCACCCAAACCCACAAGGTGAACCTGCACGCCGACGATTTTTTCATGAAGCAGTTTCAACTGACCAAACGCGAAATCGAGATTATTGGCTTGGTGGGGCAGAGTCTCACCAGCGAAGAAATAGCGGAGAAACTGTTTTTGAGCGTGGCAACGGTAAAAACGCACCGTAACAACATCAACCTCAAATTGGGCATCAATAAACCCGCCGATTTGGTAAAATTTGCCATTGAACATGGACTGGCGTAGCAAGCTATGATTGCCAATCCAAGAGCCACTTCAGCCCATACTGATAGTGGCTCCTGGGTGAGTTGATCAACTATGAAGCCGTCGTCTCTTCAGCAATAATGACAATCCAATGACACCACCTGATCCAGGCTTAAGGCTGGCCTTTGCCACCGGCAGCTCCGTATACTTGCCCCGTCGCGTAACTGGCGTCGCTAGCCGCTAGTTGTACGTAAATCGAGGCTAGTTCGGCGGGTTGTCCAGGACGGCCCAGCGGGGTATCACCGCCAAAGGTTTTTAGCTTTTCCGGGGTAGCTCCACCGCTGGGTTGTAAAGGCGTCCAGATGGGACCCGGCGCGACGCCGTTTACCCGAATGCCTTTGGGGCCCAGCTGCTTGGCCAGCGACTTGACGAAATTCATCGTAGCCGCCTTGGTCTGCGCGTAATCGTACAGGTTAGCCGAGGGATCATACGCTTGTTCGGATGTTGTACCAATGATGGCTGATCCGGCTGGCATATGGGGCAGGGCCGCCTTGATAATCCAGAACGGCGCGTAAATATTGGTTTTTATGGTGGCGTCAAAATCTTCCGACGTGATATCCAGAATAGACTCCCGCGCTTGCTGACGGGCTGCGTTGCTGACCAGAATGTCCAGACCACCCAGGCCTTTGACGGCTTCCTCGACCAGCCGCTTGCAGAAGGCTTCATTTCGGATATCACCGGGAATGGCAATCGCTTTTCTGCCTTCTTTTTTGATAAGCTCAATTACCTCTTTGGCGTCGGGTTCCTCGGCCGGCAGGTAATTAATCGCTACGTCGGCTCCTTCACGGGCATAGGCAATGGCTGCCGCCCGACCCATTCCCGAATCGCCCCCCGTGATTAACGCTTTCCGACCTGCCAGACGGCCTGACCCTTTATAGCTGGTCTCACCATGATCGGGGCGGGGGTTCATTTTACTTGCCAGCCCCGGCCAGGGTTGCATGGGTGAGTTAAAGGGCGGTTTGGGGTACTTAGTGGTGGGATCTACCAGTGCAGGCGGAGCCGCTGACGGGGTATTGTCGGAGGTAGGAGTAGCTAGGACGGGGGTGGCTATCATAGAAGCGGCTAAACCACTTCCGATACCGCCAATGACCTGGCGTCTGCTCAATTGATTGTCGTTCATGCTGTTGTATTCTATCGTTGAGTAGGGTAATTGACACAGTCTATAGTTTATCTGTAGACTATATCAGCTAACGAATGCTGCAAGGGTAAGGTTAGATTCTGTGACCCTAAAGTTGCTTGCCGGGAAACGTAGGTGACGGATAGTCGAGTGAATAGTTGATCCCGGGTTTCGGATGGCGACTGACCGAGTGGAAGTACGTTTACTCGTTGGCCTCTCGGCAGCTCCAGCGTTCCCAGCGAGGTTTGTGTTTCCTAAGACGAAAATCGGTTTACGTTTTATGTGAAAGTAAAGTATATGTTAATGTACTATTACCAATACACAGATCCGCTTAACTGGCAGATAATTAACTATTTAACAATATTGGTTTGCCAACGCGGTGCATGATGCCAGCTTACTTTTGGGTTGTCTTTCACGAACCCAATGGCTATGAAATATTGGACATCTACAGTAAGCTTCCGTTTTTTTACCCAATTAGTGTTCATACTGGCGATAACCACCCAGACTATTTTGGGCCAATCGCTTACGATTAAAGGAACTGTCCGCGACGACCAGAATCAGCCGCTGCCAGGGGTTAATGTGGTCGTTAAAGGAACCACAACGGGCACGCTCACCAATGCCGACGGCACCTTTAGCCTGACGCCTGCCAGGGCATTTACGGCCGTTGATGTGCTGGTATTCAGCTTTATCGGCTACATCAATGAGGAAGTGCCGTTCACCGGCCAAAAGACCATAGCTATTCAGTTAAAAGCGAACAACCAGGTGTTGAGCGAGGTCGTTGTGACGGCGCTGGGTATCAAGCGTGAAGAAAAGTCACTGGGCTTTGCGGCCCAGACGATCAATGAGAATGCGGTGAAAGATGCCAAGTCCAACAACTGGGTAAACACACTATCGGGTAAGGTAGCGGGCCTGAACATTCAGGGAACGGGTGCCGGCCCTATGGGTTCGTCGCGCATTACGCTGCGCGGAGAATCGTCGCTCAACCTGGACAATAATCAGGCGTTAATTGTTGTCGATGGCGTTCCGGTCAGCAGCCGGATTACGGGTACGGGGTATAACTCACACCTCTCTGCCGATAGTCCTGTCGACTATGGATCGAGTGTGTCGGATTTAAATCCGGACGATATTGAAAAAGTGACGGTGCTCAAAGGGCCGGGAGCAACGGCGCTCTACGGAAGCCGGGCGGCTGGTGGTGCCCTGATTATTACAACCAAATCGGGCGTTCGTAAGGACAGAGGCATCGGAATAACGGTCAACTCAACTTTTAGCGTCGATCAGGTCAACCGCTGGCCCGATTATCAGTTTGAATACGGCGAAGGTCGAACCAGTGCCTACTTCTCGTACCTCGACAGTCCCGATGGGGCCAATACGGCCACAACGGTTGCGGCCGGACGGGCGTGGGGGCCAAAGTTCAACGGCCAATCGTATTATCAGTATAATCCCAATGCGCCAGACGGTAAGCCCACCGAGCGCACACCCTGGGTGCCGTACAAGGACTATATCTCTGGTTTTTTCCGGACGGGCATTACCTATTCGAACAGCGTATCGATAGAAGGCGGGGGTGAAAACGGCTCTGCGCGCTTGTCCCTGACGCACCTGAAAAACGAATGGATCATTCCCAATACGGGTTTTGAACGGATCAACGCGGCCTTATCCGTCAATCAGAAGGTAGCCGACCGGCTCCGCATTACCGGTAAGGTGAACTACAGCAACAAGAAGAGCGATAACCTCCCCGCAGCGGGCTACAACAACCAGTCGCTGATGTATTTTGCCATCCTCGGTACAGCGCCCAACATCCGGCCTGAGTGGTTCAAACCGTACTGGCAACCGGGTCTGGAAAATGTTCAGCAGCGGAATCCTTTCAACCCGACGCCCGACAATCCGTATCTGGACATGTACGAGATGCTGAACAAGATGAACAAGCATGGGGTAATTGGCAACCTGTCGGCAACCTACGACATCAGCAACGACCTGGCTTTACTGGTTCGTACGGGCCTGGATATGTCTTTTGAATACCGTTCGCAGCAGCGGCCTTTCAGCATGACCCGCTACCCGCGCGGGATGTTTCGGGAGCAGAATGTATTCAGCTACGAATCGAACACGGACTTTCTGTTGACGTATAAACGTAACCTGAGTTCGTTGATCAATATGAGTGCGTCGGTGGGAGGTAATGCCATGCGGCAGACATACGACTTCGCGGGTTTATACGCCGACCAGTTGGCGCAGCCGGGTATTTATCAGATCTCCAACAGTCTGGATCAGGCCGTTGCCGATCCCCAAAAAACCAGGAAAGCCATTAACAGCCTGTATGCAGCTACGCAGTTTTCGTACGACGAGAAGATATTTCTGGACGTAACTGGCCGCAATGACTGGTCGAGTACGCTGCCTTACCGCAACAATTCGTTCTTTTATCCGTCGGTCAGCGGCAGCTTTTTGCTGAATGAACTCTTCACACTGCCGCAAGCCGTTTCGTTCGCCAAACTGCGGGCATCGTGGGCTCAGGTGGGTAACGACACCCGCCCTTATCAGACCGCCAAATACTACGACAAGATTTACGGCAACAGCTTCACCAATTCTTCGACCCTGTTCAATGCGGATCTGAAACCGGAAATTACGTCTAGTTACGAGTTCGGGCTGGACTGGCGGCTATTCGGCAATCGCCTGGGCTTTGATGTGGCTTATTACAACAACAATAGCCGCAACCAGATTCTGGCCATTCCGCTCGATCCGGTTTCGGGTTTCTCGAACGCGGTTATCAACGCAGGGCTGATCAACAGCCGGGGTGTCGAGGTGAAGATAACGGGCAAACCCGTTGTTAAATCGAATTTCAGCTGGAATACGACCGTCCTGTGGTCACGCAATCGCAGCTACGTCCGGGAGCTGGCCGATGGGATTACCAACCAGGTCATCTATGCACACAACACCAACATATCCATTGAAGCGCGCGTGGGTGGGCTGATGGGCGATATGTACGGGCGGGGATTCCAGCGTTCGCCCGACGGGCAGATCATCTACTCGTCTGTGGGCCTGCCCGCTCCGCTCGATCCCACGGTGAAGAAATGGGGGAATGCCTTTGCCGACTGGAAAGCCAGTTTGTCCAATGAGTTTACCGTTCGAAATGTCCGCATCAGCGTGTTGCTCGACGGGCAGAAAGGCGGCAGCATGTTCTCGCAGACTAACCACAAAAACAATACCCTCGGTAAAACCAGGGTCACTCTGCCGGGCCGTGACGAAGGCATTGTGGGCGTTGGTGTCGTGAAACAACCTGATGGTACGTTCCGGCCGAATACGGTCAATGTAGCGGCCAGCGCCTACTATGATAACTACTACCAGATTACGAACGCCGAAACCAATGTTTTCGACGCGTCGTACCTCAAAATCCGGGAAGCTAGGATCGAGTTCAACCTGCCTCAGGGCCTGCTGAGCCGAATGGGTGTACGCCAAACCAGCATCGCTCTGTTCGGTCGGGATCTGGTCAACTTTACCCGCTTTCCCGGCTTCGATCCGGAGGGCGGTAACCTCAACAGTGGTACACTGACGCCGGGCGTTGAGCTGGCGCAGTTCCCGTCTACCCGTAGCATGGGTGCCAACCTTACAGTCAAGTTCTAAGCTTTTCCGTTTTTTCGGTTCCTTCTGCGCCAGCCATGCAGCCGGGAACCGGACTACCGACTAAACACGCATGACCATGTTCAAAAAAATATATACGCCACTGCTGTTACTGGTGGGCCTTCTGTTCTCCTGTTCGGAAGGATTCGAAGAACTCAACACCGACCCCAACCGCCCGAAAGAAATTACGCCGGGGGTAATGCTGGGGCAGGTTCAGTACCGGATTGTCAACAGTTCCATCAACGCAGCCCGCTCCTTCACCCATGAACTGATGCAGGTCGATGCGCCCCGGTCCAGTGCGGGCGGGGGTGGTTTACATCGCTACGACGTTACACCGGGTGCTGGCGTGTGGAGCAACTTTTATACGAACCTGGCCGATATTCAGGACATCTACACCATTGCCGATCGGTTGAAGGAGAACAATTACAAAGCCATTGCGCTCGTCTACAAAAGTTGGGCGTACTCAATCCTGACCGATCTCTACGGCGACGTGCCGTACTCACAGGCTACTAAAGCAACGCAGGGTGTGGTTAAGCCCGGTTTCGACAAGCAGAAAGATATTTACATTCAGCTTCTGAAAGACCTCGAAACGGCCAACAGCCTCTTCGACGATACGAAGGCGCTGACCTACGCGGGCGATATGCTGTACAACGCCAACGCGCTGACCGGCGGTAAAAATGTGGGTGTTCAGAAGTGGAGAAAGTTTGCCAACTCACTGCGGATGCGGCTGCTGCTACGCATCTCGAAGCGCGAAGGGGAGGTAAATGTTAACCAGCAGCTAGCCGCCATGCTGGCCGATCCGATCAATAATCCGGTATTTACCAGTACGGCTGACGATGCTATTTTCAGATACCCCGGCACGTTTCCCTACTATAATCCTTTCTACAACGCTCGTCAGGTCGACTGGCGGGATGGCAACTACTTCACCAAGTTTTTCCTCAACAAGATGAACGCCGACAACGACCCCCGCCGGGCCGTGTGGATTACGCCGGTTGCGGTTAGTGGAGCGTCGGTTTACCAGGGCATAGACAGTGGCTACCCCACAACCGTCGAGTATGCCGTTGGGCGGAACTCAAGCTATACCGATGCCTTGAAAACGCTGCCGCAATTAGGTGTTATGATGACCTATGCCGAAGTTGAGTTTATCAAAGCCGAGCTGGCGCTGAAAGGGTTGGCAACGGGCAAAACACCCAAAGCGCATTACGAAGCCGGCATCACTGCATCGATGGCCCAGTGGGGAGCCGCTATGCCCGCTGGTTACCTGCAACAGGCGGGCGTAGCCTACGACGCAACGGTAACACCGGAAAAGCAACTGGAACAGATCATGGTACAGAAGTATTATGCTTACTTTTTCGTGGACTATCAGGCCTGGTTTGAAAAGCGCCGGACCGGCTACCCGGTTTTGCCACGGGGGGCGGGCATTCCTGCTGAAAACAAATTTCCCGTTCGTGTACCTTATCCAACGTATTTGCAATCACTCAACCCCGAAGGACTGGCCGCAGCCGTGGCGTCGATGGGTGGCGATAACAGCAACATTAACGTTTGGTGGGATAAGTGATCGGTAACTGGACGAAAACAACATGAAAAAAATCATCGCACTACTGCTGGTAACGGCCCTGAGTATCAGCGTTACATTGGCTCAGGTGGCCCTCCCTAAACGCGGGTTATGCGCCCATCGGGGTTGTCTGGATACGCATCCGGAAAATACCCTGCCTGCGTTTAAAGAAGCCATTCGATTGGGGGCTCAAATGATTGAATTTGATATCCAGCTGACCAAAGACAATGCCCTGGTCATTATGCACGACGAAACCGTCGACCGCACAACGAACGGCACAGGCAAGGTCGCTGACCTGACCCTCGCCCAGATCCGCCAACTGGATGCGGGTATCAAGAAAGGGCAGGTATTTGCGGGTACTGCCATCCCGACCTTTGACGAAGTACTCGCCATCATGCCCCAGAATGTGTGGCTCAACTGTCATTTGAAAGGGGGCGCGGAGGTTGGCAAAGCCGCAGCCATGGCGGTTGTTAAGTCCGGGAGGATGCATCAGGCTTTCCTGGCCTGTGAAGAAGCCGCTGCGGCTGGTGCCCGGCAGGTGAATGCTACAATCCTGATATGCAATGCCGAAAATCGGTATCGAAAAGATACGCGTCAGTATGTTGAGGCCACCATTGCTATGAAGGCCAATTTTATCCAACTGTTGCGCAATGAAGGCGAAGACCGTCAGGAGGTTATGGCGAGATTGGCGAAAAATCAGGTTCGGGTAAACTACTTTTATGCCAAAGACCCCAACGAACTACCCGCCCTGTTCGACGCGGGTGTCGATTTCGTCTTGGTCAATAATCTGGAACAATTTATACCCCAGGCGAAGAAGCTCGGTGTTAAGCCGGTCCGGCCCGTGTTTTAACGCAACCATTCGTACTACTACTGCCCATATGCCGGGCCTGAACGCCTAACTCATCGAATTTATGAAGCTATTGCTGACCCTTTGCCTTTATCTGCTGTGTATCGTTAGTGCGTGGGCACAAAAAAAAACTGACCTTACACGTCTGAACGCCGACCTCGAAGCCCGGCGGGTGATGCTACCCAATGGGTGGAGCCTGACCCCGGCAGGCCGCTCCCTTGAACTGGGTGACCTACCCCTGAATATTGCCGTTTCGGCCGACGGAAGCCACCTGGCGGTAACGAATAATGGGCAGGGTATCCAGACTATCCAGTTGATTGACGCGCAGCAGGAAAAAGTACTGCACAGCATCGAGATACCCAAATCGTTTTACGGGCTTAAGTTCAGCAAAAACGGCCAGTTCCTGTATGCCTCCGGTGGTAACGACAACTGGATACTGAAATACGCGATTGCCGGCAATAAGCTCGTCCTGAACGACAGCCTGAAGCTCGGCAAGAAGATGACGGAGAAGATTTCGCCGGTCGGCATCGAGATCGACGACGCGCGCAACTTGCTTTACGTAGTAACCAAAGAAGACAACTCCCTTTACGTCGTCGATCTCAAGAGCAAAGCTATTATCCACCAGGAGAAGTTAGGCTACGAAGCATACACCTGCGTGCTTTCTCCCAACCATAACGAGTTGTATATCTCCTTGTGGGGTGGCAAAAAAGTAGCCGTATTCGACACGGACAGGCGCACGCTGACGCATACCATCGCCGTCACCTACAATCCCAACGAGCTGATCCTGAACCGGAAAGGAACGATTCTCTACGTAGCCAACGCGGGCGACAACAGCGTGTCGGTCATCGATACCAAAACCAGGAAGGTAGTTGAGGTACTGGATGCCGCCTTATACCCAAATTCGCCCGCAGGGTCAGTTACGAATGGCCTGGCCTTGTCGAAGGAAGAGAAAACCCTGTATATCGCTAACGCAGATAACAATTCGCTGGCCGTATTCGATGTGAGTACCCCAGGCAAAAGCACGTCGAAGGGATTCATTCCGGTGGGTTGGTACCCGACCAACGTCCGGCTGGTTGGCAAGCGCATTTTCGTAGCCAACGGCAAAGGATTTACCTCATTTGCCAACCCGCAGGGGCCGCAGCCCGTCAGCCGCGCGGTGCGTTCGGAGTCGCATCTAGGCGAAGTCAAGCAGGTCAACAGCCGGCTTCAGTACATTGGTAGTTTGATGCAGGGTACAATGAGTATCATCGACGAACCCAACGAGGGCACGCTGGTGGTATACTCGAAGAATGTGTATGCCAACACGCCGTACAAAAAAGAGCGGGAGCTGGTGGTGGAGGGCGAAGTGAATAACCCAATCCCCATGAAAGTGGGCGACCCCTCACCGATCAAATACGTCTTCTACATTCTTAAAGAGAACCGCACCTACGATCAGGTATTTGGCGACATTAAGGAAGGAAACGGCGACTCGACCCTGTGCCTGTTCGGCGAAAAATACACCCCCAACCAGCACAAGTTAGCCCGCGAGTTCGTCTTGCTGGACAATTTTTATGTAGACGCCGAAGTAAGCGCCGATGGGCATAACTGGAGCATGGGCGCTCATGCCAACGATTACCTGGAGAAAACGTGGCCAACGGGTTACGGTCGTCGCGGAGGGGCAACGGAAGGCATGGGGCGGAAAGAAATCGCGAATAACAAAGACGGATACCTTTGGGACTTCTGCAAACGGAAGGGTGTCAGTTATCGCAGTTATGGCGTGTTCGTGGATACGGACAAAGGCAACATTCCCGCCCTGGACAAGGACCATGTATGCTCGTATTTTGCGACCTACTACCAGCAGCGAGTGAAAGACACAACCCGCGTGAACCAGTGGAAGCGCGATTTCGATTCGCTCGTCGTTGCCAAAGCTGTACCCGCTTTCAGTTCGATCCGGCTGGGTGCCGACCATACGCAGGGGCTGGCGGTGAACCGGCCTACGCCCTATGCCTGCGTAGCCGACAACGATCTGGCTGTTGGCATGTTGGTAGAGCACATATCGAAAAGCCCGATCTGGAGCCAATCCGCTATTTTTATTCTGGAAGACGATGCCCAAAATGGCCCTGATCACGTAGATGCCCATCGCTCGAATGCGCTGGTAGTTAGTCCTTACATCAGACGAAATGCTGTCGATCATACCATGTATTCAACCTCGGGCATGTTGCGTACGATCGAGTTGATACTTGGCCTTCCGCCTATGAGCCAGTACGATGCGGGGGCTACCCCCATGTTCAGGAGTTTTACGGCTACGCCTTCGGTAACCCCTTACCAGTCCGTTCCAGCTAACATCGATCTGAATGCGATCAACACAGCCGCTACCCCGTCAGCGAAGCGTTCCGAAGGACTCGACTTCAGCGACGTCGACCGAATTGATGATAAATTATTTAACGACATCCTCTGGAAAGGGCTAAAGGGCGAAGATGCCCAACTACCCGCCCCCCGGCGTAGTGCCTTTGTCCGCGTTATGGCTAAGGACGATGATTAGCGGTTGCCTTCACTATTGATTTCATCCAAAAATAGTATCGTAATAGGCATACAGCTTTGCATAACGCTTACTCGTACAGTAGATCAGGCCTTGAAGAGCATAAATTTAAAAAATCGCCTAATGTTAAGCAATCGCGCAGTATTAACCTTAATTATGTTTCGATTGGTGATTTGTCATTCCGAGGAACGAGGAATCTTCGGAGATGGCCTGTAAAACCACACTTATCCGAAGATTCCTCGTTCCTCGGAATGACAAAATGCTCTTCAGCTTAATTCTGCTTGATTTATTGTATTCACGGTTCTATAATGAATTTGTATTTTTCAAAGACCAGTTCTATAGCTGATACATTTCAAAAAAAGGTAACCAAGGATAGACGGTCCTAATCAGGACCGTCTATCCTTAGCTTTTACGATAGAGCCTTTTACGATATAGCCCGAGTAGGTCCTGAGAGGAGTGCTGTAATAAACCTTCTGTACAGGTGGTTCTACCACACCTTCGAAGAAGTTGCCGGACTGATTGTCTGTTGGTTGTTCCTGTGCGCGGTCAGTAGAACGTAAATGAATGAACTTGACCCAGCAACGCCGTAACCAATTGAAGATTTGCTCCATACTGTTGACTATGTAAGCGTGAAGAATATACTTTCAAACGACTTAAAATCTGGTTGTATGCGATGATTACGTTACGGAAATCTCCTGAGGTCAGGTCGGAGGAGTAATTGTTAGTATTTCTAAAGATAACACAAGTTGATCAGCAGATTGTAAAACGTCAATGGATAAACCAAAGAGCGATTGTTAACTACTGGGTATATATTTATGCTTGACTAAACGACCTTTCCAGAATAAGGACCGATCAATTGAGGGATGATAGAGCCAGCCACAAGGTACAGGAACTTCCTTGGACCCAGGTTGTGCTAACAACTTTCGATATGTCAGGTCATCGCATAGATTTCCTCCTACAAACGCTTTCGCCGTTTCAAACCGCTCTGGTTTATCGTGAATCAGTTTTTCGGATCCATCAAAAATCAGGAATGGCTGATTTTTGATCCTGGTGAAACTAACTGGCAGGTCTTTTTCGAGTTCTGATAAGAGCGAGATAGACGAAAGATTAACGGCTAGCGTATCGTTTTTATAGCTGAAAGTAAGGGTCGAAACGAGTGGAGGGCCACCTTTTCGTTTGACTTCCTTCAAGTGCGCCTTTAGGATTGGCTTAAATTCGACTTGCTTTAACAGCCAGTCGAGTTGAGCATCCGCTCGCTGGGGAACGAAGCTGACCAATAACAGCAAAATAGTCACTTTTAGTCCCATGTCTACCCTGGCTTTTACGTATTGCGACGTGTTATATAAGTGTGGTGGCTGTTGCAAAACTTGAACAGTGCGTTATAGCGTGTGGCAGATGCGCCAAGTTTATGCTACATCCATTCACAAACAACAGGTTATGGTTGCCAGTAAAAGTCCCCCGACTTTTGCAACAGCCACTAACTTTATGTAAAGCGATTAAGTTAAGGAGCTACAATAAAGTCCGTACAAGCCCATCATTAACAGGGTCCTATTTACTTCCAGGGATCACTAAAAACTGTTCCTGCTAAATTCAACAACGGTTGATTTAAGTCAGTCATTATTGGCCTGGATAATACGTCTTTGCCATTGACTTTGACAATAAGTTGATAAGGGACTTTTACACTGCCGGACAAAGCTTCAATCTGTACGACTAAGTGGTGATTAGGCGGTAACGGCATTTTCCAGTAACTATTACCACAGCTGGCTCCCCTATCCTGTTGGAGAACTAACCATTGGTTTTTTACATACACCTCCGTTCGGACGTTTGCCAGAGTAGCATCCGCTCGATTAACAAATACCGTGTCACTGGTGGTGTTGATTAAAAATGCTCTTCTATATGGGTCACTAGCTAAGTAAAGAGAGTCGAAAAGAAGAGTTATTGATTCAGGTCTAGGTTTGATATGGGCTGGTAATAATTGGTTAAATAGCTGCTCATGGCGAATGTGGTTCTTTAAATCGATGTCTTGTTTTACCCAGACGGTTGTATAACGCGCGAATGCCAATTCATTCACATGTAATAAGTGGATTGGCGGTTTAGGTATAGAATTTTGAGCATAACCAGTCAAGATACCTAAAAAGAAAAGCCCAATAAAACCTGTTCTAAGCGGGTTCATTTTATTGTTGTATAAGTGTGGTGGCTGTTGCAAAACTTGGACAGTGCGCTATGGGGTGTGGCAGATGCGCCAAGTTTACGCTACATCCATTCACAAACAACCGGTTATGGTTGCCAGTAAAGGTCTCCCCGACTTTTGCAGCAGCCACGAATAGTATATACAAGGTCGGACGCTGAAAGAGCACTCGACAAAGAGAGTAAAATAAAATTGAATCGATTTCCAACTTTTAACAAGACCAGGTACTCTGCTAAGTTAGATGAAGAAATTCCTTTTTGACATAAACTCAACTACAATGAAAACACTTATTTGCTGTGCTTTCTTGATACTACTCTTGTCTTGCAGAAAGAACGAATCAGACATTGTCGCTCCTGAGCATGACACCGTATTAGCGGAGTACCCGGACTGGTATACGCTTAAAGCGCCCGTTGATTCAGATATTGAAGGGGTGTGGGGAGACCGTGATAAAACCATACTCATTTCGACTGGCTATGCTGTTTACCGGTCAACTGATAAAGGAAACCATTGGCAGGAAGTTCTCGCTCAGCAGTCAATTGGCATATCTGGTTTTGTCCAGAATCAAGACACTCTATTCACGATGACTGGCCTGTCCAATCAGTCAGCGGGGGAAACCTACCAGCAATTCATGGGCCATGCTAACAAATATAGTCTGGACGAAGGGGTAACGTGGCAGCCTTACATAAAACGAAATCCAATCTTAGCGAATACTCCTACTTATGGAACCGTTGACAAGCGGTTGCGCATCAACCCCGTTATCGCGTCAACAGGTACCAAATACACGATTAATCGTGTCTTCCTGGCTGGTCCTACGGCTACGATTGGTCAGTTTGAAACCCCTGGCGTGATTACAACTACAGGTCGCCGGATTGATCTGCCCCAGTTGCACCAGCTTCAAAGCCTATATCTGGATGGTCAGGAGCGACTTTACATTGCCGGCACGGATGCGGTCTGTGGTCGGGGTCATTCTGGCGAAGGCTTTTCATTTTGCAACAGCAAACAGGGCCGGGGTGTCGTTTACATTTCCAAGAATCCATTGCCCTAGCTTCACGTAATACCACTTATACGACAAGAAAATTATGCAACTACGTCGAATCACATTTTTGGTTTCAATGCTCATATTGATTGCAGATGCAGGTTGCAATAAGTGTAATATGCTTTTCTTTCAAGAGGCTTGGGGCAATTGGGCGTTGGTGCAGTTAGATTCTCCATCTAAAACCCAAACCGTTTTTCCTGTCAAACAAATGCTGAAAATTGCGCTGGAAAATGATCGTTCCGGCAACACGTTTACTGGAGAGACGCTCTTTACCAATAATGTAAATGTTGACAACAAACAATGGGAAAGCTTTGACCCAGATTGTCGTAATAGCAGTCTAACCGCCATTTACAATAAGACTTTTCGTCGAAAGTATTGGCTATCGGAGCGAAACCAACGGTTACGGGCGACGGGATACGTAGATCAGATCGGCGGGAAAGCTGACACGCTAATATATTATTACACGCGAGTGCAGTAACAGGCCCTACTCGGCAAACTATATACCAGAGTTTCATTTCTCCGAATAGGCTACAGATTTCTGTTAAATTGAAAATGTTTGAATAATTTCATAATATAAATTTAGTTATACAAAGCGTCTGGAAAATGTGCAAAATTTTTTGTTTTAGACTTGTTCTCTGAAATTGCACTTCTATGATAAAAGCAATGTCGATAACTGATTGGTTACGGTTGTTTTTTGCTCTAACCATTACGGGCTTATTACTTTATTATGGACCTGAACTAACTAAAGAAATAGCTAACCTACTGGATATAAGTAGTCTATTGAGCTTTCAATACAAAGTTTTGCGATGGGTAGTAATATTTGTATCCGTATCTTTCTTAGGCATAGCTTTGCCTAAAAAACGTTTTATCGAGACAATGATCATAGCTGGATATACAATTGGCATCCAAGTTCTTCGAGAATTTATATCTTCTTGAAAATCCAATTGAAATTGTAATTTACCGTGATAGTTTGTCTTACTTCATTTTACCCACATATAGCGATAAGTTCAACCCAACAAAAGATCGTTTAGCGTTCAGGTTGCCAAAAGCTGTTAGACCAATCCCCACATCCTTTGTTGATGTAATAAACCGGACCTCGGCGGGTAAGCCAACGGTGGAATATCTAACTGACTTGTACAAATGCTCACCATAGAGGACTGGTTCATCGATTGGCCCGAGATATGTACCCCGATTTATTCCCCAAACGTTGCTGACACCGGTTGAGAAACGGAATTTACCAGTTCTGATGCCATACATTAGAGCGAATTCTTGCGCTATAATGCCGGGGGCATTTTTGGAATTCAGTTCACGGTTATCTGTGTAACGTGCAATCAATAAAGTAGGCTTGTTAACAAATTCGTATCCCAAGGCTATCATGCCACTATGATATTGGCTTTTTCCTAAACCCACCCCTAGCCAGTATTTATGTTGGTCAGCCTTCTGTGCATAGCTAACTGTCGTTGTTAAGAAGAGGAGGGCCAAAGCCCAAAAGAAAGCGAAAGATTTTGTCATAACGTGCTACCAAATGAATGCAGCTGTAAAAATACAGATTAAGAAATGATAAACCGTGAGTGCAGGAGAGCGACTCCAATTTATTCTACTAATATTGTTAAAATGCAAAATAGATTTGATTTGTCAACCTACTGATATTGAAGTATTTTGAGACTCGTTATATAACTAATGTTATGTTATGAGGTAAAAATCAGAAGTTGCAGATATACGTTTGTTGGAATTGATCTCTGAATATTCAAATTTATAGGGTTATTGTTTAAAGCAGTTTTGTTGATAACCGGTGGGAGTGGCTAGCTGGTTAGCACCTTCTAATCCCTGCTTAGAATCAACAATCTTCTGTAAACTCACCTGATCGACCTTATTCCATCGGCAACTCGTTCCGCTATAGATGTCAAACTCGACTCCTAACTCACCATTAGCTTTGTCGTACCAGATTGCATGTCTATGGTATACACTACCGCTAAGTCCTGGAGCGAGTTGAACATCATCAAACTCATATATCACTTTGTAATAACCTGATACTGGCAACCCTGAAAATCGGTCTACCAACGTCTTTAATGCTTCAGTTTCAGCGGTCGTGCGATTAGCGAACTTTCCGATAGGCAGATAGCCATCTGTTAACTCGTCGTCCTTGCGGCAAGAGTTGAGAATCAGTATGAATAGAAAAGCGAGAACGATTAATCTGTTGAAACGCATAAAATTTTGAGTTGTATAAGTGGCTATTATGTTAAGTAAAGGGTAAAACTTTATTAGTTCTGGTTTATAGTTTTCAGCTTGTTAGCTAAGGCTGATCCATGAAGATTCCGAGCCACAATCCTGCCTGCTGGGTCAACTAATACCGAACTGGGAAAACCATTGACTTTGTAGCGCTCTACCAACTGATTGGTTTGGTCGGACAAGACTTGAGGCCAAGTTAAGGGATGATGGCTCAAGAATTGCCTTAGACGGTCGGCCGAATCATGGCAGGCAATACTGATAAACTCAACTCGTTGATGATCAAGGCCTTTGTAGAGTTGTTCCAGCTGAGGTAATTCTTCTATGCAACCTTTACACCAAGTGCCCCAAAAGTCAATGTAAATATAGCGCCCCTTCAAATGAACGGTTGAAATAGGCTTACCTGTAACGAAGTTGAAAGCCACGAAAGGCTCAAACCGCCCCCCCGTTTGTAAGCTATAGGGGTCAGTTGATGGCAGTCTCGCCCCTTCTAGCGCCAGCCAGTTGTGGTAGCGATCCACACCCTTATTGGTATACTGTGTATCACCTATCCTGATGGTTTCGCCGATTTCTACCAATTGCTGAGGGTCAATCTTACCTGATTTCAAATAGGATGTGGCTTCGATGAGCGTTGTTTTTTCAAAGTCAGGCCGGTTGAAACCCGATGAGATGAATAACTTATATGTCTCGTCTCCGACTTGGAGGCTAGCTACACCATACTGAGCAAAATGATAAACGAAGCTATCGCCCTGGCGTTTGATGACCATAGGCAGCTCTAAGCGTTTGATTTCCCCTCCCTGATAGATGTCATACTCCATAAGCTGAAAGTCGGTTAGCCTGTCTAAGACGGTGCCGGGCTTGATCGATTGAGGATAGATTGGCTTTTCGTCGCCTAGATTAAAATCATTGTTGGTATCGATTAGAACCGCCCACTGTCTATGCTTCTCGTCAAAGCCACTAACGACATTGAGATAGCACTGGATGGGTGTTTGTGTTAGGGTCGTGGTATCGGGTGTCCAGTTCCAGTCCTGTTGAAGGCGTTGATAAGTGGCAGGAGTGATGCGTCCCTGTTTAGAACGTGTTGGGGAATTGAAAAAGGCTGGTAGTCGTGTCACCTTTGTAGCGACCAAGCAACAAAGCCGTGACCAAACAATTTACTAAACTGACCGACTACCAGTGGGCCG
>NZ_VFIA01000036.1 GCF_014282275.1 Spirosoma utsteinense
ATGTACTCAGGGCGGGTTCATCTGGGCATTCCGCCTGTCGCTCTTCAATGGATTTGTCGTAGATTTGGCGATAGGATTGCTCGAACCAACCCAGTAATTTAGCGAAGCGTTGATGGTCTAAACCGGTGGCCGACCGCCATTGGCGGTCAGTTTTTAAAGCCTTAATTGAGAGATTCATAAAGCAAAATTATGCCATTGCAACAAGTCTATTTTTTGTATTTCTATCATATGAATGGAATTTTCATATTTCTCAACAGCGCAGTTTTCATAATAAACCAGCCGGTAAATTGACAGGAACCAGGTGACTAATAGAAAGTAAATGACTTACGGTGACTTTTCATATTAAATGTTTTACAAGATTTATGATGGTCTATCAAGAGACAGTATATGTAGCTGGAAAATAATCTTCACAAACCTATTTTTAAACTAAGTACATTTCAGATAATTTAGTGCTGTTATTTCTACTCTCTCCTGCATATGAAATCACGTCTAGCTATGAATCTCCACCGTGAGCTTAGTCAAGTGGCCGTCAATGTTTCACCCGTTTCCTCATCTGAAAAAGAAATTGACCGAGTGAATGAGAACCAGAAAGATGATACGTTCAACACATTGTTCCGCCGATACAATCAACTTGTTCGAAGCAAGTACTGGTTTGTTGATGTCTCTTCTGACCCATCCGAAACAACACCCCTACCCCTCCTGTGTAACCAATATACCTTTCCAATTCTAATAGTCGATGACAATCCGGATATAGTATTTCTGATGAAAATGGTTTTCGACCGCATAACCCCCACCATTACTGCTACCTTTCTACCGAATGGCAACGAGTTGATCGATACCTTACAAAAGGCACCGGTTTTACCCCGGATCATTTTACTTGATCTGTTTATGGAGCCTTCCAACGGATTCGAAATTCTGAACAAAATCCGCACCCATGCGATTTACAAGCACTTGCCGATAGTGATATTCACGGCATCAGTCAATGAGGATGATCGTCGGAAGGCGCTGGCGCTGGGAGCCGATGAGTTTCTGATCAAGCCCTATACATTTAATCAGACCCTGGCAACCATTAATCTGCTGGTAGAACGATGGCTATAACAAAGTGACCCTGAAGCAGGGTGTCACGCAGGGCGATCCCTACCTCAGGGGGTTGGCTTCCTTGATGCCAGATTTGGCGTAATCCTAAAATTCGTTTGGTTTACCAGTCCATCATTCTGGAAACTGGCTCGTACAGGCGTGTATAGGCTATCTGGGCCGCCACAATCAGGAAAACAAAGCCAGTCGTTCGGTTGAAGATGGTAACGACACGGGGCGTAAAGAGCCGTTTGAGCCGGTTGGCATAATAAGCCAGTGCCATTTCGGTCACAAACACCCCGAGCAGGCTGGCCCCCATGAATCCGTACTGCTGCGCTACATCGTAATGCAGGTGCGACCGGATGTAGGCAACGATAGTCACCCAGGAAATGAAATTAACGGGGTTCAGCGCATTCAGAAAAAAACCAGTCGTCACGTAATAAACGGCATTACCAAAACGCGTTTTGGGATAAGCCAGACGGGGTGTTCCTCTCAGGATATTGACCAGTCCCATAGCCGTTAGAAACAGGACTCCCACAAAAGCCATCAGGTGTTCGAAGCCCTGTACTTTGGGAATGAACGACGTGCCCAGCAAGGCGGCCAGAATAAATATGGCATCACCAGCGACAACGCCAAACACGATTTTCATACCCGACCGAAAGCCATTATCGACACTGTTCTGGATGAGGGCAAAGAAGACGGTTCCAAACGTGAGGCATAACGCCACACCAACCAGGAAGCCGTACAGAAGAGGTAAAAACACAGGTGCTGAAATTGATTAGTGAGTTGATAAATGAGCCAGACAGTTGCCAGACGAGTTAGTATCTGTTCAACTGACTCCCTGCCGGCTAATTTGTTTAAATACCCCGCAGACGAGCTACCATCAGTAACCCACTAACGCTGAGGGCATCGGTAATACGGCTATCCATAACCATTCCAACGGCGTCGGCAAGGGGCAGCTTCCAGACGCGCAGGTCTTCGGTATCTTCGGGCTCGTGTTCACCCTGCACCAGCCCCTCGGCAATGTAAAGGAAACCTTCTTCGTCGGTAGCTGAGTTCGATGTATGGATACGGGCGATTTTGGTCCACTGGGTGGCTTCCAGGCCAGTCTCTTCTTTGAGTTCGCGTTTAGCCGATTCGAGGGGATCGGTACCCAGGGGGCAGCCACCTTCCGGTATTTCCCACGAGTACTCGTCCAGGGGATAGCGATACTGGCCCACCAGGTAGGTGTTCCCGGCTTCGTCGATGGGGATAACCCCAACGGCCTTATTTTTAAAACTAACGACACCATAAATGCCCGGTGTCCCGGCTGGAGTCAGCACCTCTTCGTGCCGGATGGTCAGCCAGTTATTCTCATACCTGACCGCTGAGTTAAGCGTTTGCCAGGGGTTTTTCGTCACGTTCATGGTGCCGAAAGTACGAACATTTCGGCTACGAATGGTTAACTTTGACGACGAGAAGGGGGATAGCCGACGCCCGCCAATCGTCTTCTTCACCCCATGATTACACCGCAACAAATCAAATACCGCTGGATGGGCGTCTCCCTGGGACTAAGCCTTATTCTGCTGGTTATTAAATTCACAGCCTACTTTCTAACGTCCTCAACAGCCATTCTTACCGATGCCGTCGAGTCTATCGTCAACGTCATCGCCAGCGGGTTTGCCTTCTACAGTATCTATCTAGCGGGGCTCCCCCCCGATCAAAATCACCCTTACGGCCACGGCAAAGTCGAGTTCCTGTCGTCGGGCTTCGAAGGAGCCATGATCCTGTCGGCAGGCCTGGTCATTATCTGGCAGGCGGTGCTGAGCATCTTCGAACCCCGCGAACTGGACAACCTCGACTGGGGACTCGCCCTGATTGGCGTTACCGCAGCGGCCAACGGGTTTGTGGGCTGGATGCTCATCCGGTCGGGACGGCAAACCGATTCACTGGCCCTCACCGCCGATGGCCGGCATCTGCTCACCGACACCGTCAGCAGTATCATCGTCATGGTAGGCGTAGGGCTCGTAGCGATGACGGGCCAGCGCTGGATCGATAGTGCGCTGTCACTGCTGCTGTCGGTCATTATCATTTATAACGGTTTTCAGATCACCCGCCAGTCGGTGGCACGGCTCATGGACGAAACCGACGCGCCGACCCTCGACCGGGTAGTTACGCTGCTGAACGTTCATAAAGACCATAACTGGATCGATGTACATAACCTGCGGGTTCAGAAATACGGGTCCGATCTGCACATCGACTGCCACCTCACTCTCCCCTATTACTGGGAACTGAGCCGGGTTCATGACGAAGTCCATCACTTCGAGAATACCCTCAAAGATGGATTCAAAGGCGAAGTTGAAATCTTCGTCCATACCGATCCCTGTATGAAGGAATGCTGCCACTACTGCCGCGTGGCCGACTGTCCCGTGCGGGCGTCGGCGTTCGTTCGCGATGTCGACTGGACGGCCGCTAACCTGCCGCTGAACCAGAAACATTTTGTACCGCTGTCGGTATAAGGAGCCTGAGCCATAACCTTCGTTTCTCCCCATACCGTTCATCCAAAACTTGAGTAGTCCTATCTACATACAATCTTATTAGGTCTTGTTCGGCCAAACCATTTGGCGAATCAGTATGCTTACTCAAGCACGATGATTACGTATTCGGATCTCATGAGCACCTTAAGTTGGGGCGGCAGCCGGTGGTTTTCTGCTGGTGGGGCCCTTCTGCTCACCGTCATGCTGAGTAGTCAACTGGCCGGTTGCCGCCAAACGGATGAGTTTTCGCCAGCACCCACGACGCCACCCCGTTCGGTAACGGTCACTCCCCCTGCCGCCGTTACCGTTATGCTGCCCGTAGTGTATGTAGGTAGCTTCGATACGTACCTGTATGCCATCGATACGACAACAGGCACTCAGCGGTGGGCCTTCCGGGCCGACACCTCAATTCAGTCCAGCCCGGTGGTTGCCTACGGGTTGGTCTACGTTGGCAGTAACGACTTCAACCTCTATGCCATTGACGCCACAACCGGCACCCGACGGTGGAGCTTCCGGCTGGGGGCCTATGTATTTTCCAGTCCGGTGGTCGTCGATGGCATCGTCTACGTTGGCTGTCAGGATGGAAAATTATACGCCATCAATGCCGAAACAGGTGACCTGCTCTGGCGTTTTACTACCGATTTTGGTCTCTATTCCAGCCCGGCGGTAGCTAACGGGCTGGTTTATATCGGTGGGCAGGATGGGAAGCTATACGCCATCGACGCGGCTTCAGGCAACCCACGCTGGCTGTTCAGCACGAGCAGTTACATCCTGTCCAGCCCGGTAGTGGCCGATGGGGTAGTGTATATAGGCAGTCAGGATTCCCGGCTGTACGCCATCGATGCTGTCACCGGCAAACAGCGATGGGCGTTTAAAACAGGGGCGTCGGTCGACTCCAGCCCGGTGGTCGCTGACGGGCGGGTTTATGCAGGCAGTACCGACGGCAACCTGTATGCGATCGATGCGGCAACGGGCAGCCAGCGCTGGTCATTCAAAACGGGCGGGGTCGTCTACGCCAGCCCGGTGGTTGCCAACGGCTTTGTCTACATTGCCAGCCGGGACCATACGCTCTACGCCCTCGACGCGGCAACGGGCAACCAGCGCTGGTCGTTCACTACCAACTATGACATATACTCCACCCCCGCCGTAACCGGCAGAACAGTCTATATCGGCAGTAATGACTTTAATGTCTATGCCCTCGACGCACTAACGGGTAAACAACGGTGGGTATTCAAAACAAAGGGTATTATCATTTCCAGTCCCGTGCTGGCGCAGACGACTCTAATGACAGGTCGCTACCCATCTATCAGCGGGGCCGGTCAGTGACGTGACACATACATGACTAGATATAGCATCAAATCGCTCCTTCTCTTTTTGGGCTTGCTGGCTGCTCTGTATGCCTGCGTAGACGCCTATGATCCGGAACTATCGGCCAATACCGACCTGATTGTGGTGGAAGGAATCGTAACCGATCTGCCCGGCATACAGACGATCAGCCTTAGCCGCTCGCGGTCCAGCCGCGACAGCATAACCAGTTTACCCATTCAGCGAGCGGCTGTTACGGTCACGGTCAATGGTACATCGTCGCTACGCCTGACCGAAGTTCAGCCTGGCCTATACCAGTTTCCCGCTGGTTTCCGGGGGCAGACAGGCAGCACGTATCAGCTTTATTTCCGAACCGAAACGGGCGTAGCCTATGAATCATCGGTAGAGACAATGGCGTCGGTGCCGCCGGTCTTACGCGCTTACGACGAGTTCAATGAACAGGGCATCCAGACAACGGCCGATAGCCCACCGGTGCCAACCAACGATGTTTATATCGATTTTCAGGACCCGCCCAATCAGACCAATTTCTACCTCTGGCGCTGGCGGCTCTACGAATCGCAGCTGTGGTGTGCCACCTGCGAACAGGGACGGTACACGCTCGTGGACCTTGGTCCCGTAGGCAGCGGTCCCGTCAACGTGCTGGGCTGCGTCCGGGATACGACGCTGAGTGTCTTTAATCTGTTCGATTATCCCTGCCGGGGCCTTTGCTGGGATATCTTCTACAGCACCGGCGTTAACACCTTTGCTGATATCTACGCCAACGGTCGGTTACAGATGGGCCGTAAAGTGGCCAGCATCCCCATCTATCAGCGCGATCAGGCTTTGCTGGTCATCGAACAACTCTCTCTTTCGCCCAACGCCTACCGCTACTACAAGCTGTTTGCCGATCAAACCCAGAATACGGGGACGCTGGCCGACACGCCCCCAGCCCCTACCGTGGGCAACGTACGTAACCTGACCAATGCCAGCGAGAACGTAGTGGGCTATTTCTCGGCAGCCTCGGTAGCGGCACTTCCCTATAAGATCAACCGGAAAAATGTGACGACCGGCTCGTTCCGGGGCCTTTTCTATGCTGTCAACCGACGCCCGCCCAATGTAGAATCGTCCCGTGGGGGTGGTTCGGTGGGGGCAGGCGTACCGTCGGCCTTTTGTATCCCCAGCCGGACCCGCACGGATCTCGTGCCGCCGGGCTGGTAGTGTCATCCGTTTTTCAACCTTCCTATGAATCGATTGGTACAGTTTCTTTTGCTGTTTGCACTGACGTCTGCTGCCCAGGCTCAGGTAGTGGTTACGCTACAGGGAACCGTTCGCGATTCGGTGAGCAATCAGCCAATGGTGGGCGTATCCGTTGTGGTCGACTTCCGCAAGTCACTGACCGGCACCACCACCGATGCCAATGGCCATTATTCCATCAGGCTACCCATCGGTAATCACAGTATCGTATTTCGCAGCGTTGGCTACGTTCCGTTTCGCCAGAACCTGGATTTGACCGACGACCAGACAACAGTCGACGCCCTGATGGTCACCGTATCCAACCAGCTGGAGGAGGTGATCGTAACCAGCAAAGGGTTCGACCGTACTGTTCGCCAACCGCTGCTCGGCGTGAGCCAGATCAACATCACCACCCTGCAACGGCTACCGGCAGCACTCGGCGAAGTGGATCTCTTACGGGGCCTGCAAATGCTGCCGGGCGTAACGAGTGTGGGCGAAGCGGCCAACGGGGTCAACATACGGGGCGGCACCACCGATCAGACGCTGATCCTGCTCGACGACACGCCGATTTTCAACCCAACCCATATGTTCGGGCTGTTTTCGGTGTTCCCGCCCGATGCCATGAACGGTGTAGACCTTTACAAAGGCAATGTCCCGGCCCGGTTTGGTGGCCGGGTTGCCTCGGTGCTCGACGTATCGCTGAAAAACCCCGGCCTCGACCAGTTCCGGTTAACAGGTGGCGTAAGTCTGGTGTCGAACCGACTCATGGCCGAGATTCCGATCGTCAAGGGGAAATTCGGCTTGCTCGTTGCCGGTCGGGGTGCCTTTAACGACTTCCTGCTACCCCTGGCCTCCAGCCGGCTCGATAACATCAAAGCGAAATTTGGGGATGGCGTTGTGAAGGCGTTCTGGCGAATAAACAATCGCAATACCCTGACAGCGATGGGGTATGTCAGCTACGATTTTTTTCAAACTCAACTGCTGGGCAATCTGCCCAACGTGAACGGCACGGCTACGCAGTACGACCATCAGACAACCAACGCCATGGCCCGCTGGCTCCGTGTGCTGACGCCCCAGCTGAACCTGCAAACAACGGTCGTTTATGCCCGCTACGTACCACAGATCCTGTCGCCCGAGCTTAACTCCGACAATAAGGTTACGCTGCGGTCGGGGGTGTTGCAGCGGCAGGCGAAATCGAACCTGAACTACCAGTTGACCAACCATAAGATCGAGTTCGGCGTCGATGCCACGCACTACCGCATTGAACCGGGAACGCTGCTGCCCGGCTCCAGTCCAAGCGTCAACTTTGTGACAACACCTACCGAGAACGCCCTCGAAACGTCGCTCCACGCCGACGATGAGTTTGCCATTGGCGACGATCTGGCCATCTCGGCGGGCCTGCGCTATTCGCGGTTCCTGTCGCTGGGGCCATCGCTGGTGCGGCAGTATGCGCCCGGCCAGGCTGTAGACAACTTCTCGGTGATCGACTCAACACGCTACGGACCGGGAGCCGTATCGAACACGTATGGTGGGTTCGAACCCCGGCTTGGCATCCGGTATGCCCTGGGACCGAATGCGTCGCTGAAGGCAGGCTACAACCTGATGCGGCAATATTTACAGGTCGTCACCAACACAACGACACCCCTGCCCACGGCCCGCTGGAAAACATCGGACGCGAATACGAAACCCCAGATCAGCCAATTGCTGTCGGTCGGCTATTTTCAGACGATCAAACAGAACGCCTACGAGCTTTCTATTGAAGCCTATTACCGGGCCACACAGCACATCATCGATTATAAGCCGGGCGCTAACTTCCTCCTGCAGGCCTATCCCGAGACGCAGCTGTTGCAGGGCCGCAGCAAAGCCTTTGGGGTGGAGACGATGATTACCAAGAAAAAAGGCGAACTAACCGGCTGGCTAAATTATACCTATGCCCGCACGTTCAACCAGGTCAACCAGGGGGCGGGCGTTCAGGAGCGCATCAATAGCGGCCACTGGTACCCCGCCAACTACGACCGGCCACACAGTGTCAACGCATCGGTCAGTATTGTTGCCGACAAGCACAATACGTTCGGATTTACCCTGGCCTATAGCACCGGACGCCCCTACACCGCCCCAGAAGGATACGTTATTAGTCAGGGCCAGCCGTTTCCGTATTACAATGAGCGCAACCAGGCCCGGCTACCCGACTACCACCGGCTTGATTTCTCCTGGAATATCTACAACCCCAGCATGCGCCCCCGGCACTGGCAGGGCAACTGGGTATTTACGGTCTACAATCTGTATGGACGAAAAAACGCCTATTCTGTCTTCTTTCGCACCGAAGGCGGACAGACGCAGGCTTACAAACTTCAGATCTTCGCAGCTCCAATTCTGTCCCTGACCTATAATTTTGTGCTGAAATAGGGTGCCAGGCCCGATTACCGCAAAAAATCCTGCCAGTGGTCCAGACGCCCTGACAGGATTATGAACTACCAAAACAACTATGAAGAAATTCGTTTTTGTTACCGCCAGTCAAAGCCTGACACTGCAACAAATTTATACCGGCAATTTCATGTATAAACATGAGAACAGGCTTAAGATAAAATTAGAATTGGCTTAGAATGGTCAAAACAGCCGGGCCCGGTAAGGCAGCAGGCCACCAGCCGCCGTTCACCGGATACCCTCCGCTTCACGGGTTTGATCAGGCGGATAGAGTCGGCGGATCAGCCGTTCCATAGTTAGCCCCTGCCCCATCACCGAGGCCAGTACGACAGCATAAGTGATGGTCACGATCAGGTCTTTGTAAGGCACACTACTATCAATCGACAGCGCCAGGGCGATAGAAATACCACCCCGCAAACCACCCCAGGTTAGCATAAGCGGGGCTTTATCATCGAGGGTAAGCCATTTCCGGGTCAGGCGGTAGGGAATGATAATGGACACGTACCGGGAAAACAGCACTATTCCTATCGCCAGCAGGCAGATCAATGTATAGGTCGGCTCCAGATCGATAATCAGCAGTTCAACCCCGATCAGCACGAACAGCACGGCATTTAAAATCACATCGATCAGCTCCCAGAACTTGTGGACGTATTCCTCGGTAATGGCGCTCATGGCATCCTGCCGGGACGGAGCGCCCACAAACAGGCCTGCCACAACCATTGCCAGCGGTCCCGACACATGCAGGTAGTGAGCCAGCGCATAGCCCCCCATGACACCGGCCAGCGTAATGAGCACCTCCACCTGGTAGTGATCGACGGATCGCATCAACCGGTACATGATAAAGCCAATGACAACACCAAGAAACAGCCCCCCCACTGCTTCCTGCAGGAACAGCCACACAATTTCGCCCGGCGTGATGCTATCAACGCCATTGAGGACGATCTGGTAGATCGTAGCAAAAACCACGACCCCCACGCCGTCGTTAAAGAGCGACTCGCCCACAATATTGAGCTTGACACTTTCAGGTAGCTGAAACTTGGCCAGGATGCCCAGTACGGCAATCGGATCGGTTGGTGAGATGAGCGCCCCGAATAGCAGACACAGGGGGTATCCGAGCGAGTACCCTACCCAACCGGCAACGTAATACAAGCCCGTACCGACCAGAAAGGTAGAGATTGTCACACCCACCAGCGAAAATAAAATGACCGATCGCCGTTCGATCCGGAGTTTAGCCGCATCGGTGTGATACGCTCCCGCAAACAGCAGGAAGGATAGCATAACGTTGAATAAAATGGCGTAAAAGTCCAGTTGCTGAACCGTCTGCTTCACTACCATGAACCATTCCGGCCGAAACATATTGATGAACAGCAATAGCACCGAGAACACGACCGATACCATCATGATGCCAATCGAATCGGGCAGTTTCAGGAAGCGCACATTGATGTAGGAGAAAGCAGCGGCAATAACGATGAGCAGGCTTAGTAGATTAAGTATTTCCATAAATAGTTAGGTGAGAATCTGGGGGAAAACACAGCCGGCCGACACGTCCCTACCGTAACAGGGCCGGTACGTCGGTCAGGAATGCAATGAGCAGGGCCAGTAAAAACAGGCCGATCATCAGGATCAGTAAATAGTCTGGTTGCCGGGGCGGATTCGGCCCGGTACTCGAATCCGGCTGCTGGCCGGTCGTGCTCATCATTCGAAACATGGACCAAAACTATAGGCTATTACTTAGACCCGCTTAAGAAGCAACTTAGAATTTACTTAGAAAAAGCACAGAACTTGTTCTGGAACCGGATCAGCGGGGAAGCTCCACCAGAAAGATGGTTGGCTCGCCCTCCGCCGATTGTACGCTTAGCCTGCCCCGATGGAGCCGGACAATCTGCTGAACCAGCGACAGCCCAACGCCATACCCCCGTATGTCGGCTGTTTGACGGGCTCGGTAAAAAGGTTCGAAGATATAAGGCAGGTCAGCTTCAGGAATCGACTGCCCATCGTTTTCGATACTGATCCGAATGACCTCTTCCTGAAACCCTACCGCTACCACGGCCCGTCCTTTTGAGGAAAATTTACAGGCATTTTCGGTCAGGTTTTTCAACGCCGTGCGCAGCAGGGCCAGATTACCGGTTATCGTCAGCTCGTCGAAATCGTCGGGAAGCTCGCCCAGGTCGACCACCACATCATAGCGGGCGTTGATCGCGCTCACATCCTGACGAACATCCCAGATCACCTCATCCACCCGCACCGAATCTGTTAATAGAACGGCCGCATCGGCTGCGCTCACCTGCGAGAGTTGTAGCAGCTCCCGGGTCAGCGCCGACAGGTCCTGTACGTCTTCGAGCACCGACCGTATCGTTTGCTGATACGCTTCGGGTTCCCGGCGGTTCAGCAAGCTCACTTCCAGCTGGGAGTTGATCTGGGTAAGGGGGTTTTTAAGCTCGTGGGATACGTTAGCCACAAACATTCGCTGTAGCCGAAACGACTCTTCGATCCGGTCGAGGAGCCGGTTGATAGTAGCCGACAGCCGGCTTAGCTCGTCGTTCTCTCCACTCACGCGCAATCGTTCATGGAGCGTCCCGGGAAAAATAGCGCTCAGCTGGTGCTCAATACGCTGCATGGGTTCAAGGGCGTCGCCCGCATAAAGTCGCCCCGCAAAAGCAACGACACCCACGATCAGCAGAAACAAACCGCCGAATGCCCAAAGCAAGGTTCGCAGAAATACGTCGCCATATACATTTTCTGCACTGGCCAGCACGATGTAATTCCCCGAGGGCAAGCTATACCGGACACCCGTCACGTAGTAATGCTGCCACCGGAAATCCCGTCGGCGCTGTCCCCCGATGGCATTCAGCTCACGGGCTGGCATACCCAGAATGGCATCGTTTGTGGTGAAGATGGGGGTATTTCTGGCATCGTAAATGGTAATTTTCTGACTGGGCAGTTGATCCTTTCGCAACCGGTTGAACTGCCGAAGCACCTTTGCCTCCACCCGCTGTTTAAGAAACAGCTCGCCATAGGTATGGGCCTTCCGGTCGAGTCGCTGGTAGAAATCCGACGAAATATAGTACCAGCAAAATCCATACACACTGGCAAACGTCAGGGCCAGGATGGCCGAGACCAGGCCCGTGAAACGGATCGTCAGGCGCGTACGGATCGTCATTGTTGCGGGATAGATTAGGGATGAGAAGCCACTGGAGCGCACTGCGCTTAGGGGATCACTCATCGCTTTTCAACACGTAGCCCATCCCGAACTGGGTATGAATCAGCTTTTGAGGAAAATCCTTGTCTATTTTTTTTCGGAGGTAATTGATGTACACTTCCACGACGTTTGTACCCGTGTCGAAATTAAGATCCCAGACATGCTCGGCAATATCGGGTTTCGACAGCACCCGTCCCTGGTTGCGAAGAAGGTATTCGAGCAGGGCAAATTCGCGGGCGGTGAGTTCGACAGGCTGACCGTCGCGGCTAACGCTCTTGGCGTCCAGGTTCATTTCCAGACCCGCATACCGAAGCGTTTGCGCTGTCATGGCCACCATAGTACCCCGTTTGGTCAGCGACCGGACCCGCGCCAGCAGCTCTGCAAACTGAAACGGTTTGGTCAGGTACTGATCGGCCCCCGCGTCGAAACCACTGATCTTGTCGGCAGTTTCGCCCAGAGCGGTCAGCAGCAGCACAGGCGTTGACAGGCCACACTGCCGTAGCTCCCGTACCAGTTCAAAGCCATTCAGGCCCGGCAGAATAACATCCGTGATGATAAGGGCATATCCATTTTTCAACGCCAACCGTTTGGCAATCAATCCATCATACGCTATGTCTACTTCAAATTGACTTTCTTCCAATCCCTGCTGGATAGCATGCAGCGTTTTGGGCTCATCTTCAACGACTAAGATTTTCATGACGTAGGGGTATGCTTAGTCAACGTGAGGGTAACACTTCTTGTTTGCAAACGCTACGGGCACGAGCTGACATTTCACCCACAAACCCAGTCTACAACCTTGTAAGCCCATTAATATTTATGCGAATTATTGTATTAATTCTTTTTATTTGCCAATTTTGGTTCGCTTGCTGATCTGACAGACCGGCATCAGACATTACTTTTTTCAATTCAGGTTGTATTCAAAATCGGAAAGGCTGGTCGCACTACGACCAGCCTTTTTCTTTCCCGCGTTTTATTTCGATTAGCGCTATCGGCCACAGATGCCTTTAAAGTCGCAATACTGGCAGGTTTCGATCTGATCTGTTTTCCGAAACGGCCGTTCCATATCGAGCATCTGCTGCACCATCGTTCGCAGCAGGTCTTCTGAATCGGCAATATACTGGGCCGGACTATCGTCGGTTCCAAAGCGGACAGGGTTCGATTTGAACCCGCCACTGACATCCCGAAACGAATAGAAACCAGCTTCGACGGGTAGTCCCTCTGCCGGGTAAATGTTCTTCCGGGCCTTGTCGCGGGGCAGTCCGCCAACATCACTGATATTTTTCAGGGCGAGGTATCGATACAGCCACAACTGCCGCATCTTATCTTCGCTGCCGTCATTCAGTAATTTATCGCTCAGGTCTTTGGGTGTCTTGTCGGTCAGGTCGACCCGACCGGTTTTATAATCGACAATGCGGATCTGGTCGCCGAAGCGCTCGATACGGTCGATCTTACCGGCGATGCGCACGGTCAGGTCCTGCCCATCGATGGGTACGGTCAGGTAGGTCTCAAGCGTTTGCTCGGTGCCAATCACGGTCAGGCCCTTGAGTTCGCTTTGCTGCCGCTGAAACTCGATCATCAGCTTCTGAGCGAGTTCATAAAGCAGCAGATTCATGCCTGATTCGATCACCCGCCCCCGCATCGAACTGGCAAATTCTTCCTGCAACAGCTGAATGACCAACGGTTCATCGACGGGCAGATTCAGCAGCCGGTATTCTTTATCCAGCCGTTCCAGCACTTTGTGCAGCCAGTTACCGAACTCAGCCGCCCCCATTTTCTCCTCCATGTCCTCCTCTTCACTGATGTTGACGATGCGGCTGAAATAGAACGACATCGAACACCGGACATACTGGTTCAGGTAAGACGGATACAGTCCTTTCGTTGTCAGCAGTTTCATCAGGTCGGCCCGGATAGCCTCTGTTTTAGGAACGCTGAGGTCGGTGAGGTTGGCCACTTTGTCGACACCGGGCCGACCGAACCGAACCGTCGGGTGGCTGATGCGGATGAGGCCTTTCGCCCGGGGCACCAGTTCATGCTCGATTTGCCGGATGAAGCGGCTGGGTTCTCCTTTGCTGTTCCCGTACGCATCGGTCGAGGTGGTGTAGAGCAGCACGACCTCGCTGGCCCGCTGGAGCAGGCGGTAGAAGTGATAGGCCATAACCGACTCCTGCTCGCGGTAAGTCGGCAGGCCAATGACAGGGTCGGCGGCAATGTCGAACGGAATCAGTGAATTGAGTTTACGCGACTGAGGTAATACCCCTTCATTGACCGAGAGAATGATAATCCGGTCAAAATCCAGGGCTCTTGTCTCAAGCATACCCATAACCTGCAGCTGGCTTCGTCCTTCGCTCGTAAAGGGAATGCTCGTCTGGCGAATCAGTTCGTACAAAAACTGCTTGAAACTCCGCACCGTCACGGCAGCCTGCCCGTCTGGTCCCCGGCTGCCCGACTCGGCCTGACGGTTCAGAGTCGTTTCGAGTTGGCGCAGGAGGGAAAAGAACAGGTATAGGTACTCGGTCTCGATCGCATCCTGACTATCGCGGTATACGGCCCGCAGCAGGTCGATCAGACTATACAGGGTCCGGATGGCTTTCATCGGCTCCTCATTAGGCCAGCGCGCAAACAAGGTGCGAATCAATGGATCGTTCTGACCCAGTTCGAGCATCTCTTTTTCGGTCAGGTACACCCGCTGCTCTTTCACGATCGTCTTTGCAATCCACTGAAACAGCGGTTCGGGTGGCAGGATCTCTCCTTTTTCCGTGACCTCCCCCGGCCACTGCAAGGCATGGATCCGCTCATACTGCTTCACGAACGGATGGTTGAGCAGCTTGACAACATGGCGGTGGTGAAACTTCGGGATGCGCAGATCACGACCGTCTTTTGTCCGGAACTCATGAACGGTACGCTGCATCTCGAACAGCGTATCGACCAGCGTAAACAGCAGTGACGACCGCAGCGACAGCCCCATCGTTACGTTCAGGTCGGTAACGTTTTCATCCAGCGCATACAATACCGGTACCAGCAGTGTCTCGTCGGCCAGCACGATGGCGGTTCGGGAGGTGGAAGGGGGAGTCAGGGTATTTCCTTCCTCCTGCCACTCCTTATAAATCTTCCCCGCCACCTTCGCCTGCATACTGGCATTGGGAACGCCCACGACGCGGATGTTCTTTTGGGTGCCAAGCAGGTTGTTAAAATTCTCGCGGATATTTTGTTTGTTGTCTTTTGACAGCAGCCAGCCGTTATCGCGGTACCGGCGCAGGAAATCGCCGGCTTCCTGTCGCCGGTCGTCAAGGTAATATGGATCGGCGTCCCAGATCAGTTCGGCTTTCTGCGCTTCTACCAGCACCCGGATAACGCGTTCCTCAGCCGCGCTGAGGGCATTGAACCCAACAAAATACACCCGCTCATAGGCCGTATTGTCCCGAATCAGTGACTCGACATTCTCGGCCAGCTGCCGGTAAGCCATACCCCGGTAGGCCAGCCCCTGGGCCGTCAATCGTTTCTGTAAGGCTAGATAAGCGGCATGAAGGTTTTCAAAGAGCTTAAAATAGCGTGCCGTACCGGGCGTCTCGACCAGGGGTTGCGCCGATGGCGGCATATCGACCTGCCAGCGGTCCAGTGCCTTGGCTGCGGTGAGGTAGCTGAACAGGGCGTGGGGCTCGACCAGGTACTGGTCGATACGGTCGAAGTCGGACAGCAGTATCGACGCCCAGCCGATAAACTGCTCGAACTCGACAAGCGGGTCTATTTCGCGAAATACCTCGTAAAGTTCGAACAGCAGACTAACCGAATCGATCAACTGCACCCCCGCCGACTGCGTAATGAAGTCATCGACAGCCAGGGCATGGGGTGCCAGGAACGGCCGGTCGGAGTGTGACGCCAGCTCTTCCAGAAACACCGCTACGGCCCGGCGTGTGGGCAAAATCACCCATACGTCGCTCAGGCTGGGACCGTGGTTGTCGAATATTCGTTGGGCTGTTTGTTGAAGGAAAGTCATTTGGGTAGGCTGCGCGCCCGGGTCAATACAACAGTCGATGCGTGGGCCTGTCGGTTCGTTAATCAGTAAAGATAACCCACCAATGGTCGACTATTGCCCAAACCGGGCGACAAAATCATTGACCCGTTTGCGCGTTGGCCCGTCGTTCCTGCGCCCATTCCGGGCTAAGACTTTGACCAGCAGGTAGTGTCTGTCATGAATTGATGAGCTTGCCGGACTACCGGATTTTTACCGGCTGATCAGTGCATTCGGTCGCCCCGAACGTCTATCGTAGTCATGATATCCGCTTC
The DNA here is from genome assembly GCF_014282275.1 of Spirosoma utsteinense. Classification (GTDB taxonomy): domain Bacteria; phylum Bacteroidota; class Bacteroidia; order Cytophagales; family Spirosomataceae; genus Spirosoma; species Spirosoma utsteinense. The sequence goes on from NZ_VFIA01000036.1 coordinate 16,036, forward strand.
AACCGCCAGAAACTCTTTCCAGCGGGCGCGAACACGTTCGGCAGGCACATACAGTTCGGCCAGTTCGATGAACGCCCGGTAGTGTCCCGCTTCGGATACCATCAGTTCGTGGTAGAATTTACGCAGACTCTCGTCGGCAATATGAGTAGCCAGCAGTTTAAACCGTTCGCAGCTTCGGGCTTCGATCAGGGCGTTGATGAGCAGGTTATCCATCATCTGCTCATGCTGATCGCCGATGGACCGGCGGAGCCTGGCCCGCAGTTCATTCACATAGATATCTTTACGCTGTCGCCCCAAGGGAATAGTACGTTTACGCAACTCCTTCAGCACCCGCTGAAAGTGCCCCCACTCCTCCGCTACGATGGGCGTCAATGTCTCTACCAGCGTTACTTTATCGGTATACATCACGATGAGCGATATACACGACGAAGCCGCTTTCTGTTCACACCAGGCATGGTCGATCAGAATATCCCCGATATTCATTCCGGCAATGTCGACCCAACGAGGGTCGGTAGGCAATTCAAGTCCTAATGTAGTCAGCGACATAATTTTCGATCGGCGTCCCCCACGTGGGTGGTGGTATGCCAAAGTTAACGATTGTTAACCCTACAAATGCAACCACCACAGCGGCTATGCTGTTGTTAACGCATGAAATCATTCGCATCGTTTTTATTTCTGCTGGTCTTGCTCACCGGCTGTCGGCAGCGTCCCGGCAATACGGCCGAAAACGCTAAAGACAACAGTCCCGCTAAATTGCCTGCACTACAACCCGGCGAATCCGTGGCTACGTTTGCGGCCGGTTGTTTCTGGTGTACCGAAGCCGAGTTCGAATCGTTGCGGGGAGTTCGGGAGGTCGTTTCGGGCTATGCCGGGGGCGAACTTGCCAACCCGACCTATGAGCAAGTGGGTGCTGGTCAGACGGGCCATGCCGAAGCCGTACAGGTGTATTATGACCCAAAAATCGTTTCGTTCGACACGCTGGTCAAGGCGTTTTTCATTGGTCATGATGCGACGACGCTCAACCGGCAGGGTCCCGATGTGGGCACCCAGTACCGTTCTATCGCCTTTTATCGGACACCCGCCGAAAAAGCAGCCATCGAAACCATTATTCAGCAGGAGACCGCATCCGGCAGGTATGGTAGCCCCATTGTGACGCAGGTAGCGCCGTTTGCTGTTTTCTACCCCGCTGAGGTCTATCACCAGGGCTACTATTACACGCACCCCAATGAGCTATATGTCAGCACCGTTTCAACACCTAAAGTGGAGAAATTCCGGAAACGCATGGCCGATAAGCTAAAGGACAACATTCAGCAGTAACGTTCCGGGTTCGTTTCCAGAAGCCCGGCTGTCTGATAGGCAGTCAGACAGCCGGGCTTGCAGGATTAGTCGGTAAGCAATACTTTACATGTTTGGCGGTCCGTTCCCCGGGTCAAAACAAGGATATAGGGGCCTCGCATCAGGTGCTCTACGGATAACTGAATCAGGTTGTTGCCAGCCGCAACCGGGTGGTTCGACTGCAGTACCGACTGAGCCCGCATGCTGACCAGTTCTATAATTGCTTCGCCGGCGGCTTCGGCATAATAACGCACCTGCACTGTTCGCTGCGCGGGTGTGGGATACACCTGCATCCCCAACTCAGCACGCCACTCAGTCGTCTCAACGCCTACCCGCCCATTCGATACGGCGGGGTATAACCGGTATTGGGGTACAATCTGCTCCGACTGGCCTGGGTATGACCAGTACAGTCTGGACAAAGCACCACCTACATTTTCGGAATACTCCACCCGGATATCGTATAACTGCCCGCCTACTAACGTAACAGGCAGTCCCTTGTTCGTTGTTGGCGGATGATCGTTCCAGTCGTTGATCAGCAGCGTACCGTTCACCCAAACCCGTATGCCATCGTCGGTGTACGTCTTGAAGAGGTAGATGCCTGTTACCGGGGCCTGAACCCGTCCCGTCCATCGGACCGAGAAGTTATCCGTGTTGACCTTGCCGGGCGCGGGTGAGCCCACACCCCAGTCCATATCGATGCTGGCATCTGTCCGGGTTAGTACGATCGGTCCGTTCAGGTTTTTGGTATTGAAATAGTCTGCCCGCAGCCCCGTTCCACTACTTATCGTCGCCGTGGCTGGCGAACCGGCCGCGGTCGATACGCGCCAGAAAGAGGAAGCCGGAATAACCTGCTTGCTTAGTCCCGGTCCGCTGTAGCTTGCCTGGAGGGACTCGTCTCCTCCCCCTTCCATGTACGTCAGGGTAAACGCGTGCCGGCCGGCCTTGAGCCCAATGGTACCCGACCGCTCCTGAACGGGGTGGCCGCCATCGTTATTGACAACCTCGGTACTGCCAATGTATAGCTTGCTGCCATCGTCGGAGTTGGTGAAAAACGTGTAGATACCGTCGGCGGGTACGGTGATGAAGCCCGTAAAGCGGAAAGCAAAGTTATCATTCCGGGAACGCGCCTGTAGGTCAGGTTGTTGAACAACGCCGGATTTTATGGGGCTGAGCGCCTTGAAATCGGGCAAGTTAGGCCAGCTGCCTTCGTAGTAGCTGTAGTCCAGTCCGGCTACGGCATTGGCCGGATTATCGGCCTCGCGCAGTGTCGCCGGTGTCTGGTTGTTGTCCTTCAGCAGGATGATCGATCCAAATGCCGGAAGCGTTACCTGATTGCTGTATCCCTTGTTGCGGACATCACGGTACACCCCGTTCAACGTAATCGTAGTCGGATTGGCAGTTGGGTTAACGAGGCATTTTATGTAGTCGTCGGGGTTACCAGACGGGTAGGAAATTGGGCAAACGGTCGATGTCATATCCATACCGTACCGGCCCTGCCACTGGCTGAGCGAATAGGCAGCACCGATTGTCCGGTTATAAACGGCCAGTATTTTATTGGGTCCATTGAACGGACGAGCATATACGTTGTTATCGAACTGGCCGTAGCTACCCAGGTCATCCTGATACGATTCGTACTTCACATCGAACTGGTTGGCTGGCAAACTCACCAGTATGTTGTTTCGGATGGTATTGGTACGCGGCTGGCATCCGTTGGCACTCATAATGGCCAGTTGGCCCTCGCCGTTGTTACAGGCCGTGTTTCCGCTAACGTTGATGTTCGACGACCCGTGCAGGAATATGCCCAGTCCCCGGCAGTTGTAGACCGTATTATCGCTTACGTCGATGTTCGTGGTACAGTCGTCGAGGTAAATGCCGTGGGCACCCGAAGAGGTTCCGGCAGGCGTTCCCTCCGAAGCTCCGATGCCGTTGAAAATGATGTTCGACACCAGTCTGATGTTGGATTGCGGCTGCTTGTTGCCGTTCCAGATGTACAATCCGCTGCCGTCACTTTTGGTGACACAGAAGTTGCTGATCTGGTTGCGCTGAACAACGGTGCTGCTCGCGAAATTAAGAGCGTTGTAGCCAATATTATCCAGTACATTATTTTCAATCAGCGTATTAGCCGTCGACGTCGACTGAAATCCAACGTAGGTGCCGTCTCCGCTCTTGCCCCGACCCGGAACAAGGCCAATACGCCGGATGGTGTTGCCCCGGACGGTTACGTTCTGATAATTCCCGATGTAGACACCGTTATTGTTGATGTCTTCGATACTGTTGTTTTCTAGTAGCAACTGGTTCCCGTTGCCCCGAATAACCAGCCCATCTTCGCCCGATTGACTAATATCGGTATTGGTTATAGCCAGATTGGAGCTGTTTGTAGCCAGCATACTGGTCGATAGGGCCTGTTTGATCTGAAGGTTTCGAATGCTTACATACGACACATCCGTGAGTTGAACCACCTCGGCATTTACGGTAGCCGTAATCGACTGATCGTTGGGGTTTGCCTGATTGTCGTAGAGCAGGATCGTCTTGTTGGCCGGGTTGTAATACCACTCCCCCTGCTGATCGAGGGTAGCCGGGTGGTTCTGGACAAAATAACCCCAGTTATTGGTAATGTCGTACGAACCGGAACCGTCCAGATTCAGTATGTTACCGATCTGTCCGGTAATGCGGGCCCGGTTCAGTATCCATTGCACCGGGCGGAATACCGCTTCGCCACCCTGCCAGTTCGTTGGTAACGACTGCTGACTAACGAGCTGCGTTTTGCCGATATGGGCTTGTACCGTAAGATAACCTTTGTTGGCTGCGTCTGGATTGGGATATCGACCCAGCGGGAGCGTAACGTTGTCGCGGTACAGACCCGTTACCTGATCGCCACAGGACAGACAGGACGCCTGCCATAGGTTGTTGCCGAGACGGGACCAGCTGGTAACGGGCACCGATCCGGCCAGCACGGGCTTACTTCCCGATCCATACGCATCGATCACGATGGGCTTTGGAGCCGATCCCGACTGACGTAGTTTGAGGCTACCCCGAAAGGTGTCACCTCGTCGGAATAATACCTGATCGCCGGGCTGCAGCAATAAGCTGTTTACCCTGGCTATCGTCTGGAAGGGCGTATCGCCTGAGCGGCCGGAATTACCGTCGTTGCCGGCTGTCGATACATAATAGATTGTCTGGCCGTGGGCCGTTGACAGGCCAAAAATGGCGCACAGGGAAGCGGGCAGGTAACTAGCTACAGCTACCAGACCCTTAACGAAGATTTTTTTCAAGTTACGGTCAAAAAGTTATTAGCTAAGTAACGACCTTTTACTTACTAAAATAACTTTTTGCCAATTTATTATTTACTTTTTCTTAATATTAAATACATTTTGTAATTTTTAGTTATCATTATTAATTTATTGTAAACATAAATAGGTATTTATTTGCTTGACTGGTCGCTTATACGTCAAGGTCTCCCGGGCGATTGAGTCGGGAACCAACCAACACCATATCCCGTATGATGGAATTCCTGCCGAAGAGACGCCAGCGCTTTTTCATGGGCAGGCAGGCTCCTGAAGCATTGCGCTGTCTATTCTGGTAAAACCGTCATTCCCTACAGCAATTTGTCAGTCCCGGCAACCGTTCGGCCAAAACGAATATTGCGGGTTTGGCATGAACCTCGTAACATTGCTCAGTCTTTCACCAACGACTGATACCCATGCCTGAGTCCGATCAATCCATTGGCCGTAAAATTCTGGGTTTCTTCATCAAGGAAGAGTCCGGCACCGAGTCTACCGGCACCCCAGCCACTGGCAAACCAGCTGCCGGAGCGCCACCAACGGGAGCATCAACCCCGGCTGTACCGCGAATACCGGTCAATACGGGGGCATCCAATCCCACACCTGCCAGCCCGGCTTCTGGTGCCGTAGACCCGAAATTTGCCCAGCATTTTGCCGACGTTCTAGCTCAGAACAATCCAGCGGGTCCAGACTATTTTGAGTTCCGGGAAACGCTGCAAAGCCTGGCCAGTCTCGGCTTAACCGAGGAAAAACAGTTTCAGGCGGCCTGGGCCAGCTTCAAAGCACTCGCCGGCACGACCGACGTGTCGAAGCTGACAACGACAGCCAACCAGTATGTGGGCGCGCTCACCAAAGACCGGGACGCCTTCGGTAAAAGTGTCGAAGCGGCCGTTGCCGAACGGGTGGGGGGATTACAAAACGAGCAAAAACGCCTGCAAACCGAAAACGAATCGCTCGCAAAACAGTTATTGGCTATTCAGCAGCAGATCGATGCCAACACGAATCGACTAACGGCTATTGGTGGCGACATCACCGAACAGAGTGCGAAGATCACGCAGAACCAACAGAACTACGAGGTTACCTTCGCGCACTTTACCGATCAGATCAAGGGCGATATTGCCAAAATAACCCAGTACCTGAAATGAGGTGATAAGGTCAGTACACTGGTAAGCTATACACTTGGCTTTCCTGACGATCCTGATACGTATTCACCCTTATCAACAGACAACTATATACCTTTTTCAACATGGCTACTCCTGATTTTTCCCAGATTGGCGGCAGTACAGAGGTCGAAAAACGATCGTTCTGGAGTCGACCCGAGGGTATTCTCGGCATGATCGTGCTGGCCGGAATGGCTGGTTTCGGCTTAGTGTATTTCAACCGGATCGTCGAGTTCCTCATCCGGGCCACCTCCAATCTCCTTGAGCTGGCGCTACTGCTCGGGGCCCTGGGCGTACTGATCTTTCTGTTCACCAGCCGCGATGTACGAACGGCCGTATTCTTTCTGTTCAAGTCGCTGATGCGCTCGCTGACCGGCACGGTTATTCAGCTGAACCCGATTGCGATCATGAAGATCTACGTAGATGATCTTAAAGATAAACGGCAGAAAATGCAGGGGCAGATCAATACCCTGGCGGGTCAGCTGGTCAAGCTTAACAAGAAGATCACGGAGAATAACGAAGCCAGCAAGCAGAAATTCGCTGAAGCCAACAAGGCCAACGCCATGACAGACAGGCCGGGTATGCGCGAAGCGGCTCAGCTGGCAACGATCGAAGGCGCGGGTTTGCAGGAGATGAACGAAAAACTCATGCCCCTCCAGCGGAATATGAAAACCGTACTGGCCTTCATGGAGAAGGTAAACCAGAGCGCCGACTATATCATTAAGGAAACCGAGATCAAAGTCCGGCTCAAGGAAACAGAATACCAGATTGTAAAGGAAAGCTCAAACGCGCTCAAAACAGCCGTCAGCATCTTCAAAGGAGACCCTGACAAGCGGTTTTATTTCGATCAGTCGATGGAATACATCCAGGACGACATGAGCAACAAACTCGGTGAAATGAAGCGGGCGATGGACCTGTCGATGGACTTCATCAACGGCGTCGATATCCAGAACGGTATCCTCTCCGATAAAGGAGAGGCCCTACTGGAAGCGTACAATAAAGGGGAGTTCAAGATGGTCCAGTCCGGCGTGGATTCGCTAGATGGACCCTCCGCCAACCCCATCACCGCGCCCATTCCCGGTCAGGCAGCCCCGGCCAAAGATGCTGGCTACCGGAATCTGTTAGACTAACCTGTTACGTACCAATGAGCCAGTGAGTGAATGAGCGACTAGCCACTCATTGGCTCTTAGTGAACCATTCGCTCATTCACTTATTTTAACTTATAACCCTATGCAACGTTTAACCGTAGCCGGTCGGCTACTTATCACGGCCCTCGTCCTGGCCGCTATCTTCTTCGGATTCCGTTATTTCGGTGGCAATGAAGCGCTGCGCAAGCTGGCACCCAAAGACCAGAAAGAAACGGAATACTCCGAGTCGCAAACAATGCCCCGCGCCGACAACGAGACGGCTGAAGCCGTAGTGGATGAATCGACCGCATCGGATGACAACAGTTCGTCAGGCGGTACCGCCAGTGCTACACCCCGGCAGGCGTTTACCTATACGCCCCCCGCTCCCCAGAATGGCAAGCTGAAAGGTGTGGTGGAACTGGGAGCCAGCGGCTTTAATTCATTCATTATCCGGGTCGACGATCAAAAGCGGTGGAAACTCGAAAAGGCCGAGTTCGGCAATAGCCTCGTCATGGAAAACATGGCGTCGGATGACGACATCCGGGCGGGACTGAAAAGTTACATCGGCAAGATGCTCGACTTCGGTGTGGGCGGGCGCGACATTCATTTCGTTGTTAGCTCAGGCGCTGTCAAAGCGGAGGGTACGCAAAAAATTACGAAAGCGCTGAAAGCGCTGAACTACGTAGTCAACACCGTAACCCCCGAACAGGAAGGTTCGCTGGCCCTGCGCTCGGTATTACCCGCCGATTACGCCGACAATTCGTATGTGGTAGACATTGGTTCGGGCAATACCAAGATATCCTGGAAAGACGGGGGCTCGACCAAAGCGCTGGAAACCTACGGAGCCAAGTACTTCCAGAATAGTACCAGCGACGAAACCGTAGCAACGGAGGTAAAAGCCAAAGCCAAACAAATTCCGGCCGATCATCGTAAGACGTGCTTCATCATTGGCGGTGTGCCGTTCGAACTGGCCAAGGCCGTTCGGAAAGACAAGGAACGGTACACGGTCCTGGATGCTCCTTCGGGGTACACGCTTAGTGAAGCCAAATCGAAAGCGGGCCTCAACATCTACCGGGCCATCGCCGAATCAACCGGCACCAACCAGTTCGTGTTCGACTGGGACGCCAACTTCACCATTGGCTATCTGCTGACGCTTAAATAAGGAGGAAAGGAGGAAGGAGGAAAGGGAGCTGGCGCACGCATTTTCCCTTTCTTCCTCCTTCCTCCCTTTCCTCCTTTCCTCCTTCCTCCCTTTCCTCCTTCCTCCCTTTCCTACTTTCCTCCCTTTACTCCTCTCCTCCTCCCCTCAAATCCTGCTCTGCAACCGCTGGATGAGCAGGGTTGTTATACGCCGGGTAATTTCGGCTTCTTCCCCCTTGTAGGTCGACCACTCGTCGGGGGTAAAATGACCCAGAACCATACCAAGAAGGGTTAACCGAAGACGCGTATCCTCGCGAACGGCCCGTTCGATATAGGCTATTTTCTCCTGGTTGTTAAAGCGGTCGTAGGGCGTTTTCCGCTTGGGCCAGTGGTGGTGCCACAGCGTTTGAATACCACCGTCGAGTAACTTCAATAGTGGTCGGACAGTCTGGTTCTGAAACTGTTCGGCTGTGCTGACAGCCGTGGAATCGGTCACGACCTGAGGCCGGACGGGATTCATGCGTTCGTTCGTTTCCATTGGGTAACATGACAATCAAACGCCGGGAATGGTTGCGCGCTGGACCAATTGTTGCTCACTCGTCTCGAAGCCAGTATCTTGTCGAGTCAGTTTTATCCACCGCACCATGAATAGTTCCGGCGTTCTCACCTGCCTACTGACCGCCCTCATCGCGGGTGAAGCTTGTCAAACCCGCACGGTAGCTCCTGACCCTGCCGGTTACGATTATTTTCCCCTCCAAACCGGTCATTACATTGTTTACGATGTACAGGAGCAACGGTATCTGCCGGGTGCAACGATACCCGTCGATCGAACGTATCAGCTTAAAGAAGTGGTTGGAGCGGCCTATACCGATATTACCGGGCAGCAGGCTTACCGGTTGTTGCGTTACCATCGTCAGGCAGACGGAAAACCGTGGCAAACAGACTCTATCTGGTCGGCCCGGCAGACCGACAGCGAGGCTATCCGTACCGAAAATGGACTGGATTTTGTCAACCTTCGCTTTCCGGTCAGCGATCGGCTTCGCTGGAACGGCAACCGGTACAACGCCCTGGGCAACGACGAGTATGAGGTGCGCAATAGCCAGCAGCCTTACCGCGTTTCGGATAAACAGTTTAGCGAAACCGTTACCGTTGTCGTACAGGAAGACTCAACGTTACTGGCGCAGGACAAACGCATGGACGTTTACGCCAGAGCCCTGGGGTTGATTTATAAAGAACGTATCCGGCTACAGTATTGCGCAACGACGCCGACCTGTATCGGCCAGTACCAGATTGACTATGGCATCCGACAAATTTACCGCATTCGTTCGTCCGGCAGTGAGTAAGACGGGCTGGCTCCTGGGGTTACTCCTGCTGGGCCAGTACACCGGCTATAGTCAGGCCGCTTCCCGTAAGTACCTCGTCCTGTTACGGGATAAAGCCAACACGCCTTACAGCCTCAGCCGGCCTGAGCAGTTTTTATCGCAACGGTCGATCCTTCGTCGTCAGAAGCAGAATATTCCCGTGCTGGAGCGCGACCTGCCGGTTAACCCGGCTTACATAACCCAGCTCCGGCAAACAGGAGCAAAAATAGCGTTCCAGTCACGCTGGCTCAACGCGGTGCTGGTCGAAGCAACCGACGCTGTGATTGCCAATGTCCAGAAACTGGCCGTAGTGAAGGGGCTGGAGTTTGGCCGGTCGCTGTCTAATGCGCGCCTAGAGGCCAGCGTACAGGCCATTCCGGCGGCTACGGCCAGCCAGGCTCGAAAGCTTGGCGCGTTGGAACCCCTCAGCTATGGCACCTCGCTGAATCAGGTGACGCAGCTGGGTGTCGACAGGATGCACGAACAGGGATATCATGGCGAAGACATCTTGATTGGCGTCATGGATGCTGGCTTTCTGAACGCTGATAAAGTTACCTTCCTGAAACCCCTGTTCGACGAACAACGGGTTGTGGCTACTTATGACTTCGTCGATAAAGAAACCACCGTCTACGAAGACGATTCGCATGGACTCTCCTGTCTGTCGGCTATTGCCGGTACGGTCGACAACCAGCTGTATGGGACGGCCTTCAAGGCCCGTTTCGTGTTGCTCCGCACCGAAGACGTAGCTAGTGAAAGCCGCCTGGAAGAAGCGAACTGGGTGTTCGGCGCGGAGTATGCCGACAGCGCCGGTGTCGATGTGATCAGTTCATCGTTGGGGTATACCCAGTTCGACGATGTATCGACAAGCTATACCTATCAAAACCTGGATGGCAAAACCGCCCTCTCGACCCGTGCCGCCCAGGTAGCGGCTGAAACAGGCATGGTCGTTGTCGTGGCGGCTGGCAACGAAGGCAACGACAGCTGGCGTTATCTGTCGGCCCCGTCCGATGCGGCATCGGTGCTGGCGATCGGAGCCGTCAACCAGACCGGACAGCGGGCAACGTTCAGTTCGTTTGGGCCATCGGCCGATGGACGCGTGAAGCCTGATCTGGCGGCCCGGGGGCAGGGAACGGTCATTGGCGATCCGGGGGGCAGCATCGTACTGGGCAATGGCACCTCGTTTGCTACACCTCTGGTAGCCGGTCTGGTAGCCGGGTTCTGGCAGGCCCACCCCCAACTGACCGCTGCGCAGGTGACAACGGCCTTACGCCAGTCGGGTAGTCAGTTTGGCAACCCGGATGATGCATTAGGCTACGGCATTCCCAATTTCGAGCGGGCGTCGGTACTAGCCGAGTCCTTCAGTGAGTTACTGATTTATCCCAATCCGTTCAGTGATGTCGAACCGCTTTCCGTATTCTGGGGCGAAGTAGCACCCAACGTCCCCCTCGATGCGACCCTTACCGACCTAAGCGGACGGGTTGTCTGGCAGAGGCAGTACAACGCAGGGGGGGTAGCTGCTTTTGCCCTGCCAAATTTAAACCTGTCGGCAGGGCTGTATGTCATGACGCTGGTAGCGGGCGACAAAAAACGAACCGTCAAGCTCGTTAAACGATAACGGCTCCCCGGCCGATCATAGATTTTTAACGGGGATTACTCCGGCAACGCGCCTGGCTGGTTTTCGTCAGGAAGTAACCTGCTCCAGCCAGCGCTCGCCCTGCGAATAATGAGCATCCTGTAGCTCGGCAAGGGCCTCCCGGTAGTTGAGCAGTACACCCCATACATCCATAACAAACCGGTTTTCGTGGCGCATCTTCCGGAAAAAGTCGACCGCTTCGGCATGCGACAGCCCACCCACTGTTTTAGCAATATTCATCAATACGGCAAAAACATCGTCGGCCATTTTGGCGTCACCACACACATAGTAGTGGCAGTCGGGCTGCAAAAGCACCTCCCACATGTCCTGGCTCTGCTGACCAATCAAATGCTGTACATACACAGTTTGTTCGCCAAGGCGGGAGAAGGCCACATCCAAATGGGTAAGTACCCCCGCATCGCGCCAGTTCTCCAGTTCCTGCTGGTATAAATAATCGTTCAGATTGCGACAGCCGAAGTACAGCCGGGCCTGACCAAGTTGCAGAGGCTTCGGACTTGTTTCACCGCCAGCAGGCGTCCCATATCCGCGGGCGCTGTGATGCTGTGCATCGCGAAGGGCGCGGAGCTGCACCTCGCGGTGTTGCAGAAAACCAACCAGGGGCGACAGGCCGGTACCCGGTCCTACCAGCAGCATCGGCGCCTGTGGATCGAGGGGGGGGCGGAAGTTGGAGGTTCGCACCGCTACCCGCACCGTCGCTTCGCCCGGTACCAGGCCAGCCAGGTAATTAGAGCAAAGGCCGGGTCTGGTCTGGCCGGCATCGGTGGTTATTTGAACAACGCCCACCGTAACGTGTATCTCGGTGGGATAGACCAGCGAGCATGATGAGATCGAATATAACCTTGGCTTCTGGCTTGGCAGCAAATCGATGACCTGCACAAACGAAAGCGACGCCGATGGAAACGCATCAAGCAGGTCAACGATGGTGACGAACGTATCGGTAATGAATTTCTTTAACGTCTGGCAGGCCGCGTCTTCTTCACCCCGGCTCAGTAGTTCGGTCCATACGTCGAGTTGCTCTCTGTCGACCGGGTCCGATGCGGTGCCCAGGAGGGCCGTGATCAGCTCATTGACGGGCTCCCGGAGCGTCAGGTCCAGGTCTTCGGTCAGCACCTGCCACACCGACACCGGCTGGGGATAGGCATGCTCGCCCTCCACCGCGTTCCCCGCCTGATCGACCAGCGCGGTCGTAAACCAGCCATCGATGTCGATACCAAGCCGGTCGCACAGATGCTGAACCAGCGCGGGTGAATTTTTTGGGTAGATAGCCACGTGGTCACCCGTTTCGTAGATCAGGTCCGTACCCGCGATATCGAACGCCAGGAAGCGCGTCGACCGGCTTCCAACAATAACTTCTTTAAGTAATTCCCGATTGGCCACAATCGGCACGTCAACCCCCGACAACCGGCGTCTGGGCAATTCGTGGACCAAAGCCGGTCGTTGACCACCGTCCAGAAACGAAACGGTCAGGCGCGCAGCATTGGATTGGGAGCCATCGGTACTGGTAGGGTCTTCGCCCAACAGGCGAGCGACCAGATCGAGCCACTGATGGAACGTATCGGCCTGGCCTTTTATCTCATCGCCCTGGTGCATATCAACCATCCGGTTACCACCCACGCGGGCCAGCTCACGGTCGACGGTTGCCCCGGCGGCACAGAAGTGCGGATAAATGGTACTTCCCAACGCCATTACCGAGAAGTGCAGTCGGCTGAGCGTCCCATCGGGCAATTGCTTCAGCCGGGCCAGGAACTTCATGGCGTTACTGGGTAGTTCCCCATTGCCAAACGTCGAGGTGACGACCAGTACGACCCGTTCCTGATCCAGCTTTGTCGTATCATACTCATTGAGGGTCATCACCAGCGGATGATGCTGGTTGAGCCGGCGGGCCGTTTGTCGGGCGTAGCTCTCGGCCGTACCCGTTTCCGACCCATACAAGATCAGTATCCTCCCTGTCTCCGACGACGTTTCAGCTGCGCCGTTCTCTCCCGCAAGCACCATGTCCGTATCAACGACCATCCACTTGTCGGCTGCGTAGTGGTAGCTGGGACTCAGGTAAAAATCGCGCATTTCGTGGTGCCAGGCGGGGGTCGAACTGCCCCCCGCCGAGGGGGTTACCCACGACCACTGTGCCGGGCATTCACGACCGGCCCGCTTTTCGCGCTGGTCATGCACCAGAAACTGGCGGGACGCGGTCTGATGGTCGACCAGCGTTACTTTGGCTTTCGTGAAGGAATGCAGCACGGCTACGTTCAGTTCCAGAAATGCCCGGTCGCGCCAGAGCGTCTGCTCGCTGGATGTATCGATACCCATAGCGCGCGCTACGTCTTCCGCTTTGCCGTAACGCCCTTCTTCCCAGATGTTACGGGCAATTTCGGTTTCCATGAACCAGCCATTGAACGGAATACAGCCATACTGCACCCCGCCAATATTCATCCGAAAATTAGAGATTGCCGGAATGGCACACCATTTCAGGTCCAGGGCCGCGAACGCAGGATAAGCCGGATGTTCGAGCGGCACAGTCAGCACGTCGTCGGCATCGAAGCGGTACATGCGGGGAGCCTGGCCGGGCACATCGATCACCAGCGGCAGGCAGTCGAAGGCCGTTTTTCTGACGGGCGGAATCCACCCCTGCCGCATGAGGGCCTGCGTCAGATCGACATTGGCTTTGTCGCCCAGGATGGTGCCGTCCTCCTGCTGGTAGGCGGCAAACCGGATGTACTGGCCATTCCAGATGCGTGGTCCCCAGCGTTCCTTCGGCTTTTTGGGCCGAAAGACATTCATCACAATTTGTAGATTTCCTCCGTTGGTAGCCAACCGCAGGTGTTCGGCACATTCGCGGAACATGGCATCGGGATCGGTCACGTGGCGCAAGTCGCGAACAATCATGTTTCGCCAGGCAATACGGCCAATGCATTTGGACGCGTTCCGCCAGGCCACCTGAGCCCCGTAAGCCAGTTCTTCATACGTATGCGTATAGGTGCCCGTACTCCGCACCTCCCGCTCAATTTCATTCCACCGTCGTTCGTAGTTGGCCGGTTCCCAGGCCATTTCTTCGGCTACCAACCGTAAAAACTCGCTTGCCTGACCCAGTATGCGATGCTGATTGAGTACGGGTTGCCGCAGCACGTTGCTTACCCGTTCCAGGAGTACCCCCCAGGCATGTTCCTGTTCGCTGGAAAAGTCGGGGATGCGCTGCTTCATGACGCTCAGCAACGGGCCGTTGATCTTCACGTAGGCGTCGGCGGGAACGTTGGCCGCTGCGTGGATGCGGGCCAGTTCGCGCAGTTCGTAGCTCATGTCCCGGCCTTTCTCCAGCGACCGGATGAGAAAGCCAATCGTCTGCATGAGGTGGGTCGCCAGCTCGTCGACATCGGCTCGGCCGAAGTAGGGTATTATTTCGGGATGGGTCTGGAAAAGCAGGCGGTAAAAGTCGATGCCCGTCGCCAGCGCATCGTCGGTGAGCCACTCGCCACCCCGGCGCATCTCGCTGATCATAGCGGGTGTCAGCGCCGTATCGTAGCGGTCAATGGCCGACAGGGCCGGGGGTAAGATATACAGCGTAAAAAACCGGTACGCGGCCGACAGGGTACCTTTGTCCAGGTTTTCGCGATCGTATTCTTCGAGGTGCGGAACGTGGCCCAATACCCACATCCAGACCCGTCGGGCAGTCACCCAGTGATGGGGCCGCATGCCCAGATCGGCCAGTAGCGTGGCAAATTCAACTACTGTTTCCGGCCCCTGAAGCTGAGTGGGATAAATGCCCCGGTAGCTCTCGCGCAGTACCCGTTCGGTATGGGGCAGCAGCTGCCGGACGCTCAGATCGAAGAGCCCGGCAAAGTAGCCGGGTACCAGATCGATGGCATCGCCGAAGCAGGCGGGTAAGTCAGTCTCTTCGTGGAGCAGCCGCTCGAAGAACAGTTCGACAAGCATGTCCTGATACGCCAGGAACTTGTTCCAGGTATCTTTGACGAGCACCTGCTCGGGCTTCGTCAGGGGGGCCAGCCCATCGGTCACATCGGTCTCAATACCCACCGGGGCATCCGCAGGTCGTGTGGGCAGTTCGGGCGTCGTTCGCCCGGCAAAAAACGGGCAGCCCGAAGCCGCCGGTTGCGGTGTCTGAGCAATCGACAGGCGAATCTGCAGCTGAAGATCGGGGGCTTCCGGCCAGCCTGTAACCGGAAGATCGACGACCGTACTGCTCTGGCCGTCGAGGTATGCCTCCGGGTACATCTGAACCGAACCGGCATCCTGCCAGCGCTGCGCGTCGTAGACCCGGTATTGCAGCACCAGCTGAAGCTGTCCCTGTCCCGACTGCCTCACATTGACCAGCCATTCCGGCTTTCGTCTGCCTGGCAGAGCATGTTCTGAGAGGAGGTTTCCGGAAAGGTCGTAAGCCTGAATCAGGCCCCGATAGTCATAACCCGTTTCCGGATAATGGAGCGCGACTACATCCGATATAGATACAGTACGACTGTCAGGTGGAGTAGATGTTGGACTTATGGGCGGTATCACAGATTGGGTTAGCGAAATAGTAGGCTCATAACAGATTCAACCGATTCATCAGCTCCGGCTTGTTGGCCCGGCTAATAGGAATAACCTTATTACTAATGACCAGCGTATTCTCTTCAATGTCAACGATTTTATCGAGGTGGACAATGTAGGAGCGATGCACCCGCAGAAATTGTGTTCCCAACTTTTCTTCGAGATACTTCATCGTTGAATAGACGATATGGGTCTGGCCATTAGTGTGAATTTTTACGTAATCGCCGGTATTCTCGATGTACATTATATTTTCAAAAGGCAAACGAATATAACGGCCATCCGTTTTAATATAGATTTCCTTTCGTTCTGAACTTGGTCCGCTCTTCAATCGGGTGTTCAGTTCCAGCACTTTCTCAACGGCAATATTAAAGCGGGGCACCGATATTGGCTTCTTCAGATAGTCGGTTACCTGGTACTGGAACGCGTCGAACGCATACTCGGTCTTGCTGGTCGTCAGCACGACATATGGTATAAAAGGCAGCCGCTCCAGCAGCTCCAGTCCCGATAAGCCCGGCATCTCCACGTCGAGCCAGATTAAATCGACCATTTGTTCGGCCAGAAAATCAAGGGCTCCCATGGCGTTGTCGAAGGCAGCTACGACGTCCAGCGATCCGTGTTGTTCACACAGGCGCTGTAGTGCCTTGCGGGACATTAGTTCATCCTCTACAATAATACAGTTCAAACTCATGAGTTACACCTGAGACAGCTTTTGGGTTTCTTTTTGGAGCACAGGTATCATTTGATTTACACCCGTGATGATATCAGTACAATACTGTTCGATTATCTCTTTTTCTGCGCCCTGCTTCAGCTTCTTCTGTAGTTCCTCCATTTTTTCTTCGAGCCACGATAACCCCACCATCCCCAGGGTTGGCTTTAGTTTATGCGCCTTGCGGGCCAGCAGGGACCAGTCCTGAGCCCGGCAGATGGCCTGCAAGCCATAGATTTCGGGAACAACGTCGGTTAGAAACAAATCGAACATCTCCAGTGGATACGCTTTGTCCGTTCCGTATAACTCCTGCAGGCGTTTCTGATCCAGGGCTTTAGGTTCGCTGTCATCGGCAGAGACCTTGGGGGCATACCGTTTGAACAGCGCCATCAGCTGGCCCGGATCGAAGGGCTTGGTCAGGAAATCGTTCATGCCCGCTTCCATCGCTATATTTTTATGGTCGAGCATGGCCGATGCCGTGAGCGCAATGATAGGTACGTGCTGGTTAGGGTTATGGGTACTCCGGATGGCAACGGTTGCTTCATATCCGTCCATGATGGGCATTTGAATGTCCATCAGGATCATATCGAACCGCTGATTTTTGGCTTCTTCAACGGCTCGCTTGCCATCCATAGCCAGGGTGTAGGGAATTTTCCATTTGGACAGCAGTCCGCCAATGTACTTCTGGTTCATAAGGTTATCTTCAACAACCAGCACATGACGCATGAGCACCACATCGGAGGAGGCCGACGGGGTTTGGCTCTGAACTACGGCTTTGGCTTCGATCAGAACGGGCGACTTGGCAAAAGGCAGGGTAAACGTGAAGACACTCCCCTCGCCAATTTGACTTTTAACACTAATTGATCCTCCCTGAATATCGACCAGCTCTTTGGTAATCGCCAACCCCAATCCGGTGCCCTTGTGCTTGTGTCCCTGCGGATTCACCTGCTTGAACTTCTGAAACACCAGGTCGAGCTTTTCGGCGGGAATGCCAATGCCGGTATCCGAAACACTGAACTCGATCCAGCAGCCCGTCTCTTCATCCTGTTTGAGTTTGGCCGTAATCTGGATATTTCCCTTCTCGGTAAATTTATCGGCATTACCCACCAGATTCATCAGGATCTGATTGAGCATCACATCGTCGCCGATGAAGTCGCCCGTGATGCGGGCATCCAGCATCACGTCGATGTCGACAGGCCGCCCTTCGAGCTTCATTTCGAAGACCTTCTGGGTAGCGCGCAGCAAGCCAACGAGATCAAAGGGACGGGGGTGTACCTCAACCCGGCCCGCTTCAATTTTTGTCATGTCGAGCAAGTCAGAAATCAGACTATGCAGGAAATCGGCTGATGTTTTCAGAATATCGATATACTCACGCTGCTGACGACTGGGCTGCGTATCGAAGAGCAGGTGCGACATACCGATAATGGCGTTGAGGGGTGTTCGGATCTCGTGACTCATATTAGCCAGAAACTGCTTCTCGGCCTGGCGGGCTTCTTCGGCAATCTGCTTGGCCATAGCCAGCTCTTCTTCGAGCACTTTTCGTTCGCTCAGGTCATAATGGATACCCATCGATCCTACCAGAACCCCGTGCTCATCATTGATGGGAACACCGCTGACCAGCACCCAGATCCGGCTACCATCTTTACGGATCAGCTGCAACTCATACGAACCGGCGCTACCTTCTTCGCGCTGTCGTTGCTGCCGCTCAATTACGTTCTGGAACTCAAGTGGAACCAGTAGTTCGGTGGCATTTTTACCAACAAGCTCTTCTTCGGTATACCCCAGCATGTTGCAGCACCGCTCGTAAGCCCGCATAATGTTCTGCTCATTATCCACTTCGAGCAGCCCCAGCTCCATGTTGTTCATGATGCCCCGGTACTTCTCTTCGCTTCGCCTGATCTGTTCACGCGCCTGGTACTTTTCGGTCACATCGCTGTATCGCCACAGTTGACCCATGTACTTGTCATCGAGCAGAATCGGGATATAATCCAGCTCTAGGATTCGCCCATTGAGCATGCATATCTCCTCGCCAACGCAGGTTTGCCGGTTTTGCAACAGTTCATTCATGCGCTCGATGAACGCGTCTGGCTCAACGAAGAGCCCTTTCACCTGCTCCCGCGCTTCACCACAGTCGTGACCAATGAGTTCGTCGGGCGTAGTCGGAATGTCAAAAATGTCGCAGAATAACTGATTGACCAGGATAACCCGCCGGTTCTCATCTTCTACCATTACTCCCGACTGAAGATTGGTTATGAGCGTCGACAGCCGGGTTTGCGTTGTTTGTAGTGCGGTCTCAGCCTTTTTCCGGTCCGATATATCACGGGCTACAGCAACCAGTTCGAGTACCTCCTCATCTGACTCTATGAGCCGGGCCGTTTGGCCGATCCAGACAATCCGGCCATCTTTGGCAACTACGGGAAACTCGGTATAATTACTGTCCTGTCGGTTTTTAAGCATCAGCAGATAAAAATCCAGTAACTTCTGGCGGTAGCCAGGCTGAATAATTGTCAGGAAATGCATTTGCAGAAACTCCTGCTCGGTATAGCCCAGGAGTTGTTCGATACCCGGACTGACGAACGTAAAATGGCCGTCAGTGGATGTTTTAAAGATAATATCCTGGACTGATTCGATGAGCTGGCGGTAGCGCTGTTCGCTCTGGCGAAGTTCGGCCAGTTTGTCGCGTATCTGCTGCTCCAGATTTTCATTCAGGTGCCGGAGCTGCTCGTTGGCATTGTAAAGTTCCAGCGCCTTTTCTTCCAGAATGACCTCAGCCTGTTTCCGAGCCGTTTTTTCGCGTAGCAGCCGCCTGTTCAGCTGGTCAATATTGTTATCCATATCCTCCTAGGTTTTAACAATATCGAACAGTACAATACTTCCGTCATCGACCAGGTTTCGCTTGGTAATCGTTGCGGTTTCACCAAAATGAGACAGGCAGCCCTCAATGAGCCCATGCGCAAAATCAGATAGCTTCCGCTCCGACTCATAACGCATAGTCAGGTGATTTTCAGAAGGCTGCTCAACCGTAAAATGCGGCAACTCGGCATCTGGATATAACTTTCGAACTTCGACATGAACATGATGATGAACGGATTGCAACAAGGCGAACGCCGAGTCGACACGATCGACAAAAGGCCTGTATCCCCGGGTAAATGACCTGAACATATAGCGACCGTAGATGCGGAGAAGATCTGGAACGGGTAACTGCGTTTTCAGACTCAGCTTATCGACCAGTGTAATCATCTCGGCATGATCGTAGGTACCAATAGCGGTATAGACACCACCCGACGGCAAATTACTTTCAGTTAGTAGCGAGTCGACTAGTCCATAACCATACTGATCCTCGATCATTTCCAACAGTTCAGTAAATACAATTCCTTTCATTAAAATGGGGGGTTGAAGATCGAAGCAATTTACTATAAAAAGTAACAATTTATAGCAAAATATAGGGTATCGGTAATTTAAGTGATTTTTCTATTTGGGTATTACGCCGAAAAAAGGGCAAATCCTGCAGTTCATCGAAATTCCAGGCAATCAACGACAAACAGATATCACCTTTGTTTCATCGAAGGGCACAAAAACAAAGAACAATAACCTAACGAGTTCTATTCCTACCATTATAAGCTATGAAAGTCAACCTGAACGACGAAGAGGTAATCCGGCAGTATCTGAGTACAAGCCCGAACGATTGCTTTGAAACCTTGTACAACCGGTATGTTGGTAAGGTCTACAGCCGGTGTTTATCAATGACGAAAGACACGGAAAAAGCACAGGACTTCACACACGATATTTTTATCCGCATGTTTGCCCGGCTCGACCGTTTTGAAGAGCGTTCCACATTTTCTACCTGGTTATATTCCATCTCGTATAACTACTGCGTCGATCAGCTGCGGGTATCCAAGCGCCTGACAACGACGGCATTGGAAAGAGATATCGACTGCCAGCTCCCACCAACCGACGATGCCGAGCGGGCAGAATACAGCTTGCAGCAGCTTACCCAGGCCATGAGCAGCATTGCTCCGCAGGAAGCCCTTATCTTGCGACTCAAGTATCAGGAAGGACTGGACGTGCAGCAGATTGCGGCCAAACTGGACCTGAAGAACAGTGCTGTAAAAATGAGGCTCAAGCGGGCTCGCGACCGGGTCCGTGGTTTATGCGAAGCTTCCGGCGTTCAACTGTAACAAGCCATTCCACACCAACCATAGCGCATAAAAAAAACCACCCGGTTATCGGGTGGTTTTTTTTATGCGATGGTAACGATCACTAATCGCCTACAGCCGAACTATCGTCACTGCGTTTTTTCCTCTTGTTGGCCATATCCGAACGCGTTGCATTCGTTGGCTGAAAAGGCCGTTGAATTTTGTAGTTACGATCTGCCACATCCGACGATGGCGTGTGATCGACGGTTACCCCACCAACCGGTGCCTGATTAGGAACCTGCCGTTTGTAGTTAGCCAGATTCGTGTTCCCGGACTGGGGCTGCTCAACCACAACACCCGATTTAGATTCCCACTGGCGGGCCGTAGCCGCCTTGTTGGGGTGTTTGTAGTTATGGGTCGAATAAGTTGGGTCTTTGCGCAACTTCGACTGGCTGTCCTGCCCTGATACCTGACCGGCAAAAGCCAGGAGGCCCAGAACAAGAAGGTATGACTGTATCGTTTTCATGATTTCAAGTGGTTTTGTTGTACTGCAAATCTATTGATTCCGTTCACATTAAAAACATATTAAACCACTACTATATTTCTAGTTTTTCACTTTTTTTCGCGCCATTCTCGAAATAGACTCCGAATCAGCATAAGAAATGGCTTCTTTTGCCGAAAACCATCGAATATTCTTAATTTCATCAGAAAAGCCAAATGCTTCTTCAGGGTTGGCTTCGACCAAAAACCGGATGTCATAGTGCAGGTGTTCCGGTATGTCTCCCCGAGCGGGTATAGTGTGAATATCGACGTCGAAAACAGGGACGTTACCCGTGGCGTCTTCAACCAATTGCAGCGAGGTAAGCCCGGTTTCTTCCTGTGCCTCCCGCAGGGCTACGGCCGCTACATCAGAATCACCATCAGCATGACCGCCGGGCTGGAGCCAGCGATCGAGTTTGCGATGGTGGATCAGCAGAACCTGTTGCCGGTCTGGACTTACGATCCAGGCCGAGCCGGTAATATGGCCTATGCGCAATGATCGGTCAAAACAGTTCGGATATTCTTCCACAAAAGCAATGGTAGCTGCGGTCATTCCCTGTTCATCGGCATCGACAGGTGTGTATGATTGGAGTAAATTCAGGAGCGGCTGGCGGTGCATGGGTTGGGGTTCTGCGTAAAAAGCCGCAATTTCGCCCTGTTATCTAACATAATCGTCAATAAAGTAAGTAAGGATCATGCGTAAACTCGTACTCAGTGGTGTTACCCTGTGCCTGGTGGCTCAGTTGGCCACCGCTCAAATTAAACTTCCCTCCCCTAGCCCTGGTGCTACCATCGTTCAGACCGTTGGCACCACCGACCTGACGGTGAAGTATTCACGGCCAAGTCTTAAAGGCCGGACGCCTTTCACTGACGCCTTCGTGCCAACCGGCAAAGTATGGCGCACGGGTGCGAACCAGGCTACCGCTTTTACTACGTCGACCGATCTGATGGTCAACGGACAGACCTTGCCAGCGGGCACCTACGCTATCCTGTCCATTCCGGCCATGGACAACTGGACGCTCATCTTCAACAAGGATATGACCGTAACGGAGCAATCCTACAAGCAGGATAGCGACGCGCTGCGCGTTCAGCTGAAGCCTGTCAAAGGGGGCCAGCCGGTTGAAACATTTACTATTGGGTTCAGTGATCTGACCGACAGCACGGCGAAGATGAATATCATGTTTGCCGACGTCACTGCCGCTGCCGACCTGAAAGTTGACGTTAACACCAATTCGGCCGCAAACGTCGATAAAGCCGTTGCCGAGAAACCTGAAGATCCGGCCGTATTGCAGGCAGCGGCCAGCTACA
This sequence comes from Spirosoma utsteinense, assembly GCF_014282275.1. Taxonomy (GTDB): domain Bacteria; phylum Bacteroidota; class Bacteroidia; order Cytophagales; family Spirosomataceae; genus Spirosoma; species Spirosoma utsteinense. The sequence continues at coordinate 38,323 of NZ_VFIA01000036.1, forward strand.
ACCTGTCGAAAGGCCGCAATCTGGAGCAGGCGCTAGGCTGGATCGATAAATCCATCACGGCAAAGGAGACGTTCCGGAACCTGTTCGTCAAGTCGCAAATCCTGGGTAAGATGGGCAAAACGGCCGAAGCGCTGCCACTGGCTCAAAAAGCCCTGACCTTGGGTCAATCGTCGAACGACACCTCATTCCCCTTCTTCAAGGAAGGCATCGAGAAAAGCATCAGCGAGTACACCGCCAAGATGCCTGCTATGCCCGCCATGAAAGGCAAAAAGGGAAAGAAAGCATAACAAAACAGTACCGACAAGCAAAGCCCACTGGATTATATCCGGTGGGCTTTGCTTATTTATATCCCCTCACAACTGTCCACCTGCGGACACTAACTGTACGATTTCGGACGCTGGTATTAGAAGAAAAGTGCCTGACAACCTCAAAAAAGCTTATTATGGAGGCTGGCAGGTTGTTTGCAGTCCAGACAGCATACTCATGTCCGGACTGGTATGCTACGCAACTATTTCAAGATTGCCTTCCGAAATCTGGCCAAACACAAAGGTTTTAGCTTCATCAACATTACGGGTGTAGCCATCGGACTGACGTGTTTTCTGCTCATCTCACTCTACGTGCAGGATGAGTTAAGCTATGACTGCTACAACACCCATGCCGACCGGACGTACCGACTGACAAGAACGTTTCTGTCAACGGAAGGTACCGCTTCGCTGCGACTGGCGCAGGCGGCACCGCCCTTTGGTCCGCTTATAAAACAGGACTTCCCGGAGGCTGAACAAGTCGTGCGAACCATCGACAACGGGGGACTGCTGCGCTACGGCGAGCACTCGTTCAACGAAGAAGACATATTCTTTGCCGAAGCGAATCTGTTCAAGGTGTTTGACATCAACGTGACCAGCGGCAACCCCGAACATGCGCTGGTGAACCCGTTCTCGATTCTGTTCTCCCAACCCATGGCGGAGAAATATTTTGGCCAGGAAAATCCGGTTGGCAAAACCGTTCGGCTGTATGACCAGTTTGACATGACCGTAACGGGTGTCTTTGAGCCGTTGCCCGCGCAGTCGCATTTTCACCCTAGTTTTCTACTGTCGTTTTCCACCTTCAACGACCCCCGCGTTTACGGCGCTGAACAGCTTCGGACCAGCTGGAGCAACAACTCCTTCAATACGTATGTGCTGCTGAAGTCCGGCGACCCGGGCAGTCCGCAGCGAATGGAAGCCGCTTTTCCCGGTTTTCAGGATAAATACGTTCCGGCAGAAGAAGGGCGCAAAGCGTCGTCGTTTTCGGTTCTGAACCTGCAAAAACTCACCGATATTCATTTAAAGTCGCATACCGATTCGGAGGTGGAGCCTACCGGCGACATGAGTTATATCTATTTATTTTCGGCCATTGGTTTATTCATTCTGCTCATTGCCTGCATCAATTACATGAATCTGGCAACAGCCCGGTCGGCTGGCCGGGCCAAAGAGGTTGGGATGCGCAAAGTTGTAGGGGCTTTGCGTTCCCAGCTCATTGGTCAGTTCTTAAGCGAGTCTATTCTCCTGGTGACGTTTGCCCTGGGCATTGCGATCGTGTTGCTGATCCTGTGCTTACCGGTGCTGAATACCTTCACGCAGAAACAGTTATCGTTTCAACAACTCCTTGACCCAGTCTTTCTGAGTATCCTTGTCGGCATTACATTATTGACGGGTTTAGTGGCCGGTAGTTACCCGGCTTTCTTCCTCACTTCCTTCCGGCCACTTGGCGTACTGAAGGGGCAGATTGCCTCGACCATGCGTACCGGCAAACTGCGGCAGGTGCTGGTCATCACCCAGTTTGCCATTGCCATTGCGCTTATCATCAGCACAGCCGTTGTCTATAATCAGATGAAGTACATTCAGAATTACAGGCTTGGCTATGCCAAAGACCAGGTGCTGCTTATGCCCGACATTGGTGATTCGACAACGAATTACGAAACGCTCAAACAGCAACTCGTGCAAACGGGCATGGTGCGCGATATGGGCCGCTCGTCGCGGGTACCGTCGGGGCGGCTGCTCGATTCTTACGGCGGTATGGCCCTGAAAGGCGACAGTATGGCCCCTGTCAAAATCAACCTGCGGGGACTGCGTGTCGATCATGACTTCATTCCGGCCTATCAGATTCAGATGGCGGCCGGGCGTAATTTCTCCCGGGCCTACACTACCGATACGTCGATGATTGTTCTCAATGAAACGGCCGCCCGGCAGCTGGGCTGGACGCCGGAGCAGGCCATTGGCAAACCGTTTCAGTATGGACCTGTCAAAGGCCAGATTATTGGGGTAACAAAGGATTACCATTTTGAGTCGCTGCACCAGCCGGTGGCGGCACTGGCTATGATCCTGGTGCCTGATCAGCTTAATTGGCTCTCTATACCGCTCAAGGGCAGTACACCAGCCGCCATTCGGCAGGTTGAATCGGTCTGGAAGCGTTTCTTCCCGCAGCGTCCGTTCGACTATCAGTTTCTGGACACCCGCTTCGACCGGCTTTACGCCCGTGAGCAAACGCAGCAAACGCTGTTCACCATCTTTGCGAGTGTGGCCATCCTGATCTCCTGTCTGGGGTTGTTCGGGTTGTCGATGTTCATGGCGGAGCAGCGCACCAAGGAAATAGGCATTCGCAAAGTACTGGGTGCCTCTGAGCTGAGTCTGGTGGCTTTGTTCTCTCAGGACTTTATGAAGCTGGTATTAGTCGCCTTGCTGATTGCCTCGCCGGTGGCGTGGTACGCTATGCACACCTGGCTCAGCGACTTCGCCTACCGCACCGACATTCACTGGTGGGTATTCCTGCTGGCCGGTGGCCTGACGGTAGGGATTGCGTTGTTAACGGTAAGCTTTCAGAGTGTGAAAGCCGCGTTAATGAATCCGGTGAAATCATTAAGATCAGAATAAAGACCAATGTTATGCTTACAAACTATTTCAAAATTTCGTGGCGAAACCTGATGAAAAACAAGGTCTTTTCATTCATTAACATTGTAGGTCTGGCCGTCGGGATTACCTGCTGTATTCTGATTGCGGCTTTCGTTACGGATGAGCTTAGTTATGACCGCTATCCGGCGCTGGCAAACCAGATACATCGGGTAGAGCTTCATTTGACAGAGAATGGCGGCATTACGGATTTCTCTACTGTTGATGCAGCTGTTGGACCGGGTATCCGGGCTGCGTTTCCGGAAGTACTGGCGGTTACCCGCCTGGTACCGTGGAGCCAGGTATTTATGCGCTACCAGGATAAGCAGTTCAAGGAGCAATCCATTGCCATGGCCGACTCTAACTTTCTGGAAACCTTCTCCATTCCCATGCTGGAGGGCGACATAAAAACTGCGCTAAAAGAACCTGGTTCTGTGGTGGTTACGAAAGCCTTTGCGCAGAAATATTTTGGTACAAGTCCGGCCATGGGCAAGGCACTCTTCTTCGGCAAAGGGCAGGAGGTGCGAAAAGTGACCGGCGTTATCGACAGAACCCCGGCCAACACGCACTTTCAATTCGACGCATTCTTAAGTATGGCTGATTTGCCCACGAAGTCGCCGACCTGGAGCAATGTCGGGTTTTACACCTATTTAGTCCTGAACAAAGCCGCAGATCCGCAGAAACTGGAAGCTAAATTTCCCCAATTGGTAGCCAAATACGTGGTGCCGGAAATAAAGGCTGATATGGGCGTTAGTATGGCCGAAGCGCATAAATCGGTGAATATATTCCGGTTTTTCCTGATGCCATTGACCGACATTCACCTCCATTCAGCATCTAAATATGAACTGGCGGCCAACGGCGATATTAACTCGGTATACATATTCAGCATTCTGGCGATCTTTATTCTACTCCTGGCCATTGTCAATTTCACCAACTTATCGACAGCGGGGGCCGCAGGGCGCTCAAAAGAAATTGGCATTCGTAAAGTAATGGGTTCGGTCAAAACCCAGTTGATCCGGCAATTTTTACTTGAGTCTACTTTACTGACGTTCATTGCCCTGCTCCTGGCTGTTTTTGCCGTTTGTTTGCTATTACCCTCCTTCAATGAACTGGCTGGGAAAGAGATTTCGATTCGTAGCTTACTGTCGGTAGAAAGCCTTGGTATGCTGCTGGCATTTGGCATTTTCGTCGGCATTCTGGCGGGTGCTTACCCGGCGTTTCTACTCTCTTTTTCAAAAATAACAACGGTTTTAAAAGGCGGATCAGCGGTGCAAACCAGTCGTCGCAGCAACCTCAGGAGTGGGCTGGTAGTGTTCCAGTTCGCTGTTTCCGGAGCGCTGATCGTAGCCACGCTGGTTACGTACCAGCAGTTGCATTTCATGCAGAACAAGAAAGTTGGTTTCGATAGAGATCAGGTGCTGATAATTCAGGATTCGTATATGCTGGGGCAAAACGAGCCCGTTTTCAAACAGCAGCTTCAGCAGGACAGTCGCGTCATTCAGGCCAGTCTTTCGGGCAACATTCCGGTTGGCATGAGCAATATGGATGGGTCAGTGATCTACGCCAAACGGGAGAACGACACGAAAGGCCACGCCGAAATCACTACCCATATTTATCATGTCGACGAAGATTACCTAAAGACGCTGGTTATGGAATTGACCGAAGGCCGGTCTTTTTCCAAAGATTTTTCAACGGATTCCACCGCCACCGTTATCAATGAAACAGCGGCCCGTGAGTTAGGGCTGGGAAATACCAGTCCGCTCGGCAAAACAATTGTTCGTTCCGGACAACACGAGTTCACCATCATTGGCGTTGTGAAAGACTTTCATTATGCGTCGGCCCGGCAAAAAATAGCCCCGCTGATGATGCTCCTAGGGCGTAACTCCGGCGCCATCATCGTGAAAGTTAAAGCGGCCGATATGTCTGATGTCGTCGCGTCGTTCAGGAAACAGTGGGAATCGTTTAACCCGTCGGCTCCGTTCACCTATTCATTTCTGGACGATCGGTTTGCGTTTCTCTACAAAACAGAGCAGAAAACAAGTCAGTTGTTCACCGTTTTTGCGGTGATATCCATTGTCATTGCCTGTCTGGGCCTGTTTGGCCTAGCTGCGTTCACAGCCGAACAACGGACGAAAGAAATTGGTGTTCGAAAAGTACTGGGCGCATCCGTTGTCAGCATCATTGCCCTTTTATCCAAAGATTTCTTAAAACTCGTGCTGATCGCTATCGTCCTGGCCGTACCCGTCGCCTGGTTTGCCATGGATCGCTGGCTGGACGATTTCGCCTACCGGATTGATCTTTCCTGGTGGATGTTTGCCCTGGCGGGATTACTGGCCGTGGGCATTGCACTGTTGACAGTCGGTTTCCAGAGCGTGAAGGCCGCCCTGATGAATCCGGTAAAATCATTGCGATCCGAATAATGTAGAGACGCAACCCTTTGCGTCTCAGCACCCGGATGGTTCAACACCCGGATAATTTTTGCTGACGCGACATATTGCTGACGCAAAAGATTGCCGGTCCGCCGGTGCGGTCTCTACAAAAAGACAACCCCATGCTCACAAACTATCTAAAAATCGCATTACGCATCTTCAGGAAGGATACAACGTTCTCGCTCATCAATGTGGTGGGGCTGGCCACGGGTTTGGCCGTGGCGTTGCTTATTATCCAGTATGTACGCTTCGAGTTGAGCTATGAAAAGACGAATCCGCTGGCGAATCGGATTGTGCGGCTTACCCTCGATTATATGAACGGCGGCACGGTGAACTCCCAGGACACAGAAACCAATCCACCGGTTGGGCCTAAAGCCAGGCGGGAAATGAGCGAGGTCGTCAATTACACCCGCGCTTACCCGATTGGAGAACCCAATGTGACGGTTCAGATTGGCGAGAAGTATTACCTGGTCGATAATGTCTTCGCGGTCGATTCTTCCTTTTTCTCGATGTTCAACTACCCGCTGCTCCGGGGAAGCCGAACCAATCTCTTTACCAGACCACGACAGGTTGTGCTGACCAAAACGATGGCGTTGACCTACTTCAATACGCTGGAAGTGCTGGGCAAAACCCTGAAAATCCCAAAGCCGGAAAACACTGTCCTGCTGGAAGTCGTGGGGGTAGTGCCGGACAGCCCGGCCAATACGCACTTGAAATTCGATATGCTTTTCTCGTACCCGACGATGCTGTCGGACTTTAACGAACGGGAAGATAACTGGGACGGAAACAACACCCTCACCTACCTGCAACTGGCCGATAACGCCAGTTATGAAGGGTTTACAAAATCGCTGGTGGCCTTCAACAACCGGTTGATCAGCGAAAAGAAGGTAAGAAATCATCGGGTGATCGGCCAGAAGATCGGTGACATTCATTTGTATTCCCACAAAAACTTTGAAACCGAACCGAACGGCGAAGCACGGTCGGTGTATTTTCTGCTGGGTGTGGCATTCCTGGTACTCCTGAGCGCCCTTGTCAACTATGTCAATCTGACCACGTCCAAGGCCCTCGACCGGGCGCGGGAAATTGGCATGAGAAAGGTCGTTGGCTCCACCCAGAACCAGATCAGAACCCAGATTTTCATTGAAACGGTGCTGGTCAATGTCGTTGCCGGAGCGCTGTCGGTGGGGTTAGTCGTTGCCCTTCGGCCGGTGTTTGTTGAGGTGGCAGGGCTACCCGAAGGCTTTACCGTTTTCCGGGACGTATTTTTCTGGGAAAGCGTGGGGGCGTTTCTGCTGCTGAGTGTCGTGCTGTCGGGGTTTTATCCGGCCTTCGTGCTGTCGTCGTTCGACCCGATTGCCGTTCTCAAAGGCAATTTCTCGCGCTCTACCAAAGGTGTATTTCTTCGTAAGTCGCTGGTGGTTTTTCAATTTGCCATTACCCTGATTTTACTGGTGCAAACATTCGCCGTTTACCGGCAGGTCAACTTTCTGCGCCAACAAAACCTGGGGGTCAATATGGATCGTACGCTCGTAGTGAAAGCCCCGGTGGGCAACAAAGCCCGGAAGGATTACGATACGTTTCGGCAAATGCTGCTAAACCAGTCGCAGGTAAAAGCGGTATCCCTTTCCGGTACTGTACCGGGCATGGGATCGACCCAGATGAATACGACAACCGGTATTAATCTGTCGGATGTCGTCAAAAAAACCTCCTACAATTATTACCTGACGCAGATAGACACGTCGTTTATCGGGTTGATGGGCATCAAATTGCTGGCGGGCAAAAACTTCGACGCCACGACCCGGCCCGGCTTTGCGGATACAACAGACCGTCAACTCATTGTCAACGAAGAAACCCTCCGGCTCTGGGAAATCCCGACGCCAGAAGAAGCGATCGGCAAGCGGGTAGACCTCTGGGGGCGTAAGGCAACGATCCGGGGTGTTGTCAAGAATTACCACTACGAATCGCCCAAGGCCGCTTACATTCCGATCATCCACATGTACTCGCCTACCTTCGATTCGTTTGCCAGTGTGAAGTTTGCCGGGGGCAATGCCAAAGAACAGCTCGCGACGCTGAAGACGGTTTACGAGGCCAATTTCCCCTATTCGCCGTTCAGCTATTTTTTTATGGACAGTGAGTATGATAAACAATACAAAGCTGACGACCGCTTTCAGCAGGTGTTTGGTGCCTTGACCGGCTTCGCCATTCTGATCTCCTGCCTGGGCTTGTTCGGGCTGGCTACGTTTACCGTTTCCAAACGAACGAAGGAGATTGGTATTCGGAAAGTAATTGGTGCCAGTACGACAAACCTGATGATTTTACTGTCGAAAGATTTCATTAAAACTGCCCTGCTAGCCATCCTGATCGGCCTGCCCGTTACCTATTTTCTGGTCATAAACTGGCTGGCCAATTACGCGGCCCGCATTGAACTGAGCTGGTGGCTTTTTGCGGCACCCGCCCTGTTTATCCTGCTGCTGGTACTTGTATCCATTGGCAGCAAAACGATTGCGACGGCCCTGATGAACCCGGTGAAATCATTACGAAGCGAGTAGAGACGCAACCCTTTGCGTCTCAGCACCCGGATGGCTTTTCACCCGGATGGCTTCTCACCCGGATGGTTTGGGCTGACGTAACTATTGCTGACGCGAATAAGCCGCAAAGGGTTGCGGCTCTACACAATCCCCATAAAATTATGCTAAAAAGCTATCTCACTACCGCCCTTCGCGCCCTGAAGCGTAACTGGAATTACTCCACCATCAATGTATTGGGCCTGACCCTTGGCCTTGCCTGCTGTTTGTTGTTGTTCGTGGCCGTCCGCTATGAACTGAGCTTCGACAAGCACAACGCCAACGGCGACCGCATTTACCGAATGCTTGGTGCCAACAAAACGGACCCTACCGACAAGCCGAATACGGGCATCACGTTTCCGGCGCTGGCTGCCCTCCGAAATGATTTCCCGGAACTGAAACATCAGCTTACCCTGGTTACCCGGATTAAGTCGGCGGTGGTAGCCGTGCCGGGCAAGGCGGGTACCGAAACCAAACGTTTTCAGGAAACGGATGGCGTAATTGCCTTTGCCGAACCGGAGTATTTTACCCTCTTCGATTATACCTGGGAAAAGGGCAGTCCGCAAACGGCGCTCACTAACCCGAATACGGTGGTTCTTTCGGAGCGAATCGCCCATAAGTACTTTGGGGATGTCAACCCGATGGGCAAAACTATTCGGATCGAGAATAAGATGGACTTTGTGGTAACGGGCGTTATTCAGGACCCACTCCCGACGAGTAGTATGCCGTTTGATGTGTTCCTGACCCACGCGTCTGTGCTAGCGTATGGTCTCACCTCGCCCCCCGACGACTGGAAATCGACTTATGGCGGAGCCCAGCTGTATATGATGCTGCCCCCGGCTTCTGCCGGATCGGAGACGCCCGCGGCCCGGATGGAACGTCAATTGGTGGGTTTTGTCAACAAATACCACGCCCCGGAAGATGCCAAAACGCTGGCGTATGTTTTACAGCCGCTGACCAATATCCATTTCGCAACCAAAATCACGAATTACGCCCAGCGAAGCATCAGCATCGAAATGATCTGGGCGATGGTACTGATTGGTCTCTTCATTCTGGGAACGGCCTGCATCAACTTCATCAATCTGGCCACGGCACAGGCCATCCGCCGGTCGAGAGAAGTGGGCGTCCGGAAAGTGCTGGGCAGCACCCGTGGGCAACTGGTTCGTCAGTTTCTGGGCGAAACCAGCGTGTTGACCGGAATAGCGGTTGTCCTTGCGCTACTGGTTGCTCAGGCTGCACTCCCCTACGTTGGTGAGCTGCTCAATATAAAGCCGGGAGCCGTAACCTTATTCAGCCCCATCGTGCTTGGGTTCCTGCTGGCGCTGGGTATACTGACCACCGTGCTGGCGGGCTTTTATCCGGCACTGGTGCTGTCGGGCTATCAACCTATTCTGGCCCTGAAAGGAAAAGTACAGGAAACAGGGACGGGCCGGTATCTGACGCTCCGGCGCGGGCTGATCGTGGGTCAGTTTGCCATTTCCCAGCTCCTCATTATCAGTACGATCATCGCCTACAACCAGATGAGTTTCTTTCGCTCCGCCGATCTGGGCTACGACAAAGACGCCGTTTTGACGATACCCTTACCCGACAATGATGCGGGGAAGATCACTAATTTACGCGCCAAACTTACTGGCCTGCCGGGTGTGCAGTCGATTAGTTTCGGCATGACCAGCCCCTCCTCGACCACCAACTGGACAACGGGTTTCCGATTTGGGAACGACGACAAAGACCCCGGCTACGGCATCCTGATGCGCCCCGCCGATACCGCCTATGTGCGTACCTATGGCCTGAAATTACTGGCCGGGCGGATGTACCAACCCGCCGACTCTATCCGTGAACTGGTAATAAACGAGACGTTCATGAAACGACTGGGCTTCCAGAAACCCGAACAGGTACTTGGGAAGCTGATGACCATAGCGGGCGAGAGCGTGAAAAAGCCCATTGTGGGCGTGGTAAAAGATTTCAACATGTTCTCGCTGCGGGAACAGGTCGAGCCAAGCGTCCTGACCACCCAGTTAGGCAACTACCGGACCATCGCCATCAAACTATCGACCCGGCAGGGCGGCACCGAAGGCATCAGCCAGCTCCTGAAGCAGGTCGAAACCGCATGGACAGCTACCTTCCCCGAATTCGTCTTCAGCTATGAATTTCTGGATGAGACACTGGCGAATTTTTACAAGAGCGAAGAACAGATGTACGCCTTGTTCCGGTTGCTGGCGGGCATCGCCCTGTTTATCGGTTGCCTGGGTCTTTATGGCGTCGTGGCGTTCATGGCCGAAACCCGCACCAAAGAGGTGGGCGTACGAAAGGTGCTGGGCGCATCGACGGCCCACATATTCGGTTTGTTCTCCATTGATTTCATCCGGCTCGTGTTGATTGCGCTTGTGATCAGTTCGCCGGTAGCCTGGTACGTGATGGATAAATGGCTGCAAAAATTCGTCTACAAGATCGACATCGAGTGGTGGATGTTTGCCCTGGCGGGTCTGCTGGCCGTGGGCATTGCCTTATTGACGGTGAGTTTCCAGAGCGTGAAAGCCGCGTTAATGAACCCGGTCAAATCGTTACGATCTGAATAAACCCTCATCAAGACCATGTTCAGAAACTACCTCAAAATCGCCTGGCGGAATCTGATCCGCAACTGGTCGCTCAGCACGATCAATATCGTTGGCCTGAGTGCGGGACTGGCCGCCGTCATGTTTATTATGCTGTTTGTGCAGGACGAATTTTCATTCGACCGGTTTCATGCGCAGGGCGACCAACTCTACCGGGTGGTCCTGAACACGACAAGCCCGGAGGGCAATGAAACCGCGACCGGTGCTACGGGACTACCACAGGGACCGGCGTTTAAGGCAGCACTTCCGGAAGTGGCCGATTTTTGCCGGATGCAGGGCTATGAGATGCTGTTTCGTCAGAAAGACGAAGGCATTTACCAGCAGGTCATGTACGTAGACACGTCTTTCTTTCGATTATTCAGTTTCGAGCTACTGGCAGGCCAGAGCGCCGGACGGGATGCCCGAACGTTACTGAATGACCCCGGCAATGTGGTGGTCACGGATGAAATCGCGCTCAAATATTTCGGCACCACCGACGTACTAAACCGGTTCATGACAATCGACGCGGGTGGCCGTTTCGAAAAGTACCGCATCTCGGGTGTCGTGAAAGCGCCCCCCATGAATTCGAGCATCCGCTTCGATGTGCTGCGCCCATTCGTCGCGTCGCTACCACCCAACCGCAGCGACTGGAATGAGAACGACTGGTCGGACGGCTTTCTGAATACATTCGTGCTGTTACGCTCCGACCGGAACGGCGCATCAGCCAACCCCATTACGGTTGAGGGCAAGATGGCCTCGGTATTCAACAGCCACGCCAGCCAGCAACTTGCCAAACTCAGGAGCGAATCCGGCCCGTTCAGCCTGACGTATCATTTGCAACCGTTCACCGACATGCACCTCAATGACCGCTACGACCTGAGCAACGGGCTAACGCGGGGTTCCTCGTCCGTGTATTCCTACGTGCTGAGCGGTATTGCCGGACTCATTCTGCTACTGGCCTGTATCAACTTCGTCAACCTGACGCTGGCCCGGTCATTACGCCGGACCAAAGAGATCGGCATTCGGAAAGCCACGGGCAGCACCCGCGCCCAGCTCATCGGGCAGTTTGTCGGCGAAACATTCCTGCTCACCCTATTGGCGTTTGTACCTGCCGTACTTCTCGTGTATGCCTTGCTGCCCCAGTTTTCGACACTGGCTAACAAGGCCCTGCAACTTGGTTTTTTGCTTAATCCACAAACGCTCGGTCTGTTTGCCGGTCTCGTCATTCTCGTTACGCTGCTGGCTGGTTTTTACCCGGCACTGGTGCTGTCCGGCTTCAACCCAACGCAGGTACTGTATGGTCGGGTACAACTGGCGGGGCGCAACAACGTAGGTAAATCACTCCTGATTTTACAGTTCGTGATCGCCATCGTGCTGCTGATCGGGACGGCCGTTTTGCATGGCCAGTTTAACTACATTCAAACGGCCGATGTGGGGTACGAACGGGCCAACCGGGTACGCATATACGTTCCCCGGGGTCGTGAAAAACAGGGCGAACTCGTGAAGCAGGCCCTGCGGGGTCAACCCGGCATCGAGTCGGTAGCGCGGAAATCGGGGGGCCATCGATCGAGTACGTTTTACATCCGGAACAAACCCGTTAAGTCGGCCAGCGAGTACATTGACGATCAGTACCTGGCCTTCGTCAATGTGCCCATTCTGGCGGGGCGGGCTCTGAACCACGTCAACCCGGCCGACAGTATCTCCAACATTCTGGTCAACGAAACCTTCGTCAGGCAGTTCCTTTCGGCCGACCAACCCGCTATTGGGCAGGTGGTGCAACGGGAGGACAATACCATCCGCCACGATCTGACGGTGGTGGGCGTGGTGCGCGATTACCAGTACCGTTCCCTGCGCGACAAACCCGAGCCCGTTCTGTTGCAATTGGGTAAGCCCGAGCAGATGAATCAGTTGTACGTTAAGCTAGACCCGAAACAGACATCCGCAGGTCTGCAAACCATCGAGAGCCAGTTCAGAAAACTGATTCCGTACCAACCGTTCAGCTTTCACTTTATGGAAGACGACCGGCTGGAAAGTTACGCTGACGATGCCCGCTGGAAGGAGCTTGTTACCAATGCCGCCTTACTGGCCGTTCTGATTGCGGGATTGGGGCTGTTTGGTCTGGTGTCGCTGATGATCGAACAGCGTACCAAGGAAATCGGCATCCGGAAAGTACTAGGCGCTACAACGTTGGAAATAACCCGTCTGTTATCCCTCAACTTCCTGAAACTGGTGTTGATTGCGTTTCTGATCGCCACCCCTATCGGTTGGTACGCGGCCCGAAACTGGCTCGATACGTTCGTGTACCGAATGGACTTGAGCGGCTGGCTTTTTGGCCTCGTTGGCCTGTCGGTACTGAGTGTCGCGCTGCTAACCGTAAGTTTCCAGAGCATCAAAGCCGCCCTGATGAACCCGGTGAAATCATTACGAAGCGAGTAGAGACGCGAGCGCATCGGCGCCCCGGCCTTCGCGTCTCATACCCCGGATGGCCCATACCCCGATGACTCATACCCCGGATGGTTTTTCACCACTAAAAAAAAGCCGCAACCGGTTGCGGCTCTACATATGATATGATACAAAACTACCTCCGAATTGCTATTCGAAACCTGTGGAGAAACAAGGTGTTCTCCGGCATAAACATCGTCGGGCTGGCGGTGGGGCTGGCCTCGTGCCTGCTGTTGTTCATTTACATTACGCATGAACTGAGCTACGACGACTTCCAGCAGAAAGCCGACCGAATCGTGCGCGTAACGATGGAGTATAGCATGGAAGGCCGAACCGCCAAAATACCCCAAACGGGTACGAAAGTCGTAAAAGAGTTTGGGCGACAGTTTCCGGAAATAGAATCGGGCGTTCGGCTCATTAACCGGGATGGCGTGGTGAGTACCGGCGACCGGCAGTTCAGCGAAAAGCGCATCGTCTTTGCCGACTCAGCCTTCTTTACGCTGTTTTCGTTTCCGCTCCTAAAAGGCAATTCGCAAACCGCACTGACCGGGCCGAACCTAGTTGTGCTGTCAGAAAGCACGGCGCACAAATACTTTGGCGACGAGAACCCAGTTGGTAAAACGCTCCGGATCAACACAGGCGGGTCGTTTCGGGATTACGCCGTCACGGGCGTAGTGAAAGACAGCCCGGCCAATTCCCAGATCAAATATGATTTGCTGACTTCCTTTCTGACGCTGCCTGCCGCCAAAACCGAAGAGTGGTATTCGTCCAACTATGCCACCTATTTGCTCCTCCGTAAACCCGAAGCCATGGCCGGACTACAAGCCAAAATTCCGGGCTTCATGAAAACGCAGTTCGGCAAGGAGGATACGTCGGCAGGTAACTACCTGACGTATAATCTGGAATCACTGCGTCGGGTGCATTTGTATTCGGATGTAGAGGGCAGTTTCGAACCAAACGGCGACCTGACCTATATCTACATCTTCGGGTCGATTGTCCTGCTCATTCTGCTGATCGCCTGCGTCAATTACATCAATCTGGCTACGTCGCGGGCCGTGGAGCGGGCGCAGGAAGTGGGCGTTCGGAAAGTGATGGGTGCCATGCGCGGGCAACTTTTCGGCCAGTTCATTGGCGAATCCATTATTGTTACGTCCATTGCGCTGGTGTTAGCCCTGCTGCTGGCGACCCTGACGCTACCGCTGTTCAATGCCCTCTCAGACCGGCAGTTTACCGTACAGGTCTGGTTCGAACCCCGCAATCTCCTGTTATTGCTGGGTGTTGGGTTGGTCGTTAGCCTGATAGCGGGGAGTTACCCGGCCCTGGTGCTGGCCCGTTTTGAGCCGGTTCGCGTCCTGAAAGGCCATTTAAAAACCACTGGAGCCGGTCAGTTTAGGCGGGCGTTAATCGTCTTTCAGTTTGCCATTACGGCCTTCCTCATCATCAGCACACTCCTCGTTCGAAATCAGCTGGCCTTTGTCCAGCAAAAGAAATTAGGCTACACCAAAGAGCATGTACTGCTGCTTCCCGTCGACAAGCAGGTTAACGAAAAAATTGCCGCCATCAAAAGTGAGTTTCGGCAAAATGCGGACGTACAACAGGTTTCGCTGGCGTCGGAGTCGCCGGTGTTTGTTGGCGGTGGGTACAGCATGCGTAGCACAACGATGGCAGCCGGGCAGCACAAGATGGTAGCCGGGGTGTCTATTGACGAAGATTATGTACCCACGATGAGCTTGAAACTGATTGCGGGTAGCAATTTGACAGCGGCCGATATGGAGCGTATCTCGTGCACCGACAACGACAGCCTGACCCGAAGTCGGTTTATCCTCAACGAAGCCGCCGTAAAAGAACTGGGCTGGACACCCCAGCAAGCCATTGGGCAGCGGCTGGACATGAATGGGCGGCTGGGCGAAGTGAAGGCCGTTGTTGCGGATTTTCACTTCGCGTCCATGAAACAGAAGATTGGCCCGCTGGTCCTTTTCCCGCAGAATGGCGGTGAAATTCTCCTGGTCAAATTATCGGGCAGTCAATTGCCTAATACACTCCGGTTCCTGGAAAGCAAATGGCGGACACTCATTCCGGAACGCCCTTTTTCCTATGAATTTATGGATGAAGAATTCAATAAACTCTATGCCGCCGAAACCCGGACCGGGCGAATTTTCAGCGTTTTTGCGTTCCTCTCTATTTTCTTGGCCTGTCTGGGTTTGTTTGGTTTGTCGGCCTACACAACCGCGCAACGTACCAAAGAAATCGGCGTTCGGAAAGTCCTCGGCGCTTCCGTGTTCAGTATTGTAGGCTTGCTCTCCAAAGACTTTTTAAAACTCGTTCTGGTCGCGCTGGTCATAGCCTCTCCCATTGCCTGGTATGCCATGAATAACTGGCTCAAGGACTTCGCCTATAAGATCGACATCGAGTGGTGGGTATTTGTCGTCGCGGGCTTGCTGGCGGTGGGTATTGCGCTACTAACCGTAAGTTTCCAGAGTATCAAAGCCGCGTTGATGAACCCGGTGAAATCCTTAAAAACGGAGTGAAGAGGGGGGAAGAGGAGGAAAGGGAGGAAAGGGATTGCTGACGCTGGCTCCTCCTTCCCCCTCCTCCCCCTCCTCCCTTTCCTCCATCCTCCCCCTCCCCCCCTATACCCATGCTAACAAACTACCTCAAAATCGCCTGGCGCACGCTCCGTAAACAGCGGGGGTTCGCCTTTATCAACATTTTCGGACTGGCGATTGGGCTGGCCTGTTGCCTGCTCATTATGCTGTATGTGCTGGATGAGCTTAGCTACGACCGCTACAACGCCCATGCTGACCGCATTTATCGGGTACAGTCCGACATCAAGTTCGGGAGTAACGACATGCACTTTGCCACAACGGCCGACCCGCTGGGGCCAACCCTGAAAAAAGACTACCCGCAGGTGGAACAGTTTGTCCGGTTGCACCAGCGCGGAAACTGGCTGGTGAAGAAGGCAGGCGAAGCAACCAATATCCGGGAAAACGATATTACGTTTGCCGATTCTACGGTATTCGATGTCTTCACGCTACCCTTTGTGGCGGGCGACCCTAAACGGGCACTGACGGAACCAAACACGGTCGTTATCAGCGAGTCGGCGGCTAAACGCCACTTTGGTAACCAGAACGCCCTGGGTCAGACGCTGGTCTTTGCCAACAAAGAGAACTACAAAGTGACGGGCATCATGCGCGACATGCCCCAAAATTCGCACTTCCGCAGCGACTTCTTTGTGACGATGCTCAGCGACAACTACCCCTGGGGGCAGTGGCTCAGTAATAACCACCACACCTACATACGGCTGAGACAAGGCAGTGACCCCACCGCATTTTCGCAGAACTTCGATGCGGTTGTTGAGAAATATGTGGGGCCGCAGTTGCTGCAAATGACGGGCTCAACAATGGAGCAGTTCCGGAAAGCCAACAACCAGATGAAATTCTGGCTCATTCCCATCACCGACATCCATCTGCACTCCAAACAACAAGTTGAACTGGCGCCCAACGGCGACATTCAGTACGTCTATATTTTTTCCGCCGTAGCCCTCTTCATCCTCATTATTGCCTGTATCAACTTCATGAATCTGGCCACCGCCCGCTCATCGAGCCGGGCCCGCGAGGTTGGCGTCCGGAAGGTCATGGGCTCCGAACGGCAGCAACTGGTGAGCCAGTTCATGACCGAATCGGTGCTGACAACGATACTGGCTATGGGACTGGCCCTTGTTATTGTGGCGGTTGCGTTGCCGGGCTTTAACAGTATTGCGGCCAAGGCCATTAGCTTGTCTCAGTTGATGTCACCAACGCTGTTACCGCTGCTTATCATCCTGCCGATTATTGTAGGTTTGCTGGCTGGCAGTTACCCGGCCTTTTTCCTGTCTTCCTTTCAACCCATTGCGGTGTTGAAAGGTCGGACAAACACGAGCTTCCGAACGGTCAGTTTACGGAGCGGGCTGGTCGTGTTTCAGTTCATGATGTCGGTCGTGCTCATTGTTGGCACCATCATCGTCTATCGGCAGCTCACCTACATCCAGACGACGAGCCTGGGCTTCAACCGCGACCACATCCTGACCGTCAACGATCTGTATTCTATGGGCAAACAGGGCGAAGCCTTCAAGCAGGAAGTGCTGCACTTGCCGGGCGTGGTGAGTGGTAGCCTCTCCGGTTACCTGCCCACCCCCTCCGACCGCAACAGTACCGTATTCTTTCCCGAAGGTCAGACGAACCTGAATAAGGGAATTAGTGTGCAGAACTGGGGCGTCGATTACGATTACGTGAAGACGCTGGGCATTCAGGTAGTAAGCGGGCGGGGGTTCTCGCAGACCTTCGGTTCCGACTCCTCGGGTATACTGCTGAACGAAGCGGCTGTCAAAATTCTGGGATTCAGCCAGCCGATAGGCAAGCACGTCTGGCGCTTCGATGATGCCGAGGGGAAAATCCGCAAGACGTACACCATCATTGGTGTGGTGAAGAATTTCCACTTCGAGTCGCTCCGGCGTAACATCGGGGCGCTGTCGCTGGTGCTGGACGCCAACCCGGGGGCAGCTTCCTTCCGGGTAAGCAGTACGAACCTGCCGGGGCTGATGCAGCAGATCGAATCGACATGGAAGCAACTGGCTCCCGGCCAGCCGTTCAGCTACAAATTTATGGACGATAGTTTCGACGAAATGTACCGCGCCGAACAACGCATTGGCACCATTGCCCTGACGTTTGCGGCACTAGCCATCCTCATTGCCTGTCTGGGTCTGTTCGGTCTGGCCGCTTTCATGGCCGAGCAACGTACAAAAGAGATCGGCGTCCGCAAAGTACTCGGGGCCAGTGTGCCCAGCCTCATCGGCCTGCTCTCCAAAGACTTTTTGAAGCTGGTCATCATCGCCATTCTCATTGCCTCCCCCCTGGCCTGGTATGCCATGAACCAGTGGTTAAGCGACTTCGCCTACAAAATCGACATCGAATGGTGGATGTTCGCGCTGGCGGGCGCAGTGGCCATCGGCATTGCCCTGCTGACGGTGAGTTTCCAGAGTGTGAAGGCGGCTTTGATGAACCCGGTGAAGAGTTTGCGGAGCGAGTAGATTAGGGCAGGGGAAACTTTCGTATAGATAATAGTTATAGGTCAATTTTATAAGACGACACGAACAATGACAACAAAAACATTTATTGAAAAGCTGAACATGACAATTACAGTTGAAGGGCAGACTTTGATGCTAGACTTTTTTATAATTTTTTCAAGATTCGAATGTGCTTTAAAAACTTCAAATTTTTCTTCAGGTGACGCAGACAAAGTTTCAGCAAACTGGGATACGTTTATTGCCTCAATTAGGAATACTTTTAATAAAGAGAAAAATGCACAATTAAGACAAGCCGTTGATTACCTTGTTCAACATCCTCCAAGAATTCAAATGATTAATAATGGACAACTTGGTTGGAGAGACCGAAATTTTAACCTTAACGAGCCTGAAATAAACAAATTAAGTCTATCAATACGAGATATAAGAAACAATCTTTTTCACGGTGGCAAATTCAGCGGACATTATCAGGCTGACATTTCAAGAAATTACATATTGCTTAAAAATGCGATAATAATTTTAAATGAATGGCTTAGCTTAAACAAACAAGTAAGACACAATTTTTTGGAAACAATATCTTAAGCAAGTGATAAAAGAGAAATTAATACCAGTAGAAATATTAGAGAGCATTTGTAAAGTTCTTGGAGACCAAAATACTAGTTCTCAAATAGAATATTGTCTAGCACAAACTGGTATAATAGACACAGACCCCGGCATCACAAAATGGAAACGACTTTATAATGCCTTTATTAACTATCAAAATAATAATCAGGAATCAAACAAGATTTTAATATTTATTCATAAAATTTTAAGCCCTGTTAGATATGCAGACAATCATGAACAGTTTGAGCATTATAGGATAGACATTAATAAAAGAATTTTATTTATTGGACTTGAACTTTTGGATAATGGTAAGTTTCGAAAAGTTGTAGAAGCTAAAACAATTTCCGAAGCACAACAGCGTGCTGACAATTTAAAGGCGAAACTCAGAGATAGAAAAGTTCATTCAGACGTTTTGTTATTTTGCCGTGCAGAACTTTTACAGGACAATTACTTTCACGCTGTTTTTGAAGCAACTAAAAGCGTTGCTGATAAAATCAGAGATAAATCAGGCTTGACAATGGACGGCGCCGACTTGGTTGACAAAGCTTTTGGACTTGGACAACTCAAAAATCCAAAACTTGCTTTCAACACTTTAACGACCGAATCCGAAGAAAGTGAACACAAAGGATTTATGCATTTAATCAAAGGACTTTTCGGTATGTTTAGAAATACGACTGCACATGCTCCAAAGATTAAATGGACAATTCACGAACAAGATGCATTAGACAGTTTAACACTTGCTTCAATGCTTCATAGGACATTGGACAAATGTGTGAAGACAGGATTATGAGAAGAAAAACGGCATGTAATAAGGGTTTGTCAAAATGTGATTAGAAGTGCTAAATTAATCATTGTGAATTCTATTGAACATTTGTACTTCTAATACCCCCACTTCGGCAATCCTTAAACGTTATGTATAATTTTTATGAACCAAAAAAGTCTACTGAATCAACTTGAATTAGCTCATGCACCATTGACTGCGTATGAATTTGCTGTTATCAAAGACGACAAATTGATTGAAAGAGCACTTGAGAAAGCAAGCCTTTATCTAATTGGACAAAGGCCTGTTATTACTTTTGAAAATGTAATTCCTGACACAGCCATATATCAATTAAATTTTGAAATTCATCAAAGAGGAAATCCAAATATATTAAAATGTAAGCTGCCATTTGACCAAGAAGTATTTGGATTAATAAAGGAAAATGTTGTTGACGTTGCGTTTAACCACCTTGATAAGTCTATTATACAAGAGAAATTTCCATTTCAGAATATTCATGGATTTTCCTTGGTTAAACACAAAAAAGAAGGTAAGGAATTTATTGTTTGGTTTTCACCTGAAAAGCTCCTTCAAAATTGGTGGAAAGGAAATATAGATTGTGAAATTGAGGGAGACTGGAAATCATTTATACAATACAAGGTACATTATGTTGGTAAAGCAACTAATACTAAATCAGAAGCTTCATGTCGTATATTAGTGGGATGAATTACTCGACTAAAATCAAGGAAGACTTGGATTTGTTGCAAACCATTGAAAAACAACAATATAAAGCT
>NZ_VFIA01000037.1 GCF_014282275.1 Spirosoma utsteinense
GGTAGGCCCGTAAAGCGCCGTAGGTGCGACCTAATCCAGTTCAGTTAGGTCGCACCTACGGCGCTTTAGACAGGATAGGAGCGCTAACAGCTATTGACAGGTCGCCCTTACTGGGCTAGCTGACCAAGGCTGGAGATCGACCCAGACAATACGTTCCCTGACCCAATGCCACGCCCCCGCAGATGTGCCGGAACCAGGCCGCTTTTTGGGTAAGGTTTTCCCGAAGTATAACGATTCGTTAAAATTCGGGATGACTCATGTTTCTCGATTACTTTTTGCTCGACTCTCTCTCGTCTTTCAGCGTAGACAGGAAGCTGACTACATCCCGTATTTCCCGTTTCGTCAGCAGGTACTTCATATCAGGCATACTGGAAGGAGCATTGGTCCGTTTGCTGATCTGATCCTTTCGAATGACAGCATCCGGCTGGTCGCCCACTTTCATGATTACCTCCGTGGCTGTTTCATTCTGGACGATCCCGCTCACGATTTTGCCGTCTTTCAATTCCAGCGTAGCCGATCCGAAACCCGGGGCAAGCCGGGCACTTGGGTTAATGACAGCCTCCAGCAACTGCTCGTGCGATAATCGGCTGGCCACACCGTTCAGGCGGGGACCGGCGTTGCCGCCCAGGTCATCGTAGGAGTGGCACCGGATGCACTGCGCGGTCTGGTGACGAAAGAAAATCCGCCGGCCCTGCTCGGGTTCTCCCCCCGACAGACTTCCCTGGTAAGAAGCCAGCAGATCATCGGGCGACAGTTTACCGCTGATGGCTTTGTGGCGGGCTATCAATGGGGCCGAGTGTGTACTGGCAACCGCTTCTTCCAGTTCCAGACCAATCTCGGCGGGCAGCGTTCGAGCCGCCATTTTTGCCAGCAACTGATCGAAAACGGGCTGGGTATTCTTGATCGGCAGCGTCCCCAGGGTCAGCAGGGCGGCTTGTTTTTCTTCGGTGGTACGGGTGTTGATCACGTCCGACAGCAGGGAGACCATTTTGTCTTTAGCCATCGCCGTTTTACCAACCAGATCGAGCGCAGCAACCCGTACGTTCTTCTCACTGTCAGACAGCGCCTGTTCGATTGCCTTACCAATTTCCTTCGAGTTCAGCGCGGCCAGTGCCCGCAGGGCTTCTACCCGCACACTGACGTCCGTATCATTCTTCAACCGGCCGAAAAGCTCATCTTCGGCCTGTGTCAGTTTAAGTTTGCTCACCGCTTTCACTGCACTCATCCGCAATGGCCGTTCTGAGTGAGACAGCAGCTTGATGTACGTACCGGCCACGCTGCTTTTGAGCGCAACCGGGTCCCGAACGATCTCCCGCCGGTACCGACCATCGACCCGGTCCAGCACCGACGGTTTGGCCCAGGTACTGAGGGCATCCATGGCTTCGGCCCGCATGGCAACCGGACTACCTTCCTTGTTGGCATAGGCAATCAGCTGCTTCATTGCTTCGGGCGTTCCAACCCGCAGGTTGGCGTTGATGGCCCGGCGAATCAGCGGTTCATTCGTAAAGCGCGTCGTTACCAGTACGGTCCCCAGAGCAGGCAGCGCTGCGGGAATGGAATGATCATCATTGATAGCCCGGGCGGCTTCAGTTACCACAAACTCATCGCTGTCGGCCAGGAAAGCCGTTATCCCGGGGTCGCTCATGCGCCGTAGTGCGACGACCGCGGCAATTCGTACGCCTTTGGATGGGTGTTTGGCTAACGCCACGACCGGTTCGGCCTTACCGATTCGCGCCAGCGCCAGACTCCCCGCATGGCGAATAAAAGCGTCCTCGTCGTTGTTGGCGGCCAGCAACTCGATAATTGGCTGGATAGCGGGTTCGTAGGCAATACGGCCCAGTGCTTCAGCAGCAAAAAACTGGGCACGTGCGTTGCGGTCTTTCAGGAGGGGAACCAGCGCAGAGCCCGCTTCCTTGTAGCGAATGTCGCCCAGCCATTTAGCCGCCTGCGCCCGAATTTCGGGATCGGTATCCTTCAGCAACGGCATCAGGAGTTGTGCGTTCTTTTTATCCTTTCTGGCCAGCTGGCTGATCCCCCAGATGCTATGTACCCGCGCCAGCTGGTTGTCTGTCTGCCGCAGACTGGTCGAGAACACCGCGGCCCCTTTGGCACCCCGTTTCACCAGTTCGAACTGGGCCTTTTGCCGAACCCGCATATCCGGATTCTTCAGGTAGTCGCCCAGCTCATTCTCTGTATTGCTGGTAAATTTCTGCGCCAGCAATTTTTTTGTTAGCTGGCGTTCGGCCGAAACATTGCCCGCTTTATCATCCAGCTTCCAGATACGGCCATAATCTTTGGCGTCCCATCCGTTGATCCAGTCAGCAACATACATGGCTCCGTCGGGGCCAAAGTCGATGCCGGTGGCCAGCACGTTACCCAGTATTTTTTTCTGTTCACCCAGTTCGAACGACGCGCCTTTGGATTTAAGCTTGAACGCATGGATACCTGAGCGGGCCGGACTTCCAACGAATTCCGCAATGAAGAACATGTTCCGGTAGGCGGGACTCAGCGCCGTGCCCGGATTATAAAGCATACCCGACGGACCACTTACGAAATTGGCCAGGGTAGGCGTAAAGTAAGCCGCCTGCCCCTCAAAGCGGGGTTTGTACATCCCTTCGTCCATCCAGACTTTATACGGGTTGTTGTTCGGGTCGCGGTATTTACCGTACTGCCAGTTGCTGCGCCAGCCCGTATCCGAACCATTGACAATGTACACCAGCCGTTCTTTCTCGCCGGGGTGGTCGCCATCGTTGTCTTCGCTGATCAGGTTCGCATATTCATCGAACACAAATTCGTGCGTATTCCGGACGCCGTGTGCAAACACTTCAAAGTCACTGCCATCCGGGTTCGACCGAACGATGACACCGCTGTTGGCATAATCCAGCTTCTTCCCGTCGGGGGTTTTGCCATTGAACCCAATGTCGCCGATCTGCCAGTAGATTTTACCGTCAGGACCCATTTCGACCCCCGACATACCATGACCGCCAAAGCCGACATGCACACCATACCCATGTGACAGGGATGTTTTCTTGTCGGCGATACCGTCGCCGTTCTTATCCCGCATCCGCCACAGGTCGGGCGCAACCGCTACATACAGATCGTTGCCGTCTACCAGAACGCCCCCGGCTACGTCGGTCACCTCGTCGTGAAAATCGTTGACCACCTCTTGCGATACATCGGCGACGCCATCGCCGGAGGTATCTTCAAGCCGAAAGACCTGCTCTTTCTCAACGGTCATATCGCGCCAGTCGTGGGAGCCATCGCCGTTCATATCTTTCAGCCATTCGTTTTTCTTGCTGTTAGCGGGCGACAGAACACGGTGCAGGAAAGCCCGTTTGTCTTCGATCGTTTGCAGGTGGTTCGATTCGATTTCCCAATCCTGATGACTCCGAATGTCAAATTCGGAGTTCTTTTGCCGGTTGGTACGGGTATAATAAATCCGGCCCATATCATCGATATCGATCGCGATCGGATCGGCCACCAGCGAGTCGACACCCCACAGCTTCAGCGAAAGTCCTTCGGCCAGCTCGGGTGTTACCAGCGTCTCGATCGACTTCGCCAGCGCGGCCGCTTTTTCGGGGGCCATCCGTTTTATTCGTTTACCAATTGGATCATCCTGAAAGCCAACCAGCACCAGAATGGGTGTGATTACCAGCGCGGAATACCAGACTAATTTTCCAGGTTTTAGTAAGGTTGTACTAAATTTTTTCATGCGAAATACAGGTTTCAAAATCAATTATCGGGTCAATGGGTCAGGTCCGAAAACGCAGTAATTGACCTGCGCCCTTACCGGCGTTTACTACCAGTAATATAGGGGATAAAACGGCTTTTCTACTTACTGTGCAGCGCATTTGTTTACAGGCTGCACTGGTTACTTACCTGTGTCCCCGGCATTGAACAATCCTAAACGATTGTGACCCTGTACGGCAACAGCCGGCCGGGTGTATCCTGGACGGCCACGTCCGGGTGTAACTTGATTTTTCTTGCCCGGACGTGGCCGTCCAGGATACTCACGCCGGTTGATTAGATAAAATTCATCCTATACTCTAAACGCCTGAACAGTTTCTATGCCACAAACCGGCTAAATTGCCTGACGGGAAACCAACCGGTATGAAATCCTTTTTAAAAAAACAGCCTCCAATGTTTCTTCATCGACTTTTAGTGCCCCTTACCTCAGCTTTTTTTTCAGTCGTAATTAATCCACTTTTCGCTCAATCAAAGCCATCGGATATACCGACTATCTCCGCCGAAGCCCAGACCACGGCCCGCAGCGTCCGGCCCGAAGCCATCGAAGCTCACATGCGTTACCTGGCCGACGACAAACTCCAGGGACGTAAACCCGGCACTCCGGGTTTCGAGATGGCCGCTCAGTATGTTGAAAAGCAATTCAAAACGCTGGGATTCAAACCAGGCGTAACAACATCAGCGGGGCAGACCTACCGGCAGGCCGTTCCACTCCGTCGGGCACAGGTTCGCGAGGAAGGCAGTACGATGACGCTTATCCGGGATGGCGTCGACCTCGACCTTACCTACGGGAAAAACTACACCTTCACCCCTAATTTCGGCCAGCCCACCAGCGAGGTATCGGCTCCGGTCGTGTTTGTCGGTTTTGGCGTATCGGCTCCTGAACTGGGCTACGACGACTATGCCGGTATCGACGTTCGCGGAAAAATAGTAGCCTGTTTCAACGGTGCTCCGGCGGCCTTTCCATCGAACCAGCGAGCCTATTCCGGGTCGGCTAAAGCAGAGGTGGCCGCGTTACGCGGGGCGGTCGGTCTGATCACCTTCAGCCTGCCCACCGACGTCCGCGCCCGCATCGAATCGAATTCGCCACGCAACCGCCTGCCTATCTACCGATGGACGAATGCCAGCGGAAAGGCTCAACGGACGTTTCCGCAACTGAAAGTGGTTGCTTCGCTGGGTGACTCCACCGCCCGATCGTTGTTCGACGGGGCGACAAAATCCTTTGAAGAAGCCCGCAAAGCGGCCAATCAGAGCCAGCCTCAGGCGTTTCCGCTGCCGTTGTCGGTACGGGCCCGTACACAAACCGATCTGAATGACGGGCTCGTGGGGCAGAACCTCGTTGGCTTGCTGCACGGTTCCGACCCGAAGCTGAAGGATGAATATGTCGTTTACGTGTCGCACCTCGATCACCTGGGGATTACCCGCCCCGTCAAAGGCGACTCGATCAATAACGGCGCACATGACAACGCATCAGGGGTGGCTATCAACCTGGAAGCGGCCCGCCTGTTTGCGTCGTTGCCTAAACACCCGCGACGGTCCATCCTGTTCGTAGCCGTAACCGGCGAGGAAATGGGCTTGCTCGGCTCCGACTATTTTGCCAGTAACCCAACCGTTCCGAAAGAGAAAATTGTAGCCAACCTGTGTCTGGACATGCCGTTTTTCTTTCACCCGCTCCTCGACATCGTTCCCTACGGTTCCGAACATTCGAGTATGAAAGGGGCGGTTGAGGCAGCCGCTCAGTTTGTCGGGGTCAAGATCGTGAAGGACCCCATTCCGGAGCAATCCGTATTTATGCGCTCCGACCATTTCAGTTTCGTCCGTCAGGGCATTCCGGCCATCTACATCAAAAGCGGCTCTACCACCGGCGACGACCGCGACGGCACCCAGCTAAACCTCGACTGGCGCGCCACCGTTTACCATACCCCGAAAGACGACATGAACCAGCCTTTCGACTGGACAGCGGCCGCCCGGCATGTGCAGCTACAATTTCTGATTGGGTATCTCACGGCTCAGGACAATGCCCGTCCCATCTGGAATCCCGGCGACTTTTTTGGTACCAAGTTCAGCGCGGCATCGGCCAGCAAACAGAACTAGAGATTGGCACACACCACCAATTCATCCCCTACCCTGCTGCGTGGCATCGGGCGGTTCGACTTCATCGCGCTCATCATCAATATTACCATTGGCGCGGGAATCCTGGGCCTACCGGCCAAGCTGTATACGCTGGTCGGGACCTGGAGCCTGCTAGCTTATGGGATGAGCGCGCTCGTCGTGACACTGATCATCCTGTGTTTTGCCGAAGTGAGCAGCCGGTTCAGCGAAACGGGAGGCCCTTACCTCTACGCCCGCGTCGCTTTTGGACCATTGATTGGCTTTGAGGTCGGCTGGTTGTTCTGGCTCTCCCGCATTGCGGCCTTTGCGTCTATCTGCAATCTGTTCGTTAATTATGCCTCACTCCTCCGGCCCCAGCTGGCCGGTGGCTGGGAGCGCATCGGCCTGATGGTAGCACTGGTGGCCAGCCTGGCGTTACTGAATTACATTGGCGTGCAGCGGTCGGCACGGATCAATACCATCTTCACGGTCAGTAAGCTTCTGGTTATTGGCCTGTTTGCCGTAGCTGGCTTGTTTTTTATCGATACAGCAGCCTTCTCATTACCTCCCCTACCGGCCTATTCTCCGTTTTCACAAGCCGTTTTGCTGCTCATTTTCACCTTCTCGGGCTTCGACGTGGCCACCATCCCGTCGGGCGAAGTCCAGCAACCCCAGCGAACGGTACCGCTTTCGCTGCTGGTGGCCATTGGAACGGTAGCCCTGCTGTTCATTGCGGTACAAATCGTCTGTATCGGCACGCTTCCCGATCTGGCCCGGTCGGAACGGCCACTGGCCGATGCTGCCCGGCAGTTTATGGGACCTGCCGGGGCGGTGTTCATTACCGTTGTGGCGCTGCTGACAGCGCTGGGCACCCTTCACGCCCTGATGCTGACCGGGCCACGGCTCCTGTTTGCCATGGCCGAACAGAAACAACTTCCCGGCTGGCTGGCCAAGACGCATCCGCGTTTTCGGACACCGGCACTAGCTATTTTCATAACAGCCACCCTTCAACTGGTTCTGGCCATAACGGGCACCTTCCTATATGCCCTGACGCTGAGTACGCTGATCCGACTCGCCTATTTTGCGCTTACCAGCGCAGCCGTGCCGGTCCTCCGGGCTCGGTCTGACGTGCCGCCGGCCCGGTTCAAACTCATTGGAGGCCGGTTGATTTCAGGACTGGCGGTGTTGCTATGCATCTGGTTGCTGAGTAATAGCTCGGGCCGTGAAGCACGGGATGTGGCCATAGCCGGGGGTGTTGGATTCATTATTTTTGCGCTCATGAACCGTCGGCAACGGCCATCCTGATTGTGTCGGTATGAGAGAAAAAGGGGTGCCGATATCACTTTCCACGGGCTCCTTATCTCCTGAATCAGTTAAATTACTTATCATGCTTCATTCCCCTATTCAATCAGCATCCGTCCGAACGCCCCAGCGCATTTGCGAAGTGTCGTGGTTTTCTGACCTGTGCGGAGAGGATACCGAATTTCTGAGTGTTCGGGACCCGACCCTCAGTACCTTCGAGCACTGCCGTTCAATAGCCCTGACCGCCGACCGGCTGGGTTTTAATAATTTGCTCCTGCCAACATCGTATATGGTGGGTCAGGAGGTTATTCCGTTTGCCGGGGGTGTCGCCCCCGATTTGCAGCAGATCAGCCTCCTCACGGCTATCCGCTGTGGCGAACTCCATCCGCCTATGCTGGCCCGCACGCTGGCCTCCCTCGACCACATGCTCAAAGGCCGGCTGACCATCAACATTATCAACTCCGACCTGCCCGGCTACCGCGAAGAGGCCGACTTCCGCTACCAGCGCTGCGCCGAAACCATCCAGATCCTGAAACAGGCCTGGACAAGCGACCGCATCGAGCACGACGGACCTGTTTACGGTAAAATCAGTCTGGATACAGGACCCGTCAAACCTTTTCAGCAGAATGGGGGGCCACTGCTTTATTTCGGGGGGACATCGGATGGCGCGCGGGATGTATGCGCCCGCTACTGCGACGTGTTCCTGATGTGGCCCGAAACGGAAGAAATGCTGTTTGCCACGATACAGGACGTTTCCGAGCGGGCGGCCCGGTATGGGCGAACCATCGATTTTGGCCTTCGGATACACCTGGTTGTACGGGAGACAGAGGCCGAAGCCCGTGCCTGGTCGAACCGGCTGATGTCTAAATTTGATCCTGTGCGGGGAGCGGCCCTCAAAAATGCGTCGCAAAGTGCCTGGTCGCTGGGCGTTAAGCGGCAAAACGAACTACGACTGGAAGCCGATATGGATGGTTATGTAGAGCCGCTCCTCTGGACCGATATTGGCAAAGCCCGGTCGGGGGCGGGCGGTGCGCTCGTTGGCAGCGCCGACCAGATCGTTGAAAAGATCAACCGGTACATGGACATGGGTATTCGGGCATTTATTTTTTCGGGCTACCCCCTGATCGAAGAAGCGGAGTATTTCGCCCGGCTGGTTCTTCCCCGGCTACCAACGGCGTCGATGCCGGTTGTTCAGGGCCGCATACCGGCATAAACACCAGCGTCGGCGGGGCTCTGATCACAACGCCTGAACACCAAACCGGCCCGTTGTCTGGTAGAACAACGGGCCGGTTTGGTGTACGAAAAGCTGGGTTACCTACAACGGCTTTCCGCTGGCGATCTCCAGCAACTCCTTGTCGTGGTGCTTTTTTACCTGGTTCACCGTGTCGAAGATCATCGTCGATCCTGTTTCGGCGGTGTATACCGGCCAGGTAGGTAACCCTTTATGGTTTGGGTTGCCGGTCCGGGCAAACGCGATCCAGGCACGGCTCATTTTATCGGCCAGCGTGTGGGCCTCTTTGCCGCCCCCTGTCATTTCCTCACACCGGCTGATGTTGTCGAACACAAAGGGCAACTCCATACAGTGCATGGATTTATAAGCTCCATCCAGCACCGGCGACTGCCAGCTAAACAGGTAAGCATATACCGGAGCCGCACCCGCAACTGCCTTTTGACCAGCCTGCCGGATGGTACCCGTCCGGAACATGATATCGAAATCGATATAGTCCGACGGTTTCACGGTTTCCGGGTAGGCTTTCTTCACCGCGGCCAGATACGCTTCGGTTTTGTCGCCGTATTTCTTCTGCAAATTTGCTTTGGCAGCGTCCATCGACAGGTCGCGTGTGCCGGGCATGAATGGGGCAAACTCGTTTTTTGTCGACCCCACCAGTAGGGGAATATTTTTCGATAACGCCATGGCAGCAGGCTCCGTTAGCTGATAGGGCAGGAACGTACCATCGTGAATGGGCCCCCAGCCCAGGCCGAAAGTAGGACGGCCTTCGGCTTTCATGCTTTCCCCTACTTTACGCAGGGCTTTTTTACCTGCTTCGTTCAGCCGCTCGTACGAGATCTTTTGCAGCGAGTCGACCTGACTGGGTTGAAGATTCAGTTCGGCCAGCAGGGCCGCGCTTACTTTTTTCGCCAGATCACTTTCTGTAAAACTCGTCAGGTAGCTCCCACTCTGTACGATAGCCTTATGGAAGAGTCCTTTGGCCGATGGCGCGTTCATGAGGCTGGTAACTTTAGCACCCCCACCCGACTGACCAAAGATGGTTACGTTATTGGGATCGCCCCCGAACTGATCGATATTCTGTTTGACCCATTGCAGGGCCGACACGAGATCCATCAGACCCGCGTTGGGCGAATTTTTGTATTTATCGCCATAGGCCGACAAGTCCAGAAAACCGAGCACGTTGAGCCGATGATTGACCGTCACGACCACCACATCGCCCTTTTTGGTCAGGTTTTCACCATCGTAAGACGGTAATTCGACCGACGATCCACCCGTAAACCCGCCCCCATGCAACCATACCATGACGGGTCTTTTCTGAGCCGCCGTCAGCTGGGGCGTCCACACGTTGAGGCTCAGGCAATTTTCATTGGTGTAGCCCCAGTCGTGATGAAAGGGGAACTCGAACTCGTCATTCGTGGATGTCGTCACGTCCATTGGGCAAACGGGCCCGTAGGTCATCGAACTGCGTACACCCGTCCAGGAGTCCGGCTTGGTAGGCGCTTCGAACCGATTGGCTTTTGCGTAAGGAATCCCTTTGAAGGTGAAGGTTCCGTTGTGAATATATCCCCGAACCTGTCCCGACTCGGTGGGTACGGTGGCTATACTCTTGCCGGCCATAATTGGCGTTACGGCCGCTTTTTGGGTTTGCCCAAGGGCTAGTGCTGGTAAAAACAGCACACTCAACCCGAACAAAATGGTATTCGATTTCATAGAAATGCAGCGTTGGTTGGTTATTGAGGTAATTGGTTATTGTTTTTTGAGTTTGGCCGTGAGGAAATCCAGCGAGGCCGCATCGGGAAGGGGCTCGGCCTCAGCCTTGTCGCCCAGCATCATAATCTGTTTCTCCTTCGTTCCGTAGACTGGCCATTTTGGCAAACCAGCCCCATTGGGATCGCCCGTTTTGATGAAATTTGCCCAGTAGGCCGACATGATCCGGGCTAGTTCCTCGTCTGTCTGGTTCAGGGGCCGCAGCTTATGATCGATGAACCGCAAGTTGTCATACGCATAAGCGACTTCGCCGGTGTGGAAAGCACCGTATTGAGCATACTCACCCGTAGCGGGTAGTTTCCGGGTAAAGCGATAGACAAAGGCCTTTTTTCCCTGGCTGCTCTGCACGTTGGCCCAGGTATAATTCTGCGCCCCAAAGATCATATCCCGCGACAGATTCTGTTGGGACACAACGGCTTCAGCCTCGGTAGTAGCCGGGTAGTGCGACAGAAACGTCGATGCGTCGGCACCGTACTGTTGCTCCATCTGTTTCCGGTAATCGGCGGCATTTTTCAGGGGACCGGCCATGAGTCCTTCGTTTTGATTCCAGCCCGTCAGCAGGGTTATGTCATTCTGTTTCCGGGCCGCAAAAAGGCTGGCTATCGTTTCGGGCAGTACATAGCCATCGACAATGGGGCCACGCATGCCTTTCGCTTTTTGCAGGATGTCGTCGGCAGGCAATGCTCTCAATTCAGACAGGGATGCAGCTCCCAACGACTTCATGACGGTCAGGCCGCTGGCTTCGGCCTGCTGAAGGCTGGGCTGTGGGTTGAGAAAACTGGCTCCACTCTCGGCAATGGCTTTAGTAAACAGATTTCTCGCCAGTGGCGAAGCAACCAGGCAATTCACACTCATCGACCCGGCCGATTGTCCCGCAATAGTCACATTGGCGGGATCTCCACCAAAAGCCGCTATATTTTGTTTCACCCACTGCAGGCCTGCTACCTGATCCATCAATCCATAATTCCCCGATGCCCCTTTGCCCGACTCACTGGTCAGTTCGGGATGGGCGAAGAAGCCAAACGGCCCGACGCGGTAGTTGACGCTGACAAAAACGACACCCTTCTTCGCCAGTGCTTCGCCATCGTAGATAGGAACACCACTGCCTCCACTCGAAAATCCGCCCCCGTAAATCCATACCAGCACCGGCATCTTTGCCTTGCCCGATGATGGCTGATGCTTGCTCCACACGTTCAGGTACAGGCAGTCTTCGCTGATCGGTCCTTTGGGAATGAGAAACTCGTCGCTCCACATACTGAAGGCGGCCGGTTCAGCCTGCATCGGACTGGGCCCGAAGGCATCGCATTTCCGCACACCAGACCACGACCTGACCGCCTGGGGTGCCTTCCAGCGCAGGGCACCAACGGGCGGGGACGCAAAGGGTATACCGCGAAAAATCTGAATATCTCCGTCCTTGTTAAGGGTGCCCGATACCAGACCGCCACTGACTTTCAGGGGAGCCGGATCACGTAAAGCGGGTGTGAAGGAAAGAATCGCCGAAGCCAGGAACAGGGCGGTGCCCAGGAACAGTAGGGTTGTTTTCATGAGGGCAGTTAAGGAATAGCTACTCCGTTTGCTTTCAAAATCTTGCTAAAAAACAGCAACTGGTAGGGTAATGCGTTCTCCCAGTAGTCCCACGTATGCCCACCCGGCCGTTCGATGTAATCGTGGGGCGTTTTGTTGCCCAGTAGCCGACGGTGCAGATCACGGTTCGTCTCGATCAGGAAATCGTCTACGCCAATGTCGAAGATGAGAGGCAGGTTGTTCGCTTTCAATGTATCGGCTAGTGTTACCATCGTGTAGCCCGGATAGGGAGCCTCCCCTTCTTTAACAGGACCCAGCAACCGGCCAAAATTCTCCATCCGCAGTTTGGCGAAATCAGCCGCCACTTTCCAGGTCGAGGTGTTGATATTCATCACGCCACTCATACTACCGGCAGCGGCATAGCGGTCGGGGTGCCGACTCGAAATAAACATCGCGCCATGCCCTCCCATCGACAAACCCGCAATTACCCGCCCTTTCCGGTCGCGAACGGTACGGTAGGTGTTGTCGATTTTATCGATCAGTTCGTTGGCGATAAAGGTTTCGAACTGGCTGGTTTTAATCAGCGGACTATCGAAATAGTAGCTTGTTGGGTCCCCGTCGGGCGTAACGATGATTACGTTATACTGGTCGGCTAACCGCTGTAGCAGGGTTTTGTCAGGTGTTTTTGTGAGCCAGTCCCGAAAACTACCGGAGCCGCCGTGGAGCAGGTATAATACCGGATAGGATGGGGCAGCTTTCCGTTTTTTACTTTTATGGTAGCGCTCCGGCAGCACGACGGCCGCGCGCAGCGTCCGGTTCATAGCCGCACTGGGTACGTCCAGCGTGTCGACGCTGGCCGCATAGACCTGGAACGAAAACAGCCAGACCAGACTGATCAGGAGAAATTTGCCAGCGTGTTTGCTCATCATTTATTGGGAAACAGTACCGTTGGCTTTAAGCACATTGGAGAAGAACAGGATATGGTTCGGCAACGAATTCTGCCAGTAATCCCAGGTGTGGCCACCGGGCCGTTCGGTGTAGTCGTGATCGATTTTGGAGTAGACCAGCCGGCGGTGGAGTTCGCGGTTGGGTTCAATCAGGAAATCGTCGACACCACAGTCTATAATCAGTTTCAACCCACTGGCTTTAATGGTTTCGGTCATATTGACGACGGAGTTAGCGGCATACAAATCGGGCATTGCTCCCCGAGGCCCCAGAATCCGTGTAAAGCCGGGCTCTATTTGTGTGGCAAACTCCGGGGTTATGCGCCAGTTTGCCGTGTTCAGATCCAGAGCACCACTCATACTTCCTGCGGCACAAAACAGGGCGGGATTGCGCGCAGCCAGGTACAGCGCCCCGTGCCCGCCCATGCTGAGTCCGGTAATAATCCGACCTTTGCGGTCATGGATGGTCCGATACGTGTTGTCAATTTTTTGGATGACTTCCTTAACGATGTATGTTTCGAACAGGTTATCTTTCAAAATCGGACTATCCAGGTACGCGCTCAGTCGATCACCTTCGGGGGTTACAATGATCAGATTATACTGGTCGGCCAGCTTATGAAGCAGTTTCTTATCCGGCGTTTGGGTAAGCCAGTCGCTAAACTGCCCACCGCCCCCGTGGAGCAGGTAAAGCACCGGATAAGCTGTCTTTGCTTTTATCGAACTGGCCGACTGATACGAATCAGGGACAATGACAGCAGCCCGCATGCTCCGCTTCATAGCCGCGCTGGGTACATCGAGCGTATCGACTTTGGCGCAGAAGGCTGATAGTGGCAACGTTAACAGACCAGCGAAGGCAAGTAAACGAGAAAGAATCATTGACGAACAGGTAGTTTTGTGGTGATTGTGACGATACTAGATAGAAAGGCAAAAGAGAGATAGTAACAAGCTCGATTACCTTTACGTCAAAAGTACGTAAAGATTTGCCGCCACAGAAGGCTTACCGAATTTTTTGCAGAATTATATGATCGATTATAACAATCCGGCCGTTCGTTATTACCAGCAAGTCTCTGACGAGTGTATTCATTACCTATCCATCGATGGGGTAATCTTCGGCTTTCACCAGAATCAGCTGAATGTTTTGCTCCTGCGCTGGAAAGGAACCAACGAATGGAGTCTGCCGGGCGGGTTCATAAAAAAGAAAGAATCGGTAGATGAGGCCGCTCAGCGGGTTATGCAGGAACGGACAGGGCTGGACAAACTTTACCTTCAGCAGTTTCACGTTTTCGGTGAGGCTACCCGCTACGACCAGGAAGAGACCTGGCGGAAAACAACCATACCCCTTCAACACATCAAGTGGTCGGAACGGACAATATCGCTGGGGTACTATGCGCTGGTAGAGCATTCAAAAGTTGTTCCTTCCCCTGATTTCCTGACCGACGAGTGCCGGTGGTGGCCCCTGAATGAGATCCCCTCCCTCCTCTTCGATCACAACCACATCATCGACGTGGCTATTCAGTCGCTTCGGAAACAACTTACCGATCAGCCAATCAGCCATCTGTTACCCGAAACATTTACGATACCCGAACTTCAGCGGCTGCACGAAACCATTTTAGGCTATCCCCTCGACGCCCGTAATTTCTACAAAAAGGTTATGGCTTCGGGCACCCTCGAACGACTTTCTGAACGGCGGGCGGGTACTCCCCACAAAGCGCCCTATCTATATCGCTTTGCCGGAACCGGACATGACGCTGTCGGTTAAGCATACCCGGAGTCGATCCGGACCCGTTCCGGGCAATGCAGGGATTGCTGGTAGGCGCATTTTGCTGGTTGATATACAGTCTATAATCACCTGAAACCCGGGAAACGGGCAAACTAATCCCAAAGCGGTATTAAACAGGTTTCCTGTGCTTTTGTGGCACGTATGGAAAGACGAGCGTTCATTAAGACCACAGGATTGATTGGCAGCACCATCACACTTACCGGTTCGTCGGCGTTGGTAGCGGCTACCGGACCCGTATATCCTCCGGCAACTAGTGAACCGTTCTGGCTGGACGGTCCCATGCGGTGGGCACAGCTGGCTTTCGTTGAACGGGACCCCGGCCACTACGACCCGGACTTCTGGCTTGCTTATTTCAAACGCATTCATGCCGATGGCGCGCTGCTGAGCGCCGGGGGTGTCGTGGCATTTTACCCAACGACCATCCCACTCCACCACCGAAGCGATTTTCTGGGCGATGCCGACACGCTGGGTTACCTGGTGGAAGGCTGCAAGAAACAGGGCATGAAGATCATGCTTCGTACCGACCCCCATGCCGTTCGCCAGACTGTATACGACGCCCATCCCGACTGGATTGCGGTGACAGCCGATGGCCAGAAACGCCGTCACTGGGCCAATCCTGATTTATGGGTAACCTGCGCGCTTGGCCCTTACAATTTCGAGTTCATGACCCGGGTGAACCACGAGATCATGGAGCGTTATCAGCCGGAGGGTATTTTTTCAAACCGGTGGGCGGGTCACGACATCTGTTACTGCCAGCACTGCCAGCAGCAGTTCAAAACGGCGTCCGGGCAGGCACTCCCCCGCCAGATCGACAAGCTGGACCCTACCTATCGACAGTGGGCCGACTGGCGTATGAAGCGGCTGCGCGAATTGTGGGCCCTTTGGGACTCGGAGATCAGAAAGCAGCGCCCAGCCTCCCGGTTCATCCCCAACGGTTTTCCTGACAAGGTGCTGACGGGGAAGGAAGCCGATCTTTTCTTTGCCGACCAGCAGGCCCGGCGGGGGCTTACGGCCCCCTGGTCCAACGGGAAAGGGGCGAAGGAACTGCGCGCAACCCTGGGGCTGAAACCGCTGATCGGCATATTCAGTGTCGGCATCGAGGAAGAATTCCGCTGGAAAGACTCGGTACAGAACGATGCTGAAATCCGGATCTGGGTGGCCGAAGGCACCGCCAATGGCATGCGTCCCTGTTTCGTCAAGTTTGGGGGCGACATCTACGACAAACGCTGGATGGAAGCCGTAGCCAAACTCTATGAAGGGTATCACAGGAACGAGGCCTACCTGCGAAACACCGCCCCCATGGCCCGCGTCGGTGTCATGTACTCGGAACAGACCGATCGAAATTATGGCGGGAAACCCTGGCAGCAAAAAAGTGCCGATCACCTGGATGGGATGTACCATGCGCTCGTGGAAAGTCGGATTCCGTTCGATATGGTGAACGACCGCCTGCTGACACCCGACCGTCTGGCGCAGTTCAAATTGCTGATCCTGCCGAATATTGCGGCCCTCTCCGATGTTCAGTGCCAGCAGATACAGGCCTTCGTTGCCAATGGCGGAAGCATCGTGGCTACCTTCGAAACATCGCTCTACGATCAGGACGGCAAACCCCGCCCCGATTTTGGACTGTCCAGCCTATTCGGTGTCTCGGTTGATCAGCCGGTTGAAGGTCCCCTGCGGAACAGTTATTTGCAGCTTCGTCCCGATGCTAAAAACAAGCTGACAACCGGGATCTTGGAGGGGCTGGATGATACACCCCGCATCATCAACACCATTTACAGGGCCCGGGTAAAACCTACGACCACTTTTCCCAGCCCGATTACCCTTATCCCTACCTATCCGGATCTGCCCATGGAAGACGTCTACCCCCGCGTTATGACGACGGATACGCGCGAGCTTTACCTGCGCCAGGTAGGTAAAGGCCGGGTAGCCTACATTCCCGGCGACCTGGACCGCTCGTTCTGGCAACTGCTGAACACCGACCATGGACAACTGCTTGGCAACGTTTTCCGTTGGGCGCTCGACGAAAAACCCATCGTTGATGTAGCCGGTCCGGGTGTTATCGACGTGACCGTGTGGCGACAGGCTAAATCGATGACGGTCCACCTTGTCAACCTGACGAATCCAATGATGATGAAAGGACCGTTCCGGGAGTTGATCCCAGTGGCCGCTCAGGTTGGCATTCGGGTTCCTGCAGGCGCAAAAGCCACCGCAGTCAAGCTGCTGATGAGCGGGCAAACCCTTCCGGTCGATCTCAAAGACGGTGTCGTAACGGTGAGCGTCCCCCGCATTCTCGATCACGAAATTATAGCGCTCGATCTAGCCTGATCACCCATTTCTCTCAGCAACAAGCTACCCACCTGCTTCAAAAATTTTAACTGAAACGAATCCATGGTCTGGAAACAAATTATCGATCCCTTCAACGCTATAGCCCTATCGCTATTGGTTGCGGCCATACCGGTGCTGTTTATATTCTGGGCGCTGATTATCCGGAAGATGAAAGGGTATCAGGCCAGCCTGATTGCGGCTGGCCTGGCTATGCTCATTGCTATAGTCGTTTATGGAATGCCGGTCAAACTAGCCCTTCTTTCGGCGGCACACGGCGCGCTATATGGGTTGTTTCCCATTTGCTGGCTGGTTATCATGGCCGTTTTTCTATTCAATGTCACCGTAAAAAGTGGTCAGTTCGAGATCATCAAACACGCCATGGGTTCCATCACGGCCGACCGGCGGCTACAGGCTTTACTGATCGCATTTTCCTTCGGGTCTTTTCTGGAGGGCACCGCGGGCTTTGGCGCGCCGGTAGCCATCACAGCCGCCATGCTGGTCGGTCTGGGATTCAGCCCCCTCTATGCATCGGGGATTTGCCTGATTGCCAATACGGCACCGGTAGCGTTTGGCTCTATCGGCATACCCATAACGGTAGCCTCGCAGGTGTCAGGCATTGCCGAGTTACCCATTTCACAGATGGTGGGCCGGACCCTGCCGATCTTATCGGTGATGCTCCCGTTCTATCTGGTTACCATCATTGCCGGGTTCAGGAAAGCGCGGGAGGTAGGACCGGCGGTGCTGGTTTCGGGGGTGTCCTTTGCGTTGTTACAGTACCTGTCGTCGAATTTTCTGGGACCCGCCCTGCCAGATGTCATAGCGGGTCTGGGATCAATTATCTGCCTGATCGTGTTTCTGCGCTTCTGGAAACCCAAAACCATCTGGCGGTTTGATAACGAACCCGCTCCAACCATTAATACCAGCATTCACTACACCAGCGGGCAGCTAATTCGGGCCTGGTCGCCGTTCATCGTGCTTACCATCGTTATCATTGCCTGGGGATTGCAGCCGATCAAGGAAGTGCTCAACTCGGTCGGGATGGTTCAGTTCGAGTTTCCGGGTCTGCACCAGGCCATACAGGGTGTCGATGGCTCGTTGCTGCCCAAGATCTTTAAGGTCAACTACCTCTCGGCCGCCGGTACTGCCATACTGCTGGCTGCGCTGATCGCCATTCCGCTGGTAGGTCTGTCCTATCGTGAGGGGGTCGCTGTCTTCAGATCGACGCTGAACCAGCTCAAATTTCCGATCCTTACCATTGCGGCCGTGTTGGGATTCGCCTACATCGTCAACGACTCGGGCATTACCCTCACACTGGCGGCTGTACTAGCCAATACCGGCTTCCTGTTTCCTTTTTTTGCGCCCGTACTGGGCTGGCTGGGTGTTTTTATCACCGGCTCCGACACCTCGGCTAATGCGTTGTTCAGCAAGCTTCAGTACGCCACGGCCCAGTCTATTGGTGTCGACCCGGTGGTGACCGTTGCCGCCAACGTTTCGGGTGGGGTGGTTGGTAAAATGATTTCGCCCCAATCCATTGCGGTAGCAGCCGCGGCCGGCAATCTGGTAGGCCAGGAATCACAACTGTTCCGGTTTACGGTCAAACATAGCTTCTTCATGCTGGTCTTTATCTGCTTTCTAACCCTGGCCCAGGCCTATGTTATCAAGTGGATAATCCCCGTCTACGAAACCCTCGACGCCACGACTGCCGTAGCGGTTCCGGATCTTGCCAAAGGGTATACCTATTTGCTGGTGTTGACCATCGGGCTGGTTGTGCTTTCCGTAGCGATCCGAACGATGAACAGAAAATCCAGCCAAACCCCCGATCTTGTCAAGTAACTGGTTTCAAAACCTATCCGGCCCTGATGCCTTTATAATCAAACACGCTGTTGACGCGCTGAAACGGGCGCGCGTCAACAGGCCATCCCCTAACGATAACCAGTAGCGATGAAGATTGTAGTACTAGACGGATACACCCTGAATCCGGGCGACCTATCCTGGGAAGGCCTGAAAAAGCTTGGCGACGTAACGGTGTTTGACCGCACCTCGCCGGACGAAATTCGGGAGCGGACCATGGATGCCGACATTATTTTTACCAACAAAACGCCCCTGAGAGCCGACGTTCTCAACGACCTGCCCAGGCTGAAATTCATTGGTGTGCTGGCCACCGGCTATAACATTGTCGACACAGCGGTCGCTCAGAAAAACGGCATCACGGTTAGTAACGTGCCGGGCTATGGAACCCCCTCGGTCGTGCAGCTGACCTTTGCGCTGCTACTCGAATTAACGCTGCATGTTCAACGCCATAGCGATACGGTCATGGAAGGAAAATGGGCGCGTTCTGCCGATTTTTGTTACTGGGACTTCCCCCTTATCGAACTGGCCGGCAAAACCATGGGCATCGTGGGCTTCGGTAGCATCGGCGAAAAAGTTGCCGATGTGGCCACCGCTTTTGGCATGAACCTGATCGGGTCCAAACGCAACCAGACCGATCAGTCGCACCGATCCAATTTTAGATGGGCCGACATACCCGAACTCCTTGCGCAATCGGATGTGGTAAGTATTCATACCCCCCTGACCCCCGAAACGCAGGGACTGATCAACAAAGACAGTTTGGCCCGCATGAAAGCCAGCGCTTTTTTGCTGAACACGTCGAGAGGACCCCTGATTGTCGATCAGGATCTGGCCGACGCGTTGAATTCGGGTGTTATCGCCGGAGCCGGTATCGACGTCTTATCATCCGAACCTCCGGCAGCCGACAACCCCCTTTTCTCGGCTAAAAATTGCCTGATCACCCCGCACATTGCCTGGGCAACCAAAGAAGCCCGAAGCCGACTGATGGACATATCGGTAGAGAATCTGGCTCAGTTTCTGAACGGCACCCCCATCCATGTAGTCCATTGATTTATCCCGGCAACTGAACGACAGTAACGTATGAAACCAACCCGTATCCTGATCGCGCCGAATGCGTTCAAACACAGCCTTGACGCGACAGATGCCGCCCTTGCCATTCAGGAAGGGCTCCTCCGAAGCCGGCTCGACTGTACGTGTGTATGCTTTCCGGTGGGGGACGGTGGGGATGGGACAGGGGCGTTGATGATCGAAAAACACCGGGGAGCGCTTCATTTCGTGGACGTAGCCGATCCATTCGGCCGTAGCTGTTCTGCCTCGTTCGGGCTGGTCGACGAGGGTACAACAGCGATCATCGAAATGGCCGGCGCATCCGGTATTCGGTTGATAAAACCGGAGGAGCTGGACCCCCTGCGTGCTACGTCTTACGGCACGGGTCAACTGATGAAACAGGCGTTGGACGAAGGAGTAAATAAGCTGGTGCTGGCCATCGGCGGATCGGCTACGGTCGACGGCGGGACCGGTATTTTACGAGCGCTCGGCGTTCGGTTTCTGGACGTTTTGGGTCAGGAACTCAGTTCGCCCGTAAGCCTGACCGAACTGGCCCGCATCGATGTATCGAACCTCGACCAGCGGCTATCCACCTGTGCCGTTACCATCCTCTGCGACGTTGACAATACCCTGTTGGGCGACCAGGGATCAGCGGCTGTTTTTGGCCCGCAAAAAGGAGCTACCCCCGAGTGTGTGAGGAAACTGGAGACCAGCCTGGCCACCTTCGCAAACATAGCGTTACAGCAAACCGGGATCGACATGCGGCCCCTCCGCCATGGTGGCGCTGCGGGCGGTGTTGCGGCAGGTCTGCACACCTTTCTGAATGCCCGGCTCGTCAACGGCATCGATTTTTTCCTGGACTTTACGGACTTCGACCGGGCCCTGATGGATGCTGATCTGGTCATAACCGGCGAAGGCAGCCTCGATGAGCAGACACTACACGGTAAGGGTCCCTATGGCGTTGCCTGCCGCGCGAAAGCGAAGAACCTGTCCGTCGTTGGGCTCGCCGGGAAAATTCCACTGGAGCCTTCTGAGTCGTTAAATGCTTTCTTCGACACCCTGCTGGCTATCGGAAACGGACCAGCTGACCTTGTAACGGCACTGGAACAAACGAAGCAAAATCTGATACGAACCGCCTGTCAACTAGGTAATTTACGGGCCTCTTAAACTTACTGCGGTATGGGCTCTCTCCTACCCGTATGCCTAACGTACTGCCATGAACCGCCGGACCTTTACCAAAAAAACACTACAGACCGCTTCGCTCGTTGGGTTGATGCCGTCGTTACCCGTTTTTAGTGCCAAAAACGCATTTGTCCGGTTGGGCGGGCCGCTGTTCGATACCTACCAACATCCTGACGAATGGATTGCTGCGTTACAAAAACAGGGCTATCGGGCTGCCTACTGCCCCTTGAAAACGGACGCGTCCAGCGACCAGATCAGGGCTTATGCCGGGGCGGCAAAGAAAGCCGATATTGTCATTGCCGAAGTGGGTGCCTGGAGTAATCCAATAAGCCCGGACCCGGCCATGGCCCAGACAGCGATCAAGAAATGTATCGACTCGCTGGCGCTGGCAGAAGCGATCGGGGCTAACTGCTGCGTGAACATCAGCGGGTCCAAAAATCCGGCTCAGTGGGCAGGGCCCCACAAGAACAATCTTACTACGGATACCTTTGACCAGATCGTAGAGGTAACCCGGCGCATCATCAACGAAGTGAAACCGACCCGTACGTTTTTCACCCTGGAGCTAATGCCCTGGAGCTACCCGGACTCGGTCGAGGCTTATCTCCGGTTGCTTAAAGCCATCAACCTAAAACAGTTTGCCGTACACCTGGACCCCATGAATATCGTGGTCAGTCCGCAGGTATTTTACGCCAATGGAGCACTAATAAAAGAGTGTTTTAAGAAGCTTGGCCCTCATATCCGGAGCTGCCACGGCAAAGACATTATTCTTAAAGAGGATGTTTACACGCCCCAGTTGGTAGAATGCAGACCGGGTCTGGGCCAGCTGGATTATTCTGTTTTCCTGACCGAACTCAGTAAGCTCAACAACATTCCCCTCATGATGGAACACCTGAACACGGGGGAAGAATACCAGAAAGCGGCTGCCTACCTGCGCTCCGTTGGCAGCAGGGAAAAGATTACGCTGTAGTTTGTGACGTTCACAGGCCGTCTGGCAGGCGAGCCTCCCCTGCCGTATCCGGGATAGTCGTACATTCGCGCCAGCATCAACCTGCCTCCTTTTGCATGAAAAACCTCCGTATCAATGGCCGAATCTGGCTCGAAGCTGGTACCACCGATAATGCCGAGCGGTTTATGGGTATCGGTCGTCTGGAACTGCTGGGTCATATACAACGGACCGGCTCCATCAACCAGGCGGCTAAAGCGATGCACATGTCCTACAAGCGGGCCTGGGAACTGGTTCACTCCATGAATACCCTGGCCAGCCAGCCTATGGTAGTAACGCAAACAGGGGGCGAGAAAGGGGGCGGTGCTATTGTGACGGCCGAGGGCGAAAAATACATCGCCTATTACCAGTCGCTCCAGGAACGCTTCCAGCAGTTTTTGTCATCCGAACTAACCGCTCTCCCCCGCTAACTACGGCCTGTTGGTAATTATTTCTGCTTTTCACCCAGCGTTATTTCCGCAGGAAAACAACGACCGTTATATTTCGTCGGAAATAGCGGTTATGATGCGAAATTTTACCTTCTTTTTTTTATTGATCACTGGGTCAGTGCAGGCTCAGATCCGGACTGACAGCCTTATCAGCCCGGCTGATTCCCTTCGAAAAATCCAGTTGGCCGAAATTGTCATTACCGCATCCCGGATTCCGGAAAGCATCCTGAAGTCACCTGTCAGTATCGAGCTATTGAACGCGCAGCAGATTCGGATGTCGGCGCAACCTTCCTATTTCGACGCCATCGAAAACCTCAAGGGGGTTCAGTTACTGACGTCGAGTTTAGGGTTTAAAGTATATAACACCCGCGGGTTTGCCAACCCAACCAACGTTCGGTTTGTCCAGCTTGTCGATGGCATGGATAACCAGGCCCCACACATTGGCGCGCCGATCGGCAATGCGCTGGCCCCGTCGGACTTAGACATACTGCGGGTTGAGATCGTGCCGGGTGCGGCTTCGGCGCTTTATGGACTCAATGCCCTGAATGGCCTTGCCCAACTCATTACCAAAGATCCCTTCACCTCACCGGGTTTGAGTGTGAGTCAGAAAACCGGCGTCAATCATATAAATGAGTCGCTTGTTTCCGAAAAACTTTACAGCGAAACCAGCCTTCGCTATGCCCGAACGATTGGCTCACGGCTGGCCTTCAAGGTCAATGTGACTTACCAGCGTGGCTATGACTGGATAGCCCGTGATGTGTCAGACCTGAACCCATTGGCAAACACCGCCCTGGGCCTGGTAGGGTCC
Organism: Spirosoma utsteinense; assembly: GCF_014282275.1. Taxonomy (GTDB): domain Bacteria; phylum Bacteroidota; class Bacteroidia; order Cytophagales; family Spirosomataceae; genus Spirosoma; species Spirosoma utsteinense. The sequence goes on from NZ_VFIA01000037.1 coordinate 23,025, forward strand.
GACAACCCCGGTCGCGATCAAGTTAATACGTATGGGGATGAATCGGCCAACCGACGGACACTGACCATTGGGGGCAAACGCTATGTGGTTTCCCGTACTGGCTACCCTGAAAACCAGACTGCGGATCTTCGGTTGAATAATGTGCGGGGCGACCTGGGGCTATCCTGGCATATCCGGCCAAACCTGACGCTTTCCTACCGGTATAAAGGCGCTATATTGGACAATGTCTACCAGCGCACCAACCGGTTCAGGCTCGAAAATTACCGGCTCGATCAACACGGCTTCACACTGGAATCTCCTTCGGTCCATATTCGCGCGTACCGCACCTCGGAGAACACCGGCGACTCGTACAATATCCGTTCGATGGCGGAAAATATTGACCGTTCGTTTAAATCCGACAATCAGTGGTTCAGCGATTTTACCCGGCAGTTTACCACGTCGAGTCAGGCCGGGTTGCCGTTGAACAGCGCCCTGAAGGAGGCCCGTTCTACCGCCGATCAGGGACGGCCCCAACCCGGAACGGTGGCCTTCGACGCACAGGTAGCCAGACTGCGCGACATCAATAACTGGGATAGTGGAGCCGCGTTGCGCGTTCGCTCCTGGATGTATCATGCCGAAGGGCAACTAGAGCCCACACGGATTCTTTGGAACGATTTTCGACATAAAACGGGCATCGATCTACTGGCGGGATTCGACTACCGGCAGTACGTCATCTTTCCGGATGGCAACTATTTCATCAACCCCGATGGAACAGAAACGAACCTGATTTATGGCAAAGGAGGGGGGTTTATTCAGGCATCCCGCTCGTTCTTCCGCGATCGATTGAAGCTGGCCGGGTCGCTGCGGGTCGACAAGAACCGTTATTTCAACGCCCGGCTCAATCCGCGCCTGTCGGCGGTCTACTCCCCTACCGATCAGCATAACTTCAGACTATCGTACCAGACCGGATATCGTTTCCCGTCCCTGTTCGAAGCCTTTTCCAACGTAAACTCTGGGGGCGTAAAACGAGTGGGTGGCTTACGGATCATGTCGCAGGGCATATTTGAGCAGTCTTATTTTCGCACCTCTATCGATGCGTTTCAGGCGGCCATCAACAGCGATGTCAACACCAATAAGTTAACGTCAGACCAGGCTATCCAGAAAAACAAAGGGCTTTTGCGACCAAACACCTACAGCTATATCAAACCTGAACAGGTAAACAGTATCGAGTTGGGCTATAAGTGGTTATTTTTTACCAGAAAACTCTATGTAGATGTCGATTTTTACTACAACGTCTATCGCAATTTCATTGCCCAGGTTGAAGCCAACATACCCAAACGGGGTAATTCAGACTCCCTGGCGTATTACCTTTCCGATCGCAATCAACAGGACCGGTACCGGCTCTGGACTAACTCGAAGACGCGTGTTTTTAATTATGGGTCGAGTCTGGGGTTGCGGTATTCAGCGGGTCGCAACTGGGTGCTGACGGGTAATGCATCACTGGCCCGTCTTGACCGGACAGATCAGGGCGATGGTCTGGAGGAGGCTTTTAACACCCCGAAATGGATAACCAACATCGGTATAGCCAACCCAACACTCTGGCACAACCTGGGCGGTTCGGTTCATTACAAATACCAGAGCGCATTTCTCTGGCAGTCATCGCTGGCCACGGGTGTCGTTCCCGCCATCCATTCCTTCGACGCGCAACTTACCTACCTACTACCCAGCCCAGCCCTGACCATTAAATTGGGAGGAACGAACCTACTTAACCGAGCCTATACCACGTTTGCTGCCGGGCCAGCGGTAGGAAGCTTTTTCTACGCAAGCGTCATGCTGTCGATTCCTGAGTGACGAGGTCGGACCAAAAACCAAGTAGTATACCAGGCAATCGACTCAACGCTTTTTGATGGACAGCGGGGTTCACTTGATGACGGTTGTTTCGTTTCTTTGCGGTAAGCCTGTCCATGTATGTTGTCTATCGCTCATCAGATTTTTCTGGAAGTCGCCCGCTTGCTCAGTTTTACCAAAGCAAGCCGTCAGTTATTCCTTAGCCAATCTGCTATCAGCAAACACATAAAAAGTTTAGAATCTTTTTACAAAACCGGCCTGTTCGAGCGCCATGGCAACGCCATCAGCCTGACCAAGGCCGGCACCATCCTTTATACCAAAGTCCTGGAAGCAACCGACCTCACAAACGACTTACATGGACAACTTCAACAGATCAGCGAAAATTTCAAGCCAGCAACGCGGTTTGCCATTGGTGCCAGCACGACCTATTGGTGAAACCTTAATGCTACAGGTCCTTCAGGAATCGGGTGGTACTGTTCTTGCCGTTTCGGAAGAAGAAATGCTGGGTGGAGTTCGCGAAATTGGTCGTGCCGAAGGCATTTTTGTAGCCCCCGAAGGCGGGGCCATCTGGGCTGCTACCAAACGATTGCTGGCTCAGGGCTGGATTGCACCCGATGAGTACGTATTGCTGTTAAATACTGGAAACGGGCAAAAGTACCTTGATCACATAAAGGGGAAAGGGTAACTTTCTGCACTTAAACTGATACTTTAATTAATATAAGTTAATCACTTATAAATTAAGCATTTAAATAAATTTTTTGCTAACTACTCAGGCTTTACTTATTGTCTATAACATTAATTTATTAAGTAGAATCCTGTCATTTTAATCACGTGACCGTCCTGTTGCTACCTAACCAACCGTTAACGTTTTCAAGCGATTGTTTAGTAAGCTATCATCAGCTGTAGACCTTGTTTTTCACCCTATGTCTGGTTAGATAATATACCATCAACTGGTCTGTCTGTGTGAAGGCTGTGATGCCTCATTAGAAGGTCCAGCCGCGTTCGAGCCTTCTACGCCCGGTTCCACCCGTTGTCAAACTCAGGCGTCGTCTACCCTATTATTCTCATGACTCATCCAATGCTTAAATTTCCTGCTACATTGACAAACCGGCTTCTACTTGCATCCAGTACTGTCAATCGATTCGATACGGGTGTTCATAACAAAGCAAGCATAGGCACACCTGAGACAGTCCATTTTTCTTGAGTGGTCAATAAGGTGATCAACGTCTGTTGCTCAGGTTACAGTCTGACAGGATAAGCTTATTCTGGTTTTATGTATTTTTATGTGGAAGGGTATACCAATATCTCTTCTGAACTGATAACTCTCCAAAAGAATTTACCGATACCTGTGACTAGCTGCTAGAGTAAGTACGCAACTTGCGTAAAGTATGAACGGCTGCTTTCTCCAGTCGATGAGGAAGGGTGTTTTCTTTACTGACCAGGCCAGGATAGTTGATGCTCTTATCAGTTTCCTGATTTAGCATACCTTCATTGTAAAAGCACAAGCTGAATTACATGTGTCAATGTTATTGATAGACTGTAGCTGTGCAATAGGGATCTTAGGGTCCGATCCCCTACCCTACTGGGCAAGGAAACGTTGGTCAGCCTTCCTGTTGCGCTACTTGTTTCACACCTCGATCAGGTGGCCAAATTCATAAGGGACATTTTGTCCTTTATGAATTTGGCCACCTGATCGAGGAACAGGTCCGAGCTAGTCATACCATAAAGGACAAAATGTCCTTTATGGTATGACTAGCTCGGATGAAGAAAAACGTTTATCGCTTTTCCTATTACTTTAGTCCGGTGAGCATAAAGGACAAAATGTCCTTTATGCTCACCGGACTAAAGTAACCACACTATTGCTGTACCTGTAATCTTTTATTAGTTGGTAAACACAGTCAACAGGGTGACAGACTTTTCCACTCTAAACTAGAATCTACCAGAACGACAGTCCCGGTTTAGTTCATCCATATCTGTTCATAAATCAGCGTTGGCATGTCAGCATGATCGTAACCGGGTGGTCGCGTACACATGTATAACATGTAGCGCCTAATTTACTTTTGCCATAGACCAACGCCCTTTTCGCCCGGTACCAATTCACTTACATCCGCTAACTAACCTGAGGTCTATTTACCCAATTTTGACTCCATCACATTCTTATAACGTTTGACAGTGCTACACTACCAGCGTTCTATTTAGTAAATTTTGGCACTGCAAATAGATCCGGCTTTGGTAATCCATGCATAATCAATTCATTGTTTTACTGACACAGGCAGCCTGTACAAGTACCAGGCACTATATGACTTGGTACCAATCATAGGCCTCCTGAAGGGTTGCCGTTTTACTGTCGGATTACATCGTTATACAGTATTCAATTCCGTTAGTTAAATCTACAGAGAAGTATAATCGTTGGCTGATTACGAATTACAGCCGTACCAAACGACTATCATTTAGCCTTTTATTCCAACTTAAAGACACTTTATGTATTGTATTTTGGACAATTACATTTTAAGCCCAAAATATGGTACCAATAGACTTACACCAGTTTCAATAAAACTATCCGTACAAATTATATAGGAGCAAGTGATATCCTTCTACTAATCGACGTTATCTGATGATGGGAGTCCGTGCGGGAAACTTGGTCCCACCTGTTGAATACAGACAGGTAATGGACCAGTCATTACAGCATCAAGAGAAGAGTTAAGATAGATTCGATTGGTTAAGCTTTCTCTGTAAAGTGTCGTAGGGCTCTTAAAAGCGCTGAATAGAAGTCTATCGCTACCTTCCATAAACAGTTGGGGGCATAAAGGACAAAATGTCCTTTATGCCCCCAACTGTTTATGGAAGGTAGTAAGTCTGTAACCGGAAAGCTCATTTTCTAAAGAAAGGTATGCCCTTCTCATCGAACTCGATCTGAACATTGTATTCCCGCTCGGCAATTTTCTGAAACGTCAACCGACGGTCATAGGGCGTGTGGTTAGTTACCCAGTATTTCCCTATCTCTCCCTTGGCTAACTCCGTTGGCTCCCCCTCATCGGTAAAGAATACAACGTTAGCTGCGTTACCCAAATCCAGTTGGTCGAGTATGATTTGGCGCTCGTCCTCCGTAGTCTTCTCATAAGCCTGCATAAAGTAAGCTCTTTCTCTCCGTTCAAAGTCACCCAGGATTAATTTCATTCGTTCCTGTTCAGCCTGTTCCTGCTGCTTCTCCGTCAGCCTGTTCCGTTCCGTCTGCCGCTTCACTTCTTTGTGCTCCCGGAAGCCTTTATATTTGGAAAATATATCAGCGGTAAAAAAAGCAACACTCTTTGCCTTGGCTTTGGTATCGATAAGCGCCGTAAAGGCATCCAGTACGGACTCTTTATCATACTTTGTCACATAACCGTCGATCAATAACTTACTGGTCAGCGGATCGGGCCGCTCATCGATCCAGATGAGTTTAAATAGGTCATACAGTTCGGCAAACTCAGCAGCCGATAATTCCGGACTGGCAACCAGAACGGTTGGTTGGGGTTCATACTCGGTTGTTAATTCGGGTACCTGATCCGGCGGTCCTTCCGGTAAGGGCAATTGCTTGGTTTTATCTTTAGGTTTAATCAGAAATATCAACCCTGTAACCCTGGGTTTTATACCCTGTAAGTTGGTCCCCAGTTTCTGATACGATACCCGAATATCAGTCTTCTCGTTGATCTCTTCCAAAGCAGGCATGAGCACGTACTTTTCGAAAGCCGCGAACCGCTGGTATCCGCTAGTATTGCAGCCCAGGCGCTCCTTGAATCGTACGAGTTCGGTTTCGTACCGTCCATAATTTAGCCAGGCTTTCAGGAAGGGGTAAAGCTTTATTGCCTGCGCATTCTGGAGTTTGTGAACGTTATGTTTCAGAAAACTGAAATTTCCTTTTTCTTTTACATCCAGAATGATCTTAACCAGTTTTTCGTGCACCTGAACCTGAATGGTGCTGCTTTTGTGATCATGGGTTGAGAAAGCAACAATTGGGCTACGGTGTTCACCCTTATCATCTTTCCATTTAAGGATAGTTGTCTGTAAGGTCTCGACCGATGTGATCAGGTGCTTGTAATTCTTCGTTTTCTCAGCGCCAATATCACGCAGGAAATCCTTAATTACGATCTCGATTGTGATGTTCTGGTTATTAGCCACACCGATCAGATGCTCAGGTTTAAGCCGCGATACGATCTCATAAAACACCTTAGGCGTGTATATCTCGGTGATGGTTTTTTGCTCTGACTTCGAAATAGCCCGGACGAATTTTGGACTCGCCAACGGGTTATTCATAATAATATAATCAGGATTGTGCTGGAGGGCCTCAATGTCGTTCTTGGTGTCGGGCGTATCACTCATAATCGTTAGGATTCTATGGCACGAGTAAGCAATATACAGTCTGTATGTAAGTTTTAAACACTTTCTTACATTTATTTATCTTACTACGCCCGCAAAACACTAATTACCTATCAACTAACCTGATTAAACCTGATAAGGTGGTACCAAATGACTTACACTTAAATAGTTTGTCCATAAAAGGGACATTATTTATCCAAAATATAGAACTTTAATGTTTATCAGACGGACATTAGCGTCTAAGGCACCTAATAGCCCGTTGGTCGGGAAATAAAACATTGCCTTTTTATCAGTACCAAACGACTTACATAACGAATCAGTCCAGATTTATCCCCGTACCAACTGACTTACACTTGGTACCAATAGACTTACATTTGGTACCAATAGACTTACATTCCCGTACCAAAGGACTTACATACTCGTACCAAGGGACTTACATTCCCGTACCAAGGGACTTACATACTCGTACCAAGGGACTTACATTCCCGTACCAAGGGACTTACATAATAAGCTTGTAAATTATTGTAAATCAGGTAGTTACGCTACGCCTAAAAATATATATAAAAAACACTCTAAAAAGCTTTTTTAAAAAACAATTAAAAAACACACACTAAAAAAAGGCGAACAAGTTCGCCCGAATAAAGTGTGTGTGTTTTTTTTTATTTTAAAAATAGAAAGGGCTTTCCTTTAACCACTCACTCCCTTTTTCCTTTACCCCCCGTTGCGCCCGCCCCCTAATGGTTTTTTCCTTCGTTCTCCTTAATGGTTTTCAGATACCGTGTTTTTTAACTTTGTAGCGCAGGCTATGATGTCATCACATAGGGTTAACAAATTGGTAGGAGGTGAATCAAGCAAATCAACCAAAGACCGAAGCTTCTTTTGAAGGGCATCTGGCTTACCAACTCGTCCCGCTTTAACAGGCAAACCAGCAGGGAGGGGAGATAAAATAGTGTCGGGCGAACTGATGCTGCCTGTGGGGGCATCACTCTTTGCCAGTTGCTGAATGACTGCCTTTTTTATGCCGGATTTTCCGGCCAGAACTTCGGCTTTAAGAGCAGGAGTTAGTTTTTCGAGACCAGCGGCAAACTCAGCGTCGCGTTTTATGGTCTTTTCGTTAACGCTGAACTGTTTTGCCAGTACTTCCGCAGTGGATATACCTTTTTTAGATTTAGAGCCGTTAGAAGCGATTTCTGAGCTTTCTGACGAATCGAGATCATAAAGGACATTTTGTCCTTTATGATCCGTATCGGGGTCAAGATCCAGCGATGTTGCTTGTCTATCGTACTTACCGCGCTGCCCTTTTTCGCCCAGATATCGAAGCCCTCGCAGATAAGAAGTTTGTTCAGGAGTAAGGTTACGACGACCCAGCTGGTTATCGAGCATGAAGTTACGGACTGCTTCAAGGGAATCGAAATCAACCAGATTGACCCGAAAATCCACACCGTTTCGCTGGCAAATACCGTATCGGTTGTGTCCGTCAACGAGAACATACAAGGGGGTTGTCGAGTCGGAGTTGGAAACTACTCCTTCTGTCGTTGGCCAAACCAACAGGGCCTCACGACAGCCGTCTTTACGGATATTACTTTCCAGCTGCTTCAGTTCATCGGGGAGGAGGGGCGGAATAAACGCCTGAAGTTCGGGCAGGATTCGGATTTTATGCCGGATGTCTTCATGGCCCAGCAGACTTTGGTCCTTGATGATTTTTTTGGTGCTGAGCGATTCCATGTACTTTTTCATGCGTCGGCCGTAGTAAGTTGGGCAGCGGGTTGAGCAAATTCCTGTGCCAGTTTGAAGTAATCCTGCGCGCCATGAGAATCTTTGGCGTAGGTGAAAATATCCCGTTGAGCAACCTGCGATTCTTTCAGGGTTACATTCTGACGGATCTCCGTCTTGAATATCCGGAAATTATCCAGATTGGCATGAACATAATCGATCATATCCCGGTGGATCTTTAGCCGACGGTCCACCATTGTCAGTACAATTCCTTCGATAGTCAGTTCAAAATTTATACGGTCCCGCACCTGTGTTATCCGGTCGAGCAGGCTGTTGATTCCTTTGAGGGCCGATGCTTCGGGCTGAAGCGTTACTAAACAGGAATGAGACGCGACCAGCGCCGAGTTGGTAAAAATATTCAGTGCCGGGGGGCAGTCAATGAGGATATAATCATATTGAGACCGCAGTGGTGCCAGGGCATTGCGCAACTGGTTAACGCCCCCAACTACCTGTACCAGTTCCAGATCGGCGTAGGCAAGTTCAAGGTCGCTGGGCGCAAGATCATATCGGTCGCCGATGTTGATAATGGGTAATGGCTCGTTCTTGAGCAAGGCATGAACAACCTGTTTGTCTGGCTCATCGACGCCGAGTGCCTGCGACAGGTTACCCTGAGAGTCCATGTCGATCAGCAGAACCCGATAATTCATGCGGGCCAGGGCCCGTCCCAGGTTAAGCGTCGTGGTGGTTTTGCCAACCCCGCCTTTGTGATTGACGACAGAAATGATGCGTGCTTTCAACGCATCCTGATAGCCATAACGGAGGAGGATAGGGTAGAGGGCTGTGAGGTGTTTCGCGTTCAGTACCCGGTCGCCTGCTACCGCCTTAAGAAGCGTACTGGCTGGTAATCCAGCTTCTTTCTCAAGTACAGAAGCCGATAATGCCGGGTTTCGACGAAGGAACTGAACAACCTGTTCATGCGTAGCCATGCCATTCAATGGGAGTAGTTTCGGCATAAATATAAGACATTGAGGGGCCTAATGTCCTAAAATTCGGACAAAACTTATCCGGTTTGTGATTTTTTGGTACACAAATAGTATTAAAGACAGTATATCTCTATAAAGTCTGTAATACAGCACTATTTAATTGATAGGAGGGAAGTCGGAGTCGACATCCATAGAGGCTGTTTCGGTGAGGGCCTGCGTAGTAACAGGCTGATCGGACTGTTGTTTTGCCAGGCCACGCACATACGTCATGTAACACAATGACATTACTTTTTCGGGGGGTAGGCTAAAGTAAGTCGCAAAATTGTGCATGTTTTCCAGAGAAATGCCATTCAGGTACTGCTGCTTCAATTTGTACCAGTTCGATCGACCAACGCCAAATGCTTCAATTACCCGATTTTGTTTGATGCCCATCACGTCGATAAACTCAAATATGTCGCGGTAAAGCGGAGCCGTCGCTGGTATATCTAACTTCTTTTCGATGCGGGTAGCCATAGCGAACGGGAAAAAATAAACGGTTATAGATCGCAAATATGTCTCTAATTTATGATCTAAACGTGGTTTCTCCCGTTTTGTGCGGGTCTGTCGTTCGTATGAACGTAAAATGCTTATCCCGGGAGTTGGTTTAAAAATCGGCATTTTCGGTATTTCTGAGCCATATCCCAGGCCCATGAATTAGGTCTGTTGGAATGATGATTGGGCTGAGGTCATGCCTTTCGACTGGCACTAATCGACGGTATCGGGCAACGGGCAGGAACCTTCGGCAGTTGGTTTGAGCCAGATAGGGTAGGTGATTGATTGATTCCTACAGGCAGATATAACACTCAAAGGTGCTTTCCGGATTGTGCCGGTCTATCTAACTCCCGAATAGCGCCACCAGGTTTTATACCGGGGCCAGTTATGGCGAACACGAATGACGAACATTCTTCACTGGTATTGACAGCCAGCCTTGTCGGCACAAACAGAGTACGGGTCGACCATCCGACGGCTAACATCCCACCGGCATACCTACATGGCCCTTAAACTAAAAATATAGTTTGCTTTTCTGGTAATCTATTTACGCCCAAAATCCTGATTTTTGGGGAACAAGATGACTGTGTCAGACCCGAATCGAACGGTTGGGGATAGCATTGCTATTGCCTGGTAGGGTAGGGGCCTGCGTAAGGATATGCCACGTTTTGACGCAAGGTGTATATAAAAAAACAATTGGTTCAGCATCAGGGTAGTGATACCAACGCCAATTTTACGGGAGATAGAATTAGCCGAAGCCAGGGCTTTCTGGATGCGGGTCGACAAAGCTTCCGTACGTGTATAATGAAAATTAACTGAAGCGTACCTATTGAACGGTTGGCCTATTATCTGTGAGCGTACACGAGGCTGAAAACGCACTAGACCCGATGCCTTCCGACCGTGACACATCAGGTAAGCCAGCAAAAAATCAAATGGTTGAAAAGATCATCCGCCAGAAAATCACCGAATTGAAGCCCGACATCGACTGGGCTCTGGTTAATTTTCGGAAAGACGCGAAAGGGCGTATCCTGGGTCTTGAATCAAGCGATCCGGAATTACACGCCTGGTTGCAACTCATTCAAATAGGGGGTTAGCTGACCCGTTCTCACAAATACCCGGATTCTCTCCGGGTCATGCGGCTAATCCACAACTTCAGGCAGGCTGTTGTTGATCGACAGCTTATGCACCTTCAATTCATACCCCAAACCGCTTCGCGTCCTGAATTGGCTTAGCCCTATCCGACTTTCCCGATAGGAACCTCAGTTAGCAGACAGATGCCTGATTTTGAAAGTTATTCTAATTAAATTTTGTTTTTCTAATAAATATCAAAATTTAATTTTGAGAATGTGCGTGATCTATTACTTTTGGCAATATGATCTCACTTGCTGGAATTAATAGACTAATATGGCTGTGCTCCGTTTCCTGCGCAACCTAAACTAACCCGTTTTCCAGATCGATTGGTGGATGAAGTCCATTCACTCCTGCATACACCCATTTATATCTCAGTGATCGAGCAGTCCCCCAAACGGGATACAAACCTTGTTGTGCCTAATTTTTTGATCAAATCAACCTGACATGAAAAGACGCGTTTACTCCCCCTGTTCCTGGCATCGAATAAAGGGTATTGGTTTAATGCAGCTGTTGCTGATGAGCCAGTTTGCCGAATTTACTATGGCCGAAACGAAGCCCTCGGCGGTAATTATGCCATCCGGAGGTTTCGCTCCTGTAGTCATTATCCCGATCCGGGGGAAAGTGGTGGATGCTACCGGTGGTGCCATTCCCGGAGCTACCGTAGTGTTGAAAGGGAGTTCGTCCCTCGGAACAACGACCGATGCAGATGGTGCGTTTATACTGAACGTTCCCGATGGTAGTACTACGCTGGTTGTATCGTCTATCGGCTTTATGGCCCAGGAAATTGCAATTGGCAATCAAAGCCAGCTCCTCGTTACGCTGCAATCGGACGTAAAAGCGTTAAGTGAGGTCGTTGTAACGGGCTATTCGTCTCAATCCCGGCGCGATATCACCGGTTCCGTTGCTACGGTCGATGCCAAGGAATTAACCAAAGTAACGGCTCCGAACGTTGCCCAGCAGTTGCAGGGTAGGGTGGCCGGGGTTACCGTCACCTCCAACAATTCGCCGGGGGGCGAAGCCACCGTTCGTATTCGGGGTTTCGGTACGATCAACAACAACGATCCGCTTTATATCATTGATGGCGTACCGACCAAAGGCGGACTCAATAGTATCAACCCCAACAACATCGAGTCCATGCAGGTGTTGAAAGATGCATCGTCAGCGTCCATATACGGGTCCAGGGCGGCTAACGGGGTCATCATCATCACGACCAAAAAAGGCAGGATCGGCACCCCTCAATTTACCTTCAATTCGAGGGCCGGGGTACAAATCGGGAAAGTGGACCTGGGCCTGATCAAAGATCCACAGGATTTTGGCAACCTGCTCTGGACCCAGCGCCGAAACGCCGGCGTCTTGACCAATGGTAATCCGTCGCACCAGCAGTATGGTAATGGACCTACAGCCGTAGTACCAGATTATATTCTGGCCGGGGCCAGCTATGGTCTGGCGGAAGGGGACCCCCGGGTAAACCCTGCCCTGTACAACTATAACCGGACGGGTTTCTATCAGATCGTAAAGGCGAACAGGGAAGGGACCGACTGGGAAAAGGAAATTCTGCATCCGGCGTCCATTCAGGAGTATAATATTGGCGCTAACGGGGGAACCGAAAGCGGCCGTTATGCCATTTCGCTGAATTATTTCAAACAGGACGGAGTGATGATCCATACCGGTTTCGATCGGTACTCATTGCGCTCCAATACCGAGTTCTTGTTTAAAAAACGAATTCGTCTGGGTGAAAATCTGGAAGTGAGCTACACCGATAATAAAGGGTATTACAACAATAATGGAACGGCGAGTACGGCAAATAACCAGGATGGAAATCCAATTGGCAATGGGTACCGCATTCCGTCCATTATTCCGGTCTATGATATCATGGGCAACTTTGCGGCTACCCGGGCCGCTGGTCTGGGACCGGCCACAAATCCGGTAGCTCAGCTATGGCGGTCGAGAAACAACAAAACCAGTACGTTCCGGACATTTGGCAACGCTTATCTGGAGGTCGATGTACTGAAAAATCTCGTGGCTAAATCGAGTATCGGTATTGATTATACCAATGCCAATCGGGTAGGCTATACCCTGCTGGATCTGGAAGAGGCTGAGATCGAAGCGGCCAACTCGCTGGTGAATGCCAACGCCTATGATATCAACTGGACCTGGTCCAATACCCTGAACTACAGTGCCGCCTTCGGCAGTAACCACAAACTGAACGTACTGGCCGGAACAGAAGCGATCAAAGGAAGCGGCCGGGATTTCTCGGCTACCCGGACGACCTTCTTCTCCGAAGACCCCCTGTACATGTTCCTTAATTCCGGAACCGCCGGTATCAATAACACTGGTGGTGGCTATGAATGGGCACTTTTCTCCGTATTCGGGAAGGTCAATTACTCCCTTAACGACCGCTATCTGCTGGAGGCTACCATACGGCGCGATGGTTCATCCCGATTCGGGCAGAACAACCGGTATGGAACCTTCCCCGCATTCAGCGCCGGATGGCGTATCTCGGAAGAAGGGTTTATGGCCGGACTACCCTGGATCAACGACTTGAAAATAAGAGCTGGCTGGGGACAGACGGGCAACCAGGAAATTGGCAACTACAATGGGTTCAGCACTTATCGTTCCAGCCTTAGCCAGTCGTCTTATGCCATCGACGGGTCGAATAATTCCGTGCAGTCGGGCTTCGATACCGAAGCATTCGGCAACCCGGATGCCAAGTGGGAAACAACGACGCAGACGAACCTGGGTCTGGATGCTACGTTCATGAAAGGAAAGCTTGGTCTGACGCTGGACCTCTTCAACCGAACCACTTCCGACATGTTGTATCAGGTAAGTCTGCCAGCCACGCAGGGCGTAGCAACCATTCCGTTTGTGAACATTGGTGAGATGAACAACAAAGGAATTGACTTGAACCTTACCTATAACAACAAAGCCCTGAATGGCAACCTGACCTACGGGGTAGGCGTCAATTTCTCTACCTATAAGAACAAGGTAGTTCGACTCAACAGCAGCTCGACAGCCGTGCTGCTGGGTCCCGCTATTCGGAGTTACACCTGGACCCGGTCGGTGGCGGGGATGCCGTTATTTTCTTTTTACGGACTTAAAATCGACGGAATTTATCAGAATCAGAGCGAACTGGATGCCGGGCCTGCCTACCCGGGCTATGCCGCCGTTGGTAAATATAAATACCATGACACGGATGGTGACGGGACTATCACCGACAACGACCGGATGTTTCTGGGCAATCCGCACCCGGACTTTACCTATGGGGTGAACCTGAATCTGGGCTACAAGAATTTCGATCTGTCGGCCTTTTTTCAGGGCGTACAAGGCAACCAATTGCTGAATATGGTCAAACGCTGGGTCGACTTCAACAACCAGGCGGGTAACCGGAGCCTGCGGATGTTGAACGACTCCTGGACACCGGAGAACCCGGATGCTGTCCTTCCCATTCTGGATGCCAACGACAGCCGCAGCCAGCAGCCCTCCAGCTACTTTATCGAAGATGGCTCTTACCTGCGCCTGAAAAATCTGACCATCGGCTATACCCTGCCCGCTTCAGTAGCGTCGAAAATCAAATTCGAAAGCGCGCGGGTCTTCGTTCAGGCGCAAAACCTGTTCACGATCACTAAATACAGTGGTATCGATCCGGAGGTAACGTCGGTGGGGTCTTCACCGGGCAGTACGGTTTTAGGTGTCGATCAGGGCAACTATCCGAACGCTAAAATGTACCAGATCGGCATCAATTTCGGCTTTTAACCAATGGTTTGTCAAAAACATACGCCGTAGTAACCGGCCTATTACCAAATGAAAAAGAAACTCGTATTAATCCTGTCGGTTTGTGTGACGCTAATGAGCTCATGCAGCGATGAATTTCTGGAGACGACTCCGCTGGGCGTGGCCAACGACCAGCTGCTGGCTAGCAAATCGGGGGTCAACGGGGCGCTGATTGCCGCTTATAGTTTACTGGACGGGGTGGGCTCAGGACCAACGAACATCTCATCGGTCAGTAACTGGATATTTGGGTCTGTAGCGTCGGACGATGCCTATAAAGGGAGTGATGTGGGCGATCAGTCGCAGATCACCACGCTCGAACGGTACTCGTTCCAGGCCGATCTGGGCCTCTATAATGACAAATGGGTGGCGTTATACGATGGGGTCTCCCGATCGAATGATGTGCTTAAACTGATTCCCAAAGTCACCGATATGACCGATGCAGAAAAAGCCCAGGCCATTGGTGAAGCCCGTTTCCTGCGGGCCTGGTATCACTTCGAAGCCAAGAAACTATGGAACATGGTTCCTTACGTCGACGAAACGGTTACCGATTATATCAACCTGCCGAACGATAAGGATATCTGGCCCCTGATCGAAGCCGATCTCCAGTTCGCCATCGATAACCTGTCTGTGACCAAAGCCAACCTGGGGCGGGCCAGCAAATGGACCGCAAAGGCGTATCTGGCCAAAGCCCACATGTATCAGCAGGATTACACGGCCGCAAAGCCGCTGCTGGATGATGTGATCAATAACGGCCCCTTCGCGCTGGTAGCCAATTTTCACGACAATTTCAGGATAGCCACCGAAAACAACCGCGAATCGGTTTTTGAAGTCCAGATGTCGATTGCCGATGGGGGTACCGGCCAGAACGGCAGCTGGGGCGACAACTGGAACTTTCCCTATGGGTCTGCGCCCGGCGGTTGCTGCGGTTTCTTTCAACCCTCGCAAACCCTGGTCAATGCCTTCAAAACCGATGCCAATGGCTTGCCCTTGCTGGATACCTTCAATGAGGTCGATGTAAAAAACGACGAAGGGCTGGCCTCTACCGATCCATTCACGCCGTATGAAGGCACGCTGGACCCTCGCCTGGACTGGACGGTAGGCCGTAGGGGGTTACCGTTTCTGGATTGGGGAACGCATCCCGGCAAGAACTGGATACGGGATCAAAGCTTCGGCGGACCGTATACCTTCAAGAAGTTCTTTGCCAACAGCAGCGAGAATGCCGGCGCTGAATCGCCCCGCGCCAACGCCAACAATTACCGGGCGCTGCGCTATGCCGACGTATTGCTCATGCGGGCTGAAGTAGCGGTAGAAGAAAATGATATGCCCACAGCGCTGAAACTCGTGAACCAGGTCAGAACCCGCGCTACCAACGAAGTAGTAACAGATGCCAGCGGCAAACCAGCCGCTAACTACCTGGTCAAACCTTATACTTCTTTCTCCAGCCAGGCTTACGCCCGAAAAGCTGTTCGCTTCGAGCGCCGGCTGGAACTGGCCATGGAAGGGCATCGCTTCTTCGACCTGGTCCGCTGGGGTGAGGCTAGCGAGGTACTGAACGCCTATCTGGCCAAGGAAAGCCGCAAGCGAACCTACCTCACGGGCTCTACTTTCGCGAAGGGAAAAAACGAGTATTTCCCCATTCCTCAGGCACAGATCGACATCATGGGGGCGAGTGTATTGAAACAAAATTAAGCACTCTGCCCACCCGTCCCGAACCGGGGTACGGGTGGGCAGAGTGCTTAATTCGTTAAAACGAACGGGCAGTGGTATGGTGCAAGCCAGATCGCTGCCCGTTCGTTTTTACAAAAGCTCCGGCTTGAATCGGGGGGTGAAATCAGGTTGCGCCGACAGAGTCTGACAGTAAATTAGCGGGTAATTTGCCTTACCCTATAACGAGCTTTTGTGGTTGTTCTTCAGGAGCTTTTCAACCGAACTCAACAACAAACGGGTGCCCGTTTTTTCTGACAAACCATGAATCGTAGAGAAGCAATTCTTCAGGTAGCCCTCACGATGGGCAGCGCCCTGTCGGCACCAACGATGGCTTCCATCCTTGAGGGGTATCAGCCCCATCGGGTGGGCGGCCATAAACCGTCGCCGTTTGTGTTAGGGGCCGATGAGCAGGCGCTGCTGGCCGAAATTGCCGAGGTGATCATGCCGGCTACCGATACGCCGGGAGCCAAAGAAGCCGGGGTGGCGGCAACGATCCAGTTGATCATGAAGGATTGTTACAAACCGGCTCAGCAGGCTCACTTTCAGAAAGGCTTGCTGGCGGTCGATACCGAAAGCAAAAAAACGTACAGCAAACCATTTGTCGATTTGTCGATCGAACAGAAAACCGCGATTCTGACGCAGTTTGAGCAGGATGCCAAAGCGGAAGCAAAGCAGCATCCCAAACGACAGGAGAAACCACAGGCAACCAATACGGAAACAAGTTTAAGTGCATTTGCCCCGGCGGGTTCCGAGCAAACCCAGGCTAAAGAGGTGGATGCAGAAACAGGCGTGGTCGTAAAGGATGCCAGGAAAAACGCTCCCCTCACGCCGTTTTTTACGCTCGTGAAAGAGCTGACCATTCTCGGCTATTTTAGTTCGGAAGCAGGCTGCACAAAGGCGCTGGCCTATGTGCCCATACCGGGCCGCTACGAAGGCGTTGTGAAGCTCAAGGACGGCCAAAAAGCGTGGGCAACCTGAACCGCCTGTCGACTTCCGGCTAATGATTCGCGACGATCGACCGCCCGGCGGCCGGCTGTTGCTTTACCTTTTTTGACAACTACCAATGAATCTCAATCTCGACGCTAAAAAGGCAATGACCTACGATGCAATCGTAGTAGGCTCCGGCATATCGGGTGGCTGGGCGGCCAAAGAACTGACGCAGAAAGGCCTGAAAGTGCTGATGCTGGAACGGGGTCCCGATCTGAAGCACGTAACTGACTACACAACGGCCATGAAAGACCCCTGGGAGTTTCCGCACCGGGGAAAAGTCGAACTATGGGCCGCCGAAGAGTACTGGGCCAACGCCCGCTCGGGCGGTAAACCCGGCGAAGATCAGCGGCATATGTTCACCAAAGATGTCGACGTGCCGTATATCGAAAAACGCCCCTACGACTGGATTCGGGCTTATCACCTGGGAGGCCGGTCGCTGGTGTGGGGACGGCAGAGCTACCGGCTCAATGAGCGGGATTTCACGGCAAACCTCGAAGACGGTCACGGGGCCGACTGGCCTATCCGGTACAAAGACCTGGCCCCCTGGTATTCCTATGTCGAGAAGTTTGCGGGTATATCGGGTAACCGCGATGGGCTGGCGGTTTTGCCGGATGGGGAGTTTGTACCGCCCATGCAGATGAATAGTATCGAACGACTGGCCAAAGCCGGTATCGAAAAGAACTTTAAAGGGCGTCATCTGGTCATTGGCCGACCCGCAATTATTTCCGAAGCGCAGAAGATTCATACCGATCTGGGCCGGGCTTCGTGCCAGTTCCGGAACCTATGCGTGCGGGGTTGTCCGTTTGGGGCCTATTTCAGTACGCAGTCGGCTACGTTGCCCGCGGCCGTTAAAACAGGCAACCTGACCGTCATCACCGATAAGATTGCTTACGAGGTTATTTTCGATGACCAGAAAAATAAAGCCGTCGGCGTACGGGTGATCGACCAGAACACGAAACAGCATCAGGAATACTTTGCCAAAATCATCTTCCTGAATGCCTCGACGATGAATACGGCCTGGATCATGATGCAGTCCACATCCAAACGTTTCCCGAATGGTTTGGGCAATGATTCTGATCAGCTGGGCCGCAACCTGATGGATCACCATTTAGGCGCTGGTGCATCGGGGGAGTTTGAGGGATTGCAGGATATGTATTATTACGGCCGGCGGGGTAACGGCATTTATATACCACGCTTCGCGAACTGGGGTGATGACAAGCGCAAGGATTTCGTGCGCGGGTTCGGGTACCAGGGCCGGGGTGGTCGTCAGGACTGGGTAGCCGGCGCTTCGAAGGATGGATTTGGACCTGCTTTTAAAGATAACCTGACAAAGCCCGGCCGCTGGGAGTTTAACATTGGCGGATTTGGCGAAACCCTGCCCGACCCCAACAACCGGATGCGCCTTTCGGGGCAGAAAGATAAGTGGGGGCTGCCCATTATCGAGTTCGATGCGGGCTGGGGCGAAAATACGGTGGGTATGCGAAAAGCGATGATGAACGATGCCGCAGAAATGCTGGAAGCCGCCGGATTGAAAAATGTCAAAACCCGCAATGACAACACAAAAAATCCAGGTATCGGAATTCACGAAATGGGTGCTGCCCGAATGGGTCGTGACCCCAAAACGTCGGTGCTCAATGCCTGGAATCAGGTATGGGGAGCGTCGAATGTGTTTGTTACCGACGGAGCGGCTATGCCATCTTCCTCCTGTGTTAACCCATCGCTAACCTACATGGCGCTGACGGCCCGCGCAGCCAGCCACGCCGTGAGCGAGTTGAAGCGGATGAACCTGTAAGCGCGCAGCCCGGCCGGTTTACTTCCGGCCGGGCTGCGTGTTTCCCGTTTTTCTGACTTCCCGCTACCCGGCCATTAAATTGACCGTTTAATTCCCGTTCCCGTCGTCAACAATAAGGCGAACGTTATGTTGTGTAGTGACCTGCTTGATTATTTGTAACTTCTTTAAAGCAGGAAGCTATTTACTATGTCGCCTGCGCTTGCTTCTTTGTCTGCCGATCTGTTTAGACAACATACGCTCTTCGATACCCATCTGCCCGATAAACAGCTACTTATCTCTGTTATTGTTCCTGCCCGCAATGAGGCCGAACACCTGGGTGATACGCTCGATGCCTTGCGTAATCAACAAAAAAAGGATGGCACGCCTATCGTCTGGCGAACGTATGAAGTATTACTACTGCTCAACAACTGCACGGACCAGTCGGTGGTTGTAGCGCATCGGTATCAGCAAAAATACCCCTCCTTTCCCCTGCGGATTGCAACGATCCAGCTACCACCAGAAAAAGCTAACGTCGGCACCGCCCGCCGACTCCTGATGGACGAAGCCTGCCAACGCCTGACTCAGGTGGGCAGACACGACGGCATCATTGCATCGACGGACAGTGACACAATCGTTGACACGTACTGGATCGATCAGATCCTGACGGAGATCAATAATGGGTGTGATGTTGTTGGCGGGCGTATTCTCACCCGGCCAGATGATAGTCCGGTACGGGTTAACCACCTCCGCGACGTTACCTACCGCATGCTGAAGGCGCAGCTCGAAGCCCACCTCGACCCTTTATCGTTCGACCCATGGCCGCGTCATTTTCAGCATTTCGGTGCTAGTCTGGCCCTGACCTGTGCTGCTTACAAGCGGGTAGGGGGGCTGCCAAATGTACCCCATCTGGAAGACGAAGCGCTCTATAACGCGCTGGTTCGGACCGATGCCCGCATTCGTAAAAGCCCCTTTGTTCGGGTTACCACGTCGACCCGGATGCAGGGTCGGGTCGAGGTAGGTTTTTCGGAGCAGCTGCGTTACTGGCAGGCCATGAACCAGGCCAATAAAAGCCAGCTGGTCGAAGCACCGGCGGCTACTATTCGGCGGTTCCGTAACCAGAACCGACTCCGGACGATCTGGCAAAACCACATTACCAGTGCGGTTTCCGATCAACTTCAACTTATTGCATCAGAACTATTGATCGACTCCGACTGGCTCAGGCAACAGCTGGACCAGGCCCGGTATTTCGGCCAGCTCTGGGAAAAAGTAGAAATGCAGATGGCTGCCGGTGAATGGGCCACCCACTGGCAGCCTGTACCCATATCCCAGGCGATAAAAAAATTACGGTTATTTCTGTACGATAAATGAGCCGGATAGACCATAGCCGGTATTCCGGCTAGTCCTCCCTCTTTTGAAATAGATCCAGCCGATAGGTATCTGCCCGTTTGTTGGTGAGGTGGGCGAGAGGACCATTTGCCTGAGCCGATTCCAGAAAGAAGTCTTGAACCTGATCGCCGGTCAACGGATAGTCGGGTACGAAGGGGGTCCAGTGAACCAGCAGCAACTGCCCGCCGGGCCGTAAATGATCGATCAATAGCTGCCGGGCCCGACCCAGATCGGGCATAGACAAGTAATAGCCAATCTCCGACAATAGAATCAGATCAAACGACTGATCTGGAAATTCATCGGGAATCTTCATTTGCCGGATGGTCACTGAAGGATACGGAGCGAGTCGTTCCCGGGCAGCTTTCAGCGGCAATTCACTGGCGTCAACGGCCAGCAACCGGCCGCAGCGTTCAGTAAGTTTACGGGTCAGCACGCCAATGGAACAGCCAATTTCAAACGCTTCGCTGTACTGCGCCCGGGTGAGTGCGGCTACCGTTGCTTCATATTTCTGGCGCTCATAGTCGCTGGTCGCAAATGACCACGGGTCCTCGTTCGCCGAATAAACGGCATCGAAATAAGCTTGATCCAGAGTTGTTGGTTGTGAAGGCATATGGATAAAGTCAAGTGGTTAACTACCGAAATTTCTACGCCAGCGACGCTTTCAGGTAAGGCTTTCCAGAAATAGCTCACGTGGCCGATCGAAGTGAGTCAATAGTTCGGGTGATAAATAAAACGCGGTTGGGTCGTCGTCAATAAGCCGGGTCACCTGCGACCGGTGAGCGGCTATTGCCTGGTTACGCTGCTCCAGTACGGCGTCGATTGGAACAGTCCACAGCGTTACTTCAGCCGGATCGGGCATGTCGGCGGGGGTTCCCAACTCCCACAACCAGATAAGATACTCCAGTACCCTCGGTTGCCAGTGGCTGTATTGACGAGCCTCGTTCAGGATCTGCCACGAGGACCGATGATCGGGGTGCGGGTCGCGTCGCCAGGGGACAAAAACGGTCGATGGTTTCAGCCGGTCGATCAGGGACGCCAGAACCGTTGCGGCTTCCAGAAAACCGGGGGAGTCTTTACCCGGAACATCCCGGTCGCGGAAGCGCAGAAACGTACAAGCCCCGGCCTCGACGCCCAGGATCTGTAACGCATCCCGCGCTTCGGATTCACGGAGATCACGCAGCCGGTTGGCCGGATACGCTATCGAATTGGGATGCGACATGGTTCCATCACTCACAAATACAACATGGACGGCATAGCCCATCGCCCGTAACTGAGCGATGGTGCCGCCACAGCCGAGCGATTCGTCGTCCGGGTGTGGCGCAATGACCAGCGCCGACCCGATCGTGTGTATGTCTGTGAGCAGAACGGCGTTGTTTTCCAGCGAATACGCCTGATTAATGCCAGAGTTCATCGGCCGCCCGG
Source organism: Spirosoma utsteinense (assembly GCF_014282275.1). Classification (GTDB taxonomy): domain Bacteria; phylum Bacteroidota; class Bacteroidia; order Cytophagales; family Spirosomataceae; genus Spirosoma; species Spirosoma utsteinense. The sequence goes on from NZ_VFIA01000037.1 coordinate 44,610, forward strand.
GTGTTTGTCAGTACGAACTTTCCAATATCCACCAGCGTCGCATCGGGCGCGGGCTGACGGAGGTAAAGTGTCAGGTCCCGATGAATGCGCTCAAAGGGATGTGGCCGTAAGAGCCCTCTGGCACCAACACAGCGTTCGGCAAGCGGCATAATTCGCAGGCAGATTTCTTCAATAGCCGTGCGGGTCATGTTGGCGTAGGCAACGATCTTTTGCCAGTCGGCACCTTCAGCCAGCCAACGGTCAGTGTTGTCGCCAGCCAAACGGATCCACTGATTGCCTGACTCGATCAGATAAGCCATTTCGGCCAGCCGGGTCTGTTGAAAAACGTCATCGGTCCGGTTTGCCTGAACCAGAAACTGGCGGGTCGACTCGTAAAGAGCTTCGGCACCACCGAGTTGTACGGCTGCAAACCGGATGGCTCCTCCGCTGAAGACGGGTTGCTGGAAGTAGTTTCCCGGATGCCCCAGCAGGTCGTCATCCGTTAGTTCAACCCCGGTAAAGTCGAGTTTAAAACTGGCCGATGCGCGCATACCCAGTGGCCGCCAAAATTGATCATGTTGATCAATGGCCGAAACCCGTTCTGTGGGCACAACCGCCATCTGCCAGCCTTTACGATGGGTTTCCTGTTGATCGGTTGTTTGCAACTCGCCGGTAATCAGCGGTCGCTGCACCCAGCCTGCTCCGGAACAGAACGTCTTGGAACCCTGTAAACGGTATGTAATGTCGCCCGTCGATGAGACCTGTTCGACCAGACTGACCCCATCGCCGGCCTGCGTATTCCAGACGCTAAATAACCGATGGTGCTGAATTACGTCGTCGTACCAGGCTGTACGCTGGCTGGGTGTAGCATAGAGATGAATCAGGTAAAGGGCATTGATATGGCCTTCGTATACCCGTCCAACGGCCAGGTTTGCCGATCCAATCCGTTTAAGGAGGTGGAGCAGACGAGCCGTTTGCCCTTCCATAAAGTCGAGGTCGTGGCCGGGCAGTGTGATCGCCAGCAGGCCAGCCTCGGCCAGCCAGGTAAAGGCATCTTCGGGAAACGCCCCCTCGCTGTCCGTGTCGGAAGCGACGTCAGCAATTCGCTCGATTAGTGGGTCCAGCAAAGAAAGACAATCGTCAGAAAAAGGCGACAGAGTGGGGGAGGAGACGGAGTTGAAGAAGTTCATACCCCCTATTAATCTGTTGATCGAATGATTGTTTTACAAAATACCAATCCGTTCAATGATTTAGAGAAGAGGTTCGGCTGTTCGATGGCAGTTAAGGTACAATCTTTACTAAACCACACTGAATTAAATCATCGACGAAGTGGTCGGTTGTATCGGTGCGTACAATCAATTCCTTTCCCGACTCCCGCGTTTGGATATGATCCGCGAGCTGAATCATGAAGTGGGGTATGGACGTTGTTGCCGATAGACCGCTCAGACGCCAGAGCGTCTCAACGAACTGGCCAGAAGAAGTTGCCTGACAGTAGGTTTGACCACTGCCTGATGAGAATACCATTTCTCCGTTAGTTTACGCGTATATACTTACTAGTTTCAGTACCTGTTCAAGGTTGATGAAGCACTAACAGTAAGACTACAAAATCTATAGGCTGTCACTTGTTATTTTTATTTTAGTTCTTTATTGTTGATCAAATTGGCTGGCTAGGGGTATATTAACGAAGAGGGTTCACCGTCCCAGCCAATCTTTAAACTCCGTGACCCGGCTCAGACTTACGAACAATTCATGGCGGGCAACGGGAACCAGGTCCAGTTTTAGTTTACCTGCTGAAAAGGTATGAATCGTTTGTATGGCCGTTCTGGCTACGAGAAACTGCCGGTTGGCCCGAAAAAATTGAGCTGGGTTCACCATCCCGGATAGCTGATCGAGGCTATAGTCGAGGGGCAGCGACATACCTTCTTTGGTAGCCAGAAACGTTGCTTTCTCTTCCGAAAAGAAATAGGCAATATCGGCAACTTCCACACTCCTGATTTTGGTGCCGAGGCTTACCATGAAGCGCTCTTTAAAATTCGGTTCTTTAGGCTTCTGGATCAGTGCCAGTAGTGCGTTCAGGTCGGGCAGGCCGGGTTGCTGCCGAATGATCCTGAACTTGTCGAGTGCCGCTGCCAACTCGTCATAGTCAACCGGCTTGAGCAGGTAATCAATGCTGTTCACTTTGAAAGCTTTGATCATATACTCCTCATAGGCGGTCGTGAAAATAACGGGTAGGGTCAGGCGCGTCTGATCAAAAATAGAAAATGCAAGACCATCTTCGAGATGAATATCCATAAAGGCTAGGTCTGGCAGAGGCATTTGGCCGCTGCCCTGTTGACTAAACCAGGCAACGGCTTCGCTTACCGATGGCAACTGCGCCATAACCTGGATAGCCGGATCGTATTTCTTAAGCATCCGCTCTAACTGACGGGCGGTGCGGGCTTCGTCTTCAATGATCAGGACATTCATAGGGTAAGCGGAATTTTTACGATAAATAAACCATGTTGTTCGCCGTACCAGACCGGGCGTTCGGTCAGCAGGGCATAGCGGTTGGCAATATTAGTTAACCCCACGCCCGTTGACGGTTCAGGGATATCGCGGAGTTGTATCGGGTTTTCGACGATCAGAAACTCATCCTTCGTGTAAATACGTACCTGTAGCCGTTCCCGAATCGACATGCGATTATGCTTTACTGCGTTTTCAACGACCAGCTGGAGGGATAAGGGCGCAATCTGGTACTGTGTTTGTACCGACGGAGGAACATCGATGACGACCTCAAATTTGTTTTCGAAACGTATCTGAAGCAAAAATGTGTAGGCCTGAATGAAATCGAGTTCGGTGCTGAGCGGGACCATATCCTGGTCGCGTTGCTCTAACAGGTAGCGATAGGCTTTTGATAATTGCTTGATAAACTGTTCGGACAAGTCGACATCCTCATGAATCAGGGAGGTTAAAATACTCAGACTGTTAAAAAGAAAGTGGGGACTGAGTTGATTCTTCAGGGCTTCGAACTGACTCAGTACCGCTTCTTTTTGCAGGCGCTCCGCTCGTAGCCGCACATCTTTCAATTGCTGGAAAGCCCGGGCGTTGATCGTCAAATCAAAGGCTGACAACATGATGGCAACCGAAAAACCAGTATTGGCCCGTCCTACATAGGCCATCACCTCAGGGGGAAAAGGCATGGTGGCGTTTTCGTCCTGAAAAGCCGGCCACAGATAAAATATAAGCCGAAAGCTAAGCCCCACCATTTCCCCAAAGACTATATTGAACAGCAAGGCAAGTCCTAGTGATACCAGGATGGTTGTCAGAATCGCTTTCCAACTAAATTCGTGCAGAAAGTCTTCCCCGAACCAGTCAAACAGTCGACGTTGAATCCAGTCGGTGGCATTGATCCAGATGAAATACAGGACCAGGACCACAAGGGTATACCCCAGGATTAGAGGCAAAACTGGCATTGTCGAATTTGATGGGCGTTTGGTTCCCCACAGGTTTACGTAGAACAGCAGAGGTGAATAAAGCAGTAAGAGCCGAATGGCTAGTTGCCATTTTTTATAGGAAGTTAACTGCCCGGACATATGAATAGCGTTTGTACAGGCGTAAACGTACTACCCGTCCGGGTCGGTACCAAAAGAAAGGAGATAAACCGGGGGGTTAGCTGGCTGAACGAATGAGATTAGGGGATGAGTGGTTTACCTCCTTTCAGGATCGATTGTCCGCTGATTCGATCGGACAGCAAGAAGAATAGCTCTTTTTACAGCGGGCTATCCCATACCCGGTGCAGGTCAAGAACAACGTATTAGCCAACTGCACCAGTAGCCCGCCGGTAATCGTGGCGTTGTTTCGACGTAACTGATCGCCAAATGGGGGCTACCTTTTCCGCTTACACCCTCTAGTTGCTTAAACCAGTCGGAGAGTAGCTGATTATCAATGGTGAATCAGCGGGTTAGGCATAGTAAAATCCCGCTTTAACTCTCTTATATACAAACTCCCGGATGAGGTCTTCCTTTACTCTTCAACGAATATTCTACTATGAAACCGTCAAGACGAAATTTTTTACAGGCATTGGGCGTTGGCGTGACCAGCCTGGGTGTAGCCGAGCAATCCATTGCGGCAGGTGTAAAACCACCAAAAGTGGCAAAAGCAGCCGGCGATGAGCAGGTTTTATTTGTGGGCGATAACATCGCCATCGCTAAAACGGAACATGGCAAGGTCAGGGGGTTTATCCTACGGGGTGTTCACCAATTTTTAGGCGTTCCCTACGGGGCCGACACCTCGGGCAAAAACCGCTTTATGCCCCCGCAAAAGCCAACGGCCTGGACCGATATTCGTCCGGCCCTCTGGTGGGGCAATTCTGCTCCCCAGATTATGGAAAAGCGGTACGCCAATCCTTATGCCTCGTTCGTCGACCACTGGAACTACGACGATGTGTCGGAAGATTGCCTGAAACTGAACGTGTGGACTCCGGCACTGGATACCCAAAAACGGCCGGTAATCGTCTGGCTTCACGGGGGTGGTTTCGTGAATGGCAATGCGATTGAGCAGGACGGCTATCATGGCGAGAATATTTCCCGTATGGGGAATGTCGTTTTCTGCTCGATCAACCACCGGCTCGGCGCATTGGGCTATACCCACCTGAAGGCAGCTGGCGGGCATTCGGCTTCCGGCAACGTAGGCAACCTGGACATGGTGGCGGCTCTCGAATGGGTGAAAAACAACATTGCCAATTTTGGCGGAGACCCGAACAACGTAACCATCATTGGCCAGTCGGGGGGAGGAGCCAAAGTGACTACCCTGATGAATATGCCGTCGGCGAAGGGCTTGTTCCATAAGGCCGTAGCGTTGAGTGGCAGCTCACTGGCCGGCACCAATAAAGAATACGCCGAAAAGCTGGGCCTTAAAGTGATGGAAGAGGCCGGTCTGAAACCTGGAGAAATCGACAAACTTCAGCAGATTCCCTGGCGTGAATACATTGACATCGCCAATCGGGCCACCGAGAAAATGTCCGACGAAGCCAAAAAGATGGGCATCCAGCGTGGTGGTTACTCGCCCGTAGGTGATGGCGTAACCTTGAAAGACGGTGCTTTTTTCACCGATGCCAGCCACTTCTCGGCTGACATTCCACTGATGATCTGCTCGACCTTCCACGAGCAAAACCCCGACCGGACCGATGCTTCTCTGGAAAGTATTTCACTGGCCGACGTAAAAGAAAAGATCAAGTCCCGCTTTGGTGACAAGACCAGCGATATCGTGGATGCCTATGCCCGGAATTTTCCGAAGGCGCGTCCTATCGAAATCTGGGCGTTGATCGTGTCCAGCCGGAAGAATGTCGTGGCCACCGCCGACGCGAAGGTATCGCAACGAAAAGCGCCCGTTTATGTGGCCTGGTTTGGCTGGCAACCCCCGCTCTTCGACGGTCGGATGCGGGCGTTCCACTGCGACGATATCTGCTTCTGGTTTTCCAACACCGACCTGATGCTGACCCACACGGGCGGTGGCAAACGACCCCGCGCCCTGTCGGAGAAGATGGCGGGTTCCTTCCTCAATTTTGTGAAGACCGGCAACCCCAACGGGGGCGGCTTACCCAACTGGAAGCCCTACACGACCCAAAACGGCGAGACCATGATCCTGGATGACACCTCCGCGCTGGCCAATGACCCTGACCGCGAGGCTCGTAAGACGTTGGCGTAATAACTGGAATAGTCAGCTGGTAAATTAGCTTAGTCAATATAGTTGAAATGGCCCTACTTCTTAAGATGCAACTCGTACAAACAGCTATCTAAATGAGTAGGGCCATCGACTGAAAGGATATTGCTTCGTTTGCGTCCGTGTAGCGAAAATGCTTACGGTCTGTACCGAGCTACCTGTGCCGTTGCTGTACCGGTTACGAAGGATACTCAATACGTCGGTGTTCAGTTCAGAAAACCTGTCTAACTCAACGCATAAATTGCTGAAACGAAAAGTCTGGATGACGCATAAGTAGTTCATTCTTGCCGGATTCACGTTGGGCTTCTGCGGCATACACAACCATTTGTTGTTCGTAAGCTTGGATAGCTCCCTGTATAGTCGCGTAGTTTCCGTTGGTTAGGGTATCGGATAAAACCAGGGCGTCCATCAGGCCGGTATTCACACCCTGCCCGGCAAAGGGTGGCATCAAATGGGCGGCATCCCCAATAAGCGTTATTGGCAGCGGGCGATTCCGTTTCCACGGTTTTTCCATGGGTAGTTTTCTCGTTGGCAATCCCCAGAAAGAAGTGGTCGCGTCGAATAACTGCTGGTAACGTTCATCCCAACCAGAGAACCTGTCGGTAAGAAACGTACGAATGCTACCCGTGTCTTGAACGTCTACCCCATTTTTGCCAATCCATTCTGGTGGCGTTGCATAGATGATGTTGTAGGTCAATACGCCGTTGTTGTTGGGGTTGGCGACCAATATGTTGCCCTGGTACGAACTCATCAGTATGTCATTGTCGCACAGTTGGTAAAGTGCCGGGCAGTACCGTTTCGGTTCAACTACTTCACCCTGAAGAATAAATGTGCCCGTATCTTCGACTTTGCTATCCGTAACATAGCTTCTCGCGTTGGACATTCCGCCATTCGCTCCGATGACAAAATCGGCTGTCGCCTGCCTATTATTGTTAAAAGACAGTAGCCATTTCCCCTTGTGTTCCTCCAGTCCAGTAAGCTTTCTATCCCAGATAACAGTGTCTGTTGCTAAACTATCAAGCAGCATGTTTCGTAAATCATTTCTGTTAATTTCGGGATTGTCGTATCGGGTTTCGGGGGTTGGTTTTTTAGAGATTAACACAGTACCCTTTTCATCGGCGATGGTTCTTCCCATTGGTTTGGCCAGGGCAAAATAGCTGTCCAGCAATCCTGCTTTTTTCATGGCTTCCTGCCCTGAGTGTTTATGCAGGTCAAGCGTACCGCCCCAAATTCTGGCTTGTGCGTCTTTGTCTCTCTCGTAAACCCTTACAGCTACTCCCTGCTGCTGTAGCAATCTTGCCATTGTCAGACCAACTGGCCCCGCACCAATAATGGCTACTTCTTTATCGTACAGTTCCATGATTTTGTCTTGTTAATTAATGACACAAAATTGAGGAACCTTTTAAGGTTGAAATACCTACATTAGTCATAAAAATAGTCGTAAAAGACTTGTATGAAAGGAGACACACGGGAGTCAGTGCCCAACGTTCTATACAGGCTGGCTTATGTATTGGGTACAGTCGTGACGAATTGGACAGTGGAAATCCCCGAAGAATTTGGTACGGGGTATTGTTCCGGATTTGTTTTTAATGAGAATATCCGACTGCTGATCCTTAACTATGAACTCAAAGAAGACCTGGTTATTGACAACCCGGAGGTCAATGATTCGGCGAGCATGCTGCTCTTTAAGTTTCAAAACGTAATCCCTAAAACAGCTACCCCATCAACGGGAAGGGAAACACCGTCCGTTTTAATTGCGACCAGTAGCATAAATACCGATGTCGTTAGAGTATGTTTTGGATAGTCTAAAAATGAGAGTCCGTCTTATCTTGTAGTTACCAAGCTCCAAGATCATGAACGAATCGTTTCAAGCACTAACGGACTCTCAATGGCA
>NZ_VFIA01000038.1 GCF_014282275.1 Spirosoma utsteinense
TGGTGCTGAGCCCTTTGCGCCGAACGGCATCTTGGTTGCCACAGTAGCGGCATGAGACGACGAGTGTTACCATGCAATAAAGACGAAGAGTCCACGGTTACGTCACGACCAAGCTCTTTTGAAATTAATGGTGGATGTTTTAGAGAAAACTGATGAGTTGAGTCGATATAAGTCCGTTACTTATGAAGAATATTTGAAACAAGTTATCAATATTGATTTTGAAGACCTACAGCGTTACGCATTTACAAGCCGTTCTGCTAATGTGCTTTACTATGATATGAGCTTGTCAATATGGCCAGCTAAAGATGATAAGGATATAAGAATTAGAAAGCTAAAGGAGTTGCTTGAAAAAAGTTAAAAGGATCAATAGTATTAGGCTTTCATAAACCCATAGTTAAAGTAGTTGCCAATTATTCAATAAACTGCAGACCCCCACATCCCCTTGATTAAACTGGGCGACGGGGAAAATCAAATTCCAGTATTTCCTTAAAATAATATTGCCTCGCTCAATCATAAACCGCCTTATCATGTACACGAAATGTACACGACCTCTGCATCATGTACAAAAAAGGCGTATTATTGTACATGATGAATTTCCTGCCTGAGCAGCCTTATAATCAGTTGCCTTTGTTGCCACCTTCGCGCGAGCAGGTAGAGAGTGTACCCATTCTTCGGCAAGAAAGCCGGGCTATGCGGGCACTAGCTGAGTTGAAAGGTATGACCCGGCTGTTGCCGAACCCGGCTATACTGGTCGATGCGCTGGTACTCAAGGAAGCACAGGCCAGCTCCGAAATTGAAAATATCATTACAACCAGTGATCGACTCTATCAGGCTTTAGCTACGAAAGAGCTATCTACAGACAACGCCACAAAAGAAGTTCTTCGGTATCGCCAAGCATTGTATACGGGTTATCGATTTATCCGGAGCCGCGGCTTTTTGAGTACAAACGGAATCGTTTCCATTCAGCAGGAACTCGAAGCCAATCAGGCGGGTATCCGGCGGCTGCCGGGAACAGCTTTACGGAACGACCGGACGCAGGAAACTATTTATACCCCGCCCGACGACCCGGATACGCTACAGACATTGATGCATAATCTGGAACTCTATTTAAATACGAATACGGAGGATGACGTTTCGCCACTGATCAAGTTGGCTATTCAGCATTATCAGTTTGAAAGTATTCATCCCTTTTATGACGGTAATGGTCGTACCGGGCGAATTATCAATGTGTTGTATTTGATCTTACAGGAGTTGCTAACCGAGCCGGTTCTTTACCTGAGTGGATATATTATTCACAACAAGGCCGACTATTATCGCTTATTACAGGAGGTTCGAACGCGGCAGAATTGGGCAGACTGGATTTTGTTCATGCTAAAGGCGGTTGAGGAAACAGCCCGGCAAACCATTGGGCAAATTCTTCAGATTCAAGCTCTTTTTGAGCAGACTGCAGAGCATATTCGGCGAGAAGCACCCAATGTGTACAGTAAAGAGTTGGTAGAAGTTTTATTTCTTTATCCGTACAGCAAAATTGAATACGTTGTTGATCGGCTGGCTGTTGACCGACGAACCGCATCCAAATACTTACGCACCATTGAAAAACTAGGCTTGCTACGTTCTGAGCAGAAGTGGAAGGAAACCTTGTTTATCAATACACGTTTGTTCGACTTATTAAAGGAATAGAAGTTGATGCCAGATTCTCAGGCTACATTGTGCACAGGATGCGGTTTTGAAGAAGCCATCAATACACCGCTGGCCCTACATACCCCTGATGCAACTGCGCTACGGGGAAAATTAAATCCCAGTCGCGGCCCCAGACTACGTTGCCACGCTCGATGCGAAACCGTTTGAAGTTGGTTGACTGACGGTATTTGTTGTGTTGCGGGTGCGGGTGGTTTTGCAGGAACGCAAAGTCAACGACCTGTAATGTACAGTTGAAGAAGTTCTCTGCTGTCCTAATAGAGAATTGCCCATAACTCATTGCTTGAGCATGGATGTTACAGCAAGTCATGTACACGAAATGCACACGACCACCGTATCATGTACAAAAAAGTACCGTAATTGTACATGATACATAGTGATATCGGTTAATCGTCTCATACTAACGCCCGCAACTCTTCCACAACGCCCTTGATAGCGGCAACAGTCGCTACCACATCGGCTTCGGTGTTGAACCGGCCCAGGCTGAAGCGTAGGCACGAAAAAGCTTCGGTCTCATTCAGGCCCATGGCCAGCAAAACGTGCGAGGGGTCAATGGAGGCCGCCGTACAGGCCGAGCCATTAGAAACGGCGATACCTTCCAAACCCATAATAAGTGCGTCGGAATCGCAGTTTTCGAAATAGATGTTTGTCGTGTTATACAGACGATTCGTTAGCGAGCCATTAATCCGCGTTCCCGGAATAGTGAGCAATTCCGTTTCAATTTCCCCACGTAGAGACGCGACCTTTCGCGTCTCAGATGCGCCAGCCCTTTGCCGGTCCGCCGGAGCGGTCTCAGATGCGCCAGCCATTTCCAGTCGCGCCAGTTCGGCGGCTTTGCCCAAACCCACAATGCCCGGCACATTAAGCGTGCCGCTACGCAAACCGCGTTCGTGACCGCCACCGTGCAGAATTGCTTCCAGTTTAACTTTATTCGGTCGCCGTTGCCGCACAAACAAACCACCCACGCCTTTAGGGCCGTAGAACTTGTGCCCCGAGAAGGCGAGTAAGTCAATGTTCAGGTTATCCACATTAATCGGCAGTTTACCCACAGCCTGGGTGGCATCGGTCATGAACAAGGCTCCCGCTTCGTGGGCGATATCGGCAATTTGTTCAATGGGCTGGATAACACCGGTTTCGTTATTCACCAGCATGACCGATACCAGAATCGTATCTGGTCGGATAGCGGCTTTTACGATAGCTAAGTCTAATAAACCATCCGGTTGAACGGGCAGATAGGTCACGTCATAACCGCGTTTTTCCAGATAAGCACAAACATCCAGCACGGCTTTATGTTCGGTCTGGACGGTAATAATGTGTTTACCCTTAGGGCTATAACTCTCGGCAACGCCTTTAATGGCCAGATTGATAGCTTCGGTGGCTCCTGATGTGAAGATCAGTTCATGGGTTTCGCAACCAAGTAAGTCGGCGATCTGCTGGCGGGACTGCTTTACGGCGTCGCTGGCCGAAACACCAAACGGATGTGTACTGGCTGCATTGGCGAAGTTGTCGGTCAGGAACGGCATCATAGCGTCCAGCACGCGCGGGTCCAGCTTTGTGGTGGCGTTGTTGTCCAAGTAAATCATAGGGTGAAGATACGGACAAAGGGAAGACGTTTGGTAAGGGGGTGGTTGTTGTGTCGTTTTACGTGGGTGCGCGTGACGAACCGACGCTACCAACGCCTGCTACCGACGCTGCGCTGTTGTGTCCCTACGGGACGGGGTTGAATATGGTGTTTATTTCTGTTGCTACCGACGCTGCGCTGTTATGTCCCTACGGGACGGGTGGGTTGGGTGTCCTTCGCTTTGTCGGCCACTACGCTCATCTTTCGGAACAAGGCGTGGAAAGCGTGAGTTAAGAATTTGATCTATTTTGTGTTTGACCTGTGCAATCCTCCAATACAACCGTTTCATCACCCGCTGCGGCACCTAACAAATGGCTGGTGCTGGCTACGCTGGCCTTTGGGACCTTCATGGCTACCCTCGACAGCAGCATCGTCAACATTGCGCTGCCTACCATTCGCCGGGAGCTGGATGCCGGTGACAGCGTCGAGTGGGTGGTGCTTAGCTACCTGTTGACGACAACCAGTACGCTGCTCATCATGGGCAAACTGTCGGACTGGCTGGGTCGGCGGTCGATGTATATAACCGGATTTATCATTTTCGTCATTGGCTCACTCTTGTGCGGCCTTTCGTGGAACATCCTGTCGCTGATTGGCTTTCGGATCGTTCAGGGGCTGGGGGCATCCATGATCTTTGCCATTGCGCCCGCCATCATTTCGGATACGTTCACGGCGAAAGAGCGTGGCCAGGCCCTAGGGCTTATGGGCGCTATCGTAGCCGCCGGTTCCAGCACGGGGCCGGTCGTCGGTGGGTTGTTGCTTGGTAAATTTGGCTGGTCGAGTATATTCTTTGTGAACGTACCCATTGGTATCATCGCCATCTGGCGGGCGTCGGTGGTACTGCCGCCTAGTCCAACGCAGGCCCGCCAGCCGTTCGATCTGGTGGGGGCGGGGCTATTTCTGGTGGGCGTAACGACGCTGCTGACGGGGCTGGACTTCGGGCCGGAGCCGGACTACGGCTGGAGCCACCCGCTGGTACTGGGGCTGCTGGGTTGTGGTTCACTACTGCTCGCTCTGTTTTTTGTCTGGGAGAGCCGTACACCGTTGCCCATGCTACAGTTGAGTCTGTTCAGGGTTCGACCGTATACATCAGCTATTCTGGCGGCCTGGCTGGGCTTTATCGCATCAGGTGGTAATCTGTTTATCATCCCGTTCTTTCTACAGCAGTTGCTCGGTTTTACCCCCCAGATGGCGGGTCTGGTCTTGCTGTCGGGCCCGTTGACGCTGAGCGTTATTGCGCCCATTGGCGGCTATCTGTCGAGCCGGGTCAGTACGCGCTGGTTGGCCAGTACCGGACTCATGATAGCGGCCGTTGGCTATTTCTGTTTCTCGTTCCTGCGGGCCGACTGGGTTTGGCAGGATGTAGTCTGGCGTAGTTCGCTGGTGAGTCTGGGGTTTGCCCTGTTTCAGTCGCCCAACAGCAGCAGTGCCCTCAACGCGGCCCCGCTGGCGCAGCGTGGAGTGGCCAGCAGTGTCATTGCGTTCATGCGTAACATGGGGTTAGTGGTTGGCATTGCCATGGCCGCGGCTGTCTGGTACAGCATCCGAAACCGATACGCGCAAACGCACCAGGTCGACCCGGCGAGTGTGATGGCTCAGTTGGCAGGTATGCGTACCGTGTACTGGGTTATGACGGGGCTGGTGTTAACGGCAGCCGCGATCTCGCTTACCCGCGGTAAAACGACGCTGGACCCTCAGCATGCCGACGTTGCCGGGGAGGGCGTATCGACACTGGCGGGTTGACCTATATTGTTCGTATTTTGCCTGCCTAAACGCAGGTATCATGAAGCGGATTAATACAGTAGACATTGTTCGGGGCATCGTTATGGTCATCATGGCGCTGGACCACACCCGCGATCTACTTCATACGCCTGCGCTCACCCAGGACCCTACCGACCTCGCCACCACGACCGCTCCCATTTTCCTGACCCGCTGGATCACGCATCTCTGCGCGCCGACGTTCGTGTTTTTATCGGGTACATCGGCTTATCTGTCGCTGCAACGCCGTGCCGGATTGCGGGATGGGCAGTCGGAGGCACGCTCGTTTTTAAGGAAGCGGGGGCTGGTGCTGATCCTGCTGGAAGTTACCGTAATCAATTTCGCCTTCTGGACCGATATCCAGTTTCGGTCGCTCATGCTCCAGGTCATTTTCGCCATTGGCGGGGGACTGGTGCTACTGTCCTGGCTGTCGACCCTACCCGCGCGTCGGCTGGGAATCATTGGGTTGAGCATTATCGTCCTGCACGGTTTGCTGGCGCTGCTGCCAGCCTTTACGAATCCGGCGGCCCACTTGGGCTGGGCGTTGCTGTTCCGGACGGAGGTGTTTCCCGTCAGCGCTAACTTCATGCTGCTCGTCGCGTATCCGCTCATTCCCTGGTTCGGCATTATGTTGGTTGGGTTCGCCTGCGGACCGATGTTCACGCTGCCGCTGGACCAGCGCCGGAAGCGACTGCTGTACTACGGCCTGCTGGCGCTGGGCGTATTCGTTGTCGTTCGGGCGATCAACGTGTATGGCAGCGTGCCCTGGTCGGTCCAGAAGGATGCGCTCTTCACCTTTCTGTCGTTCATGAACGTCAACAAATACCCACCGTCGCTGCTGTACACAGCCGTCACGCTGGGGGTTATGTTCGTGATGCTGTGGCTGGCCGACGGGGTCGATAACGCTTTCACCCGCGTGATGACGGTTTACGGGAAAGTGCCGCTGTTCTATTACATCCTTCATTGGTATCTGGTGAAAATGGCCATGATTGGTATGGTGCTGATCCAGGGTTTCCGGCTGAGCGATATGCCACTGGGCGCGTTGAGCTTCGGTCGGCCGCCGGGTGCCGGGGTGTCGCTACCGGTAGTTTATGCCGTCTGGCTGGGCGTAGTGGTGTTGCTGTATCCGCTCTGCCGGTGGTATGGCCGCTACAAAGCCGACCATCCCGAAATCGGCTGGCTCCGGTATGGTTGATTTGACGGGGTGTCTATGCGTTGATGGGCCGACGCATTGATGGGCCGATGGGCCGATGCGACCGACGCGTTGCTACCGACGCTGCGCTGTTGCGTCCCTACGGGACGATAATGCCGGACGGAATTTGCTACCGACGCTGCGCTGTTGTGTCCCTACGGGACGGGTGGGGTCTTGCGTGACTGGTGGGGGTTTTGGGGTTGGTTAGGTTAACGGTTTGAATAGATAACGATCGTCATAGTCAATACCAAAAATGACTAGCAGTTGCTCATACTCCGTCAGGAATGTTTGCTTCTTATGGTGTTCTTCCTGATTGCCGATGTACCGGATCAGGTTAGGTAGTTGGCTTTTTCCATAAGAGAATGCACCATACCCTTCCTGCCAGGCAAACCGACTGCTTGTGAGTTGCTTGTCATTGATCCATTTGGACGATTCCTGTTTGAGTTGCTGCATCAACTCTGAAAGTGATTGCGTTGGCCGCATACCAATCAGAATATGGATGTGGTCGGGCATGCCATTAATAGCGAGTAACTTATGTGAATGGTTTTGAATGATACCCGTCATGTAACTATAAAGGTCGTATTTCCAGGTAGGTGTGATCACGGCGGCCCGGTTTTTGACGGCGAATACGAGCTGTATGTGAATTTGTGTATATGTATTGGGCATACTCGTGGGGTTATAATTGCTACCGGGTTCTACCGACGCTGCGCTGTTGTGTCCCTACGGGACGATAATACCGGACGGAATTGGCTACCGGCTTGCTACCGACGCTGCGCTGTTGTGTCCCTACGGGACGATAACACCGGACGCAATTGGCTACCGGCGCTTGGATGTATTTATTGACGTAGTAAGGTAGTTTGGGTAACTAAAATGGGGTGTCTTGTTTTAGCGTTTAAAGGATCCTTAAATGGCCAGGTTTCAGTATGATAGAGACTCGACAGGCAAGCTCCCCGTCCCGTAGGGACACAACAGCGAAGCGTCGGTAGAACCCGGTAGCAATTCCGTCCGGCATTATCGTCCAGTAGGGACGCAACAGCGCAGCGTCGGTAGAACCCGGTAGCAAGCGTCGGTAGACATTGGCCGGTGATGTCATTGTGGCGATCATTGATAAATTGAACGCCGGTGAAACCAATTAATTAATTTTGATCGGTACATAGAAATTCTACAAACACCACAGCACTTTTGCTTATGTTTGAGCATACTTACTCTCTATGTTTACTCGTCAAATTACACCCCTCGTAACAGCTGTTTGCTTGTCTGTATTGATTGCCAGTGGTTTAACCGGTTGCCAGTCCAAAGGGTCGGATAAAACCGAAACCGAAAAAAGAGGTGTGTCGACGGACGCACCCGTTGCCGACAAATCCACTGATACCAAAGTCGAAACGGCTACCACAACGCCTGCCCCGGATCCGACATCGATTCCGGCCAGTAAAATCGCCGATGCCGCTACCATACTGGCCCGGCCTCAGGTGCCCATCCTGTGTTATCACCAGATTCGCGACTGGCGCCCGAAGGATTCCAAATCGGCTAAAGATTACATAATCCCGACGGCCGCTTTTCGGGAGCAGATGCAGATGCTGGCCGATAGCGGCTACCATACCGTCCTGCCCGACCAGTTGTATGCCTACCTGACGACCGGCGCACCACTGCCGTCCAAACCGATCATGCTCACCTTCGATGATGGTGACCTCGACCAGTACGAGACGGCGGTTCCTATTCTGGATAAGCATGGGTTCAAAGGCGCGTTTTTTATCATGACCGTAGCCATTGGCCGGCGGGGTAAGCAGCCCTACATGGACAAAGCGCAGATCAAGGATCTTTCCGATCGGGGCCACCTGATTGGTGCCCATACCTGGGATCACCATAACGTGAAGAAGTACACGGGAGAGGACTGGAAAATACAGATCGAAGAGCCAAAGGCTAAACTGGAAGCCATTATCGGTAAGCCCGTGAAATACTTTGCTTACCCGTTTGGTCTGTGGAATAAAGAAGCGCTGCCGGAAATCCAGAAGCGTGGCTACGTAGCTGCCTTCACCCTGGCCGACAAACGCGACGATTCCATGCCGCTCTTCACCGTTCGGCGCATCATTGCCGGTGGCCAGTGGAAAGCAACGACCATGTACCGCAATATGATCCAGAGTTTCGATTGACGCCTGACCGCGACGGTTAATCGTCATCTTACTAAAAAAAACCGTGATACAACGCCCCAATGTTGTATCACGGTTTTTTGTGGCTCGACCATGATGAACCTGTTTAGAATTTCATGTTGGCCCGTGTTTTATTCAGCTAGGCGGTCGGACGTAGCCTGGACGGTTACGTCCGGGTAAGCGTATTTCCAGTTCACTCCCGGACGTGGCCGTCCAGGCCACGACCAACCACATACTGCCAGTAATACTAAACAGGTTCGACGTATAGGGGTTCTTGATGAGAAAAAGTCAATAAACTATTTGTATACTGATATAAATAGTTCTACCTTCCCTGTGTATCAAATCGTCTACGGCCATGAAAACGTATGTGTTGGTGATTGCGATTATACTCAGCAGCCTGGCAACCAGTGTGGCGCAGGTTGACAATGAAGCTATCAAACGGGTACTTCGAAACGAGACAGAAGGCTTTTTTAAACGCGACAAAAAGGTATGGTCCGATGCCTGGGCACATACACCTTACATTCACTTCGCAGCAAATCTGTATGGGGGTGACTTTATGTTGATCGAGGGATGGGACAAACTCGAAAAACAGTTTGCCACTCAGTTCAAAAGCTCGAAGCTGTCCGATAATGTAACGGTTCAGAATGCCGACTATAGTATTCACCAGAACGGGAACATGGCCTTTGTGACCTACGATCAGACACTGTTGGATAGCCACGGCAAAACAACATCGAAGGAGTCGCGGGTGGTCGAGAAGATCAACGGGAAATGGAAAATCATCAGCGTCACGGCGCTGACGAATCTGAAAAATTTTGGATTAGCGCAGCAGAAATAACCCTTGACTAGCCAATCGAGCGTTGCTTAGCTGCCAAACTGCTTTACCAGGCCCTCCAGGGTGTGTAGCGGCTGAACGCCCGACTGCCGCCAGACAATCTTACCATCTTTGAACAGGATCATGGTAGGAATACTCCGGATCTGGTATTGATCGGCTGCTTTCTGAGCCTTATCTACGTTGATCTTGACAACGCGTACTTTGTCGCCAACACGGTCGGTGAGCTGTTTGAGAATGGGTGCCTGCTGTTTGCAGGGGCCGCACCAGTCGGCATAGAAATCGACCAGTACCGGCGTCTCACCCTTGATGAGGTCGCCGAAAGAAGGTTTGTTCATATCGTTAATCCTGTTGGTGAGTCAATCAGTTAGTGAGTCGGTCAGTTAGTGAGTTGGTCAGTCGGTGAGTAATTGGTAGCTGCGTCAGCCACTCATCGACTGACCAACTCACCAACTGATTGACTGACCAACTGTTTTACTGTTCTTCGTTGATGGGCTCGTTCATGATGGTATGACCCATTTTGTCGCGCTTCGTGCGGAGGTACCGTTCGTTATGCGGGTTAGAAACAATCTCTATGGGAACTGTATCCACAATTTCCAGACCGTAGCCCATCAGACCTGCCCGTTTTTTGGGGTTATTGGAGATGAGCCGCAGTTTACGGACGCCGAGGTCACGCAGGATTTGCGCGCCAACGCCATAATCACGGGCATCCATGGGCAGGCCCAAGTCGAGGTTAGCCTCCACCGTGTCGCGTCCCATTTCCTGTAGCTTATACGCCCTCAGTTTGTTGAGCAGACCAATGCCGCGTCCTTCCTGAAACATGTAAACGACAACACCCCGCCCTTCGGCTTCGATCATTTTCATTGAAGCACGAAGCTGACCGCCACAGTCGCAGCGGCAGGAACCGAAGATGTCGCCCGTAACACACGACGAGTGAACACGGACCAGTACCGGCTCGTTTAATTCCCAAGTGCCTTTTACAAGCGCCAGGTGCATATCTCCCGTATTGCTCTGGCGGAAGGCGATAAGATCGAAATGGCCGTTTTCCGTGGGCATGTCGACACCGATTTCGCGCCGGATCAATGACTCGGTCTGAAGCCGGTATTCGATCAGGTCCTGAATGCTGATAAGCTTCATCCCAAACCGGTCGGCCATGATACGCAACTGGGGCAAACGCGCCATTGTACCGTCTTCGTTGAGCACCTCGATCAGCACACCAACCGGCGACAGCCCGGCCAGCTTAGCCAGATCGACGGCTGCTTCGGTATGGCCCGCCCGGCGAATGACGCCACCTTCCACGGCCCGCAGGGGAAAAATATGACCCGGCCGACCCAGATCGTCAGGCGTAGTCGTGGGGCTAACCAGCGCCTGGATGGTCTTGGAGCGGTCGGAGGCCGAGATGCCGGTAGTACAACCGTTGCCCAGCAAGTCGACCGAGACGGTAAACGGCGTGGTGTGAACCGATGTATTGCTGGTCACCATCATATCCAGTCCCAGCTCATCGCAGCGTTGCTGGGTGAGGGGCGCACACATAAGTCCTCGTGCTTCGCGTACCATGAAGTTGACCATCTCTGGCGTAACCATTTCGGCCGCGCAGATCATATCGCCTTCATTTTCACGGTCTTCGTCGTCTACGACCAGCACAATTTTGCCCGCTTTGATATCGGCAATGGCCTCTTCGATTCGATCGAGCCGGATAGGCGCAGGGTCGATATGGCCGGGCTGATCTATATTGGTACTATTATTGCTCATTTGTTTGGTTGATGCGTGTCGGTGGTCGTAGATTTGAGTTTTCAACACATAGTTAATTGTTTCTTTCAGATTGGTAACACGTTCCTTTCTCGCAAAACGTACAAACTATACACGGAAAACTCTTTTTCAACGAGATACGTTTCGCGCCGGACGCGAAAATGTCTGGTGGTCCGTTTCTACGAGTAGAAACCAACAATCTATACGAACGACAAAACCTGTACTCCGTGCGAATTTCACGATTGTGGCTGATAGATAGAGGAGCGAAATCCGGATGGCCTATACGAAAACTGATCATACTTTTCGGATTTTGTTTTACACTGTTTGCCTGCCTGAGCGTTCAGGCACAAAACGTATGTATCAATCCACTTTATAAAGGAGAATTCAGCGTCGACAACTCCAGGGTGTGCGTTGGCACCCCCGTTACTATTACGGGTGTGCCAGGCAATTTAAGTAGTGTAGGATATAACTTTCAGTATGACGGCAAAAGTTCGATCGATAAAGTTGTCCTTACTACTGCTACAACCACGGTTTACTCCCAACCTGGCTCCTATACGATATTACAGGGTGCTAGCGGAAATAACTCCGGGACGGGTACCATCTTGTGTAAAGAAGTAACCGTACTTCCCCTGGACCCGGTGAAGTTTACGGCCAAAGCATGTTCCGGGCGGCAGGCATTGGTAGACGTTCAACTGGATGCCAGTACCAGCCAGTACGATAGCTATGTGATCAATTGGGGAGACGGTCAGAACAGTAACCCCTTGACAAGAGCTGAAATTGCAACCCAACAGGCGCATACGTATGGTAACGCCGGTGTGTATTCGATCCGGATAACAGGGCGATACGCAGCACCGGCCAGTTGCGAAACGCCACTCACGGCTTCACAGTCTACGTTACAAACCGTTACGGTGTCGAATGCGAGCGCCCAGCCCGCTATCACAAAGCTGATTACCAACAGCAGCAACAGTATTTCCATCGATTACCAGGCTGGAACGGGCGTAGCAGTAGAACTCTATCAGAAAGATGCCAGTGGTATTTTTAGCTCTACCCGACAGCGGGGAACAGGTAGCGGCACATTCTCCGTACAAACAAACGCCACTCAGGTCCAATGCTTTCAACTGGTAGCGCAGGATGCCTGTAATAATGCGGGGCAGCGCTCGGACGAAGTCTGTAGTCTGGTCATCGATGCCAAAGCGGGAAACAAACGGAACGATGTGTCCTGGCAGCCTTATGCAGGCGCTATATCGGCAGGAAGCCAGTTTCGTCGGTACCGGATCTATCGCAACAGCTCCCCGTTGATCACGCTGCTCGACCGGAATATTGCCAATCACGTCGACATCAACAAGGTGGAATGCGGTACGCAGTATTGCTATACCCTCGAAGCCACCATTACCGGCACCGTTGAAACGGTTGTTACGTCGGCACCCGTCTGTGTAACCGGTATCAACGGCGATTTGCCGGGTAATTTCGAGAGTGTGATCGTATCAGTCGAGAGTGGCCGCCCGCGTCTGGTTGCCAGCCTGCCCATTACCGGCACCTCATCCAGCTATACACTGGTCGTTAGTCGGGCCAGCGGCTCGCCGGGGACGTTTCAGCCCATCGGGACCGTTGTTAACCGGAATACCTTCGTCGACTCAACGGCCAACACATCGGCAGGGTCGTACTGTTACCAACTAACCTACCTGGCTAATTGTGGCTTGTCGTCACCCCCGTCAGCGCCTGTATGCACCGTATTTCTGGGGTCGCAGTCGCCGGGCAGCATCGACTGGACAGCCCCGTCACCGTTTGCACCGGGTTCTGTGGTCAACTACACGGTAGAAGTAATCGATTCTTTAAACGGTACACAGCGGGAAATTCAGGCAGGCGGTAATTTACGGTTCGAACCACCAGGACTGAACGACTCAGAATCGCAGACGCAGAAATACCGCATCGTGGCGGTATCCAATACCGGACGGGTGAGTTACTCCAATTTTTTCACCCTCCAACGTGAAGCTACCATTCTGACGCCTGACGCCTTCACGCCCAATGGCGACGGGTTGAATGAGGTCTTCATCGCAAAAGGCGTGTACGCCGACCGGTTCAGTATGACCATCTACAACCGGTGGGGTGAGGTCATTTATGCCACATCGGATAAAAATCAGGGGTGGGATGGTACGGCCAGCAGCCAGCCCGCAGCCGCAGGACACTACATGTACCGAATAGAAGTGCAAGATCGGGCCGGACTTAAAACTGTTCGAACGGGTACGGTGTTATTGATACGATAATCCGTCGTATGTTGGCCGATATCGGCCTGGACCTGCCGTCTGGTTGCGGTTCATACTGGATAAACGTACCTACTTTTAACTCATCTGCGACTACTATGAATATGATGGATATGTTCGGGAAAATGAAGGAAGTTCAGTCCCGAATGAAAGATGCCCAGGAAGGCCTGCGTAACATAACCGAAACGGGTGACGCGGGGGCGGGTCTGGTCAAAGTGACCGTCAACGGCCTGAAGAACGTGCTGAGCATCGAGATCGACCCTGACCTGATCAAGCCGGATGATCGGGAAATGTTACAGGATCTGATCGTAGCCGCCACGAATAAGGCTATGGGCAACATTGAAACAAAAACCCGCGAACATCTGCGGCAGGCTACCGAAGGGTTACTCCCCAATATTCCGGGCCTGAATCTGGATGGGCTGATGTAGCCAGCGTTGCGCCGTTAGTCAGTCGATTGGTCGGTTAGTGTGGCGTTATCAGATGAATTGGCTATTCGCTGACTAACTTGCTGCCTGTTTAACTCATTGACTGATTTCTGTGGATTCCCTCGCTATTGTCATTCTTAATTACAACGGTCACTCCTTCCTAGCTGATTTTCTGCCAACAGTACTGGCCAATGCCGACGGTCACCCTGTTTACGTAGCCGATAGTGCTTCTACCGATGGCTCGGTAGCCTTCGTGCGCGCCACCTGCCCGACGGTCCGAATTATTGAATTAAGCCGGAATGAGGGCTATGCGGGGGGGTATAACCTGGCCCTGACCCACCTCCGGCAGCAGTATGGCGGGGCCAGGTATTATGTCCTGCTCAACTCCGATATTGACGTAACACCGGGCTGGCTCTCACCCATGCTCACCCTCCTGGATGCCAATCCGGCTATAGCCGCCTGCCAGCCCAAAATCCGGTCATACGCCCAGCGCGATCTGTTCGAGCATGCCGGTGCGGCCGGTGGTTTTGTCGACTGGCTGGGTTACGTGTTTTGTCGGGGGCGCGTTTTTGCTACGTTCGAACAGGACAAAGGCCAGTATGACGATGACCGGCGTGTTTTCTGGGCAACGGGTGCCTGTCTGGTCGTTCGGGCAGATGTGTTCCACCAGACCGGCGGATTCGACAGCGCCTTTTTCGCTCACATGGAAGAGATCGACTGGTGCTGGCGCGTGCAACGGCTCGGCTACGAAGTCTGGGCCTGTGGCGGATCGACGGTTTACCACGTTGGAGGAGGCACGCTCCATAAATCAAATCCGCACAAAACCTTCCTGAACTATAGAAACAGCCTGTTCATGCTCTACAAAAACTGGCCTGCCGATGGCTGGTTGTGGGGTAAGATTGGTATGCGGCTGGTGCTGGACGGGTTGTCGTCGCTGTTGTTTTTGAAAGTCGGGCAGTGGCGCGATGTATGGGCTATCATACGGGCGCATGGTGCTTTCTATGCCCATTTGCCGCAACTGAACCGGCAACGGAGTCTATTGAAGAAACAGCAGACGAAGGAAGTTGATCTTTACCCGCACAGTATTGTCTGGCAATATTTCGGTAAAGGGAAGAAACGCTATAAAGAGATGCCTGACCTATGAAAACAGGCAGTGTACCATACTGCTTATACCTTATACATACCTATAACTCCCAAACAGTTGGGTGAGCGTGCCGACGGAGGTGTTTGTTCATTTCCATCCAGAAGGCCATAATCAGATACAG
The DNA here is from genome assembly GCF_014282275.1 of Spirosoma utsteinense. Taxonomy (GTDB): domain Bacteria; phylum Bacteroidota; class Bacteroidia; order Cytophagales; family Spirosomataceae; genus Spirosoma; species Spirosoma utsteinense. The sequence goes on from NZ_VFIA01000038.1 coordinate 14,943, forward strand.
TACCACGGGCGATCCGAGCGTGAGGAACGACGTATAAATAAAATACAGCCGGATGCTGCTGGCAGAGATACTCATCTTCTCGCCCAGGCGGGTGCATACACCAAAAGCCTGCTTTTCAACGAAATATCTAATCTTTTCCATACCAGTTTACGCTACAAAATCAACGCTTTATAAAGCCTATACGTTGATGCCACCTCTGGCAAAGCTAACGAATTCATTCTGTAGATTGTTTGCCGTTTACGAAGAAAAAAGAATTAAACGTAGCTGATATCGTCAAAAAGTAGTGTATAGCTACCTGAAGTCAGAACATTTTTACTTTATTTGTGGCGAAACGAATGTCGATTCAACCCCTGGCGATCGGTTACCCTTATCTTAATAAACATTGCTGACTATCAGTTAGATGAGTCAACTTTTTATCTGGTAGATGCCGTTCTTCACCCTTTGTTACCAACTAACCCTCTACATATTTCCTAATTTAATTCTTTTCAGTTTATGCAAACAGGTATAGTAAAGTTCTTTAATGAGAGTAAGGGCTACGGATTTATCGTTGAAGACGATACCAACCGGGACATCTTCGTCCACATTACCGGTCTTAATGGACTCACCATACGCGAGAAAGACCGGGTTCAATTTGATGTCGTTGACGGCAAAAAAGGCCTCAACGCCGTGAAAGTACTGAAACTGGAATCGGACTACTGAGCTATACAGTCCGACTAAAAATACAAAACCCCATCCGACGATCAGATGGGGTTTTTCGTAGCCTTGATGCTGGCCTCTAACGTATTAATTGCCGGTCCAGCTCCGAACGTCGATCATGCTGGGCATGGGGGCGTCCATCTTCAGTTTCTTGCGAACACCGCCGAGGTCGTTGAACAGTTTGTTGGGACTGGCTGCGCGAAGCTGATCCACCGTCAGGTAACCCAGCTTTTGTACCGCCGGTACCCATTCGGCCGGGACGCCTGCTTCGACAAAGTCGCTATCGGTCGATAGGTCGGCTTTTTTCTCTGGTCGCATCTGCGGGAAGAACAGAACGTCCTGGATCGAAGGCTGATTCGTCATGATCATAGCCAGCCGGTCGATACCCAGGCCAACACCCGCGGTAGGGGGCATACCGTATTCCAGGGCCCGCAGAAAATCTTCGTCCAGGGCCATCGCTTCTTCATCGCCCCGTTCAGCCAGCCGTAACTGCTCCTCGAAACGCTCACGCTGATCGATGGGGTCGTTCAACTCCGAATAGGCATTGGCTATTTCTTTCCCGTTGCAGATAGCTTCAAAGCGCTCCACCAGACCCGGTTTGCTCCGGTGCTTTTTGGTCAGGGGTGACATCTCGACGGGGTAATCGGTAATGAAGGTCGGCTGGATCAGGTTTGGCTCGCAGGCGTCGCCGAACAGTTCGTCGATCAGTTTCGATTTGCCCATCGTGCTGTCGACCCGGATACCCCGGTCTTCGGCTACCTGTCGCAAACCGGCTTCGTCCAGTTCCGATACATCGACGCCGGTATACTCCTGAATGGCTTCGAACATGGTCAGGCGTTTCCAGGGGCGTTTGAAATCGATCACATTGTCGCCCACCGTTACTTTGGTCGTACCGGCTACGTCCAGCGCTACCTTTTCCACCATCTCTTCGATGGTATCCATCATCCAGAGGTAATCTTTGTAAGCTACGTAGAACTCAACCTGCGTAAACTCGGGGTTGTGGGTGCGGTCCATGCCCTCGTTGCGGAAGTCTTTGGCAAACTCGAACACGCCGTCGTAGCCGCCCACGATGAGTCGTTTCAGGTACAGCTCGTTGGCAATCCGCATGTACAGCGTCATGTCGAGCGAGTTGTGGTGCGTCTGGAAGGGCCGGGCGGCTGCCCCGCCGTGGATGGGCTGCAAAATGGGGGTTTCCACTTCCAGGTATCCTTTCTGACTCAGAAACTGCCGGATCGAGTTGACCAGTTTGGTGCGTTTTATAAACACATCACGCACCTGTGGATTTACGATCAGGTCCACATACCGCTGGCGGTAACGCTGCTCAGGGTCTGTGAAGGCATCGTACGTTTCTTTCTCGCCCTTTTCGTTGATCCCTTCTTTTACCACCGGCAACGGCCGCAGCGACTTGTTGAGGATTTTGAACGACCGGACGTGGATGGATAACTCGCCGGTTTGGGTCGTGAACACATTTCCTTCGATACCCACGATATCACCGATATCGAGCATCTTTTTGAATATGGTATTGTACAGCGTCTTGTCTTCGTCCGGGCACAGGTCGTCGCGCCGGAAATACAGCTGCAGGCGACCGGTGGAGTCCTGCATTTCGGCGAAGGACGCGCTGCCCATAATCCGGAAACTCATCAATCGTCCGGCCAGCCGGATGGTACCAAACTGAGCATCGGTCGAGAAATCAAGATGGGGTTCGTAGCCCCCCTGCGTATCGGCACCGGTCTTATCACTGAAAGCCGCACGGATGGCGTCGATGGTGTGGGTTACGTCAAACAGATCGGCGGGGTAGGGGTCTATGCCCATCCGCATTAATTCTTCGCGCTTATGTCGGCGGTTTATCTCTTGTTCGCTCAGCATTACCTTTTGAATTAACCACCAGGCTACAGACGCTATGGCTTGTTGTTCCCTTCAACCGGGAAAACGGGCTGTTTGCTACACCCTGGGGTTTATTGGTTTCTTATTATTCAGGGCGCAAAAATAGCGAAAAGGATTGGCGTTTACAGTGATACAGCCGAAGAAGCCGCTGATGGAGCCGCCTAACCGTTTGGCAAGTTTATCAGGAAAAGGTAAAAAGGTGTACTATCATTGTGATATCAAATTGATACTAGTTAACCGACATAAACCGTTACGATCATGCAGGAGAAAAAACTTACGTCCGCTTCCGGGTACCTGTATCTGGGGATTGCCCTGGTCTGTTTTGCTACAGCCGCTATTGCCTTGACTTATAAGGGTGGGCTTCTGGCTGGTTTGCTTGGCTTTGCGGGTATGTTCATTTTAAAAGGTATCGTCGTTATTTATCCAAAAGAGGGCATGGCCGCTACTTTCTTTGGCGACTACGTAGGCACCATCAAAGAAACGGGCCTGCAGTGGGTGAATCCACTCTATAACAAAACCAAAATAAGCCTGCGCGCCCGCAACCTGAACGGGCAGACATTGAAAGTCAACGATAAAATGGGTAATCCCGTCGAGATTGCGGCTGTTGTTGTCTGGCAGGTAAAAGATACGGCCAAGGCCTTATTCGAGGTAGACAACTACGTGAACTTCGTACAGATCCAGTCCGAAGCCGCCGTCCGGAAACTGGCCAACTCCTATGCGTATGACCATATGGAAGACGAAACCTCGTCGGTGACCTTACGCGACAGCACGGGTCAGATCAATATGTTCCTGGAAGCAGAACTAAACGAGCGACTCGAACGGGCGGGTGTCGACATTATCGAAGCGCGGGTTAGCCACCTGGCCTATTCATCCGAGATTGCCGGTGCCATGTTACAGCGTCAGCAGGCATCAGCCATGATAGCCGCCCGTCGGCTAATTGTCGAGGGTGCTGTTGGTATGGTGGAAATGGCGCTGGAACGACTTGAACAAAACGGGGTAATTTCGTTGGATGAGGAACGGAAAGCCGCTATGGTGAGTAACCTGCTTGTGGTACTGTGTGGCGAAAAATCGGTTAGCCCGGTAGTCAATGCGGGAACGCTGTATAATTAAAAAGAGGAGGGAGGAAAGCGAGGAGGGAAGAAGGGGAGGCTGACGCAGCCTGATAAGATAGGCCAGACTGCTATCCTCCCCTCATCTCTTTCCTCCATTCTCCCCTTCGTCCCTTTTCTCATGGCTGCTGAAAAAAAAGCATTTGTCTTACGTATTCAACCCGAAACGCTGAAAGAGCTGGAGCGCTGGGCGCAGGAAGAATTCCGGAGTGTCAATGGCCAGATCGAGTATTTGCTCAATGACGCATTGCGCAAGCGAAAAAAGCGGAATCCGAATCCGGTCGATGAGGATGGAACGCCCCCTCAATCGGAGGCCTGATTGCCTGTGCCTGCTCTAGGCTCCTGAAACTGGTAGCATTCGCTCGTTCCGTTACAGGCCACCATACATGCCTGGCGCTGCTGCCCCTGCCGATTCATCTGCGGTTTTGGCTTTCAGACTATTGTACTGGTTGATAAACAGCAGGCGGGCCAGGGTAGTGTTTCTGTCGATGAGCAGCGTTGTCCCATACTGAGTCAATTCTTTATGATACTCCTGTTGCATAACCGGCCATATATCACGTACAAAATGGTCCAGTTTAACAACGCCGTCGTCTTTATAAACGAAATAATCGAAGCTGTCGAGGTTCTGGGTCAGTTCTGCGTCGTTACCGAAGGAGGAGAGGTTTCGCTTCGCGATCGGTTCGCGGGCATGACGTAACCGACGGTAGACGGTCATTGGCCCCTCCATCAATTGCTCCATCACGATCAGACGACGCAACGAGGACCGGATGGGGTGCTCGACCGATGCAAATTTGCGGAGGGTATTAATTTTATCATCGAAGTAGGTAAACTCCCTGACATGAAAAGCTGAATAGGCTTTTATTCCATCGCCCAGCCGGATCTGCACAATCTCAGCTTTCCAGTTATAATTTAAATCGCCGGTCAATTCAGTACCGTTCGACAGGAGTAGTACTCCTGTATGCCACACCGTCGGCGGCTTGGCTGATGCGTTGCCTCCCGCAAGGCTCAGCCCTATCAATGTCAAAAATATATACTGTTTCATAACGCTGTCTACTCTCAGTCTAAGAGAGATAGCGGGCAAACAGAAAATTCTATGCCAGTTTCGAGCCTTACCAGCCTGTAGGAGAAGGATGGCACTTGAATTCGTTTAGTTGTACTTTACCCCTACGAATCAAGTCAATTTATTGACTTTTAACGGGTTAGTCAACGACTACAAATTTGTTCGGACAGGAACTAATCTTTTGAAAATCAGGGCGGTTGAGGAATAACATACTCAGGCTGTAGAGGAAGCTCACCGCCTGCTGGTCACCGACTTACAGTCGTTGTCACATGCTCGCCAATCAGTCGGATTCCTTCCAGCGTCAGCGACGGGATGACAGCACTGAAAGCGACATGGAGCGATGGAATCCGGCCCGATAGCCCGCCGGTAGCAATCGCTATACAGTCGCCGTTGAGTTCGGCCTGGATGTGGTTGAGCAACGAACGGACCAGGCCCTCGTACCCCAGCACCACGCCTGCCTGAATGGCCTGGGTCGTATTCTGACCTAATGCCGAGTCAGGCACTTCGATGGGCACTTCCGGTAACTGAGCCGTATTGGCAAACAACGACCGGATGGCCGTCTTCAAACCCGGTGCAATGGCTACGCCCAGAATCTTACCATCGCCCGACACGGTTGTGAACGTCAGGGCCGTTCCAAAATCAACGACCACGCAATTACGCTTGTAGAGGGTGTAGGCCGCCAGGGCGTTGGCAACCAGGTCGGCCCCAATTTCGTGGGGACGCAGAATCTCAAGCGGTAGCAATGGGTAAACGCCTGGTCCGACCACAATGGGTTCAATACCGAATAATCCACCGAGCATGCTTCGCATCGTGGGCGTCAGGTCTGGCACGACGCTGCTGACAACGGTCGTTTGGATAGCGCTCAGCGAGATGTTCGCTTCGAGAAGCCACAGCCTCAGTCGTTTCTCATACGATTCGGCGGGTTCGTCGGGCCGGGCGGGCGTCCGCCAGATATGCTGCCAGGTAGCCTGGGTATAAAGACCGAAAACGGCGTCTGTATTGCCAATGTCAACGATAATCTGCACGAGAAGCGGAGTAGAAACGGTTGTCGGGGCGAAATACGGCTAAAAACGCCAGAATCCCGCAATCTCTTTCCCGCGTCGATTGATCACCAGCTTTCCGGAAGCAACTGCCTGTGTTAGAAAGCCACCGCTTTCGGTTTCACCGCCATAAACTCTTTCAGGTAAAATGGCTCGAACGTAGCAACATCTTCAACCCGGCCTTCGGTAAAGGCCTGACCCGCCAAGACCCCTACCGTTCGGGCCGAAGGAGTAACGAGTTTATCCAGGAACAGGGCGTTGGGGTGTTCGCCCAGCACAGCCCGGCATTTGGCGGCTCCATCACCAAAAAAGACGACGGGACCATCTGCTAGCCAGCTACCGAACGACTGCTCATTAATGATCTCGGCGGCTGTAGGATGTAGCTCCCGACCGTCGGCCGCGCTGTAAAAGGCGCAGTAGACTTCCATTCGCCGGGCGTCGATCATGGGGCAAAGGGTATAGGATGCGGGGTAGAACGCCCGAATCTGCTCGGCCATGGCAGCCAGCGTATTCACCGACAATAACGGCTTATCGAGCGCGAAACATAGTCCTTTGGCCGTCGACACGCCAATACGCAGGCCCGTGTACGAGCCGGGTCCTTTCCCAACGGCAATGGCGTCGAGCTGGTTGAGTTCATGGCCGGTATGCTGCACCACCTCGTTGATCAGGGTCGTTAGCATCGCCGACGAGGTGCGCTCGGTGAACAGTTCGTAGCAACCCAGTAAAGTGCCATCCTGATGGAGAGCAGCCGAACAGACAGTGGTTGAGGTATCGAGGGAGAGAAGGAGCATGGGGGGAGGGGAGGAAAGGAGGAAAGGAGGAAAGGAGGAAAGGAGGAAAGGAGGAAAGGAGGAGAAGGAGAAAGGGAGAAAGGGGGGAAAGGAGGAAAGGAGGAAAGGAGGAAAGGAGGAAAGGAGGAGGGAGCTGGCGCGTCTTTCAGCATGCGCCAGCTCCCTCCTCCTTTCCTCCTTTCCTCCTTTCCTCCTTTTATTTTCCTCCCTTCAAAATAGACGTGTATTTGCCCATGTCTTTGAAGAGATCGAGGGCGGCTTTCAGTTCGGGGTCGGTGGCGAAGGATGCTTCTTTCAAGCCTTTTTGCAGGTAATAATGCCCTGCTATTTCCTGCTCCAGTAACGTTTTAAGCTCGGCCTTGAAGGTCATCATATCGGCGTCTTTGCTGTGCGATACTTTCGTCTTCAGCGCCTTCAACTGATCCTGGATCAGATCGAAGTACTTTTCTTTCTTGGCCGATGCTTCCAGCGTACCAAGGTCCTTTTCAACCTGGGTCGTGTAGTCGTATTCCTTATCGTTTGCCCACTTCACGAAGTCGGTATACTCGGCATCGGTCAGGCGAAATTCGCGGGCGGGTTTGATCGTCGGGTGTTCGTGACGGTACTTGACGGCATAATCGAAGATCAGCCCTTTGTTGGTCAGGCTTAACGCAATCGGGGTCGGCGTAGGCGCTTCCAGCGCAATGTCGGGCAGTACACCGCCACCGTCATACACAACGCGGCCCGCCTTGGTTTTAAAGGCCGTTTTGAGCGAATCCGGGATTTTACCGACGCTGCCGTCGGGGTTGCGGTGGCTGTAATCGATGGCCTGAATGCAGCGTCCGCTGGGGATATAATATTTGGCGGTCGTGATTTTTAGCTTGGTATTGAACGACAGTTCGCGGGTGGTCTGCACCAGCCCTTTGCCATACGTTCGCTGACCGATCAGAACCCCCCGGTCATAATCCTGAATCACTCCCGATACGATCTCTGCTGCCGACGCGCTATGGCTATTGGTCAGCACGACGATCGGCATTTCCAGATCGAGCGGTGGATTCAGGGCCGTGTAGGTTTTATTCCACTCCGTCACTTTTCCCTTCGTCGTCACCACCTCCGAGTCTTTCGGAATGAACGTATTACAGATGTCGATGGCCATGTTGAGCAATCCACCGGGATTCTCGCGCACATCGAGCACAAGTTTTTTCATGCCTTTGCCTTTCAGCTCCTGAAACGCCGTACGCACCTCGCGCGAAGCTGTTCCCGTAAAATCCTTGAGGTCGATGTATCCAACTTCGTCGGAGATCATGCCGTAGTAAGGCACGTTGGTCATTTTTACCACGTCGCGGATAACGCTCAGGTCAACGGGTTCTTTCTGACCGTAGCGCTGAACGGTCAGCTTTACGGCCGTGTTGTTCTGACCTTTCAGCAGTTTGCCGGTATCTGTCGACCCGTCGCCTTTGCGGGCTTTGAGGTCGGCTCCATCTATTTTCAGAATCTCATCGCCGATGCGCAGTCCCGACTTTTCGGCCGGTGTTCCTTCGTAGATCATCAGCACGATGCTCTTGCCCTGCCGCTGGCCGATGAGCGCCCCGATGCCGTTATAGCGGCCGGTGGTCATGGTCATGTAATCCTCGATTTCGTCTTCGGCGAAGAAGTTCGTGTAGGGATCGAGAGCCTTAAGCATGCCGTCGATGCTGGTTTTGACCATCCGGTTCGGGTTCACCTCATCGACGTAATAGAGGTTAAGCTCTTTGAACAACGATGCATAAATGTCGAGGTTGCGGGCAATCTCGAAGAACCGGTCATCGGTTTTGAACGATAAAAAGCCGATGCCCCCTGCCACAAGGACCGACGAGGCTAAAAGCGTTAGGCGTTTGGGGAAGCGCATGGATGAGTCATGTAGTGCCGATCTCCAGATTCGGCGGTAAACCTGTTTTGCTACGGCCGAATCTGGAGATTCGGTGCTACAGTTTCCTCAACGCTAATTTCATTCCTTTTTCTATCTCTTCAAACGAAATTATCTGTTTGGCGGTATAAAGAAACGCAATGTAGGCTGGTCTCGATGGGCCGGGGCCTGAAGGGGCCGGGCCGGCTGGCTCCCGATACATGATCGCTTTGTTAAGCCGGTAAGCCTCGCGAACCCGGCGACGGATGAGGTTACGGTCGACGGCGCGTTTGAAGCCCCGTTTGGGCACGGTGATGACAATGGCGGGGAGATCGCCAGGTTGATCGGGGGGATGCGGGATGTAGAGAACCCGGAACGGAAAAAGGTAGAACGTCTGAACCGACGCACTACCTTTTTTAAATAACTCACCCAGCGTCTTTTTGCTACAAAGCCGTTCCGATTTGGTGAAGGTTTGCAGCATACCAGTTGTGATCGTCGTAAGTAAAGGAGAGTCGTAGTAGTCGTAAGGCATAAATCGCTGACACCTTGCGACTACTATGACTCTCCTTTACTTACGACTTTTTGTTACAGTTTAAAGCGTTCGCCTTTCTTCTCGTCCGAGACGGTCAGTTTGTGGCGACCTTTGGCGCGACGGCGGGCCAACACCTGGCGACCGTTAGCGGTTGACATCCGCTCGCGGAAGCCGTGCTTGTTTTTCCGCTTCCGGTTCGATGGTTGATACGTTCTTTTCATGATATATGTGTGCTGAAACCCTAGTTTTCAAATGAGTCCGCAAAGATACGCGAACCGCGTCAGTTTATCAAGCCCTGATTTAGATTTGAACTATCTGACGACCCGCAATGCCCAAACAATAGAGCCTGAGCCGGAAACGATACCGGTTTGTCTTTGTTACCTCCGTACAAGCCCTTCCATTTTACCCGATATTTATGCATTATCGCTTATCCGCCGATCCTACTGCCGCCCACTATATTGACGTTGAAGCGCGGTTAACCGACGTTGTTACCCCTTTCGTTGCGTTTCAGTTACCGGCCTGGCGACCGGGTCGGTATGAACTCCAGCAGTTCGCTAAAAACATACAGCGGTTTACAATCGTCGATGCAGACGGGAAGCCGCTGCCGTTCCGTAAAACCACAAAAGACCGCTGGCTGGTGGAAACCAACGGGGCTTCGGAGCTAACCGTTCGGTACAATTATTACGCGCTGTTGCCGACCCCCAATCTGCTCAATGCAGGCAGTAGCTTCGTGAGCGACACCTTGCTCTATGTCAATCCGGTGAACCTGTGCGTGTATGCCGAAGGGCGTATCAACGAGCCCTGTACGCTGGAACTGGGTATTCCTGCCAACTGGATGGTGGCCTGTGGCCTGCAGCAGGACGATGACAGGCTGCTGCGGGCGGCCGATTTCTATGAACTCGTCGACTGCCCGCTGATGGCCGCGCCGATCATGCAGCATGTGCAGTATGAAGTTCAGGATACAGTATTTCATGTCTGGATTCAGGGAGGGCGCCGAACCGACGGTAACCCCACCTTCGATGCCGACCGGATCGTCCGGGATTTTAGCCTGTTCTCGGAGAAACAGATCGAACTGTACGGTGAATTTCCCGAACGGGATTACCATTTCCTGACGCTTATTCTGCCCGTTGCGCATTACCACGGCGTTGAACACCGCAATTCGACCATGCTGGTGCTGGGTCCGAACGACGAGGGGGAGGGGCTGTATCAGGATCTACTGGGTGTGGCGTCGCACGAGTTGTTTCACGCCTGGAATATCATCCGCATCCGGCCGGCCGAACTGCTGCCGTATGATTTTACGAAAGAAAATTACTTTGAAACCTGCTTCGTGGCCGAGGGGGTTACCACTTATTATGGTGATCTGATACTGCGCCAGTCGGATGTGTTCGACGACAGCGCCTATCTTAAAGAACTTCAGGTGCTTTTCAAGCGCCACTTTGAAAACAACGGACGGGCGGCTCAGTCGCTGGCCGAATCGTCCTGGGATTTATGGCTCGATGGGTATGAGAAAGGCGTTCCTGACCGCAAAGTATCGGTATACCACAAAGGAGCCATTGCGGCTCTGATTCTGGACCTGCACATCCGTCGGCTTACGAACCACGCCCGTTCGCTGGACGACGTGATGCGGACCATGTGGGAGCAGTACGGGAAGCCGTTTGTCGGCTACCGGCTGGACGATTACCGGGCCGTGACCGAAGCCGTAGCGGGCGAATCGCTGACCTGGTATTACGACCTGTGTATTTTTGGCAACCAGCCTCTGGAGTCGCTGTTGAATGAATACCTCGCCTGGGTTGGGCTGGCGATCGTCTATGAAGAGGCTGAATTGCCCGGTGGCATCCGGCTGCTGGAGCATAACGATCCTGAGGGATGGAAACAGCGGGTACAATGGCTGGGTGGTATTCCGGGCGAAAGCTCGTACGAGGAACGCGAGTTGGGTGAAACGGACGGAAAGAGTGTCGTGGCGAAGTAGACGAGCCGGGTTGCCTGACGTTCGTAGCACTTATTTCTTGATGAAAGCCACGACCTGCGCCAACTGCTCCGCAAAACTTTCGTAATCAGCCTGACCCAACTGTGTCCGGAAGCGCTGCCGAAGCTGATCCAGCAGCGTGGTGGCTATCGCTAAGCCAGCTTCCCCGCGTTCGCTTAGATACAGTCGGTTGGCGCGGGAATCGTTCGGCGCGGGTTTCGACACGATATAGCCACCCTGCATAAGCTGGTGAACCAGCTGGCTAACGCCCTGCTTCGTGATGCCAAGTGTATGAACCAGCTCGGCGCTGGTGATGCCTCCGCCGAGCTGGCGGAGAAGCAGAAGGTGGGCACTTTTGAGCAGGGCGTGATCCTGTTGCGCCATGCCGGTTGCCAGATACCGATCCACATACCGCTCCAGCTGATGCAGATGCCCCATCCAGTCGGTAGCGTCTGAGTCAGCTGAAGGGGTATGTGGTGGTTTCATGCAGTGGTTGTGGTTGCTTACTCCATCGCCATGTCGACGTGTTCGGGCGTTTCTATCTTCTTGCCGATGAACAGCAGCAGCAGCGGAACACACACCAGGAAAAAGCCGCCAATGATCAGGAAGGCATCGGCATAGGTGAGCACCAGCGCCTGTTTGATCACCGAGCCCTGCATCAGCCGATAGGCTTTGCTGGTGGCCGTAACCAGGGCATCGCCCTTGGACAGGAACAGGCCGGTGTATTGCCGGAGCCGTTCGGCCGACAGGGGGTTATACTGCGAGATATTGTCGCCCAGCCGTGAGCTGTGCAGCACGGTACGGGTCGAAATGTACGTAGTCATGATGGCTGTCCCGAAGGTACCTCCCAACTGGCGGATCATGTTCGATAGGGCCGACCCCTGTGGTATTTCGATGCTCTTTAAATCGGCCAGTGTAACGGTCGTCAGCGGAATGAAAATCATTCCCATCCCGATACCCCGAACGATGAGCGGCCAGAAGAAATAATCCGGTCCTGCTTCGAGGCTGATGGCCGACAGGTCGAAACAGAAGCCAAAGAACAGTAAAAAGCCGATGGCTGCGTACCAGATGGGGGAGATGTAGTTCTTTCGCAACAGGCCACCTACTACCGGCATCATCAGGCCGGTCATGATTGAGCCCGGCATGAGCAGTAAGCCCGTTTGGCTGGCTGTAAACCCGAGGATCGTCTGGCAGAAAACCGGGATGATAAAGACCGACGCGAACAGCCCGAAACCCAGGATGAAGTTGAACAGCGTACCCACCGCAAACCGGCGTCGGCGCAAGAGGCTCAGGTCCAGTATAGGCAGTTTAACGCTCAGCTCGCGCCAGATGAACCCGATCAGGCCAACGGCTGCGGCAATGGACATGGCCGTGATAAAGCCCGAGTCGAACCAGTCGTTTTCCTGTCCTTTCTCGAGTACGATCTGTAACCCGCCAATGCCCATGATGAGCAGGATCAGCGCCAGCCAGTCCATTCGACCCGCCGGCATTTTTTCGGCGGGTTCCTTAATGAACATATAGGTCAGCGCCGTAGCCAGAATACCGAAGGGAATGTTGATATAGAACACCCAGTTCCACGACAGGTTGTCGGTGATATAACCGCCGAGAGTAGGGCCGATGGAGGGGCCAATGATGACGCCCATCCCGAAGATGGCGTTGGCAATGCCGAGGTCTTCTTTTGGAAAGGTCTGAATCAGAATCGACTGTGCCGTGGTGAGCAGACCACCTCCGCCAATACCCTGGATGACCCGAAAAAAGACCAGTTCCCATACGCTGGTGGAAGTGCCACAAAAGACCGATGCCACCGTAAAGAGGATGATGGAAGCGGCAAAGTAGTTCCGGCGGCCAAGCTTGGCACTCAGCCAGCCCGACATGGTGATCATAACCGCCGTGGCGGCTGCATAACCCGTTACCACCCAGCTGATATCACCCAGCGACGCGCCCAGGTTACCCATCATCTGATTGAGCGTCACGTTGACGATCGACGAGTCGATGGTTTGTAGCAGGGCGGCCGTTGTCACCGTGATAACGACCACCCATTTATCGAAGCCTAACTTCATTAGTTTGCTTTAGTCTGTAAGTCCACCGCAACGCTCACGCTCATTCCGGGGCGTAGTCGGGCATAGAGCGGACTATTTTTTTCAACTTCAATGCGTACAGGTACCCGTTGTACTACTTTCACGTAGTTGCCGGTGGCGTTGTCGGGTGGCAGCAGGGAGAACTTAGCCCCCGTAGCGCCAGCAAAAGAACCGACGCGACCTGTTAGTTTCTGCCCTTCAAACGCGTCAACGTCGATGTCGACCGGCTGGCCTAACTGCATTTGACCCAGTTGCGTTTCTTTGAAATTGGCCGTAACCCACACACTTTCCTGCCCGACCACCGAGCACAGCGCCTGCCCCGGCTGGATCAACTGACCCACCTGAACGGCCCGGCGGGAAATGATACCCGACGCCGGTGCCCGCACGATGGTGTAGGAAAGCTGGAGCCTGGCCAGGTCCAGATCTGCCTGCCGCTGTTTGACGGTTGCCTGCGCTACCGAAATCTGACTCTCCGTCGACCGGCGCTGCGAATTCGTAACGCCGGTTTGCGTACTGGCTGCGCTCACCTGCGACTGAGCCGTTTGCAGCTGGGCCTGAGCGGCCTGTGCCTGTGCCTGGGCCGCATCCCGTTCGGCCTGAATGGCGTCGAATTGCTGCTGCGGTACTGTTTTCTCGGCCAGCAGTCGCTGATAGCGCTCAAAATCCTGGTTGGCCCGGCGGGCCCGCGCCTGCGCGGCCGTTACGTTGGCCTGCGCCGTGGCTACCTGATTGCGGGCCGTAGCCACACTGGCCTGCGAACTCTGGATGGTAGCGGCTGCTACATTTACATTGGAGCGGCTTACCCCGGCACCCGCCTGCGCACTTTGCAGGGCGGCTTCGGCCTGGGCTACCCGGATACGGTAGTCAGCGTCGTCCAGTACGAATAGCGTATCCCCTTTCCGTACGGCCTGATTATCCTTGAACCGTATCTCGTTTACATAACCGCCCACCTTAGGCGTTACCGGGTCGACGTCCCCATCGATCTGGGCATCGTCGGTTGTTTCATAGCGTTGCAGATAGCGGAACTCGCTGTAGCCAAAAAAGAGCGCGGCAAGCAGAATAATAACGCCCCCTACGCGGATTAAAACCTTGGTATTCATGATTGTGTGTCTAACTACGATTAATTGAGGTTGTTGCCAGTGGCTTTCAGCAGGCGCTGGTAGGCCAGCTGCGCATCGACTGTGGCATTGATAACATTGAGTTGCGCCTGTAGCAGAAAGCTGTTGGCTTCCAGCAGGTCTGTTGAGCCAACCAGCCCGTTGCGGAAACGGGATTCGGTAAGCCGGTAGTTTTCCTGAGCCTGCCCTACAGCGGTTCGGATGACGCTCTGCTGTTCCAGTGCCAGCTGGTACGTATTGTAAGCGGTAACAACCTCCGACCGGATCTGGTCGGTCTGTTGCTGGCCTTGCAGGCTGGCTTCCTCGGCGGCTGTTTTGGCTCCGTTCAACCGGCCTTTCAAATTATACAGCGAACCAATATTATAGGTCAGCCCCGCGCCCACATTCCAGGCACTGACATAGGTGCTGGCTTCGGGAATAACCCGCGTCGTTGGGTTGATGTAGTTGTAACCTGCCGATACACCCAGGTGGGGGTAGAGGCTGCTTTTGACGTTGCGAACCTGAGCATCGGCGGCCTGTACCCGCAGGATGTTGGCCTGCACTTCGGGGCGGGCCTGCCCGGCCCGCGTCAGGAAACCGGCAAGCGGCTCAAGCGTTGTAACGGGGTTGCTGAGGGTGGTGTCGATGATCACTGCCTGATCGTCGGGGAGACCGAGGAGCAGGTTGAAGTTATACAGCGCTGTTTGGCGGGCTTTGTCCACCTGCAGACGACTGAGTTGCAGGTTGTTCTTCTGCAACTGGATCTTCAGCACTTCGTTAGCCGTTACAATGCCTTCCTTTTCGAGGTTTCGGGCATCCCGTTCCCGCTCGTCGAACTGCCGGATATTCTGCTCGATCACCGACGTTGACCGAACGAGCTTGACAATGTTGTAATAGGCATCGGTGACGGTGTAAACCAGTTCGGCCCGGTTGCGCCGGGCATCGAGCTGACTGGCCCGGGCTAACAGGTCAGCCGACAGACGAGCCGACTTTTCGGCAAAGCCGCCGAAGATTTCCTTGCTGAGCGTGACTCCGCCAATGGTCGCGTTGAAAGCCCCCGCCGGAATACCGAGCAGTGCTTTACCGTCACTACCTTCACCCAGCGAGAACGGCCCGGTCAGGCTATAGCGGGAGTAAGCCAGGGAAGCGGCTGCCTGGGGCAGGCTGCGGTCTTTAGCTTCCTGGGCGCGGGCCTCGGCGGCTCTGGTCCGCGAATCGGCCAGTTTTATCCCTTTGTTATTTTGCAGAGCCAGTTGAACTGCCCGATCCAGGGGCAGATTCGCGGGGCTGGGTTGAGCCGTTGCCCAGCTCAGGCTCATCAGCCATACACCAGCCCCAATTACGTACTTTTTCATGGTTACTGTTTTCTGATTTTATCCAGGAGCGTATTCATTATATTGACTTCTTCGTCGGTTAGCGGGCTTACAATGGATTCAAGATCCTTAAACTCACTGGCTACCTTCTCAACAAACTGGTGGGATTCTTCCGTTAGCCGGAGCATCACCCGTCGGCGGTTTTGCGGGTCAACCTCACGCACTACCAGGTTCTTGGCAACCAGCCGATCGGTTAGCCGGGTCATATCTGAGTTCAGATCGTCCATTTTGGCTTTTAACTCGCCCGCTGCCAGACTATCGGGGTAAACCTCAGACAGCCGGCGCAGGGCCACATATTGTTGTACCGACAGATCGAACGGTGCCAGCTTTTGCTGGAAGAAATTGACGATATATCCATCAGTCTTGTGCAGGTTGGAAATTAGTCGGTGGTACTCGTTACGGTAGTTCATGGCGTCTTCTTTATAGGAACCGGGACAAATATCTAACACAAATTTGTTTAAACAAATTTCGTTTAGACAAATTTAATCTGTATTCTTGTCGCCTTCATTGGTTACGCACGCTTCGTGGTTCCTGCGTGTTTCAGAAACCAGTTGGCGATCAGGAATTTAGATGGGCGTCCTGCTCAGGCGGGAGGGGAGAGCGTTGGAAAACGGTTGTTCTTCCCGAGAAATAAAGCGTACTTTACTTATCTATCATGGGAAAGAAGGTTCCATATATCGGGCAGGCAATAAAATGGATAGGGGGCTTACTTGCCGTCTGGCTGTTGGTGCTGTTGCCTATCCGGGCCATCGACTCATCGTCGGTTCCGGCAAGGCAGCTCTATACCCTGTCTGTCGATACTCCAAGTGTTGACGACCAATCGGACTTCTCGTCGTTGGTCTATGGCTACGAAGCGGTGGCGCTGGTTGGTCCGCATGCAGGGTTTTCGTTTTTGCCTTCGCTGCTTGTCTTACCCTGGGTACTGTCGGCCTTTTACTGGTTGAAGGGCATTGCCTTACCGGGCCGACGTCATGATTCTTATTTTTCGTTCGGCTTTCTGCTCCCCATCTTCGAGCATCAGATTGCCATCAACGCGCCCTGACGCGGTTTCTTTTTCAATTTTTTATGACCAGACAGAACGATCGTTCGTCGGTCAAGCGGTATTCTCATCACTCCCGTCTCGTTGTTAAATCAGGTTCTATCGTTATTCCGGTTGCTTTTCATGACCGGATTGCCTGAGAACCTGTTGTTCAGCAACCGCCGTTTTCTACTCGTCCTATGTGGTCCTATGTTGCCCGTGCCATTCTTTCTTATCGCCCTTTCTGGCTGGGTCTGCTCGTTTTGTTAACCGGTTTGATGGCTTATTTCGGTACCCGCCTGCAACTCTCTTACCAGGTTGCCCGGGTATTGCCTCTGTCCGATTCAACCCAGCAGCAATATGATCGTTTCCGGCAGCGCTTCGGTGCCGACGGTACGCTCATGGTCGTTGGCTGGCAAAGTGACCGCTGGTTCGATTTGCCTGTTTATCAGGGCTGGTATGACATGACCGACCGCGTGGGTAAACTGCCGGGCGTGAAGCAGGTACTGTCGACAACGCGGCTGTATACACTCGGAAAAAACGGGGAAAGCTGGACGGTGAATCCATTGATCCGGCAGCGCCCAAAAACGCAGCTGGCGGTCGATAGTTTGAAAGAACAGGTGCTGTCGCTGCCTTTTTACGAAGGGCTGCTCTTCAACCCGGAAACGAAGGCTACGCTGATGGCCATTTCCTTCGATGAGCGAAAGCTCAACTCGCGCGACCGGATCGAACTGGTAGAAACCATCCGGCGCTACGGGCAGGCGTTTGCCGGGAAAAACCATGTCGACCTGCATTACTCCGGTTTGCCGTCCATTCGAACGGAGGTGATGAAGAAGGTCTCCCGCGAAATGAAACTGTTCATGGGGCTGGCTGCGGGCGTAACGGGCCTGATGGTCTGGTTGCTGTTCCGGTCGGGCCGGGTGGTCTGGCTGTCCATGACGGTCGTGGCTATCGGTGTTTGCATTGCGGTGGGAACGCTGTCTCTCTTCGGGTATGACATTACGCTGCTAACCGGTTTGCTACCGCCCCTGCTCATTGTGATCGGGGTGCCAAACTGCGTGTTCCTGGTTAATAAATACCACGAAGAACTGGCGCAGCACGGCGACAAACAACGGGCGCTGGAGATGATGATCTCGCAGATCGGGCTTTCGGCGCTGCTGGCCAACGTAACTACAGCGATTGGATTTGGGGTGTTTTACTTCACCAATAGCCGGATGCTGATGGAGTTTGGCGTGGTGGCGGCTATCAGCGTTATGGCGGTCTACCTGGTGTGCCTGGTGCTGATTCCGATCCTGCTCAGCTACCTGCCCGTACCCAGGCCAGCGCAGCTACAGACGTTGCAGGGAGGGCGCTGGCGGAGTTTGCTCACGCAGATCGATCACCTGGTGCATCATCGTCGCAAACTGATCTATGGCATTATTGCCATCGTAACGCTGGGGAGCGCCTTTGGCCTGACCCGCATTCGGGTGGAGGGGTATGTGGTCGATGACCTGCCCAAGAACGACCCGGTCTACACCGACCTGCGGTTCATTGAGAAGCAGTTCAAAGGTGCCCTGCCGCTGGAGGTAATGATCGATACCGGCACCCCCAATGGGGTAACGGGCAATGCGGGCCGGGCGCTGTACAAAATACGGGCTATGGAACGGATCATGGACGATTATCCGGAGTTTTCCAAACCCAACTCGCTGGTCGACGCTATCCGGTTTGCCTACCAGACTTACCGGGGTGGTAATCCGCGCTATTATGTGCTGCCGCCCGCTATGGAGCTGAAAAAGCTCGTTGGCGATACTCCGCTGACGGGAAAAAGCTCATCGCTGGCACCATCGTTTCTGGACTCGGCCCGGCAGGTTACGCGCGTAAGCTACCAGATGGCCGATGTGGGTTCCATTCGGCTGAAAGCGTTGCTGGCCCGTCTGCGGCCCCGGCTGGACTCGCTCTTTGCCGGAACGCCCTACAAGGTTAGCCTGACCGGTCATAGCCTGGTTTTCCTTCAGAGCAACGATTATTTATTGGGTAACCTATACGAGAGTTTACTGCTGGCCATTGGACTGATTGCGCTGGTGGGGATGATCCTGTTTCGGTCGGTCCCGATCATCCTGCTGTCGAAGCTACCGTGTTTGATTCCACTGGTAGTAACTGCGGGTATCATGGGCTATACCGATATCGCTTTCAAACCATCGACGATTTTGATCTTTAGCATCGCTTTCGGGCTGGCTTCAGATGGCACGGTCTATTTCCTGACCAGCTATCGACGTCAGCTTCAGCTGGGCTTTGAGCCATCGGCTGCCATTACACAGGCGATTCACGAAACGGGGATAAGCCTGATCTATACTGCCCTGATCCTGGCGGGTGGATTTGGGGTTTTTGCTGTTTCCGGCTTTGGCGGAACGGCGGCCCTGGGGGTGCTCGTTGCCACGACTGTATTAATGGCCTGCCTGACCAATCTGGTCCTGCTGCCTGCGCTATTACTGACTTTAAAACGCTATCGCGTATGAACACATTTAAGAACAAACGGGTATGGTTTCGCAAACAACTGTTGTCTCTTCGTCTCAGTCTCATATCCAGCGTTTGAAAGATATGGCTTTCCTGTGTGCCGGAGTGCTGTGTGCCGGTATGGGGCTAAAGGGCTTTTTACTGCCCAATAATTTCATCGATGGGGGTGCCATGGGTATTGCCCTGCTGCTGGAAATTACCACTGGCGTTGACCTGGCCTTGCTGGTCATCCTCGTCAATATTCCCTTCATCTGGATGGGCTATCGTCAGATCTCGACGGGTTTTGCCATCCGGACCATTATTGCCATTAGCCTGCTGGCGTTCTGTCTGGTCGTTGTCCCTTACCCGGTTGTAACGACCGATAAACTGCTGATTTCGGTATTCGGCGGCTTTTTCCTGGGTGCTGGTATTGGTCTGGCCATTCGCGGAGGGGGGGTGCTGGACGGCACCGAAGTACTGGCCATCTGGATCAGCCGCCGGTCGGCGCTAACCGTTGGCGATGTGATCATGGTCATCAACGTGCTGGTATTCGGCGCGGCTGCCGTGCTCCTGAACATCGAAACGGCCCTCTACGCCATGCTGACTTACCTGTCGGCTTCCAAAACAGTGGATTTTCTGATTCATGGTATTGAAGAATATACCGCTGTCATCATCATTTCGGACCATCATCAAGCCATTCGGCATATGATCACCGAGGATATGGGGCGGGGCGTCACTGTTTTCAAGGGCGAGAAAGGCTACGGAAAACGAGGCCATAGCCAGCAGGATACCAACATTCTGTATGCGGTTGTTACCCGGCTCGAACTGACTCGCCTGAAGGATCGCATCAACCGCATTGACGATAAAGCTTTCATTGTCAATCACGGCATCGACGACACAAAAGGCGGTATGGTAAAAGGAAGACCGCTGCACTAAACCCCTTTCTAACGACGCAAGAATCGTCGGCATCAATCACTGGTCGTATAGGGATAACGGTATGTTTTAGTAGCATGCCGTTACCACTATACGACCAGTCATTTGAAAACCCTTCACTAGTCTGGGTGTTATCTAAGTTCTAATAATCAATGGTGTATAGCGGTATATGCTGATGTCCGGCGGGTGCGAAGCACTGCCGGCAGGGAGGCTTATATACTGATCTGAAGCGCCGAATAAATGCATATGGGATCGTATAATTTGTGGCTGGTCATTGTGGCCGTGGCTATTTTGGCGGTAGCCTGGCTACCCTCTTTGTTAAAAGAATACCCGCTTTCCTACCCGATTCTGTTCGTAATTGGGGGCTGGCTGCTGTACCAGTTACCCCTGCCGTTGCCAGACCCCTCGCCTTTACTGTACCCTGAGCTTACTACCCATTTGACAGAACTGTGTGTGATTATTGCGCTGACGGGGACAGGGCTGAAGATAGACCGGCGTTTTAGCCTGCGCGGGTGGCGGTTACCTATCCGCTTAGTGTGGCTGACGATGGTGGTGACCATTGCTGTCTTTGCCGTGATCGCCTGGGGATGGGCCGGTTGGCCGCTCGCGTCGGCCTTGCTGCTGGCTGCTGGTCTGGCCCCTACCGATCCGGTGCTGGCGGGCGATGTGCAGGTAGGCGACCCCAACGAAGGCGGAGAAGATTCGGTCCGGTTTGCGCTTACGGCAGAGGCTGGCCTGAACGATGGTATGGCGTTTCCGTTCGTGTATCTGGCCATCACGCTGGCCCAGTCGGCGGTGACGTCAACGGCCGAACTGACGCATTGGGCGCTTTATGACCTGGCTTATCGGGTGGGCGTAGGCGTGCTGGGCGGCTGGCTATCGGGCCAGTTGCTGTCTTACCTGATTTTTGGCCTGCCACAGCGGATCAGTATCAAAACTACAGCGTATGGCTTCGTGGCGCTGGCCGTAACCCTGATCAGTTACGGACTTACCGAACTGGCTCATGGCTACGGATTTCTGGCGGTATTCATCGCTGCCATCACCATACGAAGCCGGGAGCGTACCCATGAGTACCATACCTATATGCACGCCTTTACCGACCAGATCGAACGGCTTCTTATTGCCTTGCTGCTGCTGTTGTTCGGTGGGGCTATTGCTAAAGGAATACTCCTGCCTTTAACCTGGCAGGATGCCGTGCTGGGTCTGTTGCTGGTACTTATTATTCGTCCGCTGGGTGGCTGGCTCACGTTATGGCGCACCGGCGCACGCGGCCTCAAGCGCTGGATCATTGCCAGTTTCGGGATTCGGGGTATCGGCTCCCTGTTCTATATCGCGTTCGGTTTGCAACACGCTTCGTTTGCTGATCCGGCGCGCATCTGGGCGCTGACGGGCTGGACAATTCTCATCTCCGTATTCCTGCATGGGATTTCATCGACACCCGTAATGAAGCGTCTGGACCGCCGGACAACTTCTGCATCGGACCCTGTGAACTCCTGAGCCGACGCTGTGGGTCTGGCCTGAAAAGCGTCCAGCCGGCTAATGAACCAGTACATGATTTAACGTTGGCTGGACGTGTACAGACGAGTTGAATGGGAGACGAACGGAACGGATACCCATTACCAGGGTGAAAACGGCGACAACGGCAAGAAAAGTAATTTAGAATTTGTCTAAATCAACTGTCTGTCTTTATCTTTGTCGCATCAGCCAGCCTTGTCATGCTCGTGAGTGATTTGCCAAATTCGTATCAGGAAGTATTCAAAACCAGCCGGGGTGCCGTTTATCAGTGTGACGCATCGAACCGGCTGATCCTTGCCTTTTGGGATACCTTTACGCCGATGTCTTCGCGGGATTTCGCGCAGTTTCGGCGTATGGTCGATACGGTAGATGTCCGGCAAATGGCGCTCAGTACCGACGCTGCCGACGATGTCGAAATACTGACTCCCCCGCGTTCTGAGCGCTGTTATGTCCTGACGCTTTGCGAAGTAATTCATCTGCGTGAGCTACTGGGCGGAGCACAGGCCATGCTCGACCTGAACAGTCTGCTGCGGGAGTGCGGTTGTCGTCTGTCGTAATTCATTCGTTTACAGGCTATACTGACGTGTGTAATTCTAAACGAGCTGTATGGCCAGACACTTTTTTGTTGTTAATTTAGAGCATCACCCATCACTGATTCACAAGAAACCACTACTATGAAAGATTTGGCAAGACTTCGTACCCCAATCAAAGAAAGCGTTGAGTTAGCGCTGAATCAGCAGATTCAGATGGAGATGGTTTCATCGTCCAGGTACCTGGCTATGGCTGGCTGGTGCGACCGAAACGGGTTCGACTATAGTGCGGGTTTCTTCTATAAACAGTCGGAAGAAGAGCGCGAACATGCCATGAAGTTTTTCCACTACCTCAACGACCAGGGAGCTACGTCCATTTCTCCGGAGATTCCGCCCGTTCAGCAGGAGTTCGATACGTTACGGTCGATCTATGAAGGCGCGCTGGAGCAGGAAATTGCCGTAACGGATTCCATCAACCGCATTGTCGCCATTTGCCGTCGCGAAAGTGATTTCGTCACCGAAGAGTTGCTGAAGTGGTACATAAAGGAACAAATGGAAGAAGAGTACATCGCCCGGCGTTGTATCGAACTGTTTGGTCAGATTCCTGCCGATCAGATCTTTGAACTGGACAAACAGTTGTCCGAAGTATCGTACGATGGCAACGCCTTCGAATAATATAAATCTACCCTGAATGAAGGTCAGCGCTCAACGCGCTGGCTTTTTTTGTGCCTTACCAAACTCGGCGGGCTTTGTACAGTAGAAACTACCCTGATCCAGCCTTGTTACGCGACGTGTCTGGGTGAAGACACGCAACGAAATTGAGGTTGAAACATAAGCGTATCATGCCTTTACGCTCCTTACTGATGGGCTCGATCATTGTTGCGAGCTGCCTTAGTGCCTGTGTTCCGCGCCGGGCCGACGACAAAACGCTGACGTCCCAAACCGATACCGCGCCCATCGCGACCTGTCACACAACCGCCGTGCCGACGCGGTTTGCCTCGGTGAAAAGCGACCAGACGGCGGGTGGTGTCAATAAAGCCAGTCGGTCTGGTATGGTATTCATTCCGGCGGGTCGGTTTCTGATGGGGGCCGACGACAACCAGAGTCGGCCAGACGAATCGCCAATGCATCCGGTTTCGGTAGACGGGTTCTGGATGGATGCGACGGAAGTGACGAATGCCCAGTTTCGGGCGTTTGTAGAGGCAACGGGTTACGTGACAACGGCGGAGCAAAAACCTGACTGGGAAGAACTTCGTAAACAACTGCCGCCCAACACACCCAAACCCGCAGATAACCTCTTCGTCGCCAGTTCGCTGGTGTTCACACCTCCTTCGCAACCCGTTTCACTGCGCGATTATGGCCAATGGTGGCAGTGGGTGCCGGGTGCCGACTGGCAACATCCCGAAGGGCCCCGCAGCTCGATCGAAGGCAGGGATGAGTATCCGGTGGTACAGGTTTCCTGGGACGATGCGGTGGCTTATGCCCGATGGGCCGGGAAGCGGTTACCTACTGAAGCCGAGTGGGAATGGGCCGCGCGGGGCGGTCTGTCACAGGCGGTATACCCCTGGGGCAATGAACCCATCGAGTCCGGTAAAGCCAAAGCCAACGCCTGGCAGGGGCGGTTTCCCGTGCAAAACATGGTCAGCGATGGGTTTGAGCGGGCGGCTCCGGTGCGGTCGTTTCCAGCCAATGGCTACGGATTGTTCGACATGGCGGGCAACGTATGGGAGTGGTGCCGCGACTACTACCGGGCCGATTATTATGAGCAGCTGGCACAGCAGAACGATATCAGAAATCCGCAGGGACCAGCCCAAAGTTACGATCCACAGGAACCCACCGTTTCCAAACGGGTTATGCGGGGTGGCTCTTTTTTATGTAATGATTCCTATTGTACCAGTTACCGAACAGCCGCCCGTATGAGTTCCAGCCCCGATACGGGCCTCTCGCATACGGGTTTTCGCTGTGTTGCCTCCCGATAGCACAAGACCTTAACGAATAAGTCATGAATAAAAAGATTGTTTTTGGCTCCCTACTCGGGGTCGTTGTTACAGCAGCTTTGCTGGTAACTATACCCGCTTACAGGCCTAAGCCAGCGGTAAACCCTGCCGCCGAACGGCCTAACATTATCTTTATCATCACAGACGATCATACGTCTCAGGCCATCAGTGCCTACGGGAGTAAGTTGATGAAAACACCCAACATCGACCGGATTGCCAGTGAAGGCGCTATTCTCTATAATAACGTAGTTACCAACTCGATCTGCGGGCCGAGCCGGGCCACGCTGCTGACGGGTAAGTTTAGCCACATGAACGGCTACAAGTTCAACGAGCGTCAGTTCGATGTAAACCAGGCCGTTTTTCCAGAAGAGCTTCAGAAGAACGGCTACCAGACGGCCTGGATCGGGAAAATGCACCTGGGTAGTCTGCCACACGGATTCGACTACCTCAACGTGTTGCCGGGACATGGCAGTTACTACAACTCCGATTTTATTGATTCCAACAACAAGACAACCCGGCGTCCCGGCTACGTAACGAATGTGGTGACGCAACTGTCGACCGACTGGCTCAGCCAGCGCGACACATCGAAGCCGTTTTTTCTGGTAGTCGGTCATAAAGCCACCCACCGCGAGTGGCTTCCCGATCTGCCTGATCTGGGGTCGTTCGACGACGTTACCTTTCCGTTGCCCCCCACCTTCTACGACGATTATAAAGGGCGCGTAGCGGCTCAGAAACAGGATATGACCATCGATAAGACCATGATCCTGAGCAATGATCTGAAAGTACATGCCGACTATGAAAGCAAAGCCGGTCAGGGATCGTATAGTCGGTTTACGCCCGAGCAGAAAGCCGCGTTCTATGACTATTACGAAAATAAGGTCAGTAAGGAGTTCGACCGGAAGAAGTTGAGCGGCAAAGCACTGGCGGAGTGGAAATACCAGCGCTACATGAAAGATTACCTGGCCACGGCGCGGTCGCTGGACCGCAACATTGGTACGTTGCTGGCCTATCTGGACAAAACCGGACTGGCCAAAAATACCGTCGTTATCTATACCTCCGATCAGGGTTTTTACCTGGGTGAGCACGGCTGGTTCGACAAGCGGTTCATTTATGAAGAGTCGCTGAAAACGCCCTTCGTTATCCGCTATCCCGGCGTTATCAAACCCGGTACCAAAGTAGAGAGCCTGGTATCCAATATCGACTGGGCACCCACGGTGCTGAACCTGACGGGAACCGCCATCCCTAAAGAAATTCAGGGTAAATCGTTTCTGCCGCTGCTGACCGGCCAGAAAACACCCTGGCGACAGCAGGCCTACTACCACTACTATGAATACCCGCAGCCCCATCACGTGGCTCCCCATTTCGGCCTGCGTACCAGCCAGTATACCCTGGCCCGTTTCTACGGTCCCGACGACTTCTGGGAATTGTATGACATCAGGAAAGACCCGCAGAACCTGAACAACCTATACGGGAAAAAGGGATACGAAAAGGTTACCGTCGACCTGAAGCAGCAGTTGAAAGAGCAGATCGTCCAGTACAAGGATGAGGAAGCGTTGAAACTGGTGCAGGATAAGGCTCAATAAGGAGTAGGGTGTTTCAAATCCGTATCTTCGCCCGTTTAATCCCCCCACTCTTATGAAAGTCCGATTGCTTCTGGCCCTGCTGGTAACCGTTGTTTGCCCATTGCTTCATGCCCAGACGGCCAACCCGCCGTCTGCCAAACCACGTACTGTCGTTACCACCGATGGTGAAGTGGACGATGTCGATACGTTTGTCCGGTTGCTGCTCTATGCCAACGAGTTCGATATTGTGGGACTGGTTTACAGTAGTTCGCAGTGGCATTATAAAGGTGACGGCAAAGGCACAACGATGACGTCGGAAATGCCATCCACCGCCGAGCGGTATGGCAAACGAACCGACCTCCGCTGGCCCGGTACGACCTGGATGCAGGCATACATCGATAAATATGCCCAGGTGTATCCCAACCTGAGCAAGCATGCCCCCGGATACCCAACACCCGAAAAACTCCAGCGTCTGGTCAAGGTCGGTAACATCGATTTTGAGGGTGAGATGAGCACCGACACCGAAGGCTCGGACTTTATCAAAAAAATTCTGCTCGATAACGACCCCAGTCCGGTCTATCTGCAAATATGGGGTGGCACCAACACCGTAGCCCGGGCCCTCAAGTCCATCGAAAATACCTATAAAAATACCGCAGACTGGCCGACTATCGCCAAAAAGGTGTCTGACAAGGCTGTGATCTATGCGGTTCTCGATCAGGATGCGACCTATCAAAAATACATTGCGCCCAACTGGCCGACGATCAAAGTGCTCTACAACTCCGACCAGTTCTGGAGCTTTGCCTACCTGTGGCCCCGCGTGGTGCCTGCTGAGCTGAAACCCTATCTGGGTGGGGCGTGGTTTGCCGAGCAGATCAAGTTCGGGCATGGTCCGCTGCTCGACGCTTATTACCTGTGGGGCGATGGCCGCCAGCTACCCGGCGACCCCGAACACACACATGGCGACATGGCAGAAGCGAAAAAGTACGACCGCAGCCAGTATGATTTTATTTCCGAAGGTGACTCGCCGGCTTTCTTCTACCTGATCGATGTGGGCCTGCGGAGTATGGACGACATTTCGTACGGCGGCTGGGGTGGACGGATGGTTCGGTCGGCTTCGAATCCATACCGCTGGGAGGACGGTAAAGGCGTCACCGATTACAATCCGTTTACGAAAAAGCAGGATGCCGCCTATCCACAAACACGCTGGATTCCGGTGCTGCAAAACGATTTTGCCGCCCGTGCCGACTGGTGCGTGAAGTCGTACAAAAAAGCCAACCACCCGCCGGTTGTTAAACTCAGCCATAGCGCACTGCTCTCGGCGAAGCCCGGTCAGGCCGTTTTTCTGAGCGGCTCTGCTACCGATCCTGACGGTGACGCGCTCACCTACAACTGGTGGCAGTATGACGAAGTTGGGACGTATAAAGGGAAAGTTAAGCTCGTCAATGCCGACAAACAAAAGGCTTCGTTCACGGTGCCCGCCGATGCCGCTAGCGGTGAAACGATTCACCTGATTCTGGAAGTGACCGACGCCCGAACGCCCCAACTGACCCGCTACCAGCGCGTTATTGTCACTACCAACAACTGATGCTTATTGGATTCCTGGGGCTGGTGAGGCCGTTTTTTTTCGCTCATCGTAAGCCGTTCGTCGCTCATTAACCCGCGTCCATCCGGTTGTTTCGTGCCTTTATCCGCTTTCATTTTCGGGCGTCTGTTCCTGGATACACCTTTGTAGTGTCCAAGCACAAGTCCATGAAAACTAAAATTTTACTTCTTGCCACCTCGTTATTAACCGCCAGTTTATTTACCCCGGCCCAGGCTCAGTTTCCTATGGGGGGCGGTACGGCTCAACCGAAAGCGCTGCCCGGTACGGCGGGTGACCAGAGTCCTAAAGGCACCGCCCGAATAACGGGCTCTGTCGTCGATTCGACGCAGGCGAAAGCGATTGAGTTTGCCAGCATCGCGCTGTATAACAAAACCACCGGAAAGGCCGTAGACGGAACGGTGGCGGATGATAAAGGTAAATTCGCCCTGACGAAGCTCGTTGCCGGCGATTACCGGGTTCTGATTACGTTCGTCGGGTTTCGTAACAAAACCATCGAAAGCCTGACCCTGGCCAACGGGCAAAGTCTGGATGTAGGCACGATAAAACTGAGTTCAAGTACGAAAACACTCGATGAGGTGACCGTGACCGGACAGGCTGCCATGATCGAGGAGAAAGTAGACCGGCTGGTTTACAATGCCGACAAAGACATTACCGCCAAAGGGGGAGATGCCACCGATATCCTGCGTAAAGTACCCCTGCTTACGGTCGATCTGGATGGGAACGTGTCCCTGCGCGGTAGCCAGAATATCCGGGTGCTGATCAACAACAAACCGTCTACCATCATTGCCAGCAGCGTGGCCGACGCGCTCAAGCAAATCCCAGCCGATCAGATCAAAACCGTTGAAGTTATCACCAGCCCGTCGGCCAAGTACGACGCTGAAGGGTCGGGCGGTATTATCAACATCATCACCAAAAAGAACAGTTTGCAGGGCCTCAACCTCAACGTCGATTCAGGCGTGGGTAACCGGGGGTCGCTGCTGTCGCTCAACGGCGGCTACCGCAAGGGTAAAGCGGGCTTCACGCTGGGTGGTTTCGGCCGGGCTATGTACAACACCATCACCAAAACATCGCTCGAACAGACAAGCGTAGTCGGCGGAGTGTCGACGCTGACCCGCCAGACGGGCGATGGTGACAGCCGGGGGTTATTTGGTCAATACAACCTTGGTTTCGATTACGACCTGGCCAAAAACCAGAGTCTGACGGCGGGGGTACGGTATGGCGTTCGGAACATGATCAGCCAGCAGGACCTGGTTACGCGTCTTTTCACCAACGGAACGCCTGGCTCTGTCTCCAACCGGAATGTGGAGTCGAAGAACCTGTCGGGTACCGTCGACATGAACCTCGATTACCTGCATACCTTCAAACCCCAGCAGGAGTGGAGCATCTCGACCCTCTACAGCCGCAACGACCTGACCAATAACTTCGACGCCGATCTGCTCAACGGCTCCGAGGCCCTCACCGGCCGTCAGCGGAACCTGAATAAAAACGTCAATCAGGAGTTCACCCTCCAGACCGATTACCAGACGCCTATCAAAAAAAATCAGTTGATCGAGTTTGGGGCTAAAGGGATTTTCCGGGAGGTGAACAGCGATTACCAGTACCTGCTGGCCGGGCCAACGGGTGGGTTCACGACAGAGAACAATGGTACCCTGGGGTCCTTACTGTACCACCAGAACATTGCGGCCGGCTACACCTCGTATACCTACACCACTAAGAAACGGTATACACTGAAGGGGGGACTGCGCTACGAACACACCTTTATCGACGCCAGTACGAAAGAAGACGGGCCTATCGGTATCGGTAACTATGGCGTGCTGGTGCCCAGCCTGAATGCCTCGAAGACCATCAAAGGCACCACCGTAAAACTGGCCTACAACCGCCGGATTCAGCGGCCCGGCCTGCAACAGCTGAACCCAAACTTCAACGCGGCTAACCCGCAGAACATCACCATCGGTAACCCGGCCCTGCGGCCTGAGTTAACCAATAACTTTGAGCTGGGCCTGAGCAAGACCATCAAAAAGACGTTTGTCAATGCTACGTTCTTCGGGCGGGTAACCAACAACGCCATCACGCAGATACGGGAACCGTCGGATACGCTGGTGGGAGCTATCGTTACCACCTACCAGAACATTGGCCGCCAGTACACCTATGGGACTAACACGTTTGCCAATGTGGCCATAACCTCAAAAATCAACGTGGGCGTGTTTCTGAATTTCTTCTACACCAGCCTGACCGGGCAAACGACCGGCGTCGATGGGTTGTCTCAGGAACTGACCAATACCGGGTTCAACCTGAGTGGGGGTTCGTTCGCATCGGCACAATTCAAGAATGGCTGGGGGGCGCAGGCCTTCGGGTTCATGCAGGGGACGCAGGTGCAGTTACAGGGTACCCAGGGCGGCTTCGGATTCTACACGGTGGGCGTCAAGAAAGAGTTTGCCAACAAGAAGGGTAGCGTAGGTCTGGCCGCCGAAAACTTCCTGACCAGCCGGTTCAATATCCACACCGTGCTCAACTCGCCCCAGTTCAATCAGGTGAACGACGTATATCTTTATAACCGGGGTGTTCGGGTAACTTTCACCTATAAAATCGGGAAAATGACGATGGACGCGCCCCGCAAGAAAGCCAAGTCGGTTAATAACGATGACGTAAAAAGCGACGGAGCTGGTCAGGCTCCGGCGGCTGGTGGCGGAGGAACGCCCCGGCAGTAAGGCCAGACCGGATTTTACCGTTCAGCCCGTATCTTGCTTTCCTGAATCAATCTTACCTACCAACTAAAACAAAAACCAATTCGAATGAAAACGAACAGAATACTGACGGCTACGCTGGCTGTCTTTGCCTCAGTAGGTGCTTATGCCCAAACCGTAGACGACATTGTCGACAAACACGTGGCTGCTCTTGGCGGCATGGATAAGCTAAAAGGCGTAACGACGCTGGTTACCGAGCGGTCACTGTCGGTGCAGGGCATGGAAATCCCCAGCAAAACCACGATCGTCGTGGGTAAGTCGATGCGCACCGAATCGTCGGTGATGGGCAATTCGATGGTACAGGTCGTTGACGGTTCAACGGGCTGGATGATTCGTCCGGCCATGATGGGCGGCACCGGCGACCCCGAAGACATGCCCGCCGATCAGATCAAGCAGCAGGTCGGCCAGCTCGACCCGTTCGGCCCGCTGGTTGGCTATAAAGAGAAAGGTAATAAAGTGGAGCTGGTGGGTAACGAGAAGGTAGATGGCAAAGACAATTACCACCTCAAAATAACCACGAAAGATGGCCAGGTGATCGATGAGTACCTCGATGCGGCTACGTACATGGTCAGTAAAGTGAAAATGGATATGAACGGCCAGGCAGGAGAAATCGGATTTTCGGACTATAAAGACACTGACGGTATCAAGTTCGCTAACACCATGGAAATTGCCAATGCCCAGATGGGAACGCTGAACATGCTGACGACCAAGATTATGGTCAATCCTAAAGTGGATGACGCTATTTTCAAGAAAGCTGCCAAATAACAGCCGCCATTTTACCTGTGTTCATTACAGAAAGCCATTCTACCCAGAGTGGCTTTCCTGTTTTTAAAAGTGAATTATGGGTAGCTTACTGGTTAAGTAGTTGACATTCAATACGTTTATTTTGTCGGGCTGGGTGGCCGGAGCCATGACAATAACGTGCATAATTTCATTTTTTAAATCATCCATAGTTCACGTTGTTATATAAGTGATGTGGCTGTTGCAAAAGCCGGTTAGGCACTTGGCCAAACGATTCTGCCTGCTATTTCATGGCCTAAAACTATTCATCGTTGGGGATCTTAGCTGGCTCAACAAATAGTTCTGTGACTTTTGCAACAGCCACATCGATTATACGACAGAAGAATTTGTAGGTAAGCTTATGAGCAATAACTCGTCACCTTCTGTTTGGTGGTCACCCCAAGTACTTACTCATGAAAACGGTTTCCCCCTTCATCTACAGAACGGCAAAGGCACTCTCCGTTCTAGGACATCCCCTTCTTACAATTTCTTTATTTGTCCTCTATATAACGTTCCAACAGTTGCCGACCAGAAATGCCATTATCATCTCCGCATTGCTACTGGGTGGAGTAGTCATACCTATCTCATGGTACAACTACCAAAAAGTTAAGCAGAGTCAATACACTAATTTTGATGTGTCAGATCAAAGACAACGCGCTCAATTCTATCCAGTCTTGATTGGGGCAATATCCTTAATGACAGGAATTTTGTTTATTACACATCAACCCCGCCCCTTCTGCTACGGAACTGCCTGCACATTGCTGTTGGTTGTTAGTTCATACGGGGTAAATCGGTATATCAAAGCGTCTTTACATACGTCGCTTTCCTTTTTTCTAACTTGGGCGGTCTATAGTATCAATCAACCTTTGGGATTAATGATGGGGGTTTTCGCAATCTTAATTGGAGCCTCTAGGCTAGTGTTAGGGAGGCACACCTTATTGGAGATCTTGGTAGGGGCATTGATTGGCTTGGTATCCGGGACTGCCTTGTACGGAGCTGCTGTATTAACATAATCACACTTATACAACTTTTAACTATAAATGTAGTTTTAACAGTTAGTTTGTTTATCTTGCTCTTAAAAATCAATACACCTAAATATCATCGGTTATGAAAGGACTCAACTTTAATAGCAGATCATCATTTTTATCAATCTGCTTATCTGCACTTCTCTTATTGGCTTCGTATCAGGAAGCCTCTAGTGTTGATCGTTCGACTGTGGTACAAACCTTAAATGGAAAAGTCATGGTTAAGCTTGAGCCTCATGGTAGCGTCCGAGCTAGGGTGTTCCAAGGTAAAAAATTGCAGTATGAGTTTATTTTAGATCGAGAAACGCAACAAAAGCTACTGACGCAGAACATTGATAGAGCTAATATTTACTTAGTTGGTGAGCATGGAGAGGAATTAATTATTGACGATCTGAAAACACAGAAGCGATTTGTTTTGTCGATGTTTGATCAGGAAAGCAAATTCAAAAATATACCTTCTGCACGAACCCGGCCTATCGTGATAAAAGGGTATTCGGTAAGTTTAATAGACTAGTCTTTTTGTACTTAGCCGGTAAATCAAGTCAGCACTATTTTTGCGCCTTTCTGAGAAAAGTTGATTTACATAAAATTAGTTATACAACAGCTCTGGGGATAGTACTATTGACCTAATTCTTGGAACAAATCTTGAATTGTGTTTTTCAAATTAAAGCTTGCCTTTTTGGTCGGATAAAATTTCCCAAGAACCACTATACTTACGACACATTTGATAAACATCAGTTGCGTTTCCAGGATACACAATCCTCACTAAGAGAACCGTATCTCTATGCATAGCTTTAAACCTAGTGAAGTTAACAATTAGCTGTTTTGGATAGGCTTCTCTAATATCAATGTCTTGCTCTTCTACAACTAAAAGTTTAACCGGTTGGTCATTAAACATTAACCTATAATCTGGCTCAACAATCTTATTTTGAACAACTTTTAAAGGCCGCCTAGGAAAGTATAAAACGGCCGCGCTTATTAATTCTTCATCATCCAAAACTGTTTGTAGAATAGTTAGTGTATCAGTTCTAGATAGTAAGGAATTAGCAACTTCTTTATGATGGCAAGCCATCACACTAACTATTAGAAAACTACTTGCCGAAAGAATAAACCCGTTTTTAATCACTTTCCACTTATTCAGATAGTACAATTATACTAAATCAGAAGCTTCATGTCGTATATTAGTGGGATGAATTACTCGACTAAAATCAAGGAAGACTTGGATTTGTTGCAAACCATTGAAAAACAACAATATAAAGCTCA
>NZ_VFIA01000039.1 GCF_014282275.1 Spirosoma utsteinense
TACTAGACCGTTTGAGCACCAGCATGACCCATCAAATGGACCGCTTTAGCGACAGAATAACTGAATTATTCGACTTCATGAGAGTGAAAAGGCTTTTATGAGAAAGCCCTGCTCTTTTATATAAGTGGCGATATGTTAACTAGGGTGATTTACGCTTCTTTAGAAACCACCAGAGAGCTATTGCAAGAACCACTATCACCAAAATTGGCACAATAAAGCCGCCTTTGTACACAGTTCCGTAATAATCACCGGGGGCCGGTTGGGTTTGTCTGGTCGTGTTCATACTGTTTGAGGTCAAGGATGTTGTATAATCGCCAAAACGATTAGCTCATGCCTTAATAGACTTTGTTTCTTTAGAAGAAACAAAGTCTATTAAGGCATGAGCTAATCGTTTTGGCGATAAAATCTCAACCGGATGATCCTTCATAATGGCTGACTTAGGCATGCCACTGAACTCAGCCGTTTGGGGGTCCTGGACCATGACGATACCCTCTTCATCATGGATATGAATGGACCCTAATGTTCCATCCGAACCTGCTCCCGAGAGAATAATACCAATAGCATTGGCTTTTTCGCCCTTGGCTAGTGAGTGAAAGAAAATATCAACGGCCCAATTGCTGAGATCCGCTGGTTGTCTATCCTGAAGTTGTAAACAACCAGCTTTGATCGTCATCATTTTGTTAATTGGCAGGAGGTAAACGCAATTGGGTTTAACTTCCTGCTGGTCGTTGGCCCAGCAGACTGGCATAGTGGTATGCTTGGCTAAGAGTTTATCGGCTACACTGATATACTCCCGGTTTAGATGCTGGATGACGATAAAGGCAATTCCTAAAGTAGGGGGTATTTGGTCGAAGAAGCTCCATAAGGGTTCTTGCCCACCAGCTGATACACCAATAGCTGCGATATAGAACTTAGAGTCGTAGGCCATAAGAGAAGTAGTGTTATATAATCAAACCTTAGGTTAACCTGAGAGAAAAGTTAAACAAAACTTAGTTTTGTTTAACATGCAAAATTGCGTTTTTTATTGAATAAAACCTGGCTGTCAGCTTGGCAAGCCGTTTTCTCGACTGAAAAGTGTTCAGCTTTATTGATACTACTCATTAGTTAAAAAAGTACTATTTTCAGTTTTGCTTAAGTTATGAAATACAAAGGGGAAATTTCTTGCAATAACACAATTACAGATGCTTACTAGTATGTTCATGAAAACGCTCCCTTATTTTAGCCAACTGCCTGCCCCTGAAGTATGGAAAAAGTGCGTTTGCTGCCTTAAATTGTGAAGCATTTAGTTGGCGGTCGGGCTGCTTCAGTCCCCGTCGGGGAAGTAGCATTCCGGCCGCCAACTAAATGGGGAAACCGGCGGACTTGCCGCAGCGCGAAAGCCGGCTTACTCGACGTTTACATTCAATGTCAGCATCCACTTTCCGGTTATCTACCGTGGATACCGCTATACTCGACCAACTGCCCGACGGGGTAGCGTGTTACGAAGCGATACGGAATACAGCCGGCGTTATCACCAACTTCCAGCAAACTTACTGCAATTCACTTTTTGAACAGCTTGCTCCGCCAGCCTAAAAACAGCCTGCGGGTAGGGCCTTTCACCGATGGCATCATCCTGACCCCGATGAAGGGTCTGTCTTCAAGGTCTTCCTTCCCGTTTACCCAACAACGCCTTAGGCCTGGGGTAGTTCACGACGGCTGTCGGCCTGCGTTTGTCCGAACAGCTCCTGGTAGACCTGAAACGCCCGTCCGGCAGCTTCCACAACCAGATCGGCCTGTCCGGCACCTTTCTGCGAAATAAACGCCCCAAACTCTTTCCATTTAACGCCCGTTTCGGGGCCGTAGCCCCGGTAAAACCGCGCTTTGTGGAGTAGCGGTTCCAGCGCGGGGCTTTGCTGCAGGTAGAGCCAAACGGTTTTCCCGCCCAGCATCGACCCCTCCCCCACATAAGCAGCTCCCAGTAATTGAACGGGCGACCAGTCGGCAAATACCGATGGGTGCAAGGAAGGTATAACCAGTTGAAGTTGGGCCAGATCGGCCTGTAGCCAGGGTGTTTTTCGGCGGGTATCGGGCTTATAGGCGTCGAAAAAATCCGGGTGCTGGTCTATGGCCTGCTCCAGCGCTTCGTGATAGGCAGCATGGGTAAGCAGCAGGTGGCGGTAGGCGTCAGGTGAGAGTGTACCTGCCCGTAAGTCATCGCTGTAGAGAAGGTGCTCCGTCTTTTCGTGTGACAGACGGGTCTCAGCCCGCAGCCGGTCTAGTAATGTAGTCATGGGAATCGCTACGGAGGTTATCGTCCAGCCAGAAATGACATAGCCGCTGGAGTAAGGTTCCGGTGGCCTGGTAGGTACCGGGTTTTACGATATAGGCATTGGTACCGGCTTCGTAAGCCTTTCGGATGTCGGTTGGATTATCGGATGTGCTGAACGCCACAATGGAAAGCCAGCGCGTCCGATCGGTAGAACGTACCCACTCAAGCACATCGAAGCCGCTCATGCCAACTAGATTGAGGTCCAGCAACATCAGTTTAGGCAGTGGATTGACCTGGTTCAGGTAACGCCCCTGCCCCGAGAGGTACTCGACCGCTTCGGAGCCGCTGTTTAAAATTGTGTACGTAACGGGACGGTCCAGCTTCCGGATCAGGCGGCTGAATATATCGGCGTCGTCGACGTTGTCTTCTACATATAAGATTTCAGCCATCTCGTTCAATCGACCGCTATAAGCGGAAAAGAAACAAAAAAAGTAGCGCCCCGGTTTGGTTCGCTCTGGTACCATATTTTGCCGTGATGACGGGTAATAATCCGCTTCACAATAGCCAGACCAACGCCGGTTCCTTTGAAAGACCGGGCATTTTCCAGGCGTTTGAACAACTCGAACATTTTGTCGGCTTCTTTCATGTCGAAGCCAATTCCGTTATCGGTTATCGAATAAATAACGTCCTCATCGGTTTGCTTGCCACTGACCTGTATGTGCCCGGCCGGGGTTGACCGCGTATATTTGGCGGCATTCGTCAACAGGTTCATGAACAGCTGCGAGAGCATCGTCGGGTCGGCATTGATAGCCGGCGT
Source organism: Spirosoma utsteinense (assembly GCF_014282275.1). Classification (GTDB taxonomy): domain Bacteria; phylum Bacteroidota; class Bacteroidia; order Cytophagales; family Spirosomataceae; genus Spirosoma; species Spirosoma utsteinense. Next base: position 3,066 of record NZ_VFIA01000039.1, read on the forward strand.
ATCAGCGATATCAATGGCCAGGGAGCGGTCTTTCTCGGTAAGCAGAATCTCGTCCCGCATACTGGTCAACAGGTGATTCATGTCAACCAGCTGGGTGTTGACCTCGGTGCGGCCCATGCGGGAATAGAACAGGATGTGGTGAATGAGCGCCCGCATCCGATCAGTGGAATCGATGACTTTCTGGAACAGCGCTCTGGCATCGGGATTGAAGTCGTCGCCATACTCCTCAAGCAAAATTTCCGAATAGCACCGGATCGAGGACAGGGGTGTCCGTAAATCGTGTGAAACGGTATAGCTGAATGCATCCAGCTCTTCGTAGGCGGCCTGCAGGCGCTGGTTGAGTTGCCTGATTTCGTTGGCCTGCCGGGTAACGATCTGGAGAATATCTTCCCGAAGTTTTATAGCAGCAGCGACCTCCGCCTGCCCCCATGGTTCCGACGTGTTGTGTACCATTTCGGTCCAGGCTTCAAAACTTTTCCGGGGGCCGATCCGATGCTGACCGTCGTCACTAACGGTCACCGCCTTCTGCGGATTACCGGCCCAGGTAACCTCCTGAATCCGTTCGGGCTTGAACCAGATCAGGTATTCGTTGAGCTCCCGGGAGAGCACGACGGCGAGTATGCCCGCACCCTGGTGCCGGAATATCCCGGCGGGTGGATACAGGGCGGGGAGATGGCTGGTCTCCAGAAACGTATCACTGAGGGTGGTTTTAAGCCACTCAGCCAGATCCCGTACCGCAGCTTCGTCGGGGGTTGTTCCCAGTCGGTGCTGCTGGTTGTTAAACAGCAATACCGCACCAGAGGCCGCTACCAGATCCAGCGCGGTTACCGAACGTCGGGTGAGCGCCCGCACCACATCCTCGTCGGCCAGCAGTTGTTCGTGCAGGCGCTGGCCGTTTTCAAGGCTATGCAGAAGCAGGCTCTGGTCTTCTTCTCCCTTACGAAATTCCAGTGCCGCCGATAGCAGTTGACTCACGAACTTAGCGGCCTGCCGCGCTGCATAATCGACAAAACGGGGTGCATGGTGATGACAGGAGATCAACCCCCACAACTCGCCCTGGTAAAGCAGCGAAATGCTCATCGATGCCTGAACCCCCATATTGTTGAGGTATTCGATGTGTACCGGCGAAACAGCCCGCAGGGTCGAATGGGTCAAGTCCAGCGGTGCATCGTTGGGCCAGCCAGGTTGCGACAGGATGGGCGACGGCACACTGCCAGCGTCGGCAATGAGCCGGACGAGATTGATTTTGTATAGCTCACGAGCCTGCCGGGGAATATCTGAGGCCGGATAGTGAAGGCCAAGAAACGGTTCCAGCTCCGGCTCCCTGGCTTCGGCAATGACCTGCCCATGCCAGTCGGCACTGAACCGGTACACCATTACGCGATCGAAACCAATGATGGACTTTACCCGCTGGGCGGTGTTTTGCAACAGATCGGCCAACTGGCGGCTGGACTGAACCTCGGTCAGGGCGTCGGCAATAAGCCGCTGATTCATGGCCACTTTCGGCTGTTCATCGGTGGGTTCCCATTCCAGCAGTAGCAACCCCTTGAACGCGTGAACGACCAGATTCCAGAACCGCCCGTCAAGCTGAAGCCGATAGGGATTCAGTGTATCCCATGAATCGTTGCGCTTGCCGACATTCAGTAGTTCGATGAGTGTGGCGGCTGGCAGGTCCGTTTTGTTCAGAACTTCCGCCAGTGACTGCCCCAGCACGTCGGCAATGGGTTGCCCTACCAGATCGGCCAGGTTAGCACTTGCATGAACAATCGTGTACGTATCGGGGTGGATAGCGCATAGATAACCATGCGATTGGATGTGTCCCAGAATATGGATTGGCTCCTGTTCGCAGTTGGTTATATCAACCTCAAAATAAGTCATTCGTTGAGAGAAACAGCGCAGGCGTGTCGGTAACGGCCTGCAAAACCGATCGATACCAACAAACCTGAATGGATGCGTTAACTAAATACGCCATCTAGTAAAATCAACTAGATTACAAAGTACACTGTATAGCCGCAAAATACCGGCCCGGTCAGGCGAATTGTTGGCAAGCGCTGACCTATACAGGTATATTACTGGTACCGGTTACCCGTTACGGGATAGCCGTAATTGATCAAGAGGATACGTCTCATTCCGGAAAAGTTATTAATGGGAAACGGGTTGTCTGGACGCCTGGTAGGTCTGTAGAATCGTCATGATCTTACGCTGTATTTCGGCGTTTTCGTAAACGCCCCGAAAATCCAGCGAGTGGGGGCCGTAGGCAAAGACCGGCACCATTATGCCCGAATGGTCGTTGGTGCTGAAGTTTCCGTCGACGTACCCCCGCTTCAGGTTCCCATCCAGCAGGCTCAAACCACCCGTTTCGTGGTCGGCCGTGATGATGACCAGCGTCTCCCCGTTCGAATCGGCAAAGCGAATGGCATCCCCAACGGTCTGATCGAAATCCAGCATTTCCCGGACCACATAGCCCATCTCGTTGGCGTGGCCACCATAATCGATCTGAGCGCCTTCTGCCATCACAAAAAAACCGGCGGGGTTACCTTCCAGCTCATGCAGCGCTTTTTGAAGGCTTTTCTGTAAGAAGTCGGTCCGTCCTTTGTGGAGGGCAACAACCGACTGATCGTCGAGGAGCACGAAGGGGCGTTTCAAACCGGCCATCTGCTCGAACACGGTTCCCACCTGATAGCCCCGCTGACGCAGTGTGTCCAGCACCTTTTCTTCCTTGAAATACCGGTAACCGCCCCCAATCAGGATGTCGACCGGCTCGCGCAGGAAATCATGGGCAATTTCCCGTTCGAACATCCGGTCGGGCTGATGGGCGTAAAAAGCAGCCGGGGTTGCGTCGGTGATAGCACCCGAGGAGATGAGTCCACTGACCATGTTCCATTTCCGGATCAGCGTCGGGATAGCCGGCAGAGACCGACCCGTTGAGTCGACCCCAATGGCGCGGTTATTCGTTTTTTGCCCGGTCGCCATGGCCGTTGCTCCGGCCGCCGAATCGGTGATGTAGGTATCTGCCGCGCTGGTCTTCGAGAAACCGATATTGAGAAGCTTCGCCAGGTTCAGGTCACCCCGGTTGGCAGTCAGACCAGCGTAAATCTGGGCCAGGCCCATACCGTCGCCAATCAGCAGAATCACGTTCCGGACCCGGCTGCGGCTGTCGTTGTTGCGGTAGGTAGGCTGGTATAACGAATGGGGTGTGGGGTGTTGGTATTCAGCGGTCTGGCGCTGCCGCAGAAACTGCCCAAGCCCGGCTATCTGGTCGGTGTTGATGTAGTCGACATCCAGGTTCATCAGGGTCTTCCAGGTATTGATATTATCGGGTGTTGCCCAGAGCCGGATTTTTTTGCCTTGCTTGTGTACCTGCTCAATGACCCGCTGAATCGCTTCCCGCTCTTTTTTGACAATAAGTCCTTTCCCGTTCCAACGCGTATAGGTCGTGAAGGACTGACTAATCAGGCCAACGTGCGCCAGTTGATCGGGTGTGTAGGCCACATTGGGGCGTCCATCGAACTGAATCCAGGCCGGGTAACGGTCAAACTGGTCAGGGGCCGGAATATTGCCGCTCACGACGACCTGTATCTTTCCACCGGCACCAAACACGTCGGGATACGCGCTGAGCGAACGCACCAGCAGCGGTAATGAAATGTGAGCCGGTGTTTTCAAGTCGATGAGCCATTGCAGCCCATAGGCGGCATCGGCGTATGCCTTCCCCTTGTTGGCGCGCACTTTTTCAACCATTGGATTGACATAAAGAGCCTCCAGCGTCCGGTTGGCCGTGATAGCCGTAGAGTCATGAGCCACGTAAAGCCGACCATCGAGGGCATATATGTCGGCTTCGAGGGACCCGAACTGCTGGTCGTAGGCTTTCCAGAATGGAATAGTCTGCTCGTAATCATTATGCGAATGCGCCTGAGCCGGCGAGTAGGTTCGTGCCGGCTGGGCAACGGCCAGGCACACCGAGCCGAACCACATCAGCAGGGCCGGCAAAACGAGCTTATACATGGATTTATACAGGATTACCTTAGTTGTATTCGGGAGACGAATAGCCCGCTGATCGTTGAAGCCGCCTACCTCCGGCGATATACCTAACCGGTGATCGAAAGACCGATTTTCCGGCATCAGAAAAACAATGTGCCCGGCATCGTAAAAAGTACTGTTAACGGCCGGGTTGATAGCCAGTGCTTTCCCGATCGCAGGTGGCAAGGTGTTGGTCAGCGTGGCACCACCCGTGAGCAGGGTAGCTTTCTTTAAAAAATTCCGATGATTGTTCATTGATTACTCCTGTTCCTCAGCCCTTGTTTTTGGTAGGAACACAGGGCCAATCATCTGTTTGGTTGAGGGCTTAAAACTAACGCCGGGGAAGAGCAAACGAATCGAACAAGGTGTTACGAAACTATTATGTTATCCGGTTGCCAGATGGGTGCGTACGCCAGACTGGCGCTACCCAGCGATCACAACCGGTTGGTATCGGGATAAACACCCCCGATGGGCCGGTACCGGCAAGCGAATGATAATGGTGGGGTAACACCAATTGATACCCGGCCTGTGTTATCTCCCCAGCCAACAAAAAATTTGAATTCCAATGAATCTAGAAGAGGTGATTTATAAAGTAAACCGGTCCACCTTGTCGCACGATCAACAGCAAAGCTTTACGAGCTGGCTACAGGAGCGGCCTCATATGCAGACCAGTATCAGGCAGGCGCTCGACAAGGGCCGATCCATCAAAGCCCTGCTCGTTGGCCGATCGATTCCCGGTCGAGTCGACTACATCCTCCAGATTGAGCCTTAACCAACGATGTGTTTCCTGAACACGTTGGCACACGGAAAGCGTTTTACGACCCTATGAAGCGTTTACCTTGTTTTTCGTTGCCGATCGCTGGCGATTCTCCTCAACTCTGAACAGGACGAGTTTACGGATCAGGTCCAACGGCAGCGGTTTGTCAAGGGCAAAGCGGATTGACCCTTTCCCTGTTTTATACGGCGTTAGTTCTTCCGCGAAGGACTTGATACTCGTTGGTAACGAGTAAAAGCCGATATGCTGCCTGAAGGCCGCATAATGCACCAGGTTACCTTCCCAAACCAACGTTGGGATGGCATATTTAATGGTTTCTTCAGCCGCCGGAACCAGATCCCGCAGAAATTGACGCAGCTCTTTCAGTTTGTCCTGAGCGGGAACAGGGAAGCTGTCGATGTAGGAGTCGATGTCGGTAAAGTGGGTGTCCATACGGGGTTGACGTTAGGCCTGTTAACACGATAGCTACGGCCTGACCAGGCGATTTACGACAAACATACTCATCCAATACAGCCTGTACCAAACGCCGGCAGTGACAGCTTTCTCAACCCGGCTCCGACGTTTCGGCATGGGGCGTATGCAGAAATTTTTTGCCGGCCTGCTTAAACTTGAGCAGTGATTTGAACATGCCGAAAATGAGCGAGGGCAGGACAAGAAAATCCCGTGCCGATAGCTTTTGCCACAACGCCGACGGGATCGACAGCAACAAGCTGCCCAGCAACAGGGTCAGCAACCCACCGGTATACACTATCCAGGCGGGATTACCGATCAACAACGTCAGCAGGAACAGCACGCCCAGAATAGCCAGCAAAATCATGCGGGGAAAAAGCAGCGCCTTGACCAGCGCATTGAACGCATCCCAGTTACCTTTGCCCAGTTGCTGCATACCTGTCTTGAAGTACGCCTTGACAAAATACAATTGAGCGGCTACCCAGCGGGTACGCTGTTTGTGAAAGACAGCTACATTCTGAACTTTTTCATCGTAAATAATGGCATCCTGGAGGTACCCGATCCGAATACCTTCCAGCGCCAGCAGCATCTCAAGTTCCTTGTCGTAACCGCCTACCGTCTGAATCCGGCTTAGTGCCTGTTTCAGCAACGCCGGCTCGAACGCCATGCCCGACCCGATCAGGCTTGCCGATACGCCCAGGGCCCGCTGCCCCGCCCGAAAGAGGTTGTTGTTGACCTCTTCATTCATGGCGTCGAAAACGGCAACGCTGGTATTGGTATTCTTGGCCGTCCGATGCCCCTGAACAGCCCGCCAGCCCTGCCCAAACGCCCGGTTGATGCGCGTTAAGAAATCAGGAGCCATATGATTGTCAGCATCGGAGATCAATACGATGTCGTACCGGTTTTCGGGGAGCTGGTTCAGGGCGAAGGCGATGGACTTTTGAACGGTAGACTGTTCGAACTGGACCGGAACAACCTGAATAGGGTATTGAGCCAGTTTTTCCAGCGTGGCCGGTAAAAACGAATCGGCAATGACGATCAGATCATAGCGATCAGCGGGATAATCCTGCTGTAAGTTCACGATGACCGATCCGATAATGACTGCGTCCTCGCGGTAAGCAGGAATCAATACAGCAATTCGCCGGACTCGATCGACAGCCAGCGAATCAGGCTTATCGTCGGCGTTCCCCAAACGACCCGCTACGGCCGACACGAATAAATAGAGGGCATTGAAGGTCAGATAACCAACTAACACCAGGCCAATAAAGAGTAGTAAAGGAAACATTTATCCAATATAGGTTTCAACAAACTGACTTTAATTAACCAAATAAACGACTTAAATTAATATTACATGAAATTAATTACCTAATACGTTACTTTATTTCTTAAAACAAACAAAAAGGTTAATTTTTGCCTTATGATAATCCAACCATTCAATCCATGAAAAAAAATTTACCGACTATTCTTTTAGGTTCTGTACTGGTTGCCGGTGTATTACTGTCTGGCAGAAGTGCTTCAGCACCCGATGGATCGTCCTGGCCCTTCGCCCGCCCGACAAATATAGCGCTTCCTGGTCGGGTTGAAGCGGAAGCCTACTCCGCCATGCAGGGCATACAGTCCGAAACAACAAATGATGCCGGGGGTGGCCAGAATATAGGCAGCATCGACGCAGGTGACTGGCTGGATTACGCGATCAGTGTGCCGCGTACCGGCGTTTACTCATTCCGCTTCCGGGTCGCCAATGGCTACGGCGACGGCTCGCGATTACAGCTGCGGCTGGCAGATGGTACCATCCTGTGCACCGTCGATGTACCCCGTACGGGCGGCACCCAAAACTGGGAAACGTTCGGTACAACGGCCCGCCTGAACGCAGGCAATCAAACCCTGCGGATTTATGTCGTGAAAGGCGACTGGAACCTGAACTGGTTCGAAGCGACCGAAAGCCGCCCGCTGCCGGCCAAGCTGGAAGCCGAAAGTTTCGATACGGCAACTGACGTTCGACCTGAACAGACCGAAGATGCCGGCGGTGGAGCCAACCTGAGTTATATCGACGACGGCGACTGGATGGATTACAACGTATCGACCCCGGCGGCTGGCACCTACACGTTCAAACTTCGCGTGGCTAATAGCTGGGGAAATGGCCGGATCGATATCCGGAACCAGTCGGGGGCGGTGCTGAGCAGTGTCGACGTTCCCCGTACGGGTGGCTGGCAAAGCTGGTCTACCCTTACCACCACCGCTACGCTACCAGCCGGGAGCCAGATCATCCGTATCTTTTCGGTACGGGGTGCCTGGAATTTCAACTGGATGGACATAACCCAGGGAGGTACCGTGCTGTCACCAGCGGTGATCAACTTTGCCGCATTACCCGATAAAACCACCGACGACGGTGATTTCGCCCTGGTTGCTACCAGCATCAATACACAAACACCCATTACGTTTACATCGTCGAACCCATCGGTCATTGCCGTTTCCAACGCGTCGGGAACCTGGCGGGCGTCGGTGGCAGGTGCTGGCACCGCTACCCTCACGGCTTCTCAGGGGGCTTCGAGTTCCTTCCTAGCAGCGGAGAATGTAAACCGGACACAAGTCGTTCAGTCGTCATCAGCACTGTCGGCCGGTAGAAAAATCCCGATCGATCCTAAGCGCTGGTATCAGCTCACGAACGTGAGCAACGGGCTGGAAGGGCTGTTCGATGGCGTCACCAACACCAACGTCGAAACTGGCTGGGGTAAGGTCTTATCCCAGTACGATGCGTATTACCCGCTGCTGCCTGGCGAGACGATTACGCTGGAGAACGTAAAGTTTTACGACTTTACGGGCACCTGTACGGACAACCCGATGACCTTGTCCATCATCACCGACCAGTGGCAGCGGATTCCCGTTGCCACCTTTACCGGCGAGCAGTATGGCTCGTGGGTAGGCCCCTACCCCAGCCGCCAGACCACCGGAAACGCCCAGTTCAAGCTCGATCAGCCGATCAGCAACGCCCGCTATCTGGTAATCAATACCTACGGTGCTTTTCCTACCGAGATCGAACTGTACGGGTCCTATACCCCCTCAACGCAGGCGGTCACGCCCGCCCCGCCCAAAGCGGTCAAGCTTAAGGATATGCTGGGGGTAAATGCCTACGAGTGGAACTTCGAAGACGGTGACTCGCCCTGGAAGATCAACGAGACCAAGATGAACGTCATCAAAAGCTTTTCCGGGATCCGGCATTATATGGACTGGCATAAGCTCGAATCGACCGAAGGCAACTATTCCTTCAACCCTACCCTGAGCGGGGGCTGGAACTATGACGCCATCTACGAACGCTGCAAAGCTGAAGGCATTGAGGTGCTGGCTTGCCTGAAAACACTGCCCGAGTGGATGGTCGATACCTACCCGTCCGATCAGCGGGACGGCGAAAATAACCCGCTGCGCTATGGAAAAGACGTTTCCGACCCACTCTCCTACCGAGAACAGGCCAAAATGGGCTTTCAATACATGGCCCGGTATGGTAGCAATCCGAATGTGAACCCGGCGCTGCTGAGCGTAAACTCAACCCCCCGCTGGCCCGGCGACACCCCGAACTCGATCAAAATAGGGATGGGACTCATCAAGTACATCGAGTGTGAGAACGAACGGGACAAATGGTGGAAAGGCCGAAAAGCCTATCAGACAGCCCGCGAATACGCAGCCAATCTGTCGGCGTTTTACGATGGCCATAAAAACAGCATGGGTCCCGGCATCGGGGTCAAAAATGCGGACCCGTCGGTGAAAGTAGTAATTGGGGGACTGGCCTCGGCATCGAGCGGTTCCGACTATATAAAAGGGATGATCGACTGGTGCAAACAATACCGGGGCTACAACGCCAACGGAACCGTCAATCTGTGCTGGGATGTGATCAACTACCACATGTATTCCGATAACACGTCGTCATCCCAGAGCGGTACGTCCACCCGGGGCGCAGCTCCGGAGGTAACCCCTATCCACCGCATTGCCGAGGATTTCCGCAAGACCGCCCACCTCCAATCCTATGATATGCCGGTCTGGATTACCGAAGCAGGCTATGACGTCAACCAGGGCAGTCCCCTGCGGGCTATTCCCATTGGCAGCAAGTCGGCTCTGGAAACACAGGGCGACTGGATCCTGCGAACGGCCCTGCTTTATGCCCGGCAGGGTATCGAGAAAGTGTTCTTTTACCAGCTCTACGACGATAACTCGACGGGTGGCATGTTTGGCACGTCGGGGCTAGCCAACGGCGCCAATACCACCCGCCGGCCAGCCGCCGATTACTTATACCAGACGAACAAACTTTTTGGCGAATACACGTACCGGGAAACCCTTAACCGCGACCCATTTGTGGACCGGTATGAACGGAATGGCGTATCAGCCTATATGTTGGTCGTTCCCGATGAAGTAGGCCGAACAACGGCCTACACCCTGGACCTGGGAACGGCCACACAGGCCCGTATATACCGCCCAAAAGTTGGCAGCTCCGATATGACGATGGAAGTAGTCAGCACGATCCAGGGCAAGCTGGTTGTGCCCGTAACCGAGACGCCCCTGTTCGTTATGGCTGGTGGAGCGCCTAACGCCCGAAAGGAAGCGATGGCGCTGACAGACGTGAAAAGCCTGGAGGAAGTTGTGCAGGTATACCCCAATCCAACAACCGATTTTGTGACCGTTCAGTCGGAGCGGGCTTCAAAATCGTCGCTGAAGGTGAGTGTCTTCAACGCTGGCCTTAGCCAGCTGCACCTACAGGTGAAAATTCCCAGAACGGGCGACCAGTTTTCGGGCAAAGTCGATCTGTCGTCACTACCTGTTGGCACTTACCTGCTGGAAATAAGACAGGGTGATGAGCGAGTGGTACGAAAAGTATTAAAAATGAATTGATCCGGTAACAGTATCGACACAGACAGCACTGGAGGGTGGGGAGCTTTTAGAAAGTTTCTTGCCCTCCGGTTCTGTTTAGGGGCCAGGTGAACGGCAGTTACTATTGGCGGCTAATACCACTGAATAGTAACTGCCTTGGTTTATAGTATCCTTTTTCAATTAAAAGGGATATTTTATTTACGCTAATCAAAATTCATAAACATTTAATTATCTTTACAAGCAACAGTACCCCACATAATCATCGCAAATCAAACGTTCCTCGTACAATAACAGCTGTTTCGTATGCAACCACTTTACCATGTATTGATTGCCGAAGACGATCCTTTCATCCGCAAGGTTTTGCGGCAGACGTTAAAGGATGAGTTCACGGTTATCACCAAAGAGAACGGAATTGAAGCCGTAAGCTGGCTGGAGGAGGGCAACCCTGTCGACATCATTTTATCTGACATTCAGATGCCGCATATGGATGGGAAAGACCTGCTACGGACACTCCGCGCCAGTCCGACTTTTCAGAATTTGCCTATTATCATTCTGTCGACTTTTGCGGACAGCGCCACGCGTATTTCCTGCCTGAAACTGGGTGCTGATGATTACATCGTCAAACCCTTCAACCCCATTGAAGTCAAGACAAAGATTTCAACCGTACTACGCCGACTCGAAGCCACTAACCCACGGCTGCCTTTAAGCCATTCCTAATTATTAACGAGCTATAACCTGTGGCAATCATGCAGGCCGTGAAAGAAGTTGCTCAACCGTTTCGAGTGCTCTACGTTGAAAGCAACAACCAGTTGGTTGAGTCATTCCAGCAAGCATTCAGTGCTCAAATCGAGGTAACCAGCGTTCCCGACGGGCAGGCTGCTCTGGCCTATTTAAAAGAAAACAGGTTCGTCGATCTTGTTCTCTACAATGAAGACCTGGGCAGCAGTGTTTTTCTGAATGGATTGGCCCTTTCACGCCATCTGCCGCATGTACCGGTCGTGCTGCTAACCGATCGCCCTGGCATCGACCTGAAAGCCGACCCGTTCCATGGGCATTTGATCGATGCTTTTCCGCATAATTACGCTGAAGACGCCCTGCGTATCCGGCTCAGTTACCTGATCCAGAAAAAGGAGTACAGTCAGGACGGTCATGTAGTGCATAAGTCAGACTCGATGCGTATTCCGGTGGGAAAACGGGCGTTCGACATTGGCCTCTCGCTGCTGATACTGCTGATGATTTCGCCGATTCTGCTGGTGGTAGCGATCCTGATCAAGTTCGACTCCAAAGGCCCGATTTTCTATAGCTCCAAACGGGTTGGAACCGGCTTCAAAATCTTCGACATGTACAAATTCAGAACCATGAAAACCGGTTCTGATCAGCTGCTGGCCAGTATGGCGTCACAGAATCTGTACAACACAGCCAGCGAAGAGAAACCGGCCGATACACGATGCGAGACCTGCCAGCTGGCCAATACAACCTGCCAGCGGCCCCTTTACATGGACCAGCAGGAAATTTGCGAGGTCCTTTACCAGCGGGAGCAGAATGCGAAAGCCATGTTCTCGAAGTTCAAAGAGGATCCACGGGTAACGCGGCTGGGCAAGGTACTCCGCAATACCAGCATCGATGAGCTGCCCCAGCTGTTCAACATCCTGCGGGGCGACATGTCGTTTGTGGGTAACCGCCCGCTTCCCGTTTACGAAGCTGAAAAGCTCACCACCACCGGCTATGCCCGCCGGTTTGCGGCCCCCGCTGGCCTGACCGGCTTATGGCAGGTTACCAAGCGGGGCAAAGCCAGCGTATCCGATCAGGAACGTATCCAGCTCGACGTGCTGTATGCTAAAAATTTCTCGCTTCGCACCGACTTACTGATTCTTCTGAAAACGCTTAAAGCAGTATGGCAGAAGGAAAACGTATAGAGCCAACGCCCCTCATTTCGCTCATCACGGTCAATTACAACCAGGCCGCCGTAACCTGCGACCTGCTGGAGTCGACCCGGACGCTCACGTACCCCCGTTTTGAAATTATCGTTGTCGATAACGGCTCGAAGGAAGACCCCACCGAACGGATCAGGCAGGGTAATTACCCCAACGTGACGGTCATCGTCAGCCCCGACAATCTGGGCTTTTCGGGCGGCAACAACCTCGGCATCCGGCACGCACGGGGTGATTATTATTTCCTGCTCAATAACGACACCATCGTTACCCCCACCCTCCTGGAGCTTCTTCTGGAGCCTTTCCGGCAGTTCCCTGCCGTTGGGGTTACCTGCCCCAAAATCCGGTTTCACGATCAGCCGAACATCATTCAGTATGCGGGCTACCGGCCATTGAACGAGTATACGGGGCAAACCTGGGCGGTTGGTCTTATGGAACCCGATGAAGGGCAGCATGACAAGTCGGGACCCACTTATTTTGCCCACGGTGCGGCCATGATGGTTAGCCGGGCCGTGCTGGAGAAGGCCGGTACACTCGATGAAAGCTTCTTTCTGTATTATGAAGAACTCGACTGGTCGGCCCGGATACGGCGGGCCGGTTTCCAGATTTATTACCAGGCCGATGCGCTGATTTTTCACCGCGAGTCCATGAGTGTGGGCAAGGCCAACGCCATGAAAGTCTATTATCATACCCGCAACCGGCTCTGGTTCATGCGCCGGAACGTGGTGGGGTTTCCCCGGCTGATCTTTTACCTCTATTACTTCTGCCTGGCCCTTCCCAAAGCGCTCGTCCAGTATACGCTGCGCTGGCAACCGGACTACCTCAGGGCCATACTCAGGGCAATTGTATGGAACGTAACCCACACCCGTAACCAACCGGCATCAACTACCCCATCCGTTGCGATGGCTGCCTGATACGACATCATTGACCAACGTATGGAACTACTATTACTGATCAGTATAGTGCTTGTACTTTACACCTACCTCGGCTACGGCCTGGTCGTCTGGGCCCTGATCCGGCTGCGGCCACGCCGACCGGCGGCAGCGCCCGCATCGGACGAGTTTACGCCCGATGTCACGCTGATCGTGCCTGCCTACAACGAACTGGGTTGCCTGGCGGCTAAAGTGACGAACTCACTCGGACAGGTGTATCCCCGCGAACATATTCAGCACCTGTTCGTGACCGAAGGCTCAACCGATGGGTCGGACAACTACCTGCAAACCTTCTACGCCGACTCGGTAACCATACTGGGCGGCACCGAACGGCGGGGCAAAGTAGCGGCCATGAACCGCGCCATGCAGCAGATCAAAACCCCTATCGTCATCTTTACCGACGCCAATACCCAGCTGAACCCTGAAGCGGTGCGAAATATTGTTCGTCATTTCAGCGACCCTAACGTGGGGGCGGTAGCGGGCGAAAAGCGGATTCAGACAACCGACAGCGATTCGGCTGCGGGCTCAGGCGAAGGTATTTACTGGAAATACGAATCGCAGCTGAAGAAATGGGACGCCGAGCTTCACACGATCGTCGGCGCAGCGGGCGAACTGTTTGCCGTTCGAACAGAACTCTACGAGGCCGTACCGCCCGACACGATCCTCGACGACTTCATGATTTCGCTGCTCATTGCCAAACGCGGCTATCGGGTTGCCTACGCCCCGGACGCCTATGCCCTGGAGCGGCCTTCGTTCTCGATCATCGACGAACAGAAACGCAAGATCCGGATTGCTGCGGGCGGCTTTCAGTCGATGGCCCGCCTGACGAGCTTGCTGAACCCCTTCCGGCACGGCTGGCTGGCGTTCGAATATGTCTCACACCGCGTGATGCGCTGGGCCGTAACGCCCCTGTGTTTGCCACTGATCTTTCTGCTCAGCCTGGGACTCGTCCTCCGCGACGGCTGGCAACCGGTCTGGACGATGCTGCTGGCAGCACAACTCCTGTTTTACGGGGCGGCCTGGCTGGGCTACGGACTCGAAAAGCGGCAACTGCGCTGGAAACCTACGTTCATCCCCTTCTACTTCACGTTCATGAATGTCTGCGCGCTGGCCGGGTTGGTTCGCTACCTGCGGGGCAATCAGTCAGGCACCTGGGAAAAAGTGCGTCGGGCCGAAGCCGTCGATGTCCTTACCCACTGAGTTCATAGGCATCTTTTCCCTGCGGCACTAATCAGCTATGGCACAATCCGCTTTTTCGTTAAACAGACCCGTCTCGTCGAACCAGTTCTGGTTATACAGTCTCCTTGGCGGACTGTATACCGTTGGCGTGGGCTACCTGATTAGCAAAGTGGGGGCCGTAGGAGTCGTACTGGCCATTGGCGGACCTATTGCCGGTGCGCTGGCGGTTATGGTCTTGCTACAACCCCGGGTTGGGTTACTGTTATACGTGCAGTTAAGCTTTATTGTAGGGTTTGCACGCTTCGCCCAGGTCGATGTGCCCGTTGGATTATTCGTCGACGGCTTGCTGGCGCTGACGTTACTGAGCCTGTTTGTCAATGGCCAGCAAATGGCCTGGCATCGCATGCGGAGTCTGGCCTTTGCGCTGATCGCGCTGTGGTTTCTCTATACCGTCATTGAGTTTATCAATCCGGAAGCCCCTTATCGCCCCGCCTGGCTTTACCACGTGCGCCCGTTCTCGATGCACTGGTTCATGGTAGCCTGTATCGTTCTGGTGGCCCCCATCACCCGCAACGACATCCGTATCTTCGTCAACTCCTGGCTATTCTGGTCGTTTCTGGCTGCTCTCTGGGCGTTCAAGCAACAGTACATTGGCCTGACCCCGGCCGAAAACCAGTGGCTTTTCGAAGGGGGTAACGCCAAGACCCACATCCTGTTCGGGCAGTTGCGCAGCTTTTCATTCTATTCCGATGCCGCCCAGTTCGGGGCCGAGATGGCCGGGGTAACCCTGGTCTCCATTATCCGGATCTTTGAAGAGAAGAAGCTGACGCTGAAGCTGATCTACGGTTTTCTGGCCCTGGTTTTCTTCTGGGGGTATGCTGTTTCGGGTACCCGCTCGGCCCTCTTCGTGCTCATAGCGGGCTTCCCGTTCTACCTGCTGCTGAAGCGGGATATCCCCAAACTCCTCATAGGTCTGGCGGTAGCCATTCCGTTGTTTCTGTTGCTGATGTATACCAGCGTGGGCAGTTCCAACTACCAGG
This sequence comes from Spirosoma utsteinense, assembly GCF_014282275.1. GTDB lineage: Bacteria > Bacteroidota > Bacteroidia > Cytophagales > Spirosomataceae > Spirosoma > Spirosoma utsteinense. Next base: position 18,247 of record NZ_VFIA01000039.1, read on the forward strand.
TTCAGCGGATGCGGTCGGCGCTTACCCCGATGAATGATCCGTCATTCATTCTCCGTCTGCAAAATCAGGAGAAGCTCAAGACCTACCTTAAAGACCTGCCGTTCGGGGCGGGTATCGGCACCTCTACCGACATGGGCGCGCGGTTTTCACCCTGGCACTGGGCGGCTCAGATACCACCCGACAGCTGGTATGTCGAGCTTTGGATCGAGACGGGCCGCGTGGGTGTCTCCCTCTATATCCTGATGCTGCTGGGCCTGGTCGGCATCGGGGTTTACAGGGTCTGGCAGTTGAAAGACCCGTGGCTGGTCAAGATCATGTATGCCTTCCTGGCCGAGTTCGTCGGTATTGCCCTGATGGGGTACTCCAACCCGGTACTGGGCCAGTTCCCCACCAACAGCGTGGTTTTTATCAGCACCCTGCTGGTGGCTACCTGCTACCGATGGGACATTGCCCCGCCCGGTGCTGCCGAAATCGCCACCGCCCATATCTATCCACTCAACGACACCGATCATGAAGCAATTTGACAGCATCATCTGCATCGCCCAAACACCCTGGAAAGGCGATTTCCAGAAAGCCGCCGTACAGCTTATGACCGCCCTGTCGGTGCGGCATCGGGTGCTCTTTGTTGACTACATGTATACCCTCAAAGATCTGGCGGAAGGACTGGCAGGCCGTAAGGATGTTCCCGTGAAGGCGCTGCTGCACCTGACCAGTTCGCTCACCAGCATACCGACCCAGCCGGGCGGGGAGCTTTATGTCTGGATGCCCCCGGTGATGATGCCCTTCAACTGGCTTCAGGCTAAAGCACACGATCAGTTGCTGCCCCAGAACACCAACCGGCTGGCAGGAGGTCTGCGCGCTGTGATGAAGCGGTTGGCCATGCAGCGTCCTCTGGTCGTGAACGCCTTCAACCCGGTCGTGGGCCTGCCCCTGCTGGGCCGACTCAACGAGTGTGCCACCATCTACTACTGCTTCGATGAGATCACAACGGCAGGCGACTGGATGAGCCGCCACGGACAGCGGTACGAAACCGATTTCCTTCAGCGCGTCGACGCCGTGGTAACCACCTCCGAAACCCTGCGGCAGGATAAATCAGCCCTGCAACCCCACACCTTCTGCGTAAAAAACGGCGTCAACTTCGATCTGTTCAACCAGGCACGTCAGCTGGCCAAACGGATGCCCCCGATCAAACAGGTCGTGGGCTACCTCGGCACAGCCGACAACCGCGTCGACCTCGACATCATGGAATACTGCGCCCGGACGATGCCGGAGGTGGAGTTTCAGTTTATCGGCGAAGTCCATGAACCGCAGCTCACCTACCGGCTGGGTGTTCTACCGAATGTAACCTTCATCCCGCCCCGTCAGCCTGCCGATCTGCCACCCCTGCTTGCCGGGCTCAGCGTTGGCATTATTCCCTTTGTCTGCAACCGCCATACCTATACCATCTACCCGCTCAAGATCAACGAATACCTGGCTGCGGGCCTGCCGGTTGTATCCACGCCGTTCTCCATACTGGATGAGTTCAGGGATATTATCGAACTGGCCGACACACCCGAACGGTTTGCCCAGGCCCTCCAGCGAGCCCTCGCCGACAAGGATAGCCAGCGCCTGCAGCAACGGGTCGACATGGCCCAGCGCAACACCTGGGAGCAACGGGCGCTGGAGTTCGAAGCGGTTATCGAACAAGTACCTAACGCCTGGAAACAGGATCAGCCAGTTTAAGCCTACGTCAATAAACGCTGCTTTACTCAATCACCAATGGGTTCATTTAACGTGCAGGGTCGCCCGATAAACATCGGCCTGGCCCACTTCAACCAACAATTCAGGCGGGCCATCCCGGTTGCGCTGGGCATGGCACTGCTCGTGGCAGCAGGCCCGGCAGCCCACGCCCAGAGCCAGCCATTACCGGCGGCAGCGGCCAAACCGGTGGTAACGGCTGCCGATGGCCTTCCTGTCGACAGTATGACTTTCGATTTTAACCGGGACATTGCCATTCAGCTGGTCTCGTTCGAAGAGATGTACAAACTTGCCCTCGCCTACGCCCCCTCGGTGAAGTTTGAAGGAGCCGTTTCCAGCGCCCAGCTGTCGGCCTTCCAGCTCTCCAAACTGCAGGTGCTTCAGAACGTGACAGGCTTTGCCAACTATTCGACGGGCAACCAGGCCATTCTTTCTACCGGCACGAACGTTACCGATCAGCTGGGGCAAATTTCGAACGGCTACCGGGCGGGTGTCAACGTAGCCATCAGTATTCATGACGTGTTCGGCAGGCCGCATCAGATCCGGCTGGCCCGGGCTACCTACGAAGCGACCCGGGAACGTCGGCGAACGGCCGAAATCCAGCTAAAACGCGACCTCTTCAATCTCTATCAGGATCTGATACTGGCCCAGCGGGTGCTACAGATCCGGCTGCGTGACGATCAGGCATCGCTGGCCGCTTTCCGAATCGCCGAAGTAGAGCTGCAAAAGGGAAAGATCGCACCCGAAACGCACGCCTTCAACAGCAACCGATATGCCGAAACCCGGACAACCGTGGAGCAGGCAAAAACAAGTTTCATCAAAAGTATTTACGCCCTCGAACTGATGGTTGGAGTGCCTATTCATCAACTGAAACGCCAATAGCCATATGACACTACAGGGACTCGGGCGGCTTTTAAAGCAGCACCTCATCTGGTTTATCGTGTTCCCCTGCCTCGCTGGCGGAACCGTCTTTTATTTCATGCGCAATGAAGCCAAGATATACAAGACCAGGGCTACGCTCTATACCGGCTTCACGTCCGGTTACTCACTGCGGTCGGCCGAAGAGAACTTTCACGTCGACTACTCGGCCGTCAGCAACGCCTTCGACAACATTCTGACAACGCTCAACTCCAACCAGACGCTTTATCACGTTGGGGTCAATCTGCTGAGTCAGCACCTGCAACTGAGCAAGCCGTCGAGACAGGAATTGTCGGAAACCAGTTTCAAGCGGCTTCAGCAGGCAATTCCGGCCAGTCTTTGGCAATCGCTGGTACGGGCGGGCAATATCGCCTTTACCCGCCAGATGGTCGACAGCCTTGCCCGGAGCCAAACCGACAACCCAATTCGAAAGCTACTGATGTCGCCCGATTCGTATTACTCAGCCGGCTATATCGGCAAAATGCTGAAATCGACCCGAAAAAGCGCCAGTGACATGCTCGACATGGAGTATGAAACGGGTGATCCGGCCGTGGCTCAACAGACGCTCGCGTTGGCCATCACCGAACTGAACGAGCGGTATGTGGCCCTGAAACGGGGCGAAACCAATCCCGTTGTCAACTATTACGAGGACAAAGCCAAAGCCGCCAAACAACAGCTCAACAATGCCGAAGCTAAACTGCGGGCGTTCAACGTGCAGCATAACGTACTCAATTTCGAGGATGAGCTGAAAACCCGCTCGGCTACCCGCGAAGCACTGGTTGCCGAATACAATACCGAGGTGATGAGCAACCGGGCGGCCAAGGCAGCTATGGATGCCCTGAACCAGCGCATGGCGGGTGGCTCAAACCTGCTCAAGATCAACACAGCCCTGACGGATAAACAGGCCGAACTCACCGAAGCCGAAGCCCAGTTGATCAACGCCCGAACCAACGGGCAACCCCAGCCCGTGCTGGATCGGTACCAGGAAAAAATCAACCAGGCATCGGCCGAGCTGAAACAGATTGCCCAGAATTATTTTGCTGCCGACAACACGAGCGAGTCTGTCCCTAAACTGAGGCTGGTCAATGAGTGGCTGGGTAAGGTGCTGGAATTCGAAGAGTCCGGTGCCCGCATGACTGTAGTCAAGAAGCGGCTGGATGATTACCAGGCCGAATCCACCACCTTCACCCCGCTGGAATCGGAGCAGCGGCAGCTTACCCGCGACATGACCGTTGCCGAAAAAGAATACCTGAACCTGGTTCAGTCGCTTAATCAGGCTACCACCCACCGGCAGGATATTGCCATCGACGGATCGATGTCGGTACTGGACCCGCCCGCCTTCCCGTTTTCGGCGCAGGCACCCAAACGCGGGCTGTTCACGGCTATTGGCGCGGCCGCTGGTCTGGTGATTGCTCTGCTGCTGGCGGCTATCCGTTTCTGGACCGATAAGCGGATCAACTCCCTGGAGCAGGCCGAGCAGCGGATTGGTAGTCCTGTTACAGTCGTTTTTCCGGCGGTCAAAAAGTTTGCCGCCAATTCAAAGATCAGCCGGACGGCGGTCAGCATGTTCGAGCAGCTCAGCAACGCCATCAATATCGACATCGAGTACCGCAAAAACCCCACCTTTCCGCCCCTCATTACGCTGTTCAGTATGCGGGGAAAACAGGGAAAAACCTGGCTGGCCCACGGGCTCGTTCGCCTGTATGCCGAGTCGGGCGAACAGGTCGCCTATTGCTACCCCCGCACGCTGGAAACCGACCAGCCATTTGAGCAGAACGGCATTCATTTCTTCCCTTACGACCTGCATCCCAACTTCATGAACGTGCGGGAGCCGGCGGGTTTGCTCGACGACCGGGACGCCCTGAACCGGACGTCATTCGACAAGATCATTCTGGAGTTACCGGCGCTGGTGGGTAGTCCCATTCCGCTGCACCTGGTGAGCCGCAGTACGGTATCGCTCATGATCCTGAGCGTACATACGATCTGGGGCCGCCGGGACACGCAGTTGTTCGAACTGTATAGCAAAGCCGCGAAGCACCCGGTTCTGATCGCGCTCAACAAAGCCCGCGAAAACGACGCCGACGCGCCCAGCCTGAGCGATATCGAGCAGGGGCTTCTGCGTACCAAGCGGTATGCCGAACCAAATACCGTATTACCCCAGGCAGCTACCACCGAGAAAATCCTTGATCGACAACCCAAATGAGTCATAAGCAAGAGGCCATCAGCGGGGGCAAGTGGATGAGTGCATCGACTGCCATATCCACCATACTCCAGTTTGGCCAGGTGGCTGTTCTGGCCCGGCTGCTGGAACCGTCGGTTTTCGGGATCGTCAGCGTCAGCACGCTGATGATTGCGTTCTTCAACATATTTGCCAACCTGGGATTTTCCAATTCCATCATTTACAAACAGGAAGAGGACCGGCAGGTGCTGTCGACGATCTACCTGCTCAATCTGATCCTGGGCCTGGTCATTGGTGTGGTGGTTTTTTTCAGCTGGCCGCTGGTGGTTGGCTATTACAAGGAGCCCCGGCTGGAGCAGGTAATCAAGCTATCGTCGCTTTATTTCATCATCGTATACGTTGGTCAGCTCTATCTGTTTCTGCTGCAAAAAGAACTCCGGTTCAAAGCCGTTGCCAGTATTGACATTACAGGAACCGTGGCGGGCACCCTCGTTACGGTGGTGCTGGCATTTAACGGATTTGCAGAACTATCGCTGATTTATGGGCAGCTGGCGCAGCAAACGGCCAAGTCTATCCTCCAGATGGTTTATGGAGCGGGGCTTTTTTCGCCTACCCTTACATTCGACCTGAGCCTGATCAAGGACCACCTCCGGTTTGGCCTTTACAATGTAGGCGACGGCATCGTAGGCTTCATCCAGGCCAACTCCGACAACATCCTCGTTGGCGGGATGCTGGGCGTCAAACAGCTGGGCTATTATACGCTGGCGTCGCAGCTGGCGGTCTTCCCCATTGCCCGGCTCAGCCCGATCGTGCTGCAGGTGGCCTACCCGATTCTGGCGCGGCTGAAGGGCGATACGGGCGAACTCAAGAAGTCGTACCTCACTATTCTGGACCTGCTCAGCTATGTCAACCTACCACTGCTGGCCGGTTTGTTCATCACCGCCGACAGTGTTGTGCCGCTATTCTACGGGCCCGGCTGGGAGCCGACCATTCTGCTCATCCGGATCTTCGTGTTCGTCAGCATCTTCACGTTTCTCATCAACCCGCTGTTCACGCTGGCTTTCTCGAAGGGGAAACCCAAGCTGCTCTTCTACTTGAATCTGATAACGCTCTTCATCAAGGTTCCGCTCGTTTATTTGTTTGCCCAGCAATGGGGTGTGGTGGGTATTGCCTCCGCTTTTCTGGTGGCCACCGCGGCAAACCTGCTCATCAACTTCCGGATCGTTCGTTCGCTCATCGGTCCGTTCTTCGGTGAGTTTGCCCGGAATATCAGCAAGCCAATTCTGTTTTGCCTGGCGATGGTGGGAGCCATTTTCCTGTACAAATCCTTCGCCGATTCGATCAGTGTGCTGAATACAGGCGTACAGATAGCCATTGGTGCGCTCATTTACTGTGGCCTGACGATCCGCTACAAATACCCGATCACTGAATTGAAAGCGCTTCGCAAAGCCGTATGATGCAACGACTCCTCCTCAAGTCCCTGTATGTGGTAGCCCGGATCAAGTATCCAAAACTCCGCAAGGATCTGGGCTATTTTGTACGCGACAACTACTACTGTAAACTGGTTCAGGCGCGCTACGTGCTGCGCGACTACGTAGTAAAAAAACGCTATAAAGTCATCAGCTACCAGGGCGAATTTGACCAGGAACTCCGGTATGTACTGCCTTTTGCTTACTGGCATCACCTCAACGGGACGCTGGACAAAACGATTTCGGCCCAGCATACGAGGGAGTTTTATTTTTTCAGCCCGGATCATGAGGAGCGATTCAAGCAGCGCATCTGGACGGAATCCTACGCCCATTATGACGTACCGAACATGACCCATAGTAACGTGTACAGCTTCCGTAACTGGGCGCAGGTTCCTTACAAACAGCAGTATAGCAACGAGGTGTTCGTCTACAGCAAACCGTTATTGATCATCGCCAATAAATATAATATCGAGTGGGATCAGCCCCCGATCAATTTTCTGGACATCCCCACCCTCGACTACATCATAAAAACCTACGGATCGACCTACCAGATCGTATACAACCGCCCCCTGCCCAACCAGATCGTACAGGACAACAGCGAAACCATGTCCCTCGACGAACACGCCTGGCTGCGGCAGAACCATCCCGATGTGATCCTGATGGATGATCTCTATCGGCAGCACCACCCATCGACCATCAACAATTACAACCACCTCCAGCTGATGGTATATGCCAACTGCAACCATTTTATTTCCATGCATGGGGGCACGGCAGCCCTGGCCAGCTGCTTCGGGGGTACCAACATTATCCTCTCGGACCCCAACTGGGGTATGGAGCATCATTTCAATGAGTATCAGAATCTGTTTCCCAGGCTATCCGGTGCTACCATTCTGCACGCCCGCAACCGGGCCGAGGTACTCTCTTACCTAAGTAAATCTTACTGAATACAGCTGTGTACCCTGGACGGGTGTTGACCCAACCAACGGATACGCAAGCGACTCAATTGATATTTCCAACGGCACTCAATTAAATTTTAATTATTTTATATTCACTACTAGTTTAGTGTTAGTTATAAATAGTATTTTTAAGTTTACAAATAAACTAATAGAGTACTTTACTTCCAGATGTTGACTGAGCGGTATCAAACGCCATATATCAGCAGCGAAAGAAGGTAATCTGGCGGTGCTACTATGATTATCAGCAGAATAACCAGCGGCTTAGGGAATCAGCTTTTTCAGTACGCAGCTGCCCGGCATCTGGCGCTGAAAAACAAGACAGACCTGTATCTGGACCTAAGTTATTACCGCCAGACCTACGCTACCGATACCCCGCGCTCATTCAAGCTGGGTCAGTTTTCGGTGCCGTACCGGATGCTCCACCAATCGCCACTCCGGTACGTTTCCAAGGCGACAAAGCTCCTGCCGAATCGTAGCCTGCCGCCCGTCTTTCTCTTTTTGAAGGAAAAGCATTTTCATTTCGACGAACAGGTTGTCAACGCCCGGGCCAACTGCATTACGCTGGATGGTTTCTGGCAGTCTGAAGCCTATTTCCGGGATAATGCAGAGACGATCCGGCGCGAACTAACCCTTACCGGAACGCCCAGCCCTGAGTTCGGCTATTACCAGCAGTTGATTGCCAACACCCCGATACCGGTGTCGATCCACATCCGGCGGGGCGACTACGTCAATCATCCTGAGTTCAGCAAGACGTTTGGTTTTGTTGGCCTCGACTATTATGCCCAGGCCCTGAATCAGTTGACGGAGCAGTTCGACACCATCCGGTTGTTCGTCTTCAGCGATGACAAGGCCTGGGTGCGGGAGAACCTGCCCCTCCCCGACGACACGGTCTTTGTGCAGAACACCGGCCCCGACAGTGACGTTGCCGACCTGGTCCTGATGAGCCATTGCCGCCACCATATCATCGCCAACAGCTCCTTCAGCTGGTGGGGAGCCTGGCTCAACCCCAACCCGGATAAGCTGGTCATTACCCCCCGGCAGTGGTACAAACAACAACCTACCTGGAACACCAAGGATCTGCTGCCATCTACCTGGCTGGCTCTGTAATACAGCCTTCAAAACTACCTGGCAAACCGTTGCCTGCTATGACTAAAGTATTTATCGATCATCAGAAATTCAGTACCCAGAAGTACGGCGGCATAAGCCGGTACTTTGCCAATATCATCCAGGGTATCAAGCGTACCAGCGACATTAGCTATCAACTGGGCGTCATGCACGCCAAAAATCACTACATCCAGAGCGAGCCGCTGCCTATCAAAGGTAGTTTCAGTGACCGGGTGCTGAACCGAAACGAACGCTACGACTACCGCCTGAATCAACTCTACTGCAAACGGCTGCTCGACAAAGCCAACTTCGATGTTTTCCATCCCACCTACTACGATCCTTATTACATCAAGCACCTCAAGAAACCGCTCGTCATCACCATTCACGATATGACCCACGAGCGGGTACCGGAGTATTTCTGGGCGCAGGACCCGCTGACGCAGCAGAAGCGGATCAACATCGACCGGGCCGACTCCATTATCACGATCTCCAACACAACGAAGAAAGAGCTGATCTGCTGCTTCGATGTTGACCCGGCCAAAGTATCGGTCATCTATCATGGACTCGACATCGACGCCCCGTTTATCGTTGAGCCGATAGCGAACCTGCCCGAACAGTACGTTCTGTTTGTTGGCGACCGGAGCGGTTACAAAAATTTTTACCTGTTTCTGAGCGCCGTTCAGAAGCTGATACCGCGCTTCCCGGACCTGCATGTCGTACTCACCGGCGGTGGAAAGCTGCACGTGGCCGATCGGGAATTCATTGAGCGGCTGGGGCTGACAGACCGGGTTCATCACCTCAATGCTACCGACGAACAGCTCAATTACCTCTATCAAAATACCCAGCTGTTCGTATACCCATCGCTGTATGAGGGCTTTGGTCTGCCCATCCTCGAAGCGTTCCGGGCGCAGTGCCCCATGCTGCTCAGCGATACCGAGTGCTTCCGCGAAATAGCAGCCGATGCGGCTGTGTACTTCAGCCCCCTGAGCCTCGACGACCTTGTCGAAACGATGGGGGCTACCCTGATGGACCCCGCGTTGAAAGCGCAGCTTGTCGAGCGCGGGAACCGTCGACTTGCCGATTTCCCGCTTCAGAAATCCATCGACGAAACCCTGAGTGTGTATAAATCCCTGGCCTGACAAACGATGCGATTCAGAGCAGTTGATTCATTTCGGGGTATGGCGGCTATTATGGTCATTCTATTCCATTTGCAGCATCTCGACCTGCTGTCGGGCAATGCCTTTATTGCGAAGAGCGACATTTTTGTCGACTTCTTTTTTGTGCTGTCGGGTTTTGTCATGACCCATAGCAATTTCAACAAGCTTACTTACCTGACCAGCCTGAAGCCGTTCATTATCAAACGGTTCAAGCGCCTGTACCCGCTTCACCTCTTCACGCTGGTGCTGGTGTTACTTTTCGAACTGTTCCGGTTTGGGGTCGATCGATACGTCGTTGCCCTGTCCAATCCGGTCTTTGCCGACGATAAAACGCTGGTGTCTTTTCTGGCCAACCTCACGCTTACCCAATCACTGGGCCTGTTTGATCGGGTTACCTGGAACGGGCCAAGCTGGAGTATCAGTGTAGAGTTCTACACGTACATCGTCTGGGCGCTGGGGCTGATCATATTCCGCAAAAACCTGTTGCTCCTGTCTATCATCAGCTTCAGCCTGCTGGCCTGGTTCATCGTTCGGCACAACGGAAGCATCATTTACAATTACGACTACGGCTTTATCCGGTGCCTGTACAGTTTCCTGATCGGGATGCTGACCTACCGGCTGAGCCAACAGGTGCCGACGGGCTTTCGGGCCTGGCAGCAGACGGCAGCCGAACTGTTGCTGCTGGGAATCACCATTCTGGCCGTCAGCTCGTTTTCCCATGCCGAGAGCTGGATGATGCCGCTCCTGTTTGCGGCAGTTATCCTTGTCTTCTCCCGCGAAGCAGGCACGATCTCAACCTGGCTGGCTGGCGAGCGTTTCGCCTTCCTGGGTAAGCTCTCTTACTCCTACTACCTCAACCATACGGTCGTGCTGGCCGTACTGGACCTGCTCCTCTTCAAACTGATCAAGCTGCCTCACACCACCGCTGGCGAACTGTTCTTTGTGTTCATCTGCCTGGTTTGTATTCATGTGATGTCTGTCTTCACCTATCGGTACGTTGAATTGATCCTGCAATCTGCTTCACCGGCCCGAACCAGTTCACCGGCAACCCAACCGGGTACCACCTCCGATTCGTCTCTTATCCGATTTATGCCATGAATCTCCTAAACGCCCCCGCCTGGACCCGTCAGGTCAATTTCCCGTATGCGTCCTTTGAAGACATTCCACAGTCTGTCTTTGACACCATCAATCGCGACCTGAAAGGGCTTCAGCACCCTGAGCCGCTGGTGAGCATTGTTATACCGGCCTGGAACGAAGAGGTGAACATCCTCAAAAGCATTGCTTCGCTGGCTAAACTAAAAACATCGATCCCGGTGGAAATCCTGGTCGTCAACAATAACTCGACCGATAACACCCAGAAAACGCTCGATAAGCTCCTCATCCGGACCGCTTTTCAACCCATACAGGGGTGGGGGCCGGCCCGGCAGATGGGTCTGGAACAGGCGCGGGGCAAGTATCTGCTCACGGCCGATGCCGACGGACTCTACCCCCCCACCTGGGTCAACGAAATGATGGCCGTGCTCCGGCAGCCGGGTGTGGTTTGTGTCTATGGCCGCTACTCGTTTATTCCCTCACCGGGATTTTCGCGCTGGAAGTTATCGCTGCTCGAAACGATGAAAGACACCATCGCCGAAGTGCGTCACCTGAAACGGCCTCACCTCAACGCCTACGGCATCAGCATCGGCTACATTCGGGAACAGGCGCTGAAGGTTGGGTATGTGATGCACAAAATCCGGGGAGAGGACGGCCGGATGTGTTTCGACCTGATGAACTATGGCACCGTCAAGCAGGTCAAGTCACCGCAGGCCCGCGTCTGGACCGGCACCCGGACCCTGGAAAAAGACGGGAGTTTCTCCAAAAACCTGTATGTAAAAATAGGCATCGAGCTCCGGCGTCTTAAAAGTATGTTTGTTGCGCAGCCACCCCACGACACCAAAACGTCGTTGAATAACTAACCTGTGGCGGTTCAGGTACTCTGTAGCATAACGGAAAGCGCCCGGCTTCCAGCCACATCGGCCGCGCCCGTTCGTCGGCACCAGTCGGGCTGGCGCTACGGGCTCGTCGTCATCCTGATCTGCTGGGTAAGTAGTCTCGTCGGACACGCCCAGTGTAGTCCGGGTTCCATTCTGTGCGAAACGTTCGGGAGTGGGCCGAGGGGGGCGCTGGCACCGGGAATAACCAATTTTTCCTACCGGGCCAGAACCTGCCCCGACGATGGCGAGTATAACCTGATGGATACCGTATCGGAGAGCTGTCACGGGCAGGCATGGCACCGCGTTCCGGAAGATCATACGCCCAACGATGTGCGGGGCAATATGCTGGTTGTCAACGCATCGTTTCAGCCGAGCGAATTTTATAGCCAGCAGGCTATTGGGCTGTGTCCGGGCGTTACGTATGAATTTTCGTTGTGGACACTCAATCTGAACCGGATTATGGAGGCCGGTGCCTGCGATGAGTACAGTCTGCGTAATCCGATCATTGCCATGCGGATCGAACAGCCGGATGGTACGCTCATCCGCGAAGAAGTGCAGCCAGCCGTATCCCGTACCACCACGCCGACCTGGGTTTTTCTGTCCATGCGGTTTTCCATACCGACGGCCAGCAACGATATCGTGGTCAAACTGGTGAATAAAGGACTGGGCGGCTGCGGCAACGACCTGGTCATCGACGACATCGGTTTTCGCCCGGTTCACCCGGCCCTGACCATCCGGTTTCCGGATATAAGCAACACCGAAACAACGGTATGCGCCGACACGCCACTGAGGCTGACCCTGGGCACAGCAGTTGGTTACCCAAACCCGGTTTATTTGTGGCAGCAGAGTCTGGATAACCTCAACTGGACACCGGTCACTAATCCGGGGCAAACCACCTATACCATCAATCGGGTACGGGCGGGGCGCACCTATTATCGGCTCAGAAATACACAGCCCATCAATGAAGCTGCCGTTGGCCGGGCGCAGTGTTCGGCTGAGTCGAACGTCCTGATCGTCAATGGCCGGGCCAATGCTCCCTTCAGCCTGGGCGATGACCTGGCGCTTTGCGAAGGGCTGTCGCAGGTGCTTACGGTGCCGGCGTCGCTGCCAGTCGGCACTACCTTTATGTGGTCCGACCAGAGCACGAGCCCGCAACTCACCGCCACCGCACCCGGCCCCTACTGGCTGGAGACAGACCTGAACGGATGCACCTACCGGGATACCATCCTGATCGAGAGCCGCAATTGTCGACTGAACGATATTTATGTACCCAGTGCTTTTTCGCCCAATGCCGATGCCACCAACGACCGGCTGCTGATTCTGCATGCCGGCCGGTTCGCCACCTACTCGTTTCGGGTCTACGATCGGTGGGGAAACCTGATTTTCGTGAGCGACCAGGCCGAAACAGGATGGGATGGCACCTTCCAGAACCGTCCCTGCGCCGAAGGTGTGTATGGCTGGACGGTTCATTATAGCTTACAGGACCCCGTGAACGAAGCAGAGCAATTTGTAAGAAGTGGCCGGGTCGTACTGGTACGCTGAACTGATGATAAGAAGTATATACCCTCAACGCCCCCGTATTAAACTGAAAGGTCTATGTCTGCTCCCACCGTTAGCGTTTTAGTGACGACCTACAACCGTCCGGACGCACTGGAGCGCTGCCTGATCAGTGTGTTTCAACAGAGCCACCTCCCAACCGAAATCCTTGTCTGCGACGATGGGTCGGGCGATGTGACCCGGCAAACGATCGCCCGTCTTCAAGCCCGCAGTCCGGTTCCCCTACAGCATATCTGGCAACCGGACGACGGATTCCGGCTGGCCCGTATTCGAAACCAGGGATTACTGGCGGCAACCGGCGCGTATCTTATTCAGGTGGATGGCGACGTAATTTTACACCGGCAGTACATTGCCGACCACCTTCGCCACGCCCGCCCTGGTTATTTTTTCTCGGGTAACCAATATCACATACCCCTCAACATTGCCAATAAACTACTGGCCGACCCGACGATTCCGGTTCAGTCGGCGCTGGTTCAGTCGGCCTGGAACTGGCGTCGGCTCTGGAGCGTACCGCTGCAATGGCTTATGGTTCGTTTTTACCATTGGGATACCCATTATGAATATGTACTAGGCTGTAATATGGGATTCTGGCGGCAGGATCTGATGCGCGTGAATGGGTATGACGAGGAGTTCAGAGGCTGGGGCTGGGAGGATACAGAACTGGTCCTGCGGCTTATCAACCTGGGATGCACCTTTCGGTTTATCCGCTTCGGTGCCATTCAGTATCACCTCGACCATCCCCACTCCTGCCGCACGTCGGAAGGGGAGAACCGGGCGCGGGCTATGGAGACCATCCGGCAGAGAAAGATCGTTTGTGCGCAGGGCGTGTCGCAGCATATTCCGTCTCCCGACAGTACAGATGAGCCACCGCTGCGGGAATGCCACTGAAGCGTTGATCCCGTTCCTCCAGGGTATCTTGCCTGGACGAGACGCCGGATGGGTTTGCTAAAAAACTCTATTTGGTGCATGCCCGGCTCCTTTCGTACCTTTGCGGCCTTTTAACGTATAAATGGGCATTCTATCACCTGATCCAACCGGCGATCTGGCCTGGCGGTCAGCCTGGCGGCACCCGGTCTTTCGCTGGAAGTTATTTCTTGGTTTACTGGGAGTCGGCCTGCTGTTGGCGACATTTACCCCGTTCTTTCAATCCATTGAGCGGCATACCGGCCCTGTTCTCAACGATTGGCTACTCGACCAGTTACCACCCCGGGACGTATCGCTGGGTATCTTTCTGACCATCTGGGCCGCAGCCCTGCTGATTCTTTTTCGCGCCCGAAAAAGTCCTGCTATTTTCATGCTCTTCATCTATGGTTACATCCTGGTCAGCCTGGCCCGGATGCTGACCATCAATCTCTTTCCGCTGAACCCGCCGACTGGCCTGATACCGCTGGTCGACCCGCTCAGCAACGCATTCTATGGCAAGACCTACATTACGAAAGATCTGTTTTTTTCGGGCCATACCTCCAGCATACTCCTTATTTTCCTTTCCCTCCGCCGATGGTGGGATCGGTTATTGGTGCTGATCGGTTCGTGCCTGGTAGGTAGTTTGTTGTTGGTGCAACATGTTCACTATACCATCGATGTAGTGGGCGCGTTTGTCCTCACCTACCCTCTCTACTGGCTTGGCAAACGAATTGCCCTGAGTGGGTGGAATGAGGTAGAGGCCCCCGAAAAGCAGAACGACTGCCCTAATTGAAACTGAACGGTTAGATCAATACGTTACCGGGCTTTACAGCAGATACCGTGGTAGAAATGATCGGGGAAAGCGTAATCAGAAATTTGTACAATAGTGGCCAGAAAATTGATGGCGACCCGAATTAATAACCAGCCATCGGTTGTAAAAATGACTTGTACTTTACGAACAAACGAACCTGTTTATAGGGTAAAAGAAGTAAATTACGCCCCAACACCCTCAAATACGTCCGTTCATCACGCCAATTTGTCATCAGTACCCGAATCCTTATCTGTTAAAGTCGCATTAATTAAATTGCGATAGAGTAATCCTAAAATTGTAAATTTTGTAGATTTGGGGCTTTATAATACCATCGCAGCGAATCCGTCCTATAGGGCAACCGTTGCCGGTTAACCCGAGCCAGGATACCCGCTTAGTAAACCACCGATATGAGCAAAATAACCTTGCCGCCCTTTACCCTGGGCGAAACCATTACCCCGGAACAACGGCAGTTTTTTAATAAAAATGGGGTTATCGTTTTCCGTAATTTCATTAACCCTGAAACCGTCAGTCTATTTATCAGTGAAACCGAGCGAATCGAAAAGGAATGGCTGGCCGAAGGTCGCGATAAAGTAAACGGGGTTCCGTTGAAATTCGGACAGGGTGAGGACGGCACGCCAATGATTCAGCGTATGTGCTTTCTGTCGCAGTACAGTTCGGCCCTGCACGAGTTCCTGCAGGACCCCCGTTTGCAGGCTGTCGTCGATCTGTTGCAACCCTATGAAGGGCGCATCGCTGAAATTGAAAAGGATGGGTTGATTATGAACCACTACATCCGGACGCCAAACAGCAAGTTCTCCCAGATGGGCTGGCATACCGACAGCCCCCGCGACATTTTCCTCGGTCAGCGCATCATGCCCATGCTGAACGTGGGTATCCATTTGAACGCCACGCCCTTCGAAAACGGTGGGCTGCGCGTCATTCCCGGTACGCACAAACAGGGTCTCCTGAAGATGCTGTTCCGCAAGAAATACTTCGTCGACAACGATCCCGACAAACATGAGATTGGCTTCGATATGAACGCTGGTGACCTCTCGGTCCACGACGGACGTATCTGGCACCGGGCGCAGCAATCGCCCCTGCTGGGAGAAGGCAGCCGTCGGCGGGTTATGTATGTACCGGTTGTAACGGGTAAATACATGCCTAAGGATGAGAACAGCAAAACGCCGTTCTACCACCGGTTCATCTCGAAAGTAAATATCTGATCGTCGATAATCAGTTGGTGAGTCGGTCAGTTAGTGAGTCGGTGAGTTACTGATCGACTCACCAACTCACTAACTGACCGACTCACCAACTTTGTATGGCGTATGCCCTCATTACAGGAGCCAGTAAAGGGATCGGTCTGGCCATTGCCAACGAACTGGCCCGCCGTAAATTCGATCTGCTGCTGGTAGCCCGTTCGGAATCGCTGCTTCAGGAGCAAACCCACCGACTGACGGCGACTCATGGTATCAAAGCAGATTTTCTCGCTATCGATCTGGCCAGAGCCGATTCGGCCCAGGCCGTATTTGACTGGTGTTCGCAGCATGGGTATCCGGTTCAGATGCTGGTCAACAATGCGGGCTATGGACTCAGCGGGCTGTTCGAGAGCCATGCCCTGGCCGAGCACCTGAATATGCTCAGCGTTAATAACGGAACGCTGGTCCAGTTGTGCTACCTGTTTCTTCCTCAGCTCAAACAGCAGCCCAAAGCCTATATCCTGAATATCGGGAGTTCGGCAGCTTATCAGGCCGTACCGCGCTTGAGCTTATACGCAGCCTCCAAAGCATTTGTCCTTCAGTTTAGCCGGGGCCTGCACCAGGAGCTGAGACGTACATCGATATCCGTTACCTGCGTTTGCCCCGGTGCTACCGACACGGGTTTCGTAACACGGGCGCAGATCGGTGAGAAAGGCCGTAAAGCAGCCGAACGCGTCAACATGACCCCGGCCGATGTTGCCCGTCAGGCCGTTGACGCCACCCTGTCGGGAAAAGCCGAAGTGGTGACGGGTGTCATCAACAAACTGGGCAAACTAATGGCCTGGCTGCTTCCCAAAGGCATTGTGGAGCAGACCGCCGGGAGCATTTATGAGTAATATTTTTAGCCATGGTCTGGTGGCAGGCCCCTCTGAGGGGGCGCTACCAGACCATGGCTAATTCCCTTTCCCGGCCAGCGCTACCAGGCGCTCATCGATCTGCCGGACGACTTCGGCAAAATCGTCGGGGCGACCGGCATAGTCCAGTTCATTCACATCCAGGACCAGCAAGGGTCCTTCTCTGTAGGCAGCCGAAAACTCATCATAAAGCCGATTCAGGCTATTCAGGTATTCGTCGCTGATCGACTGTTCGAATAAGCGCCCGCGCTTGCGGATCTGCGCCCGTAGTTTGGGCAGGTCGGCCCGGAGGTAGATCATCAGGTCGGGTGGCCGAACCAGACTCTTCATATTCTCGAACAGGGTTTGATACGTTTCATAATCGCGCTCGGTCATACTGCCGCTCTCGCGCAGGTTACGGGCGAAAATAGCTGCGTCCTCGTAGATGGTCCGGTCCTGAATAACCGCATGGGTGTAATTATTGACGTGTCTGTGGGCCTTTCGAATTTCCCTGATTTTTCGGACCTGATCGAAGCGGCTATTTAAGAAATAGACCTGCAGGTTGAAGGCCCATCGGGGCATATCGTCGTAAAAATCAGCGAGATAGGGATTGCCTTCAACGGCTTCATACAAAACGTCCCATCCGTAATAGGTAGCTAATTGGGCGGCCAGCGTGGTCTTGCCGGCACCGATATTTCCTGTAATGGCAATGTGCATAGAACGAGGGGTAGTGGGTACTGGAGTCATTCTCTGGGAACGAAGTTTGGAAAAATGCGTTTAATTTTGTTGAAAAGTTAACTTTTGGCATGAAACCGTACCGCGTACTCCTTTATTATATTTATTCGCCCATCGAAAATCCGGCTCAGTACCGCGAGGAACACCACTTGCTGTGCCTGCGACTGAACCTGCTGGGGCGTGTAATCGTAGCATCTGAAGGGCTTAACGGAACGGTGTCCGGACTCACAGCCGACTGCGAGGCTTATATGGCCACACTCCATGCCGATCCCCGGTTTGCCAGCATTGAGTTTAAGGTGGATGAAACGGAAGGCCACACGTTTCAAAAATTACATGTTCGCGTCAAAGACGAGATCGTTCACTCCGACCTGCCCGTTGACCCACTCCGCCAGACCGGCATTCACCTTGAACCGGAGCAGTTCCGGCAGTTTAAGAACGACCCCGACGTGGTGCTGGTCGATATGCGGTCGAATTACGAACATGCTGTTGGCCGGTTTAAGAATGCGGTGACGTTCGACATGGAAAACCTGCGCGACCTGCCCGATCACATCCACGAGATCGACCACCTCAAAGACAAGAAGATCATCACGTACTGCACGGGCGGTATCAAGTGTGAGAAGGCGAGCGCGTATCTGTTGTCGCAGGGGTTCGAGAATGTGTATCAACTCCACGGCGGCATTATCAAGTATGGCATCGAAGCCGGTGGCGATGATTTCGACGGGCAGTGTTACGTATTTGACAACCGTGTGACGGTCGAGGTGAACCACGTCAACCCAACCATTGTGTCGACCTGTTTCCGGTGTGGAACCCCCGCCAGCCGTATGATCAATTGTGCCAGCCCACTCTGCAACAACCATGTGGTTATTTGCGAAGGCTGCGGTCACGCGCATGGCGGCACCTGTACCGATGCCTGCAAGCAAGACCCCGACATCCGCCCCTACGATGGTACGGGTTACTACGGCAAATTCACCCAATCTTACTCTCCCTTGCAAGGCTACAAAAGCCGTTCAGGACAACGGGCAACAGCCCCGAAATAAGTCAACCCAATGGTCCCGCTTAGGAGTACCGTTACCTTGAGTAGTGGCACTCCTAAGCGGGACCATTGGGTGTTCAGAACCTTATATATCGGTATCGAGCTGACTCTTGACCACATCAGCCGGATAGCGCAGGGCGAGTTCGCGAATTTCGAAGCTGAACCGCTCGAACGTTTGTCGCCAGGCTTCGGCCTCACCGGGTGCGTAGTCGTAGAACCCTATCCCATTGGCAACCCCTCGCCCACCCCGATCCACAATATCCTGAATCAGGGGCGGCACATCGGTCCGGTTGCTCAAGGTAGGAAAGAGGTCTTTGAGTACGTTCAGGTAAGCGGGAACCCCCGTCAGATCCATCCACCGAAATACGCCGGCGAGCGTCATCCAGTAGCCCGTATTATTGCGGCAGGCGCGGTCAACGTCTTCCACAGTGGCATAGCCTTTTTCCACCAGATCGAACGCTTCGCGGTACATTGCATACATCAGCCGGTTGGCAATGAACCCGCGGATGTCTTTCCGAACCAGCGTAGGTTCCTTGCCCCAGTGCTGAGACAAGGCGTAAAAGAATTCGGCATAGGCCACGTCGGTCTGGTCGCCACAAATAACTTCCAGAAAACGCGTCGTATGCGACGGTTCGGCCCAATGCAGGCCAATGAATCGTTGCGGTCGGCGCGTAAGTTGCTGCAACTGCGAGATAGGAATAGCCGACGTGTTGGAGGCAATGACCGTTTCGTCACCAACTACGGCTTCGATCTGTTCATAGACCCGACGTTTGATATCGGCATCTTCAAGCGTACACTCGATCACAAGCTGACACTGCTGCAGATCGGCGTAGGCTTCGGTAACGATCAGGCGGGATAATACGGAAGTCGGCGTGCCGTCCAGAATACCATGGGCTTCTAGGTCGGCCAGGTGGTGACTGATACGGGGTTCGGCGGTGGGGACATCGGCAGGGATCGGAGCAACAGCCACTACCGGGTGGCCGGCAGCCAGCAGGCAGGTGACGATGCTGCATCCCATCAGGCCGAGGCCAACGACCCCAACGGGCATAGTGTGGGTCATACGAGCGAAGGAACGTTTGTATTGAGTAAGGGTACGGTCAGCAGCCTGCGGTGTATCATCTACTGATTGTTAGTAGCAGCCATTGGCTGCACAGTCTAAACCCGGATTAGTCAAAAGGGTTACAGGAACCTCCTGGTATTCGGAAAACCTCACGGAAATAAGTTGTGACGCTGGCTCTTTTACCCGCTTTCTACCAGCTGTCCAGACGCGGCAACTTGCGGCCCGGAGGGGATAGCTCGGCTGTTCGACAGCGGATTTCCTCCCCGTTAAGCGGGTTGCCGGGGAAAGCATATTCTCCGGAGGCCTGCCGGTCGCGCCAGGACATAACCCGCTAGTGAGGCAGGGCTTCGTTGTCTTCCTGAGCGTGTATCATGGAGATGGACGGGGCCATGCGGACCTGACAGCCAACGATTATTGGTTGAAAAGCCTGGGGCTGGTCAGCAAAACCTACCGGCAAAAACCCCCTTCCGTTTGGAAAACGGCACCAGTACGGCGAAAGTATCGGCTAAGTTCAGGCGGTAGTTGTGTAGCTTTGCGCCATCAAAATCCAACAATCCTGCATTCATGGCGGAACATAAACCCCTGATTTTAGTAACCAACGACGACGGCATCACAGCCCCCGGAATTCGAACACTCGTTGAGTTGATGCAACAAATTGGTTCGGTAATGGTAGTGGCTCCCAACAGTCCCCAGTCGGGTATGGGACATGCCATTACGATCGCTGACCCGCTGCGGCTTTACCCATCCGAAATTTTCGGCGACGTGCCGTCTTATGAGTGCTCCGGCACCCCCGCCGACTGCGTTAAATTAGCCAAACATCATATCCTTAAAGATCGCACGCCGGATCTCGTTGTCAGTGGCATCAACCACGGCAGCAATACCTCGATCAGCGTTTTGTACTCGGGCACGATGTCGGCCGCTATTGAAGCGGCCATCGAGGGCATCCCCGCTATTGGCTTCTCACTCGGCGATTTCACCCGCCATCCTGACTTTACGCATGCACACGAGCACATTCTGACCATTGCCCGCACCGTACTGGAGCGCGGCATGCAACGCGGCACGGCCCTGAACGTTAATTTCCCCAGCCGTGCTGCCGAACCCCTGAAAGGCATCCGCATCTGCCGACAGGCCAACGCCAAATGGCAGGAGGTCTTCGAAGAACGACGTGACCCCAATGGCCGGCGCTACTTCTGGCTGGCGGGCGAGTTCGTTAACTTCGATACCCATGCCGAGGACACCGACGAGTATGCGGTATCACAAAACTATACCTCAGTAGTGCCCTGCCAGTATGATCTGACGGCTTATGGGATGATAGACACGCTGAAAGACTGGAAGCTATAAACTGATGCTAAGGGATGGATACTATGTACCCCTCATCCCTTAGCATTCATCCCTTATCATTCGAGACATGGCATTACTAGGCAGCATGCTCAAAAACGGCATTCGATTAACAAATGCCGTTCGGTTACGTAAACTCAACGCACATCGGCAACAGCGCAAATCATTCCGTAAGCTTATCGGGAAAGCCCGGTTCACCGAGTTTGGCAAGACATATCGCTTCGAGGAACTCCTGAGCGCTGCCGAATTTGGCACTGAGCGCGAGTATTACGAGAAATTCAAGCAGTATGTCCCCATCCATGATTATAACACGATGTTCGATCGGTGGTGGAAACGGTCGCTGGCGGGCGAACGGGATATTGCGTGGCCAGGCCGGGTCAAATACTTCGCGCTGAGTTCGGGAACGTCGGAGGCAGCCTCTAAATACATCCCCGTTACCAAAGCCATGTCGAAGGCGATTCAGCGAACGGGTGTTCGCCAGATCCTGACCCTTGGCCGCTATCAGAACCTGCCGTCGACACTGTATGAGAAAGGGTACCTGATGCTCGGTGGCAGCACCCAGCTCAACGCCCGGGAAGGGCACTACGAAGGTGATCTGAGCGGAATCACGGCCAGCAAAATTCCGTTCTGGTTCGAGCGGTTCTACAAACCCGGCAAGGAAATTGCCCAGGAGCGCGACTGGGCGCTGAAACTGGATGAGATCACTGAGCAGGCAGGCGACTGGGATATCGGTTACGTCGTGGGCGTTCCTGCCTGGATTCAGCTCTTGATGGAGAAGATCATTGCGCGCTACAAGGTCAAAACCATTCACGATGTGTGGCCCAACCTGATGGTGTTCTGCCACGGGGGGGTCTCCTTCGAGCCGTATCGGCAGGGATTTGAAAAGCTCCTCGCCCACCCCATCACCTACATCGAAACCTACCTCGCGTCAGAAGGCTTTATCGCTTACCAGTCCCACCCCAACGCGGAAGGTATGCAGTTGGTACTCAACAACGGGCTGTTCTTTGAGTTCATCCCCTTCAACGAGCACAACTTCTCGTCTGATGGCGATCTTATCGACAAGCCCGAAACGCTGATGATCGACGATGTGGAAGAAGGCAAAGAATACGCCCTGCTCCTGTCGACCTGCTCGGGTGCCTGGCGCTACCTTATTGGCGATACGATCCGGTTCGTAAGCAAACGAAAAGCCGAAATCGTGATTACCGGCCGGACAAAACATTTTCTGAGTCTGTGTGGCGAACACCTCTCGGTCGACAATATGAACAAGGCGATCGAGATGGTGTCGGAAGAGCTGGGCATCTCGATCCGTGAATTCACGGTCGCCGGCGTTACCCACGACACCTTGTTTGCCCACCATTGGTATGTCGGCACCGACGATGCCGTAGACGCAACCGACCTACGCAACCGTATCGATGCCCGCCTGGTTGAGCTTAACGACGACTACGCCGTCGAGCGGAAGCATGCGCTCAGGGAGATCACCGTTACGGTACTCCCGGCTGCTACCTTTTACCGATGGATGGAAGCGCGGGGTAAGCTGGGCGGTCAGAACAAGTTTCCCCGCGTGCTCAAAAAAGGCCTCATCGCCGAGTGGGAAACGTTTTTAGCCGCTATCAAATGAGTTGAGTTCGATGGGGTGTATCGATAAACAATGAATGCCATTACTTCCGGTAATGGCATTCATTGTTTATCGATACAAAAACCAGACTGACACTACAGGTTCAGTACATTCATAAACCGAACGCTGGACAAAGACAACAATGGCTGGATAGCTTTAGCCTTGTCATTCTTAAAAACAAAGTAGACATCGTGCAGGCCCTCGGTTGCTTTCAGGGCAAGCTTTACCGGCGGACGTGAGAACCGGCCCGGTCCGGGTGGCGGGGTAGCGGCTTTAGCACCAGCTGCCGTAGTCCCGCTGGCCGGAGCAGCCGCAGCGGGCGGAGCCGCCGACTCCATTTGAGCCATCAACTTCGTCATGTCTACTTCGGGTTCCAGTTCAAGCGTCGTTTCCCCAATGAGCGGACCGGTAGGCGAGTCGAGCCGCACCTCGATGGTACCGCCCGCACTCCCCTGGCGTCTCTGCGCCTGAGCTGCCAGCTCCAGTTGCTTGATGCCGGTCAGGTCGAACTGCCGGAAACCAATATAGGAGTTATGATACGGGATAACGTTTTCACCCTTGCCCATTCCCTTCGCTTTGACGTCGGCACCCTGAATAATACTGGCGGCCGATGCTTCCAGCTGCGGGCTACGCAGGATCAGTACTTTCTCCGCCGTTTGGGCCGGAACGGGCCGGGCACCCTTAACGCCCAGATCGGTATAAGCCGCGCGGATCAGCACCGAGCCTTTGCCGTTATCATCCTGAGGCAGTTTGATGGAGTAAGCCCCCTGGGTGGGTAGCGTGCTGTAGGTTTTCTCGTTTATGTGAAGAATGTAGTTGACCAGATTACCCGCGTCGGCAGTTGACATAGCCGGGTGGCCGGGCATGGCCACATCGCCCCAGACACCAACGCCACCCTGCCGGATTTTCGTTACCAGCCGGTCGTGGGCACCCGCGTCCCCTTTGTATTTCGTCGCAATAGCCGTGAACGCCGGACCGACCGACTTGGTAGCAATCTGGTGACATACCTTACAATCGCTCTGGTTGATGAGCGACTGTGCTACTGCGTACTGCGTGGAAGCATCGACGCTTCGCTGGCTCTGCATCACTTCGGCATAATCGAACCCTTCGGAGGTGTAGTCGATGCTCATTGCCACGCGGGCCGGGCTGATTTGTCCCGGAGCCGCGTTCGACTTCGCCAGACTGCCGTCTTCCTTATCAGATACCTGAACGGCATATTGGATCGGCTGATCGGGGAAGAAGAAGGTGCGGTTGCTGGTCAGATTCACCGAAACGGTGGGCGGCTCGTTCCCCGCAATGATCCGCACAGACTGGCTGTTGGCGGCTCCTTTGTTATCTTTCACGGTCAGCGTAGCGGTGTATACGCCCGCTTTGTCGAACGTGACCGATGGGTTCGCCGTGGTGAAGACCCGCGCGGGGGCACCCGGCGATGTTACTTTCCACTGATACGTCAGCGCATCGCCGTCAAAATCTTTGGTCCCATCGGCCAGGAGCGAAAGCTGGAGCGGTACGGTACCACCGGCTTTGCTGGCCGATGCCTGCACAACGGGCTTCCGGTTGCCGCCATTGTACTCAATCCGAACCAGCCGGGCGTTGTCACTCTTCCGGAACCAGTTGCTGCCATATTCGAGCACATACAAGTCGCCGTTAGGCCCGAAGTCCATATCGATGGGTTCAACCGGGTGGTAGCTGGGTAAGACGCGCTCCATGCTTTTGTAATTACCCTCGGCATCCATCGAGATCGCCATGATCCAGCCCCGCGAAAAATCGGTAGCCAGCCATTTCCCTTCGTAGTAAGCAGGCCAGGGGCGTGGGGTACCCTTAAAATCTGCCTGCCGGTATACGGGTCCGCCCGTCGCTGAACGGGAACCCGTACCCACCAGCGGAAACTCCTCCGAAATGGCGTAGGGGTAATAAATGAACGAGGGTGCCGTGGGGGGCAACTCGGTCAGACCGGTGTTGTTAGGCGACGTGTTCATTGGTTTCTTCGGATCTTTTACGCCCAGGGGCTTCTTCTCCCCGTAGTCATAGACCGGAAACGCCTGATCGTTACCTACAAACCAGGGCCAGCCGAAATTGCCCGGCTTGCGCGCCTGGTTCATCTCATCATAGCCTCGTGGACCAATCTCCGAATCCTTCGTGGCATCAGGACCGATTTCGCCCCAGTATACGTAGCCCGTCTGGCTGTCGATCGAAATACGCCAGGGGTTCCGGTGGCCCATCGAATAGATCTCGGGACGGGTTTTTGGGGTACCCTTCGCGAATAGGTTACCGTCCGGAATAGTATAGGTGCCGTTGGCTTCGGGGTGAATGCGCAGGATCTTACCGCGTAGATCGTTGGTATTGCCCGCGTGGCCCTGATCATCCCAGCTACTGCGGTCCGGCCGTTCGTCGGTTTGGGCAGCCTGCTGGTTACCCGTATTGTTGCCCACCGTCAGGTACAGGTTACCCGCCCGGTCCCAGGTCATGCCCCCGCCGGTATGGCAGCATACTTCACGCTGGGTAGGCACCTCCAGCATCACTTTTTCCGATTGCAGCTTATTGTCGCGCAGTTCCCAGCGGGTGAGCAAATGCTTTTTCTCGGTGGGATGAGCGTAGTACAGGTACATGAAATGATTCTGCTCGAACTTCGGATCGAGGGATAAACCCAGGAGCCCTTCTTCGGCTTCCGACACCTTACCCTGCGCCGAGGTGTATTTGGTGTTGACGGGCAGGGTTGCGATCAGGTCGACCGTTTGCGTGGCTGGGTCCCATTTTTTCAGCGTCCCTTTCCGCTCGATGATAAAGGCAGTACCGTCTTTAAGAACCTCGAACGCCATAGGCTCATCAAGGTCTTCGGCAACCACTACGGGCGTGAAGCGGGTTTCGTCCGGTTTCTCGGGGCCATCCTGCATCACAAAAGACGCCAGCCCGGTCAGGACGAGGCCGTTAATAAACATCGAAACGGTCTGACCCATAAGGCCAGCCCGTTTCGATCGGGTAAAGTTTCGTTGACTCATGGAAGACGTGCTAAGCTAGTATTTTTTTCAGGTTTGTATAGCTGGTTGTGATATTCGCGATCGGGTCGGCAGCCATGTCCTGCTCCACGAAAATATACTTCAGTCCGGCCGTTTTGGCCGCCGAAAATGCTTTTTTGAAATCCACGATGCCGTTGCCGACTTCAGTAATGGTCTGTTTATCCGATTTGATATCCTTGATGTGCCACAGCGGGAAGCGGCCCGGCTGCTCCTTGAACAGGGCAACGGGGTCTTTGCCGGCTTTGGTTGCCCAGGCCAGATCGAGCTCCATCTTCACCAGGTCCTTGTCCGTTTGGGACAGGATCAGCTCATAAGGCGTCTTGCCCCCTTCTACCGCATCGAACTCCGTGGCATGGTTATGATAGGCGAAAGCAATGTTTGCCTTTTTGCAGGCTTCGCCCGTTTTCTGAAATACCTCGACAGACTGCTGGATTTCGGCGAGGGTGCTGACGGGTGTACTCGAGCAGACCAGGTACGATAACCCACCTTCGGCCGCCTGATCGACCAGTTGCTGGTAGTTGTCGCGCAGGTTGAGCATGGGCGGCATTTTGGAGAAGTCCATTGGCGGGCGGCCACCGGCGGGCGCGGCCCCACCGGCTGCTGGTGCGGCATCGGCGGGGCGGGGACGACGGGGTGCGCCACCCGCGTGGTGGGCCCGCCATTTCATCCCCAGCCCTTCGACCAGGGCTTTAAATTCTTTAGCGGTATAGCCGTAATAGCCACCCCGCGTGTTAAAAGCCGACTCAACTTCCTGATACCCGACGGCAGCCACCTTTTCGAGGGTCCCTTTTGGATCGTCGTTCATCGACTTGAACAGCGTGAACAGCTGAATACCGATTGGGTAAGCAGTCGCTTCAGGATACAGCGTACCGGCATTTGCCAGTTGGGGCAGGACAAGGCTGCCCAGGGTCAATGTTCCGGCATCGCGGAGAAACTGTCGTCTGGTTGTCATTCGGGAAAGAATCGATTTGAGTAGAAACAGATTGTCGCTGACCTGGCAGGCAGGTTCAGCAACAACCCGAAATGGTTACGGCCCGCCAGCAGCGGGTAAATCAGCTTATTTTTTTTCGGCCATAGCCGCATCCTGCTTGGCGAATTCGGCGTTACCCTTTATCTCCACCTCATCACTGACGACGGCTGTCGACGTACCACCTACGCCGAAATCGGCCCGCTTGATGGTACCACTGATTTTAAACCCGACTTTCTCCTGTTTGCCCTTCGGGGTGTCATTCGTTACAGGACCGTTCATGGTTACGTCCAGCGTTACAGGTTTCGTCACACCGTGCATGGTCAGGTCGCCCATGGCTTTGTACTTTTTGCCTTCTACCTTTTTAAAAGAGGTGCTTTTGAAGGTTAGGTTGGGAAATTTGGCTGCGTCGAAAAAGTCGGGGCTTTTAAGGTGTCCATCGCGCCGTTCGTTGTCAGTATCGATGCTGTTAATATCGGCCGTTAGCTCAAAAACGGCATCCGACAGATCAGGTTTGGCCGCCGTAATCTTGGCATCAAACGTCTTGAAATTTCCGTCTACTTCAGACAGCATCAGGTGCGTTACGGTAAAGCCAACTTTCGTATGGGCTTTGTCGACGGTCCAGGTTTGGGCATACGCAGCAAAAGGGGCCAGCCCAATAGCCAGGCTAATGAATAGTTGTTTCATGAATTAAGTGGTTTGACTGTGAGCAGATTATTTATAACAGAGTAAAGATGTAGCTGGCCGGTGAAGCACTGAAGTAAAAGTTGCTGAATACCGTTTTTTGCCTTCCGAATTGCCTTTCCGACCTTCCGAAAACCAGATCACTTTTCAGGATAAATACCTAGTATTTATCAGAAGCCGGGCCAGCCGGGCCAACCTGGACGATTCTGGCCTGATTAGAGACAGCACTCAGAAATAGTAGTATCTTCGCCAGCTTAGTTTCAACGTTTTTAGCCAGCCTTTCAGATGAAGACCCTTACATTAACCTGCCTGCTCCTTATTGGATTTACCAGCCTGACCGTTGCCCAGACCAAATCGGTCGAAAACGAAAAATTCGTGTTTCTCAACAACGGGGCGACCGTCGGTATGATTGTCAAATCAGTCCTGAAGGCCGACCAGCAGCGGCTGAAACTAACGCCCGAACAAATTCCCAAGGCAAAACAAATCATTACCGATGCCACCGTCAAATACAACGAGGGGGTAAAAAAGATGAAAGCAACGGGGCTGAACCAGAAGAAACTGCGGGTGTTCGCCATTGAGGTGGAAACCGAAAAAGCCCGCAACTACAAAGCCATTCTGACGCCGGCGCAATACGCCATTCTACAGGCCCAGCACAAGAAGATGTACCCCGAAAGCAAGGTGTAATTCACCCTCATCGATCGCTTTAACAGCAACGCCGGACGCTCTATCTCACACGAGTAGAGTGTCCGGCGTTGCTGCGTTACCACCACTACCAGGGGCTACGCCCACTGGCAGGGTGCGCTTTCAACCCTGCCAGTGGGCGTAGCCCCTGGTAGTGGTGGTAGTCCCTAGTAGTAGTTATAGCCCCTGGTAGTGGTGGTAGCCTGATGTAAGGTGGCGATTATAAAGCACCCATCTTATCCTTACTTCACACCTACTAATTAATGCTCGTCAGGTCGATGGTGAAAACGAGGATTGAGTTGGCGGGAATGCCATTCGTAGCCGCGGAGCCGTAGGCCAGACTGGGCGGCAAATACAGGGTGATACTGCCACCGGACGCAATCAGGGGAATACCTTCCTGCCACCCCAGAATAAGCTGACTTAAGCCGAAACTGACACCGTTACCCTGATCAAACGTACTGCCATTGGTCAGCTTACCCACGTAATTGACCGTCACATTCGAGCAGATCGTTGGTTTGCTGCCCGTGCCCGGCGACTGGATCGTGTAGTAGAAACCCCGGTCGTCGGCCGTAGCGGTAATTTTATTGGCGTCGATGTACTGTTTGAGAGTTGCCACCTCGGATGCCGGTGCTTTGGTGGTAACCGGCGTAGCGGTGCAGGGTGTCGTGTCGGTCTGCTGACATCCGCCAGCGAACATCGCTACCGCCAACAACAACGCAAGTGTGTATTTTTTCATTGAAGAATGTCCGCTCTAGCAGACCGGTTTTATTTTAACAACAAAGATACCAACCGAACGATAGCGCCGGTCAATGTTTTAAACTACATGCCCTGGAGGAAACACAAGCAGTACGGGTATGCCGGGAAGTTGACCAGAACAGCGATACACAATAGTACAATAAGGCTGAAAAGTGGAATTTTATTTTCTCAACTGATCAGTATAGAAAATAAAAGCCTTATTTGGGCCTGGTTCCTACCCTGACCCGTCGAGCCATACCGCGCACGTTGCATTTGTTCTATGTACTAAGAGTATGTTTGGGACTATTATTTGGCCAGCCTATTGAGCAGGATTGAAATAAAGCCAATTCGTAGCATAGCCTCCGAACTTTCTATGGTTTTGTCTACGTCTCGGAA
>NZ_VFIA01000040.1 GCF_014282275.1 Spirosoma utsteinense
TTGGTGCTGAGCCCTTTGCGCCGAACGGCATCTTGGTTGCCACAGTAGCGGCATGAGACGACGAGTGTTACCATGCAATAAAGACGAAGAGTCCACGGTTACGTCACGACCGTTTTTTGTTTCGTTGACTAGGACAAAGGTCTGGCGAAAAACCAACGGTTTATAAAGACAATCAAACCGAAACGTATAATAATCAAATCAAGCCTAAATCATCGACCTAAGATTTGGGATACCATCAGGTTCACATTTTTTATACTACTAGCTTTGATTCTATTAACTTTGCGACATGAATGAAAAGGTAGCTGAATTGGCAGCCTATCCAATTGGTGATTTACAACTGAAGGGCTTTAAAGCCTACGAGGTAGAAACCCGGGTACATCCGATCCCCATCTATGGCCGCCGGGATTTTTACAAGGTTTGTCTGAGCAGCGGGCATACGTTGCTCCAGTATGCCGACCGCAGTATTGATATAGATGGCACGTTTCTATATTTTGGCAATCCCCATATTCCTTATTCTTCTCATATCCAATCGGAGGTTATGAGCGGGTATGCCTGCCTGTTTTCAGAAGAGTTTTTAAATCTCAGTGACCGTCCGGGCAGCCATCATGAATCCCCCTTGTTCAAACTGGCCAATTCGCCGGTGGTGGCGGTTAATGAGCAACAATCCGCGTTTTTGATCATGATCTTCCAAAAGATCATTGCCGAACAGGAATCAGACTATGCCCATAAGAACGATCTGGTTCGCAGTTATTTACATCTCCTTATTCAGGAGGCACTTAAAATGAACCCGCAGGATCATTTAGTGACCTACAAAAACGCGGCATCCCGAGTGGCCTTCCTGTTTCTGGAATTATTGGAACGGCAGTTCCCGGTTGAAAACATCAACGAACCGCTCAAAATCAGGACTGCCCAGGAATTTGCGCAGCAGTTAAATGTTCATGTCAACTACCTGAACAAATCCGTTAAAGAAGTTACCGGAAAACCCACTACCGTTCATATTGCCGAACGCATCACAACGGAAGCTAAGGCCTTGCTGCAACACACGGAATGGAGTATCGCTGAAATTGCGTACGCCCTTGGATTTCAATATCCGACCTACTTTAATAACCATTTTAAAAAGATGACTGGCGCCATTCCCAAGTCGTTCAGGGCCAAAGAAGGCCAAACGGTATAGTTTGATTCGTATACGTTTCGATTTGATTCCATTAAAAACCATGATTAATGGTGATCTACATTTTTGGTGGTAAACAGACACCTTAAAAAGCAGATTAGAACGAATCAAATGGAAACGCAAGTATTAACAGGATAAGTAGCCCTGGTTACGGGGGGATGTTACCGATCCTAAAGGACGGCAGCTCCATTAGTCTGAATACCTCCATCACGGCTTATATGGGGCTTGAAGGCTTTGGAATGTATGCGGCCACGAAGGGCGCTGTCCGTTCCTTTGCCAGAAGCTGGACCACGGATTTAAAAGACCGTAAAACTCAGGTGAATGCCCTGAGCCCCGGGGTAGTTCCTACCGAAGGGTACCGGACCGAGCAGGGAATGTCCGAGCGGCAGGTACAGGATTATGTTGATCGGGTGACCACCGAGATACCGGTTGGCCGTGTCGGTACGGCCGAAGACATGGGAAACGCGGTTGCCTTCCTCGCTACCGAAGCCAGCCGCTTTATCACGGGAATTGAATTGACCGTCGACGGTGGCCAAATAATGGTATACGCCGGTAAAAAATCAAGAACGTGTTTGGAAATTGTTAAGGCCGAGCGTCAAGTCATTTTTGCATCGACCGCTCCAGCGGCCTGGCAAGATGCAAAGCAATGACCAAACAGGGAAAGCCACTGACGACACCGGCCTTTGCAAAAAGTCTATGGTGATTAATCGTACAATGGCTTCTTCGCCCAAGAATTGGCTAAATGGAGTATTGAACGCTCCGGCCGCCCCGGTTTGAAAAAGCGTCTCGTCCTGAATCAACTCTGGGATGTGTCCCAGTGGCAAAGTAGTAGCAGCACCATAATGTCACATGAAGAAAGGTTTTGGGCGCTGTTAACTAACTTGGCTAAGGGAGACTATTATATAGGCAATGCAAGTTCTTTGCTTGTCTTTCGAGGTGTCTGTTCTGAACTAGGTTGTCAGATTTTCGCCAGAAATCGACAACCTAGTTCAGGATAGACACCTTCCCGCGAAAATCACTCGTTTGCAAAACAGGCTTGCGTAGGGTAGTATTACAGTTACAAACCGACAAGTCTGATCGGTTGACTGTAGTGTAGGTATAAAGCTGTACGATTAGCAGTCAAAATCGCCATTTAAATCGCTGGGGCTTTTAGTTTACGAACTGAAGAATGTAAGTTTGTTATAGTAGGTTGCCCCCGGTTTTGCGTCAGTCAACGAAACCTTTAACCAATAATTTTTACGCCTGATGCCTACTTTATCTCTCGTAAAACGCTCTCCGGTAATTCTTTATGGGCTTGTAGCTGGTCTGCTACTGGGCGCATTGGGCATTGCTGGTAATGTTGACAGTAGTTATTTCCAGCAGTATTATATACTAGTTCAGGTGCTGGCATTAGGCATGGGCTGCCTGCACCTCTGGCTTGGCAACCGATTTGCTCCTGATCTGTTCACTTCGTTTGGCCGGAGCGTACTGGCTACCTGCCTGATCCTGCTGTTAGCTGTAGTGGTTGTGTTAGTCATCTGCTGGCAAACCGGCTACCTGGCCGACCGATGGCCCTTCGCAACCAGCCTGATCCCGTTCGTGATACCACTCCTGGTCCAGCAGGCTTACCAATACTACCTGAACATTCCACCGGCCGATTACCGGAAATGGTACTACCCCGTCAATGGCGATATGCCCGACCTCGATTTGCTCGATCTGACTAAGATTCTGGTTATCCAGTTTGAGTTTCTGAAAACCCCTACCGATACCAACTTTACGAATTTTAAGGCGAAAGCACCAATTTCTATGACATTGGGCGACCTGTTCCTGATCTTCATCAACGACTACAACGAACGGACACCCGCCAGCCCTATTCAGTATACCGATGCCGCAGGCCGCCCGTTTGGCTGGGTGTTTTCCAGAAAAACCACCTGGTGGCAACGCCCCGTTTACTGCGACCCGGCGCTGGACTTTACCCTAAACCGGTTGAGCGATAACGATACGATCGTTGCCCGCCGAACCTAGCTGAAAGGGCCGGGTTCAGGGGCTCTCGCCACCCAGCCCAGCCCAGTCTACGCATGCTTGTACCTGCTTACCAAACGCTTTCGTGCGTGGCACTGCCCACCGTAATTTTTCGGGCGGAGATATTCAGACTCAGTGTCATAACACTGCTGTTGGTCGAGTTGAAACTCTCCGAATAGCCTACACAATACCCATCCTCGAATTGCACTTCCTTAAACGTCGAATCCTGGTCGATCCGTTTGAAGATGATTGTCCCGTTGGTTTTCTTGTAGGGGTCCACCATCCAGCCTAGCAATGAATCCTGATCGTTAGCGGCAATCTGCACAAAAATATTGCCGCCCTGCACGTTTGAGGCAGGCCGTCCTTTATCGTCGGTAGATTGACCAAAGGAATAGTTACAGCTCATTACATCGTACTCCTGATCATCAACTTTTAATGTGGCACCAAATGAAGACATGGCTTATTAAGTTTAAAGTGTGACATTAGATTTATAAGGGTGTTCGGTGTTAATTCAGCTTGATCAGCGCAGCCTGTACCTCCACCATTGCATCGCCGTTGAGCGACACCATAGCTCCTTTCAGCTTTAGTGATGCCGTCGATTTTAACTCCGCATCCACATCGGCGTTGATCTTTACCTCAGGGGCGTCTACTTCTACACTCGTGCCGCCTTTGAGGGTGGTTTTGGTCCTGGCTTTCAGCACTAATTCATTTCCAGCTTCCAGCGTTAGGTCACCCTGGGCTTTCAGGTGAATGGTGTCGCCTTCCACCTCGACCTTACCGGGTGTTTTCAGCGTGATCGTACCGTTGCCGGAAAAGTCCAGTATCATCACTGTATCAGCGTGATTGACGTTGGTGATCAGAATCTGCTCACTGCCGCCGTCTTCCATAAACAGGAGCTGATTGCCGCCCTTGGTCTGGATCATCTTCCGGTTATTGTTCTTATAGGTGTGGTCGACACCCGACAGGTTCGGGTACAGGCTACCGATCACGTAGGGGCTTTCGGGCCGGGTGGCTTCGTAGCCCACCATTACGTGGGCATCACGCTCGGGTACGAACAGACTACCCTCCCCGGCCCCCGTGTAGACCGAACTGACCCGCATCCAATCCGACTCTTTTTCGGAGCCCGCCCACATAAACTCTACCTTCACCCGTCCCAGCTTGTCTGGGTCATCATTATCGCAGACTTTGCCCAGTTCGGGTTGGGCAACCGGCGGGCGGTAGTTCGGATTGGGGGGCGGGTAGGTAGCCGATTCGGGCACGGCCCGAAACTGATTCTGGTAGTTACCGCTCCCGTCGACCTCGTGGCTGATGTCGACAATACGATACTTACCGAAACTTTCTTTCGAGGGCTTGTCGCGTTTCACCACCATGCCCTGCACGTCGATCACTGTGCCCACCAGCAGGTTAGGTACCTCGCCACTTCCGCTAAAGGTGAGCAGGCCCGTTGCACTGACCGATTTCTTTGTTTTGGCTACTTCATCCAGCTCGCTTTGCCCATAGAGGGGCCACGGCGACACCCGCTCACTCGCCTGAGCGTAGACCTCTTCCGACTTTTGCAGGGCGAAACTGGCCAGCTGTCCTAACCCACTCACCGACTGGCCCGATGACTGACTGATGTACTGAGTCGGTTGCCGGTAGTCATGAGCCGTCAGGGTCTGTTGCGTGGGTTGCAGGCCAATGGACAGGGAAAAAAGCTGAATGCCATCCACCGGAAAATCGACCGCGCTGCCCGAGTCAGGTGGACCCAGTCGCAACTCGCGCCCATCGTAATAAAACCACTCTCCGTGTTCGGCCGTCAGACGGTTGAGAAACTCGAAGTTCGTTTCATCGTACTGAACCGTGTAGCGGATGTCGGCCGAGCTGCGGGGCTTGAGTTGTCGGCGCAGCAGGTTGCTCGGATACGGATCAAGCACCGCTTCGGCGATTCGCTGCACTGATTTTTGCAGAAACGTTCGCCGTACCCGGCTGTCTTCCAATATAATGGTAGGGCTGTAGCCCTTTAGCCGGAATCCGTTCGACAGGTCGGACGTGTTCATAAGTGTAATTTCCGTGACGATACCTTTGAAGGCATAATCGAATGAATCATTATCATTGGCCGGGCTAAACGACAGCATGATCGTTTTGCCGCAAACGTCCTGGTGGGCCTGGTGAAAAAAGTGTTCCGACGCATCTTCCAGCACCGAGAATGGCACCCCTATTTCAAAGGAATGGTGCGTATTGAGGTGCTGATCGATCCGTAGATACGTGTAGTGTTTCAGTTCCCTGCCACCTTCGAGTTCGATCTGAACGGTTATCTGTCGTGCCATAATCGGTCTTTTTTACCGCCACTGGTTATCATGCTTCGTTTCCCCGATCTTAAGCACCGCCGGACTAATACCAATCTCAATGATGAAGGAGCCGGGCAGTACCTGACTGGTGGTGTCGGCAGGATCTACCCGCTCGGTATATTCCACGCAGTAAGCCTGCTCAAACGACAGTTCCTTGAATTTCGATTGCTCATCGATTCGGAAAAAGGTAATTTTTCCATCGAGTCGTTTCTGAGCGTCCACGGCCCAGCTGGTCAGTGTTTCGTCGTCACTGCCCGATAACCGCAGCTTGATCAGATACGTCCGTACCCCCGAACTGGGCTTGCCTGTGTCGTCGGTTATCTGATACAGGCCGTAGGAGACCGTCAGCACAGGGAATAGCTTTCCATCAATACTCAACTCCGCACTGAACGACGCCATCTTTTTGGTTTGCTAGTCGGCTACATTTTTCTCAGCCGGTGTCGGCTCACGGCCAGTTGTTTTCGATGGAAGCCTCACCGATCTTCAGTTTCCGGGCCGAAATCGTTAGGGTGGTGGTCATGGGCTGCGCCGACTGCGTGCCGTCGAACTGCTCGATGTATTCGACACAGTAGGCGTCCTCGAACTTGAGTTCTTTCAGCGTCGCGTCTCCGTCGGTACGATAATACCGGACACTTCCTCCCAGCGTTTTATGCGGGTCGGCCATCCACTCACTGAGCGTATCGTCTTCCACCACATCCAGTTCGAGCCTGATTTTGCCACCCCGCGTTGCCGAGGCTGGCCGCCCTACGGCATCGATGGCCTGGGTAATATCCAGCCACAGTTGCCGCACCGGGTAGGTGTTGCCATCGACAGTAAGTTCGGAACGAAACGAGGCCATTTACCAGGGTTGTAAATTGGTTGTGGCCGCAAAGCCCCAGGTGCCGGAAATGGTCTGTCCGCCAACGCCCCCGCCCGGTCCAAAACCAAGTCCCCCAATATTTTGGGAGTAGAAGTAGGCCTCCGACGATCCCCAGGGTGGTATGGCTGTGATATAGGTAACCCCATATGACACGCCAAAGCCCCCAACGCCCAGCGAGCTTATCCGGCCCATAGCGCCATTCAGATCGTTACCGCTGAAGGCACGCACACCACAGACGAGAAACGTGTCTGTCAGGGCGGTCCAGGGTGATGATACCGCCCCGTAATCGGCAGGATTTATAACGCCTGAAGCGTTTCCGCCAATGCCCGCGCCAATGCCGCTAAACAGATATAATCCTGACACGCTGGCCGTTGCACTGTAAAAGCAGCACAAATACGTGCCGGCAGCATAGCCTGCGCCATAGCCAACCTGTCCCAGTCCGCACACCTGCCAGTCGGTTGTTCTCGTGTTCCAGCCCATTTGGAATAGAAAATTAAAATGAGGTCAACGTATCACTTACTGCTGGGCGTAATCCGATTTCCACTCCGCCGAATCCGGATCGTCACCTTTCTGTCCGTCGAGCTTGATCAGGAACGACTTCGCCGGGAAGTAGGGCACCATATGGATGTCCAGGAAAATGCGGTCTTTCTGCTTGGGGTCCTGCTCGAAACGTAGAATCTTGAACTTCTCGATAAGCTTGCCCGGCCCCGTGATGTTGTCCAGAAAGCGCACAATCTGCTTCTGAATATCCATGCGCGTGTTGACGTTGAAGTTCTCGAACGCCCGACGGTTGAGGAAGTCGATCAGCACCTTGGTAATGTAGTCGAACACCCGAACGACGGAGTACGTTTGCAGGCCGATGTTGTCACCGTTGAAGAGCGTCTTGGCCGAAAAGGGCATCACCTTTCCGTATTCGGCTACCATCGGAATCAGCCCCAGTTTCTCCAGACTGGCTATCTCGCTTTTCTTAAGCGGGAACGCTACCCCGTCGACGTCGTTGAGCGCACCGTACTTCCGGCCCGCTGTCACCTGCGACATCAGCGTACTGTAGACCTTGCCCGCCAGCGCAGTGGACGCGGGTACGTGCAGGTCCTCTTCTTCGCCTACATCCTGGTATTTACCCCGCCCAACGAGCCAGTTGCAGGCCATCATCACGTTGGACAGATACGGGTCACTGCCGGTCATGTTGGCAGCCTCGAACAGGTCGAGTACATCGTCGGGCGCATCCAGGTGCTGGAAATCGGTCAGCATCATCACCTTATGCTTGTAGGCTACGCGCGCCCATTTGTCCACTACTTTGCGCGAGCCCAGGTAGCCCGGCAATACCAGAATCGAGTAGTTGTCCCGCAGGTCGAGCCGGTCGTAGTTGCTGGCAAACTCTTCGTTTACAGCATCCAGAAACAGCGTGTTGTCGAGATCGCTCAACTGGTCGGCGTCGGCATTCATGATGCTGATGTTGCGAATCTTGTCCTGACCGGTGTTCGCAAAAAAGTTGTTTACCGAGCGGTACGAACGTTCCAGATCACGGGTAGCCTCGAAGGTGCGCCGGAGGTTTTCGCTCAAGAGGGTCTGGGCACTTTCGGCCTTCGTCTGCGCCTGCTGCACCAGGTCGGCCACAGTATCGGTCCCTCTAATGAGGTCAAGGATCAGTTGCAGCCGTTTCTGTAGCTGATCGCGTTCGGCCTGCCGGGCTGTTTCGGTCAGAAAAATCTTTTTCCGGGCTTTCTTCTCCGGGTTAAGGTTCTGGGCACCTTCCAGCGTTGTTTCAACGATACCGAAGCCGCCGTAGCGGGCCAGTTTCGCGCTACTGGTTTCAAGCGAGAGGGGATGATTGATTTCGGCGGCTTTCTCAGCGGCTACCGCGGGTTTATCCTGTGTTTCCATGATTGATTCTGTTAATAGATGTCAAACTAGCTTTTGGCTGCTTCCAGCTCCTGCATCATGGCTTCGATAGACGCCACATAAGCCGCTTTTGCGTCCGGATTTTCGAGCACCGTTTTCAGGATTTTATTCGACTTCAATTGCTTGACATAGCGCTGAAGATCTTCGTAAGTCATGTCCAGTTCCTGGAGATAGGTACTCTGGGCGATGATGCCTTTCCGCCCAAAATCGCTCAACGCCCGAAAGCGTAGCGTTTCGCTGACTGAAGACCCCTCTTCGGTGTCAAACTCTACCTCCTGCTGCGGCTGGAAGTGCTCGAAGACGTCGCTAACCGTCTTCAGACCACCCACAATGTCGGGGCGCAGGGCGGGGTCGGCCGTTAGTTTTTCAACGAGTAGTGTTTTGTTCTGGGGGATATCAACGATGCTCTCGTTGACATCGAGCTTGCGCTCCTGCCCACCGATTCCGTAGTCGAACATAGTTTTGGTTGATTAAATAAAGGTTTGTAAATCAATAAATTAGGCGTGCTTGTGCTTATCCGATCAGTACCGTTGGGCAACCAGCCACAATGCTGCCACCGTGGGCGGTCATATCGCCCATACGGGCTGCCGGTTTACCGCCGATCAGCACCGTAACCGACCCCTGCGCAATCATGTCGGGCGGCCCTACGCACACGCACATATCCCCCACGGTTGCGGCCGGCTGGCCACCAATAAGTACGTTGGGCATACCCGGCCCCATGATTGGCCCGCCCACGTGTGGAATGGGTACAATGGCGGGTGTTTGCATTGGGCAAACGTGCATATCCATCAATCGGGCGGCTGGTTGCGGCATGGGTACAAAAATTTACAGGTAGGGTTTTCGCTACTTTTAGGACCGTGGCTGACTATCTACCATCTCCGATCTTATCGCCGGTAGTAGGCAATCATCCTTGTACCACCTATTTTGGCGATGGCCGTTGTCACAGCCGAGGTTGGTACGGGCCAGTCTTTGTTGCCCCATGGGTTATTTATCCAGCAGGTTCCGCTGTTGATTGCACTATCGATTCCCGCAATGACAATCGCATGGACGGCCTTCGGATCATTGGGTGGAACCCAGCCAGGTCCGTAAGGAAACCCCTGACACTAGTGGGTCAGGATGAAAGGGCCGTATTCCCTCAAAACATCCTCTACATCGCCGGC
Organism: Spirosoma utsteinense; assembly: GCF_014282275.1. GTDB lineage: Bacteria > Bacteroidota > Bacteroidia > Cytophagales > Spirosomataceae > Spirosoma > Spirosoma utsteinense. Next base: position 9,421 of record NZ_VFIA01000040.1, read on the forward strand.
AACAGCATTTATCCTGATCGATGTGAATCCGCATTGATCGAGCCGGTTATAAAAATCACCCATGCCGTGAGCCGGGTTAGGAATACTCGAATTACTGGGGTCATATCCGTTAGTAAAATGACCCACGCCCAGTGAATAGCCTAACCGTTCGCTGGACACCATCGCCATGCACGGCACCCAGCAAATCGGATTATTGCCCTGAGTGACCAGAGGTACGTCATACGTAACGCGTCCCATATTTATAAGTCGTTATAGATGAGTTGATTAGTATGTTGTTGCGCTTCGTGATAAATCAGAGCCGTATCCTCGTTACCACTGACTATAAGTCCGGTTAAGTCGCTCCGTCAGGATATCCGTAAAGCCCGTTCGGTAAGCTTCAGGGGGCCAGGGAATGCTGGTTTTACCCGTCTGCTCGTATAAGCTATAATTCAGCCAGTCGATATGAATGTGGGTCCGGTGCAGGTCGCTCTCCGTATAAGGACTTCGGTTGCCATGGCGGTCGTACTGAAAATTCATATAGATGACACTGTACCACTGCATCTCCGGGCGACACTCCAGAAAAGCTTCGATGATTTCATTGGCCAGTTGCTGTTCACTAGCCCTGTCGGCAAACAGAATCAGGTCCAGAGCCAGCCCCGCATCGTGCCGATTGAGTGTGCCATCTTTTTTCCACTGGAGCCGGGGCAGTGGTTTCCCGTTCACCTCCACATACGTTTCAGTCAGCAGCGAGACGTTGTCAAGCAGTACCTGCGTCAGTGTCCGTACCGCCGGGCAGGGCTTGTTTCCTTCAACTGTCTGCAACCCTTTGCAGACCCCTAAACCTGTGCAGGCTCCCATAGTAATTCAGATTTGTTACGCTTCGAGTCGTTCGGTGATTGTGCCGCCAGGAGCGAGGATCAAGCCACGGGCGTCGCCCCACAAATGCACGACGTGGCCATTGAAGGGGCTGGAAAACCCCGCTGACGTCCAGGCCGTTACCTGACCGCCATTCAATTTCAGGAAGGCGCTGCCAAACGCTTCCAGGAATCGCCAGCCGTCGGGACCTTCCCCCACATTGCAGCCGTTAAACACAATGCGGGCACCACTCGGAAACAGTCGCTCGTAGCCCCGATTGCCGAACCAGGTATCTACCATGGTATAGTTGATAGCCTGGCAACCAATCCCAATTGTCCCAGGTGAGCCGTGGGTTTCGATCAATAGCCGATCGACCGACGTATTGGCCGCGAGCAGGTCGTCGAGGGCATGGCGCATCTCGCTGAACGTCTTCACGGGCTTCCTGATGCGGTCTTCGCTGCGGGCATCAGCCCCGTTAGCTACCGAATTATCGATGCCTAACCTGGTCGACGAATTACCGTCGTAGATGTGTACCATTGCCATAGCTATAGGACGTCTACGGGTTGCAGGCCGGCCTCCTGATGCTGATACTCCCACGTTAACTGCTGACCGTCAGGCGAATCCACCGATACCACCGACCCTTTGCTTACCTCGCCAGCTACGATCATCCGCGAGATGGGTCGCCGGAGCTGATTGCGGATGACACCCTTGAGCTGGCGGGCACCGTACTGGGGTGTAAAGCCAGACAGGGCCAGATGCCGCCGGGCCGCCGGGCTAAGTTCCAGGGAGATACCCTGTTTCTGAAGCTGGTCGGTCAGGCCGCGCAGGTGCAACTCGAAGATGCGCACGGCGTTTTCCTGCGAGATGGGCGCAAAGGGGACAATCTCGGTCAGACGGGCCAGAAACTCGGGCCTAAAGTGGCGGCTCATGGATTCCATCAGCTCCGCCGTAGTCGGGATCTGGCCTTCGCCAAAACGTTCGATCACCAGCTGACTACCGATGTTGGAGGTGAACAGCACCACCGCGTCCGAGAAGTCACCCTCCTTGCCCAGCCGGTCGTGCAGGCGGCCTTCGTCGAGAATTTGCAGGAAGATGTCGAACACGGAGGGGTGCGCTTTTTCGATCTCGTCGAAGAGCACTACTGAGTACGGCTTCTCGCGAATTTTATTCACCAGCAATCCGCCCTCTTCGTAGCCCACGTAGCCGGGAGGGGCACCATAAAGCAGGGCCGCCGAGTGTTCTTCCTTGAATTCCGACATATCGAACCTGATCAGAAATGACTCGTCGTTGAAGAGGAAGTCGGCCAGCGACTTGGCCAGTTCGGTTTTTCCGGTGCCGGTGGGACCGAGCAGAAAGAATGAACCGATGGGCTGACCGGCTTTGGTCAGGCCGGAGCGGGCCTCCAGAATGGCGTCGGCTACGGCTTTCACGGCATGGTCCTGACCAATGACGCGCTGCTTCAGTACATCCATGATGTTCAGTAATTTGTCGCGCTCCTGACGCTGGATCTTACCCAGCGGAATACCCGTTTTGTGGGAGATCACGGCAGCCACATCGTGGCGGTCTACGCCCGTTTTTTCGGTCGCATTCAGGTTGGTCAGGCGATTGAGCGTTTGACGAATGTGATCGGCCAGCGCGGGTGCCGAAGCAAAGGGGTCGGTTACCGGCTCCTCATCGGGCACTGAATCGGCCGCCAGACTGGCCAGCAGAATCGGACTAATCTTGTTCTCCAGTTCCTGATGCAGATACCGCAAATCGCGCAGCGTATCAGCCCGGTGGGTGTTGACGGTTAGCTGATCCAGTTGTTCCGACAGTTGGGCGACTTCGGCGGGTGTGCGTTCGCTGATCATGCGCACCGCCGACAGCGTCCGGTCAAGCAGGTCGATGGCCGCATCGGGTAGTCGGCGGTTGCGACTGTACCGTTTGGCCAGCCCTACGGCTTCTGCTACCGCATCGGCCCCCACGCTGAGCTGGTGGTGTTTTTCATAGAAAGGCACCAGCCGCTGAACCATTCGGATGGCCGTTTCCACGTCGGGTTCTTCGACGCGCAACACATCGAACCGGCGGCTGAACGCTTCGTCGGTCTCAATGTATTTGCGGTATTCGTCCAGGGTCGTGGCCCCGATCACGGTCAGATTCCCTTTGGCCAGTTCGGGTTTAAGCAGATTGGCGACGCCCGTGCCGAGTGGGCCCCGGCTGTCGAGCAGTTGGTGGATCTCGTCGATAAACAGGATGATTTTCGCGTCCTGCTTCAGCTCTTTTAGGATACTTTTCAGCCGGTCTTCCACCTCACCTTTATAGGAAGCCCCCGCCACCAATGCGCCTAAGTCCAGTTCGAGTAGCCGGGCATTTTGCAGGTGATTGGGCACCTGCCCGGCCACGATATTTAAGGCAAATCCATCGGCCAGGGCTGTTTTGCCAACGCCGGGTTCCCCCACCAGAATAACGTTGGGTTTGGTGCGCCGGCCCAGCGTTTCGGTCATCATCCGTACCTCGCGGTCGCGGCCCAGAATGGGATCCAGCCGTCCCTCGGCCGCCATAGCCGTTTTGTCTACACAATAGCGCAGCAGCGCCTGCCCGGCTACGCCCGCCTGACTGGCTGCTGGCTGACCAGCTGCTTTGCTATCGGGCGAAATGGCCGTTTCCACGTCGCTGTCGGCCAGGGCGGCATGCATGAGGTCAACCTGCGTCAGGGGTAGGCTCCGCAGTTGTTCGGCGCTGAATGCCACGCCGGGTTTAAGCAGGGCGATCAGCACACAAACGGGATCAGTCTGTGTTTTATTCAATTGCATAGCCACCAGATCGGCCAGTTCCATCGCCGATTTTACCTGCTCATCGCCCGGCGGGTTGGGCGACAGCCGACTGGCTTTGGGACTAGCTTCGAGCCGTACTTCGGCCCACTCGCGCAGGTAGGGCACATCCTGCCCGATCATAGCTAGCCACGAGCCCAGGCCGACCTCGTTGTGCAGCAGACCCATGAGCAGGTGCGCTGGGGTAAACAGCTCATTTTGGTATTCTTTGGAGAGCGCCTGAGCAATCTGGATCGCTCGTTTAACGGCTTCGGTGTAGGCCATTCGTTTTATGGGTTTACGGATCAGTCGGAACCTAACCGGCGCAGTTTATCATTGATGGTGGCAATACGCTGTCTGGCGTCGGGTCGTGTGTTTTTTTCGAGTGTTTCCATCGCAAATTCGTAGAGCGGACGTCGCCAGAGGGGCGGCCGGTTGGTGGCGTCGGCTTTCTTCTCGCAGCGGTCAACTACATCCATTTCCACATCGGCACGCGACACGCCAGCCGTCGCTGGCACCGATGCCGATGTGGCCGGGACGCTACCAGCCGCCTTAAGCTGATCCTGGAGTTGCGTAATACGGGTTTGGGCAGTCGTTAACTTCCCTGTACACTCCTGAAACTGGGCCAGGTAATTGGGTCCACCCCCAGTGGCCGGGGTAACAGTCGGTGCTGTCCCCGATCTGGCTGCGGCTCCGGCTGCCATAATCTTCAGCATTTCGTTCTCCTGCCGGGTCTGGACAAGAGCCGCCGTTAATTTGTCAACCTGACTGGCATCGATCCCTTTTTTGTCCAGCAGTTCACGCAGGTAGCTGATGCTGTTGCGGTACGTAAGCACGGCATCGTAGGCCCCAATAATGTCGTGCGATAGATTTTTGTTGAGCGGCTGTAGCTGGGCGGTATCTGCTTTAAGTCCATTTACCTGTCGTTGCAGACCACTTTCGAGACTTGAAAGCTGCGTTTTCAGGCTTCCTTTTTCAATGTCCGTCGCTTTCAGGTAAGCCTGGTCGGTGGTTTGGAGCGTGATAAGGTCGGACGTTACCCCGTCCATGGGCTTTTTCAGTTTCTGGGTCTGTTCGGCGAGCGTTTCGGTAAGCCGGGCGTTTTCCTGTTTCAGCACGTAATTAGGCGCGCTGAACAGCAGGTAAACCGCCAGCAAGGGGATGCTCAGCGAGAGGCAGTAGACGCCCATGAATCGGCCAATAGCCCGTTTTCGTTCGGGTTGGTTCAGCGGTTCCATTTCTTACAGGAAAAGGTTAAAACAAATAGTCATTGATTGCCACACGTTCGCCATTCGATCGTTCACTACTCATACTTATCCCAGCGGGCTCCAGCGCGAACGGGGCTTTTCGGGTGGGGTTTCCTTTACTTCGTGTTCGATGATAAATACGTTCTGTCCTTTGCGCTTGCCGATAAAATCCAGTTGCGCCAGTTTATAAAATACGTTCGACAGGGTACGGTAAAACGTGTCCAGTTCGGTGAGCAACAGGGTCAGTTCGGTATGTTGGTAAGGCAGTTGGAGCGTGGCATTCAGTTGGGCTTCCAGCGCACCCGGCGTCAGGTCGGCCCACTCGCTTATGTAGCCAATGAACTCTTCGCGCTCGCGGCCACTGAGCATGGTCATCACCACCCGAACAGCCTGTATAGGACGCAACAGCAGTTCGGCCATCTGAACGGGCGGCTCGTAGGGAATGATCCAGCTAAAGCGGGTGCTTACATCGCCCAGGATAAAGGCTATCCGTTCGGCCATCAGCAGGGTGCTGCTCTGGAGCGCATTCTTAGGGTCCCGTTCCCTGGTGCGCTGCATAATTTTATAGGCATTTGTTTCCAGCGATTCAAGGTGTTTGCCGAATTGCTGATGCCATTGCCGGAGCCGGGGCAGACTGTATACCGATGTGCAGGCAGGCAGGTAGTCGGCGTCGGCCTGCACCTCGCCGTTACCGTATTTAACCCGCCCAACGATCAACTGATAGCTGAGTTCACCGGGGCGTATCTGGGCCGATGGCACCACATCGAGCCGGTACTCGGCCCGGGTGCTGGGATGACGTGGTGGCGTTTCGGTCAGGATTGGTTCGCCAGTTGGTATCCGGGTAAACGGATCAACGGTCAACACCACGTCGAAGGTTTGGGGTTTGCCGGTTTGCAGCCCGTAGGTCTCAGCCAGCGCAGAAAACGAGGTGGTGCAGGTGAGCGAATCGGTGGTAGACGTATACTCGATCCGGGCACCGTGGGGGCTGATGGCCCGGCAACTCCGAAGCTGCACCCGGATCTGCTGGTTAAAGTCGCACTGAATCTGCACGTCGAGGGCATTGTCGGCAGGTAAGATGCCGTATCGATACCGCGATAAACCCAGCGCATTGCTATCGCGCAGCTGGTCGTGCATAAAGTTTTCCCACTCGGTAAAATGCCGACGGGCGATCTTCATGCCGTCGATCCAGTTGACGGGCTGGTAGGTGAGTTGAGGTAGGGTCATCGCAGTGAGGGCATCTGTCATAAACACGTTGTATAATCCAGTCGCCCAAAGGCGACGTCGGTAGTCAATAAGAATGTATTGTCCAGGGCCGATGTATCCAGGTCCAGGCGAATGCCAGCATCCAGGGGGATCAGATACCTCGCCAGCCATGTTATCAGTTGCTGCCCGTTGCCACCCGGCAGGTACTCCGTTAGTCGGTCGGCACGGTCGATGTACACAACGACCCTCAGCACCGGCTCCCCGTCGTACAGCCAGCCATCGAACACCGAATCGTCGCCCAGTTCCCACTGTCCCAGTCCTGGGGTATTGGTTTGAACATAGTCGCCCGTCGGCCCGTCGTCGTGTAGTGCTACGCGCTCATCGATCAGTTGTCCAAAGCAGGCTTCCATCGCCGTCGGGTTGCCGGCCATCTGGTGAATTACCGGCAGCAGATAAAGCAGGCGTTTGATCTGAGTCCGGGTCAGAAAATCGGGCAGGTTCCAGAACCAGTCCAACAGATTGTTGGGCTGGCCCGAATCTACCCCGAACAGAAAGGCACGCTGCTCCCGCTCAATCTGGATGCGCTGCCTGAAAAACTCCTGCTCGAAAGGCAGAAAAAACCGTCGCGCAGTCCCTTCGCGTTCGTGCTGAATAGCCATTTCGCGCAGCGTATCCTCTTTATCGGCCAACGCTTCATTCGTTGTTGGCTGATGAAAGACACCCTCCGGTAGCAGGTCATACAGGCCCGCGCGGTTGAGGTCGATCCGCAGCCACTGCTGCGACTTATGGGTGGCCTCTATCCAATCGACCCGGCTGATGTCGCGCCCGAAGGCCCGTTTGAAAGCCCCCACCGGATTCAGAATCAGGTCGTCGGGCAACAGACCATCGTCGAGCATATCAGCCACTACTACCTCGGCCCGCAGGTCGACCGGCAGGTGGTTCAGGCGTTCGATATAGCTGGCTAACTGGTTCAAAACTCTTCACTCAAGACTATCTCAAAAGGCAACGCGGCTACCGACTGAGCTTCGAGATTGATTTGCAGCAATCGGGCTTGTTGTTGCCAGTCGGCGGGGGTGTAGCTACTGGTTGGCGATGGCTGCAAACTCACCCGGATGCACCGCTGAAACCCATTGGTTGGTAGCGAGTCTACCCGAAACGTCCGTTCGACAAGCACCGACCGTAGGTGTCTTCCCAGTTCTGCCTCACACACGGCCCGCACATCTTCCAGGGTGACGATCCGGTTGCGGGTCAGCAATGCCCGTTTATACTGCGTTATCTTCTCCGACTCTTTTGGCCGTTCGCGGCCGCCGGTGGTGGTCATCATCAGAAAACCAGAGTCCTTGCGGAGCGTGTTATCGGAATAAGGACTAAGCCGGCCCCCAGCCGGTATTCGGTTAGCGGCTTCGCCATCGCATGTCCAGTACTCGATAAAAACCGTATCGCCTGGTTGTTTAGGCTTGATGATCAGGTAAGGAATGGTATCCCGCTTCCGGGTCTTTTGATCAACCTTCGCTTCGAGCCGTGCCAGCGCCTGGTTCAGTTCCCGAATTACTGATGTCAGAAAATCTTCGCCCAGGGCCGCAAACGAAGCGCTCTCGTCGCGCACCAGGTCCTGTAAATTGATGAGTGTCTGCCGGGCATCGCGGTCATCGAAACGGCTGACTCCGTATTGTACAGTATACGTGTCGGCACCCAGATCGGAAAGGTTCCCGAGCGGAATGGCTGTCAATTGGCGATTCTGACTTGTTCTTACGTCTCGCATGGCCAGAAAACAGCGTTCAGTTTCGAGTGGAATGATATTCAGGTTTTGCTGAAGCCGGTACGTGATCCGGTGCAGCCGCCGGTTTATGACTGGAAAACAGTTGATGTTTACGCTTACGCCTGCCAGCGCCTGCGCACTGACCGTGTGTGGCAAGTGCAGCTCGATCCACCATAGTGGCTCTTTCAGGGCACGCAGATCCCGTTCGTTGAACCACTGTCCTGCCGGGGCCGGGTATGGTTGCCGTTGCAGGCCGGGCGACTGGAAAGCGGGTGCCGTTTGAACTGTAACGAAATGCCGCTCATAGGCCATTAACGCCTGTTTTTCTACCTTGTTCATTACATTGAACGCACTATCCAACGGCGATTCGGCCCGGGTAGGTCTCGCTCCAGGGAACAAGCCTGACCGAACCTGTAGGGCCTGACCACCCAGCCACCAGGCGCTACGGGCGGGCAACAACTGATAATCAACCCGAACCACTTCGGCTGGCCAGTCGAAAAAGAACGATACCCCTTCCAGCGACGGCAGATCTTCGGCCAGTTCCAGACCCAGCCAAAGCGACTGATAGGGCTCAACCGCCGGGCCTCCCTGACGCTGCGCAATGGGTGTTTTCTGGGTAGCATCGTCGACCCGGTACAGCGTATCGGTGGTAGCAATATACCGGACGGCTCCGTCAACAACCGGATAGGCGTCGATGGGCGAAAAATACGTTTCTACGGTGCCCGCCTGGTCCGTACGGATGCTAACGGTCCTCTTATACGTTAGCTGTGTGGTGTCGGGTAGGGTAGCGAGCGTTTCTATGGGCCGCACCTGTGCAACACCAAAAGCCGGTCGGGCCACATCGGGTTCAGGATGCAACACCTGTGCCAGCCGGTCGAGTAGCCGGGCCTGGGTGTTGCCAATTTCAACCGACACCCGCTCGAACTCCACGGAGCAGGCTTCGATCAGCAGCGACACCAGCGGATCGAAGCTGTCCAGGTCGGCTTCGGCATAGCCCCACAGGTCGGCTGCCCGGCGCAGCATCCGGGTTTTGACGCGCTCGCGGGCGAAACCGTCCGAAACAAGATCAGGAGTAGCCATGGTTTATTCCGTTGATAGGGGAGCCAGAAACAGACTGCGCTGAAACGAAAACGGTTCGTTGGTACGCATCAATAAGCCATCGATCCAGACGCTCAATCGCCGTTTCACCCGTCTGTTGGTGCGGCTGAGCTGTATTTCCTGATCGACCAGATCGACGCGTACCCGCACCTGAACCAGTCGTTTTTCGTGGGCAGCAACCGAGGTTTCAATTGACTGCCGGATGTCTTCTTTCCAGCGGCTATTAGTCTGGTTGGAGAAATCCTCGTCCCACAAACTGCAGCCGAACGAGGCATCGAACCGCGACTCGGCGAAGTGCGTCGTCAGCATCAGGTACAAATTCTGGGCAATGGACTGGGGCAGTGAGCACGTTGGATGCTGACGATGCTGGAGCACTTCATCCAGGCGAAGTGGCAGGGCGTAGTAGGGGTGGGGCATAGCAGGCAGGGTTTAAAACCGGAATGATAAACCAACGCCCACCCCCACACTATTCATCGCTACGTTAAAACGCTGCAGTTGCCCCGTTTGGGTGCTGGTAGCGCTCACATTGCTACCCTGATCCGTAAGCTCTATGGTCGCGAAATTTGTCGTTATATCTTCTCCAAATGTGTTGGTGCTACTAACTTCAAGTCTTTTTGGTTTAAAGGATTGATTATAAGCCACTACTTCTGCAAAGCCCCGCAGACGTTGGCTCAACCGAAACTGAATTCCCAAAGCCGCCTGATAACCAAGCGCCAATGTGTTTTTTGTATAGTTAGTCGTGGCCATATCCGTTGCCGTTAAGCCAAAATCATACAACCCCAGTCCATTGTTGATGATCTTATAATCCAGTACGATTCCTCCCACCAGCCCCAGTCGATTATAAATGTAGTAGGCGGGTCGCGACAAGGCTTTAAAGGTGATGTTCGGTATGATTGAGAGGACTTTCAGCGTAGTGGTTGTGGAGTTGGTATAGGTATAAGAGTCACTTCCATAGTTATCGTCAACCTCTAGGGCTGTTCCAAAAAGGACGTCGGCATCGATACCCAGGTTAATAAAGTCACTGACGATGAAGCCAAGTCCGGCACCCGCCCGTGGACCAGCTCCTATACCTTTGTTGGCCGTTTTAAAAATAAACACGGTGCCATCCGGGCTTTGTAACTCGCTGTGGCTAATCTGCACCCCTGGTGTGAGCAAGCCATAAAGTCCATATAGCTTTATGTAGACTGGAGACTCAGTAGCTTTTGGCTGGCGCGGAGCGGTTTCCGACATTACGGGTCCGGTTGTCGACTGGCTGGCTGTGTTTACAGAGGTGGCTGGCTGAGCCAGAGCCACAACCTGTACCAGCAGGTTAATCAGTAGAATGAGGGATTGCTTCATAACAGGTTCATTGATTTATGGGAGTTAGCCATAAGTTGATTTTTTATAACCCGGGCCTGGGATTCGGAAGCCCATAACCTTACTGGGCAGTGGTTAAAACCGGAATGCCAGACCCGCTCCTACGCCTATACTATTGATGGCTACATTGAAACTTGGCTGTTCGTACGGATCAGATTTATTGAAGTCACCCTGCTCTTTGTACAAGGTGACTGAACGCTGCGTTGTAGCATCACCGCTCTTTGTGGTGGTATAGGTGCTTTTGATTTCCTGTGGTTTAAAGGATTGATTATAAGCCACTACTTCTGCAAAGCCCCGCAGACGTTGGCTCAACCGAAACTGAATACCGAAGGCTACCTGATAGCCCAATGCCAGGGAGTTTTTGGTATACTTATCATTGGAGACGGTCGTATTGACGGCTCCTCTGGCGGGAGTTTCCAACTCGTTTCCTGTTATCTCATAATCCAGTATAACACCTCCTACCAGCCCTAATCGGTTATAGAGGTAGTAAGCTGGCCGTGAAAGGGCTTTAAAGGTGATGTTAGGCGTTATCGACAGGACTTTTAGCGTAGTGGTTCTAGACGTGGTATATCTACTATTGCCGGAAAAAAAAGTATTGTCAATCGTCAGGGGTGTTCCAAAGAGAATGTCGGCATCGATACCCAGATTAATAAAGTCGCTGACGATGAAGCCAAGCCCGACACCCGCCCGTGGACCAGCACCCAGACTTTTGTCCGTTGCTTTATAGATAGTGGGTGTCGTGGATTGCGTTTGTGAATAGCTGTAGTTTAAATCTCCCCCCGGTGTCAGTAAGCTGTAGAATCCGTAAGCTTTGAAATAAACAGGCGATTGAGTGGCTTTTGGCTTGGATGGAGCGGCCTCCGTTGGTACTGGCCCGGCAGGGTTCTGTGTACTATTTACCGCAACAGCCGGTTGAGCTTGGCCTGTCGAAGCGCCCAGTAGTAGACTCAGGAGCAGAAGATGATACTGATTCATGGTGGTCCAGTTTGATAGTTGGGTAGGGGGCTAGTCGCGTTTATAGACAACCGTGTGCCGAACCGTTGTCTGCTTACTGGTTTCGTTAAAACCCCACTGCATTTCAGTGCCGCTCAGTTGCAGGTCGTATTCCCGGCGTTGGCCTTTTCCATCCTGCAGCACGATTTTGCCGGCGGTAGCTTCCCACGATGATTTGCCCGATGGCATGAATTTGGAAGCCATTTTCATGATTAAGTTGCCCAATGGGTTCTGGCAACCCTTTACAGGGGTCATTTTCAGCGACCCATCTGCGTTGAGTAGTAGGCCCATATCGTCACTGCACCCGCCATACAGGTCTTTGAAATGGGTATAGATATCCGTAATACCATCTTGTGCGGGCGCTACCCGGTGGGCAACCATACGCCAGGACCCTACGACATCGGTCGGGCCGGCCGGGGCCAGACTAAGGCTGAACAGGGCCAGCAGGCTGAATAGCAGGTGCGCGTATCGGTTGTTATTTTTCATCACGATGTTAACCGGTTAATTCGTTTACTGTTGCTGTTATACTATTGATGGTCAGATAATTAGCTTGTGAGTTGATGTATCAACGTCTATCTATAAATTCACCTGAGTTATACGTATGGGTGCTGATTTGACACCTCAAAGTTCTTCACACGCTGGATCTATGTCCATAACCCTTTTCACCCATTGAGCAACCGGTAACCGAATGAAGGGCCTCTATTTGCACACCCGATTGTTGACCAGAAAAGGTGCCCGGACTGCCGTTTTTTGAATGCTGGCTGCGTTGGTCAGGGCCACGTCCTTACCCCAGCCTTTGAGGGTGTTTAGCTTACTATTGGTAGTCATGTCCATCACAACACAGAGTGAATCGCCCCCGCCCACGTTGCCCGGTCCCCACTCCCAGGCCAGCCAGCCAATGTCGAGTCGCTGGGCTTCAGAAACGATGGTCTGGTAATCGACCCGGCCTTGGTCGCTGCACATACTGGCGCCACCAGCATAGGCTCCGTATCCCGCGAACTCGCCTATAATGAAAGGTAAACCGGTATTCACGGCCTTACTGAACTGGTCTTTTATAAACTCAGGAGTGGCTCCGTATTCAATTGGCCAATAGGTATGTACCGAAAAAAGCAGGTTCTTATCCGGGTCAGCTTGCATCAGGCCCGGTCCCACCCGCACCAGTTGTTCCAGGTTCTTGCCATAATCGGTGCCATCGATAACCAGGGGTGTATGGATACCCGCCTGTCGCAACTGCTGCACGGCATCGCTGTAGCCATCCGTAAACTGAAGGTCGGTCACCTGGTCGTCGCCACACTCGTTGGCAATATTGAGGAGCAGGTATTTTTGGTGCTTTTTAATGACGGTTACAATGTCGGCCCGTTTCCAGAAGTTAACCATCTGGCCCAGCATACTCCAGTTGCCGGTGGCATCGTGGGCTTCGACCATTGGAATCATTTGCTGGGCGACACAAGCCGTAATCAGGGCGTCAAGGTCAGCGGCTTTGGTTGGCTGACCATTATCTTCCAGTGCTTTCCAGACAATACGGACGCAGTTGGCCCCGGTTTGGGCAATCTCAGGAAACGAACTACCCGTTCGGTCGGTCCAGATGTTCATCTTGTTGACACCCCGTAAGGTGACTTTATTATTACAGGGATCATATAAAAACCGCCCTTTTACACAAAACCCTACCGCAGACTCTACCGTAGTACTGGGCGTAGGGGTGGTACTGGCCGAAGCATCGGTTTTATTCCGGCAGTTTTGCTGGGCAATGCCGATCATAAGAAGGAAGCCCGTTAACAGCGTTTTCATGATAAATAAAAGGTTGGTTTCTAGTGTCAGAACCGGGGTGTTTGAGGCCAGCGAAGCCATCGTCCTTCGCTAAATGATCTGTCAAAAGTCATAATTGACGGTCTTCGATACAATAACCCTTTTCACCCATATATAAAGTGGTAATAAAGAGTAGTGAGCATTACTGAAAACGCTTAACTTTCTAACGGCCAACCTCTGTGGTTGAGGTTGACATGCTCATGAACAAAAAAATACGAATTAACAGGCTCCGCTGGTTTATCCTGTTTTCCGTGTTACCCGTCGGACTTTACGCACAGCCGCCTACTATGATCTTCGACCACCTGTCGGTTAAAGACGGTCTGCCTGGTAGTGCGGTCTACAGTATTGCCAAAGACAAGCAGGGGTTTATGTGGTTTGGTACGCGCCGGTGTCCAACCCGTTACGACGGCTTTACATTCCGCTCGTTCCTATTCCCGGAAACGTACCTGATCACTGGTATGACCACCGACTCGGCGAACCGGATGTGGGTAGCAAGCGACCGGCAGGGAATCTGCCGTATTGACCCCAAAACCCTTCAATTGGCACCCGTTCCGAATACGCCCCAAACGACGGGCTATCTGTATGCCGACTCCCGGGGAAATGGCTGGTTCAGTACTCTGAATGGTATCGGGAAAATTGACTTGCACACGGGTGCTGTTCAGCTTTATCCGCTCCCACGAACTACGTTCCTGGGGGTTAAGACGCACGGATTTCTGGAAGATAAACAGCATACGATCTGGGCGTTTGGGAGTGATAACGGGTTACTTCGCCTTGATCCCCGCACTAACCGATTCGTTTGTGTGCTGGGCCGGGACTGTCCCGACCCTGAGCGCCGTTTTCAACTCTACCTGAGCCGGGGGTGTCTGGATTCTGACGGGGTTTTATGGATCGGTACCTATGGTAAAGGTCTTCTGCGCGTTGACCCCCAAACTGGTCAGTTCAAGTTCTTCAAAACACCCGAGGCACAAAACTGGGTTACCTGTGTTCAGGAGGGCCAGGATGAAAACGGTCGGCGACTGTTTTGGATCGGCGACGAGCGGGGTTTACTTGTGTTTCGCCCCGAGCAGCAACGATTTTTCCGGCTGACGGGGAGTAAGCCCGACCCGTTTTATGTTCATGTCCTGTACCGGGATGCCGGTAGTGGGTTGGTGTGGGTCGGCACATCGGACGGCCTGTTGAAATATAACCCGCAGGATAACCTGATCCGGACCGTGAGTTTGCCCCCTGGTTTAGTTCACCAGCCGGTTCAGGTCAATGTCATCACCGCCGACCGGCAGGATACGACCGGGCAAACCTTCTGGCTGGGGTTGTCTCATACGGGGCTGGTGCGCTGGCACCGCCCCACCAATCAGTTCACGCTGATTCGCTACCCGAGCAACAGGCCGGAGACCATGTGGATTGAGCAACCGGGCGACGGGCAGCTCTGGATTGGCCTTCGGCGGTGGGATTATAAAGGTGACGGGGTGTTCGTGTATAACACCCGGCGCAATCGATTCGTAACAAACCCTGGTGCTAAACGGGCCGGTACGCTGTTTTCAGTCCCCTTTGTCGACCACGGCTTGATCGACAAACAACACCGGCTTTGGGTGGGCAACAACGACGAAGGCCTGCGGGTACTGGATATCCGTACGGGGAAGAATATTACCTATTGGTCTGATCCGGTTATCAGGAAACTGCATCAGAATAACAACTTTCTGACGGATTTGAAAATGGATCGGAACGGCCGTATCTACGTAGGTACTTACAAGGGCCCTTACTACATCCACGAATCAACGCATGAGTTTATCCGGATGAACGACCCGATTCAACCAAACAAATTTCCCGATGACCTGGCCACAAATAGCTTACTCATCAGCCGAAACGGGCACCTATGGGCAGCCCGGTGGGGGAGTGTTACCGAGAGCCGTCCCGACGGTAAACTCCTTACCCTGCTGACCGCCCGCAACGGCCTGTTCGACCGGGAGAACCGTCGCCTGGCCGAGGACAAAAACGGGACGATCTGGATTGGTAACTTCGAGGGACTTCATGCCTATAAGCCAGCTTCGGATCGACTTCTACGCCTAACCACCAGTGATGGACTGAGTCAGAACAATACGACGTATTCGCTCTACATTCATCGGGGTACAGACTTATTTATTGGTCAGCAAAACGGGCTGAACTACGTGAATGTACAGGCTTTGAACCATCGTTTCCCGGTGCCTAAAGTAGTTGTCAGTTCGTTTCAGGTCCATGAACAGGAACGAACTGTCGATCTGACACGCCCTATCCAACTGCTTCGCTCCGACAACGCCTTTAGTGTCGACTTTGCTGCGCTGACATACAGCCATCTGCCCAATGTTCGGTACGCCTACTTTCTGGACGGGTTAGACAGCCGCTGGAATTACAGTGGCCTGAACCACCGGGCTTATTATACCAATCTGGGTCCCGGTAGCTATACGCTCAACCTGAAAGCAGCTGATTCTTTTGGCAACTGGAGCCAGCAGCCGCTTCGGCTGTCCATCAGCGTATTACCGGCTTATTATGAAACCTGGTGGTTCCGGGTGTTCGTTTCTTTGCTGACCGTCGGTTTGCTTTACGGGTTATACCGCTACCGGGTCAATCAACTGCTGGGTGTTCAGCGGATTCGTAACCGGATCTCGGCAGATCTGCATGATGAAATTGGCTCATCGCTGAGCGGCATTGGTATTCTGGGTACGATGATTAAGCAAAACCTCCCGCTCGACCATCCCTCCGGATCGATGGTCGAGCGTATCGTGACCGAAGCCCGCCAGGTGAGCAGTTCCCTGGACGACATCGTATGGAGCATAAATCCGCACAACGATGAACTGAGCAGCCTGATTGCCCGCATGAATCGCTACACGGCTGAGTTATTCGAAGCGTCGGGAATTGCCTATGAAATTACGATTCCCGACGGCATTGAACGGCTGACGCTACCCATGGAAAAGCGGCAGGATTTTTACCTTATTGCTAAAGAAGCCGTCAACAACCTGGTGAAGCACGCCCATGCTACCCAGGCGCAGGTAACCATTAGCCGCGATCACCAGTGTCTGCACTTAGTCGTAGAGGACAATGGCATTGGTTTTGATCCTGCCGCCGAAACGTCCCGGAATGGGGTGCGTAACATGCAAAGCCGGGCAACAAAACTGCGTGGAGAACTAACGATTGACTCCATACCGGGGCAGGGCACCAGGCTCCGACTTTCGTTTCCGCTATCGTCCTGACCTGAAAGGGTTATTGACAATCGAAAACCAAAGAGATTCCTTTGTTACCACATAAGTCGTGTATCAATCATTCATCCCCCGGCGGATTATGACAACGGTCTCTATCTACGAAGACAATGACGAGCTTCGTTCTCTGCTTCAGTTGCTCATAGGCGGGGCGGAGGGCTTCTCGGTAGTAGGGGCCTACGGTAACGGACAGCAGGTAGAAGAGCAGGTTCGCCGTGACCATCCCGACGTGGTGCTGATGGACATTGATATGCCGGGCCGGGATGGTATCGAATGCGTTCGCTTATTGAAAGAAGCGAATGTGGACATCCGGGTACTGATGCACACCGTCTTCGACGACGACGACCGCCTGTTTAACTGCCTTAGCAACGGAGCTAATGGGTATCTGCTCAAAAAAGACACGTCTGTCCGCCTGCTGAGTGCGTTGAGTGAAGTGGCAGAAGGGGGTGGGCCGATGTCGCCCGGGATTGCTCGGCGCGTTCTGAAAACATTCATGCAGGCCCCTCCTTCCAAACGGGAAACCTACGGCATCACCGACCGGGAACGTCAAATTCTGCAACTACTGACACAAGGATATACCTACCGAATGATTGGGCTTCGGTGTACTATTTCGGTAGAAACCGTTCGTCGACACCTGAAAAATATATACCAAAAACTGCATGTGCAATGCGGTACCGAGGCCGTTGCCAAGGCACTCCGGGAGCGGATTATTTGATGAAGCAGTTACAAATCGGATGATTTTACCGGCCCAGTAGCCGAGACGAAAAACGCTTGTATAGGCGCATCTGGTGAGGCTTTTCAGTGGTATGTTTCTTTCGGACCGTGGGCGCGATGAGTCGGCTGGTCGAAGCCGGTAAGGTTCGCTACATCGGTTTGTCGGAGGTGTCGGCTGATGTGTTGCGCCGGGCGCATGGGGTGCATCCATTTACGGCCTTGGAAACGGAATATTCGCTCTTCGACCGGCGGGCCGAAGAAGAAGATATCCTCCAGACGACACGGGAATTGGGCATCGGTTTTGTGGCTTACTCGCCCTTGGGGCGGGGATTTTTGTCGGGCGACATCAAAAGGCAGAGATCCAGCCGTTTAATGCCAGAGAGTTTTTCCTTAGAGTAAATCAACAACTCAGCCTGTATGGAATAACTACGTTGGCGATTTCCTCAAATTCATATGTATTAGTAGAGAAATTTACTTTAACTTTGAATTACAAAGTACTTTTAACTTAAAGGGTTTTTACAGCTTACAAATGATGAGTATCTCTTCCAGCCTTGATCGAGTGCATTTGCAGGTGAAGAACAACCGTTGGCTTCGGTATTTTGCCATTTTTAATCGAGTAGCTCTGGCAGCCGGATTTTTGCCTGCGGGCTTGGTCAAAATTATGGGCGAGCGGTTTGCCAGCGGTTTAACGGTGAATCATCCAATGGGCCATTATCTGGAGGCTCTACACCATACAAGTTACTATTATACATCGATTGGGGTTGCGCAAGTCATAGCCGCCGTGCTCCTGCTACTACCTGGCACGGTAACATTGGGTGCCTTTCTTTATTTTCCTATTATTCTCAATATTTGCGTTCTGACCTATGCGACGCGTTTTGATGGTTCGCTTTTTACGGCGCCTTTAATGGTGCTGGCCAATTTATATTTGCTTGGCTGGAATTACGATAAGTGGAAATACATTCTTCCCTTTAATCAGCCGACCCTTGCCGATAGCTCAACCGGGACCAAAACGCTTAGTAACAAATTTCCGATCTCGTTTTTTGCCGGTGTGCTTGCTGCTGTTGTCGTTTGTGTAGTGGGCATTCCAAGCCTTTACAGCATCAAACCCCGAAACACATTAGCACAGTGTAAAAAGCAATTCGGTGGGAGTAACCGAACCCAGGCCGGTTACGACTTCTGTGATTGTATACATGTACAGGGTCAACCACTCGATAACTGCTTGAACGCCTACAATCAAGCTCCGGACGATGCTGCCCGGCCACCGGCCGGCAGTCATTAATTGGCTTAGAACCGGTTTAGGCTTACTGGCAGGACGTAGTGGGTTGTAGCCTGGACGGCCACGTCCGGGTAAGCGTATTCGCATGTCACACCCGTTGCGGGTGTATCACTTATAACTCCGTCACTAACGTCCGGGTAAGCGTATTCCCAGTTAACTCCCGGACGTAGCCGTCCAGGCTATAACCGACCGCCTGGCTGAAACACGGGCCAAGGTGAAATCCTAAACAGGTTCTTAACCTGGACCAGGCTGAACGGACTCTTACGCCAACACGGAAACCGAGAAAAGGTCTTTGTTGCTTTGTAGCGGAGGGCAAAGCCCTTCTTTTAATCAATAGTAGTAGTAGACAACAAGCTTTTCCACTTGTCGTCTACTACTACTATTCGTTACTTCTTACCGTGATCCTGTCGCACTAAACGCCCCATTTTAGAAGTACATCCATGATCTTTCGTCTTATAAAGAAGCGTTTTCATGAAACCCTGGTTTAGTTGCATCGAGGGAGCTCTCTAAGGTTGGGATAACTTGGTAAGCCTATCCAGGTCAGGCCTTTACACGCATCAGGCCATAAAAAAGCTACTTCGGCAAGAAAACGTATCACTGGACTGATAGCCGCCAGCACGATACAAAAAAGCCTTTGCCCATATACTGATTGCCAAAGGCTTTTGTACAATGGCTATCCCCATGGGGGCTTACCGGCGGACTATACCTGGGGGCGATCCCAGAAAGCAGGCGGTTCTACGCCCAGGGTGCGTAGGTAGACATACGCCTGACCCCGGTGATGAATTTCATTATCGATCAGGTAGAAAAGAAACCAGTAGATAGGCCCTTCATACAAACCAAAAGCCTTGTCGACCTCCTGGAAACGAGCGAGTGGAATCTGCCGCCAATAGGCATCAATTTTTTCGGTCACCCGATCCCACTGTACCAGTACCTGCTCCTTTGTCGTCGCTTTGGGTGGTGCGGAGGCATCATCGCCAAATGAAGGCCACTCGCCCGAAATAACGCCCTGCATGCTTTGGTCGGCCATCTGCAGTACTTCATCAATCAGCGCCGAACAAGGTCGCATGCCTCCCAGGGTATACGAAAAGAAGTGCTCGTCGGGGTAGGCTTCGATCAGCCGGCGGGTGAGTCCTCGGTGTCCCTGCCAATGGGCAAGAAGTTGCTCGGGTGAAATGATGATCTGATCCATCGTTTGGCTAAGCTGCGCTGTGTTTTCCATGGCCTGCTATTGGTTGACGTTGTCAATTGGTTAACAACACAAAGAAAAGCCAGGGGAGTGACAGCGGTATGTCAGTAGTGAACCCAGTCGACTGTAAATAATCAAGCTCAGCAACACTATTGATGGGGCTAGCTAGTCGAAGCGATTCCAGACCACGAACGCAGCCGCTACAAAGACGACGTACCCGCTTTTTTGCCCACCAATCAACCAAATATCTCCGCATTACAAATTTTCACCTTAAGTAAGCTTCCCACTACTAACGATGAAAACAAACCCTGCCTCGTGGTACCAAACCAGATGGGCGAGTAGCAGATGTTAAAATTGATTACGGCCTCAATAAACGCCCTATTTTTGAAGTAGATACATGAAAAACTCCTTCATCTCTGGTTGAGGAGCGTTCTGTGAAATCAAGTGGCCAGCAATTAAAAGTCTATCATGTGGATAGATAGGTATCCAGCGAAGTCGCGTTCCGCGTGAAATTCAATTGTTAAATAAACTTAACGGGCTCCAACTGATTGATTTGTGATCGTGTCTTGGTGACAAACAGACATGCCATGAACTACATCTTCCTTTTTTGTTTAGTCCTCCATTCAACAGGCTTTCGGCAGACGCTTTCTGATAAAAAACGGCCAGCCTCAGGTGAAGCAAATTATATTGACTATCACAAAACTATCGCTCAGGCTCAAAAACGGATTGCTCACCAAGACTACCAGGAAGCGCTCAATCTCTATGAGCAGGTGTTCAACTCATACCGTTTTGTATTCCTGAAAGACTACAAAGTAGCCACTCAATTGGCTCTACAGGTTGGAAAACAAGAAAAAGCATTCATTTACTTGAGAAAAGCAATGGCGGCCGGATGGAAGTTGAAAGAGGTAAAGAAAGTTGAATTTCTTAAGAAGCTTCAGTCTACCCCCCAATGGGGTAGGCTTGAAAAACAGCAGGATTCGCTCCAATCAGTTTATCAAAAGAGCGGGAGCCGTGAACTACGTAGCATAGTCAAAAGAATGTTCAACAAGGATCAGCGAAAAGCATTCTTAGCCTTGTTCACCTTCAGTTCGAAAAGACAGGACCGATATGCCGAAAAAAGGTTTGCTCCTCATAGCGAGAAGCAACTAGGTGAACTTGGTAGGATTATCAATACCTATGGCTACCCGGGAGAAAAGCTAATCCACAATGGGTACTGGGCTTCCGTTATCTTGAGTCACCATAACTCGATCAGTACGGTTTATAACTTAAAAGACACATTGTATCCAGCTATCAGACCTAAGCTGCTAAAAGCACTCGAGTCAGGAGAAATATCCGCCGATGAATTTGTCCGGATTGATGATTGGTATGTAGCTTCGACGGGTAATAGCCAGGAAAAGCAATTCGGCCACCTGAGCCGTTCTATGACTCACAAGGAGTTAGAAAAGGTAAATCAGTTAAGAGATGAAATCGGGATAAGCAGCGTAGAAACAGTCAATAGCCTGATTGATTTACAGTCTCAAACGGGGATGAACTTTTACTTCCCTTCCGATTTAGGCAAGAAGCAACTTATCGTTGATTAACCCCTGGGTTCATCCACAAAAGGTACGGCATTGACCACCGTCTCGAGCGTCTGGGGTAGTGGTTGGAACTCAGTTGTAGCTATACGACTTCAGCTCTACTCGTGCATATTCATACCAGATTGGGAGCCTTATGCGAGCACTCCCCAATCTGTGCTTACAAACTCACTTTGAGTAGGGGTAGATGTTAGGCAATGACCGACTTCATTCGCTTCACCCATCTACTTTAGCAGTGCCGCTAAGTCATTCTTGTCCTTTATCGCTAACAGCCAGGTGATGACTCCTGGCTTATAGACCCCCTTTTGATCGATGAAGGCATACCCTGGGTAACCACTGAACGAGAACAACTGTCCCAGTTTCGCATCTAGTGCTTCATCAACAAAAAAGTGAATACCAGGCAGCTCTAGCTCAGCTATTTTTCGTTTCCACCTGCCTTCGTCCGATCCCTGGGCCGTACAGACGTAGACAAACACTATTGGCAGCTCTTTGGCATCCTGCTGCAATTTTTTACTGTGTGGCATTTCTTGTAAGCAAGGCGCACACCAGGTAGCCCACCGGTCAAGTACGATGGCTTTACCTACGAAACTCTGCTTAAGCTTGGCTAAAAAATCGGCTCCGCTCATGCTCGATAGCTTGTACAGCGTGGCCCCAAAATCCGTTTGCTGTAAGGGGCTGCCGAAACCGGCTGCGGTGGGTGAATCTCCCGAAGCGGCCAACGCCCTGTTCACCGAGGCTACCTGCTCAACAGAACGAGCGTACTCTTTCTGGGCTATCACCTTACACCATCCAGTGGAGATACTGGGCAGGATCTGTTCTAAGGCCGCTTTCTGTTCGGCAATATCCTTACTGTCATTCAGCTGCAACTTCATGATGTCGGCCCTTGCCGGTGAGTAGAGACTATCCAGCCAACGAATACCCTGGGCAATCCTCCGATTCTGATACATTTTCCCCATTCTTGGCCCCAACTGGTTGGTCCACTGGGCACGATGGGCAGGAGCGGGCGAAAGCGTTTCGGTACTCCGCAAGGAATCAAGGACTGCCTTTTCCTCCGCTGTAAGATCAGACAAACGGGCCACGTCCTGCCAACTGACCCTAACTCGATTGGCGGTAAGATGGCGAAAATAATAGCCTAGGTATAGGTAAAAGACCATACTGCTATTGGATCGTAGGTAGCTCTTATGCGCCTTAATCTGATCGAAAAGAGCCGGTTCCATCGGATGCTCCCTGTAATGAAGACAAACCTGGCTATAAAACTCGGACAGGCGCTCATTCTCCAGTAGCCAGCCGTAGGGAGACGGATGAGTAGCTACAAACTCAGCCTGAATCGTTTTCAGGGAATCCTGCTGCATGCGAGAAGAAAGGGCTAGTCGTTCCGCCCGTTTGAAGAGCATATACTCATTCATGTACTCGTTTAGTGGCCCATCTTCGCCTAGATACCGAACGCCATCTGTCCTAAAAAGAACTTGCTTTCCGGCTGCTTTTAGTTTGAGGACGTCTAACTCGACATAGAGCTGTTTATTGGCGTAGAGACCCGTATAAAACAGCTCGCCGAAATGTACCCAGATCTGCTGGTAAGGCAGCGGATAGTCTAGTTCCAATTGAAAGCTTCCGTCCGCTGCCAGGTGAGCGGTTTTGGTTTTCTGTCCTAAAAGTGTAACGAGCGTATAGGTGATGGTCGTTTCCCTTATTTCCTGTGGGTTTACGTGGAGGAGTTTACCGGTGACTTGGGGTATTGTCCGTTGGGCAAACTGGGCATCAAATTGCGGGTCTTCGATAGCGACAACGCCAACCGGTTGTGCAAGGCCAACGCTAATGGTAGTGAGTAAAAACCAAACTGTGCTGTAGGCTTTCATACCTTTAGTAGTTAAACTAATGAGCTTAAGACTGTTGAATATAGGAAAGATTGCTAAAGGATAATTATAAACCTGCGATCCGTCCCACGAAACGCCCCATTTAAGAAGCAGATACATGAACGTCTCTTCGTCTCATGTGGGAGCGTTTTAAGATACACTGCTCTTTTACTATCTATCACATTCAACTGATCGCATGTGAACATACTAGTTATTTAAACGTTAGACAGTTGGCTGAAATAAGTGGTGACTCCTTCGATTACAAGTCAAACTTGCCAAGCCCCTCACACCGCTTGGAGTAACTAGTGCGAGAAGTCAATTATTGAAAATAAAAGGCTTGACAATAGTCCAAGGTGTGCGGTTCTTTAAATGAACTTTGGTTAGTATGGTAGCCCCTTTATCAACTCAGCTTTATGAATGGCTCTCAACAGCAGGATGAGGCCTCAACGCCACACACCCGCCGATTTGATACCGATGTCGTCTTACAAGCCGCCGGGCTGGGCCTCTGGCAGATCGACCCACTGACAAACCTGGTCTACTGGGACGATTATTGCGGCCAGCTGCTAGGGCTAGGCCAGGCCAACCAACTTTCCTACCCGGCTTTCCTACGCCATATCCATCCCCAGGATGTGGACCGGGTGGACCAAGCACTCCGCGGGGCGATGACGCTCCCCCCGGGCGGGGCCTGCGAGGTAAGCTACCGCACTCGGGGGGCTGATGAAGGGCGGGGACAGTGGGTGCGACTTATCGGCCGAAGCGCTCTCAATCTCGCCGGTCTGGTAGATGGCCTGGCCGGCGTCGCCCAGGCGGTTACCCCGCCTAAAGAGACCGCGCCAGAGCCCGTCCGCCAGTTCGGCCCCTTGCAGACAATGCTGGCCCACCTGCAGGAGCACGTTTATGTTCTGGATCGGGAAGGCCGCTTCCGGTACGTCAACCAGCCCTTGCTAGCCCTGTGGGAACTACCCTATGAGCAGGCCATCGGTAAAAATTTTGAGGAGTTGGGCTATCCTTCCCATCTGGTTAGCCTGCACGGGGCCCAGATTCAACAGGTTATTCAAACGGCCCAGCCGGTGGACGGCGAGTCGGACTATGTCAGCCCCCAGGGCGTAGCAGGCTTCTATGAGTACACCTTCGTTCCCCTGCTGGCCCCTGACGGTTCGGTGGAGGCCATCGGCGGTCACACGCGGGTGGTGACCCAACGTCGGCAACTGGAAAAAATCCTGAACGAGAGCGAAACCAAGTTTCGCACCATCATTGAGCAGGCACCCGTAGCGTTCAACTTATTGGTGGGCCGTGACTTGGTCGTTGAAGTAGCCAATGAGGTGGTGCTTGGTTACTGGGGTAAAGACCGATCGGTGCTGGGCCAGCCCGTTCGGCAGGCTGTGCCCGAGCTGGCAGGCCAGGGTTTCTTTGAGCTTTTGGACGAGGTTTTTACCAGTGGTCAGGCCTACGAAGCCAAAGCGGCCCCGGCTACAGTAGCCGTCAACGGCGTTTACGGGGCGTACTACTTTGACTTTTCCTTAAAACCCCTGCGCAACGCGGCCGGTCAGGTGTACGCCATCATGAGCATGGCCGTGGATGTAACCCAGCAGGTGCTGGCCCGCCGGGAAGCCGAAGCCGGAAACCGACAGTTTCGGACCTTGCTCGAAGCCATTCCCCATATGACCTGGACCAACACGCCCACCGGCGGGGTAGGCTTCTTCAACGAGCGCTGGTACGCCTATACCGGTTTGAGTTTTGAGCAGACCCGCGACTGGGGCTGGCAGGCCGTCGTGCATCCCGACGATTTGGCCCGGACGCTGAGCGCCTACCAGCGCACGCTGACGACGGGGGAAGAATTCATGCTTGAAAACCGGTATCGCCGGGCCGATGGTGTATACCGCTGGCACCTGAATCGGGCTCTGCCCTTGTACGGCGATGACGGTCAAATTGTCCAATGGGTGGGCACGGCTACGGATATCGATGAACAAAAGCAGTTGGAAGCCCAACTCGACCAGCAGGTACAGACCCGAACCAGTCAGCTACAGACATCGGTGGCCGACCTGCGCCGGTCCAACGACAACCTCCAGCAGTTTGCCTACATCGCCAGCCACGACTTGCAGGAGCCGCTGCGTAAAATCCAGTCGTTCGGCGATATACTCAGAAATCAATACGCCAGCCAACTGGGCGAGGGTATGGGCTACCTGGAGCGGATGCAGTCGGCCGCGAGTCGGATGTCCACGCTCATCAAAGACCTGCTGACCTTCTCAAGAATTTCGACTCAGCAAGAGGCAACCCTGCCGGTGTCGCTGACGGATGTCGTGCACCTAACCCTGAGCGATCTGGAACTTACCGTTCAGGAAACCGGTGCTCACATCCGTGTCGATCCTCTACCGACGGTGCACGGCGATGCCTCGCAGTTAGGTCAGTTATTCCAGAACCTACTGAGTAACGCCCTTAAGTTCCAGCGACCCGATGCGTCGCCGGTCCTTGACGTTCGGGCACGGTTGGTCAGGGCGGCTGAGCTGCCGGCTGGAGTGGAACCCACTCGGCCAGCCATGGTCTATCACCTGATTGAGGTGGCCGACAACGGCATCGGCTTCGACGACAAATACGTTGACCGCATCTTTCAAGTCTTCCAACGGCTACATGGTAAGAGCGGGAGTCACTACAACGGTACCGGCATCGGGCTTGCTATCTGCCAGAAAGTGGTAGCCAATCATGGGGGAGCCATTACGGCGACCAGCCAGCCCGGGCAGGGGGCCACATTCAGTGTCTACTTACCGGTCTAGACCCAAGCCGTCGCACTACTTAAATAAGCTAGTTACCTTTGTTGAACGAATAGTTTTCTGAGTCAAGAAGATAAGTGTTTATACGTCAAAAGTTAACAAAGTCGCCTATTAGGATAGGTGGCTTTGTTTTTAAGACTGTGTTATCTGCCTAATAAAATGCCTAATTAATAAGTCTGTCGAACAACCTCTTGTCTCATTCAGGAGCGTTTTTGTAAGACCTTTGTTCAATGATTACTCGTTTCCTGCTTGGGAGAGCTCGTATACATTTTGGATCGTTCATCCCGTTAACAAGTCCTTAACTAAAGATCAGCCCTAAATCCATTAGGTTTGTCGAAATCAGTAGAACCTAAAAGAGAGTAGTAACGAAATACGCTCACTCAAGATATCTTGTAATATGAATAGCTTCTTGATACACTGGCTAAAGACTACCTCTGTAATCCTATTTTTTTCGCTCTCTTGTTTTGGACAAATCTCAGCTATTGACGGCCAAAGAACCAACACTGCCAATCAGGATAGTCACGTCTCAAAGACCGAGTATGATTCCCTAACGACCGTGTTGCTGCGCATTGGTCAAGCCGATCAACACGATCGCAACCAGTTGGAGGCAGCCCGATTTGGGGGCGATTCGCTTCAAATGAAAGCCCTGGTTGGGCACATGAAGCAGACGGATTCGTTAAACTTAACCGAGGTTGATCAGATTTTGACTCGCTATGGTTGGTTAAGCAGTTCGAACGTTGGCCTGGATGCCAACAACACGTTGTTTTTAGTAATTCAGCATGCCGACCTGGCCGCTCAAGAAAAATACTTACCCATGATGACCGAAGCGGTAAAACATGGCGCTCTAAAAGCGTCCAGTTTTGCCCTTCTCCAAGACCGAATGGCGCTTAGGGAAGGCCAAAAACAAATCTATGGTAGCCAACTAGCCTGGAACATGAAGACCAATCACTACTACGTCATGGCGATTGAAAACCCGGATCAGGTTGATCAACGACGGGCAAAAGTAGGCCTTGTCCCCATCGCTATCTATATCTTAGATTGCTGTAACTTAGTATGGGATCTACCCGCTTTCAAGAAAAATATTTTTTCCTTGAAAGCGAGAAAATGACAAGTTTCGATCAACGGTTCCCACTCACTCCGCACTAAGCTACCCATAGCGATCCAGTGTACTACCAACGTCTATCAAGTTCAACTAGTCGCCCTGTTTTGTAGCCTGGAGTACGTGTTTCATCGGGGGCCAATCCCCGCCGGAGCAGGTCACGGTTTTATCAAGTTGGCTGTGGTATCTTTAGTCTTACTGGCCAATACCGCTCAACTAGTGGCTCAAACTGTCATGGTTCACCGACGAGCTGGAAGAAACTGGAGTAGCTCGTAGGACTGGGGAAGAATGTTGCCCCCAACTAGTGCCCCAGTCATGTAGATAGACCTCTATCAATAAGATGATTTTCGCCTACAATCGGTTAACAAACTAAACCCCTACTGCTGGGTGACCAACAGCGCTTGTTGCTGGCCCTCCTCATTGCGGAATACGAGTTGGTTACTTACCCGCTGGCAAGATCAACGCTTTGCGGTCCGCCCATCGGGTTACCTCGATGACATCGACGGGAATTGCCCGGCGCGTGCCGAGCAATGAATCCGCTACTTCATCCAGCCGGTAGGCCTGCACTAAACAAGGTAGTTTGAGCCGACATTGGGCGGATTTGAGTAAACAAGGCTTTCGCTGCCCGCCCAATAACAGCCAGCTCGGGCGACTATAGCGATAGCGGGTTCGGGGATGGGCTACTTGAATATCGGTTCGGCCTAAGCCCAGACCGGGATACACCTGGCCAGTAGCATCGACAAACACGGACGCTTCCTGGATATTTATTGCTCGATACAGGGGGTGTTTCTTAGCCACTTGGCCCTGCTCGGTCCACTGTTGTTGGTCAATGGTCAGGGGGTCAATGCCGGTGAACTCCTTGAGTCGGCCCGCCATCGCTTTTTGCCAACTGTTGGTTAGGGGTACTTCCACTACGTGGTCATAACCACAGTGAACCAGAATTTTGGCTGCCGGGTCTTTTTTAGAATGGCTTCGATCCGGTGGGCCTGCGCAATTTCCCGGTTTTTGCCACTGGCGAACTCGTCTTTGTTCCTGGCTTCATAGGCGACCAGCTGATAGCCCAGTTGTAGTGCTTCCCGAATCAGGTTGCCATACTGAGGTTCGCGGGTGTAGTAGCCCGACCGAATGAGGGGATAGCGTCGCTGATTTAAGGTGGAGTCGCGAGAATTAAGCGTTTCGGCCCCCAGATAGCGAAATCCGCCTTGATAGAGGTCTTTTAAGGGCGAGGTAGTAAATGCCCGGTGCAAGGGATTGTGATGGGCTTCATTGATAATGATGATCTGCTCATTTTTAGCTCGTTGGAGAATATAGTCTTTAGCCGGAATAGGCCTGCTATGCTGGATAAATTAGCTATCAGTTGATTTAACGAAACCCTTCAACGTCCACTGGGGACTATTGTGTTTATCGTTAAAGCGTGAGGCAAGTCCGTATTCGCCAATGCAGGAAAAGGCAAAAGCAGCCTCATCGGCCTTACTAGGGGACGAGTCTTGCTGAAAGGACGTGAGAATTTGTGCGCTCAGCGGATAGGGCCAGGGTTTGTCAAAGGGCACAACTACACTAGTAGTCAACAAAGCGATCAGGGGAAAGACCCAGATAGATGAACGTCTCATTCGATCCATTAGCCTCTAGGCTTTTAACTTTTCCAAGTAAGTTAGCCAATAGCTACACATACGCTAAAGATCACACAATTATTAGGGAAATTCTCACCGCTATGGCGTCTTGGCGTAAGCGTTGACCGTGAATAGTTGAATAACTCTAATAAACTTTTGTGTCCTATATCATCGCACGAAACGCCCCATTCAAGAAGCAGATACACGAACGTCTTTTCGTCTGATTTGGGAGCATTATCTGAGAATTTTCGTTTTATAATGAGTGTCTAGTATTTTACTATCTGTCCAGTGGTCCCGCACCAGCACGGCCCGCCGTCGCGAGACCGGCCACCGCAGCTCAATCATAGAGCATACGCCAGGCAGGATATATACGATTACGGTTCATAATACGGTCAATGGTCAAGTAGTTATACCCCTTTAACCTTGATTGCCAAGACAAATCTGGCCCATTTCGGTGGGGGCAACCAACGAAAACCAACCAGAAGATTACGAAAATCAAACCGTGTCTCTGGTGCTTTGCCAGCCTATTTCCAGCGCGATTTGTTCCGTTTGTCTGCGAGTACTTTTGTGTCAGAGTACCCTCCTTTTGTGTTAAGCTACGCGCTGAGAACACCCCTACCTTTGCGATACATTAAGTCATAATCGCATACGTACCTGACCTCACCGAAAGCAGACAGATAATGTACCACTTTACAACCCTTCATGAACTGGCTCGTGCCAGCGGTGTCGAGCCACCCGAACATCCCCTGATCGGCTTGTTGCGCATCACGGACAAACTTGTAATCAACAAGTCCGCGTTTACGTCGGACTTGTATATGATCGGGCTCAAAAAAGTGAAAGCCGGTTATATGTTGTATGGCCGGACCCGGTTCGATCATGAAACCGGGTCGATGGTCTTTATGAAGCCCCGCCAGGTGGTAGAAATGAGCAACCTTGAATTCGAAGAGGACGGCTATATCCTGTTCTTTCACGAGGATTTCCTGCACGCTCATCCCCTGCATAACCAGATCCAGCGGTATTCCTTTTTTGAGTACGAAACCAATGAGGCTCTGCACCTGGCACCAAAGGAAGAAAAAATCATCTGGAACATCTTCAACACCATTGAGCAGGAGTACAACAACAATGAAGATGAATTTAGCCGTGATATTATCCTGGCGGGCGTCAATTCGATGTTGACCTATGCCGAGCGGTTCTACAAACGGCAGTTCATCAACCGCAAGCAACTGTCGGGCAAAACGGTCACCGAATTCAACCGGATTTTACACCTGTTTCTCCATGACGGCTCGCTGGAAAACGGATTACCCAGCGTGACCGAACTAGTCAGTCAACTGCATATTTCCCGGCGTTACCTCACCGATCTGTTGAAGATCGAGACCGGCAAAACAGCCCAGGACCTGATCCATATAGCCCTGATCGGGGAGGCCAAAAACCGGTTACGAACAGAGGATAAAACTGTTTCCGAAGTAGCCTATGCCCTTGGATTTGTGAACATGTCTTATTTCTCCCGGCTGTTCAAAAAAGAAACGGGCCTGTCGCCTACCGCCTACAGAAACCACCATTTAAACTAACGGAATCATGAAAAAAGTATTGATAACGGGTGCCAGTGGAGGCATCGGTCTGGAAGTAGCTAAACGCCTGGCAGCCCAAAATTATCAGGTTACCCTCGTTGCCCGACGCGAGGATACGCTAAAGAAGGTAAAAGCCAGCCTTCCCGGAAGTGGCCATTCAATCATGGTCAGTGATTTGACAAAGTCAGTGGATGTTGAAAAATTAGCGGCTCATCTTCAGGCCAATCCGTATGATGTGCTGATCAATAACGCGGGCGTAGGCATGTACGGCCAGTTCGTTGCCATGCCGCTCGACAAACAGCTGGCCAGTATGCAGTTGAATATGAATGCCGTGGTGACGCTTTCGTATGCTTTTTTGCAACAGGCAAAAGCGGGCGACGCACTGGTGAACATTGCCTCTACGCTGGCCCACTCCTCGTTTCCGGGGGCATCGGTCTACGCCGGGACAAAGGGCTTTGTAGCTAATTTTTCAGAGTCTCTCTGGTTCGAGTTCAGGAAGAAAAACATCTATATCCTGGGATTTAATCCGGGGGCTACCAAATCGGATTTTCATACCAATGCCGGAGGGCAGACGTCTGCTTTTTCGGAGGCTTTTCTTTCCACCTCCGAAGACGTTGCCAGCGACCTCGTTGCGGCACTCGAAAAACGGAAAAAGCCCAGGGTCATATCCGGCTGGAAAAACCGCCTGTTGTTGTTCGGTTTCAAATTTATGAGCCGTGCCACGGTGGTCAACATGATGGGGGGATTAAGTCCAGGGATGAAAAACTAGCACAAGCCCCGAATGACTACTCGCTCCAGGGAATGGTTTTACAAACTAGAGGCACGTGTCCCAAATACGCTAACACCAACCTGGCCACGGGATAAATAAATTGGTGGAAAGCTGAAGGCAAAATGCAGGCCTTTTTATTTGTTGAATTCAAGAAACATCATACTGTGGGCGGGCAATGCAACGGTCCCCTTTTTCACTTTTTTACCACCAAGAGCGGGAACCTTGTCATCCATTGTCATTTTCAGTTCCTTATTATTGAGTTTAACTTTCTTGGTGATCAATTCATCGGCGGTGAGTACATACTGCACCGCTTCATCAGGGATGGTTATCGTGGTGGCCTTTTCATTCGTATTGATGATCAGGACACTTTTGCCTGACGGCTGTTTTTTTGAACTGTGAACAAACAGATCAACACCGGCCTCCAGGCTTCCCCCCTCAAAAACCTGGCTTCCCATCAGCTTACTCCAGAGTAAAGCCGCCCAATAGTTCGGGCGTGGGTTGTGGGTATCATCATCCAGTAACGCATATTCACTTCGTGCCAGGGTATTGTGCATCACCACCTGCACGCCTTTTTTTGCCAGGCGACCCAGTTGCTCCAGGTAACGAAAACTATCGATAAACGTAGCCGCCCAAGGGTTGCCGCCACAGGCGCTTTCGGCCGTTTCGGTGAGCCAGATTGGTGCCCCTGGAACATACGTATCGCGGGCGTTTTGGTAAAATTCGAGTCCTTTCTCCGTTTTACTCAGCCAGTCCGCCGACAGCGCTAATTCAGGTTTCTGAACACCCCCACACCGTTTCGATACCGTGCCATAGTAGTGATAGGTGAATACATCAAACGTGGCCTTGGGTGACGGTGATAATAAGGCATTGACCGACAGGTCAAGGCCTGATGGAAGTATGCCGCCTTCCCCGGTAGAACCCGGACCGAGGATCGTCATGCTGGGAGCAGCCGTGGTTATAAACGATTTGAAAAGCGCAAATTCCCGGGCATAATTGACGCCATTGTACCCCTTGGGGGCATCGCCATGGGAGGCATGGGAAGGCTCATTGAAAAATTCGGACGCACTGATTTCTCCCCCAATTGTTTTGGTATAATCCAAAATAGCCTTTACCTGCTGGGGCTGCCAGGTGCCCTTTTCATCTCTCATGCCATCGCTTATGGGAAACGAACTGACTAATTTGCCATCTATGGCTTTGCAAAAATCGACGACACCTTTCCATTGCTGCCGGGTAAGAATGTTTTTAAACCCACTCGGTGGGCTGGTTAAGGCAGGTTCATCGTTGTCTTGAAAATAGATTCCGTTTGCCCAGGTGCCGCTCACCCGTACATAAATGGGCCCCAGGGCGGAGGCCAGGTTGCGTAATTTTTTATTGTAGAGGTCAATGGGTCTAATGCCCCATTTTAGGGCCGAAATGCCTGTTTTATTGGTGTGCTTTCTGACGGAATCGATCAACGGATAAGGTATCCAGAAATCGCCACCAATCACCTCACACATTTCAACATTGACTGATTGATAGCGCTCATCGACTTTGCCAATGAATTTCATATCGTTCAGATTAATCGTATTTTGGGTTGAACCAGTGTGCTTGGTAATACCCTCATGCTGAGCTTTGCTGACCAAACTGACCCCGGTCAATAAACAAACGACGACTAATTTCTTCATAAAATTTAACGGGTTATACGGTTTTCGTTGGCTACTGTATCGTCTCTTTAGGCAACCGGTAGAGGTAAGGTGCTTTGTTGGCCGCCCCGGTATACTTCTTCTCCAGCCGTTCTAACACATTCATATCCAGAATCTTTTTCTGAAAATTATTACGGGCAAACGATTTGGCTAACAGGGTTTCATAAAGCTCCTGCACCTCTTTCATCGTAAACGTCTCGGGCAATAGATTGAAGGCATCCCCCTTTTGGTCGAGCGTAAGCCGAAGCGTTTCAAAGGCTTTGGCCACAATTGCGGTGTGATCCATAATCAGCGGTGGCAACGCCTTAATATCATACCACTCCATCGATTGATCCAGCTCATTTTTTCGGGGAACGACCCGGTTTATATCCACCAGCGCATAGTAGCCGATGGAGACGAAGCGACGGGTAAACCAATCATAATCGCTCAGTCCAGGTTGCTGGTTCTGAAAAACCGCCGGATTGCCATCCCCAAACTCGGGGTTCGACCTAATCAGTTCATCCAGGAAGGCTTTACCATTACGGCTCGCTTTACCCGTTACATGAAACTGGGCCAGATAATTGTCGTCAATCCCGGTTCGCTCCCGAAGTATGCGCTGGGCGGCTACATCAATATCTTCATCCTGGTCGATAAATCCACTCGGTAACGCCCAGAAATC
The DNA here is from genome assembly GCF_014282275.1 of Spirosoma utsteinense. Taxonomy (GTDB): domain Bacteria; phylum Bacteroidota; class Bacteroidia; order Cytophagales; family Spirosomataceae; genus Spirosoma; species Spirosoma utsteinense. The sequence continues at coordinate 42,490 of NZ_VFIA01000040.1, forward strand.
ACTCTTAAAGCGAAGTTTGGGAACCAGGACGCTTAGTTGTCTGGCTCGATACCCAAAAATGACACAGTCAATGGAAAGTTGCTGAATATAATTCTGCTCACTGAGCCGTTGCGTTAGCATATTAGTCATAAACTGATAAGAGTCAGTCTGTTGCGGGAAGCGGGAAATTCGGGCCGGATCAGATACGCGGACGGATTGAGCCAGGCAGGGCAAATCGCACAAAGCAAAAAATAGCGTACAGACGTATTGGTATTCATATGCTGAAAAGCTAGTGATAATACCGCTTGATAAGCGATGGCAGGACAAAAGTAGGGATAAAAAATTTATTGTCTATTTAAATAGACAATAAGAAAATTTCTTCTCTACCTTTGTTCACCAACCCCCTACTGCCTTGCCCGGCGGTGAGTAGCCAGCACGAAGGTTACTTCAGCCGTAGGGTGATCGGCGTCATGGTACTGTAGTCGACAATAAAGCAGTTTAATCCCTGTATAATCCAAGCGTGTGAAATGAAAAAAAACCTTTGTGTGCCAGGAATATGGTTTGCAGTGATTACCCTTTTTTGCAGCACTACCAGTATGGGTCAGAAAGCACCCGTTCAGGAAAAAAACTATGCCCTTCTTCCTACACTTCCACCGCCACCCAAGCCCGAGCCATTTGTGGTATCGACCATACCACTTCCTCCAACGGTGATTTATGCTGACCTGGTCAATTATCTACCGGATGCCAAACACCTGATCATGGAGGTGCACATGGCCGGTAGCAAGAAGACCGACCTCGCCGTGATGAACGATGATGGCAGCGGTTTCAAGTGTCTGACCTGCGGCTTAACCGAAGAAATCGGCGGTGAAATGCCGGTACCGCTCCCCGATGGAAAGCGGGTGTATACCCCAAGCGGCATCCTCGAATGCAGCCCCTCCATTGTAGACTGCCAGGAAGCCCGGATTTTGCCCCTGGTTTATCCGCCCATACCGGGTTCATCGATTCTCATGCGCATTGCCTCCAATATGTCGCCCGATGGGATTCACGTGGCCTGCACCGTTATTACGACAAAAGGGGGTCTTGTGCTCGTAAGCGAGTTAACGAGAGTTTCTGACCCAAAAGGAGACCGGTATGAGCTGCAGCATGCAAAAGTAGTGGCTGGTCAGACCATGGCAGGGCCAACTACGTTCAGGCTGAACCTGGGCGGGGCCGGTGAAGTGAAAAGCTTTACCGACCGGGGGCGGTCGCTCACCACCAGCTCGCTGTTTGAAGGGAATAACTTCGATCTGGCTAAAATTGACCTGACAACGGGCGAAGTAACCCGTCTCACCAAACATTTCAGTTATGATGAAGGTACGTATCCATCTCCCGATGGGAAATGGGTAATTTTTCAGACCCACCGGCAAACCACCCGAATGGACGCTTTTGGCTTGATTCCGCGCCCGCTGATTGCCAGTCTGCCCCAGGTGGCTGGCGTAGCCTATCACCGGAATGCAGAATTTGCCGGGTATGCCCCGCCCGTACGACGGTTTTATGGCCTCAGTATGGTTGACCAATACGGTGACCGGGCCAGACTGCCCGAGGATGGGTACACCGGCCAGGCCCTGACAACGGCCAGTGATAACTTTACGATGTATAATCATCTGGGAAATTTTACCTGGCATCCATCCAGTACCTATGGTATATTCTGGGAGCAGAAAGACCCCATGAAAGAGAAACCGGGTGAACAGCGGGGCCGCCTGCGGATGATCCGGTTTACAGCCAGAAAGCCTACTAAACCCTTAGTGCCGTTTAGTCCGGCTATGACTTGGGCCACTAATCTGGCCGATATTCAGTGGAAGGATGAGACCCTGCCTGAAACAGGAACGCTCAAGGGGGCTGTTTCAGGCTTCGCCCAAATAAGTACCCAGAAAGTAGCCGCCGAACCAGGCCAGGAGCCTCGCCGAATGATTACCTACACGAATTATTCCGATGATGGGTCAATTATTCTGAACGGAAGTGAATCATCAACGATAGGCGGTTCGTTTGGCCGCGAGGTATCGTGGGACGCCGATATTAAGGTGACCGGCACGAGAACCGGTTTTTTGAAAGCACAGCACGTCATTTTCCGTATCACCAAGATGTCATCAGGCACGATACAGGCCGAACTGGGGAACCATAAAATTGAGGTAGATCTTTCTAAGGGGCTTCCGATAGGGGTTCCCGGCGAACTTCGGTAGGTTTCGTTCGCGTCACGAAGATACCCTGTATCGCCTTCACCGGTAAGTAGTTCTTAATTCGACACGTATGCAAATCGCTCATAAAACAATACTAGTAACGGGGGCAGGCAGCGGCATCGGTCGGGAATTGTGCTTTCAGCTGCTTAAAAAGGGGGCCCGGGTAGCGGGCGTTGACATTAACCCGGGCAGCCTGCTGGAAACCCAGACAATAGCCGGTGTCAGTGAGGAACGATTTAAGGGGTTTGCCCTTGATATCACCGACAAAGAAAAAACAGACCGTTTACCCCAAGAGGTGATTCGCCATTTTGGCACGGCCGACGGGCTTATCAATAACGCCGGTATTATTCAGCCCTTCAAACCCGTCAACGACTTGACCATGGAGGAGATCCATCGGGTCATGAACGTCAATTTTTACGGCATGGTGTATCTGACGAAAGCTTTTCTGCCCTTGTTTTTACAGCGCCCACAGGCCCATATCGTTAACATTTCGAGTATGGGCGGTTTTATTCCGTTTCCGGGGCAAACCATTTATGGAGCCGCCAAAGCGGCCGTAAAACTTTTTACCGAAGGCCTATACGCCGAATTGCGCGATACGTCCGTACAAGTAACCGTTGTTCACCCGGGTGCAATCGCTACCAACATCACCGAAAATTCGGGGCTGGGAAAGCCTAAACTGGGTGACAAGGCTTCCTCAAGCTCAATGGCTCTTTCTGCCCCGAGAGCGGCAGCCCTGATCATTCAGGCAATGGAGAAAAACAAATTTCGCGTAACGGTCGGTAAAGATGCCGCCCTGCTGGATGTCTTCTACCGCGTCAATCCAAAATGGGCTACCCATTTCATCGGAAAAATGATGAAAAAGGTTTTACAGCAACAAACCTTGTCGGAGTGACCGGCATCAACCGGTTAAAAAAACAGTGGACTAAGCGCTTTACGGAATGGCGGGTTATTCTTACTGAACTTTCAGCCGCATCGCTGGTCAGTAGCCTAAGGTGGCCAGTTAGGAAACGTTGGAGAAAATCTACAGTGATCAGCATTCCCAAAACTTCTTCGCTCAAGAGTTGGCTACATGAGGTCTTGAACGCCCCAATTTCCAGGGTTCAATCAAGCGTATGCTACGAATAGAAGTTGACAATTATTAATACAAGCCGTCCAATTAAACGCTCGTTCTATGAAACGAATCAGTGAATTGTGAAACCAATCATGTGTTCACCCCGGTATGTCTCAGATTGTTATCTCATAAACCTATGTGCCCTTTTATTGGCACTGCCTAAGTTTATGAGATGAAATTGTCACTATGGCTCCACTATGATCAGCTGAACCTGATTTCATTTCGTTTCTCCCCCGATGGCCACCTGTAAGCCAATGGATCTTATTTGTAGCTCTAAATAAAAGAAAGAATGAATCAAGCGATTGGCCTTTTACTTTTTGTGGTCTTTCTTTTCTTATCAGGCCTTCATTTCTACTGGGGGTTTGGTGGGCGCTGGGCCAGTCAAGCCGTTTTCCCCACCAAGGATGAGAAGACGAAAGCAATTAGACCTGGTGTTGGACCCACTTTTGTGGTGGCCGTTGGGTTATTGGCAATTGGCTTGTTTATCCTGCTCAAAACAGTCCTGATTAAATGGTCGCTTCCGGTGTGGCTTGACCATTATGGGTTATGGTTCATTGCTGCGCTTTTTTTACTGCGGTCAATTGGTGACTTTAGAGTATGTTTTGGATAGTCTAAAAATGAGAGTCCGTCTTATCTTGTAGTTACCAAGCTCCAAGATCATGAACGAATCGTTTCAAGCACTAACGGACTCTCAATGGCA
>NZ_VFIA01000041.1 GCF_014282275.1 Spirosoma utsteinense
GTCCTCAATGCGGTTCGCAACAAGCTCATCCATCGGGTGTACGCGGTGGTGGAACGGGGTGAAAAATATGACAAAAATTATGTGTCACCACTTGCATAAACCATAGAAATCGGTCCGATGACGTGCTTGCTTTTGTGGCTTCTGTCGACTCCAGCCCGCTTTTTTCAATAATCGACCTACTTGAGAAGGGTCATAACTAACCCCAAACAGTTTTTTGATTACGTCATTCACCCGAGGCCGAGTCCAGACGGCTCCCGAAAATCCATGATGCTCAGCCCCTTTGTTGAGTTCAGCAAGCAGTTGGACGATTTGTTCATCGGTTAAACGACTATTTGGTCCGCTGGGCTTTCGCCAGGCTAAACCAGCCTGACCCTCTTGGCGATACTTTTTCAAAGTTCGACTGACCCAGCCCTCAGTAAGTCCTAGCGCTTGCGCAATTCTGGACTGCTTCCAGCCTTGGTCTTTCAATTCGGCACATCGCCGACGTAACAATTCGTAGTCAGATGGTTTGTATGTTGCCATACAGAACTAAAGAGGCAACCTTTACAAGCCTACTCACAGATCTATATTCAATAACCATTAAATCTCAAGACGCTATTATTAGACAAATAATGTGGAATCGAGATAGTTTCTTCCGAGATGGCTTAAACAATCAGGGACATGGCTTTTTCTACCATGATGGCGCGAATTAGCCAATATATGACGGTAATTCACCCGTAAGCTGGACAATGCCTTTTATTAAAATTCAATAATTAGGTGAGTTAAAACACGCATTATATTTATTTTGTATAATGCGTGTTTTAACTTATAAACATAAAAAAAATGAAAGAATTTTTTGTTCTCCTACTAACATTGATTCGCTTAAGCAACGCTTGCGGACAGTCGCCTATAAACGAAAAAAGTATACAAAAGCCCGAGTTTGGTGTTTTTATTTCTGGCAATCATCTATCAATGACAGTAAATCAATATGTGAATGATCAATATTTGATTTACAATAACTCTAAAGAGCAATACCAAGGGATGGAGGTTGGTACATTTACTCGGTATCAACTGACTACGCGGTTTAGGATTAAATCGACATTGTCCTATCTAAAAAACACGTATTTCATTCAGTTTAAAAACCTAAAAGCAGAAGAAGAAATAGCACAAGGTGCCAGTAGAGCTTGGATATTCTCGGGCCCTATTTATAGTTTTCAACGCATATCCTTGTCGCTCTCCGGTGAGTATTTAGTTCGAGAGCCATTTTATGTGCAAGCAGGGGTATTAGTATCTCGTCAGATTACGGACAAAGCTTATTCAAATAAAGACGAATCATTCTTTCAAAATCAATACAATCAAGCTGACCGAATACTCTATTCATATGCTGAAAGTTTTAAACAATTCAACACGAGTGGCCAAGTGGGAATTGGTGTAGACTTAAGACGGTTTGTGTTAGAAGCTAACTACGAAAGATCCATTTCCTATTTAAACGGCCCATTAAATGTGAATAAAGTATCTTTTAATGAGCCACAACATTTCAGTATTTGGAAAGTATCCGCTGGCTTTAGATTAAATAAGTGAAGCAGTTACAGCCCTGTCAATTAGCTTATAATAAAATCTATCTCTTTGTTAAGAAGGTGTTGGGGAATTATATTTGGGGTGTTGGTTTGATTCGTTGCAACATGATCTGAATGTTGGCTAAAAGCAGCCAACCAACCGAAGAAGATAGCGTATACTCATAGTCCTTGACAATCCGCCGGAAAAACGGGGGCGCCCGTGCGCTTGGTCCACGCAATGCTGCCGCACCGATTTCTATGATCTATGCAAGCCCTGAGACATAAGTTTTGTCATACTTTTCCTTTCGCCTAACCACTGCGTACACTCGGTGAATGAGCTTGTTTCGGATAGCATTTAATACCAGCATTTTGTTCTTGCCTTCGGCCACTTTACGTTGGTAATAGGTACGCAGTTCGCCTTCCTTTCGTATACATGACATTGCTCCTAGATGGAACAGCGCCTTCAAGCGTTTCCTGGCTTGATGACTAACTCTAGTCTTGCCCCGGATACTTGTTCCTGAGCGGTACTCGAACGGGGCAACCCCTGCGTGGCAATCGGACGGCCGAAGCCGCCATTTGTTTGGGGTCAGTAATCGTTGTCATCTCGTTCGTCACGACAATGATTTCCGTGGCGGTTGTCGAGCCGATGCCAGGTACTGAAACAATCCAGTCAAAGAGTTCTTTGAGCCGACCACCGTTCTGAATAAGTCCGTTGATCTGCTGCTCAATGGCCTTCTGTTCGTCCTTGAGGGCGATCAATGACTTACGGGAGCTGCCGCACCGGCCTTTAGGTTTGAGTGCCGGTAAGATTCCAGGATTTGGTAGCTTTCCGTGATGATAAAACAGAGCGGGCTACCCTATCGCTCGGCAAGGCTTCCGACCTATGGTCCGAGTGGTCCGCCACCGCGGTTAGGACCCGCTCTTTTCTGACTTGCAAAGGTTCGTATAGAAATGTGGGACACTAGGCGGCATCGGCCGTCCGACCGTTAGCAAGGTATTGAACAGCAAGGCAAGTCGTTTTTTACGTACCCCTAAACTACTATTCGTTATGGACATTCGCTACTTCGTCGGTGTCGATATTGCCAAAGCCACTCTGGATTGGGCTGTTTACGACGGTAAGAAAATAGTACTGCAAACCAATACACCTAACACCATCGCCGGCATCAAGACCGCCTTACGGCTCTTGAAAACGCTGCCTGACTGGAACCCCAAGCAAGCTGTTTTCTGCATGGAGCATACGGCACCGGCCGCCCGGCGGCATCTACAAGGCCCACTTGCTTGATTTTCTTCACAAACTTCGCTTCCCCATTTGGTTAGAATCTTCCTTACAAATTAAGAAAGCCGCGGGGCGCCCCGTGGCGTGGTCTGCAACGGGGTAAGACTGACTCAATTGACGCTCAGCGTATTGCTGAGTATGCTTTTCGCTTCCGTGATCAGCTTCGGTTATGGGAACCACCCCGCCCGGTCGTTCAAAAGTTAGCTCTGTTAAGTGCTGCTCGTCAGCGGCTTATCAGTGTTTACAACCAGTTGGCTGGCCCTTTAGCCGAACAACAGGGCTTTATCGACCCAATTCTGCAAAAGCAAGTCAGCAAGAGCTGTCAAGCATCATTAACTGCCCTGGAGAAAGATCGGAAGGCAATTGAGAAAGCTATCGACCTACTCATCGAATCTGATCCCCGGTTGAGTCAACTTTTTGAACTGGTTACCTCGGTTCCTGGCATCGGCACGGCTACCGCTACGGAGATCGTCATCGCCACTAATGAAATGAAAACCATATCTGATCCTAAAAAGATGGCGGCTTCGGCCGTCCGATTGCCACGCTGGAGTTGCTCCCTTCAATTATCAGTCAGGCAGTAGCGTCCGAGGTCGCCCCGGTGTGAGTCAACACGCCCGCAAACGGTTGAAATCGTTGTTCCATCTGGGCGCGATGGCAGCTATTCGAGCAAGGGGCGAATTGCAGGATTACTACCAGCCGGTCCGCCGGTGCGGCAAAGTCAAAGAGGGCAAGAACAAAATGCTCGTCTTGAACGCGGTTCGCAATAAACTCATCCATCGGGTATACGCAGTGGTGGCACGGGGTGAAAAATATGACAAAAGTTATGTGTCACCACTTGCATAAACCATAGAAATCCGTGCGATTAGTTTTGGTCCGTCAGTCAATCGAACCTGCCTTCACTCAACCGGCAGCGGCCGACCGCCTTGTAATGGGCCGCGAACCCGTTTTTCTATCTGAGTCGATGCAAGTTCATCAGAGTGGGGACCTGAATCGGAGCATAGGTCTTTCCTCGGCGACCCGTTAGGTTAGCCCCACTCTGGTTGACTGCTGGCAAGCTACCAATTCTTGGTTTCTTACAAGCCCTCAAACCTAAAGGGCGCCCCGGTCAATGTAAGAGTTCTCCTCAGGTATGGACTTGCAACGGTATACTCCTTCTGCGTGGGACAACTCGACCGGTAAGCCGGGGCGGGCCATCCGCTTGAAGGCCTCGTCAACAAAACACGGTCCGCCGAGCGGTCTTTTCTTCATGGGAACTTTCGGGTTTCCCCCCAAATGTGCTTAAAATCCGTCTCCAGTCAAATGCAGCAAGTCCAGGTGTTTTCGACTCGGGCAAAATCCGGTCGGTAATGAGTTGCACAAAAAGACCACCCAATTAGCAACTCAGGGAAGCGTTATCAGGGCTTTTATAACCCCAGTTGCCGGGTCGAGCCATTTCTCAAACTCGATACTTGCGTGGTCAAACTCGACTTTATGTGTGATGTAGGAGGCTGGTTTGATCGTACCCTGTTGAATACAAGCCATGACCTGATCAAAATCGACTGTTGTGGCGTTGCGGCTGCTCATCAGGGTAGCTTCCCGTTTATGGAATTCCGGGTGGCTAAACCGGATGGCTTCTTTCTGTAAACCCACCAATACATAGCGCCCGCCATGGGCCAAATAGGTAAATCCCTGTTCGATTGCCGCCAGGTTTCCGGTTGCATCGATCACCACGGTGGGCATATCCCCGTTCGTAATGGCTTTTAGTTGCTCCAGAACCCCACCGTCTTTTGCGTTGACCGTATACGGGACATGTAACTGGTGTTGGCAAAAGGCAAGCCGGTTGCTATTCATGTCCATTGCAATAACCGTTGCTCCGGCAATTTGGGCAAACTCCATCACGCCCAATCCGATGGGGCCGGCACCAATGACCAGAACGATTTCGCCAGGTTGAATACCCGCCCGGCGTACACCATGAGCGCCAATGGCCAACGGTTCTACCAGGGCTAGCTCGTCGAAGCTCAGCCCATTCCCATGCCGAAGGGAATAAGCGGGCACTGACAGGTATTCGGCCATGCCTCCATCGATGTGAACACCACAAACCTGCATCGATTCGCAGCAGTTGGTTTTACCCGCCCGGCAGGCTATACAATGACCGCAATGAAAATAAGGTATGATCGTCACCGGATCGCCAATGCTGAACGTCGACGATTTGTCAATGTCAACCAGTTCTCCGGCTAGTTCGTGTCCTAGAACGCGTGGATAGGTAAAATACGGTTGACTCCCTTCGAAAGCATGCAGATCGGTACCGCAGATACCAATGCGCTTGATTCGAATAATGGCTGATGCTGGCTGTAAACTGGGCAGCACGTCTTGTTGATAGGCTAATTGCCGCGGGGCCATGCAGGCTAATTTCTTCATACGATTTTGTTGCTATCTATACGACGATTTTCACGCCTTGCTTACGAAGTCCTGCTCTTTGCACGAATAGAGCCGCCTTTAGAGAACGAAATATGGGTACAGGGCAGACATTGCTTCAGTTGAAGCACAAAGTACCAGGAATTTCAGCTCTTTATTAACGATGAATTTAGCAAGATAGCAAGCTATTTTGACGCCTTTCGGGTCTAACTACTAGAAGAAAGTGCCTGATGCATCGTTTCTGGCTTTATCCTTTTGTATTACTCCGCGTCCTGGTCAGTGGAGCGGTGTCAGGTTGGCGATTGATCAATTGGTGGAGAATCGGCGTCCTGCCAGAGTCGGTGTTCTATAGGGAACGGTTCCTGATGCGCAACCCGGATCAGGCCAAAGTCCGGGTGGGCCGGATGGAGCAGGTAGTTGAAGGACATGGGCACGACAACCGACGGAACAGCGGCTACCAGCGTAGCAGGCCGGATAAGCCAGTCGCGCAGAATCCACTGGCTTCGTTCGTAGCTTTCATCGGACCAGTAGGGCGGTAGCTGCTCCGGTAAATAGGTAGTTGCCAGTTCGGCATCGCCCGGAATTTCCAGCGTGAATAGCACCAGCTTTGGCAGCTTTTCATACCGGACGCGGGGCTGGTGTACCAACGACTCAACCAGCGCCAGGGCGGGTGACGAGGTCGTGTAGAGTAACGGAAACCCTTTTGGATTCCAGCGACCGCCAAACAGCCGGGCACCTTCCGTAGCCAACGGTTCCTGGCTGTATTTCGCTTTTACGGTTCGGTAAACAGTGAGCATCCTGGTCGGACATTAACCAACAATGCCATGTTCGATGCGGCCCAGTACATCGTCGACGAGACCAAACCCGGTCGTAGTGTCGAGCAGGTATAGGGGCGGCTGGCTGTTGAGTTCCCGGATGGGTGAACGGAGCCATTCGGTCAGGGTCTGGCTGTCGTTGTCGAAGACATCCAGTCCATGCCGGAGCAGGTTGGTGAGCAGTAGGAGCCGTTCTGAGGCATCCCGGGCCAGTTTCTCGTCGGGTTTGAGCCGGTGCAGATTGCGGACCGACATATTGAGGATTCGTGCCAGCTCGATATCGGTCAGGCTGGCCAGTCCCGCTACCCGATCCGCTTCGGAACGCAGCACACCCTGCCGCGACTTATCGATGACCGTATAAGGTGCGTAAATAGCCTGTTGAGCGGGAAGGGTTGCGTATGCCATACTGAATCGTGCCTTTTTTCACTAGCACAACGGCAATATGCCGAATCTGGTTCAGTTTTACAAATCAGGTTGCTACCACCCGCTTTTACCGGCTGCGTATAAATGGTCGATGGGTGGCTTTATCAGCTAACCAATCACCGGACAACATGAAAACAATCTCGAACGCTATACCCTGCCTGGTCGCTCTCGTTAGTATAGCTGTGCTGCCGGGCCATGCCCAGTTACTCGTTCAGCGGTTCGAGCCGGTCGGGTTTTCGCAGGTAACGATCACCGACCGGTTCTGGAAACCCAAACTGGACAAAGTAGCCACGGCCACGCTTCGGGCCTGCATCGTGCAGACGGAGGAGAAAACTGGACGCATCCGTAATTTCGAAAAGGTAGCCCGCCACCAGAACGAGAAGCACGAAGGCATTTATTATGACGATAGCGACGTGTACAAGGCCCTCGAAGCCATGGCTTATTCGCTGAAAAATCATCCTGATCCAGCCATCGAGCAAAAGGCCGACGCCTGGATCGACAAGATTGCTGCGGCTCAACTGCCCGATGGCTACCTGAACACGTATTATACGCTGACTGGTCTGGACAAACGCTGGACCGACATGGAGAAACACGAGGACTACTGTGCCGGTCACTTGTTCGAAGCCGCCGTTGCCTATTACAACACGACCGGGAAACGCAGGTTGCTCGATGTGGCGATTCGATTTGCGGACCATATCGACTCCACGTTCCGGCTCCAGAACCGCCATTGGGTGAGTGGCCATCAGGAGATCGAACTGGCGCTGATGCGGTTGTACCACCTGACCAAACAGGACCGCTACCTGAAACTGGCCGACTGGTTTCTGGATCAGCGCGGGCACGGATTCGGGAAAGGCGTCATCTGGGACCAGTGGAAAAATCCGAAATACTGCCAGGACGACGTACCGGTGAAAGACCAGAAAGAGATCACCGGCCATGCCGTTCGGGCCATGTACCAGTATACCGGGGCTGCCGATGTGGCTGCGGCTACCAACGACGCCGGGTATATGAACGCGATGAAAACCGTTTGGGAAGACGTTGTTTACCGAAATATGTACCTGACGGGTGGCATTGGCTCCTCGGGTCAGAATGAAGGCTTTACCGAAGACTATGACTTGCCCAATGAATCGGCCTACTGCGAAACCTGTGCATCGGTCGGGATGGTGTTCTGGAACCAGCGGATGAACCTGCTCACGGGCGAAAGCAAATACATCGACATCCTCGAACGGAGTCTCTACAATGGCGCGCTGGATGGCCTGAGCCTGAGTGGCGACCGCTTCTTCTATGGCAATCCGCTGGCTTCGGCTGGCCAGTATGGGCGCAGCGAATGGTTCGGAACGGCCTGCTGCCCATCCAACATTGCCCGGCTGGTTGCTTCGCTGGGCGATTACATCTATGGCCGGTCTGAGCAGGGTATTTGGGTCAACCTGTTTGTGGCGGGTTCTACCACCATCAACATCGGTAAAACCGCCGTACCTGTGCAGCAGGAAACCAGTTATCCGTGGGCTGGTACTGTCCGGCTGCGCGTTGATCCTGCCAGGCCGGTCACCTATGCGCTGCACGTCAGAATTCCCGGATGGGCCAGAAACGTACCCGCTCCCGGTAGCCTGTACCGATTCAGGGATACGACGGCTACGGCAGCCGTCGAGATTTTGCTGAACGGGAAACCGGTGGTTTTTCGCGAGGAAAAAGGCTACGCGGTCATTGATCGGACATGGAAAAAGGGCGATATAGTCGAGATGAAACTGCCCATGGATGTCCGGCAGGTTGCTTCCCGCAAAGAGGTCACGAGTAATCAGGGTCGGGTGGCTTTGCAGCGGGGACCGCTGGTGTATTGCGTAGAAGGAGCCGATAACGCCGGGCGCGCCTGGAACATTGTCGTGCCGGACAGGGCAACGTTTTCTACCAAACCCTATCAGGTGCTCGATGAGCCGGTAGTAGCGATTCTGGCAAATGTATCGGTAGCTGAAGCCGCGCCCGATGGTCTGACAGTGCAGATGAAGCCCCGGACCATTACCGCCATTCCTTACTATGCCTGGGCCAATCGGGGCAAGAGTCCCATGCAGGTCTGGCTGCCGGGTCGGATAAAGGCGGTAAAACTGACGGAGTGATCGTTACTCTCTCCGACGCGTTCAGCGCGGAGGAGATGGCGGTCAGCCTAAAAACAATGCCCAACGTTCACGTTGGGCATTGTAAGAACTACTGTGATTAAACCCATTAATCGGGGCATATACGTTTTATATTATTTATTAGATTGGCGATAGAGTAACATTTTTGTAAAATTTTAGCTTATTCTTCGTTTAACAAGCGTAATAATACACCATTTGTCCAGCCAAAGCCATCCTGATTTGGATACTCACCCCCTTTGGCAGAAGCTGTGCTGATCACATCATATTTCTCGACCATCTTGCCCGACGCTTTATAAACACGCAGGTTCTCGGTTACCCAGTTCAGCTTAATCTGATTGGCCAGCTCGGTTTGTTTGTAATTACGCAATCCCTGAATAGCCATCCACTGTAAGGGTGCCCACCCGTTGGGGGAGTCCCATTGCTCGCCCGTACGTACGAGGGTGGTGGTCAGGCCACCTGGCTTTAAAAAATCCTTTTTCAGAATTTGCCCGACTGCTTTTGCCTGTTCGGGCGTAGCGATATTCATGAACAGGGGGAAAGCAGCGGCCAGGGAATAAACAGCTGCGGGTTGTTGCGCAACGAAGTCATAATCGAAAAAGAACTGTCGTTTGGCGTTCCAGCAGTAGCGCAGAATGGCATCGCTACGTTGCTGCGCCAATTGCTGATACAAGGTTGCCTGCGCCTGATCGCCCTTCAGGCGGTACCCGTCGGCCAGTGTCCGTTCCAGGTTAACAAGCAGGCAATTCAGGTCGACCGGAATAAAATCGGTGGTGTGGATGGTTCGCAGATTTTTACCGTCCCGGAACCACCGGCTGCTAAAATCCCAGCCCGACTCTGCCCCGGCCCGGATATGGCGATAGAGCGTTTTGGGATCGTTGGTGTTGCGGGCCAATCGCACATCTTCTTTGTAGGATTCCGGGCGGGGGGTGTCTTTGTCGTCATAGTAGCGATTCAGGTACACGCCACTGGCCAGCTGCACAACGCGCCGGTAAGCTGGCTTCTGTGGGGTTAGTGTTGCTTTACCATCCATCCAGAAATTATATTCTTTTTGTAACGAAGGCAGGTACTGAAGCAGTACTTCACGCTCCTGCTTCTCACTCAGCAGGTTCACCATGAGCGAGAAAAACGGCGGTTGCGACCGGCCCAGAAAATAGGTTCGGTTCCCGTTGGGAATGAAACCGAAGGTATTGATGAGGTAAGCAAAATTGTCGACCATATTGCGGATCTGGGGCATACGGTTCGAGGCCTGCAACCCCAGCATGGTGAAGTAACTGTCCCAGTAATAAATCTCGCCAAAACGACCACCGGGCACGATGTAAGGCTTTGTCAGGGGAATAAGCGAACCCATCTGGCCCGTGCCTTTCGATCTTGTATCGGCGGGCCGGGTCAGAACAGGCCATAGATCGATCAGGTGCTGCCGGGCCGATTGGCTGGCCTTGCTGGTGTAACCCGAAGCAGGCGTGACGGGTAACGCAAAATTCTCAGCTACGAAGGCTTTGAGGTCAAAGTCGCGACGAACGCGGGCTTTTTCATAAGCGGCCAGAATACGGGCCGGGGCCAGCTTTGGGGTGCAGTCAGCGAATGTTTTCGAATCGGGAAAGATCGCCTTAAGCTGAACGTCTTCAAATAGTTTCCCGAACTGCTGGTCGGGGCCAGCCAGTGACTGCTTTTCAGGTGCCGATTGGGTAGCTGGTTTTTGCGCCGAAACGGGCGACAGGCTGGTCAAAGCCAGGCTGGAAATGAAAAGGAAATGCGTTATATGCTTCATGTAACTTTGTTTTGGGAATAAGGCGTGGTGGTTCAGCACATGATCGGGGGTAATAGTCTACCTGCAAGTTGCACAATTTGTTTCTACGCCTGGCGTCGGGCCAGCCGAAGAACAAAGAGGTCACGACCCCACCCGGATTGGCAAGAGACCGGGTCCCGAATAACTATCCGGAACGAAGCCGGTTATCCAGATACGCCGTTTGCTCGCCAATATTAAATGAAAACACTATCATTCGCGCCGTTTCTCCTCTGCCTGATTCCTATACTTACGTTTACACAGTGCCGGAACGTTGACCCGAAATCGCCGAAAGCAGAAGGATTCGACCCGCCCATTCCATCGCCCGTTTCCTACCTGGCAGGCCCGATTACGTTTCAGCTCCGGGACCTGGAAGGTAAAATCAACCAGGAACTTGATCCCGTTCTGATTGGTAAAGGCTCATCGTCGGGCAGGATTGGGGGGGCGTTTCCGTTTCGGGTAACGCGATCGGGTCGTGTTCGTATTCAGTATGTCAACCAGCAGGTTCGGTTTTCGACTCCGTTGCAATTGTGGATAGTCAGGCCCTTCAGCCAGTCGAAAACCATCGAAGGAAAACCATTCTGCTCGCTACAGATTAACTTTCAGAGTCCGCTCAACGTGACGCCCGATTGGCGGCTGGCCAGTCAGGTCAGGTTTATCGATTACAACTGGGTCATCAAGCCTGAAATTCGGGTGTTGGGCAGGGAAATATCACTGGAAAACCTCATTCGTAAGCTGCTCGAGAATTACCAGCCAGCTATTGAATCAGCCATTGATGGTGCTGTTGGGAAGCAGCTGAGACTCGATCAGCTGATAACGCCGGTATGGATGGATCTTCAGAAGCCATTGCTTCTCGACCGGCAGTATGGCCTTTGGCTGCTGCCCAAACCGATGGCTATAGAGTCCAGCCCGATCAGCGGAAATGCCCGGCAGCTAACGACTCATATACGCATTGCCCTGAAAAGTGAGACAGTCCTGAGCGACAGACAGCCACCCTACAAGCCTACGCCATTACCGACGTTACAAAAGCGGGACCAGATTGAAGAAACGTCGGACCTGCAACTGATGAGTTTTATTCCCTACACCGACATTAACCGGGTGCTGGATCGTACATTCAACAAAAAGTCAACGAAGCTGGCTTTTGGGGCCCTTACCATCAAAAAAACATCGGTATACGGCGGTCAGAACTCCCTGATCGTTAAGGCGGAAGTAAGCGGCCTGCTCGATGGAACCGTTTACCTGCGGGGCCGTCCCGCCTTTGATACGGTCACGAACACCTTAGGAGTGAAGAATCTGGATTTCGACGCACAAACGAACGATGTAGTACCAAACCTGATGGGCTGGCTAATTCATGATAGCCTTATCAAGGTAATCGGCAAATTGGTAACGTTACCGCTCGGCAATGAAATTGCCCAGTTGCCGACAACGATCAACGAAGCGCTCAAGAAAGGGGAGGCCGGTAAAAAAGTAGAACTCAACATACAGGATTTCCGGTTTACACCGAAGACGATCGCTATAAGGCCCGATGGCCTGCAAACGCTGATCCGGGTGCAGTCGAAACTAGGTGTCAACATCAAGAAATTATAAGTGCCGGCCGGTGTGGTTTCGCCTTTTGTCCGCCCGTGTCATCCAATCTGATCTATTGTGAAAAAAGTCGTTCCCATACTCCGCCTGGCCGCTCAGGCTTTCGCTAATCTGAAGGCGAATGATCCGATACGTATGGCCGCGGCAACAGCGTTCTTTTCCTTCTTTGCGTTGCCGCCCATTGTTATCATTCTGAGCCAGCTATACGGTGAGCTGCTTACCGGGGAGGATGAACGGGTGAGTGTGCAGCTGTTCAAAAAACTGGCCGAACTTTTCGGCTACCAGGGTGCCCGTCAGTTGCAGGATATCTCGAAACACCTGCAGGAGCCCCGCTCAAACAGCTTGCTGACCATCCTGAGCGTAGTACTCTTGCTGACGGCCTCTACCACCCTGTTCGCCATCATAAAAGGGTCGTTGAATCAACTCTGGAATGTGAAGCCCTCCAACGACCGTCGGGTCTGGTATGTGCTGCTCGATAAAGGGATTGCGCTGGGTATCATTGCTTTCGCGGGCCTTCTGGTAACCGCTTCCCTAACGATCCATCAGGCGTTGGCACCCTTCATGAACCACTCGTTTCTGAACGCGGCAAACCTGCTGTGGTCGCTGGATGCGGGCAATCACGCCCTATCGATACTGCTGCTGACAGCCTGGTTTGCCAGTGTGTTCAAGTACCTTCCCGATATTCGTATTTCCTGGCAGGCGGTTTGGGTGGGGGCGCTGGTTACGGCCGTGCTGGTCGAGATAGGGGAGCAGGTGCTGGATCGGCTGTTGATAAAGAGCCCTGTCAGTTCCCTGTATGGAACGTCGGGGGCAATTATTCTGATTCTGCTATTCGTCTTTTACTCAGCGCTGATCTTTTACTATGGGGCTGCTTTTACCCGCCAGTATGCGCAATGGATTCATCTGGATGTAGGGCCCGCAGCCAATGCTGTCTCGTATGAGATCAACGAAGTAAACAAGGAGCCGGACTCAGCTGCCGGGTCTGATTGAGTCGTTTGTCAGCGCCCCTTATTTCATTACCTGCACCTTGTCCCGGTAGGCTGCAACGGACATTGACCGGACATGCCTTGCTGGACGGTTTTTTGACTTTTTTCGTCGTCCCCACCAGAGCAGGAACCCCGTTACGGGTAAACTGGCCGAGACCAGGCTGGCCAGAAAGGCCATGATTTTACCGGGTAATCCTGAAATAGCCCCAATATGTACGTCGTAGTTGAGCCGGGCAATTTTGTTGGCCATCGTCGTTGTTTCGTCGAAGCGACCGTATACATGGTTAACCGGCAATTCCTTCATGGTGTACTGGTCGTAATACCGGTAATCGGTTTTCCAGAGGGTGGCAGCCGTTGGGTTGGTCGTGATAGCAATGGACGCCGTTTTCGTCTCGGGAAAATGAACCTCCATTGTTTCGACAGCAGGCTTCGTGGCGGTTGTCTGTTGCCATAAGCGGTCGATGATGGGTGAGCCCGGGGTCAGCGTGGTGGTGGGCAGGACCGATGCCGGTTCGTAATACGCCTGTAATTCCTTGCCGCCCGATGTGGCCCAGTACGCCGATTTGGCGAACCATTGAAATCCCCACACCAAACCAGTACCAGCCATAATCAGAGCGATGGATGCGGCATAGAAGCCCAGCACATTATGCAGGTCGTAATTACGCCGTCGCCAGGGGGACTTCCATTTCACGGAAAACCGCTGTTTTCGGGCTCCCTTATGTTTAGGCCACCATAACACAATGCCTGTTATGAGCATAACCACAAAAATCAGCGTGGCTGAAGCCGCAATCGGTTGACCGATGGTGGGCGGGAGCCAGAGGTAATAATGCCCCTGTAAAACCTGATAGAAGAAATCGCTACTCATATCGCTGACTTCCAGAACATTGCCCGAATACGGATTGACGAATGCCAGGTAATAATAGGTGGGCTCGTAGTGGTAAAAGGTTAAGACAGCCGCTCGCCCGCCCGTGCGGTAGGTGACGCTGTGCAGATTTTTGCCCGGTAGAATCCGTTTGCCAATCGCTCCTAATGCCGACGGAGGAAGCAGGGGTTTGGCTTCTGTCTGCACATAGCGATAGGGTTGCGTAAAGTCTTCGATCTCCGTCTTGAACGCATACAGACAGCCCGTCAGGCTGATCACAAACACAACCAGCCCGGACGTGAGTCCGAGCCAGAGGTGTACCTTGCCAATTGCTTTTTTTAAGGTCATGTTAGAAAAGAAAAGGGCTGTATGTCAGCTTGTAATGTGTCTCTGCTTCGACTAAAACTTGTAGGCTGCGCTGGCAACGAAGCTGCGTAGTTTCTGGGGGTTCATGGTCGTATAACCGATCCAGTACCGCTCGTTCGTGAAGTTGTCGACTTTAGCTGAAAGCCGGAACTTGCGCTGTTCGTAGAAAGCCGAAGCATTCAGTATGGTGTAGGCAGGCAGGATAAAAACGCCCTGGCTGATGCTGTTCATAATTTTATTGTCGCTGGCATAGTTGCCGCCTACCCCAAAGCCAAGACCCTTGACAAGGTTGTCGGGCAGGCGATAGCTCAGCCACAGGTTTGCCAGATAAGGAGAAGAGGCTGTGCTGGGACGACGGCCATTCACATCGGCATCGGCCTTTGTCAGTCGGGAATCGTTATAGCTGAAACCAGCTACCGCGTTGAATCCTTTGAAAGGGTTGGCAATGATGTCGACCTCAATTCCTTTACTGAGCTGGGTGCCATCCTGCGTTTGAGCGAACCGGGCGGCAGCCAGCGGATTGGGGTCGGTGCGCAGGAGGTTCGATACATGAATATTGTAGTAGTTCACCGTAGCCGAAACTTTCCCGGAGCGCGTGCTCAGCTTAACGCCTGCTTCGAACTGGTTGGCCCGTTCCAGTTTGGCAATGCGCCGGGCTATGCTATCGGGAGCCGTAATGTCATAGGCGTTATAGGTACCCCGGTTGGTGAAGCTGTTCTGGTAATTGGCAAAGAGAGATACCTGATCGATAACGGGTTGAAAGACAAGGCCGAACTTAGGCGACAAAGCCGTTTGATCGAAGGAAGGAACCTCAGCACCTGCCAGACCTCCCTGGTTCTGGAAGTGGTCGACCCGCAAGGCCGCCAGCATGCTCAGGCGGTCGGTCAGGTTGAGTACGTCGGAGATAAAAGCACTGTAGGTATTGGACTTCGTCGTTATCGGATAGATAAACTGGGGTGGACCGGCAGCATACAGGGCCCGTAAACTGGTTCCGTTGAAGGTGCTGTAATCATAACCCGGCACGTTGAGGGGGACTGTGTCGAACACACTACCGAAAAAATTCTGATTTGAATTGATGCGCAGATAATCCAGTCCGATAACGATTCGGTTTCTGAGCGAACCCAGCCGGAAATCGCCGTTGAAATTCTGCTGTACCTCAAACACCTCGTTGCGGCTGTTATTGGTCGACTGGTCGGCGCGGGCCAGGAAGTTACCACTAATGGCCGTTGGTTCCGGGTTGGCGACCGAGTTGGGTACCAGGTAGAAGTAGGGCGAAATCCCGTTCGAGTAGCTGTGACTGGACGTTACGTAGGTCGATGATGTAAACTGGGGCGAGATGCGGTAGTTTACCCGGCCAAACAGGTTCGTGCTCCGTGTTTTTTGCGAAAGGCCGCTCCCCATGTAGGAATTCCGATAGTCGAGATTCAGTTCATCGGCACGCGAAGCACCCAGTGCGGCTGCGGGATAATAGAAGAAGATAATCTGCTTCCCCACACTGCTTCCCTCCATGAGTTCGCCATCGAGGTGGATCGAAAGTCGGTTGTTCACTTGGAACGAGAGACTCGGTGCCAGAGCGAGGCTGCGGTTGAACCCCTGATTCTGAAAGTTATCTTCGTAATTGAAAGCCCCGTTCATCCGGAATAATATCGATTTTGCCGGGTTCAGCGGTGTGTTCACGTCGAGGCTCACCCGGTTGAAACCGTAGCTGCCACCCGCGTAGGACACTTCGCCACCGAATGTGTCATACGGTTTTTTGGTCACGCGGTTGATAAGGCCACCATAGGAGGTAAGCGCGCTGCCGAAGAGGGTAGCCGAAGGGCCCTTGATCACTTCCAGTTTCTCCAGGTTCACCACATCGATACTGCTCGTTACGTTACCGGCCAGCCCATTCCGAAGTTGGCTCTGAACGATAAAGCCCCGGGTATTGTAAAAACTGCCGCCATCACCGGCGCGGCCCGTGGCTTCCCACATCCGCTGGACACCGGGCGCATTGCGCATGGCGTCGTCGACCGAAAAGACCAATTGTTCGGTAAGAAGCTCTTTGCCAATGGTATTGTATACCTGCGGGTTTTCCAGATTTTTCAGCGGCATACGGGAAACATAGTCACTCTCCGAACGGACAAACCGATTCAACTGGCTACCGCTGACGTTAACCTCCTGCAACTGCTGTGCCGTCTCACTCAGTTCGATAGCTACCGTTGTAACCTCCCCCGGC
The DNA here is from genome assembly GCF_014282275.1 of Spirosoma utsteinense. Classification (GTDB taxonomy): domain Bacteria; phylum Bacteroidota; class Bacteroidia; order Cytophagales; family Spirosomataceae; genus Spirosoma; species Spirosoma utsteinense. The sequence continues at coordinate 16,366 of NZ_VFIA01000041.1, forward strand.
AGAATATCGACAGGCTTTTCCAGCGTTTGCTGACCCACAAGTGAGATGAGCAGGCTGGAAGCACCAACCGGTATGTTTTTGATTGTAAACTGCCCTTGCTCATTGGTGATGGTTCCCCGGTTCGTGCTCTTTATCAGGACGTTGACATAAGGGGCTGGTTGTCCGTCGGCGGTGGTAACCTGACCGCGTACCGCCCCCTTTTGGGTTTGCGCACCAGCCGTCAGGGTGGTAAATACTATAAAAAACAGGGTACAAAAACGTTTCATGAAGCTTGTGTTCAATTGATATGATGTAGTGTAGTCGATTTAATGTCGTGAGGCTCACATAGCTAATCTCAACCGGCACACTAACTAGTTGCTATGGGATATACTTATCCGCTAGCGGTGGTGGAAAACTAATGGTGGTACAAACCTAGGGTCTATTTAGAATTCGTCCAAACAAATGAGAAGCTTATTTTTAAAGAATCTAAATAATGTTATTGCTATGATAGAAAATCTTTGAATACTACCAGTTTAGAAATGCCTTCGCCTACATTTTGGGGTTAAGGGTTTGGTGTGGACAGACCAGATAGCATCCAGTGAAAAACCGGTTACCCACGCCAGAGCAGTAAAGAGAATGGAATCAACAGCCGACAGACCTGTCGTTTAACCGCTGAAATAAGAGCTTCTAAAAAATTATTTATAAATGTTTGTTACCCAGTATATTGGTGCGATTTCTGTAAAATCATAAACTTCCTCTTAACTCATGTCTTCTATTAGTATCATTAAAACCTGTCAGATCGATGGGCTGACCTATTACCTGCCAGCCGAAGAAAACCAGCTGGCCGATCTGTTGCGCTACGCCAGAGCAAACGATCTAAAGGTAGCCGTTCGGGGGGCGGCCCACTCATTTCCGCTGATAGCGCAACAGGAAGCAGCCCCCAATTCGCTGTTCGTGACGCTGGCCCACCTCAACAAAGTAAACCTCGATAGCCAGACTGGACTGGTGAATGTTCAGGCGGGATGTCACCTTGGTTATGATCCCTTTGATCCACTCAAGCTGTCGACAATTGAGAATTCGCTGCTGTATCAGATCGATCCCATTCACCTGGATGGGCCGGAAAAAGGTCGCCGGACCAACCCGACAGGCTGGGCGCTGCCCGATCTGGGTGGTATCAGCCACCAGACCGTTGGGGGATTCATGGCTACCGGGTCCTCGGGCGGATCGGTACGCTATTCGTTCGAAGATGCGGTGAGGGCCGTCACCGTCATGCATCATGGTGTCGACGATGTGGAAATCAACACCTATACGCGGCCTCAACCCGACACTGACACCGACCCGTTCTACGCGCTGGCTTTCGCACACCGGGGACTATTGGGGGTTGTCCTATCGGTCGCGTTTCAGTGCGAACCGACCTACGACGTTACCGGTACTGAAGTTGTCAGCACCCCCACTACGTGTAGTATCGACCTGTTTGGGCCGGGCGACGACAAGCGGCTGGGTCTAGCCGATTTCTTCCGGGGCCTTCCCGATCCGGAGCAGCACCGGTCTGACTACAGCCGTCTGATCTGGTGGCCGCAGCCCGGCATGGAGCGAATGGTTGTCTGGCAGGCTCAACGAACCAGCCCTGCCGACGAAGACGCTTCATTTCCGCAGGAATACAAAGAAGTGCCTTACTATTTTGGCTCACCAACGCTCTCTACGCTGGGGGCCGACATGATTTTCACCGCACTAGGCCGCTGGCAAAGCTGGATCGCTGAATTTACGGTCGACCAGCCGCTGCTTCGCGTCCTGCTGCTGAAAGCGGGGCAGGAGTTACAGCCCAAAATTATGGAACACGTACTCGCCCTGTTTGTATCGCTTGACACCCCCCTGCAACGGTTTTCGGACGTGTGGTGGCAGCTACTGCCGATGGATAACCAGATGAGTGACCGCCTGTTTCCGGTCTGGTTCACCGAACTCTGGATACCCCTCGACAAGACCGAAGCGGTTATGAATACGCTCCGTGAATTTTATGCCGATGCCCAGCACCCCGAACGGGCAGGGACCTTTTGCTGCGAGATCTATGCGGCCCAAAAAAGCAACTTCTGGATGAGCCCTGCCTACCAGACAGATGTCATCCGGATCGACCTGTTCTGGTTTGCAGGTAATACCGATGGCACCCCCGAAGCTTATTACCAGCAGTTCTGGGCGTTACTGGCACCCTATGGTTACCGGCCTCACTGGGGTAAGTACCTGCCCGCAGCCAATAGTGAGCAGGGGGTCGATTACCTGCGAAACCTGTATCCGAAGTGGGATGACGTGATGGCCCTCCGGAGCGCGCGCGATCCGTATAATATATTCCTGACAGATTACTGGAAGCAGCATCTGGGTCTTTGAGAAACTACCAGCCGGGATTCGCTATTTTTGTATTCGTTGTAACCAGACTTTTGAATGAGTGAGGTTTATGGATACAGTCTACAGTGAACCATCAACCCCTCGGGTACCTCTCGTTTTTCGGGGACTGATACAGTGGTTAGAGGTACGGTGGGAATTCCTGATCAACATTGGGGTCAGCGACAAACTGACCTTTTGGGAACGTAAGCGGGTGCGCCTGGTCAACGGCGTTACCGTTGTTGGTCTCAGTGTGTATTTTCTATATATGGTCATTTTTCTGGGATCACCAGACCGGGTCACGTTCTGGCTGGTGATCCTGGTTTTGGTGGCCAATCTGGGTCCACTGTTGCTTAACTGGAAGCGCCGGTATACGGCATCGGCTTACTACCTGATTTTGCAGAACACCGTTTTGTATTCGCTGATACCCATCGCGAAGTTTAACGATGGGTCAGATTTCCTGTTGATAACGGCGGGCATCATGCCCATGCTTTTCTTTCGTAATCGGCGGACAATATTTTTTCTGCTTGGGATCAATGTAGCTGCTTTTTTCGCCGTGCGTTATGCCCAAACCGTGATTGTACCAATCTGGCACACGCCCGATTCGACAGACCTGCACGACACCAACCTGTTTATGTTCATTCTTACGCTGTTTTTGGTCGTCTATATATTTCGCACCGAGAACATGCAGCAGGAAAATCGCTTAATGGTGCGAAATGAACAGATTCGTCAGTCGCTGGCTGAGTTGCGGGCTACCCAGATGCAACTGGTTCAGAAAGAAAAGATGGCTTCGCTGGGTGAGCTGATCGCCGGTATCGCCCACGAAATTCAGAACCCGCTCAACTTCGTCAATAATTTTTCGGAAATATCGGTTGAGCTGATCGGCGAACTGAACGAAGAGATGGCGGCTGGCCACCAGGCCGAAGTCCAGGTGCTGGCCGGATTCGTGAGCGACAATCTCCGTAAAATTGCCCATCACGGCCGACGGGCGGAGTCTATCGTAACCGGAATGCTGTTGCACAGCCGCGCCGAAGTAGGGGAGAAGCGCCCCACAAATCTGAATGCGCTGGCCGACGAATACCTGCGCCTGACCTACCATGGCCTTCGCGCCCGCGACAATACCGTGACCGTTAAACTGACCGCCAACCTGGATCCATCGATCAGCCAGATAGACGGGATACCTCAGGACCTGGGCCGGGTACTTCTCAATCTATTCAATAATGCGTTCTACGCCGTAGTCCATAATCAAAAAACCGCCGGGAGTAGCTACGAACCGGAGGTAACAGTGACGACCCGCCATGCGGGGAACTGGGTAACTCTGCATGTACGGGACAATGGCTCCGGGATAGATCCCGCCATTCTGGAGAAAATATTTCAGCCTTTTTTTACGACTAAACCCACCGGGCAGGGAACCGGGTTGGGATTGTCGCTGAGTTACGATATCATTACAAAAGGGCACGCGGGTGAACTTATGGTTGACTCTGTTCTGGGAGTTTTCACCGAGTTTATTATTCGTTTGCCAATTCGTCAGGCTGGTCGAGAAATTGGAAATAGGTTGTAACGGTGGGATAAGAGGGGCAACGAGGCCAACGTGTGATAGAACCAGTTTTAACAGTAAGGTGAATGAACACCAAAATATTGGTCGTTGACGATGAAGAGGACATCACATCCCTGATTCAGCAGCTCTTTCGTCGTAAAATTCAGGAAGGCGTTTACGCGTTCACATTTGCCGGCAGCGGGCGCGAAGCGCTGGCGCTGATTCAGAGCCAGCCGGATTTCGATGTGGTCCTGGTCGATATCAACATGCCTGATATGGATGGTCTGACGCTGCTGAACCACCTGCCGACGCTATTGCCGAACGGCCGGGCAGTGATGGTGTCGGCTTACGGCGATATGAACAACATCCGTTCGGCCATGAACCGGGGTGCTTTCGACTTTGTCTGCAAGCCCATCAACCTGGGCGATCTGGAACGAACGATTCAGAAGACCGTTCAGCACGTCAGTCAGTTGCGGAAATCGGCCCAGCTGCAGGAAATAGCTGCGTTGAAAACAAGGCTTTTCGACAATATCACCCACGAGTTCCGAACGCCCCTGACGCTTATCCTCTCACCGGTCGACCGGCTTCTCCGCAACTGTGACGAAACTCAGGGTTCCAAACGCGATTTGTTGGCCATCGAGCGAAATGCCCGCCATTTGCTGCGGCTGATCAATCAACTGCTGGAACTGGCCAAGCTGGAAGCTGGTCAGCTGCGCGTAAACCCCCAGCCCGGTAATGTGAGCGATTTTTTTGGCAAGCTGGTTCAGGCGTTCGTTCCTTTAGCTGAACAACACGGCACTACGTTGACGTATCAGACCGATGTAGCGGGCACCTGGCTTTTCGACGCGGAGAAAGTAGCTCAGATTGCGTACAACCTCATCGCTAATGCCATCAAATTTACGGCTGGGCGCGTTGACCTGGGCAGGATCGATGTCCAGCTGAAAACGGGATCTTTAGTGCGCCTGACTGTTACGGACAACGGGGTAGGGATACCCGAAGCCAACATCCCCTTTATTTTTGACCGGTTCTATCAGGCTTCGGCGCCTGTCGGGCGGGTCCAGTCGGGTACGGGAATCGGTCTTTCGCTGGTCAGGGAACTGGCCGAGCTGATGGGTGGTGTGGTTTCGGTACAAAGCCAGACGGGGGCCGGAACGCTGCCCTCGGGAACAACCTTCTCCGTTGAACTGCCCCTGGTTGCATCGGCCACACCCGACGGAGCCGACTCATTCGACCTGTCGTTGTGGGACTGGTTTCCGCTTCCCGCCACGGAACCTTATTCCCGGTTTGTGATCAACAAGCCGCCTATAGACGCCCCCCTGGTTGTACTCGTAGAAGATAACGACGAACTGCGAACGTTTCTCCGGGATGAACTCGAAAGTCACTACCGGGTACTGACAGCCGCGACGGGTGATCAGGGCTGGCAGCTCATTCAGGCCGAACTGCCCGACGTGGTCATATCCGATGTGATGATGCCCGGTCTGGACGGGTACGAGCTTACCCAACTCATTAAAACGACCCCCACCACCGACCACATCGCGGTTATTCTCCTGACCGCCAAAGCAACCGCCGATAGTCGGCTAACGGGCTTGCAGCGTGGAGCCGACGACTACCTGACCAAACCGTTCCAGGTGGAGGAGATCATGCTGCGGTTACGTAACCTCGTTACCCGTCAGCAACGCTTACGAACGCTATACCAGCAGCAGCTATCGCAACCGGAGTTACCCCAGCCACTGGAAACGGTGCAGGAAGGATGGCTTCGAACGCTATACACCGTGCTGGAAGCAAACCTCGACGATTCATCGCTGAATGTGGAGCGTCTGGCCGAGGAATTGGCGATGAGCAGTAAAACCCTGCTGCGTAAGGTTCACTCACTCACCCAGCTATCGACCAACGAACTGATCCGCCAATACCGACTGCGTAAGGCGGCCGATCTGCTGCGGGCCGGGTACGGGGTATCAGAGACGGCTTACCGGGTTGGGTTTGAAACCCCTTCCTATTTTGGTCAGTGTTTCAAAGAACTTTACCAGGTCACGCCCAAGGAATTTGCCAGTTCGATCGTGGTATAAACCCACAGACTGCGCTTCTTAGTATCGAAAAATGCTATCCCCCCGTTTGCTGATTGACGTCAGCAAACGGGGGGATTTTGATTAGACGGTACCTCATTAAGGTAATAGAGTAAGGGTGTCCGATATGTAAGCATGTTTGTCCGAAAATGAATGCCTTTACTAAACTACCAGCCTCAATTTTGTTACCGTCATCGATACGGTAGCAACAAAGACAATGGACAGGCTACCCGTCGATTGGCGGGCCCCCGCTGAAAAGCCCTTAACCGAGTAGGCACCCTTCCTCTTCCTTCAACTTATCATGGGTTTCTTACAATTTATCCCGGCCGACAAACTGGCAGCGCTCTACGATACCGGCACCCGTCAACTGCGGTTGTACGCCAAAGGCAACGCGCAGGAATTTACAAGTGGCATCTCTTTTTACCGTGATCCCAATTTTGTTGGGGGGCTTAAGTTCGATTTACAGGGGTGGGTAGGGCCGCTGGGCCAGGGCCTTCAGCCATACACCAAAACGCAGGCATTCAGTATCCAGCTGCCTTCGCCGGTTGTCAACTCAAAATCGGTGATCATTGCCGATGCCAACAACCCGGACGGGGTTCCGGTCGACATTCACTATACGGGGCTTGGGGAGACAGCCCCGGCGGCACTCAACGGAGCTGGCGAGATGCTGGCAGTACCCTCCGATGACGCGGCACCAGCGCCGTTGGCAGGACAGGAAATTATCTGAACCTTGTTTAAAGAGCCTTTCAAGGTCAAACAATCGGTTGGGGGAACAAACCCCGGTGGCTCGGTGGCAATCAAGTTCGATCGGGCTTACCTGGACATGACCGATGCCAGCATGCAGGGGACCGACATTAGCTGGACCTTCAACTCGCTCCAGATGGGGAATACGCAAATAATCGTAACCATCTACGGAGGGGTCGCCAAATACGTTTTGCAGCATGTGTACGACGTTCAGATTTTTGTGCTGGATGAGGTAAAACCCATGGCCAGCACCGCCATTCTGAGCTATCTGGGCCGGGTCAATATCGCGATGCGCCTGATCAGAGAGCAGTATCCGGATGCGCAATTGTACGAAGTACAGGCAACGGCCAAAGCACCTTCGACCAACCCTAACGATATTTCTCAGCTGAAGGTAGTATGCCGGGCGGGAACCGGTACGGCTATTATCAACTCTACGGGCTGGGGCACGTTTGGGGCGGTCTCCTTCATTGGGCAGCCATGGCTGGAGGATGTCGTAATCGACTGGCCTATCGCTATGGAACTGACCGAAGCCGATTCGTTGCTGAAAGCGGCCGGATTTACGGGCTCTTATGGCAACGTAACCCTCCGCCACCCGCTTTATCCCGGCGTAAACGAACCGTATTACATCTTCGGAATGACCTCCGGTCAGTACGTCTTCGTCGGTGTCAACGATAAAAAAGTAACCGTCAACCAGGCTGGTCAGCCTTTCGTGTCGACCGAGTCGGTTACGGCCTGATCTTCCTGTCCACACCCTGTACAATGTCTTCCTCTTTTTTTAATCGAATGTCGTTGGGCTGTTCTACGCAGCCCAACGACTGCTTCGAAGGCGGCTTGATCACTGCTAAATAGGTATAGGTTACTTTTCAAATTTGAATAACCACATACAAAATCCTGCTTTTTACCTACAAATAGTACAGTAAGGGGATGATCTTAGTTACTTTTATCCCAACTCATATAAACAAAAATCAATCTGTTGGTAGTAGCCCGACAGACTAGTGGATAATTCATCTGAGACTGATTAACTTTCTATTCCCTTTTCTTATGAAGCGACGTCTATTTATTGGTCAACTCGTTGCGGGTTGTATGTTACCCCTACTGCCCGACCCTGTTCTTGCCCATGCCTCTTCCGGGGACATGAAAGCCAGGCAGGCTATACATGTCTTCCTGAATAGGGTAGGCGGATTGGTTACGAGTGGTCAGGTGGGTAGTCCTGAGCGACTGACCATTGCCCGCGTGTACAATCCCGAACGCACCAACCTGTCTTCTCTGGTAACCCTGGCCAACCGCGATATCGAGCTGGCTGGTCGTGTACTGAGCAGGGATTTATCGATAGAGGCCGCTCCCCTCATTGATAACACCTTACCGGGCTCGTTTGGCTCTTATTCTGCCCGTTTTGACCGGGAGGGTTTTCAGGTTATCTGGCAGGCACTCGCCCGCATCGGCCGTTCAGAACGTGTGTCTGAAGGGACTATGCTGCTGATGGGGAGCAAAGGGGTTCTACAGCTGAACATGGATCAACTGAGCTACCGCCTGGTCGATCTGAGGGGTCGGGTGGTGCAGTCCGGGAAATCAGAAGGGATCGCTGCCGTGAACCGATCGACTGTTGCCCAGGATCGTCCCGGCTTATTTTAGTACCTGTCCAGTTTAACCGATCGAGAATGAACCCATATTTTACACGGTAGTTAACATGAACTCAGACATTACCGCGCCTGCCAGGACGTGTCCGCCCGGTGCCGATACGCATGCCAAGCGCCTTACGTGGTGGAGCGAACTGGAACCCCAGTGGCGGGCAGCCTTTCAGGCAGCCTCGTTTGGCCATACGAATCAACCCTCATACGAAGACCTGGAAGCACTTTGGCAAACTACGGTGCTGCGTTTTGCTGGCCCCAGGGCTTTCCACCCCAACCTGCCCTTCGAACTATCCAATTGTTCCGGTCTGGCTGGCATGAGCAACCTGGAAATTCTGGTGCTGACCAATCATCACCTTGACTCCATCGCTGAGGTTGCCGGCATGCCCAACCTGAAGAGTCTGTTTGTCAATAACAACGCCATTCAGAGCCTGGAGGCCCTGTCCGGTCTGACGCAGTTGACCCAATTGTATGCACAGATCAATCAGATAACGTCGATCGAACCGCTGCGCAACCTGACCGGCCTGACAGAGGTGTATATCAATTTTAACGCCCTCAAGACGCTGAACGGACTTACCCGCAAACACGCCAATATCCTAAAGTCGTTTTATTGCCTCCCGAACGATCAACTACCCGATCGGGAGACATTACGCGTGGAACGAACCCTGGGTATTCGCTGTCGCTCGCTTCACTGATTAATCGTATTCATTTTTATTCAATCATACGTTATACCTAAATCCTTTAGTTCGATGGAACCCTTTATTGGTCAGATTATTATGTTTGGTGGCAACTTCGCTATTCGGGGGTATGCCATTTGTAGCGGGCAACTTATGTCGATAGCCCAGAATACAGCCCTATTTTCAATACTAGGAACCACATACGGTGGGAACGGTCAGACAACTTTTGGTCTACCTGACCTTCGGGGACGGGTCCCCATCGGGCAGGGTCAGGGCCCTGGCTTACCTAACTTCACGTTGGGCCAACTTGCCGGAACGACGTCGGTAACGCTCAATTCCTCAAATATGCCGATCCACAACCATTCGCTTGTTGCCGTAACGGAAACCGGCAACGTCGCATCGCCCCAGAACGCCTTCCTGGCCGCAACGGGCGCCCTTGATCCGGAGTACCGTGCTTCAGGTTCCAACGTGGCAATGGCGCCCCAGTCGATTGGGAACGCGGGTAGCAGTCAGCCTTTCAGCATCATGCCACCCTACCTGACGATCAATTACCTGATCGCTTTAGAAGGCATATACCCATCCCGAAACTAGTGACCATTTGCCCGTTGGTCAATAGGGTGAACGAATGCTCCGTATTGACTAACTGCAATAGACGTTGATAGCTGCGGATCAAAACATCTGATGGCTATTGAGCTATTCGAACCAATCAATGTATTACTCAAAATAACCTTTTTTCTTCTATCGCATGAAAAACTTCTACGCTGGACGGGTACCGGAAGATTCCTTCCGACCTATCCGCAATCTCATAAACCAGACGCTTTCTCTTCGGGTAGCCTGGGGTGTGTTCCTCCTGCTGTCCATGCTGTCTTTACGGACGCAGGCCCAGACAGCTCCCAGTTCGATCACCATTTCGGGAGCCTGCTTCGGAGGAACCTACGTCCTCGATAAAGTGAGTGACAACTATGAAGCAACCAACCGGCCGGCCTACCTGGGTTCAGGGACGGTTACGCTGAACGGTACAGCTTATAACGATGTTCAAATTGCGGCTTTTTATGAACCGTCCGGCCCTGCCTGGGTAATCGCCTTCGACGGGGGAGCTTACCTCTCCAACCCGAGTACAGCGAATATTCCGCCCACATCAGGCTGGGTAGTTGAAGACAATTCACAAGCGTTCGGCAATTGTACGGGGCCATCACCGTTTCAGGTAACGACCGGAACCGTGCGTATTACACCCGCCAGCCTCGCTGCGGTTTGTTCCGGTTCACCTGTCAGTCTTACGGCTGTGCCGACCAACTTTACGTCGCCTACCTACGCCTGGAGCAGCACTCCATCGGGCTTTTCGGGCTCAGGAGCGGTCTTCACGCAAAACGCGCCGACTGTCAATGCGACAACAAACTATACAATCAGGGTTGTTGCCACCGGTGGGGTAGCCAGCGCTACGGCCACCATCGGCGTTACGGTCAATCCATCGCCCACGCTGGTAGCGGGCGCTACGGTCAATCCAACTACCTGCGGAGGAACGAGTGGCAGTATTGCCTTCACCACATCCAACCTGCCAAACGGTACTTATTCGGTAAGCTTTACCGGTACGGGCAGCCCGAAAACGGTTACCGTCACCAGCAACGCGTTTAATCTGACGGGTCTGGGTGCGGGTACCTACAGCAACTTCTCGGTTACCAGCAATGGCTGCACGGGTACGGTAGCCACCTCCAAAACGCTGACCGATCCGGTAGCGCCAACCCTGACACTGGGTGCGGGTACCAACCCGACGAGCTGTGGGGGTTCTAACGGCAGCATTGCCTTCACGACCAGTCTGGCCAACGGCACCTACTCGCTGACGTATACCGGTACGGGTAGCCCCCAGACCATCACCGTTACTAGTGGCGCTTTCAGCCTGACGGGCCTTTCGGCGGGTACCTACAGCAACTTCTCGGTCACCGCTAACGGTTGCACCGGTACGGTTGCCACGTCCCGTACCCTGAGTGATCCGGCCCAGCCCCTGGCCAGCGTTGGTGCCGCTCAGTCCATTTGTGTTGGTACAGCCGCCACACTGTCAGCCACCGCTACCAACGGTACAGGTGTATGGAGCGTCCAGAGTGGACCTTCTACCTCAGCTTCGCAGTTCAATAACACAGCGTCAACCTCGGCGGTATTCACCCCGGCCGGTGGAGCGGGTAGTTATACCCTGCGCTGGACCGTGAGCAACGGCAGCTGTACCCCCGCCACTGCCGACGTGGTCATCACCGTAAACGCTTTGCCGACACTCACGGCCGGCGCGCCGACGAATCCTTCCTGCACAGCCAGCAACGGGAGTATTGCCTTCACCACGGGGAATGTGCCTAATGGTACCTATTCGGTAAGCTTTACCGGTACGGGCAGTCCAAAAACGGTCACCGTCACCAGCAACGCGTTTAGTCTGACGGGTCTGGCTTCGGGTACCTACAGCAACTTCTCGATCACCGCCAACGGTTGCACCGGTTCAGTCAGTTCGTCAGTGACATTGAACGAACCAGCTCCGATCACGGTAAGTCTGTCCTCCAGCGGTACTATTACGTGTAGCAATACGGCGGTTACGCTAACGGCAAACAGCGCTGAGCCAAACCTTGTCTATGTGTTCACGGGGCCATCGGGCGCGGTTGCCAGTACGGGCGCTACGGCCAGTGTTAGCCAGGCGGGTACCTACACCGTCGTTGCCAGCGCACCTACGGGTTGTACGGCCAGCGCTACAACTACGGTTATCAGTGATGCGCTGAGCCCTCAATCTGTAAGCATTAGCCTGAGCGGCCCTTTAAGCTGTAATGAATCAACGGTCACAGTAACAGGCGGAACTAGTACGCCCAATTCGACTTTCGCCTTCACCGGACCCGGTATTGTGAGCGTTAGCGGCAATGTGGCCACGGTTAACAGAGCCGGGTTGTACACGGTGATCGTAACTTCTCCCAATGGATGCACAGCCTCTAACTCGACTACGCTTACAGGCAGCGCTGATCGTCCGGAGAACCTGAGTCTGACTGCCAGCGGCCAGATCAGCTGTTCGCAAACTACCGTTACCTTAACGGCCGCCAGCTCAACGACCGGTGTCACGTACAGTTTCAGTGGTCCCGGTATCGTCAGCACGACGGCCAATACCGCGCTGGTAAGTCTGGCCGGTACGTATACTGTCGTTGCGACGGCCACTTCAGGCTGTACATCGCTTGCTACAACTACTGTTATCGGCGATACACAATCGCCCCAGAACGTAAGCCTGACGGCCAGCGGTCCGATTACCTGCACAAACCCGACCGTTACGCTCACGGCGGGCAGTACGACCGGTGGGGTTACCTACAGCTTTAGCGGCCCTGGTATTGTCAGTACAACCGCCGGCACGGCCACTGTCAGTCAGGCGGGTACCTATACCGTTAGGGTTACCGCTACGAACGGATGTACGGCAACCACATCGACAACGGTTATCGGTAACACCGAAGCACCTCAAAATGTCGGTCTCGTAGCCAGTGGTTCGATCAGTTGTGCCAACCCGGCCGCTACCCTGACAGCCAGCAGCAGCTCGGCTAATGTGACCTATGTCTTCAAAGGGGCATCGGGTGTCGTGGCGAGCACGGGTGCTACGGCCAGTGTGACGCAGGCGGGTACCTATACCGTCATTGCTACGGGCCCGAACGGGTGTACGGCCAGCGCCACGGTTACGGTTGCCGGAGACTCCGAACTCCCGCAGAATGTGACACTCAGTGCCAGCGGTCCGTTGAGCTGTACGGTGTCGTCGATTCTGCTCACGGCGGGCAGCAGCACATCCGGCGTAACCTATACGTTCAGCAATGGAGCGGCCCAGATTGGCAATGGCAACACGGCCACTGTCACCAGCGCGGGTACCTACTCGGTCGTTGTAACACGCCCTAACGGCTGTTCGACCTCGGCCAGTACCACGGTGATACTGACCAACGACGTGCCACCCGCCCCTGACCTGAGCAGCCGCACGGTGTCTCAAAACACGGGCGATGTGACGCTGACGGCCACCAACTGCACGGGTACCATCAACTGGACTGGTCCCAACAACACCAGCGGAACCGGTTCCATCGTTGTTCCCACAGCTACCGTGGGTAGTTTCGCTTATGCGGCCGTTTGTGTACGCGGCACCTGTACCAGCGCTCCGGCGAACCTGACGGTAACGGTTACGTCTGCCGCCAGCCAGGCATTGCAACTGGTTACACCCCTGTACAACTGCCTGACCGGTAGCCTAACCTTCCAGACGACGGGTGGTACGGGTGGCCTGATCGAGTTCCGCGCCATTGGGGTAACGGACTGGAGCAGCAACCCAACCCATGTAGTCGAAGCTGAACTGCGGGCCGATGCGAACAGCAGTGGTGTACTGATGCTGATGGCTCGCCAGAATGGGCAGGTGGTAACCCTGAATTTCGACTTCCGGGCTTTCTGCGCCGGCAGCAACGGCAATCAGCCTCCACAGGTTGTAATGCCTATATCGACCCAGGGTGCAACCCAGGGTAGTCCATTCAGCTTCGCGATTCCGTCCGGTACGTTCGCCGATCCGGAAAATCAAGCTCTGACGCTTTCCGTACAGGGGTTACCCGCTGGTCTGTCGTTTGCGGGTACTACCATTAGCGGAACACCGACGGTATCGGGTAACTTCCCCCTATTGGTAACCGCAACCGATCCGGGCGGACTATCGGCTAATACCACGTTCATGCTGGTCGTTACCGCAACGGGTACAGCCCAGCCGCTGGCGCTTATTGTACCGCTCTACAACTGCCAGACGGGTGCCATTACCTTCCGAACAGAGGGCGGCAACGGTTCGCTGATCGAATACCGGGCGGTTGGCGTAACCGACTGGTCGCCTAATCCAAGTCAGACGGTAGATGCCCCCCTGCGGCAGGACCTGAGCAGCTCACCGGTATTGACACTGATGGCCCGTCAGAACGGGGTTGTCGTGATGCGGGAATTTAACTTCCGCACCTTCTGTCAGGACGTTCCGGTCAACAACCTCCCGCCGACGTTCCACGGACCGTTGGCCAGTCAGCAGGGTACTCAGGGACAGCCGTTCAGTTATCAGATTCCACAGGCAGCCTTTAGTGATCCAGAAAGCGGAACACTCACGTTTACGGTAAACGGTCTGCCCGCCGGGTTAAGCTTCAACGGAGCCACTCGTACCATCAGCGGTACACCAACGCAGCCGGGTAGTTATACGGTTGTCATTACGGCGGCAGATCCGCAGAATGCTACGGCAAACGGCAACCTGTTAATCAGTATCGCACCTGGTGGTACAGGGCCAGCTCCGTTGCAGTTAGTGACGCCCCTGTACAATTGCGCAACGGGTGCTATCACGTTCCAGACAACGGGCGGCAATGGTTCGCTGATCGAATATCGGTCGGTTGGCGTAACCGACTGGTCGCCCAATGCGAACCAGACGGTGGATGCACCCCTGCGGCAGGATTTGAACAGCTCATCGGTATTGACACTGATGGCTCGCCAGAATGGAGTTGTCGTGATGCTTGACTTCGATTTCCGCGCCTTCTGCAACCGGTCAACCCGGATCGCGACGCGGGAAACGGCAGAACAACCGCTGCGGGTAACCCTGCTGGGAAACCCGGTACAGGGTGAGTCTGTCGAGGTCGACGTAACGGGAGCCGAGGGTAAAAAACTTACCTTCACCCTCACCGACATGAATGGCCAGACTGTTACCCAACAGGCGATTCCGTCGGCCGCTGTGGTAGAACGTCAGTCCCTGCGGATTGGTCGCCGGGTTGGCGGGGTACTGCTGCTGCGGGTACATACCGACAGCCAGCAGGCAGTGGTCAAAGTGATCGTGCCGTAAAGGACCGAAGCATAGGATTATCCCGGAATTGGGATGGTCACCAGAATCAGCGTCATCAGATGGCTAGTTTACGTCATCTGATGACGTTGTTTTTAACCAGGTAAGCAGGGCATTCAGCAGGCGTTGTTCGCTGGCTTCCCGTGTTTCGGTGCTGGTATCGATATGGAGGTCCGGCGTTTCGGGCCTGTCATACGGGTCATTGACGCCGGTTAAATTGGTGATATGGTCCGCATGCGCCTGAGGTAGCAAGGCACGGGCATAGAGACCTTTGGTATCGCGCTGCTGTAAAGTCGGCAGGGCACAGTCGATAAAAACAAGTCTGGAGCCTGGCATCAGCACGGCCAGTTCATCCCGTACCGACTTATATGGATTGATAGCTGCCAGTATAACGATGACCCCATGATGAACCAGCCGCTGGCCGATAAAACCCAACCGCCGGATATTCTCCTGCCGGTCCTGAGCCGAAAAGGTCAGTTCGGGCCATAGATGTCGTCGGTAGCGGTCTCCATCAAGTACCTCGACCCGGTAGCCCAGTGTGGTCAGGCGTTCGGCTACCCCCTTCGACAGGGTGGATTTTCCGGCCCCGGATAAGCCGGTAAATTGAATAAAAAGCATACTAAACCAAGCGTTAGTTTATACGATGGACAATCGATTTTTCAAACTGCCTTTTTACTTTGATGAAGCAGCGCTCACCCAGGATCTGGCGCTAAGCCGGGCGCTGAACTGGCGGCAGCATTTCAACCAGCGGGACTATGCCGGAGACTGGAGTAGTCTGGCCCTCCGGTCGGCATCGGGCCGTGAGGACGATATTTACGCGCACCCAATCCAATACGACTATGCTGATACAGCCCTGCTGGCGAAATGTAAGTACTTCCGGCAGGTTTGTGATCAATTTCAATGCGAAAAAGAATCGATCCGTCTGCTGGCCCTGGCACCGGGCAGCGTCATCAACGAACATACTGACCTGCACACGGGGTATCCCTACGGCCTTTTCCGGCTACACATCCCCATTCAAACGGCAGAGGCTGTCCGGTTTCGGGTAGCAGGTGTCGATTTACCCATGCGGGCGGGTGAATGCTGGTATGCTAATTTTCACCTGCCCCATAGCGTACGCAACGAGGGGGCCATTGAGCGGGTACACCTGGTCATCGATTGCCGGCGAAATGCGTGGTCCGACGCCCTGTTCGGGCAGGTGGGTTATGACTTCGGGGAAGAGGCCCGCGTGCTGGATTACTCCCGGCAAACCAAACGGCAGATGATAGCTGAATTATCCCGAACGGACACCGAAACGTCCCGTCAGCTGGTTGCTCAGCTCCGGCAGGAGTTAGGTGAGGGTAACTGATTTGTACGATTGAAAACATAGTTAATGGCTACACGCACCGAATCCTATCCGTTACAACACTGGATCCCGTACAAGCTGCGGACCACGAACGGCCAGCCTGACTGCCGCTGGCTATACCTCGGAGACCACCCGATGACGGCTCCCTTTTTTGACGATACGCAGCAGCGGTGCTTATCGCATCCGTATAATTCGAGCCCGTACGCCAGTGTCAGTTCGCTCGACGGATTAATCGAGATGGCGCAGGCCGTTCCCGCCGTAGCACCTACTGCATTTATATTTCACGTGTCGCGGTGTGGGTCGACGTTGCTTGGCCAGTTACTGAGTTTGCTGACGAATGCGGTCGTGCTGTCGGAAGTTCCCATTCTCGATGCCCTGCTGCGGCTGCCAACCCCGGTTGATTCCGGGTTGCCCTCCCCGGCTGATCAGGCTTTTGTGGCCGCCTTACAGTTGTTGAGCCAACAACGAACGGGTCGGGAAGCGGCTGTATTCATTAAAACCGATAGCTGGCATCTGCTGCAATACGGGACGCTGCGCCGGTTGTATCCCAAAACACCCTTCATTTTATTGTACCGATCGCCTGATGAGGTTCTCCGGTCGCAACGTAACCGGCGGGGCATGCAGGCTATACCGGGTCTGATTCCGCCTGCTTTCTTTGGATTTACAACTGACCCCAACGCTCCAGTCGATTTAGATGCGTACATGG
Organism: Spirosoma utsteinense; assembly: GCF_014282275.1. Lineage (GTDB taxonomy): Bacteria > Bacteroidota > Bacteroidia > Cytophagales > Spirosomataceae > Spirosoma > Spirosoma utsteinense. The sequence continues at coordinate 33,236 of NZ_VFIA01000041.1, forward strand.
CCATGGTACTGGAGCGCTATTTTGAGGTATTGTTAATGATTGCCAAACAGGATTCCAACTGCCTGCTGATCGACTACCAGGCCGATGGCATGGTGATGATGAATCAACTCATTCGGTTTCTTGACCTGACGCCCGACGCCGACGTGTATGCTGCCATGGCAGAGCGATGTGGTTACCATGGCAAGTATCCGGGACAACTCTTTGGAAAAGAGCCTGTCGTTTCTGAATGCCCCGAGTACCTACAGCCGGCAATGACGCTGTATCATCAACTGAATGCCCTGCTTTAAATCGGCTAAGCGCTTGTTAGTCTATTGGGTTTAGTCCATTAACTAGTTAATTGTAATAGTTTTTGTTTAATATAAACTAAACAGCTTACTTAATTATTTAACAATTTAAACTAATGAACAAAATATAAACTTCCCTGACCGCCCACATGGACTATTGTACTGTCTACCTCAGTTCATCAACTGGGTTGCTAGCTGAAGCCGAGTTGGCACAGATATTGGAAAAAAGTCAGAAAAAAAATCAGGCTTCGGGTATTACCGGTATTCTTCTCTATTTCAACGGGAACATTATCCAGGTGCTGGAAGGGGACGAAACAAAGGTGAGAGCCTTATATGAAGTTATCAGTCGCGACCCCAGGCATTCGCATGTAATCAACCTGTATTCGCAACCGATCGAGCAACGGTCGTTCTCCGACTGGTCGATGGGGTACAAGACGTTATCGGCCACGGAGTTAAAGGGTGTACAGGGCATGATTCCATCAACGGCGGAGGGGCTATCGTTAAGGGCCAATTCGGATAATATCGTGGTGGCCCTCGTCAAAATCTTTTACCAGAATAATTACCGAAACTAATACCTGTTCCGGCGCGCTGACAAGACCATTGGCTTATTTCGGCAGCTTACTTACGAAGCAGAAACCCAATACCGTAGTTCTCCTGACGAACGACTTACTGAACCAGCCTTAGGTTTGTGCTTCAGTACAGGTATCCTCGTTTCGTTATGAAAAACAATCGACTGATCATTATTTCTTACCGGCTTCCCTTCTCGATCAAAACCGATCAGAAAACGGCAACGGTACAATCCTCATCCGGGGGGCTGGTTACGGCTGTCAAGTCGCTGGACCTGAGTCAGTCAGCCCACAAGCCAATCTGGATCGGGTGTGCCGACTTTACGCAGCGGCAGTGGGAAAAACACCGGCATTTAGTCGATGATGATTTTGAGTACGTGCCTGTGTTCCTCGACAAGGCAACCCAGAAGGGCTTTTACAACGGCTTTTCCAACTCGGTTCTCTGGCCGCTTTTTCATTACTTTCCTTCTTACGTGGATTACCACGATGAACATCTTAGGGCTTATCAGGCAGCTAACCAGCAGGTCTGTGAAACTGTAGTCGAACATCTTCAGCCAAATGACGAGGTATGGGTACATGATTACCACTTTCTGGGACTGCCTCAGCTAATTCGGGAGCGGGTACCCACGGCCTCTATTGGCTTCTTTCTGCATATCCCGTTTCCTTCCAACGAGATGCTCCGGCTACTTCCGAAACGGTGCCGGGATTATCTGCTGACGGGTTTGCTGGGTGCCAATCTGATTGGTTTTCACACCAACGATTATCTCATCCATTTCCTTGAGTCGGTACAGCTAAACCTGGGTTTACCGCACCAGATGGCAAAAATCCTGTACCAGGATCATTGCGTACAGGGTCAGGCATTCCCGATCGGTATCAATTACGGGCTCTATCACGATGCCTATGATGAGCCCGACGTTGTGGCCGAGCGTGCCGAACTACACCAGGCTTATCCCGGAAAAATCATTTTTTCGGTCGATCGGCTCGATTACACCAAGGGGGTGATGCAGCGGTTGGATGCGCTCGAAGCGTTCCTGCAGACACATTCCGAGTGGATCGGCAAATTGGTGTTCATTCTGGTGGTAATTCCCTCCCGTGATGAGATTCAGACCTATTGGGAGCGCAAACAGATGATTGAGCAGGCTGTAGGGCGGATCAATGGTAAGTTCGCCACCCTGACCTGGATGCCCATCGTCTATCGGTATGCTTCGCTGTCTTTTCCGCAGTTGATGGGGCTGTATACCGCCTGCGATGTGGCGCTCATCACCCCCCTTCGGGATGGTATGAACCTGGTCGCCAAGGAGTTTATAGCCTCCCGTCAGGATCAGCAGGGCGTTCTGGTCTTGAGTGAGTTAACGGGTGCCGCCAATGAGCTGGGCCAAGCCCTGATGGTCAATCCACTCGATGAATATGAAGTGGCTGAGCGGCTGGCTGAAGCATTGGCCATGCCACCGGAAGAGCAGGAACGCCGGATTGCGATTATGCAAAAACGAATTTCGACCTATAGTGTACAGGAATGGGCGGCCGACTTCTTCAACGTGTTACAGACGGCCAGTCGGGGAAGCCACCAAAAAAGTCAGGTGGTAGCTTTGAAGGGCAGTAGTAAGCACAACCTGCTGGTGGCTTACGAGCAGGCTCAGTCGCGCCTGCTCTTGCTGGACTATGACGGTACTATGGCTGAATTTACTGCCCGTCCCGATCAAACGACACCGTCGGTTGAGGTGATAAGTCTCATTCGGGAACTGGCGGCCTCACCCCAGAACAACGTTGTCATCATCAGTGAACGGTCTCACGAAACGCTCGAAAGCCTGCTGGAAGGCTTACCAATCGATATCGTGGCTGAGCACGGTACTTACCTCCGTCAGGAAGGCATCTGGCGGAGTTCGATACTGGATGATAGCCATTGGAAGGAAACCGTACGGCCGCTGCTGGAAGGGTTCGTGAGCCGCTGTGATGGCTCTTTCATCGACGAAAAAAGCCATTCGATTGCGTGGCATTACCGGGAGGTGAGTGAGACAATTGGCTTTGAGCGGTCGCGGGAGCTTGTTCTTACCCTCAACGCATTACTGCCTTATCAACTACGCGCTATTGATGGCAATAAAGTAGTCGAAGTTAAAATTGCCGATACTGACAAGGGACGTATGGCCAGACAGTTAGCTATGGCCTATCCGTATGATTTCGTACTGGCTGTTGGCGATGATAGTACGGATGAGGACATGTTCAGGGACCTTACGGGAGATGGCCATTATACGGTTAAGGTGGGTCGAGGGGCCACAACAGCCGGTTACCGACTTGATTCAGTCAAAGAGGTTTTGTCTTTACTGACGGCCTTTGTCAAGGCTACTCCCTATACGCCTGATAAGCATACCGGGTCAATGGTATCCTAAATGTTCCGATGCCTCGCTATAGAGACAAAAGGCGGGTGTATATTGACTTTTAATGTGTTTACCAACGATGCACCATTACTTGCTTGCTGCCTGGGTATTTAACAACAAGACAACCACGTATGAGTAAACGAAATATAGTCGTTATTGGTGCTTCGGCTGGTGGGGTGTATGCGCTGAAAGAGTTTGTGGACTTATTACCAGCTGATTTTTCGGGATCAATCTTTGTGGTACAGCATATGGCAGCAGATGCGCTTAGTTCTCTGCCCGAAATCCTTAACTTTAGAGGTAAGTTAAAGGCATGTCATCCAGTCGATGGAGACCCCATTCGATCTGGCAGAATTTTTGTAGCGCCACCAGATCATCATCTGTTGATAGAAAAAGGTCGGATACTTGTAAAAAAAGGGCCAAAAGAGAACCGGTTTCGCCCATCGATCGATGCACTATTTCGGTCGGCGGCTTATAATTACGGTCCCCGTGTTATTGGTATAGTGTTAACAGGATTACTCAATGATGGAACGTCGGGCATGTGGACGGTTAAGCGACTGGGGGGGGTTAGTATTATCCAGCAACCTCAGGAAGCGCTGTACCCCAGTATGCCGGAAAGTGTACGAGAGAACGTCGAGGTCGATTATGCTGTGCCCATCGCCGATTTAGCCCCGTTGCTTGTCGAATTAGTAGCCCAGGAAGTCGACCCCCGTCCCAGTCTTTCATCCGTCGAGGATCAATCGATAGCAACCGAAATCAAAATAGCCGAGGAAGAAATGGACCAAGCTATGAAATTTTTCAAAGAGGGTCAGTTGACAGCGCTAACCTGCCCTGAATGCCATGGGTCGTTGGTTAGTATCCAAGAAGGAGGATTAGTTCGCTACCGGTGCCATACGGGTCATGCCTTCACCGCCGGGTCATTGCTGTCGGGGGTGAATCATACCATCGAGGAGTCATTGTGGAACGCGATCCGGGCACTGGAGGAGTTGATTATGATACTAAACAAATTAGGGCAGGTCCAGCAAGACAAAGGTGATTTAGCGAGTGCTCAGTCTTATTTCGATAGAGCTGCCAAGGTTCAGGAACGCGTCGATAAAATCCGGCCACTGGTATTTGAATAAAGGAGGCTCTGTTTATTCCGCGTCATTCCTGCGCTTTTTTGCCCTCGCGTCCGGCTCATCGGGATTAACCGTAGCCCCTTCCTGACACAACCGCTTGCCGACGGCACCCTGTTCTGATTATTTACCAGAAACAGTGGTCATCTTTCCTTATTTTCGGGACCTGGTTGCCTGGACAACCGTCTGGACAGGAGCCGTCTGTGCCTTACCCGAGATGAACTCATTTGTATGGTTAAAACTGGTTTGATCGCTGTCTTTCTTATGGCTATCGCTTCCCTGGCGGTACTCGCCCAATCGGGTTTACCCCAAGGTATCTCACCAGCTAACTTCCACCTGTATGTTCTGGCCGGGCAATCGAATATGGCAGGCCGGGGTACGGTTGATGCCGAGGATAAAACTCCGCATCCGCGCGTCTGGATGCTGAATCGTGCCAACCAGTGGGTGCCCGCCGTCGAGCCCATGCACTTCGACAAACCAACGGTGGTAGGCGTTGGGCCGGGGCTGGCATTTGGGAAGCTGGTGGCAGAAATGGATACAAACGCTTTTATTGGGTTGATACCAACAGCGGTAGGCGGGTCGGCCATGGATAGCTGGCAGCCCGGCGGCTACCACGAGCAAACCAAAAATTACCCCTATGACGAAGCGATCAAACGGGTTCAACTGGCGCAGCAGGCCGGTACGCTGCATGGTATCCTCTGGCATCAGGGCGAAAGCGACAGCCACCCTGAGCTGGTAAGTGGCTATGAACAAAAGCTCACCCAGCTGATTGGCCGATTTCGGCTGGTTTTCAACGCACCGACCCTGCCGGTTGTCGTGGGCACGCTGGGCGATTTTTACGTAGCCAAAACACCGTCGGCGGCTCAGATCAATGAACTGCTCCGGGGACTGCCCACCCGGGTAGCCAGAACTGCCTGCGTCGATGCGTCGGGCTTGACGGATGGCGGTGACGATACCCATTTCGATGCAGCATCGGCCCGTGAGCTTGGCCGCCGGTATGCCAGCGCAATGAAAGCGCTGACCCGGCAGAAGCCCTGAAGCCAGAAAAAAAGGAGGACCGAAAAGCGCAATCCCGGGCGCTGCCTGTTTAAGGCGTAGAAACTTTTCCTCGCAGAGCCCAGCCCAATATGCATCAGGCAGAAACAGTATCCAACTCACCCACCTCCCTGGTTAAAATCTCTGACCGGGTCATGTCGATCGATTTACTGCGGGCCATTACGATGGTGCTGATGATTTTTGTGAACGATCTGTGGTCGCTGACCGATATACCCGCCTGGCTGGAGCATGTACCCCAAGGCGCTGATGGCATTGGACTGGCCGATACCATTTTTCCGGCCTTTCTGTTCATCGTCGGCATGTCGTTACCCTATGCCATTGAGGCCCGGCGCAAAAAAGGAGCTACCGTTACCGCGCTTGTTGGTCATGTCGTCGGCCGGTCTATTGCCTTACTGGTAATGGGCGTTTTTCTGGTAAACGGTGAATCGATCAACGAAGCCGCTTCGGGTATACAGCGGGCGGGCTGGAATACGCTGTCGTGTCTGTCATTTATTCTCATCTGGGGTGTTTATCCAAAATCACCTTCCTCCGGGCTTGTAGGGGCCAGCAAGGGAATCGGAATCATTTGTTTGCTGATACTGGCCTTCCTGTACCGGGGCGGGGACGTAACCCTGACCCGGTTTGGTACGCATTGGTGGGGTATACTGGGGCTTATTGGCTGGTCCTATCTAGCAGCGGCTTTGGTTACGGTTTTCGCCCGTGGTCGATCGAGCCTGCTGTTTCTGGCCTGGATTGGCTTTGCTATACTCAGTATGGCTGATCAGGCAGGGTTAGTACCTGTTGCCGTCGATTTTATTCCCGCTGCCATCCGTGGTGGTACGCTGGTGGGCCTTGCTATGGGTGGCGTAGTCGTCGCAACCCTTTTTCAAGGGTATCGCCAGCGGGGAGATACTACGTGGATGACAGGTGTCTTTCTACTTTTGTCGGTTCTTTTAATCGGTTTATCCGTAGGTACCCGGCCGTTCTGGGGGCTCAGTAAGTTAGGCGCTACCCCCGCCTGGTTATTCCTGTGTAGTGCTTTTACCCTGCTCGCCTTCACAGCCTTGTACTGGCTGGCCGATATCGGTAAAAAAGCAACCTGGTTTTCAGCCATAAAACCGGCCGGGACAGATACGTTACTGTGTTATCTGCTACCCTATTTTGCCTATGCCCTGATGACACTCCTGCCTTTTCACTTGCCCAAGGCGCTGCTAACAGGCGGTGTTGGCCTGCTCAAATCCTTACTGTTTGCGCTTTTTTGCGCCTGGACTACGGGCTTGCTGAACAGGGCGGGTATCCGATTGAAGCTCTGAACAGGTAAGCCACCCACCAGAGCGATATTTATCTGCCTGAAAGACAGGTATGTCTGAACAACTGAGCCGGACTAACCGATCTCAAATCTCATTGTAGAATTTAATTTACTTATCTGATCGAGACTGTTTTCAAAAAAAACGGTCTGACTCGATTGTGTACTAAAAATTACTATTAACTTTGAAACACAAAGTACTTTCAAATCTTATCTTGATCTATGCGTGAGGAAATCCTGTTAAACATCGACAGTCCCCAACAACTGGAAAAGTTGTACTGGACCAACAAGCCATCTTTTAAAGTGGCCTTCAATGCGCTCTATCCACAATTGGAGAACAACCCGCTCGCCGAGGGTTGGTATCAACGACTGAACTACCGGTATGAAGAACCATTCTGGGGAAATGCGCAGGAACGGGTCGTTGTACTGGTTGCGTCGCTGCTGGCAGCGCTGGTAGCTCAGTTGCCAGCTATGTTATCGCTGGACAAGGAGTTCTTTTACCTGCGTAATGCGGGATTTATCGTCTTTCCACTTTTGATCGCCTATTTCGGCTGGAAGAATAAAATTTCTGCCAAAACAGGCGTCTGGCTGGCTGTACTTATTCTGTTAGCCACCGCGTTTATCAATTTGCTTCCTCAACGTTCCTCCAGCAATACCTTACTCCTGTCCTGTATTCATTTGCCGTTGTGGTTATGGTCGCTGCTGGGCTTCACGTTTGATGGAGGTAAGTGGAGGGGGGGTGTAAACTGGCTGGGCTTTCTGCGGTATAATGGTGAGCTGGCGGTGGTGATTGCGCTCCTCCTGCTGTCCGGGGGGCTCATGACGGGCCTTACCCTTGGGCTGTTCGAGTTGAGCGGCTGGCACATTGAAACGTTCTACTTTAATTACGTTGTGGTATGCGGGCTGGCTGCTGTACCCATCGTGGCTACTTTTCTTACCCAGGTACAGCCCGCCCTGGTCAATAAGGTGTCTCCGGTAATTGCGAACCTGTTCAGCCCGGTGGCGCTGGTCATGCTGATAGTCTATCTGGCGGCTACCGTTTTTTCCGGGAAAGACCCATACCATGATCGGGAGTTCCTGTTGCTGTACAATGCGTTGCTGATCGGTGTGATGGCCCTTATTTTCTTTTCTGTATCCGGGACAACACCCGTAAACAGGAATTCTACCCAAATCCTGATTCTGTTTCTACTCTCACTGGTGACCATAGTGGTGAACGGAATTGCCTTGTCAGCCGTCCTGTTCCGGATTGCGGAGTGGGGAATTACGCCTAACCGGGCAGCGGTATTAGGCGCGAACGTGCTGATGCTTAGTCATCTACTTTATGTAGGGGTGAGACTTTTTGGCGCTATTACCCGAAAGACCGATCTCTCCCTGGTGGGAACGTCTATGGCGTTTTTTCTGCCGGTATATAGTGGGTGGAGCGCTTTGGTAACCTTTGTGTTTCCGTTACTATTCGGGTTTAAGTAAATTCTACTATCCTGACAGACACTGGTCTAATCCGTGTTCAGCGGGCAGTTAACGGGCAAACCTTTTAATCTTGATTAAACACTATCTAGCTACTAATCAGCCGTTCGTACACTATTCATTAAAAGATGAGAGTATTTAGTGACTAATTAGGTAATTAATCGTCTAACTTAATATCTACTCAACGATTAATATGCCAAGTACACAGAAACATACTCGTAATCGAACAGCTACTACGCAGCGAATCGTCGATGCCCTTGAAGAATTGCTAGCCGAGGGCGGTATCGACGGCGTTAGCATCTCGTTATTGGCCCAAAAGGCCGATATTAGTAAAGTTCTTATTTACCGCTACTTTGGCGGTCTGGATGGTTTGTTCGATTACTACCTTCGCCTGGGTCGGATCGTACCCCAGTATTCGGTGGCTTTGCTTGAGCAGATGCGGCCTATAACGCCAACTGATTTAGCCCCAATCTGGTCTGGACAAGCCTTACAGTTATTTCGGCGCGTGCGTGCCTCCCGGTCGGCACGGGAACTGCTGATGGCCACGGTAAAAGAACATAATCCCCTCGCTGATGTGGTTAGTCAGGCACAGGATGCCGAACTAACCCGGATGGTCGGTCAACTTGCCTTTGTAGAGGGTGCCGATTATCAGGCTACATCCGCCGTGTTACTCGGAGCGCTGTCACACCTGACTATTCAAGCCCAACAGAACCGACCCATGATTGGCATCGATCTGCGCACCGAAGCTGGCTGGCAGCGTATCGAAGCCGCCGTTAGCCTTATCTATAAGGCATTGGGGCGTCTGGCCACAGATTCAACTACTACTCAGATAGCGACCAGACCTCAGGGTTTCGAAACAACAAGTTGGTAAGCAGCTGCTTACTAATTTAAACAACGGTAACGCAGGGCAGTAACTGAATTAACCAGCTGCTGGTAGTTGCCGGCTTTCATTATGAAGGCTTGGGCACCAAGTTCGTAGCTGCTTTTAATGTCGTTTTCCTGCTCTGAACCACTTCGTACGACAACGGGTATACCCCGCCACTGACAGTCCTGTTTGAGGAGCTGAAGCACCTGGGTCCCGCTCAAAACGGGTAGGTTCCAGTCCAGTACGATTAAATTTGGTAGTCTTCCATCCAGGCAATGAGTCAGGTGGGTTACTAACTCGGCTCCATCTGTGAAATAACGCAGCGTGCAGTCGGTATGATGGCGGTTGAAAATTTTTTGCAGTAAGAAGTGTTCGTCCAGGTCATCGTCGACCAAATAAATCAAGGGCTGAGCGGTAGTATTCATGTGTATAGATTTATTTCTGCAGGGTTTTATTTGATATTGTCTTCAAAGTAATGGGGATGAGTTAAATAGTCAACAAAAACATAGACTTAGTCGAACATATCTACTAGTAGGTATGCTTTTCAGTCCGTTTCTACTAATCACCTGACAAAAAGCCTGCTGAGAGGATGGACTTATCCGCTTTCGGCAGGCTTTTATCAGTACGATGTAGGTGATGGTGTCAAAGTAGCCTGACGAATCGGGTAAGGAATATGGCAAGAGGTCAGAAAGAATACATCAGACTTAAGCGCGCAAAAAACGGGGTTCCGGGCGTGAAGTGAATCTCATTGACCGGTGCGGCTTCACCCCGCAGGCGACTCTCCGTGGCGAACTGGGTTTCTTTCCAGCGCGCGTCGAACAGGTTTTGCACCGACAGCCCGAGCGTGTAGTTCCGGTTTGTATAGGTAGCCTGTACATCATTGACAAAATAACCCTTCGCCACAAGCGAGTTGTCTTCGTTGGCTGGTCGGTCAGCGATGTACCGGTACCGCAGTGAACCACTAAACCCTGCCTTGGTTTGTAGCGACAGCTCCCCAACCGACGTAAAGCGCGGAGCCAACGGCAGGTAGTTCTGTCCTGATTCTGCATCGAGGGAGCGGGGCTGGGCTGTATTCAGATCGAGATCAGCGTACAGGGATTTAGTAAGCTGGTAGCGTACCGACACATCAACGCCCTTCCGCTGCGTACGCCCCCCCGCTTCTACGACGCCTTCGTCGCCAACATACACAAACTCCTGCGCCAGCCATAGATACCAGGCGGCTGCGTTGATGAGGAGTTTAGGAAACGGCTTATAAATTACGCCCAGATCGGACCCGTAAGCCGCCGGCAAAATCTCTCGTCCATTCTGAGGGACCACTACGCGTGCATCGTTTGAGTGAAAGCCTTTGCCCGTATTCAGGTATACTTGCAGCCGTTGGTTCGCCGTGTAATATAGATTCAGCTTTGGCGAAACAAGGGCCTGCGTGGCTCGCCCGGTCTGGGGTGTAACCGGGATCCGGTCGGTGTATTGGCTGCGAAAATAATCTACCCGGAGACCTGCATTGACCGTAAACCGATCCGATAGTTGAATCAGCTCATCGACGTAGACAGCCGCGTTGAGTTCGTTGATATCGCCATACGTCACCCGTTGCAGCGTTTCCGTACGGTTTTTACTGTACGATAGTTCGGTGGGGGTGTTGCGGCCTGCTGTCATGTCGTGCCGGTATTGTACCCCCAGCGTGGTTGTCCAGTTGGTGCGCCCAATAGCGTTTTGTGTCGAATAGCTGCCGTTATAGCCGACGATGTTGCGTCGCTCTTTCTGCCGGATCTGGTCGCCGTTGATCGAGTCGCGGAGAAAAAATGTGAAGTTAGAATACAGTTCGAAGGCATAGTTACTGTAAAACAACTGGTTTTTGATGACGTGGTCACGGGGCGTCACGGTCGTGAATTGCGCATTGACATTTGTTCGGCTGGTCTCGCCCCCTTCTGTGGGGTCAACGGAGCCGAAAAAGCCGGTTAGGCCAGAACTAACGGCCCGGTCTGGAATTTGACCCGAGTGGTTCCATTTGCTGTAGAACGTCGAACCTGTCAGCGTCATGTTGGTATTGGCCCCTATATGACCATGATATTTGCCCAGCAGGTTCAATCGCCTGAATGCCTGCGGGTTCTCAAAGTAGGAGTTCGTGTAGGAATACTCCGACGCGAGGTAGGCCGATTGGTTTTTGGCGCGGCCTTTACTGCCGAGTAAATCCAGGCCGGCTACGACGCGGTAGGTATCATACTGTCCGGCTTCCAGTTTCACGAAACTTTTATCCAGCGCCGTACGGGTTCTGAAATTTACCCAGCCTGCCGTAGCAAAGTTGCCTTTTTCGGTGTGGTACGGTCCTTTTTTGAAGTCAGCCCCTTCAACCAGTTCAGGAATCACAAAGTGCAGATCAGCGTAGCCCTGCCCATGTGCGTGTGAGACCATATTCACGGGCATGTCATCTACCGTGAGCCGGATATCGGTTCCGTGATCGAGATCAAAGCCGCGTAGAAAAATCTGTTCGGCTTTTCCCCCGCCTGCGTGCTGCCCGATGAACAGGCCCGGTACCATGCGCAAAATTTCCTGCGAGTTGATGATGGGCCGCAGTTTGATGTCCAAACTGCTGATCAATTGCTGGTCGTGTGCCCGATGCGATGATACCAGCACCTCGCTCAGTTGAACCGGCGCGTTCGAGAGCGTTGTTTTTACCAGTGTCGTCTGGTCGTCCTGCACCAGTACGATAACCGTCTGCGCCCCAAAACCAACGTGCGACAGTTCGATTGTATACGACGCGGGGGTCAATCCGTCGAAGCGATACTGCCCTAACTCATTGGTTAGAGTTGCCTTACCCAGGTCGGATAAACGGACGTTAACTCCCCGCAGCGGCAGGTTAGTGGCCTGGTCATAGACCGTACCGACCACCTTACCCTGATGAGCGAATGCAGATAAACTGGCGAATAAAAACAAGAAAAAAAGGATACGTCTTTTCATTGACGGGAGAACGGAAGATGACCACTCAGGAACACACGAACACACCTGTGCCACAATTGCTGCACACAATAAGGATCTCAGGAAGCTAGCATTGAACGAGTACGCGGGCGCAGTGTATCGGCACGTGCGTAGTTGACACACGTGAACGCTACTGTTTCTGCGTATACTACGCTGGAGTGTTACCAGGGGGGCTCATCAACAGGGCGGGCAACGGCAGGCAGGGCGACCGCCAGATACCCACCTACTGACCCTTTGGTCTGGTAGATGGACAGGAAAGAGAAAGAGAGTTTGCCGGGTAGGCAGTGGGCATCAATCCCGGTTATTTTCAGCGACGGTTGCCTATCGGGCGTGCTGGCGTCGGTGGTTGACTGAACGGTCAGGTCTGACAGTTCGTCGAGGCCCAACTCCATACCGTCGAAATCCGAATAACGGTCCTGGTGGTGGTGAACCTGGTGGGCATGGGAGTCGGCTGTGGCGAAGCGCGGTTCGTCAGGGGCATTGATAAAGCCCGTTCCCGCAATGAGCAGGTAGCTGGTAAGCAGCAGCACGGTGAACCAGGCCCGGACGAACATGACTAGAGTTGTTAAACGAACGCGTCTACAGCGTAAAATTTGGATTTGTTTTGCGGGCGTCGGCAATTAGTTTGTTGCTGGCTTCGGCATTGCCCATCGCTTTGGCGATAGCGCCGGCACGCTGTAACAATTCGGGGTCTTTAAGG
>NZ_VFIA01000042.1 GCF_014282275.1 Spirosoma utsteinense
TGGAGTTTCACGGTGGCTACGGCTGAAGATAAACTCAAACGATGGTATGAGCAGGTCAATCCTATGAATAAATCAGATTATTCTAATAATTAAATTGGACAAGTACTAGTCTATAAATGATCCCATTGATGAGCGTTCAACAATGCAGCTAAGTTATGGAGTACGTTGGAATTATGTGTATGTTCGGGTTCAACCTGATTTACCATGCTGAATCGTCTTGTTAGTAGTCTTAGTCTCTGCCTGGCAGCTTTGAGCTATGCCTGTTCCCAACCGACGCAAACCCTGAAAACGCCTGGTCTCCAACAGCCCGTCGAGATCATCCGCGACCGTTGGGGTGTCAATCACATCTACGCCAAAAACGAGCACGATCTGTTTTTTGCTCAGGGTTATTCAGCCGCCAGGGATCGGCTGTTTCAACTGGAAATCTGGCGTCGGCAGGCAACCGGCACCGTTTCAGAATTGCTGGGGCCGCAGGAAACCAAGCGGGATGTTGGCACCCGGCTGTTCCGGTTTCGGGGCGACATCGATAAAGAACTGCTTCATTACCACCCGCATGGGCCGTTAATCGTTCGAGCGTTTGTGGCCGGTATCAACGCCTACATCACCGAAATTCTGAAAACACCCGATGCACTCCCATTTGAGTTTAAGGTGCTACAGACAAAACCCGCTTTATGGACACCTGAGGTCGTTATCAGCCGTCACCAAGGTTTGTTAGGAAACGTTCGTGATGAGCTTAACTATGGGCGACTGGTCAAGCTTATTGGTGCCGGGAAGCTGCGCGAACTGCAATGGTTTCATCCGGTAACGAAGCCAACTGAGCCTGATCTGACCCTGCATGTCGATGGCGACGCCTTGTTTCAACCCATTCTGGAGCTGTACGAAGCCTTCCGGTTGCCGTTGAAGTTTGGCGGCCGGGCAACAAAAGCGGATGAAGACGAGGCCTGGGTCCCCGGCCCCTCCCTCACCCCCGGCCCCTCCCGCAACGGCGGACCGCCCATAGGGAGAGGGGTGAAAACCTCCGGTTTAGTTGACGTCCGGACGGCCTGCACCCCTCTCCCTATGGGCGGTCCGCCGTTGCGGGAGGGGCCGGGGGTGAGGGACGAGTGGTTCGAGACCGAAAAACAATACGTCGGCTCCAACAACTGGATCATTTCAGGTAACAAATCGACCAGTGGTTACCCGATGCTGGCGAACGATCCGCACCGGGCCCAATCGACACCATCGCTGCGGTACTGGGTGCATCTGAACGCGCCGGGCTGGAACGTGATTGGGGCGGGTGAGCCGACACTGCCTGGGATTTCTATTGGACATAACGACTACGGTGCGTGGGGTCTTACAATTTTCGAAACCGACAATGAAGATTTGTACGTGTACGATACCAATCCGAACAACACAAACGAGTATGCCTATAGGGGTAAGGGGACGGCGAATCGCTGGGTGGCCATGAAAACGCGGACTGAACGTATTCCCATGAAAAACGGCACACTGGTCACCGCTACGTTGAAGTATACCCAGCATGGTCCCGTTGTGTTTGAAGATAAGGCCCGTCACAAAGCCTACGCCATTCGGGCGGGGTGGCTCGAACAGGGTTGCGCACCGTATCTGGCCAGCCTGCGGATGAATCAGGCTAAAAACTGGACTGAGTTTCGGCAGGCGTGTTCGTATAGCCGGATACCCGGCGAAAATATGATCTGGGCCGATAAAACCGGTACCATTGGCTGGCAGGCAGTAGGGCTCTCCCCGATTCGCAAAAACTACACGGGACTGGTACCGGTACCGGGCGACGGCCGGTTCGAATGGAGCGGCTACCTGCCTATTCAGCAGCTGCCCAATAAACTCAACCCCGCCGAAGGGTATGTGGTTACGGCGAACAACAACCTGACACCGGTCAACTTCCCTAACCGAAACGCCATCGGCTGGACATGGGCCGGACCCAGCCGGGCCCACCGGATAGAGGAGGTGCTCAACGATGGTAAACGCAAAAACCTGGTGGACTTCATGGCCCTGCAAGCCGACTATCTGTCAATCCCCGCCCGAACGCTGGTGCCGCTCTTACAAAACCTGTCGTCGCCGAACGACCGGACCGAACAGGCATTGACGTACCTGCGGAAATGGGATTATAAACTCGACCCCAGTTCGGTTCCGGCGGCTATCTACGTGGCCTGGGAAGGCCAGTTGAAGCAGGCCGTGGCCCAGTACCTGATTCCCAGGGCAGCGCTGCCGTATATGAAGACATTGCCATCGAAGCGGGTTATCGACTGGCTGGTGGTCCCCCGCCCCAGTGTGGCCGGGGCGGGGGGGCGCGACAGCCTCCTGCTTGCCTGCCTCGACCGCGCCGTGGCCGAACTGACAAACCGACTGGGCAAAGACCCTGACGACTGGTCGTATGGGCAGCGCAAGAACAAGCACATTACGATTACACATCCGCTGAGCGATCTGGTCGATCCGGCCATGCAGCAGCAGATCAATCTGGGACCGGTAGCCCGGGGTGGTTATGGCGAAACCGTGAATGCAACGGCCAACGACCTGAACCAAACCCACGGGGCCTCGTTTCGAATTCTGGTCGACACCGAAGACTGGGATAAAACGATGGGCATCAACAGTCCAGGCCAGTCCGGCGATCCTGCCAGCCCGCACTACCGCGATCTGTTTCCGATCTGGGCCGAGAATGGGTATTTCCCGGTCTTCTTTTCAAAAGATAAAGTGAACGAAGTCGCGGAGCAGACATCGATACTGACGCCTTGACGTCGCACGGTGTTTAGCCCGTTTTTGCCACACGAACGGACTAAACACCGTGCGACGGTAAGGTGATCTACATTTCGTACTTTTGCGCTCGCAAAACCGCCACACCAGAGCGGTTCTACTCATCCATGAATATACAGGAAGAAATAAGCAGTGCCGTTCAGCAGGCCGTTGCTGCCTTGTACCAGCAGGAAATCGGAGACGTAATTTTACAACCTACCAACAAAGAATTCGAGGGGACGTATACGTTCGTAACCTTTGCGCTGACCAAAACACTGCGTCAGGCACCGGCCCAGATTGGGCAGGCTATCGGCAACTGGCTGGTCGATAATACAAGCGTAGTGCAGGCATTCAACGTGGTACAGGGATTTCTTAACCTGAGTGTCGCCGATGCGGCCTGGCGCGAAGTGCTGACCGATATGGCTACCAACCCGTCATTCGGTACACTGCCCGCAACGGGGAAATCGGTGATGGTCGAGTTCTCGTCGCCAAACACCAACAAGCCGCTCCACCTGGGTCATCTTCGCAATAACTTTCTGGGCGATTCGGTGAGCCGGATTCTGGCGGCCAACGGCTACGATGTCATCAAGACCTGCATCGTCAATGACCGGGGTGTTCACATCTGCAAATCGATGCTGGCCTACCAGCGCTTCGGCAATGGCGAAACACCCGAGTCGTCGGGTATGAAAGGCGACCACCTGATCGGGAAATATTACGTACTCTTCGACAAGGCATACAAAGCTGAAATCGAGACCATGGTGGCGCAGGGAACGGATAAGGAAGTTGCCGAAAAAACGGCTCCCCTGATGCAAACCGTTCAGCAGATGCTGCGGCAATGGGAGCAGGGCGATCCCGAAATTATCGCCCTCTGGAACAAGCTTAACACCTGGGTATACGCCGGGTTCGACACTACTTACCGCAGCATCGGCGTCACCTTCGATAAAACGTATTACGAATCGCAAACCTACCTGCTTGGTAAAGAGATTATTGAAGAGGGTTTGCAGAAAGGCGTTTTCTACCGAAAAGACGACAACTCTGTCTGGATCGACCTAACCGAAGAGGGACTTGACCAAAAGCTCGTTCTCCGCTCGGATGGTACATCGGTCTACATGACGCAGGATCTGGGCACGACCGAACTGAAATACAGCGACTTCAACTGCGACCGGCAGATCTGGGTGGTAGGCAATGAGCAGGACTATCATTTTAATGTTCTCTTCGCCATCATGCGCCGGTTGGAGCGGCCGTATGCCAATGAGTTGTACCATCTGTCTTACGGAATGGTCGATTTGCCAACCGGTAAGATGAAATCCCGCGAAGGCACTGTTGTCGATGCCGACGATCTGATTCAGGAAACGACCGATGCCGCATCGGCAGCCGCCGACGATGCCGCCAAAGGTAAACTCGATGGGTTTACGGAAGCGGAGAAGACCAGCTTGTTTGAGATGCTGGGTTTAGGGGCGCTGAAATACTATCTGCTGAAGGTAGATCCGCAGAAACGGATGCAGTTCAATCCCGCCGAGTCAGTAGATCTGCACGGCAATACGGGCCCTTACATTCAGTATGTTTATGCCCGAATCCGATCTGTCGTGAGGAAGGCGGCTGAGATGGATGTGGCTATCGATGGAGCCATTGCTGCAACGGACCTCGACGATATCGAACAGCAATTGATCTTTCTGTTAAGTCAGTTTCCACAGCGTGTTGCCGATGCCGGTCAAAACCTGGCACCGTCCTACATTGCACAGTACGCGTATGAACTGGCCAAAACATTCAACCAGTTCTATGACAAGCTGTCGATCCTGAAAGAGACCGACGCGGAGAAGCTTAATAATCGCTTAATTCTATCGAATTTAGTGGCTGAAACCATCCGTAAAGCGATGGGGTTATTGGGCATAGACGTACCCGAGAAAATGTAAACGCTCCCAACCCTATGAAGAAGCCAGTTGTTTTCACCTTAATTGCGGTTACGCTCGTCGTGGCCCTAACCAGTTTTATGTCGTTATCAACGATCGTTAAAGGTATTTTCAGCGATAAGAAAGATGCTGCTGCTGCGCCAGCCAATCTGGATGCGCCTACCAAGTCGGTTTACGACTTTACCGTAAAAAGTATCGATGGTAAGCCAGTGGCACTGAGTGCTTACAAAGGCAAGAAAATTGTGATCCTGAACACGGCTTCCAAATGCGGATACACGCCACAGTATGCCGACTGGGAGAAATTCTACAAAGCGCATGGCGATAAAATTGTCGTGCTGGGCTTTCCCGCCAACAATTTTATGGGTCAGGAGCCCGGCAGCAATGAAGAGGTGGCCAGTTTCTGTCAGAAGAATTACGGCGTCACGTTTCCTCTGTTCGAGAAAGTCGATGTCGTGGGGAATGCGCAGTCTCCGCTCTACAAATGGCTAACCACCAAGTCGCTCAACGGCTGGAACGACAAAGCGCCGACCTGGAATTTCTGCAAGTACGTTGTCGATGAGCAGGGTAAACTGACCAATTTCTTCGCATCGGGCGTAAAACCCGACGATGCAGAGTTCAAGAAGGCAGTTGGCATTTAACGAGTGAAAGAGCCAGCGAGTGAACAGGTGAGCGAAGCCCTTACTGGCCCAGTCATCTGTTCACTCGCTGGCTCTTTTGGTCATTCCCGTTTATGAAATCCTGGATTGCTGCGGCCCGGCCGCGTACGTTGCCACTGGCATTGGCCAGTATTATTCTGGGCAGCCTTCTGGCGCTGGCCAACTTTCAATTTAGCTGGAAAATCATGTTGCTGGCTTCGCTGACAACGGTGTTCCTGCAAATACTTTCCAACTTCGCCAATGACTATGGCGATGCCGTTTCGGGAAAAGATACCGATCAGCGCGTGGGACCGCGCCGGGCTGTAGCCACCGGCGACATCACAAAAGAGGCCATGCTGCGGGGTATTGTCATTACAGCCGTGTTATCGCTGGTGAGCGGTGTCTGGCTGTTGGTCGAATCGTTTCGTGACGCGAGCCTTTCGGGGAGTGGGCTGGCTTCGATGCCAGTACGGTTCTGGATTTTCCTTATTCTTGGTCTGCTTAGCATTGCGGCCGCTGTTGGTTATACCAACGGCAAACGACCCTACGGCTATGCTGGTTTCGGTGATATTGCCGTGCTTATCTTTTTTGGCTGGGTGGGGGTGTTGGGGACGTATTTTTTGCACACCCTCTCGTTCGTACCCTTGTTATTTCTACCAGCTACCAGTGTGGGTCTGTTTGCAACCGGCGTACTGAATATCAATAACATTCGTGATATCGAGACCGATACACTGACCGGTAAACGGTCCATTCCGGCTCGCCTGGGATTGCAACTGGCGATTCGCTATCACTGGGGACTGCTGATTGCCGGTATGTTCTGTGCGCTTTCCTATTCATTTCTGACCGATGCCCCGCTGACTGGCTACGTTTATGTGCTGGCCTTTCCGTTGTTCGTACTGAATGGCCGGGTGGTCGCTACACACAAACGCCCTGTCGAGTTGAATGCACGTCTGGGCCAACTGGCGCTGTCGACGCTGTTGTTCGTCATCTTATTTGGTGTTGGTCAGGTTCTATAACCTGACCGCTTGCTGCATCCAGGGGCGGGCGTTACTGTCTGACAACTTTTCGCGTAATCACCTGCTGACCAACCTGGATCGTGAGCAGGTAGGTGCCTGAACTATCGGGTAGAGGAACCGATTCCTGTACCAGTGTCGACGAGTTAAAGTTTTTTTGATAGACCAGTTTTCCCTGTGTGTCGTGCAGGCGGAGACTGGTTTCTTTATTCTGCCCCGCCGAGAGGGTCACGTAGAGAACATGTTGAGCTGGATTGGGGTAGATTTGAAGGTAGCCCCCCGCAAAAGGCTCCGTTTCGGTTGGTAGCAATACGGTAATCAGGGCTTGCCCGGTTGTTGTCCCTGCTCCACAGCCGTTCTCAAAAGAAGCAATGGAGAACGATGTGGTCTTTATTGGCTGTACCGTAAGCAGCAGGGGGCTGACTACCGCAGAAAACGCCTGCCCGCTCGATAGCGTACCCCGCCACGGCTGGTCTCCGGTAAATGTGAGGGTCAGCGGGGCCGAAAGACCCTGCTGGATAGACGCTGAGCCGGAGAGGGCGGCAGTGGGTACTGTCTTCACCACGAACGGATCGCTTGGTACCAGTTGCGCGAAGGGGACACCGCGCGGACGAACCCGGAGCCGATAGCCCGTGCCGGCCGGCAGGGTGGCCGGCAAAACACCCGCGAGGGTAGCTAACGAACCGGACCCAATTTGTTGCTCAGCCGCGAAGTTACCCGATGCGTCAGAGAGCAGCACATCATATTGCCAGCCCGTCGCTTTCGTTGTGTTTTCGGGTGTGGCCGTCACAGGGAGTGTGCCGCCTGCACAAACGGAGGCAGACGTTCGGGCAGTAAGTACGGGTGGTGCGAGGACGTTTACCGTAAATTGATCCGTCAGGCATTGCCGGGTATCGCTGACGGTTACTGGAAAAGCACCGGCTTTGTCTGCCACGTAGCGTATCGCCCTGCTCGTCTGGTTCCCCGAAACGCCAGCCCACTGATAATCTCTGGTTCCGGGGGAACCCTCCTGGCCCGGCCAGGAAGCAGACAGCTGGAGGGTGTCAGCATACTCGGCGGTAAGCGGCCGGGTTTTGTTGACGTTTTTCATCATTGTAAACCGGTCCAGGACCGACCCGTCGGCCGCAAGGAACTGAGCATCCAGGCGATTATCCACCACGTCGAACAACATGGAGCCCCCCAGTGTCCCTGCTTGCCCAGACACCATAGCAGGATGCGGATAATCGGGAGATTGTCCGCCCAGGGCACCACCCGATCCATTGACGATATACACCGTTCCCAGCCCTTTGGTCAGAACAGGGCAGGAATTAGGAGAGCCGTCGTAGCGTGCGGTCGTGTTTTCTGGAACATGCTTTTGTTTGTCGAAGGTATTGGCCAGACCGGTATGCCCCTTGAGCCGGTAGTATCGCTCATAATTATGACTATGTCCGTTGAGGACAATATCGACGCCATATCGTTCGAGAATAGGGGTCAGGTTTTCGCGGAGCAGGCGCATCGATTCTTCTGTATCGGAATTATGCCCGCCCTTACTGTAAGGTGGATGGTGAAAGAAAACAATCGTCCAGGGCATCCTGTTAGCCGCCAGATCTCGTTTCAGCCATTGAACCTGGGTACCCGTCGTGTCGAAGAGCCGGGATCGTCCGCCTTCTTTCCCCTGCGAGTCGAGCGAGATAATATGAACGTTGCCATAGTCAGCCGAAAAGTAGGCTTGTGAGCCCGAAGCCGTACCGCCCGCTTCAGCCTTGGTTGGCATGGTAAACAGTTTGTAATAAGCTATGTCGAAATTTGTCTCGCTGTCGGCATAGTCGTGATTGCCGGGGGTAGGATAGAAAGGCGTGTTGCGCAGGGTAGGGCCGTATACATCGAACACGTAT
Source organism: Spirosoma utsteinense (assembly GCF_014282275.1). Taxonomy (GTDB): domain Bacteria; phylum Bacteroidota; class Bacteroidia; order Cytophagales; family Spirosomataceae; genus Spirosoma; species Spirosoma utsteinense. Next base: position 8,175 of record NZ_VFIA01000042.1, read on the forward strand.
TCCTGAAACTGAGGATCGGTTCCACAGCAGTAGGCATTGTCACCGAGCCAGAGCCAGAGGTCGGCCGGGTGCGTAGCCGTAGCGTTTCGATAGGCCTGATAAACGGCTTTCTGGTTGGCTGTCCCATTGCCAAAATCGCCGAGTACCCACATCCGAAAGGGGCGGGTATCGCCGGAAGGTAAGGCCGTTCGGAGGTAATAGTCCGGCCCCGCTATCAATTTCGTTTCGTCGTAGCCAATGGCGTAAGCGTAGCGTGTGGCAGGTTGCAGACCTGTCAGCGTCAGGCTATGATCGAGCGTGGGCTGTGCTTCGCGCTGGCTGTTGGTGAGTTGCGTTTCGGATGGCCCAAACCAGATGCGCCCTACTGTTGGTAGACTGGTTTGCCACCGAATGGTAACCGATGTGGGTGTAACTACCTGTAGGTAAGGGCCTCGTAGGCGTGTTGGTGTTTGAGCAGAGACGGAAAAACCAAAAAAGGCTCCAAACCAGAGCGATAAGTAAACAGCACGAAGCATACGGTGGGTGTTAAAACCCATAAAGTAAGCCCAGCGTGCTGAGTATTCCTACGCCGGGTTTACCGGATTCGGCTTACCGGGAAACAGTGGTCAGCGCCTGGTGCATCCTGAGCAGTTGACGTACGGGCCAGTCCGATTGATTATACAACTCCAGCTGGGTGGTTTTGATGAGCATCATGCGCTCTGCCTTGCGTCGCTCATCGTTGGGTGCCGTTTTCAATTGACCGGGTAATGCGTGGAGTGCCTGGTTAAGCTGGACACAAGCCGTTACGGGCAGCGCAAAATGAGTTGCCAGCCGTTCTACATCTGATAATTTCCATAGGTCGGGTTTAGCCCGGCGGTTGCGGATGGCGTTACCGCTGACCCCAAGGGCCATGCCCAGTTGCTCGTCATTGAGCGAACATTCACGTAACCGCCACATGATGGCCTGGTAATTATTAGCGAATGAGTGGAGGGAGTTTCGTAGCGAATCAATCAATGGTATAGTGCGTTTAAATTGGCCTCAAGCTGCACGCTGTTTCGGACCAAGGGTGAATACCAGTTTGTAAAAACAACAGAGAGTAGGGTAGCTCATACATTGGCTGTTGCCGTCGTTACCGATATGGGCGCGCCCACTCCACTAGCTGGTGATCAACTGGTAGCCTGGTACATTAAGGCCCATTGGATACAGGTAAACTGCGGGCATCCAACTGGTATAAAGCGTCACTATTTCAGCGGTTACGGAAAGTATGAATGAGTTGCTCAGGCACTAATCGAATTTTATGCCAGTATTGCCAGCACTAGTCGAAAAGTAAAATCGCCTTCTTAGTCGTTTGTGAATAGCCTGAAACGCGCCCTGAAGGCCATTTTTGCTCGAATATAGTAGGCTCTGTAAATCGATGTTTTATATATTCTTTTTAAAAAAATGTTTTCTTATCAATATTGATGCCAGTTGATTTTATAAGGTCATCTATTTACTTATATAGGATAACTATATGTAATGGTAAATTACGTTACATAAAAAGAGCCTGCTTCAACTTGAAGCAGGCTCTTTTTATAGAGGGATGATGATCTTGTCAGGCAACGACAACCTTGAGTCGAAGCCGGAATTCATCCATGTCGATCTCGGTGGCATTTCCGTTCAGATCGCTGATCAGATCAAGTGAAACCGCCTGCACCTCCTGCCGGATGTAATCACTGTTCATCTGGACCGCTTCAACGAGCAGCGCATCTGTCGGTTCAAGTTCAATCCTGATTTTGTCGGTCACATCAAAACCCTGATCCTTGCGCAGGTTCTGGATTCGGTTTACCAGGTCACGCGCTATGCCTTCCCGGCGTAGTTCGTCGGTCACCGTCACGTCGAGGGCTACGGTCAGCCCGTCTTCACTCGCCACGAGCCAGCCAGGAATGTCTTCCGTCAGAATCTCGACATCGGAGAGCTGTAAGGTATACGGATCGAGGTGTAGGGTACCGGCTTGTTCCAGCGACTTCAGCTCGTCGCTTGTCATGGCGGTAATAGCTGCCGCTACATCCTTCATCTGTTTGCCAAACCGGGGGCCAAGGGCTTTGAAGTTTGGTTTTACTTTCTTTTTCAGGATACCCGACGCATCGTCCACAAAATCAACGGCCTTCACGTTGACCTCTGCCATGATGATCGGCGCTACGTGCTCGATCTGCCGTCGTGTGTCGCTACTCAGCACCGGAATCAGCACACGACTCAGGGGTTGACGAACTTTAAGCTTGTGGCCTTTTCGCAGGGAGTGTACCAGTGATGACACTTCCTGGGCTAGCTCCATCGATCGCTCCAGGTCGGTGTCTATGGCTGCTTCATCGACCGAATACCAGTTGGTCAGGTGGACCGAATTGGTCGCATCGGGCTGCTGGCCGCTGGTCAGGTTGCGATGGAGCCAGTCTGCGAAGAACGGCGCAATGGGCGACATCAGTTGCGATACCGTTACCAGACACTGCTGCAACGTCTGGTAGGCTGCCCGCTTGTCGAGAGATAGTTCACCCTGACTGGTACCGCCCGCCCAGAAGCGTCGTCTCGATAGCCGCACATACCAGTTCGACAATTGATCGGTTACGAAATCCTGCACCAGCCGCCCTGCTTTCGTAGGATTGTAGCTTTCGTACTGCTCCGTCACGTCGCGGATGAGTGTGTTCAGCTTCGACAGAATCCAGCGGTCCAGTTCGGGCAGTTGTTCGCGCGATACCCAGTCGGTAGCGCGGGTGGAATCGATCGAATAGCCGTCGAGGTTGGCGTACAGGGCAAAGAAATTATAGGTGTTGAACAGCGTTCCGAAGAACCGCCGTTGGACTTCACCAATGCCGTCGACGTTAAATTTAAGATTATCCCAGGGCTCCGCATTGGTGATCATGTACCAGCGCGTAGCATCGGGGCCGTACTTGGCCAGCGTCTGGAAGGGGTCAACGGCATTACCCAGCCGCTTCGACATTTTGTTGCCGTTCTTATCCAGCACCAGTCCGGTAGAGACCACGTTTTTGAACGCTACCGAGTCGAACAGCATCACCCCAATGGCGTGAAGCGTAAAGAACCAGCCGCGTGTCTGATCAACGCCTTCCGAGATAAAATCTGCCGGAAACGATCGCTCGAATACTTCCTTGTTTTCGAAGGGGTAATGCCATTGGGCATACGGCATGGCTCCGCTGTCGAACCAGACATCGATCAGGTCCGACTCGCGTTGCATGAGCTGGCCGTTGGGCGAGATCAGGTAGATTTCGTCGACATAAGGTCGGTGTAGGTCGAACGAAACCGACGGATCAAGGGCGCTGCCTGCGACAACCGTTACGAATTTGTCATTTCGCTCATGCTGTTCATCCGACAGTTTGCCCGATTCGAGCGCGGTGGTGGCCAGGTCAACCAACTCTTTGATCGACCCTACACATACTTCCTCCCCCGATTCTGACCGCCAGATCGGTAGAGGAGTTCCCCAGAACCGGCTACGACTAAGGTTCCAGTCGACCAGGTTTTCGAGCCAGTTGCCGAAACGTCCGGTGCCGGTGCTCTCAGGTTGCCAGTTAATGGTTTTATTGAGTTCAACGAGCCGATCTTTTACGGCCGTAGTCCGGATAAACCAGCTGTCGAGCGGGTAATACAGTATGGGCTTGTCGGTTCGCCAGCAGTGCGGGTAAGGGTGTTCATACTTCTCGACCCGGAACGCTTTGTTCTCTTCCTTCAACTTGATGGCGATAAGCACATCGGTCGCTTTGAAATCCGGATCGGAACGGTCCTCGTCACTGTAGTATTCTTCCTTCACATAACGACCGGCAAAGTCGGTTATCTCGGCTACAAACCGGCCCTGTTTATCGACGATAGGGACATCTTTTCCCGTCTCGTCTTTCACCATGATAGGCGGTATACCGGCTACCTGAGCAACCCGGAAGTCGTCGGCCCCGAAGGTAGGCGACGTATGCACGATACCGGTACCATCTTCGGTCGTTACGAAATCGCCCAGGATAACCCGGAACGCGGGTGTCGAAGGCTGTACATACGGCATGAGCTGTTCATACTCGATATCGGTCAGGTGTTCGCCCTTCATGTCCATCACCACCGCCCACGGAATAGGTTGGCTGGCTGTATGCTCACTCAGCAGATAGGCATCGAAGGCCGGGTCGTACATGTTCTCGACGCGGTTTTTCTCGGCGAACCACCGGCTCACCAGCGCCTTCGCCAGTACCACATTGACAAGTTGGTAGGTGTAGGCGTTGAAGGTTCTGACAAGCACGTAGTCGATGTCCTTCCCTACCGTCAGCGCTGAGTTGGCGGGCAGGGTCCAGGGAGTCGTTGTCCAGGCCAGGATATAGACGTCGTCCGACTCGGCTGCGTCGAACAGATAGGCCGATTTGCCGGTCAGTTTCGCTTTGAACTGGGCCACAACCGTTGTATCCCGGACGTCCTTATACGTGCCGGGCTGGTTGAGCTCGTGTGAACTCAGACCGGTACCGGCTTTTGGCGAATAGGGCTGGATGGTATAGCCTTTGTACAACAGATTTTTGTCATACAATTGCCGTAGCAGGCTCCAGACCGACTCGATGTATTGGTTCTTGTAGGTGATATACGGGTTGTCGAGGTCGACCCAATAGCCCATTTTCTGCGTCAGGTCATTCCACTGGTCGGTAAACCGCATGACCGTTTCGCGGCACCGGCGGTTATATTCTTCAACGCTGATCGTTTTGCCGATATCGTCTTTGGTAATGCCAAGTTCTTTTTCGACCTGAAGCTCAATGGGCAGGCCGTGGGTATCCCAGCCACCTTTCCGCTCGACCTGAAAGCCGCGCAGCGTTTTGTACCGGCAAAAAATATCTTTGATCGTCCGGGCCATCACGTGGTGGATGCCGGGCGTTCCATTAGCCGATGGGGGGCCTTCGTAGAATGTGAACCGGTTTGTTGGCGCGTCAGGCTGTCCATCGCGGAGGGCAACGGACTGCTCAAACACCTGATTTTGGTTCCAGTAAGTTAACACCTCGGCTGCTACCTGTGCGTAATCGAGGGAATCATATTGCTGATAAGTCACGTCTGATAGGATCTAATCGCCCGTGCGACTGAAAAATAAGGGCAAAGATACGGAAATCGACGCGGGCGCGGGCTTCTCAGGTCGACAAAGCCGATATGTACCTAACAAAAAAGCGAACCTTCGCAGTTCGCTTTAGGATCGTGGGAAAACGACAAGGCGTGTTAGTCGCCTTCTTCGTGTTTTCGAAGTGTTTGAATTACTTTGCCATTTTCAACCAGCCGGGTTCTGAGAACAATCTGTTTAGGAATGGCCACCACCAGAATTGGTTGCGCCATAATGGCCTTGGGATCGACACTGGTGGTGTCTTTCATGCGAATGTAGCGCACGGTGAGCGTCGAATCCTGTACAAAAACTTTGCTGATCGAGAGTTTGGGCGGTTTGTTGGTGGGGGGGATCGTTATGCCAATAACCATCTCTCTGTTGAAGTTGGCCTGGTCGGGGCGTTTGCTCACGACGGCCGCCAGCCCACTGGCCGCTGGCCTGAACACTTGCCAGAAAGTTTCTGACTGCTCGAAAACAAATAAAGTTGGTTTGCCCTTATTGACGGGTGCATCGCTGCTCAGTACATAGCCGTTGAGCATCCGGTATTTCAACGTAACCTGCGCCAGTACTAAAAGGCTCGTAAACAGTAGGATAAAGAGGAGGACAGATGAAACAGAAATACGAAACCGATTGATTGAGGAAGGCAGAAAAGACATAAGTACACTAAAACTACATGATAACTCTACCATTTTAACGGCGGTTACCTGCGTTTCGGTGTGTGGGGTAAACAAAAAGTCGGTTTACCTGGGTTGGCGTTCAGTAGCGCTCACGGAATTATCGAGGCTCATCCCGGCTATATTGAAACAGGAGTTCTGGTTATCACTCTGGCATTCGAATAAATCGAAGGATTTTACATCGGGGTCCAGCCGTTCGAAATACAAGGTGAACGAAACCCGTTCGTCGTTTTTGATGTCACGTGTTTCCGGCGACATGGGGATGCCTTCGGTTTTAATGAGCTTGTACGTACGTTTTCCGTCTGGGGTTGCCAGCACGGCTTTGGGGTTGAACGAAATGCTGCTGGTACCGTACAAATTGTTATTTCGTCCTTCCGGGTCTTTGCCAAATGTCAGGTACAGGACCGTATAGCTGGCGGTTTGCCGGATATCGGTAACCCGAATGTCGGGGTCCTGCGAATGGCCCAGGCCACCGGTGGGGTCGGGCAGAAGCTGTTTTCGTACCGTGTATTCAGGCTTGTTGGGCTGGTAATATTCAGCCTCATCAGTCGGAGCCGTCAGTTTGGGAGGGCGGTTCGAGGTGCAGGCCGAGACGAGCAGGAGCAGGAGAAGACAGCGTTTCATAGCTCTAAAATACGGTTTTTCGTGTTTATGTGCATCAGACCAGCCGGTAATGAGCCAACGGTCCAACGGCCACATCCTGAAACACATAAACACGAAACCGTTGTTGAGCTACCCGGTTTGGCGGGTTAAACGAGTACGTTAGCGGTGAGGGCTTCCCATATCCGGTCATATACCGCCGTGGCAGGCATCGTCTCATCGGTATAAGACCGGTTGCCGGAAGCAGATGAGACAAAGACGGGCTTGAACTGACGGTCTGTAACCAGTCGGCCGTGTGATCCTTTTATAAGGGTAGCATCCAGGGAAATGACGTTCATCAGATACCGGAACCCCAGCATCTTCCGCCCCAGCTTATAGCCCGCTTTGAGCTTGATAAGCGGGTTGGTCTGGTCCATGAACATTTCGACGGGATCGAAGCCTGGTTTCTGGTGAATGGCGACCAGACGGGCGTAATCCGGGGCGCGGGTATCGTCGAACCAGTAGTAGTAAGTGAACCAGCTCTCGGCATCGGCCACGATAACAAAATCGCCGGAACGCTCGTGATCGATGTTGTAATCTTTCTGCTGGGCCTTGTCCAGGACCAGCTCAATGCCGGAAGTGCTCTCCAGTATCGTCCGGACCTGGTCATATACAGCCGGATCGTTGACGTATACATTCGCAAACTGGTGGTCGGCGGTGGCAAAAGCGGGGGAGGCTCCGGCATCGAATACTTCCAGGCCGCGCTCTTCGCGGTAGCGGATCAAGCCTGCCTCACGCAAAATCCGGTTGATATGAATGGGTTTGCTGACATTCGTAATGCCGTATTCCGACAACACGATCACCTCGGCACCCTGCTTTTCATAAAACCCGATCAGATCGCGGCAAACATCGTCGAGTTCGCGCAGGTCATTTCCAATTTTACTGAAATCGACCCCAAACTTCTGTACACAATAATCAAGATGAGGCAGGTAGATCAGCGTCAGGGTAGGGTTGTGCCATTTGTCGACTAACATAGACGCATCGGCAATCCAGCGGGTCGATTTAATGGTTGTAGCGGGTCCCCAGAACTGAAACAAAGGAAACGTACCAAGTTCTTGCTGAAGCCGGTCGCGCAGGTCGGCGGGATGCGTATAGCAGTCGGGCAGTTTCATGCCGTCCGATGGGTACTGCGGCCGGGGTGTAGCCGAAAAATCGGCCGTCGAGTACATGTTATACCACCAGAACATTTTGGAGACGGTGAAGGCAGGGTCTATCTTTTTGGCCCGTTCCCAGATTTTTTCACCCTGAACAAGTTTGTTCGACTGTTTCCAGAACTTCACTTCGGCATCGGTGCGGTCATACCAGCCGTTACCAACAATGCCATGTTCGCTGGGCCACTTTCCGGTAACATAAGTCGATTGGACCGACGTCGTTACGGCCGGCAGCATGGATTCGATGGTAGCCTGATGTTTGTCGGCAAACCACTGTTTCAGAAAGGGTGTGTGTTCGCCAATCAGCGAATAAGACAAACCCACTACGTCGAGTACTACAGTCTTTTGCATAATGTCTGGGACAGGATTACAGGATTGAGCAGGATGAGCCTTTCATCAGGAAAGCTGCGTTTGTTCCGGCAAGCCTGTCGTTAAAACCCACTTCATTTCTCGCTCAATCGAATCAATAATAGCCACTTTCAGTTCGGCAGGCAGTACGTCCCAGGTGTAGGTTTCGACCTCCAACTGGTTGGTAAACTGCCGCTCGGCCTGTAGGCGAAGCACCTCCCGAATGTCATCCTGCGTCGATTGCAGCACCGTATAATCTTCCACGAAAATAGGGACGTGAAAGTGAGCCCGCCATTCGGCATGGGTATCGTCGAAAGCCGCCAGAGCGTCCGGCAAATCCGGAAAGCGCACCAACGCACCAGATGTTGTACGGGCTACTACCTGATGCAGATAAGTAGGCTCGTTGAATTGGGCAAATGCCTGGTGTACAGCCATCCGCCCGTCTTGATCGGCACCCGGCTCGGGAAATGTAGCTTTTAAAGCCGCGCTGATCTGGATTTTACCGACCCGCAGCCCGTACTCTTTAAGTTTATCGAGCACATCGGCCGGGCGTTCGTAGCCTACCGCAAAGTGGCATACGTCGTAACAAAGCCGGACATGATCGCAGATGGCTGCTTCGGCTTCTTCATCGGTCAGGCCAAACTGCGAAGTCAATTGCTCCAGCCCCATTGGGATAAGGTAATCTGTAAACCAGGCGATGAACTCGTCGGCCGTTTCAATGACCCCGTCGGGTTCGGGTTCCAGATCGAGGTGCATAAGCCGGTCGGTCTGTCGATGCAGCCGGATTAGTTCGGCTACGACGTCGAGCACGTTCTGAGTTGTCTGCGACAGGATGTAGTCGCGGGCCGCCGGTAGCTCCCACTCGAACCAGTGCCGGTAGGAGAGCGGAGAGGTGGAGACTCCGCCGGTAATGGCATTGCCAAGCTCATCGACCGGCAGCAGCACCGACAGGATACGGAACAGCCGTTTTGTGTAGTCGACCCGCGCTTCGGTGGTCCAGTCGGGTGTGTGTACCTGATCTTTAACGACAGTATCGTGGAACCCCCCGAACGGGAATCCATTCATTGTAAAGACGTAACAACCGGCTTGGGCGAGCCAGTGCTGAAAGGCGACAAGATTTTCGGGTTTTTCGAGTTCTTCACTCGCTATGTTGGACAGGCGTAAACCGAGTCCGAACGGGGCTTCTGGCGATAGCCGTTTCTTAAGTTCAGGAACTGACTTTTGCAGAGCCGCAAAATGGTCGGCCCAGGTTTCGCCTGCATGAATATTGGTGCAGTAGCCGAGGTGTCCAAGGGAAGTTTTCATAAGCATCTAAACACAGTGGCATGCGTTGTTCATGCCATCAATGGCTGGGCCAGTGCGCTGGGAAAAAGCCTGCTTTACAACTAAACGGTGGTTGATAATTCGCTCTTACGCAAGGTGGCAATTGCCTGCCGTACACCATCGGCGTCCATCTCGTGAACTTCCACACCGGTGCCAAGCGCTTTGAGTAGCATAATGGTGAGCTGGCCACCGAGGTGTTCCCTGAATTCGGAAAGTCCCCGTAGAATGCCGGTGCTGTTGTCGGCGTCGAGCAACGGATTATAAAGCGAGAAGCCAAGCGTGCGTAATGTTGTCAGCACACGGTTCGTGTCGGCGTCGGAAAGCCAGCCAAGCTGATTGGAATACAAGGTGTCGAGGGCAATACCAATGGCTACAGCTTCCCCATGGCGCAGTTCGAAGTTGGTCAGTTGCTCCAGCTTATGGGCGCTCCAATGGCCAAAATCCAGTGGTCGTGACGAGCCCATCTCAAACGGATCGCCACCGGCAATATGCTGGAGGTGCATTTCGGCACAGCGGTGAACAAGGTAACTCATGGCCGCTCCATCGCGCATGGCCAGCAAATGGGCATTGGCGTCAATCCAGTCGAAGAAGACACGGTCTTTGATCAAGGCTACTTTAACCGCTTCCGAAATACCCGCCCGCCAGTCGCGGTCGTCGAGGGTAGTCAGAAAGGTGCTGTCGTTAAAGACGGCTACCGGTGGTGCGAACGTGCCGAGGAAGTTTTTTTTGCCCCGGTAGTTGACCCCGTTCTTGACCCCTACACCCGAATCGTTCTGCGACAATACGGTCGTTGGAATTCGAATGTGGCGAATACCCCGGTGCGAAATGGCGGCTGCGTAGCCTACCATATCCAGCACCGATCCACCCCCGATAGCCACAACGAAAGAATGGCGGTCGATACTGAACCCATCAACGGCGTCGACGACCTGTTCTACCAGGGCCGGGTCGTTCTTGGCCCGTTCGCCACCGGGAACGATCAGGAAATCGGCTACCAGGTCAATGCTGTTATTGAGGGGGGCAAAATAATTACGGATGGCCGTTGGCAACTGCGGATGGGCGTCAACAACCCCTGAATCGAGCACCATCAGCAGCTTCTTCCGGGTCTCTGGGGCATTTGGTTGTATAAGAAAACCAGACAGGAGGGTGTTGGTCGTAGCAAATAATTGTTCGGTGAAAAAGACGGTATAGCTAAACCGAACGCTGAAATCTTGTTGGAGATGATTCATTGACAGATAAAGGTGGTTGAGCATACCACCTCTATCCGTCAAAAATACAAACAAATCAATTATGGTTCCTTTTATGGCTACCAATACAACACCTTGTATTTTATGGCTCCGCGAAGACGCCAATAAATAGCCAGGAACGGAATGGCTAACGTTGTCAGCACGGTTTGCGACAACTGGCGATTCGTGGCATTATCGGGTAGTCGCTGCCAGAGCATATTGGTTGATATGGCTCCCCACAAAAAGAATCCCATGGCTGCGGCAACAATATTATCAGACAGGGCGCTCATAAACCCAATTGTGGATGCCAACACCGACGCATAGTATTCCAGGACGAGCCCCCGGTGGGTCTCAATCCGTTGCCGAAACAGAGCCGGATGGCGTTTATAAAGCAGGGCGTCGTAGCGGCCCTTCCGTTCGTTGGCCAGCGCCGTATACCAGGCCGCGTCGCGTAGGGGATAAACAACGACCGCTTCAGGACATTTGCTGATAGGAATGCCTACCTGGATGAAATTGAACTGTAAGTCGCTGTCCTGCCGCCAGGCTGAGTCGAAATCTTCTTCAAAGCCACCCACCCGTTCCAGCGCCGACTTCAGGCAAAAACAGTTGGCCGAAATAAACTCGCCTGTTTCTACGTACGGTAGTTTCGTATCGGGCCGGGTGGAGGAGTCGGACAAGGCAAGGCGGAGCTGACCCGCTACCACCTGTGCTCCCCGCTGGAAACTCGTGGATGCCGATAGCAACCAGTCGGGTTGGGGCAGGCAGTCGTCATCGATGAAGGCAATGACCCGACCCCGTGCAGCCCGCCAGCCTCGATTACGGGCGGCTGCAAAACCGAGTGGTTCCGTTTGGGCAAGATACCGTACTTCCAGCGTTCCACCCGACTGCACTACCTGTCGGCTAAAAAGCGCAACGGCTGTTGCCGTACTGGATGAATCGCCATCGTCTACAACAATAATCTCGAACTGATTGCGAGCAAGCCGCTGCCGCCCCAGGGCATCCAGGCATTTCAATAAGAAAGCCGGGTGCTGGTGGGTGGGAATTACTACAGAAAATTCAGGAGTCATAAGGTAGATTGATTAAGTAGTAGTAAAAAAAGGTAATTGCTTCACGTAAGAGGATAACGCCCGGAGGTCGCAAACTTCATAAGGCTGGCAGGCCAACGCGGCCAAACAGGTATGGGTAGTAGGTCTATCCAGCCCAATAATAAGCTGGAATTAATATGTTCGATAGTGTTAATAAAAACCAGATATTTAGTATTCTAAGCAAATTTGGGGCCGTAATCTTCCGATTTTCGGTAGCGTTACCAGATATTCTGCAGGAAAGTTTTCATCGGGTTTCAATAGGCCCCTGAAGGGGGAATCTGTTAGCTTTGCGCCAACATAAGATCACTGTTTTTACGCCCTATACGTATATGATTGCACTCATCACCGGCGCTACTTCGGGCATTGGCCGTGCCACTGCGGAAGCCTTCGCCGACCTCGATTATCGCCTTATCCTGTGTGGCCGCCGTCCTGACCGGCTGGCGGAATTGGAAGAGCAACTCAGCCTTCAAACGCCCGTTCTTACCCTGAATTTCGACGTACGCGACTATAACGATGTTCGTGAAGCCATAGAATCCCTACCCGATGAGTGGAAGGCCATCGATATTCTGGTCAATAACGCGGGAAATGCCTACGGTATGTCACCAATTCAGGAGGGCGATCCCACCGATTGGGACCAGATGATCGACGGGAATGTGCAGGGACTGTTGTATGTGTCGAAGGCGGTAATTGCGGGCATGGTGGCGCGTAAACGGGGGCATATCGTGAACCTCAGTTCGATAGCCGGTAAGCAGACCTATGCCAATGGGGCGGTGTATTGCGCCAGCAAAGCCGCGGTTGAAGCACTCAGCACCGGCATGCGGTTAGACCTGACGCAGCATGGTATCAAGGTGACTAATATTGCACCGGGTGCCGTAGAAACTGAGTTTTCGGTTGTGCGTTTCAAAGGCGATACCGAACGGGCTGCCAAAGTCTATGAAGGATTTACCCCCCTGACGGCCAGCGATATTGCCGATACCATCGTGTATGCCGTTACGGCGCCTGCCCATGTTACCATTGCCGACCTGACCATTCTGGCCAGTGCGCAGGCGGCTGCTACAACGATCACACGAAAATAAACGCCTGTTTACCGGCGTATAAAAAGCCAACACCCTGCCCGAAAATGATCGGGCAGGGTGTTGGCTTACCAGGGTAAAGAATAGTTAGGGAATCGTTACTGTCCGTTCCAGCTTCGTTCCAGTGGGGGTGAGCAGGCTGATCTGTTTAACAATACTGCCCGAAGCCGAATGAATCTCCAGTTCATAAGCGCCGTCTTCTAACTCATTAACGTCCAGTTGCAGCGCTAACTTAGGTTGTTTTTTGCCCATTATCTGGCGAAAGACAATTTCATTACGCTTGTTGCCCTGACGAAGTATGATGGCCACAGGCTCGGGGTTTTTCTTTTCAACTGCTACCCGAATCTTATTGCCTTTGGTAACGTAGAGGCTGGCGTCGAAAGAGGTAGGTTTAGTTGGATTTGTCGGATTGGCCAACAACGTCGTGCTGAGTAATAGGCTGGCGAATAAGGTTTTAGCTGTGGCGGAAATCAGATTGATATACATGGCAATAAAGAGTTTTTTTGTGAGTGATGTTTTCTCTTTACTAATGCCAACAAGCGTGCCAGTACAGTATATTGTTGATAATCAGAATGTTGTGTTTCGAGCGCCCGTGTGTTAATGTTCGATAGCGGACAATGCCTGTCCGGTAGTGTACGATTGACTTGTTTTACGCCATAGCTCGGCCAGGTTATGTTTAGGCCAGATTAGTACCTATGGCTCGCTTAGGTCGCTATAAGGTTGGCCAGTACCGACGGTTCAACCCGGTGCCCTCCCTCAAATACCGTAGTTTTCAGGTTGGGTACATCGAACAGCAGGCGGGCTTTATAGGCATCAATATCCTTGATCAGGGCAAGAAACTCGTCCTGTGCGCCATAGACGTAGTGTGTTTCTACGTCCTTCAATTTCTCCGGATCAATCAGGTCACCAATTCCGTTGCTGAAGAAGCCGGCCCATAAAATCAACCGGTCGACGTGGATACTATTCATCCCGTTTCCGTCCAACCACCGGCATGCGGTAGCCGCCCCCTGCGAAAATCCCAGCAGCGTTATATGAAACAGGTTCGGGTCGCGGCCATCCAGGATTATCTCATACAACGTATTCAGGTAAGCAACAAAATCATGGATCTCGTGTTGTTTGTCTTCGCGCGTGATCCACGACGCGCCAACGCGTTCGTACTTGCCATTGAGGTAGAGCCTCGATAGTCCTTCGGGTACAACAACGAGTGTTTTGCCATTGTCCAAACCCGTAAACTTCTTGCTGAAAAAGGAGGCTAGCTGCCCAAACCCATGCAGGCAAAACCAGATGTGTGTGGTTTGATCGGTTAGGGTACCCAGTGTGTAATAGCGGGCCGTGCGCTGCACGCTGAGGTGGTGTTCGGTCATATCATCGGTTATTAGCGTTGAAACTGTACTTGCTGCTTGTTCCTTTTTTCCTGTTCATAGAATTGTTTGTCGGTGATGTATACGGCGGCCATCGATCAAGACGTCAGTTAGTGCGAAGCACAGGCAAAATGTTGTTTGATCCGGTTTGCCCGGAAGTTAAGTTGCTTAACTGAGAGTGCGTTACACTATTCTTCAAATGGATTATTATTCATAATTAAACTAAAGTAATAAATTTTATAACTATATGAACTTGTGATTAAGGTTTCCAGTTAACGTGGCAGTCATTCACTTCTCTCTTTACTGCCTTGATTAGTAGTCTATTAACTTGGTTGTCTTCTTATATAAGGCGCACGCCGACCTGTCTGACTATTGGTGCGGGCCTCTTGGTAGCGGGTTATCAATACTGGGTAGGGCCGCTGTCATTATCAGCCCAGCTTTTCTTCTGTATTGGGCTACTTGCGTTTGTTGGTATTCCGCACGGGGCGCTGGATCACCTCGTTGAGCAGGAGCATAGTTTACGGCAGGCACAACGGTTTTCACTAACTCGGTTCATTATCAAGTACCTATTCATGATAGGTGCTTACGGGTTAGGCTGGATGGTGTTTCCTGTGCTGAGTTTTATTTTGTTTTTGCTTATTTCAGCCTGGCATTTTGGTGAAACGGATCTTGAACACGCGCCTGAAACAGGTTACTGGTCGCTGACAAGGCTACTGGCGGGGGGCTTCGTACTAGCCTTTATATTAGTTAACCACGCCGATGAGGTAACGCCTGTAATAGCCCGAATTGTTAAGAACGACGTTTTTACCATGCAGGTTTGGAACGGGGCTATCAGCCAGAGAGGGCCTTTGCTACGAGGGTGGGCTACATTACTGGGCGTTCTGGCAATGCTTGCTTTTGGGCATCAGCCAATACCAGTCAATGGATGGCGGCTGGGACGATTAGGGGTCGTGATTTTATTGACCTACACCTTGCCCTTACTGCCTGCGTTTATGCTCTATTTTGGCGGCTGGCACTCGTTGAGTTCGTTCGGTACAATTTTGTCTTACCTCCAGCGGTCTGCCAATCCAGTACAATCTATCTGGAAACTCTGGTACCAATCTGTGCCGCTTACTCTGCTTGCGTTTGGCTTTCTATTCGCCTGTAGCAGTATCTGGAACCGGTATTTACCCTTAGGCGACCCGCTTCCTTATTTGTTTATCCTACTCTCCACAATTACGCTACCCCACATTCAAGTCATGCACAAGCTTGATCGTAGATATAAGTGATTGTTTATAAGATGATTGATTAAGTAGTGTAAGGAATAAAAGTATGCCAATTAGATATTTAGGCCCTATATACGCTTGGAAATTAATTTTTTTAAAATAAATTCTGTTGAAAGTTTTTTAATAAAAATTAAACAAACTACTTTTGGCTTATATTACAATTTGAGTTACTGATTGTAATATTTCGTTATAAGTCAGTGCCATCATTCACTATAACTCTTAGTATCATGTACAATCAAATCAGTTCTATTTTGCTGGAGATCCTTCAGCCAGGCGACGTAATTGGGTTCACGTTCTTCACGGGTTACATGTCCATGTTTGCCGCGTCTGTGTTTTTCTTTTTCGAGCGCAGTGAAGTGGATGGTAAATGGAGAACCTCGTTACTGATTTCGGGTCTCATCACTATGATTGCAGCTGTCCACTACTTCTACATGCGGGGTGTATGGCTGGAAACCAAGACGTCGCCAACCGAATTCCGGTATATCGACTGGACGCTTACCGTACCGCTGATGTGTGTAGAGTTTTACTTGCTCATCAAGCCCTACGGTGGTAAAACATCTACGCTATGGCGTTTGGTTGGCTAC
Source organism: Spirosoma utsteinense (assembly GCF_014282275.1). Classification (GTDB taxonomy): domain Bacteria; phylum Bacteroidota; class Bacteroidia; order Cytophagales; family Spirosomataceae; genus Spirosoma; species Spirosoma utsteinense. The sequence goes on from NZ_VFIA01000042.1 coordinate 23,972, forward strand.
TCGGTATTCATGCTCGTAACGGGCTATATTGGGGAGTCGATCGATCCGGCCCGTACAGTAATCTGGGGTGCTATTTCGACCCTGGGCTATCTGGGTATAGTATATGAGGCAACGATGGGAAGCGTAAAACAGGTTGCCGACCAGTCGCCAAATCCTGAAGTAGCTAAAGCGGTTCGCCTGTTGCGCAACTTCGTTCTGATCGGCTGGGGTATCTACCCAATCGGTTACATGGCTATGCCCGGCGGTTTGCTGGGTGGAATGGGACTCAACCTCGACCTGATCTACAACATTGGTGATGCCGTGAACAAGATCGGATTTGGTCTGGTCGTGTACGGTGCTGCCGTAGCGTCAACCAAAAACGAGTCGGCTGCGTCAAGAAGGGCTACGGTTGCCGTTTAAGTAATTGGACAAGACAAGTAAGTAAAATAGCCCGTCGCTACTAGTGACGGGCTATTTTTATGCGGTTTTGTGTCTGTATGTAACCTGGCCTTTCGGCTGGAAACAGGGGCTAACTTACGTACGGTGGCAAAATTCTCCGCCCCGTTGAAATCAAAAGCACCGCCAATAGGCATGTTGATGGCTGAACGTTTAAATGATGTGAATAATGGCATATAAACCGCTGTAATGTAGGCTAATTTTTGTCATCCCTCCTTGCGTCGGGATGACAAAAATTAGCCTACATTACTATCTGAAAATCAAATACTTGCTATCAATATTAGCCATTATTCACGTTAAAATGTAAGCGCTGGATTAGACTACATAAGTAGTTCGGAGAAAACCTGACCCGCCTGGCCCTGAGCATGCCGGTTCCTGGCCACGTTGCTCGAATACACCTCTTGGGGCCTGCCCGCTATTCAGATGAATAGACTTAAGAATAAATAGGTGACCTTTGGGGATACCACTCGTTTCTATTACCGTCTTAAGTTAATCATCCCTTCTCTACTCCCTGTCTATCCTCATCTGCTATGCGTATACACTTCTATCTTTTAGTAGCCCTGTGGCTGCCCGTTTCAGGGCTGGCTCAAAACAACTACGTGGCTACCTCGCCCGCTGCGGCTTCACCGGGTTCAGCCAATGTCCTGGTGGGCGTTGGGACTGGGAACATCACCATGACGGGTGGTCAAAATACATTCCTGGGTAGGAGTGTCGGTATTGCCAACACGACGGGTGGTTGGAATTCCTTTATAGGGTATGAAGCAGGCTTTCGGAACACGACGGGTTCTTTCAATGCCTTTACAGGGTCTTATGCAGGCCATGCTAACACGACGGGTTCTTATAATGCCTTTACAGGGGATGGAGCAGGCTTTCAGAACACGACGGGTTCTAACAATGCCTTTACAGGGGCTGCAGCAGGCTATGCGAACACCACGGGTAATTACAATGCCTTTACAGGATATCAAGCAGGCTATTATAACACCACGGGCAATGCCAATGCCTTTACAGGGTATCAAGCAGGCTATTATAACACCACGGGTAATTACAATGTCTTCACAGGGGCTGAAGCAGGCTATGCGAACACGACGGGTTCTTTCAATGCCTTTACAGGAAATCAAGCAGGCTTTAGGAACACGACGGGGTTTAACAATGCCTTTACCGGGGCTTATGCAGGCAGTTCAAATACCACGGGTTCTTTCAATGCCTTTACCGGGTCTTCAGCAGGCAGTTCAAATACCACGGGTTTTGGCAATGCCTTTATAGGGAGTCAAGCAGGCAGATCAAATACCACGGGTTCTAACAATGCCTTTATAGGGATTGCAGCAGGCTATGCGAACACGACGGGTAATTACAATGTCTTCACAGGGGTTGAAGCAGGCTATGCGAACACGACCGGCTATAGCAACGCCTATGTAGGGGTGTCCGCCGGACGCAAGAACCAAACCGGTTACAATAACGTGATGATAGGCGACTCAGCTGGCTATAACGCCACCGTCTCCAACACCGTTTTTGTGGGCTCCAAAGCCGGCTATGCCAACGCCACCGGAGTGCAGAACACCTTCCTGGGCTACCAGTCCGGTTATAACGCCCTGGCCGACTCAAACACGTTTGTCGGCTATCAATCCGGTTATATAACCACCACCGGTAAGGGAAATACCTTTTTTGGTACAGCTTCAGGGCGAGGCAATTCCCTGGGCAACCACAATACATTCATCGGGAATGGAACTGGACCTGCTAGCAGTACTGGTGACGACAATGTTTACATAGGCTACAATACCGGCCAGCATGACAACGGGTTCCAAAATACCTTTGTAGGTACCGGAGCCGATGCTATTGCCCAAAACTTGATCAACGCCACCGCTATCGGTGCTGGCGCTCATGTCGCCGTAAGTAACGCGGTGGTACTGGGCAAGGAGGCTAATGTTGGCATTGGTACCAGTACGCCTACTACACGGCTAGACATCGATAGTGGACTAGATCACGAATCGGGTGTTCGGTTCAGCCGGCTTACGGCCAACAGTCCAGCTCACTTAACGTCCGCTGAGAAGCTGCTTACCGTTGATGGTATGGGTAAACTCGTTCTTACCCCGGCGGGTCATTATGCCGTTCGAAGCGTGTCTGATTGGTCTGATAAAGTCTTTATGAGTGGCTATCGGCTACGCTCCTTAGCTGAGCTGGAGCGGTTCATTCAAAAACACCAGCACTTACCCGGTGTTCCTTCGGCTAATGAAGTAGTAAAGGAGGGTCTCGATGCCGCCAGGATGGACGCTACGCTTCTGGAAAAGATTGAGGAGTTAACGCTCTACAGTATCCAGTTAGAAAAGGGCAGACAGGAGCAAAAGGCAATCAACCAGCAACAACAATTGGAGATCGATGAATTGAAGCGGTTGCTTGGGCAACTACTCAAAAAGTAGTAGAAATGTCTCCTGGCCAGCCACTTTAATGCGTTTAACCTGTAGCCGGATCTAAGACTCGGTGAATACCGGAGATGGCTGTCCCTTTTTCACCGCCTGGGCAATTTGACCGGCGTGGTAGGAGTTATGGTGCATGAGAAAAGCCAGGACGCCCATTCTCGGCGTATCGCCAAAGGGCGTTTTGATGATTTCAGCCCATTGTTCGTCGGGTGTTTGCCGGATATGGTCGGCGATCAGGCCATAGGCTTCATTGATCATCGTCTGCACCAACGCGAGGTCGATGGGTTTTCCATCATCTGATACACCACCCATGGCCCGCGTTTCGATACTCATCTCCCGACCGAACAGCAGTTTTGCAAAGCTATGCATGGATTCGGCGGTGTGGAGGGCGATGAATCCTGCCGAGGCTGTGTCAGCTGTTAATCGGTTGCGATAGTTTTCGGGCGTCAATTTTTGAATGGGCCCCGCAGCTGTAGCCTGATTGATGCGCCAGAGGTTAGCCAGGAGTTCGGTTGTCATAGAAGGTTATACAGAAGAGATGTTACGGGCGGGATACAGCCACAACGGGTGTGTCGGCTACCACTTTGGGCGGGCGCTGGCTCCAGAATGTGGCCAGCAGCGAGCCGGTCATGTTCATGATAGGGCCAAACAGGGCAGGAGCGAGCCCCACGGTGGCTACTTTACCCATTTGCAGGGCCAGACCGGAGGCTAATCCGCCGTTTTGAAGTCCGACTTCGATGGCAACAGTGCGGCAGCTTTGCTCCGGCATCCGGAAGAGCCGGGCCAGCGAGTAGCCGAACACAAAGCCACTCAGGTTATGGAGCAGTACGCAAAGGGCGAGCGTCCAGCCAACGGTGAACAGGCTCTCACGACCGGCGGCTGTGATGATGCCCACAATGAGAATAATACCAGTCATGGACACCAGCGGCATGACGCGGTTGAGCAACACCGTCGATTTACGGAAAATCCGGTTCAGGATCAGACCTACCACAACGGGTAAAATGACGATCTTCAGGATGTCGATCATCATATCCGTAAAGCTCACCGCTATGAACTGGCCCGCCAGCAATTTCATCAGGGAGGGCGTCAGCACCGGGGCCAGGAGGGTGGCCAGGGAGGTGATGGTGATCGAGAGGGCAACGTTGGCTTTGGCAATGAAGCACATGACATTACTGGCCAGTCCGCTGGGGGAACAACCAATGAGGATGACACCAGCCGCAATTTCGGGGGGGAAGCCAAACGTACTCGCCAGGAAATAACCCATAAATGGCATAATGGTGAACTGGCAAACCAGACCGATCAATACCGCACGGGGCTGCTTGGCGACTTCGCTAAAATCGGCCAGTGACATGGTCGTTCCCATGCCCAGCATGATAAGCTGCAACAACGGAATAATAAGCTTCTTCAGGGGAAAGCCGCCAATCTCGCGAAACGGCTGTGGAAACGTCATCGCCAGAATAACAATGAGCAGAATGAGCGCGGTGTACGTCAGGTTGCTGTAGGACGATTGCTTACTGGTTTTAGCTTTCATGGCAGTGGCCTGGACGGCCACGTCCGGGTGTGAGGAAGGAATACATTAAACCCGGACGTGGCCGTCCGGGATACTCACACAAAGCAAAGCGTCGTTATAAGCTACTTAAGACCCCTTCTTTTAGTGAATAGGTCGAGGTTGTGATCTGCCGAAGCGCGTATGTTTTCAGGATATAATCGATCAGGCAAATGGCAACCACGATCATGTCGACGCGGAGTTCGATCATGCCGGGGATCTGCATCCGTTCGGCGTGGTTGCGGGTGATGAGCTGTTCGTAGGCCCGGTAAAACTCCGATACCGGCAGGTTGAAGGTGGTCTGGTCAGGTGGGGGCAGGTGGCCGTGCTCATGCATGTACCACATGTCGACCAGCGTGTCGAACGAGCCCGAGGAGCCGACGAGAACGGTTGGTTCGTACTGGTGGATACCATTGGTGAGTGGCAATAACTGCTCCCGGAAATAATCATGGAGCCGACGCTGGCTGGTTGTCGTGATGGGTGCCGCCCGGTCGCCGGGCATGAACCGTTCGAGGAGTCGCTGCCCACCAATTTCGAAGCTTTGTTTCCAAAAGATCCGGGACTCATTGCCAAGAATGAACTCAACGCTTCCCCCGCCAATGTCCATGATCAGGGCAGTTTTTTCGCTCAACGCGCCAGCCGCGCGAACGCCGTGGTAGATATAGTCGGCTTCCTGCTCACCCGAGATTACCTGTATCCGGATGCCCGTTGCTTGCATAACCCGTTCGATAAAGGTGGTCTGGTTACGTGCCACGCGAATAGCGCTCGTACCGGTAGCAACAACCTGTTCGGGCGACACACCGAATTCGTCCAGTTTTTGCCGGAAATACCTTAAAACTGTCAGCGCCCGATCAATTCCCTCTTCGGTAATGAGCCCCTGATTAATGCCGGCCTGGCCTATTTTTGCCGGGCGGCTTTCGCGGAAAAGGGTCGTGTATGACTCGTTGGGTTGTTTTTCGGCGATGAGCAGGTGAAATGTATTGGTTCCTAAGTCGATTATGGCTTGCTTCATGCCCACAAATCTAGTACCTTTGCTACCCGTTTTAGCTAAACACAATATTTCAGAACATGCTTATCATTAATGTAAAAGACAACGAGTCGATTGACAAAGCCCTCAAGCGTTTCAAGAAGAAATTCGAGAAAACGGGCGTGTTGCGGCAGTTGCGGTCGCGGACGGCGTTCAAAAAGCCGTCGGTAAAGCGTCGCATGGAAGTTATCAAGGCCACATACAAAGAGCGTATGTACGGCAACCACACCGAGCAATAGGCCACGCGGTCCTATCGGTGGAGCGCGGTTATTCATTGACACGTTGATTGCGCAGTCAGCAAATTCAACGAATCCGCGAAAAAGCACAGAGCAGCAAGCAGTTATGTTTGCTGCTTTTTTGTTGCCTGAAACTGGGTGTAATCCTGCCTGTTTTATCTGTATTTTGAGGCCTGTCTCCCGTAGCTTTGGTGCAGCTCAATTCCGTTCATCGTAAAAATCCAGTCAGGATCCCGATCCTATGAACACGCCCTCTGAAGATTTTCTCCAGCACATCCGGTACGAAAAGCGACTTAGTCATCATACCGTGACTGCTTATGCGAACGATCTGGCGCAGTTCAGTTCGTTTTTGCTGGCTGAATGCAATATATCCCAACCCGCGCAGGCCGACTTCCGGCATGTGCGCTCCTGGATCGTAAGTCTGGTAGAGGCTGAACTGGACAAGTCGTCGGTCAATCGGAAGATAGCTACGTTGCGGGCGTACTTCGACTTTTTACTGCGCCGGAAAGTGATCGATCTGGATCCTATGACCAAGGTCCGGGCCCTCAAGATGAGCAAGAGGCTGCCCATCTATGTAGAGGAGAAACCCATGGAAATGCTCCTGAACGACGTTGAATTTGCTGACACGTTCGAGGGCGTCCGGGATAAACTGGTTCTCGAACTGCTCTATGGTACCGGCATCCGCCTGAGCGAACTGACCGGACTCAAAACGGTCGATGTCAATCTGTACGACAAGACGATACAAGTACTTGGGAAGCGTAATAAACACCGGATCATTCCACTGACGCAACCACTGTTTGAACTAATTCAACAGTATCTTCTGCTGAAAGAAACCGAGTTTAAAGGGATGGCCGAGCAGGCTGTACTCATCGTGAGCGATAAAGGTGTGGCGGCCTATCCGGTTTTGATTCAGCGCATCGTCAAACGAAACCTGACGCTCGTAACGACGCTCGAAAAAAAGAGCCCACACGTACTGCGTCACTCGTTTGCAACGCACCTGCTCAACCGGGGGGCCGACCTGAATGCCATCAAAGATCTGTTAGGTCACAGTAGTTTAGCGGCAACGCAGATTTATACCCATACGAGTCTGGAGCAGTTGAAAAAAACGTACGATCAGGCTCACCCCAAAGCAAAAAATAGCAGTGAATAGTTTGCCCGCCACCTTGGCAAAGTCTAAAACTTTGCCAAAGTTTACCGCATGAATATCGCTACAATGAGTCAAACGCTGTTTTACCTGATCGAACAGCAGCCAGACTCCGGGAAAGCCGTTGAGTATCTGCGTCAGCAGGTCGATGCTTACCACCAGAACCCTCAGGTAAGTTCGTTTTACCGCGTTTTTACGGCCATGCCCCGTTTCGTTGGCAGGAAGGGCATCGATGTGCCGGCCGATATGGCCTTTTCTCTCCAGCGTCTTCGGCCAGGTTTTAGCGTGGCAGGCTGGACAATGGATCGGCTGGCGCGGGTGTGGTGGCTGCTGCAACTCCCCGCCGACGAGAAAACCATCTATGTCAACACCATTAGCGAACTCTTCAAGGCAGGCGAACTGAATGAACTGGTTGCCCTATATTCAGCTCTGCCCGTACTGGCGTTTCCCGAAAGCTGGCGGTTTCAGGCAACAGAAGGTATTCGGAATAATATTGCGGATGTACAATCGGCGATCATGCTGCATAATCCCTATCCGGCCGATTATTTCGATGAGGCTGCCTGGAATCAGCTTATCCTGAAAGCGTTCTTCACCGACAAGGATGTAACCCACATTATTGGCCTGGACGAACGTAGAAACGAACGACTGGCCCACACACTGGCCGACTATGCCGCCGAACGCCGGGCTGCCGGGCGCAGCCTGCCGCCCCATATCGAGCTATTGATGGAGTAGGTGAAAGGCATTTTTTTAAGTGGTTCGTAGGACGAGCAGCCCAGTAGGGGCGGCCTGTCAATAGCCAAATAATCGAACACGTATCAATAAAGCGCCGTAGGTGCGACCCATCCGTTGGCTGATGGTTCGCACCTACGGCGCTACTGTGTTTTTAGGAACCGAATTCTCTATTGACAGGACACACCTACGGCGCTGCAACGTCGTTTGAATCACCTGTTTTCTATACGTATAGATTTACCTGTTGTATTTTCTAATACATCCGATAAACCAGCCCAGCCGAAAGCATTAGCGACGGACTGCTGTTACGGAGCAGGTCGTAGTTGAAAAACACATTCTGGTACTGCGCCTGCACTTCGGCACCAAGCTTCTGATCACGCTGGCCAAAAAACTTCAAACCAATGGCCGGGGAAATAGCCGCCTTGAAGCCGTTGTTCTGATCGGATAACGGGCCGAAGAAATTTGTATAATCGACATAGGCACCGCCCCCGGCTAGCTGCACGTAAGGCCGGATAGCAGCCGAGTTTTCGGCGAAATAATACGAGGCTGAAACCATAGCCGGAATTATGGTCAGCGTTCGGGTTTGTACCGCCGATACAGTTTCATCACCGAGTTCATATACCTGACGGTCCAGGCGTTGCTGGTTATACTGATAGCCGGTTTTTATCCCCAGCGAAAAATGCTTGGGAAACAGCCATTCGCCCTCGATGGCTACATTGGCTGGTGAAATCCGATCAATATAGCCTTTCTGGCCACCGAGGGGCATAGCCACGCCGTAGCGGGCTGCCAGACTGAACGTAACATACCGGTCAAACTGAGAGGCAAATACGTCGTTGGGTTCGTTCCTGTACTGAGCCTGTGCCGCCATAGTAAAGGCCAGCAAGGCAATCAATGCTGTGATGCGTTTCATAGGATGTTTAACGGGCAGTTTGTAAATAAGGAGATTGACCCAGCAAGGCGGTAACGGCTTGCTGCGCTGCGGCAGCATCGGTCACTTCAGAGCCGCGAACCGTGCCGCTATAGATAACCTGAAGCTGCTGCTGGTCGGGGTTTGTAGTGCCCGTTGGCCGGTTCTTGAGGTCGACGATCCGGATCTCCCAGTAGCGGTCACTTACCTGGTAGGTATAGTAACTTGGGTAGAGAAATGGATCGTAAAAGCCGCCCAGACCACCACCAAAGCCTCCTCCATACCAGTAGTTTGAATAATAGGACCCGTAAGGATTGGCGCTGACCCCCGTATACCGGTTATCGACCCGAATGAGCGCTACCCCAAGATCAGCAGCCTGTCCCTGGCTAACCCGCTGGAAACCCCGGCTTGTAAGTCCACTGACTACACTCGTCACAAACTGGCTCTCGGTCGCCGTCAGCGAGGGCGTGTAGCGGTCATTCGACTCAACAACTACCGAATCGGGTAAGCTAAAGGTGCGGTATTGAGCAAAGTCGACGCTGCGATCCCGGTTTGTTATATACACCGCGTTGTCTTCCGGTTTCAGATCGGCAATGGCATTTTCGCGGCAAGCCATAAGGCCGCCCCCAACAGTCAGCAGTAAGGCTGCGTAGGTTAGCCACTTTCCTGTTTTTTGTTTGTACATGTTCATACTGAAAATTTGTTGTCTCACTCTCTATAAAACGTATAGAGTTTGAATAAGGTTGTATAAATGAGGTTAGGGAATGGTGAGAATCTGATTAGAAATTGCTTAAAAAAACATGCCGCTCCGTGCCGTATCTTTGTCATCTTGCCGGCAGTAACCAATTACTTCTTAATGCAGTACTCGCTATGAATTTCATGGATTCAATCCAGGGTATGTCGTTTTTCGACATGCATGTCCACATGATTTCCCGTACCACCGATGATTATCAGGCTATGGCTGATGCAGGTGTGGTTGCCGTTATTGAGCCCGCTTTCTGGATGGGACAGCCCCGCACTGGCGTCGACTCGTTCCGGGATTATTTTGCTACGCTGGTTGGGTGGGAACGTTTCCGGGCGTCACAGTTCGGTATACGGCACTATTGCACCATCGGTCTGAACTCCAAGGAAGCCAACCAGGAAGCACTGGCTGAGCAGGTTATGGAAATACTACCCCTGTTTATTTACAAAGAAGGTGTAGTTGGCATTGGTGAAATTGGTTTCGACGATCAGACGCCGGCCGAGGATAAATACTACCGGGCCCAGTTGGACCTGGCCAAAGAAGCTAATCTACCCGTGCAGATTCATACGCCCCACCGCGATAAAAAGCAGGGTACCAGCCGCAGTATGGACATCGCCATCGAGCACGGTGTCGAGCCAGGTATGGTAATCGTGGATCATAACAACGAAGAAACGGTGCGGGAGGTACTCGATCGCGGGTTCTGGGCTGGCTTTACGATCTATCCATTCACTAAAATGGGGAATGAACGTATGGTAGAGATCGTTAAGCAGTATGGCCCTGAGCGCATCATGATCAATTCGGCAGCCGACTGGGGTGTCAGCGACCCGCTGGCTGTTCCTAAAACTGCTGCGTTAATGAAGCAACACGGCATTTCAGATGAGGCTATTAAGCTGGTTACGTTTGGGAATGCTGTCACCGCTTTTGCTCAAAGTGGTCAGCTTAACCTCGAGGAACTGCTGGAGCCCCTGACCATCGATCAGAGCCAGCGCTTCAACGGCAGTTCGGTGCTGCGCGGTGGACAGGCACCACGCGTGGACAAAGAATCGACGATTATTAAATAGATAGCATGCGAAGTGTCGTTAGAGTATGGTGTCCGTGGAGTTCGTGGTATCGGGTTTGACCGGGCTGGCGCTCCAGAACCTGACACCACGAACATATTCAGAACCCGACACCATATGCAGATACTGACATCACTAAATGAGTAAGATCAAGGCCCTTTTATCCCTCACCCGTCCTGCCAATCTGGTTACGGCCATTGCTGACGTATTAGCGGGAATGGCGATTGCAGGCTATTTTCAGGACCCCTCACCGCTTCCGGCACCGGTAGGCTGGCTATGTCTGGCAACGGTTGGTTTATATGGCGGTGGGGTCGTTTTCAACGATGTGTTTGACGCTGAACTGGATGCCGTTGAGCGCCCCGAGCGTCCCATTCCGAGCGGTGTCATCAGCAAGGGCACTGCCGCCGGTCTGGGGAGTCTGCTTCTGGCGGTTGGTATTGGTGCCTCGTTTCTGGTCAATCAAACGGCTGGCCTGCTGGCCATCGGTATTGCTGTGGCGTCGGTGGTGTACGACCGTTTTGGTAAACATCATAATTTGCTGGGACCCCTGAACATGGGCCTGTGCCGGGGACTAAACCTGTTACTGGGGGTGAGTATTCTGGCCGATCAGGTCTTACCCTGGGTGTGGATAGGCTTGGTCCCAATTATATACATTGCAGCTATTACCATGATCAGCCGTGGTGAGGTACATGGCGGCAGCCCGGTAACATTGCGGGCTGCTGGTTTGCTCTATGCGCTTGTGATCGGCTGTGTGGCCGCTCTGGCGCAGCGAAGAGAACAACTGGGAACAGCACTACCGTTTCTGCTGCTGTTTGGTTATTATATTTTTCCGCCCTTGTGGCGCGCCGTCCGTGAGCCGGTGGGACATAACATTGGCATGGCTGTGCGGGCGGGGGTATTATCGGTCATTGTCATGAACGCAGCCTGGGTAGCTGCTTTCGCTTCATTTCCGCTGGCTATGCTTGTATTCTGCCTGTTGCCGCTGTCGCGGTTACTGGCGAAAGTATTTGCCGTCACGTAACGCAGACTTCAGTCTGCCGAACACACAAAACCCCCTACTGCAATAAAGCTCGGTATGAATCAGCTTTATTGCAGTAGGGGGTTTTGTGATTGGCGCCGGTTAACCAGCAATCCTTACGTGCGGACTGAAGTCCGCGTTAGGCGTTGGCGGGCGTACAGAACTCTTCCAGGGCCATTTCAAGGTGTTGAGCAATCATCTGAGCCGACCGGCCTTCGATGTGGTGCCGCTCGATGAAATGAACCAGATCGCCATCTTTAAAAATGCCGATAGCAGGCGATGAAGGCGGATAAGGAAGAAAATACTCGCGCATTTTCTCGGTAGCATCCAGATCGGCACCGGCAAAAACCGTCACCATCTGGTCGGGTTTAACCGGGCTGAGGGCCAGAGCCGCTTTCACTCCTGGACGGGCTGCACCGGCAGCGCAACCGCAAACTGAATTGACAACGACGAGCGTAGTGCCCTGCGCGTTTTCCATGGTGTTTACCACGTCATCGGCAGTGGTCAGTTCCTGAAAACCAACGCTGGTCAGGTCTTCCCGCATCGGGACAAGCAAGTGAGGAGGATACATAATTCGGTGTACAGTTTTTAGTTTATAGTTCTTTGTTGAGCGACTAGCCAACCGCATAACACCGATTGGCTAATTATTCGTTTACATGAAGCCCAATTCTAATTTGGCTACTTCCGACATTAACTCGGTAGAGTAGGGTGGATCGAATGTTAATTCGACGCTGACGTCGTTAACACCCGGAACCGCCCGCACTTTCTCTTCAATCTCACTCGGGATCTCGCCCGCCGATGGGCAGGAGGGCGATGTCAGCGTCATCAGGATATACACGTTATTGACCGGGAATATCTTGATATCATAAATGAGCCCTAACTCGTATACATCCACTGGAATTTCAGGGTCGTATACGCCTTTGAGCGCCAGTATGATTTGTTCTTTAAGTTCTGCTTCGTCGTTCATGACAGGCGTCAATGGCTGGTTAAAGTTATGCGTTGGACTTGTCGGCGGTCTGGCTGGCATAGGCCCGGCCAAACGCTTTCATGCGCTCGATCATTGAAGCCAGCCCGCCGGCCCGCAACGATGTGATCAGGTTGCCCATGCCCACGCGGGGAATAAAATACAGGTCGGCGTTGGCAATGGCTTCCGGATTCTCACCCGAGAGTACCCGAATCAGCAAACTGATCAGGCCCTTCGATATTTGAGCCGTAGGTTCCGAATCACCGTAAAAGTAGAGACCGTCGCCTTTCATTTCGGCATCGACCCAAACCTTCGATTGGCAACCCATAATACGATTCTGATCCGTCTTGGTTGATTCGGACATGGGTGGCAACTTCTTGCCGAGATCAATAATATATTGCGTTTTGTCGAGTTGATCGTCGAACAAGTCAAATTCTTCGATAATCTCGTCCTGTTTCTCGTTGATGGTCATACTTAAAGTTTACCTAAAGGCCGACCCATGGGTCGGACTGCAAGAATTTTTATCGTTGTTTCCTGCGTGCTGTACACTAACCTGTACCTGCCTACGAAAACTTCCCGAATAAAAGAGATGTAGAAATCAGGCACTATCCGGCCCATTTCTGGAAATTGAGCAATCAGGCCTAATTTCTTCTCCAATTCGTCGGCTACAGCAATCGACTGGTCAAATAAATAGTCGCATATATCCCGAACGTCTTCGCTGGCTGACTCCTTCCAGACGATCATGCTTTCTTAGTTAGACTAGCCAACTTTTTCTGCTTGATGTCCTTAAGTTCCTGCATGACTTGGTCATGAGAAATTTCAGTTGGTTCACGTAGCCGACTCTCAATCAGTTTAATGAACAAGATGCGCTCTATTAATTCTTTTGAAGATACTTTATCAGGTAACTCACTAAGGCTTGCGAGCACTTGATTTCTATCGAGCAAGATTTCTTCGGCGAACATAGTAACAAAGAGTAACGATCAAAGCATCATCTTCTGCACCCGCCGAACACCTGTTACCAAGCGGTCGACTTCGTCTCTGGTGTTGTAAACGGCAAACGACGCCCGGGTAGTTCCAGCAATGCCGAAGCGCTGCATCAATGGTTGGCAGCAATGGTGCCCCGTCCGGACAGCAATACCCTGCTGATCGAGAATGACACCCGTATCCTGATGGTGAATGCCATCGAGTACCCAGGAAATCACGCCTATCTTTTCTTTTGCCTGACCAATGATCCGTAAACCATCCAGCTCACCGAGTTGCTCGGTGGCATACTTAAGCAGGTCGTGTTCGTGGGCCGCAATATTTTCCTTACCCAGACCGTCCATATACTCCAGCGCCGTCTTAACCGCTATTACATCGGCAATATTGGGCGTTCCGGCTTCAAATTTATACGGCAGTTCATTGTAAGTGGTTTTCTCAAACGATACTTCCTTGATCATTTCGCCACCACCCCGATACGGCGGCATGCTATCCAGAATGGCTTTTTTGCCATATAGCACACCCATACCCGTTGGTCCGTACAGTTTATGGGCCGAGAAAACATAGAAATCGGCGTCAAGCACCTGCACATCGATATCAAGGTGCGACGATGCCTGCGCCCCATCGATGAGAACAACGGCACCTACTGCGTGTGCTTTGTCGATGATGGTTTTGACCGGATTGATCGTACCCAGCGAGTTCGATACATGAACGACCGAAACGAACTTGGTACGCTCCGATAACAGTTTTTCGTATTCCTCGATGATCAGCTCGCCGTTATCGTCCACCGGAATCACCCGTAACACGCAGCCTTTCTCTTCACAGAGCATTTGCCAGGGCACGATATTGGAGTGGTGCTCCATGGTCGAGATAATGATCTCGTCACCCGCCTTTAAAAACCGGCGTCCATAGCTCTGTGCGACCAGGTTGATGCCATCAGTGGTGCCGTAGGTGAAGATAATCTCCTCCCAGTGCTTTGCGTTTAGAAAAGCCTGCACAGCCCGGCGCGATGCCTCAAAAGCGGCCGTAGCCTGCTCGGCCAGGTGGTGAATACCCCGGTGAATATTGGCATTGTACCCTTCATAGTACTGAGTCAGCGCGTTGATAACTGCCGTAGGCTTCTGATTGGTAGCTGCATTGTCCAGATAAACCAGTGGCCGACCATTGATTTGCTGGTCAAGTACTGGAAAGTCTTTGCGTATTTGCTGTATATCGAGGGTGTTGTCTATGGCCGATTGCATGGGTTGTCGGTGAAATGTGCTATAGAAACAACAAAGAGGGTAGGGGAAAGGTGCTTAAAAAGTGATGAGTTAGTAATGATGGGTGATGATTTTGTCGCAAAAGCTACTCATCGTTCATCATTACTAACTCATCACTACTTGCCTTACTGCCCCAGCTTTTGGGCTACAACGCCTTCGAGATACTCGCGGATGGGCTGAATTTTTATCTGGCTTACCACGTCCTGCACGAAGGCGTACAGCAGTAGGGTACGAGCTGCGTCTTTGGGAATACCGCGCGAACGCATATAAAATAAAGCTTCGTCGTTCAGCTGGCCCGTGGTCGTTCCGTGCGAACATTTCACGTCGTCGGCGTAGATTTCCAACTGCGGTTTGGTGTTCATCGATGCACCAGATGACAAAACCACGTTTTTACACGACTGATACGCATTGGTTTTCTGGGCATCGGGCCGGACGTAGATCTTTCCGTTGAAGACACCCGTGCCGTTGTCGTCCAGAATACCTTTGTACAACTCGCTGCTGTACGAGTTGGGCATTGCATGATCCACCAGCGTGTGGTTGTCCACGTGCTGCCGGCCGTTCGGCATATAAAGGCCATACATGAAAGCCTCGGCATGTTGTCCGTTCAGAACGATGTTCAGGTTGTTCCGAACAAAATTACCGTTGAGGGTTACTGTAGCCGAATAGAAATGACTGTTATCCGACTGGTTTACCTGGGTAGTACCAATATGATAAGCGTTGTCCGTTTCGTCCTGAACCTTATAGTATTGCATCCGGGCGTCGCGTTCCAGCGCAATTTCAGTGACGACGTTGACAAAACTGGTCCGGCCACCCAGCGTCCGGAACGATTCGGCCATGGTGACTTCGGAGTTCTGGCCAACGATGACAAGGTTACGCGGCTGCGAGGCAATATTGCGCTCACGGGCATCGGTAATGAAACGCAGAATAATGGGTTGCTCAACTGTGGTGTTGGCCGGCACCCGAATCACGACGCCATCGCTGGCCATGGCCGTATTGAGGGCTGTGAAAGCGTTATCCTGATAGTCGGCGTAACGGGCAAAGTGGGCGCCGATAAAATCGGGGTCTGCTTTGGCACCTTCGGCAAAACTAGTGATTTGTACCTGTTCAGCCGGGCTGACAAGACGCGACAGATCGGCTCGATAAATCCCATTTACGAAGGTAATAATGTTGCCGTCGAGGTTTGGAATTTGGAGCGGGGTCAGATCATCGGCGGTTAGCGAAGAAGAATTGTCGAGGTCAAACGCTTCTTTGAGCAGATTGGCCACGTTGGAGTATTTCCATTCCTCATGCCGGATTGTAGGGAAGCCCAGCAGGTCGAACTGATGCAGCGCTGCCCGGCGAACCTGATGCAACGGAGTTTTGCTTTCCCCGTTCATACGTTCCTCGTTCGACTGAAAAGCCGCCAGTAACTGGTCTTTAAACTCGTTGTATGATGCGTAAGAGGGAGTCATATTAGTTGGTTAGTTCTTAAGTGTTTCAGAGCGTACGTTTCCAAGCGTTTATGAACTCAAAAACCCAGCACTTAAAAACTTATACGCTGGCTTCTACTTCGGCTTTAATCCAATCATACCCTTTTTCTTCCAGCTCGAGCGCCAGTTCTTTAGGGCCAGATTTCACAATGCGGCCCTGGTAGAGGACGTGAACAAAATCGGGAACAATATAATCGAGCAGGCGCTGGTAGTGAGTAACAACGATTGTTGCCCGTTCCGGGGACCGCAGGGTGTTTACGCCTTCGGCCACAATACGTAACGCATCGATATCCAGACCCGAATCAGTTTCGTCGAGAATGGCCAGTTTTGGTTCGAGCATCGCCATCTGGAAAATTTCGTTCCGTTTTTTTTCTCCGCCCGAGAAGCCTTCGTTCAGCGACCGGCTTAACAACGATTGGTCGATATTGACGAGTTTCATCTTCTCCTTCATCAGCTTCAGAAACTGTACGGCATCGAGCGGATCCTGACCGCGGTGTTTACGAATTTCGTTCATCGCCGTCTTCAAAAAATTCGTGGTGCTCACGCCCGGAATCTCGACTGGGTACTGAAACGCCAGGAAAATGCCTTCGGCGGCCCGTACTTCAGGCGCCATATCCAACAAATCCTCGCCATCGAACAGCACGCTGCCGCCCGTCACTTCATAGTCCTCACGGCCCGCCAATACCGATGCCAGCGTGCTTTTGCCAGCACCGTTGGGACCCATAATGGCATGAACCTCACCGGCGTTAACCTCCAGATTTAGTCCTTTCAGAATTTGTTTATCGCCGATGGAGGCCTGTAAATTATTGATTGATAACATAATAGAGTATATCGTAACGGCACAGATGAAGCCACAAAGTTAACAGACGAATCTGGATCTGTTTTGATAAGATAACAAAATCAGGTGCTTAAAAGTTGACTCCGGCATCGCTTAATCATTCTTCTTCAACGGGTTGCTCGGCCAACGCTGGAAAAGTGCCTTTCGCAACGGACAGGCTTTGGGCCACACGATATCAAAAGCAGCTGCCAGGTTATTGGTCCGCCAACTGCCTGCAACGCAAACCGCCCCAAAGAAAACCTTTGGGGCGGTTGCAATCCGTATTATGTTCCGGCTAAACTGATGTGGTTAGCGGTCACCAATTCGGGGTCCTCTTTTTGTTTGCTTGATCACAAACGGAACACAAATCTTGACCGGGCAGCAGTTTGTACTGGCAATGACCTCCAGCGGACAGCACTGGTTATTAGGACAAGTCCCGGCTGTCGTTTGTACGGTGTACATACCTGGCTCTGTAATCACCAGTTGTGCCCCGTTGCCTACCTGTACGCCGTTGCGGTACCATTTCAGGTCCGTCCGTCCGCCTGGTGCCGTTGCCATGATTTGTTCACCCGGGCAGATTTCCATCGGTATGCTTGTACATACCCGGTTGGTATCGCCAGGAATTATGGCTACGTTATACAGCACACCACTGGTCATTACCCGGGCGCTCAACGTCAGCGTAGCACTGCTACCAGCCGTTAGCTGAGGGATTGTCCAGCGACCACCAAAGCTGGCAGGAGCGAAGCTACCCAACGATGCCTGCGCTGATCCGGCGATGTACTGAAGACCGGAATCGAGCGAATCCAGAACGACAACGTCATTGGCAATACCCAGGCCGGTGTTCCGGATAATCAGCTTGTAGGTGAGTAACTCGCCAATCTGCGCTCTGGAACGATCGACCAGCTTTTCCAGTACCAGCCTGGGTTGGAGCACATCCCCGCGGTAGATCGTAATCGAACCCTGCGATGTACAGCCCGAAGCCGTCGTGCAGCTTACCGAGTAAACCGTTGTTGCCTGCGTTGGCTGCACAATAATCATGGACGATGTCTGACCACCTGCTGACCAGTTCAGCGTTCCGCTTGTGCAACCCGTGGCTGTCAGCGTTACTGAGGTGCCGGCAGTGACCGTCAGACTGGAGGCCGTGATGGTGACCGGAGATACCGGCACAACCGTTACGGTGCCGACGGCGGTGACACTGCTACCCGTTGTCGTACACGTTGCCGTGTAGCTGGTGGTGCCCGTGAGTACAGGGGTAATCAGGGTGGTCCCTGTTGCTCCCGTATTCCAGCTTACCTGACCCGTACAACCGCTGGCTACCAGCGTTGCCGTGCTGCCCGAGCAAATCGTGGTCGACCTGACACCGAAGTTGTCCGATACGGGAGTGACCCTGATCGACTCGTCGTCTGCATCATCTTCCCCGTTGCTGAACCCATTGCCCGGTGCCGAATCCCTGTCCGGTACTGGGTTGCCCCTGTCGTCTCTGGCGTCGCTGATCTGAGCCAGGTTCGTTAGCGTACCCGTTACCGAAGCGCCGACCGTTACCGTGAGGGTTACCGTAGTGGTCGCACCCGGGAGCAGCGTAGTGGCAATCGACCGCTGGATTGTGCCGCCAGCGACGGGTGTCCAGTTGGCATCGGCAAGGGTCAGCCCCGTTGGCAGCTGATCCTTCACCACAATGCCCGTTGCCGGTATCGTCCCTTCATTGGTCACGGCGATGACGAACACAACATTCGAATTGACTGGCACCACCGAAGGCTGTCCTACCGCCAGTGACTTAACCAGTGATAGATCAAACACCTGGCAGGTCTGGCTGACCGGTGCGGTGCTGGTCGTACATCCGTTGAGGGTTGCTGTCAGGATCACCGTTTCTCCCGCTGGGATGCCACTGACCGTATTACCGCTCACCGTACCCTTGCTGGCCGTGACTACACCGTTGCTGCTGAAGTTGACCGCGTAGGTCCGCACGTCAGCTGCGCAGGCGATGGTACCGATCGTCAGGGTTGGCAGCGCTTTGACCGTCAGAGTAACCGCTGTGCGGGTAGCACTCCTGCAACCCGAGTTAGCGTCAACCGCTTCGACGTAGTAGGTACCACTGGTTACCGGCTGGTAGGTCAGTGTTCCACTGGCCAGGGCGTTGGTGCCCGTGGCCGTAGCGTACCAGTTGGCGGTCAGACCCGTGGTTACCGATACACTTAGCATTGGCAGGGCTTCCCCCTGGCAGATGCTCTTGTCACCGCCACTGACTGGTGCAGCGACCGAAGCGCAGTTACAGCTGTAGCTGACGGGGGTGTTGACCGAGCACCCGTTGAGGGTTGTCGTCAGGATCACCGTTTCTCCCGCTGGGATGCCACTGACCGTATTACCGCTCACCGTACCCTTGCTGGCCGTGACCACACCGTTGCTGCTGAAGCTGACCGCGTAGGTCCGCACATCAGCTGCGCAGGCAATGGTACCGATCGTCAGGGTTGGCAGCGCTTTGACCGTCAGAGTAACCGCTGTGCGGGTAGCACTCCTGCAACCCGAGTTAGCGTCAACCGCTTCGACGTAGTAGGTACCGCTGGTTACCGGCTGGTAGGTCAGCGTGCCACTGGCCAGGGCGTTGGTGCCCGTGGCCGTAGCGTACCAGTTAGCGGTCAGACCCGTCCCGACGGTGACGTTCAGCGCTGGCAGGGCTTCCCCCTGGCAGATGCTCTTGTCACCGCCACTGACTGGTGCAGCGACCGAAGCGCAGTTACAGCTGTAGCTGACGGGGGTGTTGACCGAGCACCCGTTGAG